>NZ_QZVT01000003.1 GCF_003602275.1 Arthrobacter cheniae | reverse complement strand
GAAGAAGCGAACAAGAGTGGTGACTACGCGCCTCGTCATCGGACTACTCACTTGCGGTACTCGATCCGAATTCCCATTCTTCCGCCGATCTGCTCTGGGGAGCGAGGACGGAAGAGTGCAATTCGGGTTTGATCGTCAGGGTCAGGGGAGGGTGGCTGCCCGTTGTCCCGAAGACTGTTACGTCAGTGGAAGGGGCTTGTTGCTGCGGGGATGATTCCTGAACGGATCGAGATCAATGGTCAGGCTCAGGGTGTGTTCGACGGGGTCTTTGCAGAGCCGATCATGTAAAAGAGCCAGCCACTCAAACCTGTCACAGTCATATGTAACCAGAATCGACAAATCTGCCGACGCTCGGTTAATATTTAACGCAGCCCAGGTCCTACACCAGTAGATGGGCGTGCAGTGTAACGCCAAAAAACGACCGGTTTGTGCCTACAGCTATACGAGCAGCGATGATGCAAGGAACCCTCGATCTACTGCCGATGACGGTGCTTAGAAAGGCCGCTGCGATCAGTTGTCGGTAACAACTTGCTCTGAACGTTTCTCAGCAGGGTGCTTAGACCGCCGACAAGCGACTGGTCCTGCCGGAGCTGCCCGAAACCGACCACAGCCCAGCCGGTGTAAGACCTTGCTCCGGGGTCATCGAACTAGGTCAAGGATGGTATCAACCGCGCCCAGTCGCCAATCCGAAGATGATTTTTTCGACCTGAACTGCAGTACGGCCGTACTCGTGGCCCCAGTCATTGAGGACCTGCACGTATTTCTCATAGGAAGCTGTTTCATCGGTGTCGAGTCGAAGAGCAGCTTCTACCAACAACCACTTAGCGACCTGTGCGTCGAGAATTGGAGCTGCCTGGGCGTCATCAGCACTGGTGAGGGATGAGGAAAAGTACAACCACTTTGTGAAGTAGGCAGCACCGAGGTGCTTGATCCTGTTGTCGATGTTCATGAAACGGAAGCCTTCGACGGCCCCGTTCTTCCGTACGTACTCGACGCCGGCTGACAATCTGTCGCTTACAGACGGTAGGACAGGCGTGGTGATGGGGCTCGTCTTGATGCCGGTGAGTATCCATCGAGTCCTTACTGGCCCGTATCCAGTGGTGCCGTACCCCCACACCATTGCTCCTATGAAAGCGGCGAGGGTATGACCGGCCTCCAGCTCGGCAAGAACTAGTTCTCGCGTGGAGTCTCGATCGACCCGCTCTGGCATTCGATTGAGTACATCGATGACTTCGGGCAGGTCGTGCATGTGCTCCTTCCACGGCATAGGCCGCCAGGGAAAGGAAGGCTGGGGCTTGGAATCTGCCAAAAGCAGATCACCGACACGGGAGGGAACAGGCACAGTATGGAACATAGCCTCATCATCGCTTACGAAGCCGACATTCTGCCTTCAACGGGCAGTGGTCGATCAGCGTATTTGAGGGGAGAGGGCTATGGCTTGTTCGTCCAAAAATTTGATACCGAATTGCTCAGCGTTTTTACCGTCTGCGCTGGTGTGTAACTGTACCCCCGTTTTCTTTAGCTGCGACCTCACAGGACAGTTTGACCAGATCAGTGATGACCTGAGCAGAAGTCACCTATTGTTTAATATGATTCTCGATCGATTTGTTGATGAGTTCTGATAATGCCCGCTGTCTGCTGGCGTTATTCCGTATATTTTTTGCGGACTCGTCGGTGATCAGGTTTTTTCATCCGCTACTGTTGTTAGCTTAGCCTTTCATGCGGGAAGGCAAAAGATGCTCACCACTGATACAAATATTGGGTCCAATTGCTGTACCAACCTGTGCCAACATATTCCCATGCGTCCGTGTCAAGAAGAGCAACGTGGCCGCCCCAGTATGCATCTTCGTCTAACTGAAAGACTGCCCACGGCCCAGTGTTTCTCGTGGGAACATTCGACGTCCTGCCTACATTCGGGGTGGCGGCCATTTCGATGAACCACTGCCGCATCTCGCGGGCGCGTATGGGGCGGCCAGTAGGGCAACGCGCCCCGCGTGTGAGCAGCTCACTGTAGCCAGCTACAATGAACGCATTCGAGAGAAAATGAGCACAATTGTTCGGATAGCGGTCTCCACCTGCACAAGCTGCAGTCCACGCAGCCTTGACAGCCGCACCTGTCCGTTTCGGCAATACTGCGGATCCTTCACCAGCTTCGAGCCATAGTTCTCCCCTGGTCCGTGGCGTCGCCGCAGTAAAGGAGGGGATGCTCGGATCATCAAGTCTCAGGTGATGAGCCGCGTGCTTCGGGTCCTGCGCAGTTGGCTGAGGGGGAGGCGGAGGAGCGACATTCTCCATCGCAATCTGTTCTGGGGTTGGCCCACCTCCCGACCCTCCGTTTGGCTGACGGCACCCTTTGACACCGGTTCTTTGCGACTGCGCTTTGCCGTCCTCCCGGGTTTCAACCTCTGCGAAAACATTCCAGTGGTTCACGCTGATGCCAGAACTTTCACCTGGGCATTCATAACTAATAGTGGTATCTATATTCAGTCCTGTCACGGTCTTCGTCGCCAGAGTTTGGTCCCAAAAGAAGCGCTGGTGGTGGCGAAGTCGAACGGTCAGATTAGTAGGTTGCGGATCAGTGCCCTCCACTCTTCGGTGGCCGGTAGCCGAAATCACCTGTTTTGTTTCTGGTGATCCGTCCACCCGTGGCTTAGTAGCCCAAATCTCGGACGTGGGATATACGTACGAAGGATCCCACTGGGAAAACCAAATCGTATGCGAAGTTGTGCCGAGATGTACTATATAAAGAAAGTTCCCGAACGATGCCAGGGAAGGCGCTGACCCCGTCTCTTGATTGGGTATTCGCGTATTGTTGGACCATCCGTCTACGCCAAGAATGGAGTGCCAGATGTCGTTGGAAGAATCGCCCATGTGGACCATGTGTAGACGGCCGTCGTGCTCCGCCAATGCCGGGGCTCCCCTGCTTTTCTGGTTGGGAATTCGAACGTCGTCGGACCAAGCATTGCCGTCGAATGTGGCCTGCCAAATGTCATGCGAGGTGTCGCCCAAGTGCACCATATGGAGTTTACCGTCGATGGCAGCTAATGACGGCGCTACCCAGCTCTTCTGGTTGGGAATTCGAACGTCGTCGGACCAGGCATTGCCGTCGAATGTGGCGTGCCAAATGTCGTGAGTGTTGCTGCCAAGGTGCACCATGTGCATCTTTCCGTCGAACTCCGCTATCGACGGCGCAGCACTGGACTGCTGGTTGGGGACTTTGACGTCTTCCGCCCACCCGTCCCGATCATGCCTGTTGTGCCAAATATCGTGGGAGGTGTCACCGAGGTGAACCATATGCAGGCGACCACCAGAAAATCCAGCGAGGGTGGGTCCTACCCAGCTCTTCTCATCTGGAATTCGGACATCCGCCGACCAATTCTCTCCGTTGAATGTGGCGTACCAGATATCGTTGGATGAATCCCCGAGGTGAACCATATGCAAAAGGCCGTCGTGGGCGGCGATCGACGGTGTGGTCCTGGCCTTTTGGTCAGGGATGATTTTGTCGTCTCTCCAGCCCATGACTCTCACCTCATGTCGGATGCCCGCCGAAGCAGGCGGTGTCACCATTGTGGCCCCGTGCCGCGACCTTGACAATGATCTTTGGCAATAACCTTGATTGGTTCGTTTTGATCACGCCGCTGACGGCTTTACAGTCCAACGTGGTGCTGGCGCCAACGTAGCCACGGGCCAAGGGTAGGTTGCCTGGGGTATGGAAGGAAGTGCCTGCGCCCGCCTATTGAGGACTGTGGAAACTTGCGGCATGACGATCCACAGAGGCCAGCCTGACAACGGGTCGGCCTATAAGTCCCGCCTCTAGTGCGATACCTGTACCAACCTGGACATCAAGGTCGAAAAACCTGGGCGTACCTGCCGCAGAGTGGCGGGGAGTTCGAGTGCTTCCACCGTGCTCTCTCGGACGACTGAGGCCTTCAGTCGCCCTTGGGCCAGCGAGTCAACCAGGCAGGCTGCCCGGCCAAGATGGTTCCACAAATACAATTACTACGGACCCACGCCGCCTTCGAAGGCAAATTCCCCATCACCGGAGAGCCAACCTCTCTGGCAGTACTGCTAGCTGGCATCCGCCGCGGATCGTGACAAAAACGCTGTTAACTGATCCAGCATCTGCCTGTCGACGTCTCCTCTCCGGTCCTCGAAGGTGAGCGTCAGTGTCTCTCCCCGGGAGTTCGTAAGCTTGAAACCTGGAACTGACGGCTCCTCCTTGCCTTTTGACCTCCTGCTGATAAGGCTAATTAGGGCCGGTGCGAAAGCCGCGATTACGGCCGATGCCAGGCCCACAATGATCTCGACGACCTCGTGCGAGTATTCGTCGTCCGTGCCGCCCCATGACTGGACGGGAAGCTCCAGGTCGTCGACTAGCCTGTGCAACATGCTCGAACGCTCTGCGGCATAGTCGTCGACCTCTTTGGACGGCCAAGTCTGCGCCGTATGCCGAGCCACGGCCAAGGAAAACTGCCCGGGAAGAGGCCTCTGTGGTTCGAAGTCCCTCATTCTCTGCAGCGTAATAGTCACAAGATCCCTCTCTCCCTGTCAGCACCGACCGCAGGTTCGACACTCGCTTAGACACCAGTGTGCTCCCGACCCATACGCCGGGGAAGGGAATCCGGTTGCTCCGCCCATGAGTCCCCGGCTTCTCCGTATACCTATTGCTGCGGAATGGCCTGCGGAGGAATGCAGCTTTGCACGGCTTCGCCCCAGGTGATGTCTTTAGACCAGAGGATAGTGACATGATCAGAAGCCCACCGGGCAATATTGGTTCTTGGTGACAGGTGACCCCGGTCGAACAGCTGGTGTGTGTGCACAATCGATGCCGCCGTAGGGTACCTGGTGCTTTGGAATGCCCAGAGCTGATCGCGCGCGACGCCGAGTCGTTCTTCGATTCTCTTCCTGCGTCGGGCGAACACGTGCCCTAGGCCGGGCCCCTAGTTCCTGAGGTCAAGTTCAGATCGAGGCATTCGGGACTAGTGAGTTCACGCTAGGTCGAGGTGGTCCGGGTAGTTGGGAGCTCCATGGCAGTGGGTATACCGTCCACGGCGCGGAGTCATGTGAGGTCGAGTTCGGTGAGGTGGGCATGATGCCTCATGAGGGTGCCATATATGGGCGCTGATCGGACCACGGTCCGTTTTCTGGTATCTCAGCAAGGGATCCCTTGATTAGACGTTCGAGCAGGTTCAGCCGCGGACCGGTGAGCTCAGGATTGACGGGAAGTTCGACGGTCGCAATCTGTCTCAGCAATGTGTCGCAGGTCGAGTATTCTCATCAAAGCAGAACTAAGCCTTTGATAAGCGTTAGGAGAACGGTGTTGGGAAGCATCGGGTATGCCAGAGTCAGCACTCTGGAGCAGAACGCGGATCTGCAGCATGCTGCTCTGACAGCGGCTGGCTGTAATCGGATCTTCACTGACCATGGGGTGAGTGGAACGACGGCCAGCCGGCCGGAGCTCGACAAGTTGCTCGATCACCTCCGGAAGGGGGACGAGGTTGTGGTGTGGAAGCTGGATCGATTGGGGCGCAACACCCGGAGCCTGCTGGCCCTTATCGATGATCTGGAACACCGCGGCGTTCACTTCCGCAGCGTCACAGAAGGCATCAGTACTACCGGACCGATGGGTAGGGCCATGTTGACCGTGATGTCCGCTTTTGCACAGCTTGATCGTGACCAGCTTGCCGAGCGAACCAGGGCGGGTATGGCTGTCGCCGCAGAACACGGGCGCAAGGCGGGCCGGCGGGAAGTCACCACCGATCATGACAACGTCAAGTATGCATGGGAGCTGAAGGCCCAGGGGCTCGCGCCGGCTGATATCGGGAAAATCATCGGCGCCAGCCGCGCCACCGTGTACCGCTACCTCAGCATCGGAGCGGTCGAGGCCGTCTAGCGAACATCTCACCGGAGTTCGGCCGATCCTGACAGCTCATCGCCTCCGTCAACTAGAGGCAGGGCACGCAACTAGCGGGAGAGAGTTGGTGGGAATCCGGGTTCCGGGACGACGTCCGAAGCCCAGTTCAGAACCTTCCACTCTCCGTTCGTCAGCCCTATGACCAACGGGTAAACAGGAAGGCTCTCGCCCGGTGCCCATAGTCGTCCCTCAGGACTATCCGGGTGAACGTACAACAGTTCGGTATCCATTTCGATCACTCTGAGCAGCGATCCGATACCCGCTCGGTCTGGGTCGAGTGGGTAGGCTCGTGAAAAATCGCGTAAGAGGACCCGTTCGAAGTGTTGCCAGAGCTTGTGCTGGGGCCCAGCCTGACTGCTGAGCTGCTCAGCGGTCACTTCAATATCAAGCCCTTCCCCACGAATTGCGTCTCGATTTGCATCCACCCACCACTGGCTCAGACACAGTCGCAGTGTTGGATGCATGACTTTCCAGGCTGCCGCTAGATCACCGTTGTAAAAGTGACGTAGAAACTTCCAAGCCACGGAGGTCACCTGTACTTGGGCAATCATTTCCTGTCGGGTGTCCTCGGGTAGGTCGTTCGGATCGAAGCTCATGTGATGAGTATCCTCAGGGTTTTCGATGTTTGTTAGGTGCGGTCGATCCTTACTGCGGGGTCTGCTGCACGGATAGGTGACATCTCATCTGGCTTGCCGGAAGGCTGGCCTGGAAGGATGTTGCTGTGTCTAAGCCTTACCCCGAGGAATTCCGCGACGATGTGGTATCCGTTGCCAGGAACCGCGAGCCCGGAGTGGCGATCGAGCAGATCGCGAAGGACTGCGGCGTTCATCCGATGACGCTCACGAAATGGCTGCGTCACGCCGAGACCGATGAGAGCGTCAAGGCCTGGTCAGGCGCGTAGCGAAACGGTGGAGAATCGTGAGCTGCGCAAGCGGGTTCGACTGTTCGAGCACGAGAATGAAGTGCTGCGGCGCGCTGCAGCGTATCTGCCGCAGGCGAACCTCCCGGGAAAAGGTTCTACCCGCTCGTGACTGAGCTCGCCGCTTTATCCGCGCGGCACAAAGCGCGGACCTCACCCTTGCTGAGGTTGCTCCGGTCTTGGGCCTTCGCGATGCCGGCCAGACGCCCTGCAGTCACTTAATGCTTGTCCTCGAGCAAAAACTCACCGGAGTCCGTTCACGCCAACGAGAGCTTGCTGACTTGGCAGGCGAGCTCGAGCAGCTTGTGGAGACCGCACGAACTCTGGATCCCGCGAACTGCGGGCCCGCGGGTATCTGCCACATCATCACTGTTGAGTGAGAATCGGAACGAAGCATCAGTGATGAGCCTGAAATGGGCCACCTGGTCCCTGCGTGTGCCCAGCACTCGGTGTTGCATCCAGCCGCCAATGTCGAGCTGCACTGGCTGCCGTTACGGGTGAAGAGCACCCCGGGGTGATTCGTGCCAGCTACCGGTCAGACCATGGATTTGCCGGCGGCCCGGGATGGGAGGAATGAAAGCAGTGGGCGCGTACCCGTGCCGGAACGGGGCGGCACGGGTACGCGCGGCTCTTTAGAGTTCCGGGGCAGCCGGAACGTCGAGGTCGGTTTCGACCAAGTGGTTGAAGTAGTTGGTGAACAGGTTCAGGGCGATGTGGGCGGAGAGTTCGGTGAGTTCGACGTCGGTCCATCCTGCGTCGAGACCGGCCTGCCAGGCATCGTCCTTCACGGAGCCCTTGTTGGCTGTGCTTTGCGTGCCAGTTCCAGCAGGGCCGCGAGCTTTGGGTCGAAATCGACGGTGCCCTTCCGGATGGCGATGGTCTGGCCTTGGCTGAGCCCTGCGGCTTTCGCACCCATGGTGTGTGCGGACTGGCAGTAGCTGCATTCGTCGACATTGCCGACGACGAGGACGATGGCTTCCCTGGTGCGCGCATCGAAGGTCCCGTAGTCGCCAATGACCTGCTGGAAAGCGACGTACGCCTGGAGGACGACGGGCGAATGGGCCATCGCCCCATGAATGTTGAGGACTTTCCCGAACTGCTTAGCGAGGGCACCGAGTTCGGGTCGGGCGGCCTCGGGTGCGGTGTCGGGGGTGTGCACGGTGACGCGTGTCATGGGTGTTCCTCTTTCTGTTGGGGTTTGTACGTTTGGGAAACTGGGAAGAAACCGGGCAGTCTTGGGCAGCCGAACGTGCCGGAAAGCCCACGGGTTCGCGGTGTTCGGGGTTAGAAGGTGCTGCGGGAGATCCGACGAAGCCCGTCGATGTCGTTGATAGTGATACGCCCCCGGCCCTGGCGGATGAGGCCGCGGGCCGCGAAGTCAGCCATCGTCTTGCTCGTGGCTTCGCGCGTGGCACCAAGGAGCCCGGCGAGCTGTTCGTGGGTGAGTTTCACCGAACGGGTATAGGTGAATCTGCCGCGGGGGGCAGCATCATCCAGGGTGAGCAGGGTCGAGGCGGTTCTCGCGGCGAGAGGACGCAGCGCCATGTCCGTCAGGCGGTCCTCGAGGCGTGCGACCTGCTGACCGAGGAGCCGGGAGATTTTCACCGCGATCTTCGGGTTGGAAAGAAAGTGTTCTTCGACGTCTGCAGCGGTGAGCTGACAGACAATGGAGTCCTCGATGGCTTCGGCGTAGTTGTCGTACATCTGCTGGCCCACGAGGAGCATCTCGCCGAACACCGCACCGGGTTCCAGGATCGCGATCGTGAGGGTTTTGCCGTCCTCGGCTACCCGGAAGATCCTGATCCTGCCTTCTTTGAGGATGAACAGGGCCGTGACCGGTTGGCTCTGGCTGAACACCAACTCGCCACTGCTGAACAGTTTCGGGGGTGACATCCGGTCCAGGGCGGCCATGTCCTGCGCGGTGAGGTCAGCAAAAATCTCTACGGCATTGAGGCAGCTGAAAGGTTCCCCGGTCTCAGCCAAAGGGTCAACCTCCCGTTCGTGGGGCGCCCAGCCCTTCGCCGGAGTGCCAGCGGCGGACAGGACAGTTTTCGAGCATGCATCGTTCAGACGCTGCCCGGTTACAGGCGTTACCGGCGTCTCCGGTGTTTCTGGTGTCATCGGCGACGTCGAAGGACGAGGGTTGCAACCAGTCCCAGAATAAGCCCGTAGATCATGTGGCCCATCAGGGACATCAGGGACGACCCGTCGAGGGTGAGGACCGGCATGCTCATCATTGTCGGCATGATCAGCAGGGGTCCGAGCACCCACCACAGCGCCCCGTACACGAGACCGACCAGGGCGCTCTTGATGAGACTGCCGGTCAACAGTCCGGCACCGGGAATGGTCAACGTGAGCCCTATCAGCACCGAGATGACCAGGTGGACGATGAACCCGACGGCAACCGAGGACGAGCCGACGAGGGAAGCGATCATCGGAAGCATGCCCATCACGGCCATCAGCGCGCCGAAGACAACTCCGCCGCTGAGCCCTCCGATGAAGCCGGCGAGGACACGCTGCCTAATTGGTGGCGCTGTCGATGCTGCGGGGGCGGTGCCGGGACCGTTGGCCGATGCCGCGTGATGTGAAGCAGTCATGATGCGTGCCTTCCTCGTCGCTGGTGTCCTCCCGACGCTACGGCCGTATAACCGCCCCGTTCTGCAATCTGGGACACACAACACCGACATACAGGCAGCCCGGCCACCGCCGCCGCGCCCGATTCGTACCGTTGTGGCCGGGGGCCCTAAGTCTCACGGGCTAGGCCTGCACCGCCCATGCCCGGCCTTCCTGCAAGCCCACACCGACGACTTGCCCAAGCAGCAGGTGCGGGTTCCCTGCGACATCGACTGTGAGGGTGGCCGTCAAACCGTTGCCGTATCCATCAGGGCCCGACAAATCAGGGCTTGATAGATCAGCCACGCGCGGATCCTTGCCAGCCAAAGGATTGGGTTCTGGGTTGGGGTCACCGGAAGTGAAACTGACCCGCACGAGGGTCCGCGCGCCGAGGGACGTGATCCCGGAAACTGATCCTTTGAGCGTGGGAGATCCTGCCTCCCTTGGTGGGATGAGTCTGAGTGCTTCCTGGCGCACGATCAGAAATGCAGGCCCGTCAGTGGCGGTGTCCTGGACGGGAAGCTGACCGAGGACTGAGTGGTGTTTGCCGCCGCTCACATGGCCCGGGACTGCGTTGAGGCCTCCGAGGAGCCGGTTCACCATTTGTGTCGCTGGTTCGTAGTGGAGTTGGTGCACGGTGCCGTGCTGAAGGATGCGCCCTTCGTCCAGCACCGCGATCGAGTCGGCGAGGATCGATGCTTCCTGCCGGTCATGTGTCACCACGACGATCGTTGGCGCCAGCTGCGCCCGTATGTTCTGGATCAGGTCATACATGTCCTCGCGCAGCTGCACATCGAGGGACGCGAACGGCTCATCGAGGAGAAGGATGCGGGGGTTGCGGGCAAGTGCCCGTGCCAGGGCGACCCTTTGTTCCTGTCCTCCGGAAAGTTTCCCGACGGGCCTGTGGGCGTAGTCGGCCAGTTGCACAAGCTCGAGGTACTCCATGGCGTGCCGGCGGGCCTCTGCACGGCGCTGCCCGGCCATGCGCGCAGGGAAGGCTACATTGTCGATGACATTCAGGTGAGGAAAGAGCAACGCGTTTTGGAACACCAGGGCCATACCGCGCTGCTCGACATGCACTGCTCCCATGTCGTCCCCGTCGACCAGTACCTGCCCGGCGCTGGGCCGGTCGAGTCCTGCGATGATGCGCAGAACCGTGGACTTGCCGCTACCGGATGCTCCGAGCAGGGCAACACAGCCTGACGGTGGCACGGTCAGGGACACGTCGTGAAGGACATCCGTCCCCCCGAAGGAGTGCGAGACGCTGCGGAGCTCGAGCCCGGAACTCATGCGACCGCCTTTCGGGTCAGGGCCGGTATCCCGAAGGCGGCCAGGATGATGACCGGCGGGATGATGACGGACAGGGATAGGACAGCGGTGAGTTGCTCGTTGCCGGTCGATGATGCTGCGGCCCCAAGCAGCATCGGAAGCGTCGTGAGTTGCCCTCCTCCTACGAGCAGGGTCGCTACATAGTCTCCCCACCCTACGAGGAAGGCGAGGAAGAATCCCCGCGCTGTTGCGGTCGCGAGCAACGGCACCCGGACGTGCCGGATAACCTGACGGGGGTGTGCGCCGAGGGTGCGGGCGACATCTTCGAACTGGTTCTCGTAGGCGGCCAGAGCGCTGCGGTACATGAACGCCGTGTAGGGCAGCGCGGTTACCACCAGGATCAGGACGACGCCCGCGAACGCCGGCACATGCAGACGCAGCAGCGTGGTGTTGGCCCCCAAGACAAGGGCGAACGGGGGGATGGCTAGGGGTGCGAGCAGGATCAGATCCACCGCCCTGCCGCGTCTGCCCGGAAGGCTCTGGGCGGCGAGGGCACCCAGGAAGCCCAGCGGCGTCGCTACGACGGCGACAGCAACCCCGAGCCCTAACGACGCGAGCCCCGCCCGGAGAGTAGCCCGTTCCCCCAGCGACGCGAAGGCATTCACTGAGTACGTGTCCGGGGTGACGGCCGGGGCCCGCCACACCCCGGCTACCGACCACAGCACGACCGGGAGCAGCGGTGCGAGGATCCAGAGCACCAACAGGACCCCCAGACCAGCGCGCACCACGGGGCGGATCTGCACGCTCACATCCCTGGTTCCAGGGCGAACGGGCCGCTTGGCGGGCAGGACCGCTGTCATCGCACGTTCCGACGGGCCCGCAAAATACCGACCCCGGCGAGGATCGCCGCCGCGCTGGCGGCGACGGACACCAGTGCTGTGGCCATGGCTTCCGGTCGGGCGTCCAGATCCACGGACCCGAAGAGCCTCACCGCGCGCACCGGCAGTGGCTCCGGAGACGTCGGACCCAGCAGCCAGGGACTCTCGTAGGCTCCGAACGTGTAGACGAAGACAATCAGCGCCGATACGGCCAGTGCCGGTACTGACAGGGGCAGGACGACATGGATGATCCGCTGCCAGGCCGTCGCCCCGAGCGTTGCTGCGGAATCGCACAGGCCCGTCATCGATCGGGACATGCTGCCGATCACCACCAGAGCGACGAATGCCGATTCCTTCCACACATACTCGCTGATTACAGCAATCCACCAGGGACCACCGACCAGGGCGGGAAAGGCTGCCGGCATGCCCAGCAGCCGGTGTAGGAACCCGCTATCGGACAACAACAGACCCATCGCACCGGCACCGATGAGGTGAGGTATGGGGATGGTCGCTGCGCTCAAGCCCGCCACAAGCCGCCCCATCCGGGGTGCGGCAAGGATGTACACGGCGACCGCGAATCCCACGACCAGGGACAGCACAGTGGACGCGGCCGCAATGTAGGCAGAAACCGTTGCGGACTTTGCCAGCTCACCAGCTGATCCGGCCCACCCACGCGTACTGAGCACCGGTGGGCCGATGAAGGGCATCAACCCCAGGCTCTGGGCTGACGCGCCTACGAGTGAGACACCAAGGACCAGCACAACAGGCACCACCGCCGGCAAGGCGAGCAGCACGCTCCGCCGGTATACCAAACCCCGCTCACGGCCAGCATCACGATCGACACCAGGACGCTGGCTACGGGATTCGCCCGTGTCACCCTGGTGGTCCTCGGGGCCGGTTCCCGGTCCGGGCAGGGGGTGGTTCATCGTGTGGTTGCAACCTCCTGACGCCATGCCTCATCCAAGGCCGGCACCCAATCGGCGGCGAGTTCGCCGTGGGCGTTGCGGGAGAGCTCGTCGTAGGAGGGCACGACCGGGGACGCGGGCAGGTCATCGAACAGGGATTGCTGGTCGGCGTCGAGCCGTGCTGTGTCGAGGACCGGGAACTGACCCCATGTGCCCGGATCGGCTTTGGCTGCCTGCTGCTCCGGGGACAGGGCCAGGTTTGCGACGACCATAGCCCCTGCAGGGTCGGAGGCGTTGGCGGGGATCGCGAGGAAACTGGCGTTGCCGACGGTGCCTTCCTCGAGGGTGAGGACCTTCGTGGTGTCCGGCAGCGCCTCGGAGGCCACCAGATCTGTCAGGGTCGCAGGACCGTAGGTCATGGCGATATCCACCTCGCCATCAGCGAAGAGGGTGTTCAGTGCCTGTTCATCGCGCGGGTAAGTGGCACCTCCACGCCACAGCGACGGCGCCACCTCGCGCAGTGCGTCCAGGGCGGCCGGGGCGTGCTCATCGAAAGTTTCCTCGCTGTAGTCCAAGGGAACCTCCTCCGCTCCGCCGGCGGTGCTGAGCATCACTTCGCGCAGGAAGACACTGCCGGTGAAGTCCGGCGGGGCGGGGTAGGTGAAGCGGCCCGGATTGTCCCGGGCCCATTCAAGGATGCCCTCGAGGGTGGTCGGCGGGTCGGTGATGGCCGCGGAGTTGTAGAAAAACGTGAACTGCGCTTTGTGCCAGGGCGCCTCGCATCCGTCCACCGGTGTCCCGAAGTCGTTCTGCAACAGCGGGTCGTCCTGATCGGTCAGTGCCATGTTGGGCAAAAGATCGGTCCACCCGCACCGCCATGCTTCAGCCTGCCGCCCGGTGCTGAAGTTCGCCCCGTTGACCCAGACGAGGTCCACGGATCCGTCCGTGCGTCCGGCCTGTCGTTCACTCAGGACACGGTTCACCGCATCCGCCGTGTCGGTAATAGGCACCCGTCGCAGGGTGACTCCCTCCTCCGCGGCGGCAGGAGCGAGGACGTCGTCGACATAGGCGTTGCCCTGCTCATCCCCGCCGTACATCCACAGATCCACGGTCTGGCCATCGGCATCGGCAAGGACATCCTCGAACGACTCGTAGGTGGTCGGGATTTCACCTGGTTCACCGGGTTCCCCGGCGCAGGAGCTCAGCACGAGGACAGCGGCGGCGGCCATGACGGGCACCGCAACCCTCCGGGAACGGGACAAGGGAGCGAGTGGGTGGTTCATAGGTCCTTCTTGGATGAGATAAAGCAGGTTCCAGTATTCTTCGAAGCTGGTCCAGCCACTGACGGGCCATACCGGGCAAACTATGGCGGGAGACCATGCAGCACGACGCCAGCCCCCACCAGCCGTGGCTGACCCCGCTCCGGCGGGCGCTGCTGCTGGGCGTCATCATCGTCGCGGCGACCGTCATCGTCTTGATGGTGCCCATTCCCGACGTCCAAGAACTGCGCGCCCTGGTCGAACGGGCCGGGTGGTGGGGTCCGGTCGGATTCGTCCTCGGATACGCGGCACTGACCCTGGCGCCGGTTCCAAAGAATGTGCTCTCGATTGCTGCAGGGGTCCTGTTCGGATTCGGGCCCGGGCTGATGCTCGTATACGGAGCGGCCCTGCTCGGCGCTACCGCAGCGTTCTGGCTCGGACGTTTCCTTGGCAGGGACGCCGTCGAGAAGTTCACCGGCACACGCGTGGAGAAAGTCGACGAAATCCTCAGCAAGCGCGGCTTCCTCGCGGTGGTCGGAGTGCGCCTGGTCCCGGTCCTGCCCTTCACCGCCATCAACTACTCCGCCGGCCTCACAGCACTGGGCTGGTGGCCCTACATCCTGGGCACCATGGTCGGCATCCTGCCCGGCACGGTGAGCTTCCTCGCCCTGGGCGCCTTCGGACTGGACTTCGGCTGGCCTGCGACACTGGCGGCCGCCGCCCTCGGCGTCCTCACCCTCGCAGGCCTCATCTACGCACTGCGATCCCGGCGCGGGAGCCGTCGACAGAATGTTTGACACGAAACTGCGCCCCATCCTCGCCCCGGCATTGGACCGGGCCGCGGCCCTGCTGGACGTGTCATGGATCAGCCCCAACAAGCTCACCGGCGCGAACCTCGTCCTCGGCATGGCCAGTGCAGGACTGGCAGCCGCCCAACTATGGGTACCATCGCTCATCGCGTGGCTCCTGTGCCGGCTAGCAGACGGGCTGGACGGGCCCCTGGCCCGCCGCCGCGCCCACCCAGCACAATCCACACAGACACACGCCCAAGCCCAAGCCCAAGCTCACGCACGGGCGCATGTGCCAGACAACGGTCAAGGCGGGTTCTGGGACATCTGCGCTGACTTCGTTGTCTACGGGGCGACAGTAATAGGGGTCGCCGTCGGCGCCACTGCCGGGTTCGGTGCCCCATGGTTACCCTTCCTCCTCGTCCTGTTCGCCTACTACATCAACGGCAGCGTCTTCCTCGCTTTCTCCTCCATCGCGGAGAAAACCGGCCGGACCATCGAGGACGGCCGGTCCCTGTCATTCCTGGGCGGGCTTGCCGAAGGAACCGAGACCGTCGTGGTGCACAGCCTGTGGCTGCTGCTGCCCTTCGTGTCCTGGCAGATCGCCCTTATCTGGGCTCTGTTGGTATCCATCAGTGCCACCGAGCGCATCATCAGCGGATACCGCAGACTCCGCTGACCACCCAGCACCAAACCGATAGGGAGAAGGGCGGAAGTGCCGCAGGATCGAAGACCGGGTGCACGTCATCCGACCGGAGTCACTCCAGCTGCTTGGTGTCGGAAGCCTCGCCGGAGTGGTGAGTGGACTTGTGAGTCAGGCGCCACCGGGTGAAATAAACCAGTGCCGACATCGCCGCACGGACCAACGGTATTTCCAGGGCTGTGCGGGCATCGGCGATGGCCGCGTTCCACAGGCCATCGTTATAGGTCGGGTAGGGGTGAGTCACCCCGGCCAGATCACGGGTACTGAGTTTCTGATGCACTGCAAGGGTCAGCTCACCCAGGGTTTCCCCGGCCCGCGGTCCGACGATGGTCCCACCGAGAATCCGGCCGCGCCGGTCCATGACCAGCCGGGTGAATCCGGCCACCTGATTCTCGGTGATCGCCCGGTCCGCGTCAGCATGTTCGATGGTGGACACGCGCTGGTTGGCACCCTCAGGACTCGTGATCCCGACGGCTGCGACTTCAGGAGATGTGTAGGTGACCCGGGGCACCGTCCTGCTGACGGCTCGGCGTACGCCCAGGACGGCGTTCGACGCTGCTGTGCTCGCGTACACGCCCGCCAGATGCGTGAAGTCCGGGTTCGGTGTGACATCCCCTGCCGCCCAGATCGTCGGGCTCGACGTCCGCATCGCAGCGTCAACCAGGACGTGCCCCTTCTCATCAAGGTCCACGCCGACCAGCTCCAGCCCCAAACCCTTGGTGCGAGCACGTCTACCCGCCGCGACAAGGATCGTGTCAGCGGGAAAAGACCGGCCATCACCGGTACGGACAAGATTCACTGCCTCGCCTCTACCGTCCCTGCCAGCCGTACCGGCCGTAGCATCTGAACTGTCCTGACTAGCTGCTGAGGTGACATCCTCCACCGCGATGTCCTCGATGATGTGCACGCCGTCTTGTGTGAGGCTGGAACGGATGATTGCTGCGGCATCGGGGTCTTCCTTGGGAAGGATCCGGGAGCGGACCAGCATCACCACGCGTGCACCTAGGCGGGCGAAAGCCTGCCCGAGCTCGCAGGCAATCGGCCCTCCACCAATGATCACCAGGTGCTGGGGCAACTCTTCCAGGTCCCACACGGTTTCGGACGTGACCACGTGCGCCCTGTCCAGGCCCGGTATCGGTGGAAGTACAGGATCACTACCGGTAGCCACCAGTGCCTGATGGAAACGGATTTCCTCCCCGTCGATCTCGGCGCGGCCCGGGCCGGTGAAACGGGCAGCACCATGACGGACCGTCACACCAACCGCTTTCAGGGAGGCAGGGGAATCGTCGGGCTCGATCGTGGTGATCGCGGCAGCGATCCTCGCCCTGACAGCTGAAAAGTCCATGCGCCCCGTAGCACCGTCGGGTGCCAGGGCTGGGTTCACGCCCGCTCTTGGTCCAACCGCTGCCGCAGCGGCGGAAAGGAGCGTCTTGGATGGTACACACCCGGTCCACAGGCAGTCACCGCCCGTACGTGCCCGCTCCACGAGGACAACGCGGGCACCCAGGCGCGAGGCCGTCTTGGCGCCCACGATTCCCGCAGTACCGCCGCCGACGACCAAAAGATCGATCACATCATTGCTGGTTTCCATGGTGCTGGCTCAACCCTTCGTTTGCTGTGGTGATCAGTGCTGGCGAGATCAGTGGGGTACGCCCTGAGCCTAAGCTGGTCGTTCCAGCGCCAGCCATGGTGCCTACCGCCTTCTGGAGTGATTCCGATCGCCGAAAAATACAGCAGCTTCGCGCCCTTCTACGACCTGATGTCCGCGGAATTCCCCGTGTACCGGGCGGGCCGGCAACTAGGAATAGGCTCCCTGAACCTCAACCCGGGCGATCAGGTTGTGGACCTTGGATGTGGCACCGGACTGAACTTCGGCCTCCTCAAGGAACGCATCGGGCCCACCGGAACCATCATCGGCATCGACCGCAGCACCAAGATGCTCGCCCAGGCCCGACGAAAAGCCGACCGCCACGGATGGACCAACATCATCCTCATCCAAGCCGATGCCACGACCGCCTCCCCAGCGTTCCTCAGCGCGTCCATCACCTCCCACGGAGGAAAGGCTCTCTCCGATGCAACCTTGGCGACCTACGCGCTATCACTGATGAAGCCCTGGGAGGCAGCCTGGGATGCGATGAAGCAGCTCACTCGTCCTAGAGGTTCCCTCTGCATCGTCGACATGCAGGAACCCACCAGCTTATTTCCCGGCATGACAGCCCTGGCTCAGTCGGCGTGCCGGCTGGGCGGGGCCGACATTACAGCCCACCCCTGGAAAGGGGTCGAGCGCGACTGCACCGACGTAACCAAAGCCTCCGCTCGTAGCGGGCACCTGCAAATCCGGACCGGCCGCCGCCGATCACGCTGACGTACTGACAGGCACCCCACCGAAATGAACTATGTCGAGTGACTGGACGTGGTCCTGCAGTTCCGCCAACACAGCACGGCCATGCTCGCTGCCGGGGAACACCTCGGTATGGTCCTCGAGCGTGTCCCATGCCACGCGTAACAGGTACACATCCTCCCGGTCCACACTCGGGTAAAGGTCCACGGAGCGGCAACCACGTGATGCCACAAGATGAGCCCGGATCTGTGGGAAAGCCGCAAGGAAAGCCTCGTGGCCATCGGGTCGAATCGTCAGCGTTGCATGTTCAAGAATCAATTTGGGCTTCTTCCTAGGTAAGGGCACGTCGGACCAGCACGAGGACCGCATGCAGATCCTTCGCCTGCGGTTCACACCGCGGGTTCTACGCACGGTTAACTGCCGAGATTATGAGCCTGCCAGTAGACGTTCTGTAATCTAGAACACTTTCCACCCTGGGGCCCTGTTTGAACCCAATCGACATCACGGGCTCCCATCCAGTTATTACCTTCCAGAGGAGTCCCTTCGTATGGATTCAACTGAATAAGTTCGCCGGTCTGGCGCGGAAGGCGCATCACCGCCGCTCCAGAGTTGCTTGAGCGGCTCAAGCACAGGTGGACCGCTTCGGGCTTCACTCGCCCACAGGTGGATGACCCACTAAATCGTTCCAGAGCGCGTTGGATTTCAGATTCGTGTCGGATTTCCGCGCAGCTTCTTGCAGTAGCAGCCGCCCTGTCGACTCTAGGTGACGCCGCATGGCTGCACCCGCTGTGGAGGGGCTCCCTTGTTGGATGGCGTCGAGGATTGGCAGGTGTTCCTGGTACACGTCCTCTAAGGACCGGGACGTCCGGATAGTGGAAGTGCCGACCAGCCGGGTGGCATCCCGCAGATTCTCGATGATTCGGGTGACATGCGCGTTGCCCGCAAGCTCCAGCAGCAGCCCGTGGAACCGCTGGTCGTGCATCATGAAAGCGGTCTCATCCCCGGCCGTGACCGATACCTGCATCGCCTCATATTCGTTCTGCAGGGCCGCGCGGTCCGCGGCGGTGGCACGGACCGCCGCCCGCTGGGCAGCGGGCACCTCCAATGCGAGGCGGACGGCGATGATCTCGGTCAATTCACGGGCCCCGGGCAGGACGACGCGGAAGCCTCGATTGCGCTCGAACGCTACCATCCCGGTTTCCGCCAACCGCAGCAGGGCGTCGCGAACGGGGCTACGGGAAACGCCCAGCTCATCAGCCAATCGGTATACCGAATACAACTCACCCGGCACCAGTGTTCCGTTTCGGATGCCCTCGCGGACCGCCTCGATCGTACGCTCGGTGAGCGTAGGTGGGCGTCCGGAGCGGTCGGCGGCTTCGGCGGACGGTTCTGACATGGCTCTAAGACTAGTCTGCAGCGGTGCTGCATACTTGGAGTAACATGTTACTCATGGCGATGACGCTCACAGCACCTACTTCTCTTGTTTCGGAACTGCAATCCCGCGGTGTCACGGATGCTCGCGCGGATGCAACTTCACGCGCGGTCTACTCCAGCGATGCTTCCCTGTACCGGGTGCAGCCCGCGGCGGTCGTTTTTCCTCGGCACCTCGACGAGGTCCTCACCACGCTTGAGGTCTGCCGTGAACGTGGCGTCCCCTTCACGCCGCGCGGTGCCGGAACCTCGATCGCCGGCAACGCCATCGGGCCGGGCGTCGTTCTCGACTTCAGTCGCCATCTGAACAAGGTCCTGGAGTTCGACGTTGAGGCCCGCACCGCCGTCGTCGAACCCGGCGCGGTCCACGCGACCCTGCAGAAGGTGGCGCTGTCCAACGGTTTGCGGTTTGGTCCCGATCCCTCTACCCACAGCCGCTGCACGGTCGGTGGAATGATCGGCAACAACGCCTGCGGTTCACGCGCACTCGCCTACGGACGCACCGCGGATAATGTGACGCACCTCGACGTCGTCACCGGCTCGGGCACACGGTTGCATCTCGGCGCGGGCGGCACGCCCTCGTCTGCGGAAACTGACGCGCTGCGCTCGTTGGTCAGTGCCGAGCTGGGAACAATCCGTACCGAACTCGGCCGGTTCGGCCGGCAGGTGTCGGGCTATTCGCTGGAACACCTGCTGCCCGAGCGCGGGTTCGACCTACGCCGCATGCTCGTCGGCAGCGAAGGCACGCTCGCTGTCGTGTTGGAGGCCGGAGTGCGCCTGGTGGCTGACCTGCCGTACAAGACCCTGGTGGTGCTGGGCTTTGAGAACATAGGAGCCGCCGGTGACGCCGTGCCTGCCGTGCTGCCCTTCCGGCCCACCGCCTGCGAGGGCCTGGATTCGCGCATCGTCGAGGTGGTCCGAGCCCGTAAAGGTCCCCAGGCCGTGCCCGAACTTCCCGGTGGTGCCGCTTGGCTTTTCGTCGAGATCTCTGGTGATGATGCCCTCGAGGTCGCCGATCGTGCCACACGGCTCAGCCGCCTCGACGCCGCTCGACACTCCCGCATCATCGAAGACCTTCCGCAGGCCGCTGCGTTGTGGCGAATTCGCGAGGACGGCGGGGGACTGGCGGGCCGATCGCCAGCCGGCGTGCCGGCACACGCCGGCTGGGAGGACGCCGCAGTGCCGCCGGAGACCCTGGGTAACTATCTCCGCGACTTTGATGATCTCCTGCTCACGCACCACCTCACCGGCTTTCCGTTCGGCCACTTTGGTGACGGCTGCGTGCACGTCCGTCTCGACTTCCCATTCCACCGGGAGGACGGCACCGCCGCTTTCCGTGCCTTCCTCACCGACGCAGCAGAACTGGTCGCGCGCTACGGTGGCTCACTATCGGGCGAACACGGCGACGGCCGCGCCCGCAGCGAGCTCCTGCCGTTCATGTACACACCTGCGGCAATATCTCTCTTCGGGAAGGTCAAGGGCATCCTGGACCCGGACAACATCCTGAACCCCGGTGTGCTGGTGGATCCCGAGCCGCTGGACGCGAATGTCCGTGTTGCCGAAGCCGGTCCGCTGCGCTCGGGGCTGGGCTTCGGTTACCTGCACGACGAGGGTGACTTCAGCCAGGCAGTCCACCGCTGCACCGGAGTGGGACAGTGCCGCGCCGCCCACAACGATAATTCGACGGTGATGTGCCCGTCCTATATCGCGACACTGGAGGAGAAGGATTCCACCCGCGGCCGGGCCCGGGCACTGCAGGAAATGATCAACGGCAGCGTCACCGGGGGAGTGAAAGGCGGCACGCCGAACTGGCGCGCGCCCGAGGTGCACGACGCCCTGGACCTGTGTCTGTCCTGCAAGGGCTGCGCGTCCGACTGCCCTACCGGAATCGACATGGCCGCCTATAAGGCCGAAGTGCTGCATCAAAGCTATAGGGGCCGGATCCGTCCCGCGTCCCACTACTCGCTGGGCTGGCTGCCCCGGTGGGCCGGCTTCGCCGCAATCGCACCGCGGCTTGTCAACGCCCTGGTGCGGCTTCCCGGCATCCGGCAGGTGGGTCTCCGGATGGCGGGCGTGGACCAGCGCCGGAACATTCCCGCGTTCGCGCCGCAGACCTTCCACGCCTGGTTCCGAGCGCGAGGGGCCACCGCAGCTCCGTCGGAGGAACGCCCGCCGGTGCTCCTCTGGGCTGACTCGTTCACGAACAACTTCTCGCCAAAGGTGGGCCAGGCCGCAGTACGTGTGCTCGAGTCGGCCGGGTACGAGGTAAGGATCCCCGATGCGCCGGTGTGCTGCGGCCTGACCTGGATCTCCACCGGTCAGCTCGATTCGGCCCGGAAAATCCTGCGCTCCAGTATCAACGTGCTGGGAAAGTCCGTTGACGAGGGGATTCCGATCGTGGGGCTTGAACCGTCCTGCACGGGCGTGCTGCGTTCAGACGCTGTCGAACTGCTCGGCCGCGCCACAGCAGGACCCGTGGCAGCGGCCACCCACACGCTGGCCGAGTTCCTGACGAAGGCGCCGGGCTACACCCCGCCGTCGCTGGAGGGAACAACCGTCGTGGCGCAACCACACTGCCACCACCATGCCGTGATGGGTTGGAGCCCTGACGCCGCCCTACTCGAAGAAGCCGGCGCCAGCCTGCAGAAACTCGGCGGATGCTGCGGCCTCGCCGGAAACTTCGGGGTGGAACGCGGCCACTACGAGATCTCCGTAGCGGTGGCCGAGCAGCAGCTCCTGCCGGCGGTGCGCACGGCGAAGGACGACGCCGTCGTGCTCGCAGACGGCTACTCCTGCCGCACCCAGCTGGAGGACCTCAGCGACCGCCGCGGTATCCACCTGGCCCAACTGCTGGACCCTGCGGCACCCAGAGACTAATCGCTAAGGCCGCCGCGAATATTTCTTGCGGTGCGCCCCGAAACGAAAGGGAGGGGTCTACCACTGGTAGACCCCTCCCTTTCGTTTGGATGACGCTAAGCCGAAACGCTCCGAATCGGCGACGCGCTTGCCGCGAATGCGGAATCAAAGAACTCCTGCAGGCGGTCGCAGAGAATCAGGAATTCCGGGTGGTCACCGTACATGAAGTCGTTGTGGCGTCCGTCAATGGTATACAGCGTTTTGGGGGAAGACGCTGCCTCGTAGAGGGACGTCGCCTCATCGTAGGGGTGCAGGGTGTTACGCGACCCGTGACCGATGAACAGGGGTGCCGGCGCCAGGTCCCTGACCACCTTCTCCACCTTGACGTCGATGATGGACTCGGTGAACTGCAGCCGCGTGGGATGCCCGAAACCATACACCTGGGAAAGTTCCTTCCCCACGTAGTCCTCAGTGGCGGGATCCAACGGATAGTGGGCGAATGTGTCGGCCAGCTGTGATTCCCCTTCGAGGACCCGCCGCGTACGGTCCACCTGCACCTCGTCGAGGATTCTGGTGTACTCGTCAAAGGTGTGGATCGATTTGAGCCACCTCTCGCCGTCGTAGAAGCCGTTCAGTGCGGCCACTCCGGCCACGTTCCGCGCTTTACCGCCGGCAAGGACTACGTTCGCCGCGCCCATTCCCCAGCCGATGAGACCTATCCGGTGATCATCCACATCCTCCTGGGACTGCATGAACGTGATCGCATTACGGATATCCTCGACCTGCTGCTCGATGAGGACGGTGCCCTTTTCGCCCTCGCTGTCCGCCATCCCGCGGTAATCGAAACCGAGGCAGATGTAGCCGCGTTTGGTCATGTTCCTGGCGAACATTTTTGGGTAGAACTCGTTGAAGCCCTGGTAACCGGAGTTGACGATCAACGCCGGATGCGGACCATTGGCGGGCAGATCGTCCGGATAGTACAGGGTGGCCTTCAGACGGCTTCCCTCGCTAAAGAACGTGGTTTCCTTCTCAATCACTGTGTTTCCTTCTGTTCTCGTGTGCAGAGTCTGGTGGAGCCGGGGTGAACCTGATCAGCCGATCAGGCCCTCGCTCTCGAGCCACTCGTCGGCGACGTCGCGCGGCTCTTCGCCGTCGTTGTCGATCTTGCCGTTGAGTTCGGTGATGGTCTCGTTGGTGAGGGCTTCACTGATGGGCGCCATGATGTCGGCGATGGCGGGGTATTCGTCGAGGGTTTCCTGGCGGAGGGTCATCGCGCCCTGGTATTCCACGAAGAACGCCTGGTCATCCTCGAGGACCGTCAGCTCGTTGGAAACGATGCGGGCGTCCGTGGAGAACACCTCACCGAAGCTGCATTCCTCGCCGATCTGGGTGTAAATCAGGTTCAGGTCAAGTTCAACAACGCTGCTGAATTCGAACCCGTAGGCTGCTTCCAGGCCGGGCAATCCGTCGTCGCGGTTGATGAATTCGCTGGCGGCGCAGACCACACCATCGTTCGGGTTTTCCTGAATGTAGGAAGCGGCGTCGCTCATGGTGGTGAGGCTGTTTTCCTCAGCGAAGCTGGTGGGAACAGCAATACGGTAGGTGTTTTCGAAAGGCGCTGGCTCCAGCCACGCGATGTTGTTCGCGGCATCGCCTTCGACGACGGCTGCGTACAGGTCTTCGGGAACGTTCTCTGTGGTGTTGCCGAGGATGTTGACCCAGCCGGTCCCGGTGTAGTCCCAGTACATGTCGACTTCCCCGGTTTCCAGGGCTTCGCGGACCGTGGCGCTGCCGGAGATGCCTGTTTTGTCCTCGACCGTTGCGCCGGCGTTTTCCAAGGCTGCTGCGGTGATCTGGGCCAGCAGGATGGATTCGGTGAATTCCTTGGATCCGACGGACAGTTCTGCACCGGCGAC
Organism: Arthrobacter cheniae; assembly: GCF_003602275.1. Taxonomy (GTDB): domain Bacteria; phylum Actinomycetota; class Actinomycetes; order Actinomycetales; family Micrococcaceae; genus Arthrobacter_D; species Arthrobacter_D cheniae. Next base: position 489,745 of record NZ_QZVT01000003.1, on the reverse strand, counting down.
TTCGCTGTCGGCGGCTGCACCGCCGCCGGTGTCTCCGCCTCCACAGGCGGTCAGCATGAGGGTAAGGCCGACGCTAAGGACTGTGAGGGTTTTTGCCTGTGCGGATGATGTGTTCATGGTTCCTCTTCTAGTGGTTGGAATGGTTCTACAGCCCTTTGGGGCGAAGGAAGTCTTCGGCGATACCGGCGAGGTAGTCAATGAGTAGGGCCAGGACGGCGGTGAGTGCGGCCCCGACGAGTTGAATCAGGACGCGGTTGGTGGACAGCCCGGCGACGATGATGTCGCCCAGACCGCCCGCGTTGATGTAGGTGGTCAGGGTGGCGGTGCCGACATTGATCACCAGGGCGGTGCGCACTCCAGCCAGGATGATCGGCACGGACAGTGGGAGTTCCAGCCGCCGCAGCACCCCGAATTTCGAGATGCCCATGCCCCGGCCAGCCTCCAGCACGGACTCATCCACCTGCTCCAAACCAACCATGGTGTTCAAAAGCACCGGGATGATGGCGTACAGCACCAAGCCGACCACCGCTGCCTGGAAACCGAGAAACAGGAATGCGACGGCCAGAAGCACCAGGACCGCGATCGTCGGGACGGCTTGGCCCAGCGTGAGGACGGTGAGAATATAAGGCCGGATCCGGCGTGTGAGGGGACGGGTGAGCAGGATTCCCAACGGAACGGCGACGATGAGGGTCAGCAGAGTCGATACCGCGGTCAGTTGGATATGTTCCCAGGTCGCTTTGGCCAGCGATGCGGCGTTGAGTGAGCGTGCCTCGATGCTGTCCAGTTCCCGGGATCCCACATACAGGTACAGGGCAAGACATACCAGTGCCAGGATCACCGGCATGACCATGTAGCCGGCCAGTGACCGGCGGCGGACCCGCGGCGGGGTCTGGACGACGACGTCCTGATCACGTGCGTGGGTGGTCATGGTCGTTCACTGGCCGATCCCGCTGTCGAACGTTCGGCGAGATCGGCTGCATTCTGAGCGGCGGAGGTGCTGCGCATGGCGCGGATTGTCTCGTTGATCTGGTTGATGTCCACCACGCCGCGGTAGACGCCCGCGGGGTCGACCACGATGGTGACACTGTTTCGGGCGGCGATCAGTTCGTTGAGCGCATCGCTGAGGGTGGCGGTGGGTTCGACCATGCCTTCGACCGGCACTCCGATCTCCTCTAGTGCACCGCTCGGGGAGGATTGCAGGTCCCCGGCGCCGACCCAGCGGCGCGGCCGCCCGGCGTCGTCAAGGACCAGCACGGAGTCACGCCCGCTGCTCCTTAGCTGATCAAGCACCTGCGCGGAGTCGGCGCCCACCCTGACGGTGGGCCAGGAGGACAGCTCGATATCGGATACCCGGCTAAGATTCAGCCGCTTCAGTGAGGCTCCCTTACCGATGAAATCGGCGACGAACTGGTTTGCGGGCGCGGTGAGGATCCTCTCGGGGGTGTCGTATTGGGCAATGCGGGACGCTTCCTGAAGGATGACGATGCGGTCGCCCATCTTGATGGCCTCATCGATGTCGTGCGTAACGAAGACGATGGTCTTGCGGACTTCGGACTGCAGACGCAGGAATTCGTTTTGCAGGCGGTCGCGGGTGATGGGGTCGATCGCGCCGAAAGGCTCATCCATCAGCATCACGTCGGGATCCGCGCCGAGCGCCCTGGCGACGCCGACCCGTTGGCGCTGGCCGCCTGAGAGTTGTTTCGGGTAGCGGTCGCGGTAGTCCGCCGGAGACATGTTGACCATGTCCAGCAGCTCGTCGACTCGGGCAGTCACTCGTTTGCTGTCCCAGCCGAGCAGTTTCGGGACCGTCGCGATGTTCTCGCCGATGGTCTGATGGGGAAAGAGGCCCACCTGCTGGATGACGTAACCGATCCGCCGCCGCAGCGTGTCCGGATTCGCGGTGGTGACATCTTCGCCGTCGAGGATGATCCGGCCGGAGGTTGGTTCGATGATCCGGTTGATCGTCTTCATGGTGGTGGTCTTGCCGCAGCCGGAGGGGCCGACCAGCACAACGATCTCGCCCTCGTAGATATCCAGCGTGAGATTGTCGACGGCGTTCTGCTTCTGGCCGGGGAAGCGCTTGGTGAGGTTCTCCAGTCGGATCATGACCTTGCGGTTTGGCTGGCTGACGTTGGGTGAACTGGTCATCGGATTCCTTGGGAGGTTGTGAGCCTGCGGATGACGTAGAACAGGACATCGGACAGGATGGCGAGGATGATGATGCCGAGGGTGCCGGCGAGCACGAGGTTGACTGCCACCGGAGTGCCCACCCGGGCGAGTCCGGTGAAAATCATTTCGCCGTATCCGGGGCCAAGGACGATCGAGCCGATTGCCGCGATGCCGAGCAGGACCAGGGAGGTCACGCGCACCCCGGTGATGATCACCGGCCAGGCCAGCGGCAGTTCGATACGCAGCAACTGCTGACTGCGGCTCATTCCCATGCCGCTGGCGGATTCGACGATGGCTGGATCCACTTCGCGCAGTCCGGTGATCGTGTTCCGGACGATCGGCAGGAGCCCGTACATGGTCAGGGCCACCACCACCGGCATGGTTCCCAGGCCGAGCGGCCCGATGAGTAGGATGAACAGCGCAAAGGACGGGATGGTCAGGAATGCACCGGTAACGGCGAGGACGGCCTCGCGTGGTCGTGGTTTACGGTAGGTGGCGATGCCAAGGCTGACCCCGATCACGGTGGCCAGCAGGACCGAGACGCCGACGACGGCGGCGTGCCCCAATCCGAGTTCAAGCATGTCGTCACTGCGATTTACCAGGAATTCGAAGAAATTCATGTCACTTCACCGCTCCGATTGCTGTTCGGGATAACCATTGGGGGAATGTCATGACAGCACGAGCTTCCTGGGATTGTCGGAGGCACTGGCCTGCAGCCAGCTGGAGTCGAGGCCTTGGGAGGCCAGCCGTTCAATGAGTTCCTTTAGCGCCTGTGGGGGTTGAGGACTGTTCGGCTGACCGGCGTCGGAAGAGAGGATCAGGCGGTCTCCGGCTGCGCGAGCCACCTCGGCCAGGAGCGCCTGGGTCATCCCGGGCTGATGCCAGAGCTGGTAAGCAGTGATTTCGACATAAGCACCCCGGGCAGCCAGATCGGCGATCTCCGCAATACTCATGGCCGGGACCGTATAAGACGGGTGTGTGAGCAGGAACCGTTTGATTCCCCGTTTCCCGGCCTGATCGAAAAGCCATCGGCATTCTGCAGCGCTCAAATGTCCCGTGCACAGAACCGCGTCGAACTCCGCAATCAGATCCAGAACCAGATAGATACTTCCCAGCTGCTCGTCGTCGGCCGCCAACACTGGAGGGGTGGAAAGAGTGGAGCGGTTGAGGCGGGGCTGAAGGTCGGCCAGCCGGGGCAGCCCCGCGCTTTCCTGGGTATGCGCGTCAGCGGTAGGAAACCAGATGACACGGCCGCCACTATAGAGCGTCGCTGCAACTGCCGCCGGGTTGATGCCACCAGCCGGCCGGTTGAGCGCGATGCCACCGACGACGTCGAGCCCCGTTGCCCGGGCCAGTGCCTTCGCCCGTCCGACAGTTGATTCCTGATGCCCCTTGAGCACGAAGCCGCTGAAACCTTCGGCGGCATACTGGGCGCAAATCTGGTCGTCATAGCCGATGCGGTCAATGACGTCCGGCGCGGCATGGACGTGAACGTCAAACATCCCTTGGAAGCCTTTCGCCGGCCGGCATCGCCGCATCCGGGGCCAATCCACCTTGATTTCTTCCCGCGTTCATGGGCACGACTCTAAGAGCAGCGTGTGATCTGCGCAACATAGTGGTGCAGGATATGCAACCAGAGGTCTATCCTCTTGCAGCGGTACGGCTCAAAAAAATTTACGGGGTCGAGCAGGCCAACTGGTGCAATTTATGCACACGTAATTGCGATTGCAGTAGTCGGCATGAATAGTGAGGCACTGACTGACTACCGGAGTGAGGCTTACTCCGCAAACAAGGTGGGTTTTCCCGCCCCAGAAGGGATTTTGCCAGTGAGCAGAGCTGCTGACGATTGGGCCATCAAAAGCGACAAGCTGAAGGTCAGGCTGCTACAAACCGATCCCACGCTAGGCGACGTCGCCGGCAACCTTGAAAAGATTGACTCGCTGATCGCAGCGGCCACCGACAGCGACCTGGTGGTGCTCCCCGAACTGGCAACCCACGGTTACCATCTGAGCGAAGTACCTGATGCAATGCCGCTGCAGCCCACGGATGAGCGTTTGCTGGGTCTGGGTAGGCATGGCCCGGCCGCTGTGGTGGGCTTCGCGGAAGCCTTTCGCCACCACACCTTCAACAGTGCGGCCCTGCTGAGCAACGGCGAGGCCCGGATCCAGCGCAAAATGTTCCTACCCACGTACCGCGGATGGGAAGAGCGCAAGCATTTCCGCCCCGGCGGACAGCTGCACTGCGAGGACCTTTTGAACACCCGACTATCAGTGCTGATCTGTAACGATGCCTGGCAGCCCGCCATTCCCTGGCTCGCCGCTCATGCAGGCGCCGAGGTTCTGGTGGTGCCCGTTAACAGTGCAACGAGCCATGTGGGCGTAGCCACGTCGCGTGCCTGGGAAATTCTTCTGCTACACGCTGCAGTGGTACTGCAGTCCTTCGTGGTCTTCGTCAATCGGTGCGGTGAGGAAAATCAGCGCGACTTTTGGGGCGGCTCGCGGGTTATCCACCCCTCCGGTGAAGTCCTCGGCCAACTAGGATCCGACCCAGGTCAGCTCGATGTTGAACTCGATCTGGGGGAACTGCGGCTGCTGCGGCGTAAGTGGCCCCTTCTCCAGGAGTCCCGGGCGGACCTCATCGCCCGCGAGGCCGGCAGGCTAGCTGCGGACGAACTGTGAGATTGTCTCCAGGTGGTGATGGAGCCTTACTCCAGAAGTTGTGAATTGCACACCTAGGGTTGCATCGATCACATCTTGATTCTAGAGTCTGCGTCATGAGTACGGGGCAAAAGCAAACTGGGGCAGCCAAGATTATGGCCGTATTGGAGGTGCTCGGCACGGCTGATGCAGTGTCGTACCCCCACGGAATGAAAGTTTCCGAGGTTTCCCGGGCATTGGGCCGCGACAAATCGATCGTGTCCCGCCAGTTGAAGAACCTGCTGGAGTCAGGACTCGTGTCACGCGACCCCACTGGTTGTTTCGAGCTGAGCTGGAGGCTGTACGCGCTGGCATCCCGCGCCGGTGACCAGCACCTAGCCAAAAAGGCTGGCCCGGTGATGCGCAAGCTCACCGATTACGTCCGGGAACGCACCCATCTCACAGTCATCAGCGACGGCGAGGTACTGACCGTGCGGTCTGAGAGCTCACGCCGCTCCATTGAGACCCAAGGCTGGGTTGGACGGACCGTCCCCGTCTGCCGCAGCTCAAGTGGCATGGCGCTGTTGATGGATCACGACGACGACCAGATTCTTGAGATCGCACAGGCATCAGATCCCAACGGGTCAAAGAGCCAGGCGAGGGCATTCCTCGAAGAGATCAAGCGATCCCGACAGCGGCAGTATTCCGTGGCAAACCGAATTTTTGACCCGGAAATTATTGGCATTGGCACTCCGGTGCGGGACTTTTCAGGCAGAATCATCGCCGCGCTCAACATTTCCGGTCCAGCACCACGAATTGAAGACCATATCAACCTGTTCGGTTCACACTTAATCGCTGCTGCAGGAAGCCTGCGACAGCCGCTGCCGACGGCCGCTTCAAACTAATCAGCCCACTTGATCGCAGAAAAGGCCGGGCCGGCCCTTGGAACACCGGGGTGTTCACTTCCGCAGCGTCACCGAGGGAATCAGCACCACCGGGTCGATGGGTAGGGCCATGCTCACCGCGATGCCCGCTTTTGCTCAGCTCGAGCGTGACCAGGTTGCCGAGCGCACCAGGGCGGGTATGGCTGCGGCTGCGGAACATGGGCGGAAGGCCTGCCGGCGGGAAGTCACCACCAATCACGCAAAGGTCCAGCGCGCCCGGGACCTCAAGCCCAGGGGCTCGCGCCGGCGGACATCGGGAAGATCATCGGGGCCAGCCGCGCCACCGTGTACCGCTACCTCAACTTGGAGCCTGCCAACCCGTCCTGAGCAGGTGCGGACCCACATCGAAGGGCACTGGTCTTTCTTACCCCTCCTTCCCTAGAGTGCATTGCTTTCGTCAGAGTGCATTGCCTTCGTCGTTGATGAATGGTCTGGTTCCTGTTGCGTGGGCCGTCGCTCCGTAATGGCGGGGCTTGTGGCGGTGAGCGGGTCATGAAACAACTCAGAGGTGGGGGTCACCGTAGGTGGCAGCGGCGCAGTAGCTGAAAAGATTGAACGGCATGCTGGACCTATACCAAGGGTGCCGAAGAGAAGTGCCTCTAGTTCTATGGTTCCATCTGGCAAGGGGTTCGGCCTCGCACGGGCATGGCTTTTCAGTGTCGGGTTTGCGGTGGGTACATGAGTCTTCTTCAAAAATATGTCCTCGTTGACGTTTCCAAAACCTGTGTTTTCTGTTCTCTTGGTGCGCCAAACGATGCGGCAACTTCGTCTGGCTTTGACTCATGGCGATATGGGCCGTTTCGCGGAGCTACTGCAGGGAGCGTTGGTGTGGTTGATGCGCGGATCACCACCTACTTCGTAGATCGCTCGCGGCCTCTCGGACCCAACCAAACCCCCAACCAAACAATGACAGCTTACTTAGTATTTGGTTAGGGTGAGGGAAGTGCCGGACTCAACCACGCCACGAAGTGTGGTGTCGTTGCCGGCTTCCGAGTGGCCCAGTGCCGCCGGAACTGCGAAGCCACCGTGCGCCTGAGACAACTTCTCGGGTGTTCAGACTGTTGGTGTCGCAGCACCCTCGAAGAGTTGGAGGTATCACCCATGACGGAGATCACCGCACATCACGGACTATTCAAGGACACCAACCTGCACGTGGACGACACAGGAGGCACCGGCCGTCCCGTGGTCCTGATTCACGGATGGCCCCTCTCCGGTGAAGCGTTTAGCGCGCAGGTCCCGGCACTGCACTCCGCCGGCTACCGGGTCATCACCTATGACCGGCGCGGATTCGGGCGCAGCGACAAGCCAGCCAAGGGCTACACGTACGACACTCTGACCGAGGATCTGCACGCCCTGCTCGAACAGCTCGACCTGAACGATGTCACCCTGGTCGGGTTCTCAATGGGCGGCGGCGAAGTGGCCCGCTATTTCACCAAGTACGGCAACGAACGTCTCCGTAGTGTCGTGTTCGCTTCCGCGGTCCCGCCGTATCTGATGCAGACCGAGGACAACCCCGACGGCCCTCTCACCAAGGAAGCTGCAGCGTCCATGACGGCTGATCTGACCAAGGACGAGGACTCGTTCTACGACGGGTTCACCCGCGAGTTCTTCTCCGTCAACGGTGAACTGAAAGTCACCGAAGCCCAGCGTCAGGAAGCCCTCGCCCTGTGCAAGCAAGCCGATAAGAAGGCCGCGCTGGCGTGCCTGGAAGCCTTCGGAACGACGGATTTCCGTGATGATCTGCTCAAAGTCACTGTCCCCACCCTGGTCCTCCACGGCGACGGTGACGCGACGGTCCCGTTCGAAGGATCCGGGCAACGCACCCACGCCGCACTGCTTGATAGTGAACTTCACGTCATCACCGGCGCCCCCCATGGCTGCAACGTCAGCCACCCCGACGAATGGAACTCCGCCCTCATCACGTTCCTCGCTAAATAATCTCCACGACTAACCCCTTAAACCTGGCAGCGGTCCCTCACTATGAACCGGTGGGGGACCGCTGCCACGACTGAACATGCACTGGCTGAATATGCTCTGGCGTCCACAGACTTTCCCTGACAGCGATCAACGACGGCGACCTGACCCGCGAGGTGAAGGGAGACAACCGGTCTGCTGAAGGTGGCTGGCCTAGGACCGGGTATGAGGCGCACGATGAGCAGGACCCGCACTGACCAGCATCCCGAAAAGGAATCCCGTGGCCGACCTGACCGCTCTCGCCCTCATTTGCACCCTTACCCCCTCCCCGGAACCCTCCAGCAGCGAATTGATGGCCCAGCACATCCTCGACGAACTCAAGGGACAGAACGTCGATACCTCCTCGGTCCGGGTTGTCGACTACAACGTCAAACGCGGTGTCCTCACCGACATGGGCGACGGAGACCAATGGCCCCTCATCAGAGAGCAAATCCTCGCCGCTGACATCCTCGTACTATCGACCCCCATCTGGATGGGGCACCCCTGCAGCGTCGCGCAACAGGTCCTGGAACGCCTCGACGCGGAACTGTCCGAAACCGATGACCAGGGCCGGCCCGTCATGTACGGGAAAGTTGCCACCGTCGCCGTCGTCGGCAATGAGGACGGAGCCCACAAGACCATCGCCGACATGATGCAAGGACTCAACGATGTCGGCTTCACCCTCCCCGCCCAAGGAGGCACCTACTGGGTTGGTGAAGCCATGCACACCATCGACTTCAAAGACCTCGCCCAGGTCCCTGACCCCGTTGCCTCCACCAACGCAGGCCTGGCCCGGAACGCAGCGCACCTCGCCCGTTTCCTCCGCGCGCACCAATACCCTGCCGACTAACACCACCGAAGGCGAAAGCCGAACACCTAGCTGCCTCGAGTTCAGATCCGGGCTCGAGGAGGGCGTTTGTGGAATCCTCGAAGGATGACTGTCGACTCAGCGATACTCTTACAGACTCTTGCTTCCTCGAAGGCTCGCTTAGGACTCGAAGCCGTCCGCGTTTCCCTTGCCGCCGACGTCCTATCCCTGTTACCTTCGACCGCCGCCCATTCTGGCGACGGGAAGCACAGCGCTCCGGCACTAGGCGAGGCTCAGCAAACACTCTTGTGCGCGGCCGTCGCCGACCTGCAACGAGCGGATGAGTACCTCCACCTCATCCGCACATCACCCTGAACAACCCCTCAATCTATGAGAACGCACTCACCGGTCGAGATTTACGAGCTGGTAGGTGTGGACAGGCGGTCAGGAGTCCAGTTTGCACCGCTGAGACATAGCCGGTTGGGGCTAGTGTTTACCTATCGGATGGGGCCGGGCTATATGGCTTGTTCGGGGTTGAGCAGACAGCCATCACGCCAGGGGCGAACGCCCCTGTAGGGCCACGTGAGGATCCCCATGAGCGACGCACCCCAGATCAATCCCCAGAGCAACCCCCAAATCAACGAGCTCGGTGTCATCATCGGCCGAACCAGAGGCTTCCTCCTGACTGAGCAGACCGCCCAGGAAGCTGTAAACGCCTTGGCAGAAGTAGCGCGAGACGTTATCACCGGCGCTGAAGGGGCAGGTGTGAGCCTGATCCGCGACGGGGACCGTACCAGTGTCGGGGCCACGGATGCGAAAGTGCTGGAGGCCGACAATCTGCAGTACACCCTGGGGGGGGTCCGTGCCTGCACTCCTGGGCGACCAACCAGTCCCACATCATTGCTGACACGAGAACGGACCCCCGCTGGAAGCAGTGGGCTGCTGCTGCAGCGGCCGCAGGAGTGCGCTCCTGCCTGAGCGTTCCTCTTATTCGGGGTGCTGACACCATCGGTGCGATGAAGGTGTATGCGAGCTCATCGGATGCTTTCAGTGTCGACGATCAGCGGCTTTTGGTGAATTTGGCGAAGTCGGCGGCAGCCTTGCTGGGGCACGTGCAGGCCAGTGACACCCCTCAACGCATCAGCGACGAAGTCAGGCACTCCCTGCGGACCCGGGACACCGTCGGTATTGCCCGCGGCATCCTCATGGAACGCCACGACCTGGGCCGCGATGAAGCATTGGCTCGCATCACTGCCCTCTCAAGCCGTACCCGCACCCCGGTCAGCGACCTGGCTGCCACCATCGCAGAGCGCAAGAGTGGCATCGACCCCAGCGAGGCGTCCTAGTGGAAGGGTCGAAAGAAGATCATCAGCGGCAGGGCACCGCTGCGGCACTTCATGCCTCACCCTTCACGATGCAGGAGGTGTGGTTGCGCTACTTCAGTCTGGCCGGGGACGTCGATGAGTACGAGGTGGACGCCTACCTCAGCGGCATAATCGTCCTGCCACCGCTCGAGTGCGACCTCATCGCTCACGCCGTCAACGAGCTCATCGATGAGATCCCGCCCCTGCCACGTGCCCCTTACCGGGACGACCCGGCACCTCAACAAACATCCCAACAAGCATCTGAAGAGGCATCTGAACAGACACGGTCCGCTACAGCGTTTGACTGACCTACCAATTAGCGGGCACCAAATACTGGGTACCGGACACCGGACACCGGACACCGGCGGCTAGGGGCACGGCAGTGGTGCTCGATGGGGGGGGGGGTAACGATGTACGTCCGGGTCAAAACGCAGTGCCTGCATACCCGCGAAGTGTGCGTAGTAAGGATTGATGCCTGGTCGGTGTTTTGCGGGTCATCAGCCCGTGGGTGACCCGTGCTTCCCGGAGAGGGCGGCGCGATGCACCTGTGCTGGACGCGTTTGTAGAGGGAGTGTGGCAGTCGGTCACGAAAGAATCTCGGATGCATACCAATCCGGTCACGGTGTGGGTCCCGAATGGGTGGTGTCCTTCAACCCCAACAGATATATGGAGGCACGATATGCAGAAGTTTTTCACGAAGTCCCTGGCCGCGACCGCTATCAGCGGTGGAATGATCCTTGGAGGCGCCGGCATGGCCAGCGCCGACACCACTGACACCAGTGTCGACGAGGTCACCACGCAGGTGGCCGACAACCAGGTCACCGACAGTGGCAACCTGTCGCTGGAGAACATCCTGGGTGACACGCTGGACATTGGTGATGTCGCCAGCGGCAACAACGTGCTGAACGGGATCGACACTGATGTGTCGGACAACCTCGACAGCAACCTCAGCGGTAACGACGCTGACCTAGACGCGAACCCTGACGTGGATGTGACCCCCGATGTTGATACCTCGGTTGACGGCTCCACGGACAACGGCGAGAACAACGAGGGTCTGCTAGGCGGACTGCTCTAGCCAAACCCCGCACCACAGCATGACGGCATGACAGTGTGGCATCCACCCCGGGCCCGGGGTGGGTGCCACACCCGTATCCGATGTCAATCCCCATCCGGTGGCTACTGCCGTTGAGGGGATATGGCGGTGCCCTCCATGACATCTTTCGCCGCTGCAGATAGACATCAAGTGGTGGTGATGCCGACGTACTTCGGGTCAGAAAGCACTAACGGACCATTTTCACATCACCATGGGGACAGCTTGCCGGTCTGGCTCGTCCTCCTATTTCTCCTGTCACGGGAAGCTGGGCTTGCGGCGTCCCCTGCTGACGACGGCTATGGCGATCGCGAGGGTGATGGCGAAGATGCTCAGAGCGGCTATGGCCACATCACGCGTGCTGGGGTATTGCCTGGCCGCTGTTGCATTGAGGGGCTGCTGAGCTGGGTCGGCGCTGCTGGTGGGAGAAGGAACCTGTTGCGAGTGCGACACAGTGAACGGGAACGGATTATCGAGGATCGGCCCTTGTCCGAGGCTTGAGTCGCGTCGGGCCACACCTGGCGGTATTGCCCGGAAATCTGCAGACTCGACGACATCCCCGCTCTCTGGTGGCGCGGGCGCCGGTGAAACAGATTCCGAAGACACTTCCGCATCAGGGGCGGTAGTGGCCTGATCCGTTGATGCAGGGTCTGTGGGCGTCGCGGAAGGGGTGGGGATTCCGTCGGCATCGGGGACTGGGCTTACCGGGGTGGGCTCACCAGGTGGCATTCCACCCGTAGGGTCCGGGGCAGGGGCTGGCAGCGGTGCAGGTGTGGACGGTGTCGGTGCCGGTGCTGGTGCTGGTGCTGGTAAAGGATCGCCCGGAACTGGTGGTTGTTCCGTCGGTCGCGGGTCGGCTGGTGGTGCCGGTGGTTCCACGGGTGCTAGTGGTGCAGGTTCCTCCGCTGTGACGCGTGCAGGAGGTGCGGGTTCACCGGGAACCTGCTGACCGACGATGACCAACGTAGTCGTCGCAGTCATCGCAGCGGGCCTGGTGCTGGCGGTTCCTGCAAGGGCTGATGCTGATCCGAGGAGGAGGCTTTGTGCCACGGCCAGGACTAGGAGCGGTGTGGACCATGCAGAGTGACCACGCATGGCTGAATACCTTCCGCTGTGTCGGCTGTATCGAATGTGTGAGCTGCGGCTGCAGCTCGCCTGCTAGTGGGTGCTATCTACTCTTTAGTTAGCTGACGAGTGTGGCGTAGACGACGTAGTTGTCGTCGAATTCGCCGGTATCGGGGTCGTACCCGTCGCAGGTGATAAGGCGTAGTTCGGATCCTGCAGTGTTGCCGTACACGGTTTGGGTGGGGAACTCGTTTTTGGGGTATTGCTCGCCGCGGTCAAAGGTGAACGTCGCGGTGCTGCCGTCTTCGCGCAGCACCTCGATCGTGTCGCCGGTGGTGAGGTCACGGAGGCCGGCGAAGATACCGGGCCCGCCATCGGTGGCGTTGACGTGTCCGAGGAGGACAGCGGGTCCGCGTTCCCCGGGGGTAGGTGACTGGTCGTACCAGCTCGCGGGTGCCCCGGGCCCGTCCGGGGGAACCTCCAGGGAGCCGTTGTCCCGCAACCCCGTACTCAGAAGCTCCGATTGGGCGCCAATCGAGGGGATGGAAAAGGACACGGGCGCTGACGCCGGCAGGACTGCCAGCTGCGCCGGTGCGGACGATGTTTCCGGAACCGGTGCGGTAGTCGCTGGTGGCGGTGTTGCCGCAGTTGAGGGGTCAGCTGCTGATGACTGTGTTGTCGTTGGTGCAACCGAAGTACCAGTACCAGTGGTGGGGGCGGCTGGGGTTGAACAGCCGGTGAGGAGTAACAGAGCGACCGCCGCAGACACCAGGTGGTGTTTGCGGCGGTCGCTGGGTGAGCTGATCATCAAATTTCTTTCCGTGGTCCGATCAGTTCCTACTGCTGGGATTACTAGGTGTTGCTGTTATCCGTCACGGGGCGGATGGGTTGGTGCTGGCTGGTTATGCGTTATTTGCTACGCGGCGGCGGACCATGTAGGTTCCGCCGGCTGCTGCTGCCAGGACCAGGCCGCCACCGAGGGCGATCATGCCGGTGTTGGACCCGGTTTCGGTGGCTACACCGGTGTCGGCGCCACCGTTAGGCATGGCACCCATCTGGGAAGCGACGAGTGTTCCACACAGTGCAGGCGATGTCGCGCCGAGGGGAAGTGAGGGCTCCAGGTCGCTGGGCGCGTTGAAGGCCTCGGCGGTACCGGTGACCGTGGCGGGGTCCAGGCCGTGGACGACGACGACGGCGGTGCCGGCTTCGAGGGATGCCTTCGTGGCGGCGTCGAGGGTGATCTCGCGCTCGATGGTGTAGCTGCCACCCTGGCCGCCGAGCTCGAGGTTCAGGCCCTCGGCGGGTGTGGTCGCACCGGAGGTGGTGAGCGTGGTCTGGATTCCGCCGTAGGACGCGGCTCCGTCGGTGGTGCTGAGGATCCCGTCGCCGTTGGCGTCATCGGCCACCGTGGGGCACTGGCCCTTGGCTCCGCCGTGGATGTGCTGGACGTGGGGGTACGGGGCGTCCATGAAGGTCTGGGCAAGACCGGAGACCTGCAGGTTGACCTGAGCCTTGTCACCCTTGACATCAACGGTGATCGTGCCGGAACCGGTGGTGCCACTGAGCTGACCCAGGGTCGAGGAGTACGTGGCATCTGCTGCCATTGCTGGGGAGCCTGCCATAGCGACGGCGCTGATGGCGAGGGCCGGGACGGCGAGAAGACGCATCTTCTTGTTCATGGAATTAATATCCTTCACTGTGCGATGAGAACGAGTCCGGATCCGGAGTCGCACTAACTGTGTTTCGGAGCACTACGTCGCACGGATGGCTGCCCCCAGGAACCAATACCTACCAGAATGACCTGGCGCGTCGTTGTGCCTTCCTCCTGCCTGCCCACCATAAGCATGTACAGGCCACAATAGAAAGCCTTCGTACCAAGTTATGAACGCCCGGCAGAACGAAGAAGACCATAAAGCGTAGGGCTTATGGCATTTTCCTAAGGTGCCTCTAAGGGTCGCTCAGATCGTGTGGCTGACTCGACTAACTCGATCCCGGTTGCGTGAGCTAGCTGACGTGGAAGACACCTCGGGGGTCGGCGGAAACGCTAGAGACTGTCGGAGGTGATGGTGTCGAACCCGTGCTTCAAGCCCCGCGGTCCATGTAGTGATCGGGTTCGAACACGGCAGTTACAAGCAGTTGTGTTCGTGCGAGTGGTTTACAGGTGTGGGCTGTACAGTCATGCTCATCTTCACGTGCGAATGAGGATTAATCCGGTCCGCCGGGTCCGAGCGTCGACGAGCATCACAGGGACCTTCACCCCAGATGTTTGCCGGCGCTCCTTCATTTTCACCATTAACTCCTAGAAAATGAGCTGCCAAACCAATCCCGAGACGCCGGTGTGACGAATTTCATATGTCGGAGTTCTGGTATCGGTGGCTCACACTTTGATTGGCCGCCAGTGTTGGTGCTTCCCTAGTCGCTCCGGCGGAGGGCTCGATCATGATCACCCGAGAAAAACTCCTCAGTAGCGCCATGGCCAGTGCTCTCATCAGCGGGGTTGGACTCGTAGCGGCAGGACCAGCAATGGCAGCTCCCATGACTGCCGTGACGGCATCTTCTGTGTCGGTTCCCACGATGACGATGGGGTCGATGACGATCACCATCACCGGTTTTCAGTACTCCGGGACCGGCACCATCTCCCCGGGCACACAGATCAGCGTCACCAACACCGACAGCGAAGTTCACACAGTTACGGCTAATAACGGGGCGTTCGACGTTACTGTTCCAGGCGGTGAGACCGTGACTTTCGCTGCGCCGACCGAAGGCGGCACCTACAGCTTCTTCTGCAAGTTCCACGGCAACATGAAAGGCTCCCTGACCGTCACCGCAGGAGCCGCAGCACCAACACCCGCGGCACCCGCGGCACCCATGACACCCGTAACACCGGCGCCTGCACCTGCACCTGCCTCACCCGGTACAAGCGGAATGAAAGGGATGGATCAGATGGGAGCAGTTCCCCGGGGAGGCGCCGATACCGGAGCCGAGCAGGCCACCAACGACTCGAATGCTTTGCTCCTTAGCGGTGGACTGGTTCTCGTCGCCTTAGCCGGCGGAACATACGTCGTACGCAGGCGCACTACCAGCTGGTAGGACCACGGTGCCGGTTCTACGCCTGCGGCGCGTGAGTCTCCTGTTCTTACGGGGTTGAATGCAGTCGAGTCCCAGCGTCGGACATGATTGTCCCCGGACGCTATTCCAGGACGCGTCGTGACACTGCAATCAGCTTGTTTTGCATCACAACCATGAATCCTTTGGAGGAACTAATGAAGACCACCACACACGCTCTGCCCGCACTGGTCCTTGCTGCTGTTGTAATGGGATCTGTTGCCTGCTCACCGACGACTGAGGCGCCTGCAGTTGAGACATCAACGGCTGAGACGCCGGCGGATGACACTGCTAGTTCCGCCGCTGCAGCCCCAACTACAGCCCCGAGTGCGGCCCCGACTGCGCAGACATCAGCTGGTGCTGGTATGTCGGAGTCCGCTGCGGCCGCGCCTGCCGAGGAGGCAGTGATTACGATCGCGGACTTCGAGTACCAGATGCCTGAAAGCATCGCCCCGGGTGCCGAGGTGACGGTCATCAATGAGGACGACGCTCCTCATACGGTCACCGCTAAGGGTGAGGGAGAGTTCAACGTCGAGGCAGGCCCAGGCGAAACCGTAACCTTCACAGCCCCTGAAAAAGCCGGGGAGTACGAAGTCATCTGCACCTACCACCCCCAAATGTCCGGGATGCTGGTCATCGGATGACCACGCGCGGAAGGCCTTCAAACCCCGGTAACACGGGTAGCAAGGGTGGCCGCGGAGCAGATTTGGTGGGCGGGCATGATCGCTCACATGCCGATGCGCGGGTGGGCCGTCACGCAAATACCGCTAACACCGCGGCTAGGCGCCCGGTGATGTTAGTCCTGCGGATCCTTATCGCGGTCGCACTGATTGTGAGTGCTGTCATCCATTTCCAGTTGGCTGCAGGGTTCCAGCAGGCAGCACCAACCGGTATAGGCGGCGGCAACATCTTCCGGATACAGGGCGCCGTCGCTGTCCTGGCTGCCCTGTATGTCCTGGTGAGAGGAACACGCCGGTCCTACCTGCTCGCCGCATTGGTGGCTTTGGCCTCCCTGGCAGCCGTCATCGCCTACCGGTATGTCCAGATCCCGACCCTCGGGCCCATACCGTCCATGTATGAGCCTGTCTGGTACACCACCAAAACCATCACAGCCGTCGCCGAAGCACTTGCCCTCGTCCTGGCCCTCATTGGGTACACCCTCCGCCGGAAATCGCACACCGGACCTCAATCGCATGTCGAACGCTGAGGCAAAAGCTTCTCACCGAACCAGGCACCAAACTAAGCGGACGAGAGCGGCTCAGGGGGACCGACGGAGTGACTGTGGTGTGCTCAGCTAGGAGCAGGACGTTCGGTCCACGGTGATGTTCAGCGGGTGTGCGACGGAGTACTCACGGGTCGGGGAGCTGAAATCAACCACCACGTTCTCGGCGGTGCCCCGGTCCACTGCTTCATCCAGGGCGACCTTCACGACGATGTCGATGTGTGCATCGGGTTCAAAAACAAATCCTTCGGCCGGCACTGGTTCCACCTCGAACGTGCTGGGCTCCTCATCAGTCTCCGTCTCGGTGGGGGAGGGGACCGCTTCGTGCTCGGCGTGAGGTGTTGATCCCGGTGCCGCACCGCGATTGCCGTGGCCTTCCTTATTGGCCGGTGTGACCTCCACCGACACGACACTCAGGCCCTCAGGGGATCCCAACCCGATCTCGGAAAAGGTGAAGGTTTCCAGTGTCGGGTTATGCAGGAGCAGTGTGTACTGCTGAAGACTTTTCTCCGGCTGCACCCCGCACAGCGTTGCCCCGTCTTTGGCGATACCCAACGGATCATCGCCCCACTCATCCCCTGCCGGCGCAGCACCAGCCGTGCTCTCTTCTTCAGGGGCGCCTGTCCCGGACCCAGCAGCAGCGGATCCAGGCGCGGATGCTGTGGACGGTCGGTCGCCGTTCACGTTCAGTGGGTTCTCATCAACCGCACCACACCCAGCGCTCACCAACGCAACCGCGATCACCGACAGAGCAAAACCGGTCCTACGTCGCTGTATCAAGCTCACAAAGCCTCCAATAAGTTGCGCATGGCGACCCGGGCTCACCAGATTCGGTCCCGCCTCGGATGTTATTCGTTCGTTACCAACGGTCCATCAGCTTGGTGCACTCATTGCGCCAGATACAAGCTCACCTGGAGCGACCCAATCAAAAGACAATCGCTCCGACGGATGGAACTTGGCCCTGTTCACCTTCTTGGCCACATATGCGCCGTGCATCGAGGCGCACCTAGCTACGCGCTACAAACGATGTCCCCGCCTATATACCGCGGGACGTTGTAACGAGTGATGGCAGTGTCTGTGGTTCCCGGTAGCGGCAAACCGACCTGTTCTCTTGGGCCCAAGAGTGCCTTCGCCTAAGCGAACGCATCCCGTTTGCCGATGCTGCTAGCTACTTAGACGAGTAGTGCGGCCCCGAGGTGTTCTGGGGCCGCACTGCTACCGGCGGTATACTTCCGGTCGATCCAGCTCAGTTATGCGTGCTTCGTGGCGGTGCGGTCGCGGTGGCGTGTGAGGAGTAGTGCCAGGGCGATCATGCCGATTCCCAGGAGCAGGTGCAGCCAGTTGTCGGCGTCGTTGAGGGGGACGAAGTTGCCGGCCGAGTTCTGGTCGATGACCAGGCCGTAGATCCACAGGACCAGGTAGATGATTCCCCCGTACAGCAGGTATGAGCGGGCGCCGCTGATGGTGCGCGACATGGCAATCCCGGCCGCCCCGAAGAGCAGGTGCACGATGTTGTGCAGGACGGACACCTGGAACAGGCCAAGAAGCAGTGCTCCGGATTCGTGGCCGGCGAAGCTGAGCTGGTCGTACTGGCTGGTGATGCCGGGGATGAAGCCGAGCAGGCCCACGAGAAGGAACACGGCTCCCACGGCGAGGGCTGCTTTCTGGACGTTCGTGCGGGTGCCCGCGCGGGGCGTATTAGCGGTAGTCATGATTGTTCTCCCAGTGAGATGTGCAAATGATTTCCCTGCATCGACCGATACTGAGGCCATCTGCAGGGCGACCTCGTAGTGAGGTGAGACCGATCCGACCATCAAATGATCCTGCTAAGAAACCATTCGGCGGCCGAGCACAGCTTAGTAAGCAGGCTTTCCCGCAAGATGCAGATGACTCGTGTCGCCATTCTCAACTTGTCCAGGTTGTTCAGTTAAAGCCAAACGCGTTACACATTCCTCACTCATAGTCTTCGAATCAGTATTGATGTCTGAAAATGTCACAGATCAGCACCACCTCTTGGGACAGGTCAGGGGCGGTGCTTCGCCTGGGAGTGGTGCAACTCGAGGTAGGCATCGAAGGGTTACCTGCGTCGAATCGGATTAGGTGCCGAAGATGTCGTTGAGGGTGACCGTGGTCAGTGCGCGGTCGGTGATGAGTTGTTGAAGTTGGGGGAAGACCCGTGTGACAGGGAGGTAGTTGAGGTGTCCGATCACGATGTGGGCGGGTAGGAACCATTGTTGTGCGAGGTCGAGGATTTCCTGGTCGGTGCGGAGACCTGAGTCGGCCAGCGATCCGTACCACATGATGGGGGAGGTGTAGCCGATCGAAGCGGCCGCCGCGTCGGTTCGTTGATCCCGGTATCCGTACGGGGGCCGGTAATAGGGCCGAGGGTCAATGCCGAACGCGGAGACGATGAAGTCATGATTTCGTTGCAGCTCGCCGATGATTCCCGCATCGCTGAGGCTGGTGAGGTCGGCATGGGACCAGGTGTGGTTGCCGAGCTGGACCTGACCGGAAGCTACCAGCGGTCTGAGCAGCTCAGCGTGCTCGAACCACCCAGGGTAGGAGCCGTTGAGAAAGAAGGTCAGCCGGGTACCTGTTGTGCGAGCGAATTCGCTGTAGAGCCGGATGACTTCGCTGTCCGATCCGTCGTCGACCGTCCACGCAAGAAGCTGTTCGGAGGTGGGTAGACCCGTGATGACACCAGCCGGTAGCGGCACTTTGGTCACAGCAGGCGCCACAGGCAATGGAGTTGCTGCTGGTGTCGTTGCAAGCGGTGACGGTGATGGTGAGGAGGAAACGGATGTCGGAACCGGTGAACCTGTGGGTGCTGCCGTCCGTAAAGCCTCGGCGGATATGCGGGCGGGCTGGGCGCAACCTGCCAAAGCAATGCCCATGCCGCCGGCGACTATCGCACTAATGAATGTTCGGCGCTCCAAACCAAGACCCTCCCCCCAAGATGACGCCCCGCCGGCACACGCCAAACCCGCGGCACGCCAATGAGAGTGACGAAGCGCCGCGGTGCGATGCAGGCAAGGATGAGACCCCGATCACCAGGACCGGCATTCGCAGCCTACAACGCCGCGCCCATAGCGCGGTCTTGTGTCTCGATCAACTATTGGCGCTGCCTGACCAGAGGCCGGTAAAGGGCCGTTTCACGAACCGCACTACAACCTGTCATCCACCGATCAAGCGCTGTGGAGGTAAGCACTGAGGTATCTCCCTGGTCGCTGGTCGCTTCACTCGCGCTGGCAGGATCTGGGTTGTCGGGCTTGCTGGTGGGATCGGTTGTCTGCAAAACGCGTCGTCACCGATGGCCCTGCTCGACGATCTCTACGTCATGTTCGCACTATCAATCATCATCATCACTGCGGCTATCAGCCACTACGCCCCACACTCCTCCCAACACTTCCCCCGTCAACGCGTCAACCGACTCGGATTCCGACCATAGAAGAAGCTGGTCTGTTGTGGCGGCTGACCCACAGGTGGACGGCTTTGAGCTCCACCCTTCGGGCTCCACCCGCCCACAGATGGATGACCCGCTGATAGATAGGGCGGGCACCCTCGGTGCTGCTACTGCCGATTCCTGCACCTATCACCAACTATTAGCCCTGGTGGCCTCAAACGTGTTGTATTCAGTACCGCAGCGTCAGGAGGCTGTGGACGCCTACCGCTCGCTCGAGGTGAGCTTCCCCGTGTCGGTGACGGTGGGGGGGGGGTGCGCTGCCGGGCACGTGATTCCTGCTGTCCATTTGTGTGCGGGACAAGCAGCGAAGCGTGGGGGAGCTTGTGCCGTGCATCAGTGGTCAGGAGGTGCACCAACCCAACCAACCCAACCAACTCAAGCGGCCGCAGCTTAAACCCTCCTGGATTAGCTCAGGGTCTTCGTGCTGTCCGACAGGGATGGCACGAATGATTCGTTGTGCTGAACTTTGTTCCTCTCACTGTCTGACAGCCGGGTTTAGTAGTGGGGACTCCGTGCTGAGCTGGTGTATCGGTGCTGCATTGTGACCCAGTAGGAACGTGTCCTCGGCCGCTCTGTAATCGACGGGTCGGACACTTAAGGCATGGCGCTCATGGGGATTGAAGCAGGACGAAAAGTGCAGTGGCTGAGGGACAATAAGTCGGCCCTGCCGTCGATGGCGGTGCTCCTCGCCGTGACAGCGTTGTGGGTTGTTGGAGCAGTAGGCGGTATCGGTTCCTGACCGACGCGAGTTCGCCCATGGCGATGCTGGTCGGACTCTACGTCATGCTCGCCGGCGTCGCCGTGTCGATCATCGTCGCCACGCTTGCGGTCAACGATCTTGTGAGCCGATACTCGCAGCCGCGCACCCGTCGCTAGTTCGCGGCGGTCACGAAGGCTGCTTACCGCCAACCGGAGGGGACCCTTCGCCGCTTCCGCGGTTCCCAACCATGCTGCAGAAGCTTTCGCCCGCGATGCATCCAAGTCGTTGCGCCTGGCAGTGCGCATCACTCGTCTGTCAGATCAGGCGGCGCACCTCACCTCGGTCCTGGAATCAAGGACCATTGGCTGTGACAGGTTGGAGTGGCCCGGTGTGACGGGGCCAAATCAACTTGACACGATCGAACCATCATCAATCTTGCCGCGGGCATCGTCATGGGGCAGAGCCGGTGCAGCCAGACAACGGCCATGAGTATCCTCAGGGCCGCCTCGAATAGCCGGACATGAAACTCCGCGATATCGCAGCAAACGTCGTATCAACCGTCAGCGACGAACCCCCAACCACGCACTTCGACTAACAATCCATCACCACATGATTTAAGCGACTCCAGGTGCGTGAGATAACTATCCTCAGGTGTCCGCGTACATCTCCGCCACGGCGAGAGCGAGCAGATCCTCATCCAGTACCGGCAAGGGCATCAGCCCGTGCAGGTACGCGTCGACCTCCACCTCGTCGATGTCGCCGCCGATAGTGAAGTAGTACACCCACAACCCATGGGTGCTGATGTGCCCCTGCCTCATCACATCGGTGATCAGGGCCCGCAAGGCCTCATCTGAGTCGTCGTGACTCATCGATGTACACCAACTTGTCCTCCTCGGGAAGTAGCTGGGTGACACCACAAGCCTAAGCAGGCCCTCCAGCACTTCGCAGGATAAAGATGCCCTTGCCCACAGCAGCCCTTACGAGATGAGAAGTCATCAATCTCTAATCGGGGCCGGGACTGTCCGATAAACGGTGTGTGGGGTCCGGCGTTTCATCAGTGAATGGTTTTCTCGAATCGTCCGGCGAAGGTGATCGCGAACGCGTTGAGGGCGGGTTTCCACCTGATCACCCAGCGTGCTCTGCCGCCGCCGGTCGGGTCAAGAGATCGGGTCACGAGGTAAAGGCACTTCAGGGCGGCGGCTTCGTTGGGAAAGTGGCCGCGGGCTCTGACGGCCCGGCGGTAGCGGGCGTTGATCGACTCAATCGCATTCGTCGTGCAGATCACCCGTCGGATCTCCACGTCGTATTCGAGGAAGGGTACGAATTCTGCCCAGGAGCTCGCCCAGAGCTTCACGATCGCCGGGTACCGTTCACCCCACTCCGCGGCGAACTCCGTGAACCGGTCCTTCGCCGCGGCCTCACTCGGAGCCGTATAGACGGGCTTGAGTGCCCGCACGATGCCGTCGCGGTGCTGGCGGCCGGCGTAACGGAAGCTGTTGCGGATCAAATGCACGATGCACTGCTGAACGACCGTGCGCTCCCAGGTCGTGTTGATCGCCTCGGGTAGCCCTTTCAGGTCATCACACACGGCGATGAGCATGTCCTGGACACCTCGGTTCTTCAGCTCGCTAAGACCTGTAGCCAGAACCTGGTGCCCTCGCCTCCGTCGCCGGCCCAGATGCCCAGAATCTCCCGCTCTCCGTTCGTGGTGACGCCCAGGACGACGAACTAAAACCGGTCAAACGATGAACTCCCGGTGAACCTGGTACGAATGTCGCCCGAAGAGACCCTGACCCGGCATGGCGCGGTCACCAGCTGCGCAAGCGCAGCTGGAACTCGTTCGCCGCGAAGCTCATCCATGCTAGGCGGGACTGATTTGAGATTGTAAGCAGACCTACTTTCAACTTGCGTAAGGGGGTGCGGAGCCGATGGGGGTGGCCGGTTATTGTTGGTCGGCATTCGGGCTGACCGGGGGTAGGCCGGTGTCGTCGCCCTTCCAGGTGCTGTCTACTTCGGTGATGACGCGAATCAGGGCCGCGCGGAGATCGGCTTCGTAGGCCTTGATGAAGGAGCCCGATGGGCCACGGGACGGAACGAAGGAATGTTCTGTTGGCACTGTCTGCGGTAAGCGTTCGAGGTTCAGCGCTGACGTGAGGGTGTCGAGCCCTTTGGTGGTGAGGTGCACGGTGAGGGCGCGCCGATCGGGGTGTCCGCGGACTCGTTTGATCAGGTCCTGTCCTTCGAGTTTGTCGAGGATTCTGCTTACGGTCTGGGCTCGCAGGTGAAGGGCCGCAGCTATCTTGTTTTGCGTCAAAGGGCCATGAGTTTGAAGGACCCTCAGGGTGCTGAGGTTTGCATGAGTGATGCCGAGCTGGCTGAGGTTCTGATTGAGCTCGTGTTCCCACAGGCGGCTCGCCGTGGTCAGTAATCTACTGGTCGACCAGTCACCGAGTTCCATCCTGCGTCCTCTTGCTCGCGTGCCTGACTAGCCTCCTATTTTTGCACCGACACAGGCAGTTCTAGTCAACCCTTTGAAGCCTGCCAGAGGCCCAATCGATTGAATGACTTCAGGAAGGGTGAGGCACTCGGGGCGGCAAGGGCCGCGGTGTCGCACATCGACGGTGGGTTGTCGCCCCAGGTGAAAGCGCGGACCGAAGCCCTCGCATGAGGTGTGTGCAGTCTTGAGGAGGCTGCTCCGGTTTGGTCCTAGGTGTCGTGTTCGGCGGGCATGTCGTCGGCTAGCGGCACGGACGTATTGGGCAGGGTTTGAGCGTTGAAGTCGATGATCTGCCAGCCGCGGTCGGGGTGTTCTTCCAGGACGGTCCAGGCGCAGTTGGCCATGCCGGCGAACATCTCGCGCATATGGGCCGGGGCGTCGAAGAAGGCCATCAACCCGTTGCGCAGGGCGGCCCCGTGCCCGACGAGCACGCCGGTGCCACCGCCGCGCAGGGTAAGGGCTGCCTCCATCATCACGGTCTTCATCCGCTGGTTCACTTCCGAGGGCAATTCGGCGCCAGGAACCCGGTAGTTCTCCTCGGTAAAGAACTTCTCGTAAACGTCCGGGTGCTGCTGCCGGAACTCGGCGAAGGTGGTGCCTTCCCGGATACCCACGTGGTATTCCCGCAGCCGCTTGTCCAACACAGGTTCCAGACCAGTCAGGCGGGCCAGCTCGGCGGCGGTATGCCGGGCGCGTTCCAGATCGCTGGACCAGATGAATCGGGGGCTGAAGGTAGCCAACAGCTTCGCGGCCTGCTGTGCCTGGTAGCGGCCCGTTGCATCGAGGGGAATATCCGCGTGGCCCTGTGCTTTCTCCAGCACGTTCCATTCAGTCTGGCCATGCCTCCACAACACCAGACGGGGACGTGACCCGCCGGCCTGTAACTGGTCCATCAATTCTCCTCATCACCGCTGGCTCCCCGAAGATTCCCGACTCCGATCAGGGCTCTGATCCAGGCCCGTGCTGTCCCTGTGCTGTCCTTTGTCGGGGCAGTCTCCGGTCCCGGAGCAACCGGTTTTTTGATCTATTCCCAAGGGGCTGCTGGAACCGTAGGCTTCGACCTGATCCTATCGATAGCCGGACCGGGGTCTACCGGCACGCTTGGCGAGGAGAAACCGGCATGCGGGCAGAGGTTCAGGATTGGTATTCGTCCCGAAGCTTTCAGGGGAGCGTGTTCGACCGGCAGGACCTCACGGCGCGCAAGCAAGGTCAACGGGTCAGCGTGGTGCTTCCGGCGAAGAACGAAGCAGCAACCATTGGAGCAATTGTCACCGCGTTGCGCACCGAGTTGATGGAAGAGGTGCCGTTGCTGGATGAGATCATCGTGATCGATTCGAACTCCACGGACGACACCTCGACGGTGGCGGCGGCCGCCGGAGCCACGATCGCGCACCAGGACCAGATCCTGCCGGACACCGGATGCATCCCTGGCAAGGGCGAAGCGTTGTGGAAGTCCCTGGCGGTCGCGTCGGGGGACATCATCGTGTTCATTGACGCGGACCTGCAGGGCTTCAATGCGCAGTTCGCGGTCGGTCTGCTCGGCCCGTTGCTGACCGACCCGCAGGTTCACTTCGTCAAGAGCTACTACGACCGCCCTCTCGATGACGGGGTCAAGGTCATGCCGGCCGGGGGTGGCCGTGTGACCGAACTCGTGGCGCGTCCCCTGCTGAATTTGTTCTGGCCTGAGCTGGCCGGGGTCGTCCAACCGCTGGCCGGAGAATACGCCGGCCGCCGCAGCCTGCTCGAATGCATACCGTTCGTCTCCGGCTACGGCGTGGAGATCGGCATGCTGATCGATGTGCTGGAAACGGTGGGTCTGGACGGTATGGCCCAGGTGGACCTTGGAGAGCGCCGCCACCGCAACTCGACCGATGGCGAGCTGGCCAGGATGGCGCTGCAGATCCAGCTCACCGTGCAGGCAAGACTTCACCGGCGCGGGCTTGCCCCGGCTGCCCCCCACACCGTGGAACTGACCCAGTTCCTACGCGACGGCGAAAACTACATCGGTGACACTACCGCCATCGGGGTGTCCGAACGCCCACCCATGCTGGAAGTCGGACACCACTGGTCGACCACGGGGGAGTGGGTCTGAGGATGCGGGTTCTGGTGAATGCCGGCCCGTGGCTGCCCGTCCCACCCTCCGGTTACGGTGGCATCGAAACGGTCATCGCCACGTTGATTCCCGAACTGCGCCGCGCCGGTGTTCATATAACGCTGGCCACCGTCGGCACCAGCACGATCGAAGCCGACGACTACCTGCATCCGCTGGCCGAGCCGCAGTTCACCTCGATCGCCCGGCCCTACAACCAGGTTTCAGGTATCGCGCACGCCCACATGCAGGGGATCGTTCAGGCCATCTACGACGGCGGCAGCTGGGATCTTGTCCACGATCACCTTGAAGTCGTGGGACCTGCAATCTTCGCCGCCATGGGTACGGCCGCCCCGCCGGTGCTGCAGACCCTGCATTGGGACCTGGCCAAGCATGCGACGTTCTATGAATCCTTCGACGGTCGTGGCCGTGTCCGGTTCGCCGCGGTATCGCAGTCCCAACTGGACCGCGCGCCACAGGCACTGCGGAACCAGGTTATCGGGGTCGTTCCGCTTGCGGCCCCGCCGGCACTGCAGGTCCAGGCGGACAAAGCAGACCACGCCCTGGTGCTGGCCCGCATCACCAGGGACAAGGGGCAGGACGCGGCCGTGCGGATCTGCCGGCAGGCGGGCATGCCGCTGGTGCTCGCCGGGCCGGTCGCCGGCATTGATGATCCTGCTGAGCTGGACCGCCGTCTTGCGGCCAGCGACGCCCAGCTGACGTCCCACCCCGGTGTCATCTACTTCCAGGACGAGGTTCGTCCACTGCTTGACGGGAACCTGTACCGGTGGATTGGGGGTGTCGGCGGCGAAACGAAAGAACGCGTTCTGCGTTCCGCCCGGGTACTACTGGCGCCCAATCGGTGGGCCGAGCCCGGGGCGACAGGTGTGGTGGAAGCCCTGTCACGGGGCGTTCCCGTCGTTGGGACACCGTTGGGAGTGTTGCCCTCGTTGGTGCAGCACTGCCGTACCGGGTTTCTTGCCGCCGGTGAACCGGAGCTGGCAGGGTTCCTGCAGAAACTGGACAGTATCCGTGCCGAGGACTGCGTCGAGGCGGCATCCGAGTGGACGCCGGAGGCGATGGCCGCCAGCTACCTGCGTTTATACGACCAGATCCTTCAGGAGAATCCGTGACCGTGAAAATAGCTCTTATTGGTGCCGGTTCCGTAGGGCAGCGCCATGCGCGCACCCTGCAGCAACTCGGCGTCCGGATCACCAGTGTCACCGACGCCCATCCGGGGGCGGCGGAAAAACTGGCCCGCGAACTGGACGCACGAGCCTTTCCGGACCCCGAGACAGCGCTGGACCTCGCGGATGCCGATGCCGCCTATATCTGCGTACCTCCCTTCGCGCACGGCTCGGGTGAACGCGCCGCGCTCTCCCGGGGGCTGCCCCTGTTCGTGGAGAAGCCGGTCGGCCTCGGCCGGGAAGTCGCAGAAGAAATCGGAGTGCTCGTCGAGGGTGCCGGTGTAGTCACCGGCACCGGTTACCACTGGCGCTGCATGGACACCATGGAACACGCGCGCGACCTGCTGGCGGAAGCCCCTGCCCTGTTGGCAAACGGCTACTGGCTCGACAAACGCCCCCCGGTCCCATGGTGGGGCCGGGTAGACCGCTCCGGGGGCCAGGTGGTGGAACAGCTGACCCATGTTCTGGACGCTGCCCGGTTCCTCCTCGGCGAAGTCGTCGAGGTATACGCCGCCGGCGTCCGGAGCGCGCCGGACACCGACACGCAGACAGCAGGCAGGGCCGGCCAGGAGCCCGATGACGTCGACGACGCCACGGCCGCCACGATGCGCTTCGCCTCCGGGGCAGTAGCCACGCTGGCTGCGACATCCGTGCTGGCCGCCAAGCACCGGGCCGCTCTCCATACCGTGAGCCGTGGCCTATACCTCGAGATATCCGAAGCCGGCCTCAGCAGCTTCGACGGCACGTCCCGAACCGATCTGGAAAACGCGGAGGATCCACGGATAACGGTGGACCGGGAATTCATCCAAGCCGTCCAAGGTGAGCGGGAAGCCACACGCACCCCCTATGCCGAGGCGCTGCGCAGTCACCGTCTCGGCTGCGCCATCGCCGAATCGGCCCGCACCGGACTGCCGGTGAAACTGCCCCAAGAGCAATCCGCACCCCATGGAGCAATAACGTGAGGCGCCGCCGCAACATCATCATCCCAACAGCTGGAGCCCTGGAAATCGTCGAGGAGCAGTTGCCCGACGTCCCCGAGGGCGGACTGCTGCTCGAAACCCTCGTCACAGGCCTGTCCGCGGGCACGGAACTTGCCTTCGTCAAAGGAGACCACCCGGGGCTGCGGTCGAACCTGGATCCGGACCTAGGCCTCTTCGTACCGCACTCCGCCAGCACGGCTTACCCGATCCGGCGGCTCGGCTACATGGAAGTCGCCCGGGTAGCACAATCGCGAACTGCCGCCTTCTCAGAAGGAGATGTCCTCGCCTGCGCCTACGGGCATGCCACCATGCACATAGCGGATCCGCTCAACGAGCACTTGGTGCTACTGAGCCAGGACCTCGATCCGCTGCTGGGCGTCTTCGTCGCCCATCTCGGGCCGATCTGCGCCAACGGTCTACTGCACGCAGCAGCGGAGGCAACAGGAGGCATGGTCCGCAGTCTTGCCGACGGCGTGGACGGACGACAGGTGCTGGTCACCGGAGCCGGTCCCATCGGGCTTCTCACCGCCCTCTTCGCCCGGTCCCTCGGCGCACGCGAGGTCGCCGTCGCAGACTCCGACCCGCAACGCCGCCGATTAGCGGAAGAACTGGGCTTCCTCGCCCTGGACCTGGAAGCTGATCCCGGCAGACTCCTGAAAACACGGTGGCGCCATGGCCCGGCAGACCGGGGCGCGGACGTCGTCTTCCAATGCCGTGGACGCCCCGAAGCACTCCACGCCGCACTCCGTGCCGCCCGCCCTCAGGGAAGCATCATCGATCTGGCCTTCTACACCAGCGGAGCGGACGCCGTGCGCCTCGGTGAAGAGTTTCATCACAACGGGCTGAGCCTGCGTTGCGCACAGATCGGACGGGTTCCCCGCGGTTTGGCGGGGCAGTGGGACCGTGCCCGGCTCTCCGCAGAAACCATCAAGCTACTGCGCTCCCACGGCGATGTGATCCGCAAACACCTGGTCACCGACGTCGTACCCTACGACGACGCACCGCGGCTGATGCGCGAAGTTTCCCAACGCCAACGGCATGTCCTGACCGCTGTTTTCGCTGTAGCCCCCGCATACCTCTAAGCACGTATCAGCCTGTAAGCACGTTCAGCTTGCGTGATTCCGCATGGAACTCCCTCAGCGCGACGCAACGCTCGCGGTAGTGACTGCTGACCCCGCCAACTAACCTTCAGAAGGCCCGCCATTTCGACGGAAACGCACGTACTCACTTACTGATCAACGTGTTTATGGGCGGTCACCCTTGGGAGGCCAGATGTCTCTGAATCCGCCGGACTCAGGATCAACGACATACTGCAGCCAGTGCCCGTCTAACCGTTAGGAGGACATGCGTTAGCCGAGCTCGCGAGTAATCGAGCTGTGGAGTCGCACTCCGACTTAGTCTTAGACTCCGACGATGCTGAGCCAGCCCGCCAGGGCGAGGAGGGTGATGATCAGCACGGGGATCGTCAGGACGATGCCCACGCGGAAGTACTGGCCCCAGCCGATGTGTATGCCTTTGCGATCCAGGAAGTACAGCCAGAGGAGGGTCGCGAGGCCTCCGACGGGCGTGATCTTGGGGCCGAGGTCGGAGCCGATGACGTCGGCGTACCGGATCCGCGATCAGTTTCCATCATTACCGTGGGCAGGAGGCGCAATGGTGAGGAACCTGGCAGGAGAAGTAGCAGCGGTGCGTTGACCGGTTGAAATCACCACCGATTGTGCACCTATGTTCTAGTACCCACCGGTCGTGTATGAGCCTGCGTGAAGACGGCGGGCTTCTCCGAGGTTGGTTGGCTGGGGGTGGGGCAGTAGTCGGCGGTTCGTTGCTTGATGTCCGGCGCCAGCTGCCGCTTAGACATCATGGCGCGTTCAGCTTGCCCCGTCCGCAGCGTTCGTACCTTTGTACCTTCGGAAAAGGAGGGCGTCCTGTTTTCCCGCTCTCGCCAGCTTCCGCAGGCGCCATGCGGCGGCAAGTGAGGCCGATAGCTGAGCCACCAGCCACAGCGCTGATACTCCGGGGAGCGCATAGCTTTGAGCCAGGAAAGAGGCTGGCACTACTGCAATAAGAGCCCCTAAACCTGCAATCGTTGTCGCTTCGGCCAGCAGCCCGGACGCGCGGCAAACCCCATAATAGATTTGCGTAACGCAGGCCAGGATCAGGCCCGGAATCAGTATCGGCAGCAGGATCCAGTGGCTGACGTACTGCGCTCCGAGCACCTGCAAGACAACGGGGCCCACTACCAACAGCACGGTCCCGGCAGTGAAGGTCAGCATCAGACTGAACCTCAGCGCCTGTTTCACCAATAACTGATCAGGGCCCGAAGTTAACTGATCAGGGCCCGAAGTAACCAGTTTTGTCTGGAGCGAGTAGCCCGCTGATTGTGGTACGAAAAACACGGCCGTTGCGAGCATCCATACGACGTACCAAGCTGCGGCAGAGGAGACGCTCAGGCTCGCGGCGACAATCAGGGGCAAGAGGTAGCCCGGTGCCCGGTCGGCGACTATTAGGGGGTAATTTCTTAGTCCCAAGCGCAACAGCTCCAGGACTCCCTGGAGCCTCACGCCCTCCTTCCATTGGGGACTGAGGCCACCCTGGGACAGCTGACGCATACCCAGCACGACACTTGCCGCAGCTCCGGCTGCGACGGCACCGATAACTGCGATCACACTCCGATATCCACCGGCAAGGCAGACACATAGAACAGCTAGTTGGGTAAGACCCTGCAGCAGGCTGCGCATCAAAACCAGGTCCGCGCGGGAGATTGCGACATTGATGTGGTCAAGCTGATACGCGGAGCTGGCGAAGAAGACTGCCACCAGGAACGCCACCACGACCACGGGCCTGTCCCAGGCTTGCCCAACCCCGCGCCCAAGAGCGCGGGTAACGACGAGCAGTGCGCAAGCGGTGACGATTGATGCGGGTCCTACGATTAGCAGGCCTGCTCCTATCAGCACCCGGTGCCGGTCCTCGTGAGCCGGCAACAGGGTGAGCGTAGCCGGGCCGATGCCCAGCATCCCGACCTGAACCGCCAGCAAAGCCGCCGCCACTACGGCGGCACCAAGCCCGAGCTGCTCCGAATCCAGAAGCAGGGCTGCTAGAAGCCAGAATGAAAAGCCCAATGTCATGGGCGCAATCCTGGCTGCCGACAACCACACAGTATTTCCGCCAAGAGAAAGACCCTTACCGGACGGGCCTACTAGATCCCGGAGCATGGTTGCGTAGGTATAGAGCAGAAACCCGGCCCAGTACGGCCGTAGCGTGGAACACTCACCAGGGACAAACCTGCGCCCCGTACCGCCGCCAGCAACGGGGAAGCAACCAGCCACCCAATACGGCGCGGATGCCGTCGGACGATCAAGCCCGGGTCAGCACCGTCGTGGTGCCATTGGTTCTTGGTGAAGGCAAAATCGTCTCCGAAACGGTGCCGGACAAGAGTTGTGGGGCAAACACTCAGCCGGCGTCCGGTCTGCTGGAGCCCTATCCAAAGTCCCATGTCTTGTCCTTACGCTGCTCATCCACGACCACGATGTCGCTCCACAGAGTTCCGGCAACGCCGACTGTATTATCTGTAGATCGACCGTCCACAAGGACTACCTCATCAAAATAGAGAGGCATGCGGCGGAGGACCCACGGGATGTTCCGTACTTCATCGAATTCGGCGACTGAATGGCCATGAAAAAATGACTCACCAACTTGCTTTATTGCATGAACAGAACGTCAGCCCGAGACACCCACCCGAGCGCTCACCGGCGCTCCTATACTGATGGTTAAATCCTTGGCCAGTAATTCAGCAACCCAACTTTTGTCGTACCCGAACAGTAAGTGGCAGGGCCGGGCAAAGCATGAGTAAGAGATACTCGTTTCACTCATGCGCCTACCTAGATAAGAGCCCCTCCGCCCTTTTGGAGAACGTGGGCGACATCTCGATCGGGAGCTACTTGGCTGCCAGCGGGTCTCGCTCGGGCGCCCGCGGAAACGATGTAGGCGCCCTCATTACGGAATTGCTTGCCACTTCGAGAGCACGCCCTACCAATAATTTGGACACCCTAGGTTTGTGGCGCTGATTCAAGCTTTCGAGTCACTTTTTGTTCAATTAACCGACGCGCGTCGCGATGCAGTCGAGGCCGCCATCAAATTTGCACTTACGCCGCCGGCCACGCCCGAGAACCGGCGCACCTAAGCCGGTTGTCCGCTGGAACGCCTTTCGCCGGCATGAGCGAGGAGGACCGTCCATATGGATGCTGTCGAGATTGATTCCCGTAAGACCCGTCCAAAAACCCGATGATGGTGCACTAACTAGGACAGGCTTCGACGGTCTCGGACATCTTGGTTGCCCCGAACCGGAGTGGCACATACGAACGTATTTGCTACATCTTCGTTTGCTGCCGTCCAACCAGCGCGAGGGGTTCGAAATTAGTAGCGATACTCAGTGCCAGAATCTATGTATCCCTTCTGCGCTCGAGCGACGAGTTCCGCTACATTTAAGGGCGTGGACACCTTCTGGGTTACGCGCGAGTGTCAACGACCGATCAAGACGCCGCGCTGCAGGTCGACGCGCTGAACACTGCCGGCTGTTATCGGGTGTTCGTTGACACGATCTCAGGGTCGCTTGATCAGAGGCCGGAGCTCACCAAGCTGCTGGATCAGCTGCGACCGGGGGACACCCTCGTCGTGTGGCGGCTCGATCGGCTTGGCCGCTCCATTCGGCATCTCATCGACCAGCTCGCAGGGCTGCAGGACAAGGGCATCGGGTTCAAGTCCTTGCAGGAAACCATCGATACGACCTCGCCTGGTGGGCGCTTGGTCTTCCACGTCTTCGCCGCTCTCGCCGAGTTCGAACGGGACCTTGTGAGGGAACGAACTAACGCCGGCCTCGCGGCTGCCCGGGCTCGAGGTCGCACCGGTGGACGGCCGCCGCGACTCAGTTCTCAGCAGGCCACCGCGGCTAGGTGAATGTACGAGCAGCAGGACATGACCGTCGAACAGATCGGACAGGTCCTCGGCGTCAGCAGAACCATCATCTACCGGACACTGCGGCGTGAACAGGCGACCCCGACGAAAGGGCGCAGGCCGAAAGTGCAACCACCAGTGGGCGAAGTCGCTGCTCTTACGCCACAGGAAGCAGCCTCACCGCTCATTGATCCATCGCTCGACGCACGGCTCTAAGGAGGCCTCGATGATCAGACTCATCCGCTGGTTGCTCACCTCGAGCATCCGGTACAGCTACCGGTTCGTCCGCGCCATCCTCCGGCTGCCGCTGCTGCTGCTGCCCATCCCGCCGAGGGTCCGGAACCAGATCGCCGGCGCCCTAGTGATCGCGCTCTAGTTCTTCCTGCTGCTCGTTCCGGTCGCCGTCTCTGACAGCCCGTGGTGGGCCGAGTAGCTAGTCATTGGCGCGGCCGCTCTGGTCATTGTCGGCGTGGTGCGGATGGAGGGTCGCCGGCCGATCGTCCGTCGGCCAGCGCGGGCCCGATGACGTCCTGGTGGAGGTAATCAGCGATGAGACAGCGCAGGGGAGAGGCTGACCGGTTCTGGGAGAAAGTCGTCAAGGGCCCGCGGCCGCATGACTGCTGGATCTGGACCGGCGCCATCGCCGACGACGGGTACGGGCGGTTCTGGGTTACCAGGGACGGCGAGCAACGCACCCTGCGGCCGCAACGCCACGCCTACGAACACCTCACCGGAGAGACCCTGCACCCCGGCAACCCTCTCATGCACGTCTGCGACGTGCCCTTGTGTGTCCACGCCAGTGAGCTGCGGTGACGCTTGTACCGGTGGTGGCGTAGCGGTAAGTGGTGAGCGTGGAAGCGCCGCTCAGGGTGCCGCCGACGACGCCCATGTGAGATGAGCGTGTAGTCGCCTTCCGTCATGCCCGTGGGCAGTGGTACGGACAGGGTGGTTACGGAGGCGGTCGATTCGGTGATACCACCCGCAAACATGGTGACGCTCACGATTTGCCTCCTTTCAGATATGGGATTGTGGGGGCCACCTTTCGGCAGCCCCCACAGTTAGTTGGACTACTGGCGGGAACCGCTATCGGTTCCTGTGCCACCATGTACGCCTACGAACTGCCATGTGTACGAGCCGTTATCGTTCAGGCTCATACGCAGGTGACCCCACGTATCGCTGAAACGCTTCTGGACGTACGCCGGGCTGGACGTGAACGCCCTCAGGCCGATACCGCCCGTGGATACCTGAAACTGCTGCATCCCATCGGTGGTGCACTGGTCAGCGTTGTTGACCGGGCACGTGCGCTCGTAGTTGTGCTGGCTACCCGAGAGCAGGACCTTCACCCTGTTCTTGTGGAACACGTCGATCCAAGGCTTGGCCTCAGTGGAGCGGCTGTGTGAGGACGTGTTCGACGTGAAGTACGGGTCGTGGTAAACGACTGCCAGATGCTTCCCCTGAGCCTTGGCGGCTGCAAGGTTGGCGTCAATCTCGGCTGTCATCGCCTGAGCACGTGTGGCGTTGTAGCGCCACGCTCCGGTGGGGGCGAACAGAATGTGCCAGTTGCCCTTGTCTACGGAATACCACTCGTGAGCGGCCTGAAAACCTGCCGCCGTGCCTGAGCCCTTAGCGTTCGTGCGGGTCGGGTCAGTGCTGGTGGCCGACTTGGCGGTGCTTCCACACGCACCGTCCATCCACTTGTCGAACTCGGCGTTACGTCCGGGCTCGTGGTCGTGGTTCGGTCCGGCCGTCCACAGGGTCTTCGCCTTTACGGGACCCCATCCTGCGGCTTCCCACTTGGCGAACGTGTCACCCGTGTAGCTGCTGTTCGTGCAGTTGCCGACGCTGTACTGGAAGTCACCGATACCGATGAAGTTGTCGAGCGTCCCATCGGCCAGTCCCGCCTTGATGCTGCTGGCGTTCTTGCCCGAAGCTGAGGTCGTCGATGTGTTGCCTGACGGATTCATGTCACCCACGGCGGCGAAGTCGAACGACCCTCCTGTCGAAGGAGGCGGCGTCGGGGTAGGCGTCGGAGTCGGCGTCGGAGTCGGAGTCGGAGCCGGCTGCGTGATGGTTGCGGGGTGGTGGACGCGGACCCAATCGACCCGCATTTCACCTGCACCGTTAGCGGTGCTGTTCGGGAACCAGTCAAGCTGCAGAGTCTGGTGCATCGGGCCGGGAGGCTGATGGCCGGGCGTGTTGTCCTCGAACCACTTCACACCATCCACGTATCCGACGATCCCGGCTGGGGACCAATCGACCGCGTAGTTGTGGAACTGGCTCACATCCAGGGCCTTCGACCCTGAGGTCTGCCGGTTGTCGCACGAGTAGTGGTGGAAGAACTTGATGACGTTCCAGTCGCCGGTTGTCTCAGCGAAATCAACCTCACCGTCGCACGGCCAGTTCCCACTGTCAGGCCAGAGGATGCTGACCATGTGATACTCGTCGTCGCCTGAGCCTGCGGCCCTGACTTCCCAACGCCCGTACATCTGGTTGGCGAACTTCGCGCTCATCCCGGCTGTCGTACCATCCGGGGTGCCAGTCAGGACTGCCTTCGTCCTGTCAACGGTGACCTGCGCTGGGCGGCGGAGCCCGTTACCTGCGTGACCAGCCGAGTTGTAGACACTCCACTTAGCGGCGTCAGGCGCTCCTGTGTAGTTGAACTCGTCCCCAGCTACCACAGGACCCCAGTTCTGGGTGGAAGCAGCTGTCGTACCATCACCCGTTACGGGAGGAGGAGGCGTTGTCGGGGTGGTCCCGGTCGGCTCTGTGGTGATGACGAGCTTCGGGCGGCGAGCGGGGTCAGCGGACTCGTCGGACTTGAACCCGATCCACTTCTGGGCACCCGATTCGAGCTTGAAGTTGTTCGCCCCAGCCACCGTAGCGGCTGTCACGTCCCACTCCACCCAGGAGCTACCTGCGAAGCCACCCGTTTTGCCCAGCCACGTCCCACGGGCGGGTGCGTTGTTCCACGTAACACCCGTCTCGGTCCAGTCGCCGGTCGTCTTGTACACGTCAACGAACTCAGTGGCTGTTGCGCTCGCCTCCGAGTAGGCCCGGAGCTTGGCGGATACGATCCGCTCTCCTGCCGGTACGACCACATCGAACTTGAGGAGGGCGTTGCGCCGCATGGAGTTGCGGCCCTCTGTGCTCCAACGGACGCTGTTGCCGTAGTTCGTGGTCGGGAAATCAGCCTGAACGTACGTGTCCGCTACCGGAGCGATGGAGACTGGTGCGCTTACCGCTGCACGAGTCCCTTCAAATGTTGGTGCTGAGCACCCTGTGGCAACCAATGCCGACAGGGCGACCACGGTCAATAACTTCCTCATGGAGAGGACCGACCAAGTAGAGCGCTTGTTGATTTTTTGATGATGTTCACTTTCTGATGGGCATGGTTGAGAAGACCACGCGAACAAGCTGACGCCTCCCCAGACGACACAGCACCATGAAGGGCCCCGGAGCGTTGTTCCACGAGTGGATGAGACCGCAGCGCCGGGCTTTCAGAACTAGGTGATTGAGACGTGACCAGTGTTACCCGTGGTACTGGAGTGAAGAGATACTCCGACGGCCAGGAGAGCCAATATTGTGCAGATACTGCGTCTGCCTTTGACAAACGAAAGGGCGGCCACCCGTCCGCGTGGCCGCCCTGCTGTACATCACGAGCCGAGGGGCTACGGGCTTCCGCCCACGCTGTCCTCGCTGTTATCGGTGACGACCCGCAAGAGGTCGGTCAGCGCACCCCAATCCGCCTCGAGGTTGTTTACCTGCTCCTCACCCGCCGCTATCTCGGCATACAGGTTGGTCGAGCCCGAACCGAATGAGGGGTGCCGCGCGGAGGCGGGCTCCTGGCTATTCCACGAACAGATGCCGTCCGCCGGACCCGGACGGAGAGGGCAGTCCACAACGAACATCGCCCTTCTCCAGCGAGGAGATCTGAGTAGTGTTCGGGCTATGGGCACCATCATCCAGACCGTCGGCCTGCACAAGCACTTCGGCAGGGTCCGAGCGCTCGACGGACTCGACCTGGAGGTCCGCCGCGGCGAGATCCACGGATTCCTCGGGCCCAACGGCGCGGGCAAGTCGACCACCCTCCGGATCCTGCTGGGCCTGGCCAGGGCCACGGCCGGCACGGCCCGCGTCTTCGGCCTCGACCCATGGGCGCAGTCGGTGCAGGTGCACCGCCGCCTGGCCTACGTCCCCGGTGACGTGAGGCTGTGGCCCAATCTCTCCGGCGGCGAGACCATCGACCTGCTCTGCCGTCTGCGGGAGGGCACCTCCGGCCGCGCCTCGGAGGGCGCGGCCTATCGGCAGCGCAAGGCATACCTCTGCGATGCGTTCGACTTCGACCCGGGCAAGAAGGGCCGCGCCTATTCGAAGGGCAACCGGCAGAAGGTTGCACTGATCGCGGCCCTGGCCACGGACGCCGAGCTCTACCTGTTCGACGAGCCCACCAGCGGCCTCGACCCGCTCATGGAGATGGTCTTCCGCCGGGAGACACTCGCCGCCGTCGAACGCGGAGCCACCGTGCTTCTCTCCAGCCACATCCTCTCCGAGGTGGAAGTGCTGTGCCGGCGTGTCAGCATCATCCGCGGAGGCAGGATCGTGGACGGCGGGACACTGGACTCGTTGCGGCACCTCAGCCGCACGGAGGTCTCCTTCGCGGACGACGGCGTGGACACCCGCACCCTCGGAGGGTTGGGCACCGTCCATGACCTGAGAGCCGACGGCGGACGGGTGAGGTTCGGTGCCGACTCGGACCGTATCGCGGAGGTGCTTCCGGTGCTCGGAGCCCTCGGTGTCCAGGGACTGATCATCACGCCACCGTCCTTGGAGGAGCTGTTCCTGCGGCACTACGGCGACACGTCCGTGGCGGATGAACACGATGCCCCCGGGACGGCGACAGGGCGGCGCCGCCATCGGCTCCGCGCGAGAGGACACGGCTGAGGTGAAGGCACTCCGGATCCTGTGGGGCCAACGGCTGCGGCGTGACCGCTGGCAGGTGATGGTCTGGGTCCTCGGCATCGGCGCCCTTGCCCTGTTCGCTGCGGCCGCCATCCAGCAGACCTTCGGCGAACAGTCCAGCCGCGCGGAGATCCTGCAGGTGGCCGTCGCCACTCCTGCCATCCTGATGCTCCGCGGCCTGGCTCGCGGAGCGGACCAGGGTGCCTTCACGTTCTTCCAGATCTACTCCTTCCTTGCACTCCTGGCCGGTCTGATGAGCACCTTCCTGGCCGTGCGCCACTCGCGGGCCGAAGAGGAGAGCGGGAGTGCGGAGCTGATCTCGGCCACTCCCGCCGGCCGCCTGATCCCGGCGGCGGCCACGTTCCTGCACGGCACGGCCACCAACGTCCTCGTGGGGCTGGCGGTGTTCGCCGCTTTCGCCGCCCAGGGACTCGACCCTGCCGGTTCCCTCCTGGCGGGAGCCGCCACCGGCGCCGTCGGGATGGCGTTCCTCGGCGCAGGCCTCCTCGTGGCGCAGCTGATGGGAACGGCTCGCGGAGCGAACGGACTCTCCGCGGCGCTGGTCGTTCTGGCCTACTTCCTGCGTGGCATCGGCGACGCCACGGGCACCCCGAACGCGGACGGGACGGTGATGACAGCAGGAGCCGCAAGCTGGTTCTCGCCGATCGGATGGGGCCAGCAGACGTTCGCCTACACGGGGGACCGGTGGTCGCCGCTCCTCCTGCCCCTGACTCTCGCCGTCGCCTGCGGGGGCGCAGCCTGGGTGATCCTGCAACGGCGGGACAGCGGCACCAGCGTCTGGGGAGCGCTACCCGGCAGGGTGGCCGCACGGCCGGGATTGGGTAGCGCCACCGCGCTGGCCCTTCGGTTGCAGGCCGGTTCGATCATCGGCTGGAGCCTCGGCGGACTGGCCACGGGGCTCCTGGCGGGCTCACTGGGGGGCGCGATTGCCGCCGCGGACACAGCCGACAGCAACATCACCGGGTCCCTGCGTGCCATGCTCCAGGCCCAGGGTGTATCCCTGACCCAACTTTTCATCTCCGCCCTGTTCTCCATCGCCGGTGTCCTGGCAGCAACCTGCGCGCTGCAGGCGATCATCCGGCTTCGCCAGGAGGAGGCGGGCGGCACCGCGGAAATCCTGCTTGCCGCCCCCGTCAGCCGGACGCGATGGCTGGCGGGCTACCTGGTGCTGGGAGCGGCCTCGGTGGTGCTGGTCATGGTCCTGACGGCATTCGGCGCCTGGTTCTCCCTGACCGTCTCGCGCGACACCTCCGTGGACGGGTGGACCGTGTGGGAGACCGCCGCGGCCCAGCTTCCCGCAGCACTCATCTACCTCGCGGTCCCCGCGCTGGTGTTCGTCCTCCGGCCCTCGGCCACCATCCCGATGGGCTGGGCACTCCTGGGAGCCGGCGTCGTCCTCGGCATCTTCGGCGGCATGGTGGGCCTGGACCAGGACGTGCGGAACATCTCCCCGTTCTCCCACACCCCGGTGCCGAACGGTACGACGACGGACTGGACCGGTGCCTGGTGGATGCTCGCCATCGCTGTCCTTGCCGCCCTGGTGGCCCTTCTCGGCATGCGACGGCGGGAGATCACGACGGCCTGAGGGCGGCAGGAAGCGGAGGTCGCCAAGGGGGCCCAGGACCGCAGCTCTCCTGCGGACCGAGTGGCCCTAGCCTCGCGCTACTGCTTGCCGTACTTCCGGTGGACTGCCTGCTTGGTCACCCCGAGGCACTGGGCGATGGCCTCCCATGACAATCCGGCCTGACGGGCGCTCCGGACGAGGCCGGCCTCTGCACGACCTACCTCCCGGTGCAGCTCAGCAACGATCTGCAGGGATTCAGCGGGTCCCTTACCGTCCATCGATCCAACGAGTGTCTTCAATCCCTTCACCTCCATTCGTCAACACTAGTTGACACTCGGTAGTGGAGGCAAGGGCTCGCCTGTGGTCCGGACCGGCGCTTCTGTGCCGACGGGACTCCTTCGCCGCGTGCGGGACCGGCGTCGTCCGCGCTAGTCGCGGATCCGTACGGCCGTCTCGCGCAGGTACAGGTCCACACGCGAATAGGCGTCCCGGGTCAGGGCTTTCCAGAGCTCGACGGCGAGGCGCGGGTCGTCCTTCTCGATGGTTCGGATGGCCTGCGCGGTGAGCACCTTCACGTGCACGTCCTCCAGCGCCTTGACGGTGGTCTCCTGCCGGTCGTCGCTGCCGAGGGCAAGTTCGCCGAACGTCATGCCGGCGCTGAGGGTGGTCAGTTTGAGGCGTTCGCCGGAGGGTCCGGGGGCCGAGGTCACGATCTTGCCGGAGAGGATGAAGTAGACCCCGCCGAACGGCTGGCCCACGCGCCGCACCACGTGGCCCTTGTCGTAGGTGCGGTCCTCCATGCGTTGCGCCAGTGCTGCGACGTCCTCATCCGTGAGGGGACTCAGCGCTGGGCACTGGGACACCTCCACCTCGGACGGGAGGACGAGGTCACTGCCGTAGCGCGTGATGAGCTCGTTCTCGCACCACTCGACGGCCGCCGTGCGGGTGTCGAAGGTCGGTACTGCTCGGTCGACGTCCTTAAAGGTCTCCGCGAGGGTGCCCTCGCTGTCGATCAGGACCAGGTCACGGTCCACCTTCGCGAGGTTCTGGCGTACCTCACCCAGCAGGCGGAGGGAGACGTCCGCCACCTCGTCGACGCGGCGGAGGTCGAGGATCACGAAGTCGACGTCGTCGTCCAGGCCGCTGAGCTCGCGCACCATGGACTCGGTACCCGCGAAGAGGAGGTCGCCGTTGAGCTCGATGACCATCGCGCGGTGGCCGTGCTCGCGGAGGACGTCCATCGCCTCGTCCGTCCGCCGGATGCCCGAGGGCGCCGCCGTGATGTCGTAGGTGGCACGGATGGCCGAGCGTCCGGCCCGAGCCGCCCGCACGAAGTGCAGCTCCATGTCGCGTGACAGCCGCTGGCTCGTGGCCATCCCACGGACACTGCTGCCGTGCTCGTCCAGCGGCGGCGAGTAGACGGCCAGCCCCACCTGGCCGGGCAGGACGGCGATGGTGCCGCCGCCCACGCCGCTCTTCGCCGGCATGCCGACGGTGCTGATCCACGAGCCGGCGTCGTCGTACATCCCGCAGGTCGTCATGACCGAGAGGACCCGCTCGACGGCGAGCAGGTCCATGGCCTCCACACCCGTCAGCGGGTTCCGCCCGGAGTTGGCGAGCGTGGCCGCCATGACGGAGAGGTCGATGCAGTTGACCATCACCGAACACTGGCGGAAGTAGTCCTCGATGACGGGGTTCGGATCGTCCTCGATGATGTCGAAAGAGCGCAGCAGGTAGGCCAGGGCCCGGTTGCGGTGGCCGTGCTCCAGTTCGGAGCGGAAGATCTCCTGGTTGACGCCGAGCTGTCGGCCGGCGAACTGGGAGTAGGTGTTCACGATCCGCTTGAACCGCGAGTTACCGCCCCTGGACCGGACCAGGGAGGTCGCCGTCAGGGCGCCGGCATTGATCATGGCGTTCGAGGGGCGGCCGCTGCCGGGGGCCAGGGAGACCTCGTTGAACGAATCCCCCGAGGGCTCGACGTCGACCTTGGCGTCCACCGCGTCCATCCCGAGGTCGGAGAGCGCGAGGCCGTAGGTGAAGGGCTTGGAGATGGACTGGATGGTGAATTCCTCGCGCGTGTCACCGACCTCGTACATGTAGCCATCCACCGTGGTCAGGCAGATCCCGAAGTTGTCGGGATTGACGTTCGCCATGGCGGGGATGGTGCTGTAGGGCTTGCCGTCCCGCAGATCTGAGATCTCCCGGTGGATGGTCCTGAAGTACGTCTCGATCGGCGATTCCATGTCTTCCACCCTACGGCGGGGGAGTCGCCCGAGCCCGCAGCGGGCAATCCAGCCCGGGGGAACGTCGGGACCACCGCGGACCACCGCGGACCAGCGGGGACCGGGGGTCAGCGGGGCATCAGCGCGCGCGGAACGTGTGCCGGATCGAGAGGATGAACAGCTGGGTGACGGCGGTGGCGACGCCGAGCAGGATCAGCGGCGGTCCCGCCGTCGACGCGTAGCTGAACCAGGGAGCGCTGTACCCCACCGGGGAGGCCTCGACGGCGAGCTGCTCCATGTACTGGCGCTCGAAGAGCATCGGGGCCGAGAGGAAGTAGCTGCCGAGTCCGGTGAGGGCCGCCGCCACCAGCCAGATCCACACGTCGAAGGGATTGCGGGGTGCGGGCTCGTACTCCTCCCGCGTGGCGGTCGCCGGTCCTACTTCGCTGATCCCGGAGGACGATTCATCGCCGCGGTCCGTCGGAAGGGGCAGCGCGGGTGCTGGAGCCGCCGGAGACGTCACCCTGGGCACCGCCTCGGTCGTACCGCCACGCTGGTAGATGTCGTCGTAGCGTGCGTCGTACCCACCCTGCAAGCGGTCATTACTCATCGGTCTTCCTCCCCCTGGACTGACGGATGCTCCCCAGTAAAGCACGGAGCCGTGGTGGGTGATTGGATGGGACGATCGCCGTGATGTGTGCGGCCCGGATGACGATCGGATGAAGCCATGCCCCCGCGGTCGACGCGCAGCACGACAACCGCCCCACGCCTGTCCCTGCGCCCTCCGCGGGCCGTCTCGCGCGTCGAGGAGCCACGGCTGCTCGACGGCGACCACCGCGAGGGTGAACACTATGAGCGGCTCACGCTCGACGGCGAGGATCTGGCCGGCATCACCCTGCAGGAGTGCATCCTCGAAGGCGTGGGCCTCAACGACGCCGAGCTGCGGGGCGCACGCTTCATCGAGTGCTCCTTCGAGGACCTCTACGCGCCCGTCTTCCGCGCTTCCCGTAGCAGTTGGCGCGAGACATCGCTGAGGAGCACGCGGTGGGGTTCGGCGGAGCTGTACGACAGCAGGCTCGACGGCGTCCATCTCGACGGTGGGAAGCTCGACTACGTGAACCTGCGCAGCTCGCAGCTGTCGGATGTACTTATCAGCGGGTGCATCATCGGCGAACTGGACCTCACCGGTGTGAAAGCAACCCGTGTGGCCCTGCAGGACTGCACCGTCGGAACCCTGACGCTCGACGGCGCCCGGCTCAAGGACGTCGACCTCCGGACCAGCAGTTTCCGGAGCATCAACGGGCTGGACGGCCTGCGCGGCGCGACGATCGACGAGTACCAGCTGCAGCTTCTCGCCCCCTTCCTCGCGGAGAGCATGGGCCTGCGGATTGAGGGCTGACGTTTCCGCGGCCGTCATGCAGCGGGAACGGCGCCCCTTCTAGGAGGCCCCGTGCACGGTGTCAGCGTGCCCGCGGTCCTTGTCGGCGACCGACGGTCCTGTCCCCGGGTAGCCCGGCCCCGCCGGGTGCGGTGTGCCGGAGGGATAGCCCGGTCCCGGCGGATGGGCGGGGCCGGAAGGGTGTCGGTCAGCAGAGTAGTCCCGCTCGGAGGTAGCACGAGCAGCGTCAGCGTCAGCGTCCGCGGGCGGCGTGGGGGTCGGAGTGGGGGTCGGAGTAGAGGTCGCCGTCGGGGTCGGAGTAGAGGTCGGCGTGGGGGGCTGCGTGGGGGTCGACGCACGGCCAGGAGCCGGACGTCCGGAGGAGTCCGGCCATGTCGGTCGCGTCGGGGGAACTGGTGGTGCCACCCCTGCGCCGAGGGCAGCCG
Organism: Arthrobacter cheniae; assembly: GCF_003602275.1. Lineage (GTDB taxonomy): Bacteria > Actinomycetota > Actinomycetes > Actinomycetales > Micrococcaceae > Arthrobacter_D > Arthrobacter_D cheniae. The sequence continues at coordinate 446,933 of NZ_QZVT01000003.1, read as the reverse complement.
GGCGGTCCTCCAGGGTCGGCGGAACGTGCGCGGCGTCATACCGCGCGGTGTCATACTGCGTCTGGTCCCAGGTGCCGTGTGCCGGCATCTGGGCCGGACGTTGGCCCCCGGGGGCGTGGCCGGATTGGATCCATGGCTGGTGGGCGGGTGGCATCGGGCGGCCGTCCGGAGCAGCCATGGCATGGGCGGGCTCCTCGATGATCGTCACCGAACGGGTCCGGGCGATCCCGCGCCGCTTCGCCAGACGGACGATGACCCCTGCGGTCACGGCCATGGCCAACACCGACCCGATGAGGTCGCCGACCGATCCTTCGGTCGAGTTGACGTCCGCCAGTCCGAAGGCACCGAGGACGAAGATCGTCATGTTGTTGATGGCGTGGACGGCGATCGCCGCCTCCAGTCCGCCCGTCCGCCAGCTGATCCAGCCCGCGAAGATGGCGAAGACGGCGACGCTTGTCTGTCCGAGGGGATCGTAGCCGTGGGCGACGACGAAGAGCGGGACCGGCAGCAGGATCGCGAAGGCGGGGTGCCGCAACCAGCTGCCGATCGCCTGCATCAGGAACCCGCGGAACACGTACTCCTCGGCGGCCGCCTGGAACGGCACCGCGAAAATGGAGAGCGCCAGCATAATCACCAGGAGCGAGGTGTCCTGCTGGGTGGGAGAGGCGACGGCGTCCCCCGGGAAGAAGAATCCGATGAGGGCCGAGAGCAGGAAGCTCGCAAGGAAGACGGCGATGGCCACGAGGAAGCACGTGGCGAGCCAGCGCCAGCGGATGCGGCCGGCCACCGAGGAGAGCAGTCCGATGGGCCGCGGCCCCAGAATCAGCGCAGCGAGCCCGAGGGCCGGGATCATGAGGATCAGCGAGACGAGGGTGAGGGCGAAGATCACCGGGTCACTGAGGTCGATCGCTTCCGCCGCCGCAAGGTACTGCTCGACGTCGGCTGACGTCGCCAGGGCCGCGACCGCCCCGACGAGCAGGAGGAGGATGGTGAGGACCAGATAGAAGGCGATGCCGAGCAGTGCGGTCAGGAGCGGCCTCCACCACCTGTACCGGGGCCACGAGCGTGCTAGGCGGTGGAATTCGTACTGCCGGTCAACCTGTTCCATGCACCTACCGTAGTGCGGATTCCTTGGCGTTCCCTGCCGCCGCTTCCCGTCGATCCTGCCGGTGGCGCACGTGTCCCAGGAGGGTGACGACGGCGGAGAGCAGCGCCGAGACCGCGATGCCGAGCCAGAGATCCACCTTCAGGGCCAGGGCCCCGACGACGGCGCCGGCCATGATCAGCGCGATGGCGGAGAACCGCCGGGCCCAGAACGGGCTCTTGCCGCCGGCAAGGCGGGAATCGGAGGCGAGACCGGTGATGGTGGACGTCACGACGACGGTGGTGATCTCCGCGACCTTCAGCCGCTTCGCCGTCGCGGCCTGGATGCCCATCACGGTTGCGAGGATCGACGTCGTGATGCTGCCCAGGATCTCCTCCGCGTGCACGTCGACCAGGGCCACGTATACCGCGAGGCCGGTCAGGCCGACGGTGACCGCCAGGAGGGTGCTCGAGGTGCGGCCGGACCATCCCTCCGGTCCTTTCCTCAGCACCCGTCCGGCGAGCGCGGCGCCGACCATGAAGAAGACGAGTGCGAGGGCGGGCCTCAGGATCGGGAGGTCGGCGCCTCCCGCGAAGGCCATTCCGAGGAGCACGACGTTGCCCGTCATGTTCCCTGTGAAGACGCGATCCAGCCCGAGGTAGCCGACGGCGTCGATCACTCCCGTGGAGAAGGTGAGTACGAGCATGAGCCAGAGATGGAGGCGGTCCGTCGCCACCCGGTTCTTCTTCACGATGGTTTCCTTCGTCGACAGCCTTGAAACGAATGTATACGAAGCCTATCCTCGTATCGGCGATTGTATTCAATCGGCCTTCCGCCCAGCGGGGGCGGTACTCCCGGGCATGGTGATCGCCGTGGTCTGCCTGGCCTTCGACCTCTTCGGCAACGCCCTGCGCGACGCCTTCGACCCCACCCGAAAGGGACAACGATGACGTACACACCCCCTCCTTCCTTCACCACGCGGCCCACGCTCCAGGGCACGTTCGGCATGAGTGCCTCGACGCACTGGCTGGCTACCGCGTCCGCACAGGCAGTGCTCGAACGGGGTGGCAACGCATTCGACGCCGCCGTCGCCGGGGCCTTCGTCCTGCACGTCGTCGAGCCCCACCTGAACGGACCGGGTGGAGACATGACCGGCGTCTTCGCCACGGCCGGGGAGCCGGACAGGCCCGTCGTCGTCATGGGCCAGGGTCCGGCCCCGGCCGCAGCCACGCGTGAGCACTACCTCGCCGAGGGCCTCGAACTCGTGCCGGGTGCGGGTGCCCTTGCCGCAGCCGTTCCCGCCGCCGTCGACGCCTGGTTCCTCCTCCTGCGTGACCACGGCACGTGGGAGCTCGAGGACGTGCTGGCCTTCGCTCTCGGGTACGCCCGCGACGGGCACCCGATCGTCGGCCGCGTCGGAGCGACCATCGCGGCCGTCGCGGACCTCTTCATCGAGCACTGGCCGACGTCGGCCGCCCTCTGGATGCCGGAGGGCAGGGCACCGCGCGAGGGTGAGGTCATCCGGAACGAGGCCTACGCCCGCGTCCTCGGATCCCTCGTCAGTGCGGCGGCGGACGGCGCCACGCGGACCGAGCGCATCGATGCCGCGCGGCTCGAATGGCGTACCGGGCTCGTGGCGCAGGCGGCCGCCGACTTCGTGAGGACACCCCACCGGCATTCGTCCGGGCTCGACCACGCCGGCGTCCTCACCGTCGAGGACTTCGCCGGCTTCGAGGCGGGCTACGAGGAGGCGACGACGTTCGACTTCCGCGGGCACACCATCGCCAAGACCGGTCCATGGGGACAGGGCCCGGCGCTGCTGCAGACCCTCGCCATCCTCGACGGGTTCGACGACGAGCGGCTCGACCCCTCCACTGCAATCGGCGCGCACACCATCCTCGAGGCGCAGAAGCTCGCCATCGCGGACCGCGAGGCCTACTACGGTGACGCCGACGTCCCGATGGACTACCTCCTCTCCCCGGAGTACGCCGCGGAGCGCCGGACGCTCATCACCGACGAGGCCTCCCTCGAGTTCCGGCCCGGTACCGTCCCGGGGGTTCCACCCTTCACGCCGCCACTGCGCACCGAGTACACGCCGCCGGCCCTCGTCGGCGGCGGCGGCTTCGCCGGGGTCGGCGAGCCGACGGTCTCCCGCAGTGGGGAGACGCGCGGCGACACGTGCCACATCGACGTCGTCGACTCCGCGGGCAACATGGTCTCCGCGACCCCGAGCGGTGGCTGGCTGCAGTCCTCGCCGACCATCCCGGAACTCGGCTTCTGCCTCGGTTCCAGGCTGCAGATGACGTGGCTGGAGGAGGGCGGGCCGTCGACGCTCGAGCCCGGCAAGCGCCCCCGCACCACGCTCACGCCGACGCTGATCCTGAAGGACGGGAAGCCCGTCGTCGCCCTCGGTTCGCCCGGCGGGGACCAGCAGGACCAGTGGCAGCTGCTCTACATCCTCCGCACCATCGTCGGGGGCTACACGCCGCAGCAGGCCATCGACGCACCGTCCCTCCATACCACCTCCATCCCCGGATCCTTCTGGCCCCGTACCTGGGAGCCGGGCGGCGCCGTCGTCGAGGACCGCCTGGGCGAGGACGTCATCGCGGACCTCGAACGCCGGGGCCACGTCATCACGCGCGCGGGGGACTGGTCGCTCGGCCGGCTGTCCTCCGTCGCCAAGGACCATGAGACCGGGGTGCTGTCCGCCGCCGCCAATCCGCGAGGAGCACAGGGCTATGCTGCAGGCCGCTGAGAGCATCGGCGCGCCCAGCCGCTCCGGCATGCGGCAGGCCGCTAACCTGGGGGCGGCATTTGCGGCCTGAACAGGATGCGGCGGCTCCGCAGCGCGTCCTCGACGCCATCCGCCGCGACATCATCCTCGGTGCACTCCGTCCCGGCGTCCGCGTGACCGAGGCTGCGCTGGCCGCCAAGTACGGCGTCTCGCGGGTTCCGGTGCGCGAGGCACTGCGAGCCCTCGAGGCCGAGGGTTACGTCGATTCGAAGCCCTATGCCGGCTCCACCGTGGCCGAGATCCCGCTCGACGACGCCGCGGACCTCTTCGCCGTCCGCGGCGTCATCGAGTCGACGATCGCACGGCGCGCCGCCCGGCGGGCGGCGGAGCAGTTCGCGGCCGACGCCCCGAGCTCCGGCTGGTGGGCTGCCCGGCGGGCGCTGGCGGACATCCTCGACGACGGCGACCGCGCCGTCGCGGCTGACGCTCTCGCGGACCTCCCCGAGCTGAACATCCGCTTCCACCTCGGCGTCGCGGAGCTGGCCGGGAGCTCCTCGCTCGCAGCCCTCCTCCGCCAGATCTCCGGCAAGATCGAGTGGCTCTACGCGGCCGATGTCGACAACCGCGGCAAGCAGTCGTGGGGCGAGCACCGGCTGATCATGGCAGCGATCGACGCCGGCAGCGAGGCGGAGGCGGAACGACTGATGGCTGGCCACGTGGGCTCGTCGCACCAGGGCTACATGGAGCGTTTCGCGGCGCCCCGCGGGGTGCGTGCCACAGGGGCTACAGGAAGGGACGGAGTGGAGCGATGATGAGTTCGCTCGCCCGCGCCACCACGTGGCGGCTCTCCCACTCCTCCTTGGTCAGCACCCGGCTGTTGGAGGAATCCACCTCGTAGATCTGCTCCATGGTGGCGGCGAGTTCGCGGTCGAAGATCTCGAGGTTGATCTCGTAGTTGCCCGTGAGGCTGAGCCGGTCGATGTTCGCGGTGCCCACCGTGCTCCACTCACCGTCGATCGTCGCGGTCTTCGCATGGATCATGGAGTTCTGATAGAGCAGGATCTGCACCCCGGCGCTGATCAGGGACGAGTAGAAGCCACGCGACAGCCAGTCGGACACCACATGGTTGGAGTCCTCGGGAAGGATCACGCGGACATCGACTCCCCGCCTGCTGGCGCGCAGCAGGGCATCGAGGATCTGCCGGTCCGGGATGAAATAGGCCGTGGTGATGAAGATGTGCCTGTGTGCCCGATTGATAGCGTCCAGGTAGATGCCACGGATGGGGAACACGAGCTGGGCCGGGATGTTGTTGACGGCCCGGATGCGCGGTTCCCAGAACGACGCGCTGAGGTCCGGCAGGACCGGCCGCCGCGGGATGGCACGGTGGTTCCAGAAGCTGGCGAAGGCCTCACGGAGCTCCCATACGGACGGACCGCGAAGCTCGAGGTGGGTGTCCCGCCACTTCGTCGCGTAGAGGGAGCCGATGTTGTAGCCGCCCACGAACCCCACCTCGTCGTCGACCACTAGCACCTTGCGGTGGTCGAAGCCGGTGCCGCGGATGTTCGTGAAGACGATCGACGGCCGGAGGACGGGGAAGCGGTACGTGTTGACCAGCGGGTGGAAGCGATAGAAGAACGGGTTGACCACGAGGTTGGCGAAGCCGTCATAGATGACGAAGACCTTCACGCCGCGCTCGGCAGCCCGGTTCACGGCGTCGCGGAAGCGCGCTCCAACCTCGTCGCCCTTCCAGATGTAGGTCTCGAGCAGCACCTGGTGCTCGGCCCTGTCGATCGCCTCGATCATCGCGTCGAAGAGGTCCTCGCCGTACGTGTAGACCGTGGTCTCCGTCTCGGCGATCCTCGTGTGGAAAGTGCCCGGCTGGGGGAACCCCGGGCGCTTGGTGCGTTGCCGCTTCTGGTAGGTGTCCACGCCCACGAGCCCGCCGATCACCACGGCCTGCGCCGAGAAGAGTGCTATCGCCGCGCGCTTCACCGTGACACGGGCGAACCCCAGTATCGTCCTCCGCTTGTACCAGCCCATGGGCTCAGCGTATCGCCTCCTCCCAGCCGCCCGGAGGACCTCCGCGCCTAGTGCCCGCCGACATCGAGGGCCTGCGCGACCGCTGATTCGACGCCCGCCCGCCAGGGGAAGCCATGACCGGGCAGCACCGTTCTCGCCGACGTCGAGCGCAGTGCATCCAGTGACCTCAGCGCCGTCGCGGTGTCCGCCGTTGCGGCCCTCGCCACGACCTGCGGGCCGGGGCGTCCCGTGTAGGGGTCCCGTGTCACGAGGGCGTCACCACTGACGACGGCGTCGCGGTCGGGAAAGTGGAGGCCGCAGTGGCCCTTCGTATGGCCAGGGGTCGGAACCAGCAGCGGGGCACCCGGAAGGGCGGCCGCTGCTTCGGGGGTGAGCGGAAGGGTGTCCTCCACGCCCTTGACCGCGATAGCACCGGCAGCCGTCATACGCAGGAGCCCGGGGATGGCGCGGGGATACCTCAGCGGATAGAGGAACGGCGAGCGCTCCCGCTCGTAGCTGTAGGGGTGGGCGGCTATGTAGGCGTCGTCGGGGTGGCAGTAGACGGGGATGCCGTAGCGCGACCGCAGGTATCGGGCCGTGCCCACGTGGTCGAAGTGCCCGTGGGTCAGCATGATCGCCCTGACGTCCCCGATGGACCGGTGTATGCGGCTGAGGCCCTCCAGCAGGAGGCCCGTGGACCGGGGCAGACCCGTGTCCACCAGGAGCACGCCGTCGTCGTCCTCGATCAGGTAGACGTTCGTCCGCGCGTGCTCCAGGTAGTGGATCCCCGGTGCGATGTCCGTCCTGATCATGCGTCTCCTTCGCTCGTCACCTGGTCCCGACCCTAGGCACAGCGGCCTGCGGCGACAAGGAACCCGGCACCCAGGCCACGGGGTTCCCTTTTCGGGCCTGCCTCGCTACCTTGTGAACGACAGGACACGCACGACGACGGCGCGGCCGTGGACACGGACGGGTGCCGTACCGGTGTCGGGCGGGCCTGCGGAAGGCATGGAAATGACGACGCGCATGAGCCAGCAGGAGCAGCAGCGCCGCACGTGCGATGCGTTCCGTTCGACGGCGCTCTCCACCTACGAACTCTGGCTCCGGTACTTCAGCCTCGGCGGCAACGCGGGGGAGGAGGAGGTCGACGCCTACCTCTACAGCTCACTGCTGCTTCCCGCGTTCGAGCGTGACATGCTCGCGCTCGCCGTGAACGAGTACATCGCCGACCAGCCGCCGCCCCCGCGCGCGCCCTACAGCGGCAGGAAGGGGCCGCCGGCCGTCTAGAGCAGCGTCTGCTGCTCGGCGTCGGCCGTGACGTCACCGGGAAGGGGCTCGATGAGGGCAGGGCCATTGTTCCGGACGGAGCCGACACTCGGTCCCACCAGCCGCGGCACCAGGTGCGGATCAGGGATGGCGTCGAGGAGTTCCTGCACCGCCGGCCGGGAGTCGTTCCGGGGGTCGAGCCAGTCGCCTCGCAGTTCGGCGGGAACGATCACCGGGGTACGGTCGTGGATCTCGCCGAGGGCGTCGCTCGCGGGCCGGGTGATGATGCTGCAGCTCACCACCCAGGAGCCTTTCGGATGCTCCTCGGACGCGGTCGCCGGGTCGCGCCAGAACTCGTACAGCCCGGCGAATCCGAGGTGCGTGCCGTCCGGGCCGTGCAGGTAGATGGGGGTCTTCGAACCGTCGCCGTTCTTCCGCCACTCGTAGTAGCCGTCCGCGGGAACGATCCCGCGCCGCTTCAGGGCCGCGGTGCGGAAGGACGGTTTCTCCAGGAGGGTCTCGCTGCGCGCATTGATCATGCGGGATCCGACGGACGCGGACTTCGCCCAGGACGGGATGAGGCCCCAGCGCGCGGGTTCGAGCCACCGCGTCAGCTCGCCGGTCTCCGGGTCCAGCCTCTCGACGACGAGCTGCACGGTGTCGGTCGGGGCCACGTTCCAGGACGGTTCGACCTCGTCCTCCACCGACTCGTCCACCTCGAAAGCGTCGATCAAGTCAGCCTTGTTGCCTGCGATGACGAATCGTCCGCACATGGTCCTGGGTCCCCTTCCGCGCCGTCTCGTGGTGGACCGGGCTCTCCGGCCCCGCCCCTAGGTGCACCGTGGCTCCGTCGGCCGGCGGAGCCACGGTGCGTCGGGTGCCTACTTCTTCTTGCGATCCAGCAGGAGCGACAGGGCGACGCCGACCAACCAGATGTCCTTCGCCACGGAGGTGCCGTCCTGGGTGGGGCGGACACCGTCCTCCTGCGTCAGCTCGGGCGTGCGGAAGTACATCGTCATCATGCCCGCCGAGAAGGCGAGGAGCCCGAGGCCGGCCAGCTTGCTAGACACGAAGGGGGCCAGCAGCGCCGAGCCGACGGCGATTTCCGACGCGGCGAGGATCTTGCCGAACTGCTGGGCCTCGAGCTGGCCGATCTGGGGGAAGGCCTTGGACGCCATGGCCTGCATGTAGCCGGCCGATCCTTCGTCGAGGTTCGTCTTACCGAGGCCGGAGTTGAGGATGAAGGCGCCCGTGGTCAGGCGGAGCGGAACGTGGCTGGGGCGGAATCCCATGGTGGTGCCTTTCGATGCAGGGTGGTTGGTCCGCTTGTGAGCCTACGGCGGGTGGTGCCGGCCCGCCACTCATTCCGTCGCCGGCCGGCTGCGTGTGTTTCCACAATGTTTCTCGACCTGCCGTAGTGAGTTCACGAAGTTCCGGTGCTCCTCTGCTTTGATGGCAAGCAGCTAAGCGTGACCCATCGGCTATCGGAGTAGGTTTCATGGTCTCCCGGACAGCAGAACACCCCCGGCCTCAGCACTTCATCCTGCACATGAGCGACACGCACCTGCTCGGGGGGAATGTTCCGCTCTACGGCGCCGTGGACAGCGAGCAGCGGCTCCGTGAGGTGTTCGACGACCTCGAGGCATCGGGAGCACGGCCCCAGGCGATCGTCTTCACCGGTGACCTCGCGGACAAGGGGGAGCCACGCGCCTACGCGAAGCTCCGCGCCATCGTCGATCCGGCAGCCTCCCGGCTCGGCGCAACCGTCATCTGGGCCATGGGCAACCACGACGACCGCGCCGCCTTCCGGGCGGGACTCCTCGACGAGCGGCCTCCGGTCTCCCCTCCGGACGCTCCGGTGGACGCCGTCCACTTCATCGACGGGCTCCGCATCATCACCATGGACTCGACCGTCCCCGGTCACCACCACGGCGAGTTCACGCAGCAGCAGCTCCGCTGGCTGGCCCACGAGCTCGTGGTGCCCGCTCCGCACGGCACCATCCTCGCCCTGCACCACCCGCCGGTCCCCAGCGTCCAGGACCTCGCCGTCCTCGTGGAGCTCCGGGATCAGCGATCACTGGCCGACGTCGTCCGTGGCTCGGATGTGCGCACGATCCTCGCCGGGCACCTCCACTACTCGACGACGGCGATGTTCGCAGGCGTTCCCGTCTCGGTCGCCAGTGCCACCTGCTACACCCAGGACCTCATGTTCGACGGCGGCGGCTCCCGGGGGCGCGACGGGGCGCAGTCCTACAACCTGGTGCACGTGTACGAGGAGACGATCGTCCACTCGGTGGTTCCGGCGGGGCGGCATGCGACGGTGGGCGAGATCGTCCCGCGCGAGGAGACCCGACGGCGGCTCGAGGCCCATGGCGTGGTCATCGCGGAAGGAAGCCGGGCACGGGAGTTCGCCTCGGCGTAGCAGTTCCCGGGAGGCTCCTTTGACCCTTCGGCCGAAGGAGCCTCCCGGATCAGGTCCTGAGGGACTCGGGGAGGCCGACGCTGAAAAGAGTCCGCGGATCCTGCAGCAGGGCCGGCGGGTCGAAGTCCGAACGCCGCAGCCAGCCATGCAGGCGGGCTGCCCGGATCAGCCCGTCCTCATGCATCAGCACCGGACCGACGTGCCCGGTCCGGAAGTGTTCGCCGTCGGGATCGGCGATGGCCACGGAGTCGCCGTCCTCCACCGCCTCCTCGAAGGTATGGAGCTGGCGTTCCCACTTCGGTGCGGCACGCCCTCCCGGCGGTTCGGGCGGCATGAGCAGCGTCGCGTCGCCCTCGGGCGGATGCGAGGCCGCGCGCCACACCCAGAGGCGGCGGCCCTCCGGCTCGGAGGGGATGCGCTCCTCCTCGGGTGGGGGCCAGAAGTAGGGCAGGTCCTCGGGGATGCCGGGAAACCTGCTCCGGTAGATCTCCGGCGCCTTCTGGATCAGGTTGGACTGGTGGCTCACATGGAGTGCTGGTTCGCCGAGCCACGGCGGCATCGGCACGTCGGGATCGTCGAGCACGTGCGGGGCGAATTCGAGGATCTGGCGATGGGTCGAGTCGGCATGACCCCGCGAGACCCACTCCGACACCATCGCGAGGCCGTACACCGTGAGGGCCGGAACATACCCCATCCACATCCGGATGGCTGGATGCTGCCGCCATCCGTAGTCGGGGATCACCAGGGCCCGCAGGGCCTGCAGGGTCTCGACGCGCTGCTTGCCGAGCCTGGCCTGGTCCAGCACCCGTGCACTCGCCGCGAAGTCCGGATACGGCAGGAAGGTCTGCATGGCGCCAGTTTTGCACGTCGTGCCGACACCCTGCAGGGCTCCTAGATCTCCCAGGGAGCCTTGACCGGGAAGTACTTCTCGAGGAAGTCCGTGACGAGGCGGGCCCGCTCCTCGGCCCCCACTTCGGGGAAGCTGCCGTCGTTGAGGCAGAAGAAATCGTGGTTCCTCTTGTCGAGCATCTTGTTGAGGCTCTTCAGGCCCGAGCGCTGCGTGGTGTCGACATATCCGACGCGCGCCAGTTCCTGCGTGACGGCACGGCCGGTCAGCAGTGCGTAGTAGTGGTACAGGGAATTGGTCACCGAGATGTTGTCCTTGGCGCGGAAGCGGGATGCCGCCGTCTCCGCGAACTCCGTGGCGAATTCCGCTTCCATCTCGAGCAGGACGCTCTTTCGCAGGGGAGCGGCCGTGTGCTCCAGGTGCCGCGTGGTGATGCGGCCGAAGCGTTCGTGCAGGAGGCGGCGATTGACGCGCGCCGCGTTCTCGAAGCCGCTGCGCTCGGCGTCGTTCTCGCCGAGTCCAATACGGGTGTCCGCCTCGATGAACTTCGTCACCCCGCCGGGGGAGAAGAACATGTCCGGTGCCACGGGCCGCCCGAAGAACATGTCGTCGTTCGAGTAGAGGAAGTACTCCGACAGACCGGGGATGTGCTGGAGCTGCGCCTCCACGGCCTGGGAGTTGTGCGTGGGAAGGACGGACGGGTCCTTGAAGTGCTCCTCGGAGCGCACGAACGTGACGGACGGGTGCTCCGCCAGCCAGGCCGGCCGGTCGGAATCGGTGGCGATGAAGACGCGGCGAACCCACGGCGCGAACATGTAGACGGATCGGAGCGCGTACTTGAGCTCGTCGATCTGGCGGTAGCGGGCCTCGTGGTCGTCGCCCTCTCCCACCACCACGCCCTGCATGCGCGCCGCCCGCGCCGCCAGGTACTCGGGGCTGCTGCCGTCCACCCAGGAGAACACCAGATCAATGTCGAAATCTATGTCCGTGGCATGGTCGGCGAACATGTTGTCGATCGTGGGCCACGTAAGGCCGTGGCGTTCCACCTCGCCGCGCACCACTTCGGCGGCGGGAAGGGTGCGGCGCGTCAAGGAGTTCTCGACGGGTAGCTCGATCGACGTGGCGTCGAGCGTCCACAGCTCGATCTGCACGCCGGCGGAGGGCCCGTAGGCCAGTCCGCCGAGGGGTTCTATGCGGGGGCGGAACAGGCGGAAGATCCGCGCCTTCCCGCTCTTGGAGAGTTCGCCGTCGCTCACGAGCAGGGTGGTCCGGCGTTTGGTGTCGACCGTGCGTGAGTAGAACGGTTCATCGCGGCACGCCTCCACCAGCGCGGCGCGGAGCCTCTCCCGATCGGCCAGGTCGACGGCGATGACGGGGCGCTGGTCGTTGCCGCGCACCAGGAGGAAGCCGATACCGGCCTTGTCGAGGGCCGCGCGGATGAGCAGCAGGTCCTCGACCATGGCCTGGTGCGGCGTGCGGTCCTGGTTGATCAGCGTGAAGCGCCGCTTGATGGTCGTGATGTCCGAGCGGCCCTCGAACCGGGCCACCGCCGCGCGCGACGCCGATTCGAGGATTTCGGCTTCATTCTCCGGTTCGGGTGCACCGAAATAAACGTCGTGTTGCGCGGCCGTGTCTGTAATCGGAACCTCCGGAAGTGGGTGGGTGACGCTCCTAATGATAGGGCCTACGGCGGCCGGGACGATGCGAACGGGCACCATACCCCGTCGGGATGATGCAGTCCAGCGTCCCGGCCATCGGGTTCAGGGTTGCGTCGAAGAGGGGTAGTCGGGCCGTCGACTTCCGACCACTGCGCCCGGTCAGTCTTCCGAGTCGTGCCGTGGGTGGGAGCCGTGGGCGAGCTGACGTGTGAGGGTGTCGATCTGCAGGCTCACGCTCGTCAGCTGGTCCTGCATTCGGGTGTCGGAGGCGGTGGCCTCCGCCTCGGCCCGTGCCGTTCCGACGTTCTCCACGAGCCAGGAGGCGAACGCCGCGGTGACCGCGCTCAGCACCCCGATTCCCCCGATCATGAGGCCGGCCGCCACGAGGCGGCCGGCACCTGTCACGGGGTAGTAGTCGCCGTAACCGACGGACGTCACGGTGGTCAGCGCCCACCAGAGGGCGTCGGGGAGGGTGACGATGGTCGCGCCCGGAGCGTCCTGTTCGACGTCGAGCACCGCCAGAGCACCCGCGTATCCGAGCACCGTCATGGCGGAGATGACGTAGAGCACGATATGCCCGCGCAGGGCGTCCCCGCCCGATCGGTTGAGGACGCGCAGCAGGGGGATGAGCCGGAGCAGCCGGAGTGGCCTCAGCATGGGAAGCAGGAGGATGACGAGTTCGTGCAGGTGCCGGATGAACCAGCGACCCCGCGACGGCGCCGAGAGGAGACTCACCAGGTAGTCCACGAGGAAGAGGCACCAGACTCCCCAGACGATGCCCTCGAGGAACCGGCTCGCTGCTGGGCCGGGATGGCTCGTGACCTGGATCGAGTAGGCCACGAGGTAGAGGACCGCCCCGATGATGAGCGGAACCTCGAAGCGGCGACGCCAGAGCGTCGGGTCGATGGAGGTGCGATGCAACCGCATCTGCTTTTTTCGTTGCTGATCCACCGGCTTCTGCTTCATGTGGTTCTGCTCATCGTTCGCACTCCTCGGTGGGCTGCCGCCAGCCTCGGTGCCGGCATGGTAAGCCTACGTACTATCGACGGGGCGTGGAGCCGCTTTTGGTCAGTAGGACCGGTACAGCTCTCCGACCGGAACGTCGTCCGCGAGGCGGTTGTCCGGGCCCGGCAGTGGGCAGGCCCACTCCTCGTCGTAGGCGCAGGAGGGGTTGTACGCGAAGTTGAGGTCGACGACCAGACTGCCGGGAACTCGTCCCTCGCCGAGGTGCGCCCCCTTGATCGTGTCGAGGACGTAGCGCCCACCGCCGTAAGTGCCCCCGGGCTTGCCGGCCGTCGCGTCGCGTAGGGGGAGGAAGAGTCCGCCGCCGTAGGAGGCCAGCTTCCACAGGGCCAGCTTCCCGAGCCCCGGCAGCACCAGGGTCCCGAGTCGGTGGAAGGGCACGACGCCGTCCGTCCCGGTCGCCACGTCCATCACCTCACCCGCGCCGTCACTGTCCACGAGCGCCTCGAAGCGGAACGCCGGATCGTAGGGCGCGATCTCCAGCCCGGCGAAGGCCGCCTTCGCACTGGCCTGCAGCGCCGACGCCGGATGTGCGCGGAACAGCTCGTCGCGCCCCGACCGCCACAGGGCGTGAGCCGACTCGGGGGAGTCGGACGCAGCGCGCTCGCGGACGTCGTCGTAGAGGCCGAAGACGCGCCGGCGCCAATCCGCCGTCGCCAGTGCGCTGGTAAGAGCCGTCATGGTGTCAGGCTACCGCCGGTGGTGCGGTCCTTGGCCGCACGTGGGTTGGTTGCCCCGGCGTACTGTAGCTCGGGTGACTCTCGGGATCTTCTGCATCGTGCTCTTCTCCATCCTTGTGGGGGCGGTGGCGCAGCGCATCGCCGGCCTCGGGTTCGCCCTGCTGATCGCGCCGTTCCTCGTGATCATCCTCGGACCGCACGCCGGCGTCCTCCTCGTCAACATCTGTGGGGTCGTCTCCTCGGCCATCATCGTCGGCCGGGTGTGGAAGGAGATCGACTGGAGCATGTTCCGCTGGCTCGTCGTGCCCTCGATCTTCGGCTCCGTCCCCGGCTCCATCCTCGCGGTCGCCGTGCCTTCGGCGCCGTTGTCCGTCACCGTCGGAGCAGTGGTGCTCGTGGCGCTCACGATCTCCCTCGTGCTGCAGCGCTCCGACGTCGTGGTGCGCGGGAATCTGCCGAAGGCCGTTGCAGGGTTCACGGCGGGAGTGACGAACTCGATGGCAGGCGTCGGCGGTCCCGCTGTGAGCGCCTACGCGCTCCTCTCCCGATGGCCACAGCGGCCGTTCGCCGCGACGCTCCAACCCTTCTTCGTGTGCATCGGACTCGTGACGCTGATCACCAAGCTGCTCATCGATCCGTCGCAGGCGCCGGTCCTGGCGCCGTGGATGTGGGGCGCGATCGGAGCGGCCATCGTCGCGGGGATCTTCGCGGGCGAAAAACTCGGGCGCTTCGTCCGGGATGACCAGGCGCGGCTGTTCGTCATCGTCGTCGCCTTCGTCGGCGCAGGGCTCGCCGTCATCAAGGGTCTGATCGACCTGTTCGGCTGAACCGGGGCGTGAGGACGACGCACCCGTAAATCCCGCAGGCAGCGACCGCGAGTGGATGGTGCCCGAGTCGTTCGTCCACCGCGGCGGGTGCCGGTGGCACCATGGAGGTGATGAAACTCCCCACCAAACCCCGTGCCCTTCCCATGCCCCTGTGGCTGCAGGGAGCGTTCGAACTCGGGCAGGCCGCCGTGATCTCGGCCCTGCTCGTCGCGCTCCCGGTCGCCGCAGTCTGGCTCACCGGGGGTTTCGCGGACCGTGGGCCGGAGTCCGCGGCGCGGCTCGCGGGCCAGGGGTGGCTCGTGATGCATGGGGTGCCGCTGGTGCTGCAGTTCCCGGCGGGCATCGCGGGGAACGAGGCCGCGACCGGCCTGATGCACGTGGTCCCGCTCGGCCTGGTACTCGTGCCGCTGATGCTCGCCTGGCGCGCAGGACGGCGCCTCGCGCGGGCCTCGTACACGGACCAGCTGTGGCAGGCCGTGCTTGGAGCCCTCGTCACCTACGCCCTGATCGGCGCCGGCGTCGCCTACCTGTCCATCACCCCCGATGCTTCCGCACCGCTCATCGCGGGCGCCCTCGTTCCGCCGGTCGCCGCCGGCATCGGGCTCATCACCGGCGCCTACCGCGAGGCAGGCGCCTGGAGCCGTCTCGTCGGGGTGGATGCCGCAGCCTGGGTCGGCCGCACCAGCCAGCATTCACGCTGGGCAGGCTCCTACGTGTGGTCCATCCTCCGCTCGGGTTTCCTCGCCGTGATGGTCGCGCTGTCCCTCTCCGCGGCCCTGCTCGCTGTGGCTATCGGTCTGAGCTGGGCAGGGATCGCGGCAATCTACGAACGGCTCGACGGCGGTAGCGCCGGCGCCTCCGTGGTGACCCTCTTCCAGCTCGGGCTCCTGCCCAATCTCGCGGTCTGGACCATGTCCTGGTCCACGGGCGCCGGGTTCGCGCTCGGTACGGGCAGTTCGCTCACCCCTCTGGGCAGCACAGTCGGGCCCCTGCCCGCCCTGCCCATCCTCGGCGCGCTGCCGGCAGGCGCCCTCGACTACGGCTATGCCGCCCTCGCCATCCCCGTCCTCGCAGGACTCCTGGCCGGATGGTGGTTCTTCCGCGAAGGGGAGAACCACTTCGACGAATGGCTCGTCCTGCGCAGTCCCCAGCGGTGGCTGACCTCGACGGCGTCCACCCTGGCGCTCGCCGTCCTCATCGGGATCGCCGCCGGCCTGGGCGGCGCCTTCGTGGCACTGGTGTCCCGTGCCTCGCTCGGACTCGGGCGCTTCACCGAGCTCGGCCCCGATCCGCTGGCCGTCGGTCTGTGGCTCGGCCTCGAAGTGGCCGTGGGCGCCCTCCTCGGTCACGCCGTCGGGCCCTTGCTGGAGCGTGAGCCGCGCCGCCGCTGACGGTGGCGAGCCGCCGCTCACGCCGGCGCATCGGGAGCCGGGTCGGCGTGCCTGCCGCACGGTAGACGTGAGATTACCGCCGGCTGCGTGCAACGAGCGTGCCGGCGACTAGCCCAGGCCGTCGAGTCGCTGCAGGCCGTCCTGGCACTCACTCTCAGCCTGCAGGGTCAGGGCGCGCGACATGCAGTCCTCGTAGGTCTGTGTCACGGGCCACAGGAGCACCGACGCCGCCGTACCCGCCGCGAGGAAGAGGGCGGCTGCGAGGCCGAGCGAGGTCGAGAGCACTACGAGCCGCGGCAGTTTGAGCCTGATCGCCTTGACGAGCGCGACCACGCCGGACGCCAGGGCGAAGAGGGAGAAGACGAGGGCGAGCACCTTCCACGGCAGCATGAGACTGCTCGTCAGCACCCCGCAGAGCAGCGCCAGCAGGAACAGTCGGAGCCACGTCCGCGCGGACGCCGTGGCGCGGACTTCCGCGTCGTCGTCGTGCCCTGCACGTCCGCTTCCTACCGAACTATGCCGGCCCTGTCCGTTGCCCTGCCGCGTCATCGTTGCTCCCTCTGCATGGTTCAACCCTAGGCGAGGAGAGACCATAAGGTTGAGCCATGCGCATCGTAGTCCTCGTCTCCGGAACCGGATCGAACCTCCAGGCCGTGATCGACGCCGTCGCTGATGGCACCCTTCCCGTGACCATCGCGGCGGTCGGCGCGGACCGCCCCGGCACGGGGGGCGTGCAGCGGGCTGCTGACGCCGGCATTCCCACCTTCGAGGTGGACTTCCGTGAGTATCCGGAGCGGACGGACTGGAACCAGGCCCTCACGGAGGCCGTCGCCGCCCACGAGCCGGACTACGTCGTCTCTTCGGGCTTCATGCGGATCGTCGACCAGCACTTCCTCGACCGGTTCCCGAGCCGCTACCTCAACACGCATCCGGCGCTGCTGCCGAGTTTCCCGGGCGCACATGGCGTCCGCGACGCCCTCGCCTACGGCGTCAAGGTGACAGGCTGCACTGTGATGATCGCCGACGCCGGGGTCGACACCGGCCCCATCCTCGCCCAGACAGCCGTCGCCGTGCTGCCCGATGACACGGAGGACACCCTGCACCAGCGCATCAAGGTCGAGGAGCGCCGGCTCCTGATCGAGACGCTCCGGAATCTTGCCGGCGGGGATGATCTCTTCGTGCGGGCCTCCCGGACCGACGACGTGAGGGGTGCCTGAGATGCCCCTGGTCGCCAACGCCGTCTATGTCGACGGAAAGAAGCGCATCAATCCGGAGACACTCGACCAGACGTTCGAACTGATGCGCGACAGCCGGGGCATGGGCTGGATCGGACTGTACCGGCCCGAGCGCGAGGAGATCAGCGCAGTGGCGCAGGAGTTCGGGCTGCACACCCTCGCCGTCGAGGACGCGACCAACGGGCACCAGCGCGCCAAGCTCGAACGCTACGAGGACACCCTCTTCGTGGTCCTGCGGCCCGCACGCTATCTCGACGCCGAGGAGAAGGTCGAGTTCGGCGAGCTGCATATCTTCATCGGCCCCGATTTCGTGGTGACCATCCGGCACGCGGAGTCACCGGATCTCGGCATCGTGCGGCGGAGGCTGGAGGCGGATCCCGTCCTCCTCGGTACCGGACCTCAGGCCGTGCTCTACGCGCTGCTCGACCAGGTCGTCGACGAGTACGAGCCCGTGGTGCTGGGCCTCGAGAACGACATCGACGAGATAGAGAACGAACTGTTCGGGGGCGCGCCCGACGTGTCGCGCAGGATCTACGAGCTGCACCGCGAGGTCATCCTCTTCCAGCGCGCCACCCAGCCGTTGCAGTCCATGATGGAAGCACTGCTGCGCGGATCCGAGAAGTACCAGATGGATCCCGAGCTCAGCCGCAACCTCCGCGACGTACAGGACCACGTGATCCGCGTCGTCGAGCGTGTCAATACGTTCCGCACCCTGCTCCAGAACGCGCTGACGGTCCACTCCACGCTGGTGGCGCAGCGTCAGAACGAGGAGATGACGCGGCTCACGGAGACATCGCTGACGCAGGGTGAGGAGGTCAAGCGCATCTCCTCCTGGGCCGCCATCCTCTTCGCACCCACCCTGATCGCGTCGATCTACGGTATGAACTTCGACCTCATGCCCGAGCTGCACTGGACTCTCGGCTATCCGTTCGCGCTCCTGCTCATGGTGGGCATGGGGGCCGGCCTGTACTGGGCGTTCAAGCGCAGGGACTGGCTCTAGGACTCAGCCCTCCCGGGCCTTGGCGCGCGACGACGGCCGGGACCACGCGACGACGGCCGGGACCACCAGGCCCGGCCGGACGCCGATGCGCTGTGAGGCGTAGCCCCGGGCTGCGGCCTGGAACGGGAAGTCGAGCACCGACTGCCAGCACAGTGTCGCATGTCACAGGAAGAGTCGATCGGACGACGGCCCGGAGGGAGGGAAGTTGCCTTGGGCACCGGTAAGGTGAGGAAGGCCCTAGGCCACGTCCGTTCTCCGAGCATTGTTGGGACCACCATGAACCTCTCCCGTATCGCTGCAACAGCCGCCGTCACCCTGCTGGCACTGACCGGTTGTGCCGGCGCCTCCGAGTCCACGCCGGCGACCTCGGCCGAGACGAAATTCGCACCCGCCAGTTCGACGGCGGCTGCTGCGAATATCCAGCGGCCCGCCACCAATGACCTCGTCGGCGAGGCGACCCCCGAGGGTGCCCGCGCCTTCCTCTACTACTACTTCGATTTGAAGGCCTACGTGCTCCAGACCGGTGATGCCGCCGCGATGGTCGAGCTCGTGGACGGCGCCGCGAGCGAGCAGGCCGAGGCGGAGAGACTCCAGGGCGTGTACGACGACGGCGGTTGGGTGCTCGGCGGTCAGCCGAAGGTGGAGAACGTGCTCCTGACCACGCCGGAGGAGGAGGTCGTTGAAGGTGCAGATGTCACCGCGCTGATCCCCGTGAACCCCGATGCCTATACCGAGTTCGCCGAGGACGGCTCCGTCAGCGAGCAGCGCCCGTTCTCGCCGGAGGGAACCATCTACACCGCCGGCATCCGCTACACCGATGGCGCCTGGAAGGTCACATCGCTAGAGGAGACGCCGGACGCGGAACTGCCCGAGTAGCGACACCCGGAAAAGGAAGAGGAGGGGTGCCGCCGTCACGGCGGCACCCCTCCTTCGCGTCCTGCAGGTCCCTGACGAGCTTCAGCGCAGCTTGGCGCTCCGCGTCTCGGGGGCGTTGAAGGCCATGAACACGACGGCAAGGAGTACGAGTCCACCCGTCAGCGCGAACGTGAGCGGAAGGCCGAGGTAGGGCCAGAGGAGGCTGCCGAAGATCAGCGGCACGAGGCCCGCCCCGATGCGTGAGATGGTCGATGCCCACCCGAATCCGCTGCCGCGCAGTTCCGTCGGGTACAGCTCGGAGACGTAGGTGTAGAGGACGGGAATCGCTACCTGCACCACGAAGCCGAAGGCCAGCAGCCAGGCCGTCGCGACCGCGGGAAGGTCGAGCGTCAGGGCGAAGACCACGAGGAGCGCCGCCGATCCCGGCCCCGTGATCGCAAGGAGCCACTTGCGGCCTACGCGCTCCACGAGCAGGGCTGCGGCGATGACGCCGAGGAATCCGACGCCCGTCATGAACGTGGTTGTGATGAACGCGACGGACTGCGCGTAACCCGAGGCGATGAGGATGCGCGGCATCCAGGTCAGCGCGCCGTAGTACACGAGCAGGATCGTCAGGAAGAGGCTCCACGCCGTCAACGTGATGCGCCAGTTGTAGCGCCAGAGCCCGGTGAGCTGCCCGGAGATGCTGCCGATGGACAGCTTCGGCGTTTCTTCGGGATCGGGGAGGCGCCACTCACGCTGTTCGCCGCCGGTCCGTGCCACGAGGTCGTCGATGACCGCCCGGGCTTCCTCGCGCCGCCCGCGCTGCACCAGGTAGAGCGGGGACTCGGGGACTCCGCGCCGCACCCAGAAGACGAGCAGGGCGGGGAGCACCATGACGAGCATCGCGTAGCGCCACTCGCCGGTCTGTGCCACGATCGCCGTCGTGACGGCTCCGCAGAGGAACGCGCCCACGGGCCACCATGCGTCCATCGCGGTAAGGACGCGGCCGCGCTGGCGCCGCGGGGTGAACTCGCCGACGAGCGCGTAGTCCACCGGGATGCATCCGCCGAGGCCGAAACCTGCCAGGAACCGGAAGATGCAGAACCAGACGATGTCGGGCGAGAAAGCGCCGAGCACGGTGAAGACCGAGAAGACGAGCAGCGTCAGGGTGAAGGCGCGCTTGCGTCCGATGAGGTCTGCCACGGACCCCCAGGCGAAGGCGCCGACCGCCATGCCGATCAGGTTCGACGTGGCGATCCACGCGGACTGGCCCGAGGTCAGGCCCCAGTCGCCGATCAGGAGCGGGATGAGGTAGGCGTTGAGGGTGACGTCCCAGGCATCGAACATGAAGCCGAGGCCGCCGATGAGGAAGATCTTCCCCTGGACCTTCCAGCGCCAGGGGAGGTCCTGGACCACCTGGTCGCCGGTGGGGAGCTGCGTATTGATGCTCATGATGCCTTCGTGGAGGGGGCCGGGTACTGCGAGAACTGTACCGCCAAGCATCGGGGCACCCGCTGCCCGTCCACCCGCCACCACGCGGATCATCGGGAGCCGGCCTATAGACTTGTGGGCGACCCCCAGCGACGCTCTACTGACGGAGATCTGCGTGAGCCTGATCCACCTTGACCGTGTCCCTATCCGCCGAGCATTGATCTCGGTGTTCGACAAGACCGGTCTGGAGGAATTGGCGGAGGGCCTGCACCGCGCGGGTGTCTCCATCGTGTCCACCGGTTCGACGGCGCAGCGCATCGCGGCCGCGGGCGTCCCGGTGACCGAGGTGTCCGAGCTGACCGGATTCCAGGAGACCCTCGACGGGCGCGTGAAGACGCTGCATCCCAAGGTGCACGCAGGCATCCTCGCCGACCGGCGTCGCCAGGAGCACATCGACCAGTTGGCCGAGCTCGATATCGAGGCGTTCGACCTCGTGGTGGTGAACCTGTACCCCTTCGTGCAGACGGTGCGCTCGGGTGCTGAACCCGATGCCGTCGTCGAGCAGATCGATATCGGCGGGCCGGCCATGGTCCGGTCCGCAGCGAAGAACCACCCCTCGGTCGCGGTCGTCGTCGATCCCGCCCTGTACGGTGACGTCGTCGCCGCTGCAGAGGAGGGCGGCTTCGACCTCCAGGCACGACGCCGGCTCGCGGCCCTCGCCTTCGCGCACACGGCGGCGTACGACACGGCCGTCGCCTCCTGGACCGCCGAGCAGTTCGACACCGACGACGACGGCTTCACCTGGCCCGGCTACGCGGGCCTCGCCCTCGAGCGGTCCGAGGTGCTGCGGTACGGCGAGAACCCGCACCAGCAGGCCGCGCTCTACGTCGAGAAGGGCGCCACGCCGGGTATTGCCCAGGCGGACCAGCTCCACGGCAAGGCCATGAGCTACAACAATTTCGTCGACGCCGATGCTGCACTCCGCGCCGCCTTCGACTTCGACGAGCCCGCCGTCGCGATCATCAAGCACGCCAACCCGTGCGGCGTCGCCGTCGGCTCGGCGGACTCCGAGGACCCGATCGCCGATGCACACGCCAAAGCCCACGCGTGCGATCCGGTGTCGGCATTCGGCGGCGTGATCGCCGCGAACCGCGAGGTCACGGCAGGCATGGCCCGCGCAGTGAAGGACATCTTCACGGAGGTGGTGATCGCGCCGTCGTTCGCGGAGGAAGCGGTGGAGATCCTCTCGCAGAAGAAGAACATCCGGCTCCTGACGCTGCCGGAGGGCTACGGCCGGAATCCGGTCGAGTTCCGCCAGGTATCAGGGGGAGTCCTGATGCAGGTCGCGGATACGCTCGACGCCGACGGGGACGACCCCGCGGGCTGGACCCTCGCCGCCGGTGATGCCGCGGACGACAAGACCCTTGCCGACCTCAGCTTCGCCTGGAAGGCCTGTCGGGCCGCCAAGTCGAACGCCATCCTGCTCGCCGCAGACGGTGCCTCGGTCGGGGTGGGTATGGGCCAGGTCAACCGCGTGGACTCGTGCCGCCTCGCCGTCGAGCGGGCCAACTCGCTCGCCGACACCGAGAGGGCACGTGGCTCCGTCGCGGCGTCCGACGCCTTCTTCCCGTTCGCGGACGGACTCCAGATCCTGCTCGATGCCGGTGTCCGCGCCGTCGTCCAGCCCGGTGGCTCCGTCCGGGACCAGGAGGTCATCGACGCGGCGAACGCCGCCGGAGTCACGCTGTACCTGACAGGCGCGCGCCACTTCTTCCACTGATGTATCGAGCAGGTAGCCGGGCGGCCATGCGGCCCGGCTACCTGCCCACACCGCCCGTCAACGCCGTGGTTCCGGGGCCCGCGCCGTTAGGCGAAGCCTGAAGGATCTCGGTAGGTTAGAGCCGATGGGCAACCCCCAACCAACCGCACAACGCACGAGCACCAGGGAGACGCCACCCATGGCCAAGATCATCTACACCCACACCGACGAAGCGCCGATGCTGGCTACCTACTCGTTCCTCCCGATCATCGAGGCGTTCGCCTCCACGGCGGGCGTCGAGGTGGAGACCAGGGACATCTCCCTGTCGGGACGCATCATCTCGCTGTTCAACGATCGCCTCACCGAGGACCAGCAGATGGCGGATGCGCTCGCCGAACTCGGCGCACTGGCGAAGACGCCGGACGCCAACATCATCAAGCTGCCGAACATCAGTGCCTCGATCCCGCAGTTGAAGGCGGCCATCGCTGAGCTGCAGAGCCAGGGCTACGCGCTGCCGGACTATCCCGACCACCCCTCCACCGACGAGGAGAAGGACGTCCGAGCCCGTTACGACAAGGTCAAGGGCAGTGCCGTGAACCCCGTCCTCCGTGAGGGCAATTCCGATCGCCGTGCTCCTGCGTCCGTGAAGAACTACGCACGCCAGAATCCGCACAGCATGGGAGCGTGGACGCCCGAGTCGAAGACGAACGTCGCGCACATGACGAGCGACGACTTCCGCTCGAACGAGCAGTCCGTCGTCATACCGGCCGACGGCACCGTGAGCATCCAGCACGTCGGCGCGGACGGAACTGTCACCACGCTCAAGGGCTCCTTCCCCGTTCTCGCGGGCGAGGTCGTCGACGGAACGGTCATGCGGGCCGCTGCGCTGAACAGTTTCCTCGAGGCGCAGGTTGCCAGGGCGAAGGACGAGGGCGTGTTGTTCTCGGCCCACCTGAAGGCCACGATGATGAAGGTCTCGGACCCGATCATCTTCGGCCACGTGGTCCGCGCCTTCCTGCCCGAGCTCTTCGCGAGCTACGGCGAGCAGCTCAGCAAGGCAGGCCTCAGCCCGAACAACGGTCTGGCCTCCATCCTCAGTGGACTCGACAAGCTCCCCGAGGAGGTCCGCGAGGGCGTCCAGCAGGCCATCGCGAAGGGTATGGAGGACGGCCCGGCAATCGCGATGGTCGATTCCGACAAGGGCATCACCAACCTGCACGTCCCGAGTGATGTGATCGTCGACGCGTCCATGCCGGCGATGATCCGCAGCTCCGGGCACATGTGGGGCCCCGACGGCCAGGAAGCGGACACGCTCGCCGTCATTCCCGACAGCAGCTACGCCGGGATCTACCAGGTCGTGCTCGACGACTGCCGCGCCAACGGCGCTTTTGACCCGACCACCATGGGCACCGTTCCGAACGTGGGCCTCATGGCGCAGGCCGCCGAGGAGTACGGCAGCCACGACAAGACGTTCGAGATCACGGCACCGGGCAAAGTGCAGGTCCTCGACGCCGAGGGCGCCGTCCTCATCGAGCACGACGTCGCACCGGGCGACATCTGGCGCGCGTGCCAGACGAAGGATGCGGCCATCCTCGACTGGGTGAAGCTCGCCGTCACCCGTGCCCGCGCCTCCGCGACGCCGGCCGTCTTCTGGCTCGACGAGGGACGCGCGCACGACGCGAACCTGATTTCGAAGGTCAACGAGTACCTGACCGCACACGACACCGACGACGTCACCCTCGAGATCATGACGCCCGTCGATGCGACGGCCTTCACCCTCGAGCGCATTCGGCGGGGCGCCGACACCATCTCGGTGACCGGCAACGTCCTCCGCGACTACCTGACCGATCTCTTCCCGATCCTCGAACTCGGCACCAGCGCCAAGATGCTCTCGGTCGTGCCGCTCATGAACGGCGGCGGGCTCTTCGAGACCGGTGCCGGCGGATCTGCTCCGAAGCACGTGCAGCAGCTCGTGAGGGAGAACCACCTTCGTTGGGACAGCCTCGGCGAATTCCTCGCCCTGGCCGTCAGCTTCGAGCACCTGGCGACGACGACGGGCAACGCCCGCGCGCAGATCCTCGCCGATACCCTGGATCGTGCAACCGGGACCTTCCTCCTGGAGAACAAGTCGCCCAGTCGCCGTGTCGGTGAGCTCGACAACCGCGGCAGCCACTACTTCCTCGCCCGATACTGGGCCGAGGAGTTGGCCAGGCAGGATCAGGACGCCGACCTGGCCGAGAGTTTCGCGCGCGTAGCGGAGGCCTTGACGGGTAACGAGGAGACCATCGTGTCCGAGTTGCTCGCCGTGCAGGGTCAGCCTGCCGACATCGGAGGATACTTTCACCCCGACGTCGCGAAGGTCACCCAGGTCATGCGTCCCTCTGCGAAGCTGTCCGAGGTTCTCGCGATCCTCGCCCGGTAGATTCCACACGCACCACGAACAGCCGCTGTACCGCTTGCGCGGTGCAGCGGCTGATTTTGTTTGGACGTTTTCATTTACAGTGCCTGTGGTTCCGGTCTATGGTTGCTCCACGGTCTCAGCCTGGGGGTGAAGGTGCAGTGAAGATGCAAAAGCGTCGGTCTCTCCCTTCCACTGTGCGCCTGTCACTCCTTGCAGGAGCAGGTGCACTCGGCTGGATGGCATTCGGCACCTCAGGCGCATCCGCCGCACAGGATCCCGCCGGAGCCGGTCTCGTCGAGTCGACAACGAGCGTCGTGGTCGCAACGATCGCCCCCACCGGTTCTCATCTGTCGGCCATCACAGCATCGCTTGCCGAAGCCACCCCCGTTGCGCCGTCTCCCTCCGCCGTCCCATCTGTCCTGGCCGATATCCCAGCCATCCCCGATGTCACTGTTCAGGTGCCTCAGCTTCTTTCCCAGCCCGCCGCGACGGTCCTGTCTCCTGTGACGACGGCGGTCGATCAATTGGTCGCGCACGTGCCGATCGTGCAGCAGCACGTCCCGGCCGGAACGGTTACCGAGGTAACCGCTCCAGTGATGGAGGCCGTGGACGGAGTTGTGGGTGGCGTCACCGAGCCGGTGCTCGATGTCCTCGCTCCCATCACCGCCCCCATCACGGAGGTCGTTGAGGTCGTTCCCGTCACGGACGTCGTGGTACCGGAGGTCGTAGGCTCGGTGGCCGACGCCGTTGCTGTGCCGGAGGCTCCTCAGCCAGCAGTCGAGCCCGCCGCGCCGATCGTCGTGTCGACTCCTGACTCGGCTACCTCGCCCGCCATGGATGATGTCCGGCTGAGCGGTGCCGTGATTGCCCCCGCCTTCATGAGTGCCCGAGCCGTCGCCGATGACTCCGTAACCGGGGCGGTGGCGTTCGGAGTTCAGACGTCGTTGGTGCTCAGGTCTTTCGACGACGCGAATCTTCCCGTCCTGACGCACCTCGTAGCGTCGTCGGATACTGGGCCAGCGCCCCTGTCCGGAGCACTCGCCTCATTCGCCGGTGTCGCCGCATCGATGACCGGCGGCGGTTCTTCAGCACCGATCGCGGCTATTGGCGCATCGGCTCTTCTCGTCGTTGTTCTGTTCGCGGATCGTGGCCGTCGCGCTGCGACGGCAGGCCTTCCCACCAGCCCCAGCTTCGATCCGGGCTCATCTCCTGATTAGTGGTGGCCTCGCCGCGCCTTCGTGCGCGGCTGACGGCTATCGGTGCTGAATGCACCTCCACACCACTTTGATCTACAGGAGAACACCATGCGTACATGCGTGCAGCGAGGGCTCTTCGGAGTCCTTCTAGCCGGAGGCGTCGTCGTCCTCGGAGCAGGAGCGGCGACAGCTGCGGACCTGCCTACACCCTCCACTGCGGGGGCCGAAACCGACCTCGGCGTCATCATCACAACACCGCTTCAGTTGGGCACGACCAGCGGTTCGATCATCGAAGCAACAGCTGGTTCCCTCAACGTCTCCATCAATCTCGGTGCAGGCCTGGACGTCGATCCAGGCAACGGCGACGGTGGTCTGCTCGGGGGATCGGCGGCCGGTTCATTGCTCGAAGGGGGCCTACTGAATGGGACTGTGGTTTCTCCGGAGGTCGTGGCTCCGGTGAATGTGTCCGGTAATTCGGTGTCCGTGATCGGCGACTCCTCGTCGACGGGCACTTCAGGGTCCACCGGTTCGACCGGTGGTACTGCTCCGGTTCCTGCTCCGGTTCCTGTCTCGGTTCCTGCTCCGGTTCCTGTCTCGGTTCCTGCTCCGGTTCCTGTCTCGGTTCCTGGTGACGGCGCCCTGCTCGATGGGGGTCTGCTGAATGGGAATGTGGTCTCTCCGGAGGTCGTGGCTCCGGTGAATGTGTCCGGTAATTCGGTGTCCGTGATCGGCGACTCCTCGTCGACGGGCACTCCGGGGTCCACCGGTCTGACCGGTGGTACTGCTCCGGTTCCTGTCTCGGTTCCTGGTGACGGCGCCCTGCTCGACGGGGGCCTGCTGAGTGGGAACGTGGTTTCTCCGGAGGTCGTGGCTCCGGTGAATGTGTCCGGTAATTCGGTGTCCGTGATCGGCGACTCCTCGTCGACGGGCACCCCGGGGTCCACCGGTTCGACCGGTGGTACTGCTCCGGTTCCCGTCTCGGTTCCTGGTGACGGCGCCCTGCTCGACGGGGGCCTGCTGAATGGGAACGTGGTTTCTCCGGAGGTCGTGGCTCCGGTGAACGTGTCCGGTAATTTGGTGTCCGTGATCGGCGACTCGTCGTCGACGGGCACTTCAGGGTCCACCGGTTCGACCGGCGGCAGCACCGGCGGTTCGGCTGGTGGCAGCACCGGTGGCTCGGCCGATGGTGGTCTTGTCGAGGGCGGCATCGCGAACGGGAACGTCATCTCGCCCGTCATCACGGCGCCCGTCAATGTGAGCTGCAACGATGTCACCCTGATCGGTGACAGCGCTTCGGATTGCACGCCCGGTTCAACCGGCGGCAGCACCGGTGGCTCGACCGGAGGGAACACCGGCGGTTCGGCTGGTGGGAACACTGGCGGTTCGGCCGATGGCGGTCTTGTTGATGGCGGCATCGCGGACGGAAATGTCATCTCGCCCGTCGTCACGGCGCCGATCAATGTGAGCTGCAACGGTGTCACCCTGATCGGTGACAGCGCTTCGGATTGCACCGGCGGTTCGACCGGCGGCAGCACCGGTGGTTCGGCTGGTGGGAACACTGGTGGTTCGACCGATGGTGGTCTTGTCGAGGGCGGCATCGCGAACGGGAACGTCATCTCGCCCGTGGTCACGGCGCCGGTCAATGTGAGCTGCAACGGTGTCACCCTGATCAGTGACAGGGCTTCGGAGTGCACGCCCGGTTCAACCGGCGGCAGCACCGGCGGTTCGGCTGGTGGTTCGGCTGGTGAGAACGCCGGTGGTTCGACCGATGGTGGTCTTGTCGAGGGCGGCATCGCGAACGGGAACGTCATCTCGCCCGTGGTCACAGCGCCGGTCAATGTGAGCTGCAACGGTGTCACCCTGATCGGTGACAGCGCTTCGGATTGCACCGGCGGTTCGACCGGCGGCAGCACCGGCGGTTCGACCGGCGGCAGCACCGGCGGTTCGGCTGGTGGCAGCACCGGTGGCTCGGCCGATGGTGGTCTTGTCGAGGGCGGCATCGCGGACGGGAATGTCATCTCGCCCGTCGTCACGGCGCCGGTCAATGTGAGTTGCAACGGTGTCACCCTGATCGGTGACAGCGCTTCGGAGTGCACGCCCGGTTCGACCGGCGGCAGCACCGGTGGCTCGACCGGCGGCAGCACCGGTGGCTCGGCCGATGGTGGTCTTGTCGAGGGCGGCATCGCGGACGGGAATGTCATCTCGCCCGTCGTCACGGCGCCGGTCAATGTGAGTTGCAACGGTGTCACCCTGATCGGTGACAGCGCTTCGGAGTGCACGCCCGGTTCGACCGGCGGCAGCACCGGTGGCTCGACCGGCGGCAGCACCGGTGGCTCGGCCGATGGTGGTCTTGTCGAGGGCGGCATCGCGGACGGGAATGTCATCTCGCCCGTCGTCACGGCGCCGGTCAATGTGAGTTGCAACGGTGTCACCCTGATCGGTGACAGCGCTTCGGAGTGCACGCCCGGTTCGACCGGCGGCAGCACCGGTGGCTCGACCGGCGGCAGCACCGGTGGCTCGGCCGATGGTGGTCTTGTCGAGGGCGGCATCGCGGACGGGAATGTCATCTCGCCCGTCGTCACGGCGCCGGTCAATGTGAGTTGCAACGGTGTCACCCTGATCGGTGACAGCGCTTCGGAGTGCGGTGCGGATGCCGGTGGCCCGACAACCCCAGTAACGCCGACTACGCCGGTAACGCCGACTACGCCGGTAACGCCGACTACGCCGGTAACGCCGACGACGCCGGTAACCCCGGTAACCCCGACGACGCCGACGACGCCGGTAACCCCGGTAACGCCGGTAACCCCGACGACGCCGGTAACCCCGACGACGCCTACGACGCCGGTAACCCCGGCAACGCCCACTCCGGCCGATCCCACAACGGGCGGTAACGGGGACACGGATGACAGCAGCACATCGGGTTCTGGGCTTCCTGCAGGAATTACGGTCCCACGTTCGGTTCCCCTCAGTACCACCGGCGTTTCGACAGGTACGGTCTCCGTAGCGAGCAGCTCGGTGAGGGTTTCCACCCCCGCGGCGGCTCCGGCAGCGTCGACACCCGGTACGCCGAAGACCCTCGCTACGACGGGCTTCGACGAGCAGCAGATCCTGCTGTTCGGTTCGCTCCTCCTGCTCAGCGGCGTAGGCGGCCTGATAGCCGCACGCCGCTCGAAGTCAGGCGTCTAGGCGAAACCAGCCCCTGACTACAGGAAAGGACGGGTCCCCTGCAGCGAGTGCTGCGGGGGCCCGTCCTTCGGCGTGGGATCGACGATCAGGCTGCGTCGTTCGCGTAGCTCAGACCGATCTGCGCACGGATGCCGTCCAGCAGGCGCATGGTTTTCACCGTGTCACTGACGGGCATCGTGGGGCTCTGGGTGAGGCCTTCCTGGATGCAGCGAGTCACCTCGCGTAGCTCGTAGGTATACCCGGCGCCGACCTGCTCGAACTGCTCTACGCGGGCTTCGCCCTGGCCAACCTTTACGGTGAGCTCCTTGGGATTGTGGAGATTGCCACCGCCGGTCTTGAGCCAGCCCTTCGACCCGCAGACCGTTGCCTGTCCTGGACAGGAGGCGATGAACGACGACGACAGCTGGGCATACGCTCCACCCTCATAGCTCAGCGTCACCGCGTTCTGCAGGTCGACGCCGTCGTTGTTCAGCGTTCCGACAGCAGATACGGAGTCAGGGAATCCGAGTGACCCCAGGGCCCAGGTCAGCGGGTAGACCGTGAGGTCGAGCAGGGCGCCACCGCCTGCCTTCGGATCCCACAGGCGACTCGTAGGGTCATCGGGGGCGGTGAAGCCGAGGTCGCCCTGGACCCAACGGATGTCGCCGAGCTCCCCGGAGTGGATGATTTCCCAGGCACGGTTGACGCTCGGCAGGAAGCGGGTCCAGACGGCTTCCATGAGGAACAGTCCGCGATCTGCAGCAAGTGCAGCCAACTCCTCCGCTTCTGCTGCGTTGATGGTGAACGGCTTCTCGCACAGGACGTGCTTGCCGCCTGTGAGCGCGGCCTTCCCCACGTCGTAGTGCTGGCCGTGCGGAGTGGTGATGTAGACGACGTCGACCTCGGGGTCGTTCACGAGCCGCTGGTAGCCCGTCACCCCGTCGTCATTCCCGTAGCTGGTAGCGAAACCGAAGCGCTCCGCGAAGGCCGCGGCGCTGTCCGCGCTGCGGGAGCTGACCGCGTGGAGCACAGCGTCCTCGAGCAGGGCGATGTCCGCGGTGACCTTCGAGGCGATACCTCCGGTCGCGATAACACCCCACTTCAGGGGACGGCCTGTCGGGGCGAGGGGGCTAGGAGCTCCTGCTTCCGCGCAGGGAGGAACGGCGATTCTGGTCTGAGGGTTCATGGACCCATCCTTGCCGCTGGCTGGTTCCGCGTCCATCGGTCACGCTCGCGTTCACGGCTCGGGCCAGCGGGATGGCATTCCACGGACAGTTGAGCACGGTCCCGGACAAGCCGCGGTCGTTTCAGGGCGCCGACGAGGGCTGCCAGGAGGACGGGATCCTGACGTTGGACAGGAACCGACATCACGAAGCCGAGAAAGAAAGAAGTGCCCCGACCGTAGCCGGGGCACTTCCTGGTACTACTGCCGGACGAGTCCGGGTAAATGGGTGCTACTTCGTGAGTGCTGAGAGCGTGGGATTGTTGGCATACGCCTCCGCAGCGTTCTCCTTGGTCACGATCTGTGGCTCGAGGAGGTAGGCGGGAACGGTCTTGACGCCGTTCTCGTAGGAATCGGGATCATTGATCTCGACCTCTTCGCCGGCCTGCAGGTTGTCAACCATCTCGATGACGTGCTCGACGAGGGCAGTCGTGTCCTTGTTGATGGTCGAGTACTGCTTGCCTTCCATGATGAGCTTGACGGACTCGACCTCGGAATCCTGACCGGTGACGACGGGCAGTGCCTTGCCTGCACCCTCGACCGAGGTCAGGATGGCGCGGGCGAGCGTGTCGTTGGGGGAGAGGACGCCGTCGAGTTCGGTGGAGCTGTAGTTGCCGGACAGCAGCGTGTCCATGCGCTTCTGGGCGTTCTCGGCCTTCCATCCCTGGGTGACGGCCTGGTCGAAGGTCTCCTGGCCGGAAACCACGACCAGGTTCCCGTTGTCGATCTCGGGCTGGAGGATGCTCATGGCGCCGTCGAAGAAGACCTTCGCGTTGGCGTCATCGGGTGATCCGGCGAAGAGCTCGATGTTGTACGGGCCTTCAGGCTTGGCAGCTTTCATTCCGTCGAGGAGGGCCTGGCCCTGGAGCTCGCCGACCTGGAAGTTGTCGTATGCCACGTAGTAGTCGACGTTCTCCGTGTTGGTCAGGAGGCGGTCGTAGGCGAGGATCGTGATGCCGGCGTCCTTCGCCTGCTGCAGCTGGGTGCCGAGCTGAGCGCTGTCGATGGCTCCGACGACGAGCACCTTCACGCCGTTGGTGATCATGGAGCTGATCTGGTTCTGCTGCTCAGACACGCCGCCGTTGGCGAACTGGACATCCGGCTCATAACCGGCTTCGGTCAGACCGTCGTTGAACAGGGTCTCGGCAAGAACCCAGTTCTCCGAGGTCTTCTGCGGCAGTGCCACGCCGATGGCCGATCCTGCTTCGAAGCCGGAGGCTGCGGCGTCGCCGCCCTCGGTGGCCGGGGCCGCTTCTTCACGACCGCAACCGGTCAGCGCCAGTGCTGATATCGCAGCGATCGCTGCGAAGGACTTTGCGAACTTACGCATTGCATTCTCTTTCTCTTGCTCTTGCTGTGGTGGACGGGTTGGAGCATGGTGTCCGGGTGTCCGGAAGTAACGGATGCCTAGACATCGTGGGTGATGACTTCCTTCGTTCCGACGGCCTGCTCCGTGGGAGCGGGCTGCGGGGTGGGGGCGGACGACTTGCCGCCGCCACTGCCTCCGCCGAAGTTCCTGGTGAGCAGGCCGATGATCGACGGCTTGCCCTGGCTCTTGTTGTAGACATCGAAGGCAACAGCGACGAGCAGGACGATGCCCTTGATGATCTGGGTGTCGTCAGCACCGGCGCCGAGCAGCTGGAGGCCGTTGTTGAGGACGGCCATGACGAGGCCTCCGATGATCGAGCCGACCACGGTGCCGACGCCACCGGTGACGGCTGCGCCACCGATGAAGACGGCTGCGATGGCGTCGAGTTCCCAGCCGACGCCGTCGGACGGGCCTGAGGCCGTGGATCGGCCGACGAAGATCATGCCGGCGAGGGCGGCGAGGATGGACATGTTCATCATGACCATGAAGTTCACGCGCTTGCTCTGCACGCCGGAGAGCTCCGCTGCGTGGCGGTTGCCACCGACCGCGTAGACGTGGCGTCCGAGGATCGTCTTGTTCGAGATGAACGCATAGATGATGACGAGGACGCCGAGGATCAGCCCGGGAACCGGGAAGGAGGTGCCGGGACGGCCCGTCGCGAACAGGTACGTCGCGTAGAGGATGACGGCGGAGAGCAGGACGACCTTGGTGACCGGCACCCACGTGGGGGGCAGGTCGGCGTGGATCTTCGCCAGCCTGCGGCGGCCGCGGATCTCGTTGTAGATCACGAACGCCACCAGGGCGAAGCCGATCAGCAGCGTGAGATTGTTGTAGCCCGTGTTCGGGCCGACCTCGGGGAGGTACCCGGCGCCGAGGTAGCGGAAGCCCTCGGGCACCGGGACGGTGAGGGAGTTGCCGACCGACTGGTTGGCACCGCGGAACAGGAGCATGCCGGCCAACGTCACGATGAACGCCGGTATGCCGACATAGGCGACCCAGAAGCCGTGCCAGGCCCCGATGAGCGCACCGAGGACGAGGCCCAGCAGCGCGCCCATGTACCAGGGGATGCCCCAGTCCCTCATGGCGATCGCGACGACGATGCCGACGAACGCCGCGACCGAACCGACCGAGAGGTCGATGTGTCCGGCGATGATCACCAGCACCATGCCGATGGCCAGGATCAGGATGTACGAGTTGCCGTTGAAGAGGTTCATCATGTTCACGGACGTGAGCGTCTTGCCGCCCGTGCGCCACTGGAAGAACACGACGAGCGCGACCAGGGCGAAGATCATCCCGAACTGGCGGGTGTCTCCGCCGAAGATTTGTTTGAGGGAATTCATGGTGTCTTTCCTAGGGGCTTCGGTCAGGCAGATTTCCTGCTGGCGGTCATGAGTTTCATCAGGGATTCCTGGTTCGCGTCCTCGCGGGCTACTTCTCCGGTGATCGCGCCTTCGAAGATGGTGTAGACGCGGTCCGAGAGGCCGAGCAGTTCGGGCAGCTCCGAGGAGATGACGATGACGCCCTTGCCCTGGTCGGCGAGTTTCTGGATGATGCCGTAGATCTCGTACTTCGCCCCGACGTCGATGCCCCGGGTGGGCTCGTCGAGGATCAGCAGATCGGGGTCCGTGAACATCCACTTCGCGAGGACGACTTTCTGCTGGTTCCCACCGGAGAGCTTCGCGACGCCCTCGTTGACACTGGGCGTCTTGGTGCGCAGGGACTTCCGATATTCCTCCGCGATACGGAACTCTTCGTCCCGGTCGACGACGAGCCCGTGCGTGATGCGCTTGAGGTCCGCGGACACCGTGGTGGACTTGATGTCATCGAGCAAGTTCAGGCCGAGTGACTTGCGGTCCTCGGTCACGTAGGCGAGACCGGCCTTGATCGCCTGCGGTACCGAGCGCAGCGTGACTTCCTTGCCGTTGATGAGGATTTGGCCCGACTTGAAGGTGCCGTAGGACCGGCCGAACACGGAGCGCGCGAGCTCCGTCCGCCCGGCTCCCATGAGCCCCGCGAAGCCGACGATCTCGCCGCGACGGACGTGGAAACTGGAATTCTTGCAGACCAGGCGGTCGGAGACCGTGGGGTGCGCGACGGTCCAGTTGCGAACCTCGAAGAAGGTCTCCCCGATCTTCGGCGTGTGGTCGGGGAAGCGGGATTCCAGTGAGCGGCCGACCATGCCGCGGATGATGCGGTCCTCGTCGACGCCGTCGTTCTTGATGTGCAGTGTCTCGATCGCCTTGCCGTCGCGGATGATGGTGATCGAGTCGGCGATCTGCTCGATCTCGTTGAGCTTGTGCGAGATCATGATGCACGAGATGCCCTTGGAGCGTAGGCCCGCCATCAGGTCCAGGAGGTGCTGCGAGTCCGATTCGTTGAGGGCCGCGGTGGGCTCGTCGAGGATGAGCAGCTTCACCGATTTGTTGAGCGCCTTGGCGATCTCGACGAGCTGCTGCTTGCCGACGCCGATGTCCTTCACCTTCGTGATCGGGTCCTCGCTGAGGCCTACCCGAGCCATGAGTTCCAGGGTCGTCCGGTTGACGTAGTCCCAGTCGATCACGCCGAAGCGGGTGGGCTCGTTACCGAGGAAGATGTTCTCCGCGATCGACAGCTCGGGGATCAACGCGAGTTCCTGATGGATGATCACGATGCCCGCGGCCTCGCTCGACCGGATGTCCTTGAACTGGACTTCCTCGCCCTGGAAGAAGATCTGACCGGAGTAGTCGCCGTAGGGATAGAGACCGGAGAGCACCTTCATGAGGGTGGACTTCCCGGCGCCGTTCTCACCGCAGATGGCGTGGATCTCGCCGGCCTGGACCTCGAGCGAAACCTCGGACAGGGCCTTGACTCCCGGAAATTCCTTGGTGATCGAACGCATCTCAAGGATGGTGTGGTTGTTCATGGGGCCTCCCGCGGTGACGGCGTTGTCGTGGTGCAGGCCCAACCTCGGCCCGAAAAGAATTGAACACGCTCTGGTGCCTTGGCGTCAAGTGTTGAACGCAAAGCACCGGGAAAACAGAGCAAATCTTTATGCAGAGCTTGCCAGTGCGAGGGAGATTCCCGGCTGTGCGAGGACGACTGCGGCCCCTCCGAGGGCCTCCGCCCGGTCGCCGAGGGAGGACATGCAGACACTCGTCGTGTCCCCGATGATCGGTACCGCGTGACGGGCCAGGCTGCGGCGGACGGGCTCCAGCAGGATCTCCCCGAGACTCGTCAGGGGGCCGCCGATGACGATCGTCTCGGGGTTGATGAGGTTGGCCATGTGGGCCAGTGCCCGGCCGATGGCGGCACCGGCGTCGTCGATCACGCGCAGCGCCGCCGTGTCCCCGGCCAGGACCCAGTCGATGATGCGCTGGGTATCCACCGTCTCACTACTCCCGCGGCTCAGCAGTTCGATCATCGTGGACGTCGAGGCGACCGTCTCGAGGCAGCCTCGGTTGCCGCACCGGCAGATGACGCCCTGCTCGTTGATGGTGGTGTGGCCCAGTTCCCCGGTGACGCCGACATTGCCGTAGTACAGCGAGCCGTTGAGGACCAGCCCGGAGCCGATGCCGGAGCCCACCTTCATGAACATGAGATTGTCGACGGCGCTGTGCGGACCCCAGGTCACCTGCGCCAACGCACCGAGATTGGCGTCGTTGTCTATGAACACCGGGACCTGCAGCCGTTCGCTGAACGTCTCGTGGATGTTGATTCCGACCCACTCGGGCAGAATGGCGCCCTGCACCACGGTGCCGGTACGCCGGTCGATGGGCCCGGGTATCCCTATGCCTGCTCCCAGGAGCGCACGGCGGTGGATGCCGCCGTTCTCGAGCAGTTCATCAAGGAGGTCCGACGCCGCGGCCAGGCCGTCGACGGCGCTGTGCCCGAGCGGCAGGGCGACGGAGGCTTCCTGGAGGACGCGGTAGTCGGGGCTGGCAAGGACCACGCGCAGGTGGCGGCGACCGATATCGATGCCGGCGGCTACCTGACCGTTGCCGTTCAGTATCACGGAGAGGGCACGCCGGCCGGAGCTCGTGGTCGGCGCCGTGCTGACGATCCCGGTAGCGGCCATGACCTTCACGAGATTCGAGACCGTGGCCGTCGAGAGACCGGTCTGTCGTGAGAGTTCTGCCTGCGTCTGCGGCCCGCCGCTCATCAGCGCGGCGATCACGCGCTGCTGGTTCTGTTCGCGGAGCGCGGATTGGGAGCCCGGCCTGGAGGGTGCGGCGCTCAAGGTGGTCCTCGCCGTCGAGGGGGATTCTGCGGGCATGATCTCTAGGGTGCCGCAGCCTCCTCTTGTAGTCAAGAAGTTAACGCGTGACGATACTCCTCGGCGAGCAACCGGTACTGGGCCGCGTTGTCCTTGACGCCCTCGACCTCGTCATCGTTCAACTCCCTGCGTACCTTCGCCGGCACACCGGCAACGAGGGATCGCGGCGGAATGACGGTGGCTTCCAGCACGACGGCGCCGGCGGCAACGAGGGAGCCGGAACCGATGACAGCCCCGTTCATGACGGTGGCGCTCATGCCGATGAGGCAGTCGTCCTCGATGGTGCACCCATGGACCACCGCGCTGTGTCCCACACTGACCCGATCGCCGATGTGCGCAGGGAAGCCGGGGTCGGCATGCACCACCACGTTGTCCTGCAGGTTGGTGCCCTCGCCGATGGTGATGGAGGACGTGTCGGCGCGGACGCTGGCTCCGAAGAAGACACTTGCATGTTCGCCGACGGTCACGTCGCCGATGAGCGAGGCGGTGGGGGCGATGAAAGCGGAATCGCCGATCCTCGGAGTCCTGCCGCGGAAGGTGTGGTTAGCCATGGCGCCAGCCTAGGCGACGTCGTCGCGCGCGGGCAGGTGTGCAATCCGGGCGGCGACGGATCAGTTGAAGACGATAGTCCTGCGTCCGTCGAGAAGGACGCGGCGTTCGGCGTGCCACTGCACGGCCTGGACGAGGGCACGGCCCTCGAGCTCCCTCCCGATCGACGTCAGCTGCTCGGCTGTTCGCGCATGGTCCACGCGGATGACCTCCTGCTCGATGATGGGACCCTCGTCGAGAGCACCGGTGACGTAGTGGGCCGTGGCGCCGATGAGCTTCACGCCCCGCGCGTGGGCCTGATGGTACGGGCGGGCCCCCTTGAAGGACGGCAGGAACGAGTGGTGGATGTTGATCGCCCGGCCCAGGAGGTCCTCACAGAGGCGGTCGCTGAGGATCTGCATGTAGCGCGCGAGCACCACGAGTTCGATGCCGTGCTGCTCCATCAGCGCGCGCAGCGCATCCTCGGCCTCGTCCTTGGTCTCCGGAGTCACCGGAATGTGGTGGAACTCGATGCCATAGAAGGCGGCGAGATCTTCGAGGTCGCGATGGTTCGACACGATCACGGGAATGTCGATGGCGAGTGTGCCCGAGCGGTGCTGGAAGAGCAGGTCATTGAGGCAGTGCGCTGCCTTGGACACCATGATCAGCGTGCGGGTGCGCCGCTCGGCTTCGTCGAGCGACCAGTCCATCCCGAATTCGGCGGCCACGGGGCGCAGTGCTGCGCGAAGGTCCTCCGCGGAGGCATCCGTGGTGAGGGCCACGCGCATGAAGAATGTGCCGGTCTCGGGGCTGCCGTACTGCTGGGACTCGGTGATGTTGGCGCCGAGGCCCACGAGGGCACCGGACACGCCGTGGACTATTCCGGGCCTGTCGGGGCAGGACAGCGTCAGCGAGTAGGAGCGGGTTGCGTCGTGGGAGGTCACCTACGCCAGATTACCGGCCACCCCGTCATGTGACGCGATGCCCCGGAGCGTGCGGACTGCTGCACCCGCCGCGGCGCGGCCGGCCCTCGAGGCGCCGAGGGTCGAGGCGGAGGCACCGTAGCCGACCAGCAGGAGCCGGCTCTCCTTCACCACGTGCACGCCGTCCATGAGGATTCCGCCGCCCGGTTCACGCAGGTGCAGGGGCGCGAGGTGATCCAGCGCGGCACGGAATCCGGTGGCCCAGAGGACGGCGTCGACAGGCTCCTCCGACCCGTCGGTGAAGACCGCCGAGTGCTTCCGGAGTTCGGCCAGGGCGCCGCGCGAGACGAGGATGCCGGCGTCGATCCCTGCCTGGTACTGCGCGGTCAGCGACAGGCCCGTCGCCGACACGACGCTCGCGGGCGGAAGGCCGGCACTGGTCCGCGCGTTCACCGCGGCCTCTACTTCCCGGCCCCACTCCGGGTCGAACGGGCGGCGCGTGAACGACGGCGGACGACGCGTGGACCAGAGGGGAAGGGCGCCGGCCTCGTGGAGCTGGAGCATGAACTGCACGGCGGACGTCCCCCCGCCCACGACGAGCACCCGTTGCCCCTCGAACTCGGTTGCCGAGCGGTAATCGTGCGTGTGCAACTGTCGGCCGGCGAAGACGTCCCGTCCCCGGTAGTAGGGCCAGTACGGGCGGTCCCAGGTGCCGGTCGCGCTGATCACGACGTCGGCGATCCAGGTCCCGGCGGTGGTGGTGACCCGCAGGGAACCGTCGTCGCTCTCGTCAGGTCCGCCGTCGTCACCCTGCTGTCCGTCCTCCGGCCCGCGTGCGTGCTCCGGCTCCACCCGCACCACCGAGACCGGGCGGACGACAGGGAGGTCGAACTCGCGCTCGTAGGCGCCGTAGTAACGGGAGACGACGTCGGACGCGGGCTCCTCGGGATCCGGCGCGCCCAGGGGGAAGCCGGGAAGATCGTGCAGGGCGTGCGCGGCGTCGAAGGTCAGGGCCGGCCAGCGATGGAGCCAGGCTCCGCCCGGCGCTCGATTCGCATCCAGCACGACGACGTCGCGATACGCCTGCAGGCCCCGGCGGAGCAGGTGGTACGCACTGCTCAGGCCCGCCTGGCCCGCGCCGATGATGACCACCCGTACCCGTTCCGGCGGACCACCGCCCGTTTCTTCCCGTGCTGTCCCGCCCATGTGCCAGACCTTTCCGAAGCGGCGCCGTCCGCCGGAGAACCGTTCCTGATGCGAAACGGCCGGGGCAGGACGCCTATTCCTGCAACGGGAGGGCGCCGGTCCCGGTGGCGGGGTGGGCTCCCGAACGGCTAGCATGGGAGCGTCGCGACTGGCGTAGGGTGGGCAACCACCAGGGAGCGGCGTGGAACCAGGCTCATCCTCCGGGAGGCCCTGACGTTCTAGTGCAGACCACGGATCGCACGCCTGGGCCGCGGGTCACCTTTCACGAGCGGCCGGGGCGCGGAGATCGATCCGCCACCCACCCGCGACTCAAGCTGACCTCTTGCGAGACCCAGAGAAGGATCAAACGATGACCACGTCGCCCATGGCTCCGTCCCAAACCGCCGCAGATTCCGTGACCAACGCGCCGCTGTCCGAGGTGGACCCGGAGATCGCCGCCGTTCTGCGGAACGAGCTCGCACGACAGCGGGACACCCTCGAGATGATCGCCTCGGAGAACTTCGCTCCGCGCGCCGTCCTCGAGGCCCAGGGGAGCGTGCTCACCAACAAGTACGCGGAGGGCTACCCGGGACGTCGGTACTATGGCGGCTGCGAGCACGTCGACGTCGCCGAGAACCTCGCGATCGAGCGCGTGAAGGCACTGTTCGGCGCTGAGTTCGCGAACGTGCAGCCGCATTCCGGTGCACAGGCGAACGCCGCGGCCCTGTCGGCGATGATCAAGCCCGGCGACAAGATCATGGGCCTGTCGCTCGCGCACGGAGGGCACCTGACCCATGGCATGAAGCTCAACTTCTCCGGCAAGCTCTACGAGGTCGCGGCCTACGGTGTCGAGGAGAACACGCACCGCCTCGACATGGACCGCGTGCGCAAGCAGGCCGTCGCCGAGAAGCCCCAGGTTATCATCGCGGGCTGGTCCGCCTACCCCCGCCAGCTCGACTTCGCTGCCTTCCGCTCCATCGCCGACGAGGTCGGCGCACTCCTCTGGACGGACATGGCGCACTTCGCCGGCCTCGTCGCAGCGGGTGTGCACCCGAGCCCTGTCCCGTACTCCGACGTCGTCACTTCCACCGTGCACAAGACGCTCGCCGGTCCCCGTTCCGGCGTCATCCTCGCGAAGCAGGAGTGGGCGAAGAAGATCAACTCCAACGTCTTCCCCGGACAGCAGGGCGGGCCCCTCATGCACGTGATCGCAGGCAAGGCCACGGCGTTCAAGATCGCCGGATCGCCGGAGTTCAAGGAACGCCAGCAGCGCGTCCTCGAGGGAGCACGCCTCATCGCCGAACGGCTCACCGCGAGCGATGTCGCCGAGCACGGCGTCTCGGTCCTGACGGGCGGCACGGACGTCCACCTCGTCCTGGTGGACCTGCGCCATTCGTCGCTCGACGGCCAGCAGGCGGAGGACGTGCTCCACTCGGTGGGCATCACCGTGAACCGTAACGCCGTCCCGTTCGACCCCCGTCCGCCGATGGTCACCTCCGGCCTCCGCATCGGAACGCCGGCCCTTGCGACCCGCGGGTTCGGCTCACGCGAATTCGCCGAGGTCGGCGAGATCATCGCTGCCGCGCTCAAGCCCTCGCCCGACGTCGAGGCACTCCGCGCCCGGGTCACGGCCCTCACCGCGGACTTCCCGCTCTACCCGGGCCAGGAGGAGTGGTAGGTCCCTTTCCGCCCGGCGCCCTCAGCTCGAAGGCTGCAGCGTCGACGGACTTCGACATCCGCACCGAGGAATGCTGCTTCACCGGCTGCTGCGACCGCGGCAAGGCATTCCTGCTCGAGCAACTGGACCAGCACGTCGAAAAGGACTCCTAGCATGAGTACGACAGCCCGCATCCTCGACGGGAAGGCGACCGCCGCCCGGATCAAGTCGGAACTGACCGAGCGCGTCAGCGCCCTGCGTGAGCGCGGCATCACGCCCGGCCTCGGCACGGTCCTCGTCGGGGAGGACCCCGGGAGTCACTCGTACGTCGCCGGTAAGCACAGGGATTGCGCGCAGATCGGCATCACCTCGGTCCGGAGGGACCTGCCGGACACCATCACGCAGGAGGAACTCGAGGCGGTCCTCGACGAGCTGAACGACGACGACGCCACCACGGGCTACATCGTGCAGCTTCCGCTTCCCTCGCACATCGATACGAACGCGATCCTCGGGCGCATCGATCCGGCAAAGGACGCCGACGGGCTGCACCCGACGAACCTGGGCAAGCTGGTCCTGAACGTCAATGCTCCGATGGATTCGCCCCTGCCCTGCACACCTCACGGGATCGTCGAACTCCTGCTCCGGCACGACATCGCGCTCAAGGGACTCAACGTGCTCGTCGTCGGGCGGGGCGTGACCGTCGGGCGACCGCTCGGGCTGCTCCTGACCCGCAAGCAGATCAACGCGACCGTGACACTGGCACACACCGGCACCGTCGACCTCGCGGACCACCTCGGCCGCGCCGACGTCGTCGTCGCTGCTGCCGGTATCCCGCACATGATCGGTGCGGAGCAGTTGAAGCCGGGGGCGATAGTGCTCGATGTCGGCGTGAGCCGCGTCGAGGATCCTGAGACGGGCAAGGCGAAGCTGACCGGCGACGTCGACCCCGCCGCGGCATCCGTAGCCGCCTGGTTGTCGCCCAACCCCGGAGGAGTGGGTCCCATGACCAGGGCCATGCTCCTGACGAACGTGGTCGAGGCCGCCGAGCGCCGGGCCGACCTGGCGTAGAACAATCGGACTCCCATTGGCTTGTCCCAATGGAGTTCTCGCCTAGGCTGGGCGGGTGCCCACTCTCCCTGCCGGACCTCCGGTCATCTCTGCCCAGCAGCTCAGCAAGCACTACGGCGACTTCAAGGCCGTCGACGGCATCTCCTTCGAGGTTCCCGCGGGGGAGTCGTTCGGCCTGCTCGGGCCCAATGGTGCCGGCAAGTCGACGACCATGCGCATGATCGGCGGGGTATCCCAGCGGACATCCGGGCAGCTGACCATCATGGGCCTCGACCCCGAGGAGCACGGGCCGGAGGTGCGGGCCCACCTCGGTGTCGTGCCACAGCAGGACAACCTCGACGAGGAACTGAAGGTGCGCGACAACCTCCTTGTCTACGGTCGCTACTTCGGACTCCCGATGAGCTACCTGAAGCCGAAGGCCGACGAGCTCCTCGAATTCGCGCAACTCACCGACAAGGCGTCCGCGAAGGTGGACGCCCTCTCCGGCGGGATGAAGCGGCGCCTCACCATCGCCCGGTCGCTCATCAACGAACCGAAGATCCTCCTGCTCGACGAGCCCACCACCGGCCTCGATCCGCAGGCACGCCACATCCTGTGGGACCGCCTCTTCCGGCTCAAGGAGTCCGGCGTGACGCTCATCCTGACGACGCACTACATGGACGAGGCCGAGCAGCTCTGCGATCGCCTCGTCGTCGTCGACAAGGGCCAGATCATGGCCGAGGGATCGCCGGCCCAGCTCATCCGGGACCACTCCACGCGGGAAGTGCTCGAACTCCGCTTCGGGTCCGAGCGCAATACCACCGTCGCGGCGGACCTGCAGGGCATCGGCGACCGGCTCGAGCCGCTACCCGACCGCGTGCTCATCTACACGCACGACGGCGAGGCCGCGTTGGAGGAGGTGACCGCGCGGGGGCTCCGGCCCATCACCTCGCTGGTCCGCCGCTCCTCCCTGGAGGACGTGTTCCTGCGCCTGACGGGAAGGAGCCTCGTTGACTGACCGCGATCCCGCAGCGTCCGTCCAGGACGCCGCCGTGAACCAGCCGTACCGGCTTCACGCCCACAAGCCGGAGGTGTCGGCCAGGCGAGCCCGGGCCTTCGGTTCCTGGTACTACGCGGAGCATGTCCTCCGCTCCATGAACAGCTACAAATGGACGCTGCTCGCCTCCAGCGTCGGCACGCCGGTCATGTACCTCTTCGCTATGGGGATCGGCCTGGCCACCCTCGTCGACCAGAACGCGGCCGGTGCCTTCGGCGGAGTCAGCTACCTCGCCTTCATCGCCCCGGCGCTGCTGGCCTCGGCGACGATCATGATTGCGGCCACCGAGTTCACCTATCCCGTCATGGACGGGTTCAAGTGGAGGCGGGTGTACTACGGCCCGCACGCGTCCCCGCTGAACACGGACCAGATCGTCAACGGCCACGTCATCGCGGTCACGGCCCGTCTGACGGCCAGCACCATCATCTACTTCCTCATCGTCGCAGCTTTCGGGGCTTCGCCGTCCCTGACCGGCGCTGCAGTGATCCCGGTCGCTGTGCTCAGCGGGCTCGCCTTCGGCCTCCCCCTGATGGCGTATTCGGCGAGCGTCGAGGAGGACAAAGGGCAGTTCGCCCTGGTGATGCGGTTCATCGTCACGCCGCTCTTCCTCTTCTCGGGCACGTTCTTCCCGCTGGATACGCTCCCAGTGTTCCTCCGCTGGATCGGATGGATCTCGCCCCTGTGGCACGGCACCGAACTCGGCCGCGCGCTGACCTACGGGTACGACCTCCCGGTCTGGCTCGCCGTCGTGCACGTCCTGTTCCTCGTCGTCCTGGCCGCCATCGGTCTGCGACTTGCCCGGTCCGTCTACGCGAGGAGGCTGGGGAAGTGAGCGCACAGTTGACGGCACAGGACTACTCCCTCGACGGCTCGAAGCGACCCCTGGCGGCGCTCTACTCCCGCAATGCCCGTGCCGTCATCGCACGCGGCCTGCTGGCAACCCGCAGCAGCAACTGGCTCGTGATGGTCTCGGGGTTCTTCGAGCCAGTGCTCTACCTCGTGTCCATGGGCGTCGGCCTCGGCGCGCTCGTGGGTACCGTCGAGGGTCCGGACGGGCGGGCTATCAGCTACGCCGCCTACATCGCGCCCGCACTCCTGGCGGTCTCCGCCATGAACGGCGCGGTCTACGACAGCACGTGGAACGTCTTCTTCAAGATGAACTTCGCCAAGCTGTACCAGGGGATGCTCTACACCTCGCTCGGACCGCTCGACGTCGCGATCGGGGAGATCTTCCTCGCCCTCCTCCGCGGGGCCATGTACGCGACAGGCTTCACCGCCGTCATGGCTCTCATGGGGCTGATCACCAGCCCGGTGGCGCTCCTCATGATCCCTGCGTCCGTGGTGATCGCCTTCGGCTTCGCGTCCTTCGGGATGGGCATCACGAGCTTCATGAAGACGTTCCAGCAGATGGAATGGGTCAACTTCGTCATGCTGCCGATGTTCCTGTTCTCGGCCACCTTCTACCCCCTCAGCGTGTACCCGCAGGGTATCCAGTGGTTCATCCAGGCACTGCCGCTATGGCACGGGGTCGAGTTGCTGCGGCAGATCAGCATCGCGTCCTTCACCCCGGCCACGGTCATCCACCTGAGCTACTTCCTGGTGATGATTGCCGTGGGGATGCTGCTCACAACCCTTCGGTTGCGGAAGCTGTTCCTACGGTAGGCCGGCAACCCGTGTTCCACAGGGAAAAGCGACGGCCGGGCTGGAGGGCCCGACCGTCGCTTTTTTGTGGTGCTGCCCAGGACTACGCGGGCTCGGGACGGGTCTGTCAGAGCACCAGGGTCGCGTAGACGACGTAGTTGTCGTCGAACTCGCCGGTGTCGGGGTTGTAGCCGTCACAGGTGATGAGCCGCAGTTCCGAACCCGGGGTGTTGCCGTACACCGTCAGGGTGGGGAAATC
Source organism: Arthrobacter cheniae (assembly GCF_003602275.1). Taxonomy (GTDB): domain Bacteria; phylum Actinomycetota; class Actinomycetes; order Actinomycetales; family Micrococcaceae; genus Arthrobacter_D; species Arthrobacter_D cheniae. Next base: position 402,797 of record NZ_QZVT01000003.1, on the reverse strand, counting down.
GTTCTTCTGGTAGGCCTCGCCGCGCTGGTACTCGAAGACCGCCGTCGAGCCGTCCTCGCGGATGACATTCATGCGGTCCCCGGCCTTCAATGTGCGCAGGTCGGCGAAGACACCCTTGCCGCCGTCGGTGGCATTCACATGGCCGAGCATCACGGCCGGGCCGCGATCGCCCGGCGTCGGGGACTGGTTGTACCAGCTGGCCGGAGCGCCTGGTCCGTCCGGTGGAACCTCGAGGCTCTGGTTGTCACGAAGACCCAGGCTGAGCAGGTCCGTGCGAATCCCGATGGAGGGGATGTCGAGCGTGACCGGCGGAGAGGCGGGGAGCACGGGGGGCAGGGCCGTCGGAGCCGGTGCTGGAGCGGCGGCGGGGGAGGAGGGGGCTGGTGCGGCTGAGGAGGGCGGGGGAGCCGATGGTGCTGCTTCGAGCGAGGCGCTCGCGGACGAGGTCGCGGGTGTAGCTGCGGGCCCGTCTGCGGACCCGCATCCGGCAAGGAGGAAGAGGGCGGCCACCGCCGGGGCCGTGAAGCCCCAGCGGTGGCCATTTACTCTACTGATCACGGTGAGGGATCAGTATTAGGCGTTGTCTGCTGCGCGACGACGAACGGCGTAGGTGCCACCGGCTGCTGCTGCGAGGACAAGGCCGCCACCGAGGGCGATCATGCCGGCAGTGTTGGAGGAGGACTCGGTGGCAACACCGGTGTCAGCTCCGCCGTAGGGCATTTCGCCCATCTGGGTCTTCACGAGCGTGCCGCACAGAGCAGGCGAGGTTGCACCGAGGGGAAGCTCGGGAGCGATCTCGGAGGGGCTGCCGAAGACCTCTGCGGGAACACCGGCGGTCGTGGCATCAAGACCGTGGACGACGACGACGGCGGTGCCGGCGGCGAGCGACTTCTGGGTGGCCTCATCGATGGTGATGGTGCGCTCGACCGAGTAGGTTCCACCCTGGCCGCCGAGTGCCAGGTTCAGGCCCTCAGCAGGCGTGGAGGCACCGGACGTGGTCAGGGTGGTGAGGATGTCACCGTAGCCCGGGACGCCTTCGGCGACGTTGATGATCCCGTCACTGTTAGCATCATCGGCAGGCGTGGGGCAGACACCCTTTGCTCCACCGTGGATGTGCTGGACGTGGGGGAACGGCGCGTCCATGAAGGTCTCGGCGAGACCTGACACCTGAAGGTTGACCGTTGCCTGGTCGCCCGCGACGTCGAGGGTGATGGTTCCGGTACCGGTGGTGCCGTTCAGCTGGCCCAGGGTGGACGAGTAGGAGCCGTCGTGTGCGGCCATGGCGGGGGAGCCGGCGAGGGCGACGGCGCTGATGGCGAGTGCCGGTACTGCGAGAAAACGCATCTTCTTGTTCATCGGAAATTCCTCCAGTGTGCGAATGAAGCGCTCCGTGGGGGCGCGCATGACTGTACTTCGGGGTGATACCCATCACGGATTGGTGTGGATGTGCAAGAACTTTGAAACGCCTGGGAGTTCGCCCGCGGTGGAAGCAGCAGGGGTGCCGTTGTCCATGCGCGAGAATGGCATGATGCAGACACTAGGGAGTAATGGGCGGCCTTCGGGCCGGGGTGTGAGCATGCGCATGGGCAGTGCCGGGATGGCAGTCATGCTGGTCGTGTTCCTCGTAGCAGTGGTCTTCGCGGCCAACCAGAACGACGTCATCGGCTGGCTGGTCGCGATCATCTCGCTCGGCTGGCTCCTGATCTTCAGTTACGTGGTCCTCAGTCTCCGGTCCGCGGCGAGGAAGGCCGCAGACCGGATCCAGGCGCACGGCGGGTTCGGCAGTGCCGGTGCACCCCAGGCAGGCACCGCCGCCGTCGACCGGGCTCGCGACCTGAAGCTCGATCACAGCTTCAAGATCGTCCAGGTGCAGGTCGGCGTGGTCAGGGAGTACCTCGGCAAGGACGCGGAGATGGTGGAGCGGGCGCTCGAGACGATCGAGATCACCTCCCACAACGCGCGGTCCATGATGAAGGGTTCCAGCGAGGGTCCGGTCGAGGGCACCGTCGTTGACTGAACGGCCCCGCCGGAACGAATCGATAGACCCTGCGGGGTAAGGTGGATCGAGTGAGTCCGGCATCGAATCCATCGCGAAAACCCTTGCGTATCGCGTCCGTGAACGTCAACGGAATACGGGCCGCCTATAAGCGCGGAATGCAGGAATGGCTCGACGGACGCGACATCGACATCCTCTGCCTGCAGGAGGTTCGGGCGCCCGACGCCGTCGTGCGCAGCCTCCTCGGTGACGGCTGGTCCATCCTGCACACCGAGGCAGAGGCGAAGGGCCGTGCAGGAGTGGCCATAGCCTCGCGTCAGGAGCCTTCGGCCACGCGCACCACCATCGGCGACAGCTACTTCGATACGGCCGGCCGATGGGTCGAGGCGGACTTCGAGATAGACGGGGAGACCCTCACGGTGGTCAGCGCCTACGTCCATTCGGGTGAGGTCGGCACGCAGAAGCAGGATGACAAGTACGCCTTCCTCGAGGCGATGGTCACGCGGCTGCCGCAGCTGAGGGATGGCACGGATCATGCAGTGGTCACGGGCGACCTCAACGTCGGTCACACGCAGCTCGACATCAAGAACTGGAAGGGCAACGTGAAGAACGCCGGCTTCCTGCCGGAGGAGCGAGCGTACTTCGACCGGTTCTTCTCGGACGAGTGCGGTTTCATGGACGTGGCACGGTTGCTCGCGGGCGAGGTCGACGGCCCCTACACCTGGTGGTCCTGGCGCGGTAAGGCGTTCGACAATGACACCGGCTGGCGCCTCGACTACCAGCTGGCCACGCAAGCCCTCGCGAAAAGCGCGCTGAGCGCATCCGTCGACAGGGCGCCGAGCTGGGACACGAGGTTCTCGGACCACGCGCCGCTCGTCGTCGACTACCGGATCTGAACCCCAGGAAACCCATTTCATGACAGAACCACAGCATGACCCGGCCATCGCGCGGCGGCAGCGTATCCTCTCCGGGATGCAGCCGTCCGCCGGCTCGCTCCACCTCGGCAACTACCTGGGCGCGCTCGTCCACTGGGTGCGGCTCCAGGAGACCTACGACGCCGTATTCTTCATCCCTGACCTGCATGCCATCACGGTGCCGCAGGACCCTGCGGAACTGGCACGCCGGACGCGCACCACGGCTGCCCAGTACATAGCGGGTGGGGTCGATCCCGACCGGGCTACGCTGTTCGTCCAGTCCCAGGTGCCGGAGCACGCGCAGCTCGCCTGGGTGCTCAACTGCCTGACGGGTTTCGGCGAGGCCTCCCGGATGACGCAGTTCAAGGACAAGGCATCGAAGCAAGGAACCGACTCCGCCACCGTCGGACTCTTCACCTATCCGATCCTCCAGGCCGCCGACATTCTCCTGTACCAGCCTGACGGTGTTCCCGTCGGCGAGGACCAGCGGCAGCATGTGGAGCTGAGCCGCGATCTCGCCCAGCGCTTCAACGCCCGCTTCGGGGAGACCTTCGTCCTACCGAAGCCCTTCATCCAGAAGGAGACTTCCAAGATCTACGACCTGCAGAATCCGACGGCGAAGATGTCGAAGTCGGCCTCGTCCGCCGCCGGTCTGGTGAACCTCCTCGACGACCCCAAGGTCACGACCAAACGCATCAAGTCCGCCGTCACGGATGCCGGGACGGAGATCCGCTTCGACCGGGATGGGAAGCCCGGCGTCTCGAATCTCCTCGCCATCTTCTCGTCCATGTCGGGCAAGAGCGTGAGTGAGCTCGAGACCGAGTACGAGGGGCGGATGTACGGACACCTGAAGGTCGATCTCGCCGAGCTCGTCGTCGAGACGCTCACCCCCGTGCGTGCCCGGGCCGAGGAGCTCCTGTCGGACCCGGCGGAGCTCGATCGGCTGCTCGCCAAGGGCGCGGCCAAGGCTCGCGAGCTGGCTGCTCCCACCCTGGCCGAAGTCTATGCGCGTGTGGGGTTCCTTCCAGCGGCGGGAGCCCGCTGATCCATGTGCGTCTCCACGGGTCATCCCAGCCGGTTGGCGACAGCCCTGTCGCAGCCGGGACTGAGCGGCAGCTGCGTCGGGATCACCATTTCCATCCCGGAACCGCTCGCGAGCAGCCTGAAGGCGTGGAGGGCGTCGTTCGGTGATCCCATGGCGGCTGTCGTCCCACCGCACATCACCCTCATCACGACGACGCCGGCCCACGACTGGGCTGCGACCATCGAGCATGTCCGCGCAGTGGCCCAGGAACAACGGCCTTTCGAGGTCCGCCTTCGCAGCACCGGATCCTTCAGGCCCGCATCGCCCGTGGTATTCCTGAAGCTGGTCCAGGGATTCGACGAGTGCGTCGAGCTCCACTCCAGGCTCCAGAAGGGCCCTCTCGAACGCGATCTCGAATTTCCCTTCCACCCTCATGTGACGGTTGCGCACGACGTGTCCGACGCAGGCATGGACGCCGCCGTCGAGGAGTTGAACGGCTTCGAAGCCGCGTTCGACGTGGGGTCGATGGGACTGTACGAGCATGTGCCCTCGGGACTGTGGAAACTGCGGGAGGAGCTGCACTTTGGCGAGGACGCTGACCGCCCCCAAACCACCTCCTATTGACCAGCCGTCACCGGCGAGCCTGCCCGAGCTCCGTCGCAGGGTCATCGACGCACAGGTCAGGCTCGGTCGCCTGACGCGTTCCGGCAGGGGCGGCCCTGAGGTATTGCTCGCGCGGGTGGACCTCGCTCTCTGCCGTTTCTTCACGCTGCGACCCGTTCGGGTGGTCCTGCTCTACAACGAGCGGCGCGGCCCGCTGATGGCGGCCGGACTGGCTTATCGACTGTTCTTCGCGATCGCGGCACTGCTGGTCGTCGTGTTCGCCGCCCTCGGGATAGTCATCGCCGGTGATGATGCCCTCCGTGCCCTCTCCGTGGATGCCCTTAGTCGGGCGGTACCCGGACTGATCGCCGAGGAGGACGGCGCAGGAGGCATCATCACTCCTGAGCGGCTCTTCGAGGCGACGAGTGGACTGGGCTGGACGATCGTCGTCTCCGCGGCGGTGATGCTGGCCACGGCCCTCGGGTGGATCGGCGGGATGCGGCAGGCCATGCGCGGCATCTTCGACCTCCAACCGGTTGCCGTCCATCCGGTACTCCTGTGGCTGAAGGACCTCGGAACCCTCGCGCTGCTGGGTGTCATCATGGTCGTGACCACGGCACTGGGGGTGGTTGCCACGAACACACTCGGCACGCTCCTCACGATCCTGAAGCTGAACGCCGTGAGTCAGGTCCTGACGCAGGGAGCGGGCTTCCTGGTGATGGTCCTGCTGGACATCCTCGTCGCCGTGGTGCTGTTCCGATCGGCGTCCGCCATCGACATGCCCAAGCCGATCCTGCTGCAGGGAGCATTCATCGCAGGGCTCGGTACCACCCTGCTTCGTACCTTCTCGACACAGATCCTCGGCAGCTTCGGCAACAATCCGCTCCTGTTGTCCTTCGCCGTGATTCTTGCGCTCTTCATCTGGTTCTTCCTGCTCAGTCAGGTGTACCTGCTGGCGATTGCCTGGTGCGCGGTGGGCTCGGCCGATGCGGAGGTCGATGCCGAGCGCCAGCACCACGCGAAGGCGGGGACGCTCAGGCAACGCAGCCGCCGCAAGAACCGCGGCTGATCGGCCCGCCCACGAACAAGGGCGGCCCCTCCTGAGAGGGGCCGCCCTTTGCCGTCGACCTGGACTGCGGAACAGCTGTTGGAGCCGAGACCCTGTCGAATCAGACCCTGCGCGTCAGGATGGCCTGCTTGACCTCGGAGATGGCTTTCGTCACCTGGATGCCACGCGGGCAGGCCTCGGAGCAGTTGAAGGTGGTCCGGCAGCGCCAGACGCCTTCCTTGTCATTGAGGATCTCGAGCCGCATGTCGCCGGCGTCGTCACGCGAATCGAAGATGAAACGGTGCGCGTTCACGATGGCGGCCGGTCCGAAGTACTGGCCGTCGGTCCAGAACACCGGACACGACGAGGTGCAGGCGGCGCACAGGATGCACTTGGTCGTGTCGTCGTAGCGGTCGCGCTCCTCCGCGGACTGGAGGCGCTCCTTGGTCGGCTCGTGGCCCTTGCTGACCAGGAACGGCATGATCTCCCGGTAGGACTGGAAGAACGGTTCCATGTCCACGATGAGGTCCTTCTCCACCGGCAGGCCCTTGATGGGCTCCACGAGGATGGGCTTGGACGTGTCGAGATCCTTCAGCAGGGTCTTGCAGGCGAGCCTGTTCCGGCCGTTGATGCGCATGGCATCGGAGCCGCAGACGCCGTGGGCGCAGGATCGGCGGAAGGAGACGGAACCGTCATGCTCCCACTTCACCTTGTGCAGGGCGTCCAGCACGCGGTCCGTGCCGTACATGGTCAGTTGCCACTCGTCCCAGTGGGCCTCGTCCGAGACCTCCGGGTTGTAGCGGCGGACCTTGAGGGTGATGTCGAACGTGGGGATCTCGCCGCCGGCGACGTCCGGGCTGATCTCGATCTTCGAGGCCGGCTCTTTCTGTACGGTTTCGGTGCTCATCAGTACTTTCGCTCCATGGGCTGGTATCGGGTGAAGATTACCGGTTTGGTCTCAAGGCGTACGCCGCTGGTCTCGGTGGCGCTGGGGTCCTTGTAGGCCATGGAATGGGTCATGAAATTCTCGTCGTCGCGCTCCGGGTAGTCCTCGCGGAAGTGACCGCCGCGGGACTCCTTGCGGTGCAGGGCCGCCGCCGTCATGACCTTCGCCATGTCCAGGAGGAACCCGAGCTCCACGGCTTCGAGCAGGTCGAGGTTGAACCGCTTGCCCTTGTCCTGCACCGTGATGCGTGTGTACCGCTCTTCAAGGGTATCGATGACCCGCAGGGCCTCGAGGAGCGTCTGCTCCGTGCGGAACACCTGGACATTGGCGTCCATGATGTCCTGCAGTTCCTTCCGGATGAGAGCGACGCGCTCCCCACCCTCCGAGCTGCGTGCCCGGTTGAGGAGTTCCTCGGTCTCGGTGGTCGGGTTCTCGGGGATCTCCACGAAATCAGCCGTCAGGGCGTACTCCGCGGCGGCGATGCCGGCGCGCTTGCCGAAGACGTTGATGTCCAGGAGCGAGTTGGTGCCCAGGCGGTTGGAGCCGTGGACGGAGACGCAGGCGACTTCGCCGGCCGCGTACAGCCCGGGGACCACGGTGTCATTGTCCGCGAGCACCTCGGCCTTGATGTTGGTCGGAATGCCGCCCATCGCGTAGTGCGCTGTCGGGAAAACGGGAACCGGCTCGGTGTAGGGCTCGACGCCGAGGTAGGTGCGGGCGAACTCGGTGATATCGGGGAGCTTCGCGTCGATGTGGGCAGGCTCGAGGTGCGTCAGGTCGAGGAGGACGTAGTCCTTGTTCGGTCCGGCGCCGCGTCCCTCGCGGACCTCGTTCGCCATGGAGCGGGCGACGATGTCACGGGGGGCGAGGTCCTTGATGGTCGGGGCGTAGCGCTCCATGAAGCGCTCACCCTCCGAGTTGCGAAGGATCGCACCCTCACCGCGTGCTGCTTCGGACAGGAGGATCCCGAGGCCGGCCAGGCCGGTCGGGTGGAACTGGAAGAACTCCATGTCCTCGAGGGGGATGCCACGGCGGAAGGCGATGCCCATCCCGTCACCGGTCAGCGTGTGGGCGTTCGACGTCGTCTTGTAGACCTTGCCGACACCACCGGACGCGAAGACGATCGATTTCGCCTGGAAGATGTGCAGTTCGCCGGACGCAAGGTCGTAGGAGACGACCCCGGCGACGCGCTTCTCGATGCGGGTCACGCCGTCGACGGTGACTTCCTGGTCCACCATGAGCAGGTCGAGCACGTAGTACTCGTTGTAGAACTCGACGTTGTGCTTGACGCAGTTCTGGTAGAGCGTCTGCAGGATCATGTGGCCCGTGCGGTCAGCCGCGTAGCAGGAGCGCCGGACGGGTGCCTTGCCGTGGTCGCGCGTGTGACCACCGAAGCGCCTCTGGTCGATGCGACCCTCGGGGGTGCGGTTGAACGGGAGGCCCATCTTCTCGAGATCGAGGACCGCCTCGATGGCTTCCTTCGCCATGACCTCGGCCGCGTCCTGGTCCACCAGGTAGTCGCCACCCTTGACGGTGTCGAACGTGTGCCACTCCCAGTTGTCTTCCTCGACGTTGGCGAGTGCTGCGCACATCCCACCCTGCGCTGCGCCCGTGTGCGAGCGGGTGGGGTAGAGCTTCGTCAGGACGGCGGTGCGGGCGCGCTGCCCTGATTCGATGGCTGCGCGCATTCCGGCGCCGCCCGCGCCGACGATGACGACGTCGTACTTGTGGACCTGCATGCTGGTCGCTCTTTCTGTTGAAACGGTGTGGGTGCATGAGGTCCCCCAGTGGGCCTGTCATGCGGGAACTGCAGACGTGCGGTAGGGGTTACGGGGCGGGGCAGTAATCCGCTACGTGGGCCACTCCGTCGATGACGGGGCAGGGATCGAAGGTGAAGATGACGAGTGTGCCGAGCACCACGATGACGACCGTGGCCGTGTACAGGACGCCCTTGAGGATCATGCGGGTGCTGTTCTTCTCGGCGTAGTCGTTGATGATCACACGGATGCCGTTGGTGCCATGCAGCATGGACAGCCAGAGCAGGGTCAGGTCCCAGATCTGCCACACCGGGTCAGCCCACTTGCCGGCGACGAAGCCGAAGTCGATCCCGCTGATGCCGTCACCGGCGACGAGGTTGACGTAGAGGTGGACGAAGATCAGCACCACCAGGATGGCGCCCGAGAGGCGCATGAAGAGCCATGCGATCATCTCGAAGTTTCCGCGTGAGGTGCTGGATCGGGAGTATCCCGGGGCGACACGACCGGAGCGGGGCGTTTCGATGATTGGGGTGGCCATGGGTACTAACCTCCGAAGACGTGCGTGAGATGGCGGATCGAGAAGGCGATCATGACGACTGCCCAGAGGCCTACGACGCCCCAGAGCATCTGGCGATGGTATTTGGGGCCCTTCTTCCAGAAATCCACGAGGATCACGCGGATGCCGTTGAAGGCGTGGAACACTATCGCTGCGACCAGGCCGAGCTCACCCAGACCCATGATCGGGTTCTTGTACGAGGCGATCACGGCGTCGTACGCCTCGGGCGACACGCGCACGAGGGACGTATCCAGCACGTGGACCAGGAGGAAGAAGAAAATCACGACCCCGGTGATGCGGTGGGCCACCCAGGACCATTGGCCTTCGCGGCCACGGTAGAGGGTGCCAGCTGGCGTCAGTGTCTTCGTCAGTGTCTTCGGCATTGAAATGACCTCCCTGCATCGCCTGGGCGTTAGCGCGTTATACGCAGGGATTACGCCGGTGCGACAGCACTCTTCAGATAAGAATAATCTAGGGCGGTGACACTCCTGGTTCAATTTAGGGGTTCCTCACCTGTGACCTTGTTAACACCCGCCGCGGTTCCCGCGTTCCCCCGGGATGGCATCCGATAGTGGACGTTATGCTCACGCCCGGCGCGCTTCGGGTTACCGTGGAACGGATGAGTACCGAGAGGGCGTCTGCCCATACCCCTGACAATGTGCTGGAGCGCTTCTACGGCGTCATCCCCGCGGGAGGCACCGGGACACGCTTGTGGCCGCTCTCGCGCGCCGCGGCGCCGAAGTTCCTGCATGACCTCACCGGTTCCGGCAGTACGCTGATCCGCGCGACCTACGACCGCCTGCGCCCGCTGTGTGATGGCCGCACCATGGTCGTGACCGGGATCGTCCACCGGCGCGCGGTCCTCGCGCAGCTTCCCGAGATCGATGACGTGAACCTGGTGCTCGAATCCGAGCCGAAGGATTCGGGCGCAGCCATCGGTCTCGCCGCCGCCATCCTGCACCGGCGCGACCCGAGCATCATCATGGGGTCCTTCGCGGCCGACCAGGTGATCTCGCCGGTCGAGGTCTTCCAGGATGCCGTTCGGGAGGCCATCCACACCGCTGCCCGCGGATACATCGTCACCATCGGCATCAAGCCGACGCACGCCTCCACAGGATTCGGGTACATCAGGGCGGGCGAGCCCCTGTCCATCGAGGGTGCGCCCAGCGCACACGCGGTCATCGAGTTCGTCGAGAAGCCCTCCCAGGAGGTTGCGGACGGCTACATCCAGAGCGGGAACTACTCCTGGAACGCCGGCATGTTCGTGGCGCCGGTGGACCTCATGCTCAAGCACCTCTCCGCCAACGAGCCCGAGCTCTACGCGGGCTTGATCGAGATCGCCGACGCCTGGGACACCCCCCGCCGCGTCGAGGTGGCCCGCAAGGTCTGGCCGACCCTCCCGAAGATCGCCATCGACTACGCGGTCGCCGAACCGGCCGCTGTCGCCGGTGACGTCGCCATGATCCCGGGTGAGTTCAATTGGGACGACGTCGGGGATTTCGCTGCCATCGGTCGCCTCAACCCCGCCGAGGAGAACAGCGAGCTGAGGGTCATGGGGGAGGGAGCGAGAGTCTTCTCCGAGAACGCTTCCGGGATCGTCGTCTCCGACACCAAGAGGGTCATCGCCCTGATCGGTATCGAGAACGTCGTCATCGTCGACACCCCCGACGCACTGCTGGTGACGACGAAGGAGCACGCCCAGGAAGTCAAGAAAGCCGTGGAGCGGCTACGCGCCAGCGGCGACACCGACGTTCTCTAGGACGCCCAGCCGACAACTCGCCAACGGCTGCCCGGCGGCTTGCACAGAACCCTACGGCGCGTCCACGACCGGGGCGTCCGGACGCCGCGGCCCCGGTCGGTAGGCTGAGGGAGTGGAAACGTCCAGCACCCAGAGCCCGCCGACCTCCCGGGTCGGTGCCTCCCTCGAGCCGCTGCTCACAGAGTTGACGGGAATCCGCCGTGACATCCACCGTCACCCGGAGCTGTCCTACAAGGAACACCGCACCACGGACCTGATCGTCGCGAGGCTCGAGCGGGCAGGGCTCGTTCCCCGACGGCTCGAGGGCACCGGAGCGTATGTGGACATCGGAAGCGGGCCACTACGGCTCGGCCTGCGCGCGGACATCGACGCCCTGCCGATCATCGAGGAGACGGGCCTCCCGTATGAGTCGGCAGCCACGGGCATCACCCATGCGTGCGGACACGACATCCACACCACCGTGATGCTCGGCGTCGCGCTCGTCCTCGCCGACCTCGACGCCTCGACGCCGCTCCCCGGAACTGTGCGCATCATTTTCCAGCCCGCCGAGGAGATGATGCCGGGCGGCGCGATCGATGTCATCGCCCAGGGCGTTCTCGTCGGACTCCCGCGCATCCTGGCACTGCACTGCGATCCGAGGATCGACGTCGGTCTGGTGGGCACGCGCATCGGCGCCATCACCTCGGCGTCGGACACCATCCGTGTCGAGCTGAGCGGACGAGGAGGCCACACCTCGCGCCCGCACCTCACCGAGGACCTCGTGTTCGCGCTCGCCGCCATAGCCGTCAATGTCCCGGCCGTCCTGTCCCGCCGCATCGATGTGCGCAGCGCCGTGTCCGTGGTGTGGGGACAGATCCATGCCGGGTCGGCCCCGAACGCGATCCCCGCCCACGGCTTCATGTCCGGCACGCTTCGCTGCCTCGACGGCGAGGCCTGGGAATCGTCCGGCGAACTGCTGGACCGTGCCGTGCGCGAGGTGGCCGCGCCGTTCGGCGTGGACGTGAAGCTGGAGCATATCCGTGGCGTACCACCCGTGGTGAACCAGGAGCACGAAACCGGACTCCTGGAGGCGGCGGCACGCGCCGAACTCGGGTCGAGCGCCGTCGTGCTCACCCCGCAGTCCATGGGCGGAGAGGACTTCGCATGGATGACGCAGGAGGTTCCCGGCGCCATGATGCGCCTCGGCACGCGGACTCCCGGGGGCGAGACGTACGATCTCCACCGCGGTGACTACGTGCCGGACGAACGCGCCATCGAATACGGTGTGCGCGTGATGGCGGCCGCGGCGCTGCAGGCTGTCCTCGGCAGGGACCACTGAGGCTTCGGCAGCCGCCTGTGCATAACGAAATCCGAACGATCGATGCCCGCCTACGGCCCGTGTAGTGTTCCCCATCACTTGGCCCTTAGGATATTCGCATACGTGCTGCACCGACGGTGTCGCGGCGCCACGGTCTTTCAGTGAAAACAGAGCCTCGGATCAATCGTGAACCGTGATGGACACTCACTGGTATTCGTCCCCGTGGCGCATTTCTTTCCTGGAGGCATTTTGAAGAATTCACTGCGCAAAATTTCGCGCGGCACAGGCCTGTCCGCCGCCGTCCTCGGCGTCTCGGCCCTCGTCCTCTCCGGCTGCGGTGCGCCGCCGGCGGAGGACTCGTCCGGAGGTGGCGCAAGCGCCGAGGCCGGCACCGACTACCTCGGTTGCATCGTCTCCGACTCCGGCGGGTTCGACGACCGTTCGTTCAACCAGTCGAGCTATGAGGGCCTGAAGAAGGCCGAGACGGACCTCGGCATCCAGATCAACCAGGCGGAGTCGCAGGCCGAGACCGACTTCGGCCCGAACGTCGACCAGATGGTCCAGGCCGGCTGCAACCTCACCGTCACCGTGGGCTTCCTGCTCGCCGACACCACCAAGGCCGCGGCCGAGGCGAACGTCGATTCCAACTTCGCGATCGTGGACGACAACTCGATCGACCTGCCGAACGTCAAGCCGATCATCTACGACACGGCGCAGGCCGCGTTCCTCGCCGGCTACGCCGCAGCGGCGACGAGCGAGACCGGCAAGGTGGCGACCTTCGGCGGCGTCAACATCCCGACCGTCACCATCTTCATGGACGGCTTCGCAGAGGGCGTCACCTACTTCAACGAGGAGACCGGCGGCGACGTGCAGCTCCTCGGCTGGGACAAGGAGAGCCAGAACGGCACGTTCGTCGGCAACTTCGAGGACGCGGCCGCGGGCAAGACCAACACCCAGAACTTCATCAACGAGGGCGCGGACATCATCATGCCGGTCGCCGGTCCTGTCGGTTCCGGCACGCTGGACGCCGTCATCGAGGCCAACGCGGGCGGCAAGGACGTGAAGGCGATCTGGGTCGACTCCGACGGCTACGAGACCGCGGGCAAGGGCGAGGAGTTCATCCTCACCTCGGTCATGAAGCTCATGGGTGACGCCGTCGAGGACGTCATCAGCACCGACGTCGAGGGTAACTTCGACAACGCCCCGTACGTCGGCACCCTGGAGAACGGTGGCGTAGCGCTCGCTCCGTTCCACGACCAGGAAGCAAACGTCCCCGCCGACCTCCAGACCACGCTCGACGGCCTGAAGGAACAGATCATCGCGGGCGACATCAGCGTCGAATCGGCTGCAAGCCCCAAGTAGTCCCGACGCAGGACAGCAACGCCACTGAACCGCCTCCCTCCCCGCGGATCCACGCCGGGAGGAAGGCGGTTCGCGTTTGCCCGGGTGGGTACCCCGGAGCGGGACCCGGTATCCTTCACCTGACTTCCGCTCGATCCCGACACGAAGACAACAGAACAGAACAGGCTGGTTGAGTTGTGAAACTCGAACTGATCGGTATCACGAAGCGCTTCGGATCGCTCGTCGCCAATGATCACATCGATCTCGTCGTGCTGCCGGGACAGGTCCACAGCCTGCTCGGCGAGAACGGGGCCGGTAAGTCCACGCTCATGAACGTGCTCTACGGACTGTACGACCCCACCGAGGGCGAGATCCTCGTCAATGACAAGCCCGTCACCTTCAAGGGTCCCGGGGATGCCATGGCCGCCGGTATCGGCATGGTGCACCAGCACTTCATGCTCGTGCCGGTCTTCACGGTCGCGGAGAACGTCGCTCTGGGTAACGAGTCCACGAAAGCGGGCGGCATGCTCAACCTGCAGGAGACACGGACGCGCATCCGGCGGATCTCCGACCAGTACGGGTTCGACGTCGATCCCGATGCCGTCGTCGAGGACCTGCCGGTGGGCGTCCAGCAGCGCGTCGAGATCATCAAGGCCCTCGTGCGCGATGCCGAGGTGCTGATCCTCGATGAGCCGACCGCCGTGCTGACACCCCGGGAGACGGACGAGCTGCTCGGCATCATCGCCCAGCTCAAGGCGGACGGGAAGTCCATCGTCTTCATCTCCCACAAGCTGCGCGAGGTCAAGGCCGTCTCGGACGTGATCACCGTCGTGCGACGCGGCAGGGTCGTCGGCACCGCCGACCCGAGCGCGCCGACCACGGAGCTCGCCTCCCTCATGGTCGGCCGGTCCGTCAGCCTGACGCTGGACAAGAAGCCGTCGACACCCGGCGAGGTGACCTTCAGGGTGCGGGACCTGACGGTCCAGGCCGCCAACGGCCAGCATGTCGTCGACGGACTCAGCTTCGACGTGGCCGAGGGGGAGATCCTCGCGATCGCCGGCGTGCAGGGCAACGGCCAGACGGAACTCACCGAGGCCATCATGGGACTCCAGGACCACGTCACAGGATCCATCACCCTCGGCGGCAACGAGCTCGTGGGCCGCTCGGTCAAGGAGGTCATCCGCGCGGGCGTCGGCTTCGTCCCAGAGGACCGGAGCGTCGAGGGCCTCGTAGGAACGTTCTCGGTCGCCGAGAACCTGATCCTCAACCGGTACGACGGCGCCCCCTTCGCAAAGGGCCTGTCCATGTCACGGGCTGCGATCGACAAGAACGCCGAGGAGAAGATCGCCGAATTCGACGTGCGCACCCAGTCCGCGTCCTCTGCGGCCGGCACGCTGTCCGGCGGTAACCAGCAGAAGGTCGTCATGGCCCGCGAGTTCTCACGGCCACTCAAATTGTTCATAGCCTCCCAGCCCACCCGCGGCGTCGACGTCGGGTCGATCGAGTTCCTGCACCGCCGCATCGTGGCAGAGCGCGACGCCGGCACTCCGGTCATGATCGTCTCCACGGAGCTCGACGAGGTCCTGGAGCTCGCGGACCGTATCGCGGTGCTGTACCGCGGGCGCCTGATGGGCATCGTGCCGGGAACTGTCTCCCGCGATGTCCTGGGCCTCATGATGGCCGGTATGCCCGCCGACGAGGCGCTGGCGCAGGCACACGACGTTCAAGGAGGGAACCTGTGACACCGCAGGATGACAAGCCGGTCCCATCGCCCACTGACGGGGAAGCACCCCTCACCCGGCGGGATGCGAAGGACACGGCACGCAAGGACGAGGCGCGCCTCGAGAACGCGGTCGAGACGGCAGGCGGGGCGGTACCGCCGCCCGCCGTCCCGGCTACGGCGGCCGCCCTCGGAGCAGGTCCGGCTCCGGAATCGACGCTGATGCAGCGCATCATGACCGGTAACGCGCTGGTTGCCTTCCTGTCCGTGGTCCTGTCCCTGATCCTGGGCGGGTTGCTCATCGCGGTGACCGACCAAAACGTGGCGCGGACGTCGTCGTACTTCTTCAGCCGCCCGCAGGACATGATCGGTGCGGCCTGGACCGCGGCCTCGAGCGCCTACCTCGCGCTCTTCCAGGGCTCCGTGTTCAACTTCGAGGGTGACTCGTTCGTCCGGATGATCTACCCGCTGACGCAGACGCTGACCGTTGCCACACCGCTCATCTGCGCCGGCCTCGGTGTGGCACTCGCCTTCCGGGCAGGCCTGTTCAACATCGGCGCGCAGGGGCAGATCCTCATCGGTGCGACCTTCGCGGGCTGGATCGGCTTCACCCTGCACCTGCCGGCGGGTATCCACCTGCTGCTGGTGATCCTCGCGGGTATGGTGGGCGGCGCTGTCTGGGCGGGCCTGGTGGGGCTCCTCAAGGCCCGCACCGGGGCCCACGAGGTCATCCTCACCATCATGTTCAACTACATCGCGACGAACCTGGTGCTCTACTTCCTCAGCACCCCCGCGTTCCAGCGTCCGGGCTCCACCAATCCGATCAGCCCGCAGCTGGACGCGACGGCGCTGTACCCGCCGCTGCTCGGGCCGGCCTTCCGCCTGCACTGGGGCTTCGTCGTCGCCGTGCTGGCCACGATCTTCGTCTGGTGGCTGCTCGAACGGTCCACGATCGGTTTCGAACTCCGCGCCGTGGGCGCCAACGCGAGCGCCGCCCGGACCGCCGGCGTCAACGTCAGCAAGGGCTACATCCTCGCGATGGCGATTGCAGGGGCGCTCGCGGGCCTTGCCGGCGTCGCCCAGGTCTCGGGTACCGAGAAGGTGCTGACCTCGGGTGTCGCCGCGAGTTTCGGTTTCGACGCGATCACCGTGGCACTCCTCGGCAGGTCCTCACCCTGGGGGACCTTCGCCGCCGGCATACTCTTCGGAGCCTTCCGAGCCGGTGGAGTGGCGATGCAGGCATCCACGGGTACCAGCATCGACATCGTCCTCGTGGTGCAATCGCTGATCGTGCTCTTCATCGCAGCGCCGCCGCTCGTCCGCGCGTTGTTCCGCCTCCCGTCTCCCGGCGCCAGGCGCGCCCGGAAGGGCGGCTCCACGACCCCCACGCCAGCCTCGACCGGAGCAGCAGCATGAGTACAGCAACCACCGCTCGCGACGAGCGCAAGAACGGAGCAGGCGATGCGACCGTGCGGAGCTGGAAGACTCCCGTCATCCTCTCGGTCGTCGCCCTGTTCGCCCTCCTCGTGTTCGCCCTCGGAGCGCCGGGCAACGAGGTCACCTTCAGGCTCTCCGAGGAGAACGATCCGATAGTCCTGCCGTCGATCGTCGTCTCCGCTCCCGTGATCGGGTGGATCGCCGCCCTCGCGATGGCGGCACTGGCGGTCCTCGCGATCCTGCGCACCAGATCCGAGCGGAAGATCCCGACGTGGGTCCTGGCGGTCTTCGCCGTCCTGTTCCTCGTCGCATTCCTGACCTGGGTGGTGGGCAGCGCCCGCACACCGAACGTCGCCCTCTACGGGCTCCTCGCGGGGTCGGTGACCCTTGCCGTCCCGCTCATCTTCGGTTCGCTCTCGGGCGTCCTCTGTGAGCGGTCCGGCGTCGTCAACATCGCCATCGAGGGACAGCTCCTGTTCGGCGCCTTCGCAGCAGCAGTGGCGGCATCCCTCTCGGGTAGCGCCCTCGTCGGGCTCCTCGCGGCGGCCGTCGCAGGAGTCCTCGTGTCCCTCGTCCTGGCTGTCTTCAGCATCCGGTACGTGGTCAACCAGGTCATCGTCGGCGTCGTCCTCAACGTCCTCGTCTCGGGGCTCACCGGTTTCCTGTTCTCGGCCGTCCTCAGTGAGGACTCCGAGCGCTGGAACTCGCCGCCCCGCCTGCCCGTGATCGAGATCCCGCTCCTCGCGGACATCCCGGTGATCGGACCGATCCTCTTCCAGCAGACCATCGTGGGCTACCTGATGTACATCGCCGTCGCGGCGGTCTACGTGGCGCTCTACCACTCCCGCTGGGGCCTGCGCACACGTGCTGTGGGCGAGCACCCGAAGGCGGCTGACACCCTGGGCGTCAACGTCAACCGCATGCGCTTCCTGAACGTGCTTCTCGCCGGCGTCGTAGCGGGTGTCGGAGGCTCCTTCTTCACCCTCGTGGCGGTCTCCGGCTTCGGCCGGGACATGACGGCGGGCCAGGGCTACATCGCCCTGGCAGCACTCATCTTCGGCCGGTGGAATCCGATCGGGGCCTTCTTCGCGGCCCTGCTGTTCGGCTTCGCCACCAACCTGTCCAATGTCCTCAGCCTGCTCGGAACCCCGGTCCCGGACCAGTTCCTGCGCATGCTGCCCTACGTGGTGACGGTCTTCGCCGTCGCCGGCCTCGTGGGCCGTTCACGGGCGCCGGGAGCCAGCGGCATCCCCTACATCAAGGGCTAGGAGTCTTCACTATGACCGATCAGCAGATCCCCTGGGACGACCTCGCCGCCACGGCGAGGGATGCCATGGAACGCGCCTACGTCCCTTATTCGAAGTTTCCCGTCGGAGCAGCCGCACTGCTCGACGACGGTCGGATCATCTCCGGCTGCAACGTGGAGAACGCATCCTACGGGTTGACCCTGTGCGCCGAGTGCGCCCTCGTCAGTGCCCTCGCGATGAGCGGTGGCGGACGCATCCGGGCCTTCAGCTGCGTCGACGGGGAGGGCAACACGCTCATGCCCTGCGGCCGCTGCCGGCAACTGCTGTACGAGTTCCGCGCTCCCGACATGGTGCTGATGACCGTCGGGGGGATCCGCACGATGGACGAGGTCCTGCCGGATGCCTTCGGTCCACAGCACCTCGCATGACCTCGGGACGCCGGCGTGCTTGCTGCGTGCCCCTCGTATCGGCCCTTCGCCCCTTCCCACTGTCCTGACACGGTCCTGACCCTGTCCTGACCCTTCCCTCCACGTGACGGCGCCGACGAGCAGCCCGATCGTCCGAACAACCCGAGGATCCTCCATGACCGAAGCCTTCGACGCCGTCGACATCATCCGCATCAAACGCGACCGCGGGACGCTCACGCTCGAACAGATCGACTGGACCATCGACGCCTACACGCGCGGTGCGATCGCCGACGAGCAGATGTCGGCCCTCAATATGGCGATCCTCCTCAACGGCATGGATCGCACCGAGATCTTCCGCTGGACGGCGGCGATGATCGCCTCGGGGGAGCGCATGGACTTCTCCTCGCTGGGCCGCCCGACGAGCGACAAGCACTCGACCGGCGGAGTCGGCGACAAGATCACGCTGCCGCTGGCCCCGCTCGTCGCCGTCTTCGGCGTCGCCGTACCGCAGCTCTCCGGCCGCGGCCTCGGCCACACCGGCGGCACGCTCGACAAGCTCGAGTCCATCCCGGGCTGGCGGGCCCAGCTCAGCAACGAGGACATGATGCGGCAGCTCGCCGAGGTCGGCGCGGTCATCTGCGCAGCCGGCGCCGGGCTCGCTCCCGCCGACAAGAAGCTGTACGCCCTGCGCGACGTCACCGGCACGGTCGAGGCGATCCCACTCATTGCGTCCTCCATCATGAGCAAGAAGATCGCCGAGGGAACCGGCTCCCTCGTCCTCGACGTCAAGGTGGGCAGTGGAGCGTTCATGAAGGACATCGCCCAGGCGCGCGAGCTCGCCGAGACGATGGTGGCGCTCGGCAAGGACGCCGGCGTCAACACCGTGGCACTGCTGACCGACATGAGCACCCCGCTCGGCCTCACCGCAGGCAACGCCATCGAGGTCGAGGAGTCGGTGGAGGTCCTCGCCGGTGGGGGACCGTCCGACGTCGTCGAGCTCACTGTGCGCCTCGCCGAGGAGATGCTCGCCTGCGCGGGCGTGCACGGTGCCGATCCCGCGGCCGCATTGAAGGACGGACGCGCGATGGACGTCTGGAACCGGATGATCGAGGCGCAGGGTGGCGATCCTCGGGCCACCCTGCCGGTCGCAAAGGAGTCCGAGGTCATCCTCGCGCCGGCCGACGGCGTCCTGGTGGGCCTGGATGCCCTTGCCGTAGGAGTAGCAGCCTGGCGTCTCGGCGCCGGCCGTGCCCGCAAGGAGGACCAGGTGCAGGCGGGAGCCGGCGTCCGCCTGCATGCGAAGCCCGGTGCGCAGGTCCGGGCGGGAGAGCCGCTCATGACGCTGCTCACGGATACTCCGGACAAGTTCGACCGCGCGCGCGAGGCCCTGGCCGACGCCGTTGTCATCGCCCCCGAGGGCTCCCGGCCGGCGCAGCAGCTCATCATCGACCGCATCGCCTAGGCCGCGTCGCCTGAAGCACCTCGGGTAGGGGGAACCCCTAGGGGATGCGCGGCCGGTCTCATCCCCAGGGGTGAGTCCGGCTGTCGCATGTGTCGCCCGCAAGGCCGATGACTCGCGGGCAGGCCCGCCGGTAGCGTCGAAGGCAGACGCACGGCAGCGAATCGCGGTTCGACCGGAACAGCGGAGACCGGCGTCATGTCCCATCCCGAGGGCCCCGTGCACCGTCCGCCGGAGCGCCCCCGGTGGGGGCGGACGAGCGGAGGAGCTCCGGATGGACGCGATCATCAGTGCAGCCAACGGCATCAGCGACGTCGTTCTCGCTGCAGCCGAGCAGCCCTGGGTGTACCTGCTCGTCCTCGCCTGCTGCGTCCTGGACGGGTTCTTCCCACCGGTCCCCAGCGAATCCGTCGTCGTAGGTCTCGCCTCCCTCGTCATCACACAGGGCGTGCCGAACCCCTGGCTACTGATCCTTGTCGCAGCACTCGGAGCATTTCTCGGCGACAACATCGCCTTCCGTCTCGGTCGGGGCATCGGCACCACCCGCTTCCGGTGGATGCGCCGCCCTCGCATGCAGCGGTCCTTCACCTGGGCTGGCAGGGAGCTCGCGAGGCGGGCGGCCTCGTTGATCCTGGTGGCGCGGTTCATCCCGATCGGCCGGGTGGCCGTCAACCTCACCGCGGGAGCGACCGGATATTCGCAGCGGCGCTTCGTCGCACTCACCGCACTGTCCGGAACGGTGTGGGCCGGCTACTCCGTCGGTATCGGCGCAGTCGCGGGCACCTGGTTCCAGCACAACCACCTGCTCGGTGTCGCGGTTGCCATCGCGGTAGCCGTCGTCATCGGTGTGGGTGTGGACCGCGTGATCGTCCTCGTCAGGGGGGCCGCCCCTCTGCGGGCCTCGTCCCGGGATGAGCTCCTCGCGGACGCCCGGGACGAGCCCGAAGCGGTCCTCGAGTCAAGCCCGCGCTGAGGCGCATCGCGTAGGCTGGAAGGCGTGACCCAGACCCAGAACGACGCCGTCTCCGACGCTGCCATCGACATCCAGACCCTTCCGAAGATCTCCCTGCACGACCATCTCGACGGCGGGCTGCGGCCGGCCACGATCCTCGAGCTCGCCGCGGAGATCGGCCACGAACTGCCCGCGTCGGACGCTGAGTCCCTGGGGGCCTGGTTCCGCGAATCGGCGGACTCGGGATCGCTCGTGCGGTACCTCGAGACCTTCGACCACACGATCGCCGTCATGCAGACGCGCGACGGACTGATCCGTGTCGCCCGCGAGTTCGTCGAGGACCTCGCGCTCGACGGCGTCGTGTACGGGGAGGTCCGCTGGGCTCCGGAGCAGCACACCCAGAAGGGCCTGACCCTGGACGAGGCCGTGGAGGCTGTGCAGGAGGGGCTCGAGGCAGGAGCCGCTGCGGCGATAGCCGCCGGCCGCGTCATCCAGGTGGGGCAACTGATCACCGCGATGCGCCACGCCGACCGCGGCCAGGAGATCGCGGAACTCGCCGTCCGCCACCGCGACACGGGTGCGGTCGGCTTCGACATCGCCGGCGCCGAGAACGGCTTCCTGCCCTCGCGCTTCGCCGACGCCTTCACCTACCTCGCCTCCGAGCAGTTCCCCGTGACCATCCACGCGGGAGAGGCGGCGGGCCTCGACAGCATCCAGGATGCGCTCGTCGCGGGCCGTGCCCTGCGCCTCGGTCACGGTGTCCGCATCGCCGAGGACATCGAGATCGAGGAGTCCGAGGACGAGGAGGCGGCGGACGGCGAGGAGGTCGGCATCGCGAACCTCGGGCGCATCGCCTCGTGGGTCCGCGACCGCGGGATACCGCTCGAGCTGTGCCCGTCGTCGAACCTGCAGACCGGGGCCATCGAGGCTTTCGGTACCACCATCGACGCGCACCCCTTCGACCTGCTGTACCAGCTGGGCTTCAAGGTCACCGTGAACACCGACAACCGGCTGATGAGCGGCGTGACGCTGACCGGTGAGTTCGAGCTGCTCGTGGACACCTTCGGCTACGACCTCGGGGACGTCCTGGAACTCACGCTCAACGCCGTCGACGCCGCTTTCCTGCCGCTCGAGGATCGCGAGGCGCTCGCCGAGCACATCACGTCGAGTTTCGACAGGGCCGTGCGCCAGGCGTCCGAGTAGCGGATGCACGGAGGTGCGCAGTGACGGGTGCAGGGGTTCCACCGTCCGACGCCGCACCCGGGGCGTCCCCGGGTGCGGCGGTGGATCGTCTCGTCGAGGTGGTGGCCCTCCTCCGCAGGCACTGCCCCTGGACGGCGGCACTCGGCCACGCGTCGCTGCTCGAGTACCTGGTGGAGGAGACCTACGAACTCTACGAAGCCGTCGACGACGTCACGCGCGCGGAGCGGCCCTCGCCCGAGCTGCTCGATGAGTTGCGCGGCGAGCTGGGAGACGTACTCTTCCAGGTAGTGCTCCATGCGCAACTGCAGGCAGAGAAGAAGGTGTTCGACCTGGCCGATGTCGCGGCGGGGCTGACGGAGAAGCTGGTGCGCCGCAATCCGCACGTCTTCTCCCCGGACGGGAACCTGCTGCCGATCTCCTCGGGCTCCGCGGCGTCGACGGACGAGATCGTCGAGACGTGGCACGCCGTCAAGCGCCGGGAGAAGCCCTCGCGCTCTTCACCCTTCGACGGCATCCCGCGTCACCTCCCCGCGCTGGCGCTCGCCGCGAAGACGCTCAAGCGGGCGGGGGAGGGGGCTGCTGACGGAGCCATCGAGAGCACCGGCCTCACCGGACCGATCAACAATGCCGGACCTATGAACAATGCCGGACCCATGAACAGTGCCGGACGCATCGACGACGCCGGCCCGGCGCACCATTTCCGTCCGGCCGACGACGAGGCGGCGCTCGGAGAAGCCCTGCTGGACCTCACCCGCCGGGCCGTCCATCTCGGGATCGATCCGGAGAGGGCCCTGCGCCGGGCCGTGACCGACTACCAGGACCGTGCAGCCGGGAATACATGATGCGGTGCCACGGCGTCCAGGCCAGGGCGACGCCGGTGCGCGTCACACGAAGTGTCCGCACCCGACGCGCAGCACCGGTGTGAACTACGCTGGGAGCAACACCTCCGTTGCTCTGACAAAGACGTCCCAACACGATGTGAACCCCTACACTCCAACGAAGAGGAGCAATTCCATGGCCATCATCGATGCCATCCACGCGAGGGAAATCCTTGATTCCCGCGGCAATCCCACGGTCGAGGTCGAGGTCCTGCTCGACGACGACACCTTCGGCCGCGCCGCCGTCCCCTCCGGTGCATCCACTGGCGCCTTCGAGGCCAACGAGCGCCGTGACGGCGAGAAGGACCGCTACCTCGGTAAGGGCGTCCTCCAGGCCGTCGAAGCCGTCATCGAGCAGATCCAGCCCGCGCTCCTCGGCTTCGACGCCGCGGACCAGCGCGCCATCGACCAGGCGATGATCGACCTGGACGGCACCGAGAACAAGTCGAACCTGGGCGCAAACGCCATGCTCGGTGTCTCCCTCGCCATCGCCCGCGCAGCAGCCGAGTCCTCGGCCCTCCCGCTCTACCGCTACCTCGGGGGACCGAACGCGCACGTCCTGCCGGTCCCCCTCATGAACATCCTCAACGGTGGATCGCACGCGGACTCCGACGTCGACATCCAGGAATTCATGATCGTCCCGCTCGGCGCGCAGACCTACTCGGAGGGCCTCCGGTGGGGCGTCGAGGTCTACCACGAACTCAAGTCCGTGCTGAAGGAGAAGGGCCTGGCGACGGGCCTCGGCGACGAAGGCGGCTTCGCCCCGAACCTGCCGTCCAACCGCGACGCACTGGACCTCATCACCACCGCCGTCGAGCGCGCCGGATACACGCCGGGAACGGACATCGCGTTCGCACTGGACGTCGCCGCCTCCGAGTTCTACAAGGACGGTGCGTACCAGTTCGAGGGCAAGTCCCTCAGCACCGAGGAGATGAGCGCCTACTACGTGGAGCTCGTCCGCGACTACCCGCTGGTCTCCATCGAGGATCCCCTCGACGAGGAGGACTGGGAAGGCTGGAAGCACCTCACCGACTCGATCGGCGACAAGGTGCAGCTGGTCGGCGACGACCTGTTCGTCACGAACCCGGTGCGCCTCGCCCGGGGCATCCAGAACAACACCGCGAACTCGCTGCTCGTGAAGGTCAACCAGATCGGCACCCTGACCGAGACGCTCGACGCGATCTCGATGGCGCAGCGCGCCGGCTACACGACGATCACCTCGCACCGCTCCGGCGAGACCGAGGACACCACGATCGCCGACATCTGCGTCGCCACCAATGCGGGCCAGATCAAGACCGGTGCGCCCGCCCGTAGCGAGCGCGTCGCCAAGTACAACCAGCTGCTGCGCATCGAGGAGGAGCTCGACGACGCCGCACGCTACGCCGGCCGTGCTGCCTTCCCGCGTTTCACGGCGTAGTTGATCCGCAGTTGATCAGGAGGGCAGTTACCCTCGTTGTACGGACTTCGCAAGAAGTCCGACGCGAATCTACGCGAAAGAATGAACGAGGAGCTTCATGACTGCCCGCCGCCCCAACGTGCCGCGAGCCGGCCGTCCGACGCCGGCGGCGGAGGAACGGTCGGACGCGGGGACGGCCAAGGGCCAGAACCCTGGCCGTGGTTCCCTCGGAGCGGGAACCACGGCCCATGCCGGAGCAGCATCACGGGCAGGTGCCCGCGGGCAGGGCTCCCGATCTGTCCAGCCGCGCGACCCCGGATCCACCGCGCGCAAGCCGGCGACGCCCCGCGCCGCAGGTCCCTCTGCGACGAAGGATCCCCGTGACGCCGGAAGGAGCACTCCCTCCAGGCCGCGCCAGGCCGGAGCAGCGGGAGCACCGGCATCGGCGCGGGCCGGCGCCGGCGCTCCCAGGGCCGCTGCCACGTCGGGTTCGGCGTCGGAGATACGGGCGGCCGAGAGGTCGCAGCTGGCCGGCAGCATTCGCCGCGGGCGGCTCGGGTCACGGCGAGCCGAGTCACCGATCCAGCCTGCCGAGGAAGCGACGCCCATCCCAGCGAAATCCTTCTCCGGACGCCTGCTCGCCCTCGCCGTCGTCCTCATCGCCGTGATCGTGCTCCTGGCGCCGTCTGTGAGCCGCTATGTGCAACAGCAGTCCGAGTTGGACGCCCTGCGCGCTGATATCGCTCGGCAGCAGCAGGAGCAGGCGGACAACCAGTCCGAGCTCGCACGGTGGGATGACCCCGCGTTCGTCAAGCAGCAGGCGCGCGAGCGGATCTTCCTGGTGATGCCGGGCGAGACCCGCTACCTCGTAAAGGGCGGAGCAGGCATCGAGGAGAGCACCGGCGAGGGATCGGCAGCCGAGCCGGCGGACTTGCCGTGGGTGGACTCCCTGTGGAGCTCGGTGGCGCGCGCAGCGACGGACTGAGCGTCAGGCGGCTGTCCCTCCCGGAGCGAGCTGACGGCCTGTCGAGAAACGGACGCCCTCCCAGGGCATCCCAGGAAGGAACAGTGTGACCGAGCAGGACCAGCAGGATGAAGGGGGCAGGCGGCTTCGCCAGGCCCAGGTTTCCAGGATCCCGAGCGAACATGACCTCGACGTCCTCAGCAGACAGCTCGGACGTCCTGTCCGCGACGTCGTCGAGATCGGCGCGCGATGCGTGTGCGGAAATCCGCTGGTCGCCACGACGGCCCCCCGACTGTCGAACGGCATTCCCTTCCCGACCACGTATTACCTCAGCCACCCGGTCATCACGTCCGCGGTGTCCCGCCTCGAAGCCGACGGCGTCATGACCGAAATGAGCGACCGCCTCACCTCCGACGCCGACCTCTCCGCCGCGTACCGTGCCGCCCACGAGGCGTACCTCGCCGCTCGGGACGCCGTCGGAGAACGGGCAGGGACGGGACACGTTCCGGAAATCGACGGTGTCTCCGCCGGCGGCATGCCGACGCGGGTCAAGTGCCTCCACGTGCTGGTGGGACATGCCCTGGCAGCCGGACCGGGCGTCAACCCGCTGGGCGACGAGGCAATCGATCGGATAGCGCCGTGGTGGACGCTCGAGCGCTGCTATTGCGACGGCGCCTGGGACACCACGGGCCAGGCACCCGATGCCGACCTCAGCAGGCATACCCTGACCCAGGGCCTGAGCTCCGAAGACCTCGCGGCGAAGCGCGAAGCCAGGAGGCGCGGCGCAGCAGCGGGTGATCCGGCAGCCGATGCCGGGCCTGCGAACCCTCCGAAACCCCTTCACACCGCACCAAGCGAGGAGATCTGATGCGCACAGCTGCCATCGACTGCGGCACCAATTCCATCCGCCTCCTGATCGCGGACATCGAGGACGGTGTCCTCACCGACGTCGTGCGACTCATGCGCGTGGTGCGCCTCGGCGAAGGCGTCGACGCGACCGGGCGCCTGTCGGAGGCGGCACTCGGACGTACCTTCGCGGCAGCGGAGGAATACGCAGCGCTCATCGAGCAGCACGGTGCCCCGCCCGTCCGTTTCGTAGCAACGTCGGCATCGCGCGACGCCGAGAACCGCAAGGTCTTCGTCGACGGTATCCGGGCGCGCCTTGGAGTCGAGCCCGAGGTGGTCTCCGGTGACGAGGAGGCGCGTCTCTCCTTCGATGGAGCGGTCAGCGTCCTCGCAACGGCCGATGACGAGACCGTCCTGGTGATCGACCTCGGTGGTGGCAGCACGGAGTTCGTGGCGGGCACCACCGAGGGCCTGATCGCCGCCCGGAGCACCGACATGGGCTGCGTCCGCTACACGGAGCGGTTCCTTCAGGACGACCCGCCGAGCCCGGCGCAGATCGAGGCCATGACCGCCGAGGTGGGGCGGCTCATGGACGAGGCCGCAGCCGAGGTCCCACTGGAGCGGATCACGAAGATTGTCGGTGTCGCGGGAAGTGTGACGACCGTGACGGCGCACGCCCTCCACCTGCCCGGCTACGACCCCGACAGGATCCACGGGGCCGAGCTGACCACCGACGCCATCTCCGCAGCGGCGTCGGACCTCCTGCACCTGTCACGCGACGCGCGGGCGGCGCTGCCCTACATGCACCCCGGACGCGTCGATGTGATCGGTGCGGGCGCCCTGATCTGGATGTCCATCGTCGAGCGCGTCACCGCCGTGACCTCCGGACGCGTCGCCACCGCCATCGCGAGCGAGCACGACATCCTCGACGGCATAGCGCTGAGCCTCGCGGAGCGGGACGGGTGAGCTGATGCGCACCCGAACGCGGCTGGCCATCCGGGCGGCAGCGGCCGGCGTCGTGGTCCCGGCCGTGCTGTTTCCTGGCGCAGTTCCGGCCTCCGCCGACGACATGCGGGCCAAGGAGTACTGGCTCGAGGATTACGGCATTGCCGAAGCATGGAAGAGCACGCAGGGCGAGGGCGTCACCGTGGCCGTGATCGACAGTGGGGTCGACGGCACGCATCCCGACCTCGCGGGCGCCGTCGTCGGGGGCACCGATGCCTCGGGCGCGGGCGATCCCGACGGGCAGCGTGGTATCGGCGAGGTGCCGGGCCACGGGACCCTGGTCAGCACCCTGCTCGCCGGGCGAGGGCACAGCGACGAGCCCGAGGCCCCCGGAGCCGGCCCCGGATCCACGTCCGAACCCAGCCGTGCCGGCACCGGCAAGGCGACGCCGCCGGCAAAGCCGACGCCGAAGCCGGAACCGTTCAGCCAGTACGGCGACGGTCCGGACGGGATCGTCGGCGTGGCGCCGAAGGCCGATCTCCTCGCGGTCTCCGTATGGATCGAGGGACAGAGCAGTGGCCCGAATCCCGCCGGTATCCCGGTCGATCAGCAGGTGCCGAACGCCGTCCGCTGGGCCGTGGACAACGGAGCCGACGTCATCAACATGTCGCTCGGCAGCACCAGCACCGCATGGCCCGAGAGCTGGGACGAGGCCTTCCTGTATGCCGAGCAGAACGACGTCGTCATCATCGCCGCCGCGGGCAACCGTGCCGGTGGCCTGACGCAGGTCGGAGCGCCCGCCACCATTCCCGGCGTCCTCGCCGTCGCCGGACTCGACAGGGCGGGCCGCGCGAGTACCGAAGCGTCCTCCGAGGGCATCAGCATCGCTGTCGCCGCGCCGTCGGAGAACCTCGTCGGAGGACTTCCCGGCGGCTTCTACGCCGACTGGTCCGGGACCTCGGGCGCTGCTCCCCTCGTGTCCGGCGTCGCCGCCCTCATCAGGTCCCGGTATCCGGACCTGTCGGCGGCGGAGGTCGTCAACCGCATCGTCGACACGGCGAAGGACGCCGGCGAGCCGGGATTCGACACCCTGTACGGCTTCGGCGTCCTGGACGTGGCTGCCGCCGTCGGTAAGGACATCACGGTGCCGCAGGAGAACCGCCTCGGCAGCATGGAGGAGTGGATCCAGGTCTACCGGCGTGGCGGGCAGGTCCCGGCGCCGCAGCCCGCCCCTCCGAGCGAGGTACCGGTGGAGGTCCTTCCTCCGCCGCCGGCACCCGAGGCCGAGGATCCGCTCCGGTCGGTGCATGACGTCCCGGCTCTGGTGGTGCTCGGATTCGGCGGCCTGATGCTCGCCGTCATCGCAGGTGGAGCCCTGCACGTTGCGCGGGTCCGGGGACGTCCGGCAGTGGTTCCGGAGGACGATACCGGCACCATCGAACGCGTTCCGGACGCGGCGGGCGAGCAGGCGTCACGAGGTGTTCCCGGAGCGCCCCCGAGTTAGTGAAGATTTTCACAAACTCCGGTAACATCGAGGAATGGCATCGAATCCACATTTCTCCGACCGCCCGCGCGTCCTCGTCGTCGGCGGCGGTTACGTCGGCCTCTACGTCGCGCACAGGCTTCAGAAGCAGATCAAGGACCACGGTGGCATCGTCACCCTGGTCGATCCCCTGCCCTACATGACGTACCAGCCCTTCCTCCCCGAGGTCGCCGCCGGAAGCATCGAGGCGCGCCACGCGATCGTGTCCCACCGCAAGCACCTGCGGAAGACCGAGCTGATTTCGGGCAAGGTCACGTCGATCGACCACGCCGGCCGCACCGCAACCATCGCTCCGACAGGCGAGGGTGAGCCCTTCGAGCTCGCGTACACCGATGTCGTCGTCGCAGCAGGATCCATCACGCGCACGTTCCCGATCGAGGGTCTCAAGGACCAGGGCATCGGGCTGAAGACCATCGAGGAAGCGGTGGCGCTACGCAACCGGATGTTCGAGCGCATCGAGACCGCGTCCGTCATGCCCGAGGGTCCCGAGCGCGAGCGCGCCCTGACCTTCGTCGTCGTCGGCGGCGGTTTCGCAGGTATCGAGACCATCACCGAGATGGAGGACGCTGCCCGCGAAGCCGTCAAGGCGAACGGCCGTCTCAGCCGCTCCGACCTGCGCTTCGTCCTCGTCGAGGCCATGGGACGCATCATGCCGGAGGTCACGGCCAAGCAGGCCGAGTGGGTCGTCGGACACCTCCGGTCACGCCAGATCGAGGTCCTGCTCAACACCTCGCTGGCCAGCGCCGTCGACGGCACGCTCAAGCTCATCAACATGCCGGACAAGACGCCGGCCGACGAGTTCACCACTGACACCCTCATCTGGACCGCCGGCGTCCAGGCCAACCCCGTGGTCCGTTCCACGGATTTCCCGGTCGATGAGCGCGGCCGCGTCCGCGCCTCGTCCGAACTGCGCATCACGGGCGATGACGGACCCATCGACCATGCCTGGACCGCTGGTGACGTGGCTGCAGTTCCCGACCTGACCGGTGGGGGAGTGGGCGGCTTCTGCGTGCCCAACGCCCAGCACGCCGTGCGCCAGGCGAAGCTGCTCGCAGCCAATATCCTCGCCTCCAACCACGGCATCGGTGAGGTCAAGGAATACCGCCATACCAACCTGGGCGCCGTCGCCGGCTTCGGCCAGTTCAAGGGTGTCGCGAACATCATGGGCTTCGGCATGAAGGGCTTCCCGGCCTGGCTCGCGCATCGTGGATACCACGGCTTCGCGATGCCCATGTACGAGCGGAAGGCGCGCGTCATCATCAACTGGAGCATGAGCTTCCTGTTCGGTCGCGACCTCGCGCCGATCTCCGATCTCCAGGAGCCGAGGCGCCAGTTCCGCGAGGCGGCCACCCCTCCGGCGAGGAAGGACACGGCGCTGCAGAGCCAGCCGCCGACACCTGCGGGACAGGCTTCAGCGGCGAAGGCTTCCGCCTGACGCACCAGTTCCACTCGAGCGCATGAACGACGGCGGCCACCTTCGGGGGTCGCCGTCGTTCTGCGTCTGCCGGTTCGAGGATTCGTGTTTCCCGGGAGATCCTCCGGCATCCCTCCACGTTCACGTCGTCGAGTCGCCTTCCTGTCCGGGGTAGGCTGATGCCGCGGCCGGCCCCAGTAGCCCAATGGCAGAGGCACCAGACTTAAAATCTGTTCAGTCAGGGTTCGAGTCCCTGCTGGGGCACCCTCATCGGCAGGAGCGCGCTTGCATCCCGCATCCACGGATCGAAAAGATGCCCCGAACTGCATCCACTGTCAAGAGTGCTTTTGGCCGCCTGTGATGAGCGTTACAAGGATGTAACCCTATTCCCTTATCTCAGACACAAATTTCGATTAGCTTTTCTACAAGCCAGGAACACCTGGCAATCGCATCAAAGGCAGCAAGAGCCTTTCGGTCGAGGAGACTAATTGATGATTGCAACACGCAACTCCGCGCGGTTCGGCATCGGGGAGAATGCCCCGCGCACGGCGAAGGTCGCTGCCCTGAGCCTGGGTATCGCGCTCTTTGCCTCAGGCTGCGGCGGCGGCGGAACCACGGGTTCCGAAGGCGACGGTGCCGACACCGAGACCAGCGCTGCTGCTGCTACGTCGGCGCTGGCGTGCCCCGAGAGCGAAGGCGGCACCGGCGAGGAGCAGGGCGAGAAGGGTGATCCTGCCGCCGTCCCGGCCGCCACGACAACCAGCCCGGAACCCCTCAAGATCGGCTCCATCTTGCCGACCACCGGCACCCTCGCATTCCTCGGCCCGCCAGAAATCGCAGGCGTCAACCTCGCTGTCCAGGAAATCAACGAGGCCGGCGGCGTCCTCGGACAGGACATCACGATCACCCACCGTGACTCCGGCGATACGACCACCGACATCGCGACCCAGTCCGTCGGAGACCTGCTGTCACAGAATGTCAGCGCCATCGTCGGTGCCGCGTCCTCGGGTGTCTCGAAGACCGTCATCAACCAGATCACCGGCGCCGGCGTCGTGCATTTCTCGCCCGCCAACACCTCCCCGGAGTTCACCACGTGGGACGACAAGGGCCTGTACTTCCGCACCGCTCCCTCGGACGTGCTCCAGGGGCGCATCCTCGGCAACTACATCATGGAGTGCGGCGCCCAGACCGTCGGCATGATCACCCTGAACGACTCCTACGGAACCGGCCTGCAGACCAACATCCAGGAAGTCGTCGAGGGCGCGGGCGGGCAGGTCGTCGGCAACGAGATGTTCAACACCGGCGACTCGCAGTTCTCCAGCCAGGTCGACGCGATCGTTGCGGCTAAGCCCGACGCGATCGTCCTGATCACCTTCGACGAGGTCAAGAGCATCGTCCCGCTGCTCGTCGCGAAGGGCATCGACGCCGGCTCGATTTTCATGGTCGACGGCAACATGGCCGACTACAGCAAGGACTTTGATCCGGGCACGCTCGAAGGGGCTCAGGGGACCATTCCCGGCGCTTTCTCGGGCAAAGGCTTCCAGGAGGCGCTGCTCGCCACCGATCCAGAGCTGGACAGCTTCTCCTATGCGGGCGAGAGCTACGACGCCGTGAACCTCATCGCGCTCGCCTCCGAGGCGGCGGGCAGCGTCGAGGGCACCGCGATCGCCGCGGAGCTCGAAGCGGTCTCGAAGGACGGCACCAAGTGCTTCGACTTCGCAGGCTGCGTGACGCTCCTGCGCGAGGGCGGGGACATCGACTACGACGGCATCTCCGGTCCTGTCTCCTTCGACGAGAACGGCGATCCCACCGAGGCTTCGGTCGGCATCTACGAGTTCGGCGCCGACAACGCTTACCAGCCGAGCCGCTCCGAGTTCGGAAAGCTCTAGCACACGTCGGGCCGCCCCGGTAGGTAGCACAAGCACAAGCACACGGAGGCCCCAGTCGCCCTTCCCCTCGGAAGGAGCAGCTGGGGCCTTCGTGCTGTGCGCATAGCACACCGACCCTGGCCGGCCTGGAGAACGCCTGTTGGGCGTCTACCCGTTGCCAGCCCTGCAGCCAGTGGGTCAGGCGTCCCCTGGTTCACGCCTGGAGAGGGCGTAGGAGGGCTCGCGGACCGTTCGGGACCAGTCGTACGTTCCGGCACCGGCCAGGGGGTGCAGGACGGCGTCGAAGCGCAGGTCCTTCTCCTCACCCTGCGGGTCCAGGCGGAGCGTCAGGGTACCGAAGTGCTGCCAGGGGCCGCGCGGTGTCGCGAAGTACAGGCCGAGCTGCCACGGAACGGCCCCCAGGACGCGCTCGAACGCCCGCAGCGAGGAGGGCAGGCCCGAGGGGGTGAGCGTCCGGGCCCCGAGCAGCACGGGGCCGTGCTCGCCGCGGTACGGCATCATCGTGGTCAGGGGAGCCCGTGAGGTGCGGAGCCGGGGGACCAGGGCGAAACGCGCCGGGAAGGACCACCCGGTCGAGGACAGCAGGATGTCCGAGAACGTCGACGGTGCCGGGGCGGCTTCCGGATGATGGATCCGCACCGCGAGGCCGACGATGTCCGGCAGCCCGTCCGGAGTCCCCGCCGATCGTGAGACCCGTGCCGTGGCCGGGCCCGCGCTCGGCTGGTCGATCCATGAGATCCCGCTGCGGAGGCCATGGTCGTGGACCTCGACGTCGCCGTCGAGCCTCAGTCCCCGCGCATGGATGGGGCGGTGCCGGCGTACGTGCTTGATGCCGCGGAACAGGACCTCGAACCCCTTACCGATCGTGGTGCTGGCCAGTCCTGCCATGTGTCCGGCGTCCTTCCGTCGTCCTGCCCCGTCTCTCTTCCCCCAACGTAGCGGTCGTTAAACGGCGGTGGGCAGAACCGCTGCCGGTTCCGCCCACCCCTTGCGCTTTGCGCCCGGGTTACTCTCGCACCCGGTGAATCACCGGTCCCGGCTCAGGCGGTATCCGCGAGCGTGCCGAGGTAGAGCTGGATGACCTTGGGGTCCTTCATGAGATCGCGGCCGGTGCCCGTGTACGCGTCCTTGCCCTGGTCCAGCACATAGGCGCGGTCGCAGATCTGCAGGCATCGACGAGCGTTCTGCTCCACCATGATCACGGAGACGCCTGCCCGGTTGATCTCATGGACGCGGAGGAACGTCTCGTCCTGCTTCACGGGGGAGAGGCCCGCAGACGGCTCGTCCAGCAGCAGTACCGCGGGATTCATCATCAGGGCACGACCCATGGCGACCATCTGCCGCTCTCCACCGGAAAGTGACCCGGCGCGCTGAGCCTTCCTCTTCCCCAGTTCGGGGAACAGCCCGGTGACGAAATCGAAGCGCTCCTTGAAGTCCTTGGGTCGCTGGTACATACCCATCTGCAGGTTCTCCTCGATGGTCAGCGTCCCGAAGACGTTGTTGTTCTGCGGGACGAATCCCACACCGCGGCTGACGAGCCGATTGGCCTTCAGCCCGGTCAGGTCCTGGCCGCGCACGACGACGGTGCCCGAGTGGACCTTCACCAGCCCGAACATCGCCTTCAGGAGCGTCGACTTGCCCGCACCGTTGGGGCCGATGATGCCGATCAGCTCACCGCGCCGGGCTTCGATGCTGCAGCCGTTGAGGATGTTGACGCCGGGGATGTACCCCGCGACGAGATCGGTGACCTTGACGACGGAGTCGCCCTCGAATTCCTCCATTACTTCGTCTCCTCATCCTTGTGGGTGGAGCCCGCGGCGCGTGCGCCGCCGACCTCCGTGACGCCCTGGCCGAGGATGCCCTCGTCCTCGGTTCCGACGACCGAGTTCTCGTCGTGGGCCAGCTCCTCCTCGAGCCGCTCGATGCCCGTGGAATCGCCGAGGTCGACATCGTGGTGTGCGCCGAGGTAGGCGTCGATGACGGCCTGGTCCTTCATCACGATGTTCGGAGGACCCTCCGCCACGACCTTGCCTTCGGCCATGACGACCACCCAGTCCGCGATGTGGCGGACCATGTGCATGTCGTGCTCGACGAAGAGGACGGTCATGCCCTCGGCCTTGAGGTTCTTGATGTGATCGAGGAGGGACTGCGTCAGCGCAGGGTTGACGCCCGCCATGGGTTCGTCGAGCATCACGAGCCGCGGGCGCACCATGAGTGCCCGCGCCATCTCGAGGAGCTTCCGCTGTCCGCCCGAGAGCGACGCCGCGTAGTCGTCGCGCTTGGTGTCGAGTTTGAACTTGGCCAGCAGCACCTCCGCCTGCGCGGTGATCTCGCGCTCGCGCTTACCCCAGATGCCCTTGAAGAGCGCGCGGGCCAGGCTTTCGCCCGGTTGGTCCGTGGCCCCGAGCCTCATGTTCTCCATGACCGTGAGCTTGCCCATGACCTTGGTGAGCTGGAAGGTGCGCACCATGCCCATGCGGGCGACCTTGTGCGAGGCCACCTTCGCCAGCGGCGTGCCGTCGAACTCCCAGTCACCGCTGTTGGGGATGTCGAATCCGGTGAGCAGGTTGAACAGGGTGGTCTTGCCGGCTCCGTTGGGTCCGATCAGGGCCGTGATCTTGTGCCGGGGGATCTCCAGGTACTCGACGTCGACGGCGTTGATGCCGCCGAAGCTGCGCGTCACGTTCCTCGCGACGACGATGGGATCCCGCTTGCGGCACCCCGGACCCGCCTCGTCGGTGGTGATCGGTTCGGAGTCCGTCATGTGGTCGCGCTCTCCCGGCGACGGCGACGGCGGGGATCCGGCCGGGTGTTCCGAGGGGGACGCAGGGGAGCCGACGTTGACGGCGTCCCCGCCGACGGCGTCCTGGGGGGTGTTCGCCGCATGTGCGCCACCGGTGGACCGGGCGTCGTCGTCGGGAGTTCCCGTGGTGTCGTGTCGATTGCTGTCGTCGTGGTTGCCGGTCATGCGAACGCCAACTCCTTCTTGTTGCCCAGGACGCCCTGCGGCCTGAAGACCATGAGCAGCATCAGCGCCACACCGACAAGGATGTAGCGGAGCTGGCCGGCCTGTGAGTTGGTCAGGAACGTAATGGCGCCGACCTCGATCGCGCCGTAGAGCAGTCCCTGCGTGAGGGAGAGCACCACCCAGAAGATCATCGCGCCGATGACCGGCCCGAGGACGGTGGCCATGCCGCCGAGGAGGAGGCACGTATAGAGGAAGAACGTCAGTTCCGTCGCGTAGTTGGCAGGCTGCACGGCGCCGCGGGGGAGCGTGAAGATGATGCCCGCCAGGGATCCGAGGACTCCGCCGATCACGAGGGCCTGCATCTTGTAGGCGTAGACGTTCTTGCCGAGCGAGCGCACGGCGTTCTCGTCCTCGCGGATGCCCTTCAGGACGCGCCCCCAAGGGCTACGCATCAGGAGCCAGACCACGAGGCAGGCGATGATGACGACGCTCCAGCCGACGATGCGGATCCAGAAGTCCCGCTCGTTCATTCCGAGCGGACCGATGTTGTATCTGCCGGGAGGGAACGGGTTGAGGCCGTAGAAGCCGCCCTCGAAGGCCGCGAGCCCGTTGGCGGAACCCGTGACATCCGTGAGGCCGTTCGTGGTCACGATATAGCGGATGATCTCAGCTGCCGCGATGGTGACGATCGCGAGATAGTCCGCCCGGAGCCGGAGGGTCGGTATGCCGAGCACGATCGCGAAGACCACCGACGACAGCAGCGCCACGAGGACCGCGACGGGCAGCGGCGCGTTGAAGGAGAGGGTCGAGATGGCGTACCCGTACGCGCCGACGGCCATGAATCCGGCCTGTCCGAAGTTCAGGAGGCCCGAGTAGCCGAAGTGCACGGCCAGGCCGAGGGCGGCGAGCGCGTAGGCCGCCGTCGTCGGGCTGATCAGTTCGCCGAAGGCGTTGACGAGGATGTTTCCGAAGTCCATGGGGAGCCCCTAACCTATGCGCTCTCGGCGGCCGAGGATACCCTGCGGCCGGAACAGGAGCACGAGAATCATGATCAGCAGCGCCCCTACGTACTTGAGGTCTGCCTCGAGCCAGATCGTGGAGATCTCCACGAACAGCCCGACGATGATGGAACCGACGAGGGCGCCGAAGACGGTGCCCAGACCGCCGAGAGTGACGCCGGCGAAGATGAGCAGCAGGATCTGCTGGCCCATGTTGTAGGAGACGCCCGGGCGGTAGTAGGCCCAGAGGATACCGCCGAGCGCTGCGAGCATCCCGCCGATGACCCAGACGATCCGGATCACGCGGTCCACGTCGATGCCGGACGCTGCAGCCAGCGCGGGGTTGTCGGCCACGGCGCGCGTGGCCTTGCCGATCCGGGTGCGGAGGAGGAGGAACGCGACCACCAGGATGATCACGAGGCTCACGATGAGCGAGGTCAGGTTGTTGCGGGAGATCGATATAGAACCCAGGTTGATGATCTCGCCCTGCGAGCCGGGCAGCTGCTGCGTCGCCCCGCCGAAGTTGAACTGGATGATGTAGCGGAGCGCCAGGGCGAAGCCGATGCTCACGATCATCATGGGGACCAGGCCGGTGCCGCGGTGCCGCAGCGGCTTCCACAGCGCGGCGTCCTGGACGTAACCGAGCAGCCCGCCGCCGATGACGGCGAGCACGATCGCCACGGCGATGGGCAGTCCGGCGGACGCGAAGGCGAAGGCGAGGACGGCTCCCACTGTCACCATCTCGCCGTGGGCGAAGTTGGTGAGCCCGGTGGTGCCGAAGATCAGGGAGAGGCCGACGGCGCTCAGCGCGAGGAGGAGACCGAAGCTGAAGCCCGCCAATGCGCGCTCGGCGAGGGTATCCAGGAAATTAGCCTGCTGGGAGACGATGCCCTCACCGAACAGGAACAGGGTCGTCGCGCTGGAGGTATTGGCGAACGTCACCTCACGGGGGTTCTCCTGGCCCTCGGCGAGTGTGATCCCGTCGGGAAGGGTGTCCTCGTCGATGGCCACCTCGTAGGTGCCCTGCGCGGGGACGCCGATCCTCCAGGCGCCGTTCGGGCCGGAGGTGGCTTTTCCCTCGAAGCCGTTGCCGGTCGCGGTGACCGTCACGTCGGCGATGGGGCCATCGACACCTCGCAGGACACCGCGGATGTTGTTGTCGAACTCCTGTGCCTGCACAGCGGTCGCTGGCTGCACCTGGTGTGTCGCCGGTACGGGCAACTGGGGAGACGCCTGCGCCGCGGGGGCGCCGAGCAGCACGATGGCCAGGAAGCCGAGCACAAGGAGCAGCGACCTCCTGATCCGTGCAGGCGTCGATAGGGTGATCAAAATGGGAACCTCCACGGTGGGGGCAGGCCCGGCGGCCAGGCGTCGGGATCAACTGTTGTGACGAGTGTCACGGGCGTGGGGATCATGTTACTAGCGGCATGTTTCGGCATTCCGCAAAAGCATCCCGGCAAGGTAGCGATTCGGTAACGAATGTTTAACCGAAGCTTCTCGGTGTTGTAATTTTCCACGGAACGCCGCCGGACAGTAGGACCCTTGGAGGGAACGAAAACGCCGCTGAACCGTTGGCATTGATAGGGTTTGCAGGAACACTCAGCCCCCTAATGGAGGACTAACAGAAATGGCACTTGGCGGCAATCCGGTATTCAACGGAAAGAACTTCCGATCCGCGACCCGAGGCAACCAGGCGGCGGGCGTCGGTACTGCGACGTATGCAGGCCAGACCATCGCGAACCAGCAGCAGCTGGAGCACATGTACAACCAGCCATCGGCGGGTCCCGCCCAGACGGGGCGCATGACGTTCGACGACGTCATCGTCAAGACACTGCTGTGCATCGGCGTCGTGCTCGTCGGCGCTGCCATCCCGGCGTTCGTCCTTCCGGGTCTCGCCCTTCCCCTGATGGTGATCGGGGCGCTCGGCGGCTTCGTGCTCGGACTCGTCAACGCATTCAAGCGCGAGCCGTCGCCCGCGCTGATCCTCGCCTACGCGGGTCTCGAGGGTCTGTTCCTCGGTGGACTCACGATGTTCCTCGAGGCCCAGTTCCCCGGCATCGCCATGCAGGCCGTGCTCGGCACGCTCGTGGTCTTCGGCGTGACACTCGCGCTCTTCAAGAGCGGCAGGGTGCGCGCGACCCCAAAGGCGATGAAGTTCTTCATGATCGCGCTCATCAGCTACGCAGCGTTCTCGCTGCTGAACCTGGGCCTGATGCTCTTCGGCGCGACGGAGGGCATGTTCGGTCTGCGCAGTAGTGGCATCCCGGGCACGCAGGGGATGTTCGGTTTCGAGAACGGCATTCCGTTCGGTCTCGTCATCGGCATCTTCGCCATCGGACTGGCGGCGTTCTCCCTGATCATCGACTTCACCTCGATCAGCGAGGGTGTGCGGCATGGCGCTCCCCAGAAGTACTCGTGGACGGCTGCCTTCGGCCTCACCGTCACGCTCGTGTGGCTGTACGTCGAGATCCTCCGCCTTATCGCTATCATCCGCGGCAGCGACTAGTACAGAAGCGATTAGCACAGCAGCTGCCGGCAGCGACCGACGGCTTCGATCGAAGAAGAGGACCCGCGACCTTTCGGTTGCGGGTCCTCTGCTGTCTCGGCAGTCCCTAGGCGATCCGGGCGGCGCCGGCGCCGGGAAGGACGCTGAAGATCATGGGCGCGCGGAATCCAGCGGCGGAGAAGGCTTTCTCGACCGCCGAACCGATGGCGGCGACGTCGTCGGCCCGCGCCAGCGCGATCGCGGCACCGCCGAAGCCGCCGCCCGTCATGCGGGCGCCCAGGGCGCCGGCGTCGAGCGCCGCATCCACGGCGGTGTCCAGCTCTGCGCAGGAGATTTCGAAGTCGTCTCGCATGGAGGCGTGGCTGGCCACGAGCAGTGGCCCGAGCTGGGCCGGTCCCTTGCTCGTGAGGACCTGGACGGCGTCCTCGACCCGGGCATTCTCGGTCACTATGTGCCGCACGCGCCGGAATGTCTCCTCGTCGAGGACGCCGGCCGCCTCCGCCAGATCCTTGACCGAGAGGTCGCGAAGGGCGGGCACTCCCATGAGTTCCGCGCCGAGTTCGCAGGAGCGACGGCGTGCGGCATAGCCGCCGGTGGAATGCGAGTGGCTGACGCGGGTGTCGATCACCATGAGCTCGAGCCCGGCTCCCTCCAGGTCGAGCGGAACCAGGCGGGAGTCGCCGGATCTGCAGTCGAGGAAGACCGCGTGCCCCACCTCGCCGAGGAGGGACGCGGACTGGTCCATGATGCCCGTCGGCGCCCCGACCATGCTGTTCTCGGCGAGCTGTCCGATGACTGCGAGCTCCCGTCGGGAGACGTCGGCCTGGGACAGGTCGTTGACCGCGACGGCGACCGAGCACTCGAGGGCCGCGGAAGAGGAGAGGCCCGCGCCTACCGGCACGGACGAGTCCACGAGCAGATCCATGCCGGGGCATCGGTACCCCGACTGCTCCATGGCCCAGAGGACGCCCAGGGGATAGGCGGCCC
Organism: Arthrobacter cheniae; assembly: GCF_003602275.1. Classification (GTDB taxonomy): domain Bacteria; phylum Actinomycetota; class Actinomycetes; order Actinomycetales; family Micrococcaceae; genus Arthrobacter_D; species Arthrobacter_D cheniae. Next base: position 363,797 of record NZ_QZVT01000003.1, on the reverse strand, counting down.
AGCCCTTCACGCTCCCTTCCTCGAGGGCGTCGAGATCCGCGGTCACGGGTGCCTCGTCGGGCGCGAAGGTGGAGGCGACCCGGACGATCCGATCGGGCCTGATGGCGGCCGCCACCGTCGTCGAATGCTTGATGGCGAAGGGAAGCACGAAGCCGTCGTTGTAGTCGGTGTGCTCACCGATCACGTTGACGCGTCCCGGTGCCGACCAGAGTCCGTCCGGTTCGGTGCCGAAGCGGTCGGTGAACGCCGCCGCGAGGTCGAGGGGGCTGGAGGTCATGCCTGGTCCTTCCGTGCTGGAGCTGCGGGGGCCGGAGTGGCGGCGCGGAGTGCGTCCGCGACCTTCTCCGGGGTGGTGTCGTTGATGAAGGCACCCATCGCGGCTTCCGAACCGGCGAGGAACTTCAGCTTATCGGCGGCTCGGCGGGGCGACGTGAGTTGCAGGTGCAGGTAACTCGCCGGGCGGAGCACGTCGTCGATCGGGGCCTGCTGCCACGCCGCGATGTACGGGGTGGGGGTCGGATAGAGCGCGTCGAGCCTGCCGAGGAGGTCGAGGTAGACGGTGGTGAGCTCGTCGCGCTCCTCGCCCGTCAGGCCCGCGATGTCGGCGACGTGACGGTGGGGGACCAGATGGACCTCGAGCGGCCAGCGGGCGGCGAAGGGGACGAAGGCGCTGAAGTGCTCTCCCTCGATGACCATGCGTTCTCCGGACTCTCGTTCCGCAGCGAGCGCGTGACCCATCAGCGTCCGGGTGCCGCCGGACGCCTCGAAGAACTCGTGTGCCCGGGCGGCGAGCGTGGCGGCGCGCGGTGGGATGAATGGGTAGGCGTAGATCTGCCCGTGCGGGTGCAGCAGGGTCACGCCGATGTCCGCACCGCGGTTCTCGAAGCAGAAGACCTGCTTGATGCCCGGCATCGCCGACAGGGCCTCGGTGCGCTGGGCCCACGCGTCGATGACGGTCCGTGCGCGCTCCGGGCCGAGCGAGCCGAAGGAGCCCTCGTGCGCGGAATCGAACGCGACGACCTCGCACCGACCGTAGGCCGTCGTCGTCGTACCCCATCCCGGGACGGCCGGGAGGTCGCCGAGATCCGGGCCGAAGGACGAGAAGCGGTTCTCGAACACCACGACCTCGTAGTCGGAGGCGGGGATCTCCGAGAGGTTCGCCGCCGTCGTCGGGCAAAGGGGGCACTGGTCGGTGGGTGGGAGGTGCGTCCGCGACTGACGGTGGGCTGCGACGGCGATCCACTCCCCGGACAGGGCGTCGTACCGAGCCGTACCGGCCGGGCCGCGTGCCGGCAGTCCCCGCTCGTCGCGGGTGGCATCGGCATTCCGGTGCCGGGCAGCGCTCTCCTCGCGCGCATCGAAGTAGATCAGTTCGCGCCCGTCGGACAGGCGGGTAGGGGTGACGTGGGTCATGGGCGCTCTTCCAGGTGGGGGTCGGGAACGGGGTCACAAAGGATCCGGGTGAGTGCGGCGTAGTCGCTGCCGGGCCGGCGGTCGGTGACGAGGGCCGCGGCGGCGTCGAGGGTGGATACGCGGGCGAGGCTGACGACGCCGATCTTGCTCGAGTCCGCGAGGACGACGAGCTGTCCGCAGCTGCGGACGAAGGCCTGGTTGGTGTCCGCCTCGGCGAGGTTGGGGGTGGTGATGCCGGCGGACGCATCGACGCCGTGGGCACCCATGAAGCAGAGATCCGCATGGAGGGATTCGATGGCACGGGTGGCGAGCGGGCCGACCAGGGCCTTCGATGGCGTGAGTTGCCCGCCCGAGAGCAGGACCTGGGCAGCGCCGTCGCCCTGGTTGGCGGTGTGCAGCCGATGGAGCTCGTCGGCCAGGGGTAGGGAGTTGGTGATGACGGTCAGTCCCGGCACACGCGAGAGGAGGGGGGCCAGCGCATAGGTCGTGGTGCCACCCGTGATGGATACGGTCATGCCGGGAGCCAGGAGCGATACGGCTGCGGCTGCGATCCGCCGCTTCGCCTCACCGCCACGCGTCCGGTTGACGTCAAAGGCGGCCTCCACCGAACTGAGGCTGCCGGGACGGACTGCTCCTCCGTGGACCCGGACCAGGGCGCCCCGGGCTTCGAGGATGTCGATGTCACGTCGGACCGTCATCTCGGAGACGCCGAGGGCCAGTGCGAGTCCGCTGACACGCACCGCGGGCTGGTGGGCCAGGCGTTCGAGGATCGCTCCGTGGCGCTCTGCTGCGAGCATGATCTTCCTTGCATCTCGTGGACAGGCGGGCAATCGAACTAGTCCGCACTGAAACGAACAAAACGTATCATAGGCGTTCGCGCCACCCACGTGCAGCAGCCAGGGTGCGGCGCACCCGGCGGTAGCATCGCTGCATGACCTCAGCTACTCCACGCCTGGCAAGCGGCATCAACTACACGCTGCAGGCAGGCGCCTCGACCGTGGTCGTAGCGAGCCTCGCAGCAGCACTGCGCTCCTACGAGGTCGGTGGCACGGCCCTGACGGAGACATGGGGCGACGCCGATATCCCCGCGGGTGGTGGCGGCATCCTCCTGGCTCCGTGGCCGAACCGCGTGGCCGACGGCCGCTGGTCCCTGCACGGCAAGGAGCAGAGGCTCGATATCACGGAGCCCTCCAAGGGCAATGCCAGCCACGGACTCCTCCGCAACACCGGCTACCAGGCCATCGACGTCGCGCCGGCCCGGATAGTCCTCGAAGCCGAGATCTTCCCGCAGCACGGCTACCCGTTCCACCTGGTGCACCGGGCCACCTACCAACTGACGGAACAGCAGCTGACGGTCACGCAGGAGCTCAGCAACCTGTCCGACGACGCCGCCCCCTTCGCCCTCGGCGCGCACCCCTATCTCAAGATCTCCGACGTTCCCACGGAGGACCTCACCCTGACGCTGCTGGCGGCCGAGATGTTCGAGTCCGATGACCGGTCCATCCCGACAGGGAAAGTACCCGTCACCGGACAACGCGACCTGCGGAAGGGGCAGCGGATCGGCGACGTCCAGTTCGACACCGCCTTCACCGGCCTGGCGATGGTCGGGGACCGCCATGAGCACGTGCTGTCCGCCCCGGACGGCCGCAAGGTCACCCTCTGGGCGGATGCGTCGTTCGCCTATGCGCACGTCTACGTGAGCACTATCTATCCCGGCGTGGACAAAGCGGTCGCGATCGAGCCGATGACCGCGCCGGCGAATGCCCTCAACTCGGGCGAGGGACTGCGCTGGCTCGACGCCGGCGCGTCATTCTCCGCAGAATGGGGCATACTGCCAGGTCTCGGATAGGGACGCCCGGGCCTTCTATGGAAAGATTGGCCCATGCAGCGTCTCCCCGGAGCGAAACCTCAGCGCGTCCTCCAGCGTGCGGTGAGCCGCGGAGCCGCCGCAATGCCCGGGCCGCTGCCGGTGCCACCAGCGACAGACCGGCAGGCCCCCCGGACCGATGACCGCACGGACGTTCCCTTCGCGCTTCGCGTTGCAGCCTCCTGGTCCTGGCGCATCGGGCTCGTCGTCGTCGTCGGGGGCGTCCTCGTCTACCTGCTCGGCATGGTCTCGCTCCTCGTCATACCGCTCATGATCGCGGGCCTCGTCGCTGCCCTGCTCATGCCCGTCAAGAACGCGCTGCGCCGCCGCATGCCCAACGGGCTGGCGGTCGCCGTGACACTGGTCGGTTTCTTCAGCGTGATCGCAGCGGCGCTCCTGCTGGTGGGGCAGCAACTCGCACTCGGATTCACCAGTCTGTGGAGTGAAGCCCGCGCCGGGATCCAGCAAACGCTGGACTGGTTGTCACAGGGCCCGTTGCGGCTCACGACGTCGGAGATCGACCAGTTCCTCCAGGACATCGGCGACGCAGCCCAGAACAACAGCGCCTCGATCCTCAGCGGTGCCCTCTCCTTCGGCACGACTGCGGGACACGTCGGAGCGGGAACACTCCTGACGGTGTTCACCCTGATCTTCTTCCTGCTCGACGGCGGACGGATCTGGCGATTCGTCGTCGGACTCGCGCCGGTCCCGGCACGAGCTGCCGTGGACGGAGCCGGCCGGCGGGGCTGGACGTCGATGGCCAGCTACGTGCGCGTGCAGATGCTCGTGGCGGCGGTCGACGCGATAGGCATCGGTGTCGGCGCGGCGATCATCGGCGTTCCGCTGGCGCTCCCACTCGGGGTGCTCGTCTTCCTCGGATCCTTCATCCCCATCGTCGGTGCGCTGGCCACCGGCTCCGTCGCCGTCATGCTGGCCTTGGTCACCAACGGATGGGTCAATGCGCTCGTCATGCTCGCGATCGTGCTGCTCGTGCAGCAGGTCGAGGGCCATATCCTCCAGCCCCTCATCATGGGGCCGGCCGTCGCCCTGCACCCGCTGGCCGTCGTCCTTGCTGTGGCAGGTGGAACGCTCCTGGCGGGGATCCCGGGGGCCCTGTTCTCCGTCCCGATCCTGGCGGTGCTCAACACGTCCGTCCGCTACATCGCGCACCGCGCCTGGGAATACGATCCGGTGGTGGCGCAGGAAGGCTGGCCGATCGGGGGAGGGCACGGCATTAGCGGGCCGGCGACGGCGGAGCAGGAGTCTCCCTCGCCGGCCAACACCCCGGAACTTCACGCACCCGCGGCGCCAGCCCTTCAGGAAGAGCTTTCCCCATGACCGATCAGACCGTAGCAACCCCGTCCGGCTCCATGTACGGCACAACAGTCCTCGACCTCGCCTCGGATGCGGCCCTCCCGGTGACCCTGGCCGATGTCCAGGCCGCACAACGGACGCTCGACGGCGTCATCGCACGCACGCCCATTGAGCAGTCACGCGCCCTCGGCCGCCTGACCGGCTCCACGGTGTCCTTCAAATGCGAGAACCTGCAGCGCGCCGGGTCCTTCAAGGTCCGTGGTGCGTACAACCGCATGGCGAAGCTGACCGAGGCCGAGCGCGAGCGCGGCGTGGTCGCAGCTTCCGCCGGCAATCATGCGCAGGGGGTTGCGGTGGCAGCCGCCCGTCTCGGCATCTCCGCGCGGATCTACATGCCGCTCGGCGTCGCACTCCCGAAGCTCGCCGCGACGCGGGGCCACGGTGCCGAAGTGGTGCTGCACGGGCACAACGTGGACGAGGCGCTGGCCGAGGCGAAGAGATACGCCGATGAAACAGGCGCCGTCTTCGTGCACCCCTTCGACAACGTCGACGTGGTGGCCGGCCAGGGGACTATCGGCCTGGAGATCCTCGAGCAGGTGCCCGACGTCGACACGATCCTCATGGGCGTGGGCGGGGGAGGCCTTCTGGCCGGCGTCGCCGTGGCCGTCAAGGCGAGGGCGAAGGAGCTCGGAAGGGAGATCCGCATCATCGGGGTGCAGGCCGAGAACGCCGCAGCTTACCCGCCGTCGCTCGCCGCCGATGCGCTCGTGCCCCTCACCAAGGTGTCGACCATCGCCGACGGTATCGCCGTCGGACGTCCGGGGCAGCTGCCCTTCTCGATCATCCGGGAGTTGGTGGACGACGTCGTCACGGTCAGCGAGGACTCCCTCGCTCGTGCCCTCATCTTCCTCCTGGAGCGAGCGAAGATGGTCGTCGAGCCGGCCGGCGCCGTGGGCGTCGCCGCACTGCTCGACGGCAAACTGACGGAGGACGGAGCCAAGCCCGGGAACACCGTCGTGGTTCTCTCCGGCGGCAATATCGACCCGATGCTGATGCTGAAGGTCATCCAGCGCGGCCTCGCGGCAGCAGGGCGCTTCCTCGTGGTGCGCATGCTGCTCGACGACCGGCCGGGCTCCCTCGCCACCATTTCGAGGATCATCGCCGAATCGGACGCGAACGTGACCGGTGTGGACCATACCCGGGTGGGCGGATCGATCAGCATGGGTGACGTCGCGATCACCATCAACATGGAGACCAAGGGCGATGAGCACTGCGAGCAGGTCCTCAGCAACCTGCGCGCAGAGGGCTTCCAGCCGGTGGTCATCCGGGGCTGAGCCGTGATTCCGCTCGTGCGAAGGGCCCAGACCGGCCTGATCACCGTCGTCGCCCTCGTCGCCGTGATGTGGGCCGCCTTCCTGCTCAACGCGCTGCTCGACAACCAGCTGGTCACGACGCTGGGCATCGCACCCCGCCGCGTGGACGGGCTCGACGGCGTGGTCTTCGCCCCGCTCCTGCACGGGGGAGTGGAGCACCTCGCGAGCAACTCCTTCCCCCTCCTGGTCCTGGGCTTCCTCGCGTTCCTCGAGGGAGCGCGGCGCTTCGCGGTGGCGCTCGGGTCCAGCTGGCTCGCGTCCGGCGTCGGCACCTGGGTCTTCGGAGGGGGACTGACCATCGGCGCGTCGGGGGTCGTCTTCGGCCTCTTCACCTACCTGGTCACGCGCGGCTTCTACAACCGCGACTGGAAGCAGATCCTCCTCGCCGTGATCCTCTTCGCCGCCTACGGGTCCATCCTCTGGGGCGTACTGCCGACGGTCGGCTCGAACATCTCCTGGCAGGCGCACCTTTTCGGGGCCCTCGGCGGTGTCCTGGCGGCGTTCCTCCTCAAACGGAAGCGGTCCGTTCCCTTGGGAACGGACCGCTTCGGAACAGCTGCCTGACCGACGCTGCCTGACCACCCGATAGTGATCAGTGGCCGGGGTCGCCGATCGGCAGCCTGGGTGTCAACCGACGTACGGTGTCGCCGAGATGATGTCGACCGTGATCTTCCTGCCGTTCGGAGCGGTGTAGGTGACGGTGTCGCCGGCCTTCGTGCCCTGGATGGCTGCGCCCAGCGGGGACCTCTCGCTGTAGACATCGACCTTGGTGTCACCGGCGACCTCGCGGCTGCCGAGGAGGAAGTTCTCGACATTCCCGGCGATCCTCGCGGAGACCATCATGCCGGGCTCGACGATCCCGTTGTCCGCCGGAGCCTCACCCACGTGGGCGTCGTTGAGGAGCTGGGTGAGCTGGCGGATCCGGGCCTCGGCCTTGCCCTGCTCCTCCTTGGCGGCGTGGTAGCCGCCGTTCTCTTTCAGGTCACCCTCGGAGCGTGCCTGCTCGATGCGAGCCACGATCTCGGTGCGGCCGGGACCGGAGAGGTGTTCCAGCTCGGCCTTGAGTCGGTCATAGGACTCCTGCGTGAGCCAGGCGGCGGGGGCGCTGTTCGTGGACACGGGATAACTCCTTAGGTACGGCCTCCGCCTGCTCAGGCGTGGCTCATGGTCGCTCGTCCGGGCAATGACGATACTTCTCAGCACGGCAAGCAAACACCCCGCCTCGTGGGACCGGTTGCCCGGTACGCCGGTGAAGCGGGGCGATACGTATCCGATCATTCTAGAGGCGTGCGGGTCATATCCCAACAAGCCCCGGGAAGTCTGCTCACTCCTCGACGATCCAGCAGGCATTGACGCCGCCGGTGACGCCGGGTGCGTCCGTGCGGACGTCGGTCCTGTGAGCCGTCGTTCCACCGCTGTTGGCACCGTCCTCGGCGCTGTTCGGCCCGATCGTGACGACCTTCCAGCCCACGAAGGCATAGTTCTCGCTGAGGACCTGTACGGCGCACTGCGCGGTGGCTGCGCGATCCTTCGACACCTCGAAGTCGACGCTCGCCCGTCCGTCGGAGGCCAGCGAGAATCCGACGTCCTTGGCGGACACATCGGGGCTCCCGGTCGTGAGGGCGACGGCGGCAACGGCCGCCACGGCTGCGAGGATCACCGCGATGACCAGCATCCGCGCGCGGCTCAACGGCTTTTTCGGCTTGGGGGTGCCGTAGCGATTGGCTACTCTTGATGTTGGCGTGTAGGAGGAGCTCACTCTCCCATTTTACCGCTCACCGATGGTGTTCGACTCCGGCCGCCGTCCCACCCGCAGAGCCAGGAGCACGTGTGCCAAGCCATGATCAATCCCGTGTGTCCCGCGAGGGCTTCCGCCTTCTCGCGGTCCATGCCCACCCGGACGACGAGTCGAGCAAGGGCGCGGCCACCATGGCCGGCTACGCTGCGGCAGGGGCGGAGGTCATGGTCGCGACCTGCACCGGCGGCGAGCGGGGCGACATTCTGAATGCTGCCATGGAGGGCGATCCGCACGGCAAGCGTGACCTCACGGGTCTGCGTCGCGTCGAGATGGCCAACGCCATCGCGGAGCTCGGTGTGCAGCAGCGGTGGCTCGGCTTCACCGATTCGGGCCTACCCGAAGGAGACCCGCTCCCGGACCTCCCCGCCGGCTGCTTCGCCCTGCAGCCCCTCGAGCGTGCGGCCGCACCGCTCGTGAAGCTGGTCCGCGAGTTCCGACCGCACGTGATCGTCAGCTACGACGAGAACGGGGGTTACCCGCACCCCGACCACATCATGGCCCACCGCGTCGCCGTCGAGGCGTTCGAGGCTGCGGCGGTCCCGGCCCGCTATCCGGGGACGGGCGAGGCGTGGAGCGTTTCTAAGCTCTACTACGACCGCGCCTTCAATCCGGAGCGGTTCCGTGCACTGCACTTCGCCCTCGAGGAAGCAGGGCTCCAGTCGCCCTACGCGGAGCGTCTGGCCCAGTGGCTGGAAGCAGACGCAGAAGGTCACCAGCCTCCCGCGCCCACCCATCCGACCACGACGCAGATCGACTGCGGCGACTTCTTCGGGCACCGCGAGCGGGCGCTGCTGGCCCACCGGACGCAGGTCGACCCAGAGGGGTTCTTCTTCGCCGTATCGACAGACCTGCAGCAGAAGGTCTGGCCGTGGGAGGACTACTCACTCATCACATCGAGGGTCGACCACCAGATTCCTGAGAACGATTTCTTCGCCGGCATCTCGGCCGGATCGTAGGTCTGTCCGTCAGTTCTATGCCGCGTAGAATTGCACGCGGCGGGCCACCGTGATCCGCTGCGAGCTTCGAAAGTGGTGCATGCGTGTTCCTTGACCTCAGCCTGGCAGCAACGACGACGCCGTCAGGGGATCCGACCCTGCGTCCGGACCTCGATCCGGCCTCCGTGACCCCGGGAACACTGGGTTTCCTGGCGACCCTGTTCATGGTGGTGGTGGTCATCTTCCTGATCCGCGACATGGTCAAGCGCATCCGGCGTGTGCGGTACGCCGCGGAGGTAGCGCAGTCCCGGGCGCAGCGGGGCGATTCCCGGACGCGCGGGGTGCCTCCGGCCGCAGGCGGCACTGGCGACGAGCCCGCCGGATCTGACGGATCGCACGGCACTGCCGGATCTGACGGATCTCACGGCACTGGAAACGGACCCGGCAGCACCGGCGCAAGCGATGGACCAGACGGACCCGGCAGCTCCGGCCGTCCCGCGCCCGGCGGCAAGCGCGGCCCCGATAACCGCTGAACGGCTGGTTCGGCGTCCAGATGGGGTGGACCGAGGACGGCGTGCTAGGACTGGACCGGCTGTAGCACGGCAAGCATGATCGCGATGAAGTGCGCTGCGAAGGCAGCCACGGTGAAGGCGTGGAAGAGTTCGTGGAACCCGAACACGCGCACGGAGAAGTTGGGGCGCTTGATCCCGTAGAACACGGCCCCTGCGATGTAGAGGGCACCTCCCACGCAGATCAGCACCCCGGCGGCCAGGTTGGCGGCGAAGAAGTCCGGCATGTAGAACACCGAGCCGAGGCCCAGTGCCACATAGATCGGAACGTACAGCCAGCGCGGTGCGTCGACCCACAGATTGCGGAAGAGGACCCCGGCGATGGCCCCGCCCCAGATGACCCAGAGCAGCGTCTCCGCCTTCCCTCGTTCCAGCAGGGCCCAGGCGAGCGGCGTGTAGGACCCGGCGATGACGAGCATGATGTTCGTGTGGTCAAGACGCTTCAGGACGACCTTGACCCTCGGACTCCAGTTCCCGCGGTGGTACACCGCACTCACGCCGAAGAGCAGCACGCCCGTGAAGGCGTAGATGGCAGATGCTGTTCTCAGGCCCGCGGTCGGCGCCAGGATGATCAGCACGATGCCCGCGGCGACGGCCAGCGGAGTAGCGACGGCATGGATCCACCCACGCCAGAGCGGCTTGGTCACCATCGCGTCGGCGAGCGGCCCGGCCATCGCCCCTACCGCTTCCTCGAACCTCGTCCCGGGTGCGCGGGCTGAATCCGAAGGGCCTGGAACGGGGGCCGAAGGGCGCGGGGTCATGCCGGGATTCTAGCCCACGGCGCTCGACGTCTCCCGTCGGGAGCGGGGTCTTCGCGGGCTGCCGGCAGCATGAATGCAGCCCTTTGCACGGCAACTGCCGGTACGGTAGGAATGGTGAGCGGGGAGCAGGCGTCCCGCCGAGGAATAAGCCTCCGGACGCGCCGGAGCAGGACCAGGGGAGGGTAGCCGGGCGTGACGTGGGCCTTTCCCGAAGTCGGCTACAGCTTCTACGAGCGCAGGCTCCAGCGGAACCTGGCTCCCGAGCGCATCCCGCACCACATCGGCGTCATGGTGGACGGCAACCGGCGGTGGGCGAAGCTCGCGGGAGCTCCGACGAGCCATGGGCACCAGGCCGGGGCCGACAAGATCCACGAGTTCCTCGGGTGGTGCGAAGAACTCGGCGTCGACGTCGTGACCCTCTACATGCTCTCCACCGACAACATGGGACGGCCCCAGGAGGAGATCGACCAGCTCCTCGACATCATCGCCAACACGCTCGACCGGCTGGGCGAGAGCAACCGCGTCCGGGTCCAGCCGGTGGGGGCACTCGACCTCCTTCCCGACGACCTCAGCAACAAGCTTGTCAGCCTGGCAGCATCGACCGAGAAGATCGACGGTCTCCACGTCAACGTCGCCGTCGGATACGGGGGACGGCGCGAGATCGTCGACGCTGTCAAGGAGCTCATGCGTGACGCCGCCGGCAAGGGTGAAACGCTCGAGACCCTGGCCGAGGAGCTGACGGACCAGCACATCTCCTCCTTCCTCTACACGCGGGGGCAACAGGATCCGGACCTGGTGATCCGGACCTCGGGGGAGCAGCGGCTCTCCGGGTTCCTCATGTGGCAGAGCGCCTACAGCGAGTTCTATTTCTGCGAGGCCCTGTGGCCCGATTTCCGCCGCGTCGACTTCCTGCGGGCCCTACGCGACTTCGGCCGCAGGCAGCGCCGCTTCGGCTCCTGAGACTTCACCGGCCCTTAACCATCGACACGCGCGAACAGACTGCGCCATTTCGCCGAACAGCGTACTGTCGAGCCATCGATGGGCTCCATACCCGTCGACGGAAGGCCGCTGATGACGCCGACGGTGCTGACAGGCATCTCGTACGAGTCGGGGAGGCCGCGCCCGGCCTCCAGGCCGGACAGCCTCACCCAACCCTACGAATTCGGGGTGTGCTCACCCCCGGAGCGGAGTTCACGTGGCTACAACCAATACCTCCCAGCAGGACGCCGGAACCACTGTGGGAACCCGAGCGGACATTCGAGCTGCGGCCGGGTCGGCTGACCGCACCGGCGTGGAAGCGCCCGCCCGGCGCAGCTACGTCATCGACACCTCCGTGCTGCTGTCCGATCCCCGCGCGATCCTCAGATTCGCTGAGCACGAGGTGATCCTGCCGATCATCGTCATCACCGAGCTGGAAGGCAAGCGCCACGATCCGGAGCTGGGGTACTTTGCGCGGAAGGCCCTCAGGTTGCTCGATGACCTGAGGGTGACGAACGGTGGACTCGACAGGGACGTCCCCCTCGGGGAAGAGGGCGGAACGCTGCGCGTCGAACTCAATCACGTCTCGCCCGAGGTGCTGCCCGTCGGCTTCAGGAGTGGTGATAACGACTCACGGATCCTGGCGGTGGCGAAGAACCTCTCGGTCGCGGGGCACGACGTCACCGTCGTCTCCAAGGATGTTCCGATGCGTGTCAAAGCCTCAGCCATGGGTCTGCAGGCGGACGAGTACCGCAACGAATTCGTGAAGGACTCCGGCTGGACCGGTGTGGCCGAGCTCGACGCCACGGTGGAGGAGGTCAACGCGCTCTACGACCACGAGGCCGTCTTCATCCCGGCGGGGGCGGAACAACCCGTCAATACGGGCGTCATCATGCTTTCGCAGCGAGGATCGGCGCTGGGGCGGGTCGGTGCGGACAAGCAGATCCGTCTCGTGCGCGGCGATCGCGACGTCTTCGGGCTGCACGGGCGCTCAGCGGAGCAGCGCCTCGCGCTCGACCTGCTGATGGATCCGCAGGTCGGGATCGTATCCCTGGGCGGGCGTGCCGGAACGGGAAAGTCGGCCCTGGCGCTGTGCGCCGGTCTCGAGGCGGTGCTCGAGCGCAGGGACCACCGGAAGGTGGTGGTCTTCCGTCCCCTCTACGCCGTCGGTGGCCAGGAGCTCGGGTACCTGCCCGGGAGCGAGAACGAGAAGATGAACCCGTGGGCGCAGGCCGTCTTCGACACGCTCGGTGCACTGGTGTCGCAGGAGGTCGTGGAGGAAGTCATGGACCGCGGGATGCTCGAGGTACTGCCCCTCACCCATATCCGTGGGCGGAGCCTGCACGACTCCTTCGTGATCGTCGACGAGGCGCAGTCCCTCGAGAAGAACGTGCTCCTCACCGTCATGAGCCGCATCGGACAGAACTCGAAGATCGTCCTGACGCACGATGTCGCGCAGCGTGACAACCTGCGCGTCGGACGGTACGACGGCATCGCGGCCGTCGTCGAGACGCTGAAGGGCCATCCGCTGTTCGGCCACGTCACGCTCACCCGGTCCGAGCGCTCACCGATCGCCGCACTGGTGACGGAACTCCTGGAAGGAGCGGATAACTAGGCCACCGGCCCGGCAGGGTGTGATGACCGGGGCGCCGACGTCCTGTGTATCCACCGTTCGGCCGGCGCCCCGGTCAGGGGCCGGGCAGTCGCGTAGCGTGGGGGCGTGACCGCAGTGCTCGCTGGATACCTGGAACAGGAGCCCGCCGCCTTCGTGCTCCTCGTGGTGGCGCTCGCGGCCTTCGTGGTGTTCGGCCTGCGTCTGGGTCTGACCGACTGGCGCACGCACCGGCTGCCCGATCGGATCGTCCTGCCGTCCTACCCCGCGTCCATCCTCGTCCTCGGTGCAGCGGCGGTGGCCGCCGGCGAGTGGCACCGCGTGCTGGGCATGCTCGGCGGCGGGGTGATCCTCTGGGCCGCCTTCGCGGCGCTGCACCTGCTTCGTCCGAGCGGGCTCGGATTCGGCGACGTCAAGCTCGCCGGGCTGCTCGGCCTCTACCTGGGATTCGCCGGCTGGGCGGAGCTGTGGTGGGGGCCCGTCTTCGGCATCGTGCTCGGTGGCCTCTGGAGTTCGGTCCTCGTCACCGCGCGCAGGGCGACACTGCGCTCATCGGTGGCCTTCGGGCCGTTCCTGATCGCCGGTGCTGCGCTCGCGCTCGCTGTACTACCCTGACAACCGTGCCTACCCCGGATTTCGTCCTAGCCCTCCGCCGCAAGATCGGGCACGATCCCCTGTGGCTGCCCGGCGTCGGGGGCGTGGTGTTCGACGACGAGGGACGGGTACTTCTCGGGCAACGGGCGGACACCGGCGCCTGGACCATCATCACGGGGATGGTCGACCCGGGCGAGGAACCCGCCGTCGCGCTGCGGCGGGAGATCGAGGAGGAGACCGGCGTCGTCGTCGAGGTCGAATCCCTGCTCGATGTCGGCGTCGTCGGGCCGGTCACGTTCCCCAACGGGGACGTGTGCACGTTCCTGACCCTCGACTTCCGGTGCCGATGGGTCGGCGGGACCGCGCGCGTGAACGACGACGAGTCACTGGATGTGCGCTGGTTCCCCCTGGACGCCCTGCCCGCCCTCAACGCGCGGCATCTCGCGCTCGTGCAGGAGGCGGGTAGCTTCGACGGCAGGACCCGTTTCATCTCCTGACGCGGCGGTTGTCCCTCACTGCGCTCGCCGGGCCCCGTGGAACGCCGCCGGCCCGGCAGTCGGGAAACTGCCGGGCCGGCGAGTGATGCGGCGGCAGGGCTACGCCCTACCTCGGTGTCAGGAGTCGGAGCGGGCTGCGGCCCCTGCTGGTGGGACTGTCGGCCGGGAGCCGGACGCACCGACGTCGGCTGACATGCGGGGTCCGGTGGTGGCCGCCGCCGTCGCGCGTTCACGCTCGAGGCGGACCGCTTCCTCTCCGCCGATGGCCTCGCCGCGCGCCACCATGCCCGAGGTGTCGGACAGCGGGATCTCGCGCAGCAGGAGGGCGAGCACCAGGGCGATCACCAGGAACGGGACGAGGTAGAGGAACACGGGCGCCAGGGACTCGGCGTAGTCGCTCACGACGGCGTCGCGCACCTGATCGGGGAGGGCATTCAGCGCGGCCGGATCGAGGGTGGAGGTCGCCTGTCCGGCGGCCTCCGGGGTGGCCCCGAAGGCGGAGAAGGTCCCGTTCAGCCGCTCGGACAGGCGGCTCGTGAAGATCGCACCGAAGACGGCGACACCGAGTGAGGCGCCGACCTCGCGGAAATAGTTGTTCGTGCTCGTCGCGACACCGATCATGGTCGGGGCCACCGAGTTCTGCACCACGAGGACGATGACCTGCATGATGAGTCCCAGACCGGCGCCGAAGAAGAACAGCATGCTGCAGATGACCCAGATGGGCGTAGTCGCCGTGAGGGTGGACATCCAGAGCAGTGTGGCGAGGGTCAGCGAGACGCCGGTGATCGGGTACTTCCGGTAATGGCCCGAGCGTGAGATGGCGATGCCCGAGTAGATCGACGTACCCATGAGGCCCACGATCATCGGGACGAGCAGCAGGCCGGATACGGCCGCTGACGTGCCGGAGGCCATCTGCAGGAAGGTCGGCATGAAGGCGAGCGCCGCGAACATCCCGAGGCCGAGCGTCAGGCCGATCCCCGTGCTGGTCACGAAGGTGCGGTTGCGGAAGAGCTCAAGCGGGATGATGGGATCCTCGGCGCGACGCTCCACCATGACGAAGGCCAGTACCGCCAGGACCATGGCGCCACCGAAGGCCCAGGTCAGGGGCGAGGTCCAGCCCTCCTCGGCGTCACCGCCGAAGTCGGTGAAGAAGATGAGGCAGGTCGTCGCGAGGGACAGCAGGACCACGCCCGGGATGTCGATGCGCTTGGTGGCCTTCTTGGACGGGAGGCGAAGGGTGAACCAGGCGATGGCGAACGCGGCGATACCCACGGGGATGTTGATGTAGAAGGCCCAGTTCCACGTCAGGTGGTCCACGAAGTAGCCGCCGAGGAGTGGTCCGGCAACGGCGCTGAGGCCGAAGATGCCGCCCAGGGGGCCCATGTACTTGCCGCGCTCGTTCGCGGGGACGATGTCGGCGATGATCGCCTGCGACAGGATCATGAGCCCGCCACCGCCGAGGCCCTGGATGGCCCGGAAGATGACGAAGGCCCAGAAGTCGGTGGCGCACGCGCAGCCGATGGAGGCGATGGTGAACAGGGCGATGGCGAAGAGGAACAGGTTGCGGCGTCCGAGGACATCGCCGAACTTCCCGTAGATCGGCATCACGATCGTGGTCGCGAGGAGGTACGCCGTCGTGATCCAGACCTGGTGCTCGACGCCGCCGAGCTGGCCCACGATGGTGGGCATGGCGGTCGAGACGATGGTCTGGTCGAGGCTGGAGAGCAGCATCCCGGCGATGAGTGCCGAGAAGATGATCCAGATGCGTTTCTGCGTCAGGAGGAGCGGGCCGTCGGGCGCCGTCGTGGTACTCATGCTGGGTCCTGGTTCTGGGAGGCGGGGACGTCGGAGGACAGCCCGGGTGCTGCGGATGGGAAGAGGTAGCGCAGCGCCTCGACGTTCCGGCGGAACACCTCGGCGTAGGTCAGGGCGTTGCCCTCGGCGAAGAACTCGTCGAGCGACCGGCGGGCGAGTCCGCCGAGGACGAAGGTGGCGACACGGGCAGCCGGGTCATCCGACGGCAGGCCCTCCCTCGCCAGGATGAGTTCCGTCAGGAGCTGGGACTTCGATTCGGCCCGGGCGAAGATGCGCGCCATGAGCTGCGGCTCCCGCTGCAGGACCGCGGACATGGTCCGGTACTCCTCGCGGGACATAGCCATCCTGCTGCCGAACTCGGCGAACAGCACGGTGAGGGCCTCGAGGAGGGGTACGGGTGGGTCGGCCCTTCCCGATTCCACGAAGGCGTCGAGCAGCTCCTCCGGGCGGGCCTCGTCCGAGTGGCCCAGGACGGCGTCCTCCTTGGAGGGGAAGTAGTTGAAGAACGTGCGGCGGGAGATACCCACCTCGTCGCAGAGCTGCTCGACGGTGAAGCCCGTCAGGCCGTGCTCCAGCGTCAGTCGTCGCGCCGCCGCGACGAGGGAGGACCTTGTCTGGAGGCGTTTCCGTTCCCGCAGCCCGAGATTCTGGTTCGTTGCACTGAAAGTCACGAAGTACATATTTGCACTCTCTCTCAGAGAGTGCAAATTGCCGTCACGGCACATGCAGAAGGGGTGCACCGCAAGCAACGGCACACCCCTTCGGTGGATCCTGGGGAGGTCAGCCCTGGGGCGGCCGCGTCATCGACAGCACGTCGAGGGCCGAGTCCAGCTGCTCCACCGTGAGCTCGCCCCGCTCCACGAATCCGAGGGCGAGAACGGACTCGCGGACCGTGAGCCCTTCCGCGACGGCCTTCTTCGCGATCTTGGCGGCATTCTCGTAGCCGATGTACTTGTTCAGCGGGGTCACGATCGAAGGCGATGCCTCGGCGAGGAAACGAGCCCGCTCGACGTTCGCGGTGATGCCGTCGATCATGCGGTCGGCCGAGACCCGGGTCGAGTTGCTGAGCAGGCGGATCGACTCGAGGACGTTGCGCGCGATCACGGGGATGCCGACGTTGAGCTCGAACGCACCGTTGGTGCCGGACCACGCGACCGTGGCGTCATTGCCTACGACCTGCGCGCACACCATGATGACCGCCTCGGCGATGACCGGGTTCACCTTTCCGGGCATGATCGAGGAGCCGGGCTGGAGGTCGGGCAACGAGATCTCACCCAGTCCCGTGTTGGGTCCGGAGCCGAGCCAGCGCAGGTCGTTGTGGATCTTGGTGAGGGAGACGGCGATGGTGCGCAGCATGCCCGAGATCTCCACGAGCGAGTCGCGGTTCGCCTGCGCCTCGAAGTGGTCCCGGGCCTCGGTGAGGGGGAGGCCCGTGTCCGCGGCGAGGAGTTCGATCACGCGCGCCGAGAAACCTGCCGGGGTGTTGATGCCGGTTCCGACGGCGGTCCCGCCCAGCGGCACCTCGGCGACGCGGGGGAGGGACGCCTCGATGCGCTCGATCCCGTAACGGACCTGCGCGGCGTAACCGCCGAACTCCTGGCCCAGGGTGACCGGCGTGGCATCCATGAGGTGCGTCCGGCCGGACTTCACGACGGTCTTGAATTCGTCGGCCTTGCGCTCCAGCGCCTCGGCGAGATGCGCCAGGGCGGGGATGAGGTCCTTCACGAGGGCGGAGGTCGCCGCGACGTGGACGGACGTCGGAAAGACGTCGTTGGAGGACTGCGACGCGTTGACGTGGTCGTTCGGGTGGACGGACGCCGTACTTCCGGCGGCTTCGAGCGCGCGGCTGGCGAGGGTCGCGATGACCTCGTTGGCGTTCATGTTCGACGACGTGCCGGAGCCGGTCTGGTAGATATCGACCGGGAAGTCGCCGTCGTACCGGCCGGAGGCCACATCCTCCGCTGCGGCCTCGATGGCCCGCGCGCGCTCGTCGTCGAGCACGCCGAGTTCGGCGTTCGCGGTGGCCGCGGCCTTCTTGATCCGGGCAAGGGCCTCGATATGGGCCCGCTCGAGGGTGGTCCCGGAAATCGGGAAGTTCTCCACGGCGCGCTGCGTCTGCGCGCGGTACAGGGCGTTGACCGGGACGCGGACCTCACCCATGGTGTCGTGTTCGATGCGGTACTCCGCACCCTCCAGGCTGGTACCGCCGGTAGGGGAGCTGGAATCGGGGCTGGCTGCAGGCGTTGGAGTCATGCGGCAATTCTCGCCGTTCGCTCTACACTGCGCCAAATCCCGTCACGAGCACGGCCTTGCCTTCATCCAGGCGGTAGGAGACACCGATGACGGCCACGTTCCCGCGCTCGACGGCGTCCGCGATGACCCGTGAGCTGTCGACGAGGCGGCGGGAGGTCTGCCTTGTGTGTTCGATGACCGTGGCGTTGACCTCTGTGACGCCGGAGCGGCGGGCGGTCAGCACCGACGGCGTGATCCGCTCGACGAGGTCCCGGAGGAACCCGATCGGCATCACGCCGGTGTCGATCGCGTTCATGGTCGCGGTCACGGCTCCGCAGTTGTCATGCCCGAGGACCACGATCAGGGGCACGCCCAGCACGCTGACGCTGTACTCCAGCGAGCCGAGGACGGCATCGTCGATCACCTGGCCGGCCGTCCGCACCACGAAGACGTCCCCCAGCCCGAGATCGAAGATGATCTCCGCGGCCAGGCGCGAATCGGAGCAGCCGAAGATGACGGCGAAGGGGTTCTGGTCGTTGACGAGGGCCGTGCGGCGCGAGGCGTCCTGGTTCGGATGGGAAACGTCCGAGGCGACGAAGCGGTCATTGCCTTCCTGGAGGCGGAGCCATGCGGCGGCGGGCGTCAGTTGCTGGGTCACGCCGCCCACTGTACTGTCCGGTGTCTTTGGACCTGTCCTCAGGAGCCGTCCGTGTCCGAAGATGACAGGCGCTCGGCCTCCTCGACGGCGTTCTGCCGGACGTCCTCGATGACGGCCCCACCCATCGTGTCGAATTCGGTCAGCGAGGCCTCACCATTCAGGATGACGGTCGAGCCGTCGACCTCGGACGTCAGGACCGTGTCGCCATCCGGTGCGTCCAGCAGTTGCCATTCGATCCCGCCGATGGTCCGTGTACCCGAAACCTGCGCGTCGCCGACGCGCTGGGCCACCCACGTGGGATTGGAGTCGTCGGTCTGCGTGAGCTGGATGAAGCCGGTGTCCGCGGTGAGGAACCCGACCTCCCAGTAGTCGACACCATCACTGCGGCCGGTCACCCAGCGGGCGTAGTTCGAGGACCAGTCCTCCGGCAGCCCGGGTGCGGCCGGGAGGTAGCCGGCATCGCCCGCTGCCTGTCGCGCGACGGTTGCGACGTCGATGTCGCGCCGGTAGGTCTCGGCCGTATAGGTCGGGTTGAGGAAGTAGACGGGCAGGACGACGGCGATGGTCGCGCCGGTGGCGATCAGCATGCCGCGGGCGGTGGAACTGGCGCGCTTCGCCTGGTTCGGTGTGAGGGTGATGGGCGGCGCGTCGTCGTTCAGTTCCGCCTCGAGCCGCGCGTCCGCTGCCGCCTGCTGCGTCCGCCGGCCGGCGTCGTCATGACCGGCGCCGTCGTGGCCGGCGCCGTCGTGTCCGGAGCCCGCTTCGGTCGCTCGGGTGTCCCGCTCTTCGCCTTGGTTGCTCACCCCTCCATTTTCGCTGACGCTCGGCGCCCTGCCTAACCGGAGGGGCGCCGTCGGGTGTGTGCGTGCCGAGCGTCACGGGGTGCGGTGTACTCGGCTCGCCTATGATGACAGCACGGAACAGGGACGCCCGCGTCCTGCCGAGCAACCTTCGACGATGAGGATAGACGTGTCCCAAAAAGCCACCAATGCCCAGTATTCGACACTGTCACCGGCCCTGGCCGTCGGGGATGACGAGCCGGACCGGAACCTCGCCCTGGAACTCGTCCGCGTCACGGAGGCCGCGGCGATCGCCGGCGGCCACTGGGTGGGCTTCGGTGACAAGAACCTCGCCGACGGCGCTGCCGTGGACGCGATGCGCTCGCTGCTCCAGACGGTCCATTTCAACGGCATCGTGGTCATCGGCGAGGGCGAGAAGGACGAGGCGCCCATGCTCTTCAACGGAGAGCACGTCGGTGACGGAAGCGGACCCGAGTGCGACGTCGCCGTCGACCCGATCGACGGGACCCGCCTGGCCGCCCTCGGCATCAACAATGCCCTTGCGGTGCTCGCTGTAGCGGAGCGCGGTTCGATGTTCGACCCGTCCGCCGTGTTCTACATGGAGAAGCTCGTCACGGGCCCCGAGGCCGCCGACATGGTGGACCTGCGCCTGCCCGTGAAGCAGAACCTCCACCTCATCGCCAAGGCGACCAACAAGAAGGTCAGCCAGCTCAACGTCATGATCCTCGACCGCGACCGGCACAAGCCGCTCGTGGAGGAGATCCGCGCCGCGGGTGCCCGCACGAAGTTCCTCATGGACGGCGACGTCGCAGGCGCCATCGCCGCAGCCCGCGAGGGCACCGACGTCGACGCCCTCATGGGCATCGGCGGAACACCCGAGGGCATCGTCGCGGCGTGCGCCATCAAGTCCCTCGGCGGTGTCATCCAGGGACGGCTCTGGCCCACGAGCGACGAGGAGAAGCAGAAGGCGATCGACGCCGGCCACGACCTCGACCGCGTGCTGTCCACCAACGACCTCGTCACGAGCGACAACTGCTACTTCGCGGCGACGGGCATCACCGACGGTGACCTGCTGCGTGGCGTCCGCTACAGCAAGGACAAGGTCCTCACCCAGTCCATGGTCATGCGTTCGAAGTCCGGCACCATCCGTGTCGTCGACGGCGAGCACCAGGCCCACAAGTGGGAGACCTACGCACGCATCAGGTAGCCGCGCCGGGGCGCGCACCCTCCGCCGGAAGGCGGTACCGGCGCGCCCCTATAGGCTGGTCGGATGAGTCTTTCCGTGTCGCCCTGCCTCGATCGCGCCCTCTGGGACACCACCGTCAACCAGCTGGGAGGCCACCCCCAGCAGCTGTGGGGCTGGGGTCAGACGAAGGCCGCACACGGCTGGAGCGCCGACCGCGTCCTCGTCGCCGAGGACGGCGTGGTCATCGGAGCGGCGCAGTTGGTCCTGAAGGCCCTGCCGGTCCCGCTGCGGAATCTCGCCTATATCCCGCGCGGACCCCAGACGGCCGAGGGCCGCGGTGTCGAGGTCCTCGAAGCCATCGCGGGCTACGTCCGCGCAGCCCACCGTTCGGTCGCGCTGTCCATCGAACCGGACTGGAACGCGGACAGCGACGCCGTGCGCGCCCTTCCCGCCGCCGGCTGGACCCAGAGCCGGAACACCATCCTGATCGGCCGGACGCTCATCCTAGACCTGGCCCGCTCCGAGGACGACCTCCTGGCGGGGATGTCGAAGAAGCACCGGCAGTACATCCGCAAGTCCGGTCGTGAGGGGCTGGACATCCGTCGTGTTGTGCGTAGCGAGATTAGCGCGTGCCTCGACGTCTACCGGCTGACGGCGGAGCGGGCCGGCTTCGGGATCCACGAGGACTCCTACTACCTGGACATCTTCGACAACCTGGGTGAGGCCTCACCCGTATATGCGGCGTTCCGGGGGGACGACGTCGTCGCCTTCCTCTGGATCTCCACGACGGACACCACGAGCTTCGAGCTCTACGGCGGCATGACCGACGAGGGCGAGCGGCTGCGTGCCAACTACGCGCTGAAGTGGTTCGCGATCCAGGAGATGAAGGCCCGCGGAGTCACGCGCTACGACTTCAACGGACTGCTCAACGACGGCGTCTCCCGCTTCAAGATGGGCTGGGCGCAGCACGAGGACCAGCTCGCCGGTACCTGGGACCTGCCGCTCTCGCCGTTCTATCCCCTGTTCAGCCGCGCGCTGCCCCTCGCCAAACGGGGCATGCAGCTGGCCCGCCGGCAGGCTGGACGAGCGCTCGGGCTGGTGCGGAAGGTCCGCGGAAGCCGCGCCTAGAGGGCGGGCGTCTTCCCGCCGACGGTGACGGCGAAGGCCAGGACCGGACCGTCGGTCCCGCCGTGGGCGTCCGCTGCCGGGCGGACGACGAGGGGCGCCTCCGACGCCGCGACGAAGGCGCTGCCGCCGCGTGGCACCAAGAGGGTCGAGTTCGGGGTGTCCAGCAGGATCGGCCCGCTGACCGCGAGGACCACCACCGGACCGTTCTGCACCACGGGGACATGGGCAGGAGTCATGCTCTCGGCGGCAGGCAGGGCGCTGTCCGGCCGGCCGTCGTCGGAGCCGTCGGCCGATGTCCCGGAGGGGCCCGCAGCAGGATCCCCCAGAACGATCCGCTGCAGCTGGAACTCGTCGAACGGGGGGCGGTAGAGCTCCTGGTCGAGGAGGGTGTACTCGGCAGCCAGCGACCGTGGGGCGTGGGGCTCGAAGGCGACGGTGGAGAGCAGCTCCTCGGTATCCACGTGCTTGGGGGTCAGGCCGCCCCGCAGCACGTTGTCCGAGGACGCCATGACTTCGATGCCCAACCCGCTCAGGTAGGCGTGGATCTTTCCTGCCGGAAGGTAGAGGGCTTCACCGGGGCGCAGGGAGACGCGGTTCAGCAGAAGTGCCACGAGGACACCGGGATCCCCGGGGTATTGGCCGGACAGCTCTGCGATGGTCCCGAGGTCACGGCCGACGGGGCCGGCAGCTTCGGCAGGAGAAACGGTGTCGACCGCCCGGCGCGCCGCTGCGTGCTCGACGTCCTGCACGATCTCCTGCGGTGCCCCGAGCAGCATCGTGAAGGCCGGGCGCAGGGCGTCCTCCCCTCCGGATGCCAGGAGCGCAGACACGGCGTCGAGCAGCTCGTGCGACGCCGAGCCGGGCTCGACGGCGGAGGCGAGGACGCTGAAGATCCCCACGGACTCGGGGAGGGGCCGGAATCCGCACAGGGTTTCGAACGGCGCCAACGCGTAGAGCAGCTCGGGCTTGTGGTTCCGGTCCCGGTAGTTGCGGTTCGGCGCATTCTGCGGGATGCCGGCGGCCTCCTCGGCGTCGAAGCCGGCCACGGCCTGCTCGAGGCTCGGGTGCACCTGGAGCGACAGGGCCGAGCCCGCCGCGAGCACCTTCAGGAGGAAGGGGAGCCGGCCCTCGTAACGATCCGCGACGTCGTCACCGAGGAGTGATCGAGGATCCTGCTCGATGAGGTCGTGCAGGCTGTGCCGGGTGCCGTCCGGCCGCACGACCTGCGAGGGCGAGTCGGGGTGGGCTCCGACCCACAGTTCCGCCTCCGGTCCGCCTGAGGGCTCCCTGCCCAGCAGGTCGGCGATCGCATGCCTCGACCCCCAGGCGTACGGGCGGAGGGGGTTGTCGAGGAGGTGCATCGTCGGAATCCTTCGCTGGTGGTAGTCCTGCTCGTAGCTCGTCAAGCGGGGGAGCACTGACCGTTGTCGGCCAGCAGGTCGCCGAGCGTGGCGTCGTCGCCGATCGTGGCGAGCTCCTGCAGGTACTCCTCGGTGATGCCGTCGTCGGTGGTCTGCGATGGCACCTGCGCGACGACGCCGGCGCGATCGAGCTGCAGGACGCCTGCAGCGCCCGGGTCGGCATCTGCCTGGACGAACATCTCCTGCACGCGGCTGTGGATGAGGTCGAACTCGGGGTAGGTCACGAAGTTCTCCGCGGGGGTGCCGAAATCTGGAGGCCCGATCGTCAGGCGCCGGGTCTCCTGTCCCTTGGCCTTGATGGCGAGGTCCACGAAGCTCGCGAGCTGGTCCTGCGGTAGGTCGGTCTCGACGATCTGCGTACCGGCAGCGGCGATGGACTGGAACCTCGTGAGCAGAGTAGCAGGATCGAGCTGCGCGATCATCGCCTGCTGCACGCACTGCTGCCGGGAGATCCGATCGTAGTCCGTGACGAACTCGCGCGACCTCGCGTACCAGAGGGCGTGGTAGCCGTCGAGGGTCTGGACGCCGGGTCTGATCCAGCCGTCCGGCGGGTAGTGGCGGATCGGATCGGTGCCCGGGATCTCGGCGGCCGTGATGGGGACCCACCCCCCGGCGTCGATCCGGATACCTCCCATGGCGTCCACGAGCTGCTCGAAGCCACCCATGTCGACCATCAGATAGGCCTGCACCTCGATACCGAGGACTCCGCTCGCGGCGTCCATCATGGCCTCGGCGCCCGGGTCCGTCGCGTCGGGATAGAGGTCTGCGTAGTTCTGCGTCACGTCGGTATAGAGGCTGTTGATGATGCAGGGATCCCCGCAGTTGTAGCCGTCGGGATAGATGCCCCACAGGGGGGAGTCCTCGGAGAACTGCGCATTCTGGAAGTTCCGGGGGATGCTGAAGGTCACGGTGGAGCCGGTCTCGGCGTCGACACTGACGACCGAGATGCTGTCGGGCCTGCGGCCGGTGCGGTCCTCGCCGGCGTCGCCACCCATCAGCAGGAAGTTGTAGCGACCGTCCACGGGATCGAAGGCGGGTCCGGACTGGAAGATGGACCCCACGGTTGCCCGTCCGACATTGAGGACGTACGCGCCGTAGAGGACGGAGCCGCTGGTCAGCAGCATCAGGAGCGCAAGCGCTCCTGCCACGAGCGGGCGCACCCCGCGGTCCAGCAGGGGCATGCGGATCAACCGCAGGGTGTTGATGAAGAGAAGAGCCCAGCCCAGGGCGATACCGAGCATCACCACGATCAGGACCAGCGACCACCAGCGGTTCGTCACGATACCCACCACGAGGGATCGCTCGGTCAGTGCGAGCACGATCCCGAGCAGGACCAGCGCCCAGCACGCGAAGGTGATCCGCAGCGCCCGCCGGCCCAGGCGTCGATCACCTGCGACGATCTGCGCGGATCCCGGCAGGACGAGGGTCATGGCCAGGAGGACGAAGGCCCGCTTGGTGCGGACGGGGGGTGGCGCGGACTCGGGGTACCTGACCGGGTCGATCAGGCCCGAGCTGTTCCCGGCGTCGGCGCCCTGGACACGCATTCCGGAGATCATGAGCCGTCCGCCGTCGGCGTCGAGATCCGTGACCGCAGGGCTGCACCCTTCTCCTCGGCCGTCCGCCGGAGGGCACCGGCGAACTCCACAAGCTGCCCGCGCAGCACCTGCGCCTGGTCATCGGTACCCGCGGCGAGCATGCGGACCGCGAGGAGCCCCGCGTTGCGTGCGCCCCCGATCGACACGGTGGCGACGGGCACTCCGGCCGGCATCTGCACGATCGACAGCAGCGAGTCCATGCCGTCGAGGTAGCGCAGGGGGACCGGCACCCCGATCACGGGCAGCGGTGTCACCGAGGCGAGCATCCCGGGAAGGTGGGCTGCCCCTCCGGCTCCGGCGATGATGACGCGCAGGCCCCGCTCATGGGCGGTGCGGCCGTACTCGATCATCGCCGTCGGCATACGGTGCGCGGACACGACGTCGGCCTCGAAAGGGATGCAGAACTCTGCCAGCGCAGCCGCTGCGGCCTCCATGACCGGCCAGTCCGAGTCCGAGCCCATCACGAGTCCTACCTGGGCGTTCGTCACTGCATTCCCTTCGGTCATTCCTGATTGGTGGAGGGCGCTTCCATGCCGTCGCGGAGTATCGCGGCAACCCTCGCGGCCCTTGCGCGAACGGCGGCGAGTGGTTCCCCCGGGCCCGCCAACGCGTTCACATGGCCGATCTTGCGACCCGGACGCACGTCCTTGCCGTAGATGTGCACTTTAGCCGACGGCCCTGAGGAGAACGCCGATCGGTAAGCCCCATAGAGGTCTGTGTTCGAACCTCCGAGGACGTTCTTCATCACGGCGTGCTGTGCCACGGGCTCCGTCGATCCGAGCGGGAGATCGAGGACGGCACGCAGGTGCTGCTCGAACTGCCCCGTCACGGAGCCGTCCATGGTCCAGTGGCCGGAGTTGTGGGGGCGCATGGCGAGCTCGTTGACCAGGTACCCCACGCCGACCCCGGGAGTCTCGAAGAGTTCGACGGCCATGACCCCCGTCACACCCAGGCTCTCGGCGAGTCGCAGTGCGGCGGCGGTGAGGGACGCGGCGAGATCGTCGGGCAGGCCGGGCGCCGGCGCGAGCACCTCGTCGCAGACACTGTCGACCTGGATCGACTCGACGACCGGCCACGTGATGGCCTCACCCGACGGACGCCGGGCCACGAGCACGGAGAGCTCGCGGCTGAACGGCACGAACTGCTCGACGAGCAGTTCGCCGCCCGTGAACCAGGACTCTGCCGCAGGCAGGGCGGCGGCGTCCCGGAGCACCAATACGCCCTTGCCGTCGTATCCGCCGCGCGGGGTCTTCAGGACGACGGGCCAGCCCGTCTCGTCGGCGAAGGCCTCGACGCCGGCCGTTTCCGTCACCGCCCGCCACTGGGGGTTCGGCAGGCCGAGGTCATCCACGGCTCGGCGCATCACCAGTTTGTCCTGTGCATGGATCAGGGCCGCCGGCGAAGGGTGGATGACGACACCCTCGCGCTCGAGCTCCTCGAGGAGCCCACCCGGGACATGCTCATGATCGAAGGTCACGACGTCGACGCCGGCGGCGAACGCGCGCAGCGTCTCACGGTCCCGGTAGTCGCCGACCTGCGCGTGGGCCACGGCGGCTACGGCCGAGACGTCCGGGCCTTCTGCAAGCACGTGGAGTTCGAGGCCGAGTTCGACGGCGGGGCCAGACATCATGCGCGCGAGTTGGCCGCCGCCCACTACGCCTATCACGGGAAAAGTCACCATCACAGGGTACCCACGGAGCTCGCCGGGAGTGTCATCGGGTGCCGGACCGGGCTATCCAGGGGCCGTGTCCGGGGGCTGTTTCCGGGTGCCGGAAGGGCCGGCTGCGCACGGGGACGCGGACAGATTCACGGTGAGCTCTCAGCCCGTCCCCAGGGATTCGACGACACAACAGGCTGTGCCTGCCCGTAAAATGGAGGAAATCACGCCATGCAAAGGTCAGCCGGGTGGTCCGCTCGGGTGACCTCCATCGTGGCTCGTCCAGTGATCGCCGGGTCGACGCCCCGCGGTACATGGTGTTCGTACCCAGACCGCGGAGGTAAGCAGTGGCAGGACTCATGGACAGGATCAGGGGCCTCGCGTCCCTCTTTTGGCGCGAGGTGGCGAAGTTCGGTGCTGTCGGCGGCATGGCCTTCGTCATAGACAACGGCCTGTACTGGTACCTCATCCACGGTCCCATGAGCGGGAGCGAGGTCAAGGCTCGCTTCGTCTCCGCCGGAATCGCGACCATCTTCGCCTGGGTGGCCAACCGCTACTGGACCTTCCGGCACCGCCGTCAGCCCAATGCAGCGCGCGAGCTCGTCATGTTCGTCTTCATCAACATCATCGGCATGGGAATCGCGGCCGGGTGTGTCTGGATCGCGAAGTACCCGTTCGATGTGACCGAGCCGAGCTCCCTGTTCCTCGTCGGCATCTTCGGCACTCTCCTCGCCACCCTGGTCCGCTTCGTGGCGTATCGATTCTGGGTCTTCAACGTAGAACTGGATGCCGAACCCGAGTTCAGCCACGACCAGGAGATCATCCATCCGCACGGCGTGCGCCGGCCCGGGTCGGCGCAATCAGCGCAGGCAGCCGGCCACGAGCCCGTCAGGCAGGCCCCAGGCGGCAAGTGATGCGCTCTCCGGCCATCATGCTCTCCGTGACCGGAACTCCCTCGTCCACGATCACGAGCGTGCCCTCGTCCTGCCAGACAGCAATCGCGACGGCGAGGGCCCGCAGCGGACCGGAGCCCGGTTCGAGGAGGACCGTCGCAGGGTGCGCCGAGACACCGCCGGCTGCAGGCAACGTCACCGAGTCCAGAAGTTCGGCCCCCGTCACCAGGCGGCCCCCGACGGACACGAGGGGTGCGTCGCCGGAATCGGCAGCAGAGCCGAAGAAGACATCACCGTGGGAGCGCACCTCGGCAGCGAAGTCGATGGCGCCCGGCGGCAAGGGGCCGTCCCAGCGCATCGCCAGGGAGCCGAGAGCCACGCATACGAGCTGGCGTGGAGGCTCGATCCCGGGTACGGCGCGGGAGGACAGGATGATGTCGCCACCGCCGATCACGTCCGCTGCTCCGCCCCGACCGCCGCGGTCGTCTGGGTCGCGGTCGTCGGTGTCGCGATCGCTGTCGCTGTCGAGGACGACGACGGCACCCACCTGCCAGCAGGCGAAGGCGAGTGCGAGGGTCTTCCAGTGCACCGGCAGGTCGAAGGCCACCGCGGTTTCATCGGAAGCGTCGAGCTCGTCGACGAGGAGGTTGGCGCCCTTAGCGACCCAGTTGTCGAACACCCGCCCTGACAGCTCGATGCGCCCGTCCGCGCCGTGCCAGACGAGCCGGGGTGAGGACGCACTGACCGACCTCATGTGGGCGAGGATTCCTGCGGGCGTTCGTGGCATGGCGGCCTCTTCCGTTCGATGATGGGTACTTGCCGACGCGCCGATGAAGACAGGTAGTCACACCGGCGTGGCGCCCGTGATTGTCTCGAGCCGACTCTATAAGCTTCCTCCCCGGCTTGCGAAAATCGACTTACACCCGTGTAATTAGGTATCGGATTTGTTCCAGCAGCGGGGCGCGAGGGTCGACCCATGCTGATGTTGGAACGGCAACACCGGGAGGGCTGACCATGGGGCAGGCAGAACGCATTCAGGAACGACCAGACATCGCAGGGCAGGCATCTGCCCGCTATGGCTCGAGGGGCGTTCCCGCGGACTGGTTCCTGGACCCGGCAGATCCCCTGGCAGCAGAGCGTTACCGCGAGGGCAGCCGCTCCGCTCTCGAGGACCAGGCCACGGCCTTCCTCGGCGCACACGAAGCGCTCGTGGGGCTTCCCGACGTCGAAGAGGGGCCGAGCAGCCTTCTGGCACTGCCGACCATGGACCCCGGGTCGTTCACGATCCTGCCCGACGTGCAGGAGGACGCAAGGCCCCGGTCCATGCCGTCGGGACAACCCGTATGGATCGGTCTGCCGATTGCTCCAGGCAATATCGACGACGACGGTGAGCTGTCCTGGCAGGCGGACTCCCTGTGCGCACAGACGGACCCCGAGGCGTTCTTCCCCGAGAAGGGCGGCTCCACACGGGACGCCAAGAAAGTGTGCGGGGCATGCATGGTGAGGTCCGAGTGCCTCGAGTATGCGCTGGAGAATGACGAGCGCTTCGGGATCTGGGGCGGCCTTTCCGAGCGCGAGCGGCGCAGATTGCGGAAGCGAGCGGTCTGATCCAGCACCAACTCCGCGTCACCGCCGTTGTCGTAGCCCACAACGGTGCCGAGTACCTTCCTGAAACCCTGGAATCCCTCGAACGCCAGACGCGCCCGGCCGACTTCTGCGTCGGCGTCGACGCCGGGTCGACCGACACATCGGCCTCCATCCTCCAGCTCCACCTCCCTGTCGGGAGCCCTGTTGTCGGAGCGCCCGCGCGCGCCGGTTTCGGCACTGCCGTACGTACCGGAGTCGGAGAGATCCCCGTCCGTGGGACGGCGGACGGGACAGGCGACGGAGACTGGCTGTGGTTGCTCCACGACGATTCGGCGCCCGAGCCCGGCGCTCTCGCGGAGATGCTCCTCGCCGTCGAGCGCGCACCATCGGTCACGGTGGCAGGCGCGAAACAGGTGGCCTGGAACGATCGCCGCGAACTGATCGATGTAGGCCTCTCCATCAGCAGGTGGGCCGAACGCCTGACACTCATCGACGTGGATGAGCACGACCAGGGGCAGTACGACGCCCGGAGCGATGTCTTTGCAGTCAACTCCGCGGGCATGCTGGTCCGCAGGGACGTGTGGGACGCCCTAGGGGGTTTCGACCCGGCGCTGCACGGAGTCGGCGACGACGTCGACCTGTGCTGGCGCAACCGCCTCGCAGGAAACCGTGTCGTCGTCGTACCGGGCGCCGTTGTGCGCCACGCCGTGTCGAGGGCTCACCCCGTCTCCACTCCGCGAAGCGCGCGTGCCGCCGAGGTGTACCTCAGGCTCAAACATGCGCCGCTGTGGAATGTCCCCTTCCTCGCCGTCGGCGCAGTGCTCGGCGGTATCGGCAGGCTCCTGCTCAGCCTCCTGGCGAAGGACCCCGGACACGGCATGGGCCAGTTCCTCGGGAGCCTCGCCACCGTCGCGCGGCCTTTCCAGCTTCTCCGGTCCAGGCGTTCGGCGGCGCTGACCCGTCAGCGCCCGCGCTCGATCGTCCGGCCGCTCATCACCTCCAGGCGGGAGGTCTGGTCGCATCGGAAATCCGTCGTCGACGCCTTCACCTCCCGCGGGTCCTACAGCGGCCGGCACAGCCCGCAGACGGAGGAGTACATACCCTCCGGTGACAGCACCGACGATTTCGTCGCCCTGACGACGCCGACCCGGCTGTGGGTGGGATCCGGAGCCCTGCTGGCCGTCGCCCTCCTGCTGGCCGCGGCCCTCGTGGGCCTCCACCGTCTCGTCGGCGCGCCCGCGCTGGCGGGTGGTGCCTTGCTGCCCGTCGCAGCGACACCCGGCGCGATCTGGGCTGATGCGACGGCATGGTGGACCTCCCTCGGCCTCGGTTCCGCAGCGCACGGGTCGCCGTTCTCCTACGTCCTATGGCTGCTGTCCCTGCTCGGATTCGGGTCCGGCAACACGGCCGTCGTGGTCACGATCATCTGCGCCCTGCCCCTTGCGGGGCTGGCCGCATGGTTCGCGTCCGGCGCCCTGACGAGGTCCCGGGGGCTCCGGCTGTGGGCTGCTCTCCTGTGGGGTGCCGCACCGGCCCTGCAGGTGGCGCTCGGCACCGGGCGCCTCGGAGCGCTGATCGCGCACATCCTGCTTCCGCTGGCCCTCCTAGGCGCTGTTCGCGCGGTCGGCGGAGCGCTTCCGTCCGCCGCTCTGCCGGACGGGATCACCAAGCCGGGGATCAACGGTTCCCGCAGTTGGACCGCGGGGGCTGCGACGGGCCTGGTCCTCGCTCTGGCGACGGCCTCTGCACCCTCGCTGCTCCCCTTCGTGGTCGGGGGACTGGTCATCATGCTCATCGGAGGGCGCCGACGGGCCAGGACACTCTG
Source organism: Arthrobacter cheniae (assembly GCF_003602275.1). Lineage (GTDB taxonomy): Bacteria > Actinomycetota > Actinomycetes > Actinomycetales > Micrococcaceae > Arthrobacter_D > Arthrobacter_D cheniae. The sequence goes on along the minus strand of NZ_QZVT01000003.1, from coordinate 333,289 downwards.
GTGGGCGCTGTTGCCCGTCGTCGCGATCCACCTTCCCTATGCGCTCTCGGCCATGGGGAATCCGCGCGGCATCCTCGGGGATCCGGGCATCCCGACGTCCTTCGACCCGGCGGCCCCCTGGCAGCAGCTCCTCGGCTTTCCGGTGTCCTTCGATCCGATGCTTCCTCCAGCTGCCGCAGACCTCCTCGGGCAGGGTCCGTGGTCGTTGGTGGCCGCCGTCGTCATCGGGGCTCCCGTGGTGGTCCTGGCCGCGGTGGCGCTCTTCGTCCGGCGCGTGCGCGGTACTGCTGTCCGGTCCTTCTGGCTCCTCGCCGTGCTGGCCCTCGTGCTGGCCGCTGCTTCTCCCCTCCTGCCGGTGGCGGTCGGGACGACGTCGCTGATCGGCGTGTTCCCCGGTCCGCTGGTCTCCGCCCTGTCCCTGTGCCTGCTGGCCGCGGCCCTCTCGGGACTTCCCGGACGCCGGGACCAGGGTGCCCCTACCCCTGCACCTACCCCCCGACGTCGTCTGCTGACGGTCGCCGGAGGGCTCGCCCTCGCCGTCGGCCCACTCCTGAGTCTCGGTTTGTGGCTGGCGCCCGAAATGGCGTCCCCGCCCGCGGCGGTGGCTGAGCCCGTGGTCATCCCGGGAAGCCCCACGGAGGCCGAGCCGGCGCCCGGATCCGGCACCACCACCTTCGCGACGGGTGTCGACCTGCTGCCTGTGGCTGAGCGGTCCCTGCCCGCCACGGCTGCTGATCGGGGGAACGGGCCCGACCAGACCCGGACCCTGGTGATCACGGTCGATGACGACGACAACGTCGCGGCAGCGCTGATGCGCGGGGCCGGAACCACGCTGGATGCGCTGAACCCGTTGTTCGCCGCCCGCGTGCTGCAGGGCGGCGACCAGGTGACCGTGCAGGCCGACAACGAGTCCACCAGGATCCTCCGCACCAGCGCCGCGGTCATCGTCGGCGCGACCGGCGCCGATCCCCGTGGCGATCTTCGGGACCTCGGCGTCGGATTCGTCGTCCTGCAGCAGTCGGAGACGGCCGGTGACTTCCTCAGCGGGCGCATCGACTCCGTACCGGGCCTCACCGCGGTGGGAGACACGGAGGCCGGGCGCCTCTGGCGCGTTGCCCCGGTCACGCTCGATGACGGTACCGAGGACGCCGGCGGCAGCACAGGCCGTGTGCGGGTGCTCGACGCCGACGGTCGCACCCAGGCCACCGTCCCCTCCGAGCGGATCGATGCCGAGGGCACGATCCCGGCCGGTACCGACGGCCGGACCCTCGTGCTCGCCGAGGAAGCCGACGCGGGCTGGCAGGCGAGCCTCGACGGCCGACGCCTCGAGCCGTCGTCGGACGGGTGGCGGCAGGCGTTCGCCCTGCCGGCCGAGGGTGGAACCGTGAAGCTCACCTTCGTGAGCCCCTACCAGCCGTGGTCCGAGGCCGTGCAGGCCGTCATCATCGCCCTGACCGTTCTCCTGGCGATTCCCATTCCGTCCAAGCCCCAGGTCGTGCGCCCGGGGGGTGGTCGGCGTCCCGGACGGACCGGAGGCCCTCGTCCGTCCGAGCCTGCGCTCCGGGATCCGGCGTCCGACGACGGCGCCGGGTCCTCCGAGGATCGCAAGCAGACCGTAGCCAGTGGAAGAAGTCCGATGTGACGTGGGGACGTAAGAACAACCGGCGGGATCGAAAAGAACAGGACGTCGCCGTTGCTCCGGATGCTCCTGCGCCGGGTGCTCCGGCTCCCGATGTTCAGGATGCTCCTGCGCTGGATTCCCCCGCGGACGCCGCCATCGCAGCCCGCGCGGTCGCCCGTGACAAGGCCGCCGGAACAGGTGCAGGCGCCCGTCCTCGGACGGGACTCGGCGCTGCCGCCGGTGCGGCGACCGGTATCGTCCTCCTCGCCGCCACTGCCGCGATAGCATCCGGCGCCGTCACCGACGCCCTGGCGGGACCGCCTGCCGCAGCCCTCACGGTACCGGCGGCGGCCGTGCCTGCAGGGGACTATTCGGCCGTCTGCCCGTCGACGCCGCGCCTAATCGAGGCCGCTGTCGAGGGTGCAGATCCCCAGTTCAGCCCTGCCTCGTCCACGGCGAGGACCACGGTGTCCAGCGTGGTGCTCAGCGACCTCAGCGCCACGCTGACCGGGAGCGGCCTGCTGCCCGTCGGCGGGGGCGAGCCGCTGTCGGTCACCCAGCCCTTCGCGCCCGAGTCCTCCCTCGCAGCCGACGCCCCGGCAAGCAGCGGGGAGGACGGCCTGACCAACCGGATCGCCGGAGTCTCCCGGGGAGTGCGCGTCGATGCTCCCTCGATGTTCCGTGCGCAGCCCCAGGGCGGAGTTACACCCGTAGCAGCTGCGATGACCACCTACACCGCCACTGACGGCGATCTCCGTGGGCTAGCGGCCACGGGTTGCCAGGTACCGTCGAACGACTTCTGGCTCCTCGGCGCGTCCACCACGGTGGGGCAGTCGTCGATCCTGATCCTGACCAATCCCACCGGGACCCCCGCGACGGTGACCCTCGAGCTGCAGGGACAGGACGGCCCCATCGAGGCAGCCGGGCTGCGCGGCCAGCTGGTCGCTGCCGGAGAGACCCGGCGGATCGTCCTCGCCGGGCTGGCGGGCAACCAGGACCACGTTGCCGTCCGGGTCCGCAGCGACGGAGGCCGGATCACGGGCGTCGTCCAGCAGAGCGTCCTGCGCGGACTGACGCCCGGCGGCGTGGAGCTGCTGTCGCCCAGTGCCCCTGCGGGTGTGACGCAGGTGGTGCCCGGCGTCGTCATCCAGGATCCGGCGACGGCGCGCCGTGTCCGGGAGCAGGAGGGCTACGGCACCGCCGCTCCCGAGCTCCAGGTGCTCGTCCCGGGTTCCAGCGACGCCGTGCTCGATATCAAAGTGTATGGACCGGACGGGGAAGTGGACCTGCCCGACGGGGGAGTCGCAACTGCCCCAGCAGGGTCCGTGACGGCCGTTCCGCTCGCCTTCCTTCCGGAGGGGAACTACACCGTCGCCGTGACCTCGGACGTGTCGGTCGTGGCAGCAGCACGGGTGACCCGGGGCGTCGACGACGGCGAGCCCGTGGATCTCGCAGGCGCCCCCTCGGCCGTGCGGCTGGGTAGCGACCACGCGATGGCCCTGGCGGAGGGTGTCGACTCGGCCCTCGTCCTGGGCGCGCCGACCGGTAGGGGCGAGGTCACGCTTACTCCGGTGGCAGCTGACGGCGTCCTTGGAGAGCCCGTTGTCATCGGCATCGCCGGGGGCACGTCCGTCACGGTGCCGTCGACGTCGCTCGGTCGATCGGCGGCGGCCGTCGTGATCAACGCGACCGGCGACCCGGTCTACGGCGCCCAGACCATGACCCTGCCCGGAGCAGGAGCGGGAATCTCCGTCGCGAGCGTTGCAGCCGGAGCAACAGGTCCGCAGAGCATTCCGGTGGAACTCGGCTACTAGCGCAGCGACACCCCGCCCGGAGCGGAGGATCCCGTACCCGGAGGGGACGATCTCGTGTCCGGCGCGGACAACCCTGTGGCGGACTCGGGGGGGGCCGGCGTCAGGCCTGGGAACGCCCGTAGGCGGGATCGACGGCTTCGGGCGAGAGGCCCATCAGTTCGGCGGTCTGCTCGACGACGACGTCGTGCACCAACTCGTTGACCGGCAGGAGTGCCTTGGCGGCCATCAGGACGGGGTGGCGGTAGATGGTGATGACCGCCGGCCGGCCCGGCGTGGCTGGGGAGCAGGAGCCGAGCAGGTCCTTGAGCTCGTCCGGCGTCATCTCCTCGAGTCCGTCGGGGATCTCCTGCACCACGATCTGCAGGTCCTGGATGCGCTCGCCCCACAGGCGTTCGAGCCGTTGCGCCGATTCCATCACCCAGTCGTCGAACTGCTCCGACCGTGAGCGGGAGCCGGGCAGGTGCGGGGGAAGCAGTTCTCCGCGCATGCCGCGTCCCCGACGGTTGCGTCGGCGTTCGTAGAACGACCTCGCCGGACGTCCCGCAGGGGACGACGGATCGGTCAGGTTGACCGAAAAAGTGGATGCATCCTGCATGTAAAGACTGTAAGCCTTCTATCTCCTGCACGCACTCCCGCCTTGCCCTGCGCGCCATCAGTGCGTGGCTGCCCGCGACCGCGACGAAGTGCGGGATTCTCCGTCCCCGGATTCAGTGGATCCTTGCGGACCCGGAGCGCCGATGGCGGTGATCCGGGCTGATGCCCGGTAGGCTTGCCGATCGTGGGATCACTCCGTCAATGCTCCAGATCTGCCTGCCAACGGCGGGCGATAGCGACACTCACCTTCGTCTATGGAGACTCGACGGCGGTACTCGGGCCCCTCGCGACGTACGCCGAGCCGCACACCTATGATCTCTGCGCCGTGCACGCCGAACGGCTGACCGTTCCGCGTGGGTGGGAGGTGGTTCGCCTCACGCTTCCCGACGCCGTACCCGAGCACAACACGGATGATCTCCTGGCCCTCGCCGATGCCGTCCGTGAGGCTGCAGCCGAACCGGTGACGGAGAACCTACCCCCTGCTCAGCGCGGAAGCAGGGCGCCGATGGAGCCTCCTGCCGGGGTGCCTGGGGCTCGCCGCGGACACCTCAGGATCCTCCGGGAGCCCTGAGGGGCGGGATCGAGCGGTCTGTCGACGAAGGGTTGGTTGGGGCCTCCGGACGCGTTCGCGGTAGAATGGGCAGGAGAATTTTCATCTTCCCGACCGAAAGTTTTCCCATGGCGAATCTCCCAGCACGGCTGCTCGATGTCCTCCGCTGCCCCGTGACCGGAGCCGAGCTCACCCAGGACGGCGCCGTGCTGACGTCGTCGTCGCCCGGGCCCGACGGCGAGACGCTCACCTACGGGCTCAACGAAGGCATCCCCGTGCTCCTCCGTGCCGAACTGCTCGACGGTGCCGCCCGCACCTGACGTCGGCCCCCAGGGCCGGGCAGGACCCCCAGCGCCCGTGCAGCACCGCTCCGCAATCGCCGAACCACAGCTAGGAACAGCAGATCATGACGCTCGACTACAAAGTTGCAGACCTCTCCCTCGCCGAGGCGGGGCGCCACCAGATCCGCCTCGCGGAGCACGAGATGCCGGGGCTGATGGCCCTTCGCCGTGAATACGGGGAGGCGCAGCCGCTCGCGGGCGCGCGGATCGCGGGATCCCTTCACATGACCGTGCAGACGGCCGTCCTGATCGAGACGCTGACCGCTCTCGGCGCCGAGGTCCGCTGGGCCTCCTGCAACATCTTCTCCACGCAGGACGAGGCCGCGGCGGCCGTCGTCGTCGGCAGGGGCACCGTCGAGGAGCCCGCGGGCGTCCCCGTGTTCGCATGGAAGAACGAGACCCTCGAGGACTACTGGTGGACCGCCACGCAGATCCTCACCTGGCCGGGCCAGGCCGAGGGGCTCGGCCCGAATATGATCCTCGATGACGGTGGAGACGCCACGATGCTGGTGCACAAGGGTGCGGAGTTCGAGGCTCTGGGCGCCGTGCCGGCGAACCCGCAGGAGGGCGACGCCGACTACTCCCACGAGTACACGGTCTTCCTCGACACCGTCCGCTCCACGATCGAGACGGAACCGCAGAAGTGGACCGCCATCGCCGCGGGCATCAAGGGTGTCACCGAGGAGACCACCACGGGCGTGCACCGTCTCTACCAGCTCGCAGCGCAGGGCAAGCTCCTGTTTCCCGCGATCAACGTCAATGACTCGGTCACCAAGTCGAAGTTCGACAACAAGTACGGTATCCGCCACTCGCTGCCCGACGGCCTGAACCGGGCCACCGACGTGCTGATCGGCGGCAAGGTGGCGGTCGTGTGCGGCTATGGCGACGTCGGCAAGGGCGCTGCCGAGGCGCTGCGCGGCCAGGGCGCGCGCGTCATCGTCACCGAGATCGATCCGATCTGCGCACTGCAGGCGGCCATGGACGGCTACCAGGTCGCCACGCTGGAGACGGTGCTGGCCCAGGGCGACATTTTCATCACCACCACCGGCAACAAGGACATCATCATGGCGCGCCACATGGCGGGCATGAAGCACCAGGCCATCGTCGGCAACATCGGCCACTTCGACAACGAGATCGACATCGCAGGCCTTGCACGCATCCCGGGCGTCGAGAAGATCGAGATCAAGCCGCAGGTCCACGAATGGGTCATTCCTGCCAACGAGGCGGAGGGTGTCGAACAGCACTCGATCATCATGCTGTCCGAGGGCCGCCTGCTGAACCTCGGCAACGCGACGGGCCATCCCTCGTTCGTGATGAGCAACTCCTTCGCCAACCAGACCATCGCCCAGATCGAGCTGTACACGAAGTTCGAGCAGGACGACGCCGAGGGGAACCGCGAGTACGAGAACGAGGTCTATGTCCTCCCGAAGATCCTCGACGAGAAGGTGGCGCGCCTGCACCTCGACGCGCTCGGCGTCGAGCTCACGGAGCTGACCAAGGGACAGGCCGAGTACCTGGACATCGATGTTGCCGGGCCCTACAAGCCCGAGCACTACCGCTACTAGGCCTCCGCCCGGGCTGCAGCAGGCCCGCGCAATCACTCCCGTCCGGCCGCTGCCGGTGCCCATCGGGTGCCGGCAGCGGCCGAATCGTTGTCGAAACCGCACGCCGCCTCCGCGATGCGGTCCACCCGTTCGCGTAAAATCGCACTGGGCTAGCTACGTCAAGGGGCAAAGGTATGCGCATGAAGCAGGAGTCGAGCAAGGCCGCGGCACACCGGAGGGGCTGGAAGATCGCGGCCATCGGTGCGGCGGCGGTCGTTGTCGTCGGTGGTGGCGTAGGCATTGCCACCGCAGCGCCCTGGAATGACGGCGCGCCCTCGTCGTCCTCAACCCCGCCAGCCGCGGCACCGCAACCGGAAGCCTCGGGGACTGCGACCGAGCCGGCCGGCCCGCTTGACCCCGCTGGGGAATACACGGTGGGCATCACGCCCACCGACGGAGCCTATGCCGTCAATCCAGCCACGGTCGCTACCATCGCGGTCGAAGGCACAAGGCTCGACGCCGTCGAACTGGCGCCGCGCGCGGGCGGCACGCCCGTCGCAGGAAAGATCTCCCCCGACGGCACCACCTGGACATCGACCGGGCGGCTCGCCTTCGACACCGAATACCTGTTCTCCTACACCGTGCTCGACGCGGCCGGAGAGCGGTTGCGCGGAACATCGACGTTCCTGACGGTCGAACCGGCCAACGAGGCCGACGCGGCGATGTTCCCGCTCGACGGCAGTACGGTCGGCACCGGGCAGCCGCTGGAGTTCAGCTTCAGCGAACCGGTCGTCAATCGGACCGAGGTGGAGAAGTCCATCACCGTCACCAGTACCAGCGGCCAGCCGGGCGCCTTCTACTGGCTGTCCGACACGAAGGTGCGGTACCGTCCCGAGACCTTCTGGGCTCCGAACAGCACCATCACCGTGAACGCCGATCTCTTCGGCGTCGACCTCGGCAACGGCATGATCGGCAACGCCGACCGGACCATGACGGTGAAGACGCACAACACGCGCCTCGCCGTCGTCGACAACGCCACCAAGACCATGAAGGTGTACCTCGACGGGAAGCTGGACCGGACCTTCCCCATCACCCTCGGCACCGAGGAATGGCCCTCCACCGAGGGGTACATGGTGGTCATGGAGCACTACGAGTCCACGGAGTTCAAGGCCGAGTCCATCGGGCTCGAGCCCGGCGATACCGCCTACTACCCACCGACGGTCGTGAACCATGCCAGCAGGCTGAGCAACGGTGGAGCATTCGTCCACGAAGCCCTCCCGGCCGCACAGGTGGCGCTTGGTAACTTCAATGTCTCGCACGGCTGTGTCGGGATGTCCCCGGAGGGAGCCGAGTACTTCTACAACACCTTCGGCCCGGGCGACGTGGTGCAGATCCTGAACACGGACTACGGGCCCATGTACGTGTGGGACGGGTTCGGCGACTGGAACGTGCCCTGGAACGAGTGGGTCAACCAGCCCTAGGGCACCTGTCGGGACGGCTGCGAAGGCATTTTCGCATCAGCTGAAAGGCAGCGTGTGGAGCCTCTTCGCTGTCGACTCCGTGCGCTCGCGCTGGCGCATCATCGCGGCGTAGTCGCGGTCCCTGCGCGCCGCGAGAACGGCGTGCACGAATTCCTCCGGGTGGGTACCCGACGGAGGCGCGGGAGACACATGGTGGCTTGCCTCTGCGGCGAGGTCGAGGGCGAGTGTGTGGCGTGCCTGGGGCGTCAGCCGGGGAGCCTGGGAGAGGAACTGGGACATCCGGCGTGCCAGCGGGTCGGGGAGACGCCCGATGTCGGCGGTCGCCGACCAATCCAGCAGCCCGGACGGCATGGCGGCGAGTGCACGCGGCCTCGCGACGACGCGTTCGCGCATCGCGTAGGTGCCGGCGAGGAGGTCGCCCAGCCGCTTCGAGCGTTCATTGAACAGCGACACCAGGAACGCGAGCGACCCACCGAGCATGTAGATCTCGAGGATCGCGAGCATGCCGCGGATGAAGGCGTGGCGGAAGCGGATGGCGCCGCCGTCGTCGCGCACGATCCGCAGTCCCATCACGAGGCGACCGAGCGACTTCCCGCGGGTGAGGGTCTCCACTGTCACCGGTACGACGACCAGGACGAGGACGACGAGGACGAGCAGGAGGGCGTTGGTCAGTGCTTCGTCGAGGACACCGCCGAATACGTTCCCGACCAGCAGCACCAGGAGGATCGCGAGGACGAGCTGGGCGATGATGTCGATGATGATGCTCAGTCCACGCGCCGCGAAACCCGCGGGTTTGAGTTCGAGGACGACTGCCTCGCCGGTGACGACCGAGCTCATGGTTTCCCCCTGATCAGGTGATGCGCGTGCGGCGCTCCCTCAGCCTAGCGCCGTGGGCCGGCACGCCGTCGGGGCCCTGCTCGTGTGCCGAGTGGCCGGCACACTCCTGCCCGCGAGCAGGGCGGCGTCGGTGCAGCTGACTTTGCCGGTGCAGCTGACTATAGGGTTGGCTCATGGACGTCGACGCTTTCATCGCGGTGCACCGCAGCGACTGGCAACGGCTGGATGACCTCGTGCGCCGACGGAGACTCGACGGAGCGGAGTCCGATGAACTGCTGGTGCTCTACCAGCGCGTGTCGACGCACCTTTCCATCATCCGATCGGTCGATCCCGAGAGCGCCCTCTCGGGTGCCTTGTCCACCCGTCTGTCCCGTGCCCGGACGCGTTTCACCGGTGCGCGGTCGAACGTCGCGGAGGATGTGGCCCAGTTCTTCGTCCTGTCCCTGCCGGCGGCCTTCTACCGCATCCGTCGGCTCACCGCGGTGGTCGGGGTGCTGTTCATCGCCGTGACGTGGCTCTACGCCGCCTGGGTGGTCGACACCCCGGGCGTCATCCCGGCACTCGGAACCGACGAGCAACTCCGACGCTTCGTGGACGAGGACTTCGTCAACTACTACTCGGAGAATCCCGCTGCATCGTTCGCCGGGCTGGTGTGGACCAACAACGCGTGGATCGCGCTGCAGGCGGTCGCCTTCGGCGTCACAGGCATCTGGCCAGCGTTCATCCTCTACCAGAATGCGCAGGGTATCGGGATGGCCGCGGGCATGATGGCGTCCTACGACCGGCTCGACGTCTTCTTCGTCTACATCCTGCCGCACGGCTTCATGGAACTGACCGCGATCTTCATCGCCACTGCCGCAGGTCTCCGCATCTTCTGGGCGTGGGTGGCGCCCGGACGCAGGCCCCGCTCCGTGGCGCTCGCCGAGGAAGGGCGCGCACTGATCACGGTGGCACTGGGGCTGGTGCTCGTCCTGCTCGTCTCGGGACTCGTGGAGGGTTTCGTGACGCCGAGTGGCCTTCCAGCGTGGCTCCGGCTGGCGATCGGCTTCCTGGTCTTCGCGGCGTACTGGGCGTACACGCTGATCCTCGGACGGCGTGCAGCCGAAGCCGGGCACCGGGGGGACCTGGGCGTCGTTGACCGGGGGGACGCCATCATCACCGCCTGATCCTGCCGGCGCAGGGCTGCGGGGAGTCTTCCGGCCGGGTGCGGGCGAGGCCGGTATGGTCGAAAGACGCCGGACCGAGCGCCGGCGGGCACCGAACGAGGAGACAGCGCAGTGGCAGAGATCGACAGCACCCGTCCAACGGATTCCGGCGGACCGCGCCTGGCCGACGACGCGCGTCAGGGCCACGAGCCCGACGCCTCGGCGGACAGGAGCGACGCACCTCTCCCGGAGCACTCTGGCGCCGCCGTCGACGAGCCCGACGCACCTCTCCAGGAGCACTCTGCTGCCGACAAACCCCACGCACCATTCCAGGAGCCCGACGCCGTCGGCGACGAGCCCGACGCTCTCCCTGCCCCTTCCCGTGGAGCAGTGCAGCGGGCCGGCTCATCGTCGGGCATCGCGCAGCGCCACAACCTTCCCAGGCGGAAGGCCTCGACCCTGCCCGACGTCTCCCGCGTGGACGACGACGAGTCCGAAGACCGTGCCGACGATGGCGACGTCCCTGCCGTGGCGGGCGGACGAGCGGCGGATGCAGCCCCCTCGACCCAGGCGCTGCCCAGGACCCCTGCAGCCGACGACGGCGGAACCTCGCCGGAACGGGCCGACGACGACTCCAGGGCCGGCGGGGGAGCGCATCCTGCTTCCGCTGACACTTATGACGAGCCGACCACCGACACCGGAGCACTCTCGGTGCGTCCGCCCGACAAGGACGTGGCTCGCCGGGCCGCGGTCCGCGACCAGGCCGTGTCGGCGAAGCCCGCCCTTGCACGCTTCCTGCAGGTGGTCGTCGCCCTGTTCTTCCCCGTCATCGTCGTTGCGGCCGCAGTCCGTGCCGTGGCGACGTCGTCGTTCCTGTGGCTCGAGTACAACCGGCCGGGCTTCCCGGCGGACCAGTACGGTTTCTCGTTGGACGACCGCATGACCTATGGGTCCTACGCCCTGGACTACGTGCTGAACTTCGCCCCGCCCCGGTACCTCGGCGGGTTGGTGACGCCGGAGGGCGCGCCGCTGTTCCTCGAGTCGGAGGTCGGGCACATGGCGGACGTGAAAAGCGTCCTCGGGCTGTCCTTCTTCATCGCCCTCGTTATGTTCGTGCTGGCCGTGATCGCGTGTGCCTACCTCGCGAGGCGCTACAAGGGCGGCATCAGGCGTGCGCTGTTCTCGGGAGCAGTCCTGACGCTGGTCGGTATCGTGGTGCTGACGGTGCTCGCCGTCATCGGGTGGGAGACGTTCTTCACGCAGGTACACGCACTGTTCTTCGCGGACGGCACGTGGACCTTCCGGGTCGACGACACACTCATCCGGCTGTTCCCCGAGCAGTTCTGGACCGATTCGGCCGTGATCATCGCGCTGCTGGTCCTCGGGGCGACCATCGTCACGATCCTCGCCACGTGGCCCACCAGGGCGCGTCGGGAACGCTCGATGCTGGCGCAGGACGCTGCGCAGGCCCGGTACCGCGAGGCACTCGAAGCCTCGTAGGGCACTCAGTCGGTCCTCAGCCCTCCGCCGGCCCTAGACCCAGCTCGGCAGCCACATGCGCATGCGCCACTGCCCGTAGGTGATGATCTCGGCTGTCCAGATGGGCATGAAGAACGCCGACAGTGCCACGGCGGCGGCCAGGAAGACTCCCACCAGCACGAGGCCCCGCCGGCGCCGGGCCCTGTCGGCGCCCGGTCCGCCCAGGACGAGGCCCAGGCAATAGACCAGCGACAGCACGAGGAAGGGCTCGAAGGCCACGGCGTAGAAGTAGAAGGTGGTGCGCTCCGGGTACAGGAACCATGGCAGGTACCCCGCGGCGACACCGGTCAGGATGGCCGCGGCACGCCAGTCCCGGCGACCCAGCCAGAGGAACAGCAGCACGACGAGGGACAGCGACGCGCTCCACCAGATGAGCGGATTCCCGAGCACCGTGACCGCCTGGGAGCAGGCGTCGGTGCCACAACCGGCCGGCGTCTCGTAGAAGAACGACGTCGGACGTCCCACCACGAGCCAGGACCAGGCGCTCGCCTCGTAGGGGTGGTCCGAGCCGAGGCCCTGGTGGAAGGTGTAGGCGCTGCGGTGGTACTCCGCCAGGGACCGTAGCCCTGCCGGCACCCAGCCCCACTGGTCCGAGGGGTTCCTCGCCGCCCAGGTGCGATCATAAGCATCCGTCGAGCGGAACCAGCCGGTCCAGGTTGCGAGGTAGGTCAGGAGCGCCAGGGGGACGAGGGAGACGAAGGCGAGCAGGCCGTCCTTGACGGCGCCGGCTAGGAACCAGTGATGGACGCCTGCGATCCGCCGGGCGCTCATGTCCCACGCGACCGTCAGGAGACCGAAGGCGGCGATGAACGGGATGGCGGACCACTTGGTGCCGAGGGCGAGCCCCAGGCAGACTCCGGCGGCCAGACGCCAGGGCCGGAGGCCGAGGAACGGTCCGTACGCCAGCTGGGCGCGGGAGGGTACGCTCCCACCGTCCCGTCCTGCCGGCGCGGAGAGGCGCCGGCCGAGCCGCCGTCGGCCGTCGTCGCGATCCAGCAGCAGTGCCGAGAAAGCGGCGAGGAGCCAGAAGCTGAGGAAGATGTCCAGCAGCGAGGTGCGCGACTCGACGATGTGGTGGCCGTCGACGGCGAGGAGGAGCCCCGCTGCGGCGCCCAGAAGTGCCGAGCCGAACATCCGCTGTGCGACGAACGCGAGCAGGAGGACCGAGACGGTTCCGATGAGGGCCGCGGAGAAGCGCCAGCCGAAGGCGTTGTCCGAGCCGAACAGCAGCATCCCGAAGGCGATCATCCACTTGCCGACGGGAGGGTGCACCACGTAGTTGGGGGAGTCGAGCAGTACGTCGGGGTCACCGGCATTGAAGGAATCGTTCGCGTTCTCCGGCCACGCGCGCTCGTACCCGGACTGCAGCATCGAGTAGGCGTCCTTGACGTAGTACGTCTCGTCGAACACCAGCGATCCGGGCTCGTCCAGGCGTACGAAGCGCAGGATGCCGCCGAGCAACGCCATGGCGAGGGGGAGGAACCAGCGGAGTGCACCGCCTGGAGCTGCAGGGCCGAGGAGGCGAAGGGCCAGGGCGTCACGCGTGTAGGCGAGTGCCGGAGGGATGATCCATGCTGCGCCCTGACGCGGAGATTCCCCTCGGGGTCGGACGGCGGTATGGCTCACCCCGTCATGCTACCGGCGGTGCCCGTGCAGCCCCGGCAGGCGGGTTGGGGCGGCTAGGCTGGTGCGGTGAATCAGCCATATGACGATGCTTCCCCCGACCAGCCCGGCGAAGGCCCCTCCGAGGATCCGCAGTCCCCGGAGCAGGAGGAGACCCGTGCGCCCATCACCGCCTACCGCGGCACCGCCGGCGATGGCAGTGGCCGGGGTCGCATCGTGCTCGCCGCGACGCCGATCGGCAACATGGGCGACGCCACCGAGCGGCTGGTCGGCCTGCTGCAGACCGCCGACGTCGTCGCTGCCGAGGACACCCGCCGTCTCCACCGGCTGGTGCAGTCGCTCGGGGTGACCGTGACGGGCAGGGTCATCAGCTACCACGAGCACAACGAGGGCGAGCGCACGGCGGAACTGCTCGACCTCGTCCGCGACGGCGCCACCCTCCTGATGGTGACCGACGCCGGCATGCCCTCCGTCTCCGATCCCGGCTACCGCCTGGTCGAGGCGGCCGTGGCCGAGGGCCTGGACCTCACGGCCGTACCCGGGGCGTCGGCAGTGCTCGCCGCCCTCGCCCTCTCCGGACTTCCCACGGACAGGTTCTGCTTCGAGGGCTTCCTGCCGCGCAAGCCCGGCGTGCGGGCAGGCCGGCTGGCCGACCTCGCCGCCGAGCGCCGCACGATGATCTTCTTCGAGGCACCCCATCGCCTCGAGCCGATGCTGCGATCGCTGCAGCAGGCCTTCGGATCGGATCGTCAGGCCGCCGTCGCCCGTGAGCTGACCAAGGTGCACGAGCAGGTGGTCCGGGGCTCGCTCCTGGAACTGCTGCAGTGGGCCCAGGCCGGCGAGGTACGGGGGGAGATCGCCGTCGTCGTCGCCGGTGCACCCGAGGCGCCGCCCTCCCGGCCCGAGGACCATGTCGCCGACGTCAATGCCCTGATCTCCGGCGGGATGAGGCTCAAGGACGCCGTGGCCGCCGTGGCCTCGGACAGCCGGGTGAGCAAGCGGGAGCTGTATGCAGCGGTGATCGCTGCGCGCTGACCTTCCTGTGCAGTCGCCCAAAGGAAGTGGTGCAACCCCGTGCAGGGTTCACTGGACACTCCTTCGCCGCCGGGCTTAGCGTGAGCGGGAATGCCCTTCGGGGCGCGCCCCAGAATTCTCGCGAAGGAGCTCAGCATGGCCGTCACCGCCGACCAGGAAAAGGCAGTACTCGACAAGGTGCCCACGGGGCTCCTGATCGGCGGGGAGTGGCGAGCTTCCTCCTCCGGGGCCACCTTCGACGTCGAGGACCCGGCCACCGGCCGCACCCTGCTGACCCTCGCGGACGGCTCGCCCGAGGACGGCATGGCCGCACTCGATGCCGCGGTTGCCGCACAGGCAAGCTGGGCTCGCACAGCTCCCCGTGAGCGCGGGGAGATCCTGCGCCGGGCCTTCGATCTGGTAACCGCCCGGGCTGACGAGTTCGCCCTCCTGATGACGCTCGAGATGGGCAAGCCGCTGGCCGAGGCGCGGGGCGAGGTCACCTACGGTGCCGAGTTCCTCCGCTGGTTCTCGGAGGAGGCCGTCCGCGCGACGGGCCGCTACTCGATGGCGCCGGATGGCAAGTCACGGCTGCTCGTGAGCAAGAAGCCGGTTGGACCGTGCCTGCTCATCACGCCCTGGAACTTCCCCCTGGCAATGGCCACCCGGAAGGTGGCCCCGGCCATCGCCGCCGGCTGCACCATGGTGCTCAAGCCCGCCAACCTCACACCGCTCACGTCCTCCCTGTTCGCGACCGTGCTGCAGGAAGCGGGGCTGCCTGCAGGGGTGCTGAACATCGTCAACACGACCACCGCAGGCGACGTCACCGGCCCCCTCATCGACGATCCCCGGCTGCGCAAGCTCTCCTTCACGGGCTCGACCCCTGTCGGTCGCACCCTTCTTGCGGCTGCCTCGAAGAACGTGCTGCGGACGTCCATGGAGCTCGGCGGGAACGCGCCGTTCCTCGTCTTCGAGGACGCGGACCTCGACGCCGCGGTGCAGGGCGCCATGCTGGCGAAGCTCCGCAACATGGGCGAGGCCTGCACCGCAGCCAACCGCTTCATCGTGCACGAGTCCGTGGCGGACCGCTTCGCGTCGGCGCTCGCCGAGCGGATGCAGGGCATGACCACGGCCCGTGGCACGGAGGACGAGTCCAAGCTCGGCCCGCTCATCGACCGGAAGAGCCGCGACAAGGTGCACGAGCTCGTCACCGCAGCCGTGGGCGATGGTGCGACGACCGTCACCGGCGGCGCCCCCGTCACCGGTGACGGCTACTTCTACGAGGCCACGGTGCTGACGAACGTCCCGCGGTCAGCGCGGATCATGCAGGAGGAGATCTTCGGCCCGGTGGCGCCCATCATCACCTTCAGCACGGAGGACGAGGCGGTGGAACTGGCCAACGACACCGAATACGGTCTTGTCGCCTACGTCTTCACGCGGGACCTCAACCGCGGTCTCCGCCTCGGCGAGCGGCTCGACACCGGCATGATGGGCCTCAATGCCGGAGTCGTGTCGAACGCCGCCGCTCCCTTCGGCGGGGTGAAGCAGTCAGGCCTGGGCCGTGAGGGCGGCGCCGAGGGCATCGAGGAATACCTGTACACGCAGTACGTGGGTATCGCGGACCCCTACGCGTCCTAGCGGGCTCCGTCCGCGCGAGGGTCCGCCCGCGCGAGGGTCCGCCCGCACGAGGGTCCGCCCGCGCGAGGCGCCGTCCCTACGAGGCGCCGTCCCTACGAGGGTCAGTCGCGCGGGTCGCTCCTGAAACGGTTGAGGAGCGACTGCGGGAACAGGCGGGCCCTGATCCTCGTGGACCAGGAGCTGCCGCGTCGCAGCGCGCGCGTGACGGTGTCGACGTCGTCCCACCGCGGCGGGGAGACGGCCCGTGCCAGGGTCCCGACAGCGGGGGTCCCGACAGCGGGGGTGCCCGATGGGCCCGGACGGCCGGACCCGTGGAACGGAACCGGGGGAGTCACCGCTCCTGGGGATCCGATCGCCGCTCCACGCTCGGCGTATTCTTCGCGCTCGTAGGCGTTCCTGAGCCTCGCCAGCGACGAGGCGGGTTCGCCCGCCAGATCGGCCTCGTGGGCGAGCCGGCCGGCGAAGGTGCGGGGAGTGTCGGTCGGCTCGAGGGGGTAGCCGTAATCTCCGGCGATCTCCGTCGTCTCCGCCCAGGCGGCGGTCGCCGCTCCGGCGGAACCCGCCGAGACATCCGTGATGGCCACCGACTTGCGGCGGGACCGCGTCCGCACCGTCCGCAGCAGGAGCGGCAGGAGGGCCAGGAGTGCAACGCCCCCGATGGCGAGCAGACCCGTTGCGGGGGTCGCCTCGCCCTCGGAGCCGGCGCCCTGGGACCCGGTGGCGGCGTTCGTCGGGTCCGTCGCGGGATCCGTTCGACCCGTTGCGCCGGGGAGTCCGCTGGGGTTCAGCGCGTTGCCGTCGTCCGCTCGGGGACCCACCGGCGAGAAGGCCTGCTGGGCGTACGTGGGAACGACGCCACGTGACGGAGTCGGTTCGAACTGGACCCAGCCGACGCCCTCGAAATAGAGCTCGGGCCAGGCGTGCGCGTTGCGGGAGTCGACGACGAATTCGCTCAGCTCGACCCCGTCCGGACCCTCCTCGGTGTCCCCCGTGGGACTGCCGGGTGTGTAGCCGATGGCCACCCTGCTGGGGATGCCGGCGGCACGGGCCATGACGGCCATGGTGCCGGCGTAGTGGACGCAGTAGCCGGACTTCGACTCGAGGAAACGTGCCATGACGTCCATCCCGCTGCCGTCGTAGCCACCTTCCACCGGGGCTTCCACCGAGTACTCGAACTCGGGCCCGCGAAGGTAGCTCTGGATCGCCATGGCCTTGTCATAGGGGTTCACGAACTCGCCGGTGATCTCCTCGGTCCGGGTGCGCACGATCTCCGGGGTGTCATCCGGCAGCGCGGCGAAGACGTCCGGGACGGCTTCGGTGTCGGATGGCCCGATGTTGCCGAGCCCCTCCCTGGTGAGTGCTGACGAACGGCTCTGCACGAGGTACTGCTGCCTCGCCGTCGACCCTCCGTCGGTGGCGAGGATGGACAGGTTCGCCGGATCCCAGGCCCAGTTGCCGGTCAGGTTGCTGATGCCCACGGGCGCGTAGGGGGTGAGGAGCCAGGGGCTCGCGTAGCTCTGCGTGGAGACGCGCGTGAAGACGGGGCTGCTGTCGGCGGGGGCGCCCGGCACGCCGTCCTCCGCGCCGATCTCGGCGACGTCGGACTCGCGGTCGCCGTTCCTCTCATCCGGCTCCCAGCGCCGGCCGCTGAAGTCCTCGAGGGTGACGGCGCGAAGGTACACCGGGTTGTCCGAGTTGGTGGAGTAGAGGATGCGCCCGAAGCCGGTCGGGTTCCGGAGGTCGTTCCCGAGCGTCACGGCCGGGTTCAGTCCGGTGGCGTTGCCCCACACGTTGAGCCGGGCGCCCTGCGGGAAGGCCCCCGAATTGAAGCCGGGGACGAACATCGGCAGGATCACGGTCACGGCGAGTGCCGCCGCGCCGATGATCGCGCTGCGGCCCGCGAAGCCCGACGACGCACGCGCGCCTCCCGAAGCGAGCCGGTTCTCACGCCACTGGGCGGTGGCGAGGAGGAACAGGAATGCCAGGACCGTGACGATGAAGGCGAACATGCCGACACCGGTGGGCTTGACGATGGCGGGGGAGACCATCACCAGGATGAGCGCCAGTCCGCAGGGCGCGGGCATGCGCATGGTCGTGGCGAGGAGGTCGACGACGATCGCGATGAGTCCCAGCGCGGCGCAGACGAGTAGGAAGATTCCGGCGCCCGGCAGGACAGGTGCCACCTGCGAGACGACGGTCTCCTCGGCCTGTGCCAGGAGGCGCTGGAGTTCGAGGGAGGTCCCCGGCCCCGGGATGACGCCGATGAGGGCCTGCCGCGGGAAGAACTGCGCCGTCAGCGCCCCGACGAGGGCCAGGACGCCGGCCAGTGCCGTGATCATGCTGCCCAGGCCGAGGGCCCGCGTGAGCGCCGCCGCCAGGAGGACGGGAACGAGGGTGCGGAGGACCGGCATCAGCCACGTCCAGGGTTCCACGACCCCGTTCAGGCTCGAGGCAGCAGCGAGGACCGCGAGGAGGGACGCGCCCGTGACGGCCCAGTGCCAGGGATCGGCGGAGGGCGCTCGCCGTGGGGCCTGGGGGGCGGACGCGGGGGCCGGCGCCGGTCGGGAGAGAGTCGAGGTCATGCTGGTCCCCTGTAGGTGGTGGCGCGGGATGCTCGGTTCTGGTCCGACGGGCGGACGGCCGCTGCGGGGGCGGCGTTCGGGGCGGAAGCCCGGCCGACCGCGTGTTCGAGTCCTGCCCAGACGATGGGCAAGGAGGCCGAGGGTGAGGCAGCCGTGGCGTGCCAGCCGGCATCACGGAGGATATCGAGCTGTCGCTGGGAGTCGGCGGGCCGTTCGGACGTGAGGATGGCGTAGGACGCCGAGCCGTAGTCCGAGGCCGAGGCGAGGGCCCTGGCCTCCTCGATGGTGATCACGCCGAGTACGGCGATGAGCGAACCCCTGTGCCGTGTCGCGGCAAGCTTGTCCAGCAGGTCGTCACCGAAGGCGGCGTGCGGTGCGTGCAGGGCCGCGTCCGCCGTCGAGCGTCGGATGCGCCGGGCCGCGGTGCGCGCGGCCTCTCCCGCCCGCACCACCGTGCTGCCCGCGTGGTCCTCCCCCTGGGTGCGCCTCCCGGTCTCGGGTGCGAGCTCGAGGGCCGCGAGCCCCTCCGCGATACCTGCGACCGCCCCCGAGCCCTGGTGCTCCTCGTCCTCGGGGAAGGGGGCTGAGGGGGAGCGCAGCAGCGCCGGCGCGCCCACGTGGTCGAGCAACCGCAGGGCGTAGTTGCGCTCGAGGAGGTGCGCGCTGATCGACATCACGGCGGTGACCGCCCATTCGAAGGTCGGCGACGTGGACAGGCCATTCCCTCCCGTGCCGTCGACGCCGAAGGCCGCGCTGAAACCCGTGCTGAAACTGTGGTGCCGCTGGTCCATGAGCAGCGTCGCCTGGGGTGTCGTCACCGACTCCTCCTGCCGCACCATCAGTTCGCTGTGACGGGCAGTCGCGGCCCAGTGGACCCGCCGCATCGAGTCGCCGTGCCGGTACTCGCGCGTCATGACGTCGTCGTCGCTGGGGTTGGCCTGGCGACGTGTGGCCGCGAGACCGTCATTACCGCGCGAGCCGGACAAACCCGACGCCAGCAGCTCGACGGGAGCGGGCGTGACGACGAGGGCGTCGGTCGCGCCGAGGACGTGCCGCGACTTCCCCAGGCCGAAGGGGTCGGTGAACTCGGCCGTCACGGGACCGATGTCGTAGACCCCCCGCGAGACCGAGCGGAGCCGGTACTCATAGACGGAGACGCCTTCGCGGGTCGGGTTGCGTGACGGGTAGGTGAACTGCGGTGCCTGGCCGAATCGGGCGGGGAGCTGCTCCTCCATGGAGATGGTCGCCCCTCCCGCCACGGCGGCCGTGAGCGAGAGGGTGACCGTCGTCGTAGAGCCGATCTCCATGGACTGCGGCTGGAAGCGGCGGCTCACCGTGAAGCGGGGCTTGACGATCCGAAGGACGATGATCGAGGCCAACGGCAGGGCGAGCAGCAGCACGCCCACGTAGAGGAGGTCGCGCCGCCCGAGGACCTGGGCAGCCAGCAGGGCGACGACGGCGGTGAGGACGAACGCCCAGCCGCGCACGGTCAGGATCCGCGAGGGGAGTTTGTCGAGAAGGGCCATCAGGTATCCGCCGGAGCTAGGAGGGGAACATGCCGGGGCAGGTCAGCGACGCTGCGAATCGCGGGCCACCGGCACGCGGGCGAGGACGTCCGCGACGATCGTCGACGCCGTGTCCCCGGCGCTGGTCGCCTTGCGGTCCAGCAGGAGGCGATGGGCGAGGACGGCGTCAGCGATGGCCGCGATGTCGTCGGGCAACACGAAGTCGCGGCCCTCGAGGGCGGCCCCGGCCTTCGCGGCCCGGAGGAGCTGCAGCA
The DNA here is from genome assembly GCF_003602275.1 of Arthrobacter cheniae. Classification (GTDB taxonomy): domain Bacteria; phylum Actinomycetota; class Actinomycetes; order Actinomycetales; family Micrococcaceae; genus Arthrobacter_D; species Arthrobacter_D cheniae. Next base: position 313,186 of record NZ_QZVT01000003.1, on the reverse strand, counting down.
GCGAGCGGGGGCTCGCGCCGAGCCTCAGCCGCGGGTGCTCACGCGTGGCCCGGCCGATCGCGACGGTGTAGTCCTTGACGGCGGGCGAGACGTACACGCTGCGCACCTGCCGCATCATGCCGGCGATGTCGGCGACGCTCGCCACAGGACGGATCGCCTCGAGCGGTGACACGGACTGGTGGGTCTCGAGCATGTCCGCCTCGGCACGGGCGTCCGGGTAGCCCATGGAGATGCGGGCCATGAAGCGGTCCCGCTGGGCCTCGGGAAGGGGATAGGTGCCCTCCATCTCGATCGGGTTCTGTGTGGCGACCACCATGAACGGCTGACCGAGCACGTGGGTGTGCCCGTCCACCGTCACCTGGTGTTCCTCCATGCATTCGAGCAGGGAGGACTGCGTCTTGGCGGAGGCGCGGTTGATCTCGTCGCCGATGACGATGTTCGCGAACACCGGGCCCCGCCTGAACTCGAAGCGCCGGGAGTCCTGGTTGAAGATCGAGACGCCCGTGACGTCGGACGGCAGCAGATCGGGGGTGAACTGGATGCGGTTGACGGTGCAGTCGATCGTCCGGGCGAGGGTCTTCGCGAGCATGGTCTTGCCGACACCGGGCACGTCCTCCAGCAGCAGGTGTCCCTGCGCCAGCAGGACGGTGAGTGCGAGGCGTGCGGCCTCGGGCTTGCCGTCGATGACCGTCTCGATCGAATCGAGGATGCGGGTGCTGATGTCGTGGAACGGCGCTCCGGGAAGATCCGGGTCCGCCGGTGCCACCAGGCGCGGATCGGCTGCGATCTCGGCGATGTTGTGCTGGACGTTCATGGGCACCTTCCATGCAAGCGGCTGGGGCGGCGAGCATCGGCCGGGCGGCCGGGATCATCGACACAGTGAACGGCCGCGACCGGTCCGGCGCTGGGCAGGAAAGACCGGGCTGAATGATTCAACAGGTTACTAGGTCAACTTGCTCTCCGGGAGATAAGTTCCGTGCGCTGGCTAGGCTTGCGGCATGTGTACCAGCGCTGCCGCCCCCCGCCACCCCTATACGCCGGGCGAGACTCCGCCCGCCTATCGGGAGCCGGAGGACACGGAGACGGGAGAACAGCCGCCGACGACGGCAGGGGATGACGACGCGACGGTGGCACGACGACGCAGGAAGGGCGGGTATCCGCCGCTGCCGGAACCGCTCGCGGTGACCGTGATCGACAACCACACCCACTTCGACTTCCGGGACGGTCCGGTCGAAGTCTCGATCCATGAGGCCCTCGACGCGGCGGAGGCGGCCGGCGTCAGGGGAGCGGTGCAGGTCGGCACCGACCTGGCATCCTCACGCTTCACGGCCGCCGTCGTCGAGCAGGACGCCCGCCTCCTCGGTGCGGTCGCCCTGCACCCGAACGATGCACCCCTGCTCGCCGACGCCGGCACGCTCGACGACGCCCTGTCGGAGATCGAGCAGCTCGCCGCCGGGCCGCGCATCCGCGCCCTCGGAGAGACCGGCCTGGACTACTTCCGGACCGGCGAGGCCGGACGGGGAGGCCAGTTGGCGTCCTTCCGCAGCCACATCGACATCGCCAAGCGACTGGGGAAGGCGCTGCAGATCCACGACCGCGAGGCGCACGACGACGTCGTGGACACCCTGCTCGCCGACGGACCTCCCGAGCGCGTGGTGCTGCACTGCTTCTCGGGTGACGCAGCCCTCGCCCGCATCTGCAACGAGCACGGCTGGTTCATGTCCTTCGCCGGGACGGTCACCTTCAAGAACGCCACGAACCTCCGTGAGGCACTGCTCGCCGCCGATCCCGGGCTCGTCCTGACCGAGACCGATGCGCCGTTCCTCACCCCGCACCCCCACCGCGGCCGGCCCAACGCCAGCTATGTCCTGCCGAACACGGTCCGGGCCATGGCCGGCATCCTGGGGACGGACGTCGATACCCTGTGCGCCCGCCTGACGAGCAATACCGAGGCCGTCTACGGCAGCTGGAACAACGCCTGAGGCGGCTGAAGCGTGCGCCGGCTGCAGCCTTCCCGGCGGTGAGGCGTGGCCGGCACCGTATGGAGCAAGTAGTGCCCCGTACCGGTTCACGTACCTTGCCTCAGGGATCGGGTGCGATCCACTCGGGTAGGTCAGGTCCCGGATCCGTAATGTCTTCAGAGGAAGGACCGCTCGTTGCCTCGGCTCGAGGTTCGCGTAGGGGGTTCACTTCCGGGACGGCCCATCCGCTTCTCTGAGACCGGAGGCGGGGAGTGGGCTGTCTGCCTTCCCAGAAGGCATATCAGGGGTCGGCAGCGTCGAGCGCCCTCTCAAGACCAGGGCGCCCCCCCAGCGGCGCTGCCGGCTCCCTGTATGTGGCAAGACCACGAGATGCTGCCCCTCGCGCCGGGAACCGCTCGATGGTGCCGATACGATGACACGGTGACCACGCACCAGGCCGCCGGCCAGCCCGCACCCCTCTTCGGTGCCGCAGACGTACGACGCCTGGCAGCCGAGGTGGATATCCGTCCGACCAAGTCGCTCGGGCAGAACTTCGTGATCGACGGCAACACCATCCGCCGGATCGTCGCGTCGGCCAACCTGGCCCCCGACGAGACGGTCCTCGAAGTAGGGCCGGGGCTCGGTTCCCTGACCCTCGGACTGCTCGACGCCGCCGAGCGCGTCATCGCCGTCGAGATCGATCCGGTCCTGGCCGGCAAGCTGCCCGGCACCATCGCCCAGTGGCGGCCGGAGCGCGCAGCGGCGCTCGACGTCGTCCTCGAGGACGCGCTGCGCGTCACCTCGCTGCCCCACGAGCCGACGGCGCTCGTGGCCAACCTCCCGTACAACGTCGCCGTGCCCGTGGTGCTCAACCTCCTTGCACGCTTCCCGTCGCTCCGCCACGGCCTGGTGATGGTGCAGGACGAGGTGGCGGACCGCCTTGCGGCTCCTCCCGGTTCCAAGGTGTACGGCGTGCCGTCGGTCAAGGCCGCCTGGTACTCGAACATGGCCAAGGCCGGCGTGATCGGGATGAACGTCTTCTGGCCGGCACCGAAGATCGCCTCGGGCCTGGTCCGGTTCACGCGCCGGGATCCTCCCGTCACCACGGCCACGCGCGAGCAGGTCTTCGCCGTCATCGACGCCGCGTTCGCGCAGCGCAGGAAGACGCTCCGTGCCGCGCTGGCGGGCTGGGCGGGCTCGCCCGTCCTCGCGGAGCAGGCCCTGCGCGCCGCCGGCGTGGACCCGACCGCGCGCGGTGAGGTGCTCGACATCACTGCGTTCGCGCGTATCGCCGAAGCGCGCGTGGAGACGCCCTCCAACGCGTCCGCACCTGCGTCCCCCACGGCACCGGACGCACCCGGCGCGGCCTGACGCGGTGGGCTAGGTTGGTGGGTATGGTCTCGGGCAGAACGGTCGTCATGCGCTCCGGAGCACGGTCCGTGCGCGTCAGGGCGCCCGGCAAGATCAACGTCTCGCTGCAGGTGGGCCCGCCGCGCGAGGACGGCTACCACGGGATCGCCAGCGTCTTCCTTGCCGTGTCCCTCTATGAGGAGGTCACGGCCACGGAGACCCCGGGTGACGGGATCAGCGTGACGGTCAACGGCAAGGGCATGCTCAACCTCCCCGCCGACACCATCCCGCTGGACCGGACCAATCTCGCCGTGCGCGCCGCGGAACTCCTCGCCGAGGTCAGCCCGGGCCGCACCGGCGTGCACCTCGACATCACCAAGCGCGTGCCGATCTCCGGTGGGATGGGCGGTGGCTCGGCCGACGCGGCCGCAGCCCTGCTCGCGTGCGATGCCCTGTGGGGCAGCGGCTTCTCCCGGGACGAGCTGGCGAAGATCGCCATCGACCTCGGCGCGGACGTCCCGTTCGCGCTCGTCGGCGGGACCGCCGTCGGGCTCGGGGTGGGGGACCAGCTCACCCCGGCCATCTCCAAGACACCCCTGCACTGGGTGCTCGTGACCTCCGCCTACGGCTTGTCCACGCCGGAGGTCTACCGGACGCTCGACGCCATCCGGTTGCGGGACGGCGTGGAGCCGGACGCCCAGCCGGAGATCGACCCGGCGATCCTCGGGGCCATGCGCGCGGGGGACGCGCTGGGGCTGGCGCCGCTGCTGCACAACGACCTCCAGCAGGCCTCGCTCGAACTCGCACCCGCGCTGGGCGATATCCTTGATACCGGGAAGGCCTTCGGGGCACTGGCCGGCATCGTGTCCGGTTCGGGGCCCACCATCGCCTTCCTCGCCCGAAGCTCCGGCCATGCGGCCGAACTGGAGGCGCTCCTCGACACCGAGGGGCTCCAGGCAGCGTCCGTCCATGGTCCGGCGCACGGGGCACGCATCGCCACAGACTTCGCGGGCTGACCGCGCACCACCGTTTCAAACGAAAGCAGTATCTCCTTGGCACACCTCCTCGGCGCGGAAAGCGTCAGCGTCGCCTATGTCACCCGCTCCATCCTCGACAACGTGTCCCTGGGACTCGAGGACGGCGACCGCATCGGCATGGTGGGGCGCAACGGTGACGGTAAATCCACCCTCATGCGCCTCCTCGCCCAGCGCAGCACCCCCGATTCCGGCCGCGTCACGAAGCGGCGCGATGTCTCGGTCGGCTACCTCGACCAGTCGGACGTGCTCGACGGCGACCTCGAGGTCGGGACCGCGATCGTCGGGGACCAGGCGGACCACGAGTGGGCGTCCAACCCGAAGATCCGCGATGTCATGGGCGGCCTCGTGTCCGAGGTCGACTGGCACGCCCGGGTGTCGTCGCTCTCGGGCGGCCAGAAACGCCGCGTGGCCCTCGCCAAGCTCCTCATCGGCGACGACGACGTCATCATGCTCGACGAGCCCACCAACCACCTCGACGTCGAGGGCGTCGCCTGGCTGGCGCGCCACCTGCAGCAGCGCTGGCGTCCCACCGAGGGTGGCCTGCTCGTCGTGACCCACGATCGGTGGTTCCTCGACGAGATCTGCAACCACACGTGGGAGGTGCACGACGCCGTCGTCGACGACTTCGACGGCGGGTACGCGGCCTATGTCCTCGCGCGGGCCGAGCGCGACCGCATGAACTCCGTGATCGAGTCCAAGCGCGTGCAGCTCGTGAAGAAGGAACTGGCCTGGCTGCGTCGCGGGGCGCCGGCGCGGACCGCCAAGCCCAAGTTCCGCATCGAGGCCGCGAACGAGCTGATCGCCGACGTCCCCGAGCCGCGTGACTCGCTGGCCCTGAGCAAGATGGCCATGTCCCGGCTCGGCAAGGATGTGCTCGATCTCGAGGACATCAGCCTGGCCATCACCGACGGCGAGGGCCAGGACCGCCAGCTGTTCGACAAGATCACCCTTCGCCTTGCGCCGGGCCAGCGACTCGGGCTCGTCGGGGTCAACGGCTCAGGGAAGACCACCCTGCTGCGGCTGCTCAACGGCGAACTCCAGCCGACGACGGGCAAGGTCAAGAAGGGCAAGACGGTGCAGACGGCGGTGCTGTCGCAGGAGGTACGCGAACTCGACGACGTCAGCAACAGCAGGGTCATCGAGGTCATCGAGTCGGAGAAGCGTGTCTTCGCCGTCGGCGGCAAGGAGGTCTCGGCCAGCCAACTCGTGGAGCAGCTCGGCTTCACGAACGAGAAGCAGTGGACCAGGGTCAGTGAACTCTCCGGTGGTGAGCGGCGCCGGCTGCAGCTGCTGCGGCTCCTCGTCGGGGAACCGAACGTCCTGATGCTCGATGAGCCGACGAACGATCTCGACACCGACACGCTCTCGGCCATCGAGGACGTCCTCGACGGCTGGCCCGGAACCCTCGTGGTGGTCTCCCACGACCGCTACCTGCTCGAGCGCGTCACCGACTCACAGATGGCCCTGCTCGGGGACGGACGCCTGCGCGACCTGCCGGGCGGTGTCGACCAGTACCTCGAGCTCCGCAAGGCCGCCGGGCCCATGACGGCGACCGGAAGCGCCGCTTCTCCCGCGATCAGCGGTGGCTCCGCGGGTAGCTCCTCCAAGGCGGAGTTGCGACAGGCTCGCAAGGACCTTGCGCGGATCGAGCGCCAGATCACGAAGGTCGATGCCCAGAAGGGCAAGCTCCAGCAGCAGATGAACGACGCCGGCGCCAGGTCCGACGCGGATTTCGAGCAGATCGCAGGACTGAACACACGCTTGCAGGAGCTGCAGGTGGAGATCGAGGACCTCGAGGTGCAGTGGATGGAGGCCGCGGAGGTCCTGGGGGAGTAGGCCCAGAAGCCGGGCGGTTTCGTCCGCCTGTCCGCAAGGTTTCCTGCGAGTAGGCGTTGTGTTAACACTTGGTGCACCCGAGTCGGGGGATTCGACCGGGCAGGTGGCCATCGCGGCACGCGGCAGGACCCCGGAACCAGTATGTGGAAACGGCTGCGATGGGCGGGCACCGGGTGGTCCTGCCTTTCCGCGCGGACGATGAATGCGCAGGTCAGAGGGGTAGGACGGGCTTGGAGCAGCCTTCCGACCAGGCCTTCCGGGACCTCGCGGATGGAGATGCGGTCGGGGCATGGGGGAGAGCCGGAGCACGTGTAGGTATGCGGATGGAACCACGTAGGAGCGCCGGTTTTTCAGGTAGTGCTCGGGATCGGATCCTTCCCATAGCCTCAGACCATAAGGTCCCTGATGATCTTTCCGGACCATGCGCCCCGCCTGGAAGCAGCTGAGCTGCTGCAGGCAGGGGAGCGGTCTGACGCCCACCGTCGTGCACCTCCCGCCATTCCGTCCTGCCCGAGGAATCCGATGCACCCCTTTGCGCCTGCAGCACCATCCACACCGACCCCCGCCGTCGACTTCGTCGTCGCGGCACTGGGTGCCCGGTGGTCCGCCTGGACCTCCGGTTTCGACTGGACGGACGTCAGCGCCTTCTGGGTCGAGGTCTCGCCCTACTTCCCGATCGCCGTTGCCGGCGCGATCGTCTGGGGACTGTGGCTCTACCGCTTCATCCTGTCCCACCGGGCGCAACCGATCGTGACCAACTATCGGACGACGACCTCCGTGGTGGTGCCGTCCTTCCACGAGGATCCGGACATCCTGATGAGCGCCCTCGAGTCGTGGCGCGCCCAGCACCCGGACGAGATCATCATCGTCCTCGACGTCGAGGACCTCGACGCCTACGCACGGATCGAGGCACTCCAGGATCCCGTGATCAAGCCGATCCTGTTCCACCACGTGGGCAAGCGATCCGCCCTCGGTGCCGGCATCCGCCTTGCGCAGCACGAGATCCTGGTGCTCACGGACTCGGATACCTGGTGGCAGCCCGATCTCCTGCAGAACGTGCAGATGCCGTTCATCGACCCGCTCGTGGGGGCCGTGGGAACCCATCAGACCGTCTACAAGCGGGAAACCAGCGTCTGGCGGCGGGTTGCCGACTGGCTCGTGAACCTCAGGTACCTGGACTACGTCCCGGCCATGGGTGCCGCGGGGGCCGTCCCGTGCATCTCGGGCCGGACGGCTGTCTACCGTCGATCCGCCGTCCTGCCCGTCCTCGAGCACCTGGAGAACGAGTACTTCCTGGGCAAGCGGTGCATCTCGGGCGACGACGGGCGCCTCACCTGGCTCGTCCTGGCTTCCGGGTACAAGACCGTCCACCAGTCGACGGCACGTGCCCTCTCGATGTTCCCCGCCAGCTTCCGGGCCTTCGTGAAGCAGCGCATCCGCTGGAGCCGCAACTCCTACCGCTGCTACCTCACCGCCATCGGCACCGGGTGGCTGTGGCGGACCCCGTTCATCACCAAGGTCACCGTCCTGCAGATCCTGCTGACGCCGCTGACCATGGGGCTGACCATGTTCTATCTCATCTTCAACCGCCTCGACCTCACGGTGCTCGGTGTCAGCGCCGCGCTCTGCTGGCTGCTGCTCGGCCGCGGGATCCGCGGTATCTCGCATCTCCGCCGCCACCCGCAGGACATCCTGATCCTGCCCGTCCTCGCCTTCGCCGTGATCCTCGTGGCACTGCCGATCAAGCTCTATGCCTTCTTCACCATGAACAAGCAGGGCTGGCTGACCCGGCACGCCGACCAGATCGGTGGTGACGGCCAGGATGCCGTGAGCCTGGAGACCAAGACCGAGGCAGCTACTCCCGCACAGGACACCCGGGAGGCCGTCGCATGACCAGCCGGAAACCCATCCTCCTGGGCGCGCTCGCGGTCGCCTTCATCGCGCTTGTCGCAGCCGGCTTCCTCGCGGCCGGCAACCTCTGGAAGAAGTCCGAGGTCGACGCCCTCGGACGCAACGAGATCGCCGCGAACGGCAACGTGCAGGGCGAGTTGTACACCGGGGACCCCCGCAGTGAAGCCCGAGTCGTCCAGAGCGAGGAGGAGCGGCTGGTGTACGTGCGCACCATCGCCTCCGCGGCCCGCTGGCGCGTCGACGGGCTCGAGGGTCCCTACCGCCTCCACACCGGGGTGACGAACACCCTCGTGCTGCCTGCCCGCACGGAACCGTACACCGCCGCGGACCTGCTCCTGCTCGCCCCGGACACCTTCAAGCAACTCGCGTCGTCGACGTTCATGCTGACCGAGAGCATCGTGGTCCTTCCCGGAGCAACGCTCGCGTTCACCGGCGGAGAGGGCATCACCGTCCGCCTGCAGAGCAACGAGGATGCCTTCGTGTCGATCGTCGCCCTGGGCGGCTCGCTGACGGTTGCGGGCACCGAGGAGTCCGACGTCGAGATCACCAGCTGGGACGGTTCCGGCGCGGATACCGACACCTCGGACGGGCGAGCGTACGTCCGGGTGATCGGCGGTCACGCATCGTTCTCCCACGCCACGGTGTCATCACTCGGGTTCTGGAGCGGCAACACCGGTGGCCTCGCACTGACCGGTACCGACACCGCCGGTACCTTCCTGGAATCGGGCGCGACGGCGGCCGAACCAGCAGCTCCGGCGGGGGCGCGGCTGCTGCCGGAGGCGGACCTCAAGTCCCTGGCCGACCAGACGGACCTCGACTACAGCGTGGTCACCGCCGGCATCGACAACCTCACGGTCAAGGACAACGCGTTCGGCCTGTTCATCACCAACGCCCGGGACATCGCCATCCGTGACTCCGCCATCAGCGGGAGCCTGGTCGACGGACTGGTGCTGCACCGTTCCGTGACCGACGCGACCATCACCGGGACCACGTCGATGGACAATGCGGTCGACGGCATCACCGTCGGCCGGTCCAGCACGCGGGTCGAGCTGCAGGACGTGACGGCGAGCGGCAACGGCAGGAACGGAATCTCTCTCGACGGCCAGCCCCTCGCGGACGGCCCCAACGCCGTCGGCACGGCGGTCGTCACCTATGGCGGGAACCGCATCCTGGGAAGCACCGTCGCCGACAACGGGCGTTACGGGGTCGAGCTCAGCGGCGGCAACAAGCTGCGCCTCACGGGCAACACCATCCAGGGCAACGAGGTCGGAGTCGTCGTCAACTACGGTGCAGAGGGCGTGAGCATCATCGACAACGAGATCCGGGACCAGCACAAGCAGGGCATCGCGGTGCGGGAGGCCGGGGCGCAGGCCGATATCCGCAGGAACACGATCTCCGGCGGCGACACCGGCGTGTACGTCCGGGACGCTACTGCGTCCATCACCGGCAACACCATGAGCTCGCTCTCCGGGCACGGCGTCTCCCTCCTCGGCAACGTGCCCGATACCAGGGTCGCCGGCAACGACGTGGGCGGTTATGGAACCGTGGCGATCTGGGACGAGACCTCCACCGGAGCCGTGGTGGAGGAGAACGACCTGCTGAGCTGGCATCCCGCTCCCACCGTCCATAGCGTCATGAATTCCGTCTTCCAGCCCCTGACCTTCATCTGGCTGTTGCTCGGGGCGCTACTCGTGGCGACGGCTTTCACCCGCAAGCGGCACCTCCGCGTGCGGACCATCCGCGATCCCTACAAGGAGCGTGTCCCCTTGACGACCCTCAGCCGCGGCATTGTGCGCATCGATGACATCCGGCGGGCCCAGTGACCCGCCGCGGAGGGATCCTGGCCCTGCTCCTCGCAGCGCTGGCCCTGGTCGTTGCAGCCGTCGTCGTCGTGGTGGGCCTGAACAGGGCCGACAACCAGGACACGGCCGGTGACCAGCCGGACCCCGGGCAATCTTCCACGCAGGACGCAAGCCCTGAACCCGGACCTGTGGCATCTCCGGTCGAATGCCCTGCGTCGACCGTGCAGGTGGGGAATTCGGCCGATCTGTCGAACGCCCTGGACGCCGCCCGGCCGGGAGACGTCATCGGCCTCGGACCGGGCGTATATACGGGTAATTTCGCAGCGTCCGCATCTGGAACTGCGGAGCAGCCCATCACGGTCTGCGGCGACGCGGAGAGCATCCTCGACGGCGGTACGACCGACGACGGCTATGTGCTGCACCTCGAGGACTCCGCGTACTGGGTACTCCAGGGCTTCACGGTCCGCAACGGCCAGAAGGGCGTCATGGTGGACCAGGGCACCAACCTGCTGATCCAGGGGCTGACGGTCACCACCACCGGCGACGAGGCGATACACCTCCGGAAGTTCAGTACCGACAACCGGGTCATCGGCAACACGATCAGCAACACGGGCCTGCGGAAGCCCAAGTTCGGTGAGGGCATCTACATCGGCACGGCCGAGAGCAACTGGTGCGACATCAGCAACTGCGAGCCCGACCGAAGTGACCGTAACGAGATTGCCGGCAACACCATCTCGGGAACCACCTCCGAGAATGTCGACATCAAGGAGGGCACCTCGGACGGAATCCTGCGCGACAACAGCTTCGACGGGTCGGGCATCGTCGAGGCCGACTCCTGGGTCGACGTGAAAGGCAGGGGCTGGGTCATTGCAGACAATGCCGGGGCCGATTCCCCGCAGGACGGATTCCAGACGCACGAGATCGTGGACGGCTGGGGCACCGAGAACGTCTTCCGTGACAACGTCGCCCAGGTCAACGGACCAGGTCTCGGGTACTCACTGAAGCCCGTGCGCGACAACGTCGTCGAATGCAGCAACACGGCCTCCGCTGCCGGAGAAGGCCTGTCGAACGAACCCTGTACCTCCGGCTGACCACTTTCTCCCACTACCCCTCACCAGACCACCTTTCAACAATCCGCGATACCCCCTACCCAAAAGAGGACGAACGATGAGCACTTCCCAGCACAACGACCAGCCCGCACCCCGCGTGACGGTGATCGGCACCGGTTATCTCGGAGCGACCCACGCCGTCTGCATGGCGATCATGGGCTTCGAGGTCCTCGGCGTGGACGTGGACCAGCGCAAGATCGACCTGCTGTCAGCCGGTGGTGTGCCCTTCTTCGAGCCAGGCCTCCCCGAGAAGCTCCAGGAGGCCCTCGCGACAGGCCGCCTGCGCTTCAGTACCGATTTCGACGAGGCCGCAGCTTTCGGCGACGTGCACTTCGTCTGTGTCGGGACGCCACAGGCTCCGAATTCGTCGGCGGCGGATCTGAAGTACGTCGACGCCGCCTTCACGGCGCTGGCGACGCGGATCGACCGGAAGGTCCTGCTCGTCGGGAAATCGACCGTCCCGATCGGAACAGCAGCTCGCATCACCTCCATGGTGCAGTCGCTGTCCCCGCTCGGCACGGAACTCGAACTCGCCTGGAATCCCGAATTCCTCCGCGAGGGCTTCGCCGTCCAGGACACGCTCTTCCCCGATCGCCTCGTCTTCGGTGTGAGCTCCAGCTGGGCCGAGCAGCAGCTCCGCAGGGTCTTCAAGCCCATCCTCGACCTCGAGACACCGGTGATCGTCGCCGACCTTGCGACGTCCGAGCTGGTGAAGGTCGCAGCGAACTCCTTCCTCGCCACGAAGATCTCGTTCATCAATGCGATGGCGGAAATCTGCGAGGCGACCGGCGCCGACGTCAACCAGCTCGCCAAGGCACTCAGCCTGGACGACCGCATCGGCGGTCGCTTCCTGAAGCCCGGCCTCGGCTTCGGCGGCGGCTGCCTCCCGAAGGACATCAGGGCGTTCAAGCACCGCGCGGAGGAGCTCGGGGTCGGACAGGCCGTCAGTTTCCTCGGCGAGGTGGACTCCATCAACAACCGACGCCGCGTCCGTACAGTCGACCTCATCCGTGAACTGGCGGGCGGCAGCCTCGCCGGGGTACGGGTGGCGGCCCTGGGGGCCGCGTTCAAGCCGAACTCCGACGACGTCCGGGATGCGCCGGCGCTCGACGTCGCCCGCCTGCTGTACCTCGAGGGGGCCATCGTCTCGGTGTACGACCCCCAGGCCAACGAGAACGCCCACCGCGCCTACCCGGACCTCAACTACGTGGATTCCATGGCCGAGGCGGTGGACAAGGCCGACGTCGTCGCCCTGCTCACGGAGTGGTCCGAGTTCCGTAACGCGGATCCGGACGCCCTCGGTGCCCTGGTCAGTCATCGTCGGATCCTCGACGGACGCCACGCGCTGAACGCCAATGACTACACCTCGAAGGGCTGGCAGTACCGGGCCCTCGGTCGGCCGGCCCAGGCCGCCACCGTGGAACTGGCGTTCGACGTGCGCGACGAGACGCCAAGCCTCGTGGTGTAGCTGTAGTTTGATCGCCGATAGCGCCGGGTGGGAATTTCCACCCGGCGCTATCGGCGTCGACGGTGGATCAGCGGCAGGCGATGTTGCTGAGCCCGCGGGCCGCCCCGCTGGCCTTGCAGGCGATGGTGGTCGCGAGCGATGCCGACTGGACCCAGACCTCATAGCCCGGCACGCCGCCCTGCACGGTGTTGCTCGTGAAGCTGTTGCCCATGCCCCACCCTGCCAGGACGGAGTGGACCTGGAAGGCATCGAGCTTCGTCCCGAGGCCGGAATTGCCTTCGATGCGGTAGCCGTTGCCCTTCACGTCGACCCAGGAGTCCGCGTAGTTCGCGCCGGAGAAACCCGAGTTGGTGAACACGTTCCCCGTTATCACGCCGCCCGTGGTCCCCTCCTTGATGTCGATGCCCTCGGCGGAAGTATTGGTGACCCGATTGCCACGCACCGTGATCCGGTCCGACCGGTCCGGTGCCCCGCTGACCCAGTTGCTCTTGGCGCTACCGATATAGATGCCCTCGCCGTACTCGGGATGGGTCAGTCCGGTGTCGTGGATGAAGGAGTCGAGGACTGCGCCGTCGGAGCTGCCGGAGCGGAAATGCACCGCTTCCGCGCCGATGGTGCCGACGTCGACACCGTTGATGACCGTGTTCTTCGAGCCGTCGAGCACAATGCCCTTGGCCGACGAGGCGACGGAGATGCCGGTGATGCGCCAGTTCGACCCCGTGACGTGGAGGCCGTAGCCCGACGACGTGGATCCTGTGGAGAGGACGGCGTTGCGGGAGCCGCGGAGGGTGATCGGCGCGGATGCCGTACCGGAGGCCGACGCCGTGAACGCGCCGATGTAACGGCCGTCCCGCAGTTCGATCACCTGTCCGGGCTGCGCGGAGGCAAGGGCGGACTTCAGTCCGGCCGCAGTGGACACCTGGACAACACCAGCGGGCGAGGGGGCGGGCGACGTCGTAGGTGGCGTGGGTGCGGGAGCGGGAGCCGGCGGTGCCGGTTGAACCGGTGCCGGCGTCGTGGTTCCTATGGAGAAGTTCACGGTCGCCTCCTGTCGTCCGGTAGACGTGTCCCACCGGACATTGAGCTTATGCAGTCCGGTGCCCGCCGTCACGGGCCAGGTGTAGGGAGCCTCGGTGTCCTGGCCCAGATAGGTGCCGTCCAGCTTGAACTTCACCGTCGATCCCGTCGGCGCCTGGACGGATGCCGTGAAACTGCCGTTCTGCTGCACCGTGTCGGCAAGGCTCTTCCCATCTCCGAGGATGGTGATGACTGCGGCGGATGCGGGAGATGCCAGACAGGACAGGGCGATGGCGGTAACGACGACGCCCACCGCTGCTCGTTGTGCCGAGCGCAGGCTGAGGGAAGGAATCATGGGCTTCTTTCTGAGAGACCATCCCGCAGATGCGGGCCAGTTCGTCAGAGGCTAGCGAAGCTCACCGAGGACCCCTACGCCCTTCGTCCCAACCTCACAAGAAACAGGGGAAAGTCCGCGAATGCTTGTTATTCCTTGCGCCAACGGTGCCGGAAGGGGACAAGTAGTGCTGCATCGAAGACGAGTACACGAAGCGGGGCATTACTCTCGTTTCGCTCGTTACCGTCCTGTTAGCTGGGGCCGAGTGGTCAAGGACGAGCATGACACGGGGAAGCTATGAGCTACGGTCTCAGCATTGATGTAGGAACAAGTTTCACGGCAGCAGCTGTCATCGAGACAGGACCGCAGGGGCTTCGCGAGCCACAGGTCCTGGCGCTGGGCAGCAGGGCCTCGGTAATACCGACGGTCGTCTTCATCGGCCAGGACGGCACCCGACTGGTCGGCGAGGTCGCCGAACGCAGGGGAAGTTCCCAGCCGGAGCGCCTGGCACGGGAGTTCAAGCGCCGGATAGGCGACGAAGTGCCCCTGATGGTGGGTGACATCGCCGTCCTGCCGCAGGAGCTTTTCGCCACCGTCGTTCTGTGGGTGGTGGACGTAGCCGCCGAGAGGCAGGGCTGTTCCCCGGAGTCCGTCACGCTGACGCATCCGGTCGGGTGGGGTGAGCACAGGCAGTCACTCCTGAGATCGGCGCTGGCCGAGGCAGGCCTGCAGGACGTCGTCCTGATGACCGAACCCGAAGCCGCAGCGCTGTTGTACGCCTCTCGGGAGCACATCGAAGGCGGAACCACCCTGGCTGTGTATGACCTCGGCGGGGGAACCTTCGACGCGACCGTGGTCCGCAAGACCGGCTCCAACGCGTTCACGGTCCTCGGAGTACCCCAGGGCCTCGAGCGGCTGGGCGGAGCCGACTTCGACCAGGAGGTTTTCAGTCACGTCATCAACGAGCCCGGAGTCCATCTCACGGACCTGGACACCTCCGCGCCCGAGGTTCTTGCCGCACTGAGCAGGCTTCGCAGGGAGTGCGCCGAAGCCAAGGAGGCACTCTCGTCGGACTCGGAGGCGACCATCTCGGTCATGCTTCCCGGGGCGCACTCACAGGTACGCCTGGTTCGGTCGGAACTCGAGGCCATGATCGAACCCGCCTTGGGCGAGACGGTGGACACCCTGCGCTGTGCGCTGACGAGTGCGCAGGTCGATGCCGAGGACCTGACCGCGATCCTGCTCATCGGTGGATCATCACGCATACCGTTGGTCGCGCAGCTCCTGTCCGCCGAATTCAACCGCCCGCTGGCAGTAGACCTGGACCCGAAGGCATCGGTTGCCCTTGGCGCGGCCTTCGCAACAGCGGTGCTGGAAGAGATTCCGGACCAGGACGAGGGGCTGGTTCCCGCCGCAGGGACGCCGGCTTCCATCGCAGGCGAAATGCAGGACGGCGATGCGCTGCCACATCGCGTCAATCGAGCAGGCTTCTCACTGCATGCCAGGAAGCCGGAAGCGGTTCCGCGCCACGGTCCGGCAGCCATGACGCCGAACAGGCTCATCGGAGTGCGCGTCGGCGCCATTGCGGCGGCAGTTGCCTTGCTGGGAGTTGCGACCGCGACAGCCGTCAATGCTCCCGGTGGCCTTGCTGCCCTGTCGGGGTTCGTGGCCAACGAACGGGCGGAGGCCGCCGAGGAGCCCCAGCCCATCACGCCGACGGAGCTGTCACCCACCCCGCTCGACGAGGCTCGGGATGGGGAGAACGTCGGTCCCCTGGCCGGCCCCGATCTCGGTCAGAACTTCCTGGAACGAGCCGGGATCGAGGGAGCGGCGCCAGCGCCGAAGGACGGGGACAAGGGTGCGGAGGCCGAACCCTCCGGTTCGTCGGACCTTCCGGGCCGAAACGCCGCCAAGACTACGGAACAGACGGAGGGAGGGAAAGCGACATCCGACAAAGCAGCCGACGGGACGCCCTCAGGGGTAGGAGCAGCGCCCGCTCCTTCACCTTCTGCCGCCGGCTCGTCCGCGTCCGGTTCGAAGCCCGGCACAAGCCCGGGAGACCCCACGCCGCCCGTCCCTTTCCCGTCGACCCCAGCCCCGACGACCCCAGCCCCGACGACGCCTGTCGAACCGGGTCCAGCACCCTCGGATCCGACCCCGACGACTCCGGTGGATCCCCCTACGACTCCGGTGGAGCCGCCCCCGACGCCGGTCGATCCCACTCTGGAACCTCCTGTCGTGGACCCCACAACCCCCGTTTCGCCCGACCCGGTCACGGACCCGACCACGCCCCCGCCGGCCGCCGAACCGCCGACCGTGGGCCCTGAACCTGAGCCCACCTTCTCATCAGCCGATCCGACACCCGCCGATCCGCCGTCTCCTGGTGAATCGTCCGTCGCCTCGTCCTCTGTAACGGTGGCTTGATCATGGGGGCCAACTACCTTGAAACACACGTGCGCATGACAACAGGCATCGATCCGCAGGACCTGGACACAGCAACCTACGAGGTCGTCCTCGCCCTGTGCATCGGATTCAGTGTCCCCGGTCTCGTTCCGCCACTGCTGTACAGCGGAGGTGTTCCTGCCGAGCAACTGGCGGCCCGCGCGACGAGTGCCGGCTTCCTCCAGGCCGACGGGCGGCCATCGCTCGAGCTTCGCACCGTCATGCTGAGGGACGCCGACGTGTACCAGGTACGTCGGCTGCAGCGCGCCCTCGTCGACCTCTACTGTTCCGAATCCTTGCCCCTTGGTGCACTCGCCCGTGGGCTCGCTGCCGAAGGGTACGTGGACGAGCGTCTTGCGGACGTGCTCGGGCACCAGGGCACAGCCCTCCTCGGCACTGATCCCGCCGGTGCGCTGGAACTGCTGGACCTCGCGGTCGCCGCCGGCGCGGATTCCCTGTCCACTGCACCGCGCCGGGCTGAGGCAGCCCTTGGCGTCGGTGACCTCGACACCGCCTCCCGCATCCTAGATATCTATTTCGGGCAGCAGCCACCCGATTCCCAGCTGGTGCTCCCCGATTTCGCGCGGGCGGTCCAGGTGTCCTGCGCAGTCTGGTCGCACCGGGGCATGATGTCCCGTGCGGCGGACGTACAACAGTGGGCAGCAGCGCTCCAATCACCAGGGGTCGAGCCTCTCGGCGCCCTGGCACTGCTCGCTGCCGGTGATGCAACGGGCGCCCGTTCCATGGTCGGCGGTGGAGCCGCGGCTCCTTCCCCATCCCTGAAGGACGTCGCGTACATGCTGTTGGCCGAGGGAGCCCTGCTGTCCCTCGAGTCGGAACCGTACGGCGCGCTACCGATGCTGATCCGTGCCTCCGACACCCTGAACGCGACGGGGCAGGGCTCGCCCGCGCCGGAGTTGCCCGCGTGTTTCGCCGCGATCGTCGGGCTCCTGGCCGGCAGCCCGCAGACCGCGCTCTCCGTCATCCAGGCAGCTCTCGCAAGCGGCCAGGGGGGTCCGGTCCTGCGTCCGCGCCTGTGCCTCCTCGGCGGATGGGCGGCCATGCTCCTCGACCAGCCGGCCCTTGCACGGACGTTCATCGTCGACGCGGGGAGGCTCGAGCAGCAACTCGTTCCACGCGATGAACTGCTGCTGCAGGCACTCGAGGTGGGGCTGGCACGGCGCGCGGGGGACACCTCCGCGCTCGTTCAGGCCTGGCAACGCGCACGGGAGGCACTTCTTCACGTCTCCGTGGACCTGATGGCAGTCCTTCCGCTCAACGAACTCGTCATCGCCGCGGCCCGGCTGCGCGACGTCGAGAGGCTCAAGCCGCATCTGGAAGAAGCATGGCTGCTTCTCTCACGGCTGGGCAATCCTCCCCTGTGGTCCGTGCCCCTGCACTGGTCCGCCGTCCAGGCCGCCCTTCTGCAGGAGCGCCCGGATGACCTCGGACCGCATGCGGCGGCGTTGGTGAACCAGGCCATGAGCTACCCCCTGGCAGCCACGTTCGCCGGTGCAGGCAAGGCATGGGTGACGGTACTTGCCGAACGTTTCGACACCGACTTCGTCGAGCTTGCGGCGAGGAACCTTGCGGCAGCAGGTTTTCCCTGGGAGGGTGCGCGCCTGGCCGGTCATGCTTCGGCGCGTGCCGCAGAGCGAAAAGACATGACCAGGTTGCTTTCGTGTGCACGCGACCTGCGACCGGTCCGGGAGCGGCTGATACGGCCGGAGGTGACGAGGCCACCCCAGGAGCGGCCCGGCACGCAGGTGGGCATCGCGCGACCTCCGAGCGCGGGAGCCGGCGAGCGCGGCGTTCCCCGCGACAGTGCGCCGAGGGGTGACACCCCCATGCTCAGTGGCCGCGAACGCGAGATCGCCCACCTGGTCCTGCAGGGCAAGACGTACCGCGAGATCAGCGAGGAGATCTTCATCTCGCCCCGGACGGTGGAGCACCATGTGGCGCGTATCAGGCGCCGCTACGGTGCGTCGTCGCGCTCGGAACTGCTGGCACGGCTTCGTCTTTCACTCGAGCAGACAACCACCCCGGGTACTACCGCCGGCGGCGGTTCACCCGTGAGTGCCCCTAATCGGAGCGCGCGAAACCCCTAATCAGTGGCCCGGGGTAGGGGTGGACCTACCGATGCACCGGGTGCCCCCGGGCTCCTAGGTTTGGAACAAGCCAGGCAGAGCAGCCGGCGTAACAGATACCGAAGGAATATGTCATGACTACTCTTGCCTCAGATCTCCTCGACTTCCTCATGAACCTCTTCCATGACGCGGATGCGGCCAACGAGTTCATCAGCGACCCGGAGGCGGCCCTCGCACAGGCAGGCCTCAGCAACGTCTGCATGGACGACGTCGACGCCGTCATGCCCGTGGTCCTGGATTACGCCCCGGTGAGCTTCGGCGGCGACAACGACAGCTCGTTCGACCGCAGGTACGACACCGGCGGAAACTCCTCGGGTGATGTCACCCCCGGCGCCTACACGCCAGGAACCGGCGGCGGCAGCACGACGAATCCGGGCGGCGGGGGCGGCGGCGGCAGCACGACGAATCCGGGCGGCGGGGGCGGCGGCGGCAACACGACGAATCCGGGCGGCGGGGGCGGAACGACGAATCCGGGCAATCCAGCCACCGGTGGGGACGACAACGACCACGGCAATGCTGTCCAGCAGCTCCTGCACGTCGTCAACAACTACTCCTACACCTCGTCCGTGGATGACCGGGACACGATCACCGACCAGTCGGTGAACCAGAACATCTGGGCCGACGGTGACGTCAGCCAGATGTTCGACAACGAGGCCTACGTCGCTTCGGGTAACAACGCGGTTGCCGCGAACGGCGACGCCGAGGTCGACAACTCCGTCGACAACTCCGATGACCACTCGCAGGACAGCTCCACCAAGGTCAACGCGAGCGGCTCTGCGGAGGTCGAGATCGGCAACACCACAGACTCGAACAACGACAATTCCGACAACTCGGTCGAAACTGAGATCGACGTGGAGCTCGAGGACTCGTTCAACGACAACTCCGACAACACGGACGTGGACGTGGACGTCGACGATTCCTTCAACACGGACAACACGGACAACTCGGTCGAAACTGAGATCGATGTCGAACTGGAGAACTCGCTCAACACCGACAACACCGACAACTCGACCGAGATCGACGTGGAGCTCGAGGACTCGTTCAACACCGACAACTCGACCGAGATCGACGTGGAGCTCGAGGACTCGTTCAACTCCGACAACTCGCTCAACACCGACGTAGTGATCGAGGACGCGTTCAACGAGACCTCGACCGTCATCGACACCGACGTCGCGCTGGACAACTCGTTCAACGAGGTCGACAACTCCATCGTTGCCGAGGTCGAGCTGGAGAACTCGTTCAACGAGGTCTTGACCGACAACACGACGGTGGAATACACCTCCATCGACGAATCGGCGATCTTCGTCGACAACGAGTTGGATGTCGTCGTCGATACCGATGTCTCGGTGGACGACTCGTCGCTCTGATCGCAGCACAACGAAGGCAAGCCCAACGGGGATGATTCCCCGTTGGGCTTGCCTGTGGTCTCATAGAACAACTCACCGGGGAGTCCTACATGAACGATCTCATCACGCTCGTGAACCGCGGTCTCAGCCTGGTTGCCAACGGCGATCGGGCAGACCTGCGCCAGAGGCTGGAGCAGACGCTCGCACGCCTGGCGAATCCGGATGTGCGCGTGATCGTGGTGGGGGAGTTCAAGCAGGGCAAGAGCAAGCTGATCAATGCCCTTGTCAATGCCCCGGTCTGCCCTGTGGATGATGACATCGCGACCTCCGTGCCTACCCTGGTCAGCTTCGGTGATCCGGCAAGCGCCTCGGTGCTCATACCCCACAAGGACGGGGGTCCGGATCAGGACGCCTCCTCGGTCGAGCGCCGGCCCATCGCGCTCGAGGACATCGCCGGCTTCGTGTCGGAACGGGGCAACCCCTCGAACCGGCAGGGCCTGGCCTCTGCGGAGGTGCGCCTTCCCCGACGGGTCCTGGCCGACGGCCTCTCGATCATCGACTCCCCGGGCGTCGGCGGCCTCGAATCGGCCCACGCGCTGACCACCCTCACCGCCCTGCCCACGGCCGATGCCATGCTCCTGGTGTCGGACGCCTCACAGGAGTACACCGAACCGGAGCTGCGGTTCCTGAATCAGGCCCAGCGCATCGTCCCGAATGTGGCGTGCCTGCTCTCCAAGACCGATCTCTACCCACAGTGGAGGGCCGTCGCCGACCTCGACAAGGGCCACCTCTCGACTGCGGGCATGGACAGCACGCCGCTGATCCCGGTTTCTTCGGACCTCCGCCTGTTCGCTGCCCAGACCGGTGATGCGGAGCTGAACCGCGAGTCCGGTTTCCCGGAACTCATCGCGTACCTCAGGAACGACGTCGTCGGCAAGGCCCAGGCGCTGCGCAGGAATTCCGTGGCCCAGGACCTGCTGTCCACGACAGAGCACCTGCGCCTGTCGGTGCAGTCCGAACTCCAGGCGCTGCAGCACCCCGAGGGAGTGCCTGTGCTCCTGGCCGAGTTGGAGGAGGCCAAGGAGAAGGCGGACCAGCAGCGAAAGCGTTCCTCACGCTGGCAGACCACGCTGAACGATGGTGCTTCCGACCTGATCTCGGACATGGAGCACGATCTCCGTGACCGGCTCCGGACCATCCAGCGGGAGGCGGAGGCCGCTATCGACGAAGGGGACCCCGGGCCCGTTTGGGACCAGTTCGCGGAGTGGCTCGAGCAGCGGGTCGCTTCCGCGGTGTCGGACACGTTCGTGTGGACGAATGAACGCTCGCACTGGCTCGCCGAGCAGGTGGCTGAACTGTTCGCGGTGGACAACGTGCCCCTGCCGCTCCTGGAGGTGTCCGGCACGGACGGTGTCCTCGCCCCGGTCGAGGAGGTACCTTTCCTCGACCCCGGACACGTCAGCGCAGCAGGAAAGGTGTTGATCGGCATGCGAGGTTCCTACGGAGGTGTGCTGATGTTCGGGTTGCTGACCGGCATCATCGGCATGTCCCTCATCAATCCACTGTCGGTGGGCGCCGGACTGTTACTGGGCCGTAAGGCGTACCGGGAGGACAAGGATGCCCGGCTGAAGCGCCGTCAGTCGGAGGCGAAGGCGCTTGTCCGGCGACAGATGGACGACGTCGTCTTCCAGGTCGGGAAGCAACTGAAGGACCGGCTGCGCCTGGTGCAGCGCGAGATCCGCGACCACTTCGGTGATATCGCCGAGGAGCATCATCGGTCGCTGGCCGATTCTGTCGCTGCCGCCCAGCGGACGGCCTCCACCTACCGCCAGCAGCGCGACGAGCGCGTTGTCCAGCTGAAAGCCGAACTTGCCCGGATCGACCAGGTGCACGCGCAGGCGAAGGCGCTCCTTCCCGTCCCCGGGGCCGTGCTGGTCGCACAGCGTTCTCCGGACGAGATTGCAGCACGGACATGAGGGACAGCGGCGCCGTCGAAGCCCTGCTCCAGGACGCGATCCAGGTGTACGACGACGAACCGGCGCTGCGGGCGCAGCTCGAGGACTACGCCCAGCGCCTCCGGGAACCGCTGCGCGTCGCCGTCGCGGGCATGGTCAAGGCCGGCAAGTCCACGCTCCTCAACGCGATCATCGGCGAGGAGATCGCTCCCACCGATACGGGGGAGTGCACCCGCATCATCACCTGGTACCGTCACGCCGCGACGCCCCGGATCACGCTGTATCCCCTGGAGGGTGAGGAGCGGCTGCTTCCCCTGACGAGGGTGGACGGGCGGCTCGTCTTCGACCTCGGTGGGCTGCGGGCCGAGGACGTAGCCCGGCTCGTCGTGGAGTGGCCGGCCGAGAACCTGCGCACCATGACCCTGATCGACACCCCGGGCATCGCCTCCCTCTCCGCTGATGTGTCCGCGCGCAGCACCCGGTTCCTCACCCCGGAGGACTCCCCGTCCGAAGCGGACGCGGTCATCTACCTGATGCGGCATCTCCACAGTTCCGACCTGAAGTTCCTCGAGGCCTTCCGGGATACCAGCGCCGCCCACGCCGGGACCGTGAACGCGCTCGCGGTCCTGTCACGGGCGGACGAGGTCGGTGCAGGGCGCATCGACTCCCTCATCTCTGCCTCCCGGATCGCTGACCGCTACCGCACTGATCCCTCGCTGAAGTCACTGGTCCTGGACGTGCTGCCCATCGCAGGCCTGGTCGCCCAGAGCTCGCGGACGCTGCGGCAGGCGGAGTATGAAGCCTTCGTGGCCCTGGCGGCGCTCGGCAACACGGAGCGTGAACGCCTGCTGCTCTCCGCCGACCGCTTCGTGGCGGGAAGCAGCGCCGTCGGCATTCCCATGGATGAAGCGGCACGCCTCCTCGACCGTTTCGGCATGTTCGGACTCCGCCTCGGAGCCGCGCTGGTCCGCGGCGGTATCAGGGATTCCACGGTGCTGGCACACGAGCTCGCCCGGCGCAGTGGGCTCGACAACCTGATGTCACTCGTGACGCGGCAGTTCGACGCCCGCGCCTCCACGCTGCGGGTCCGGACGGCGCTGACGGGCCTCGAGGCGTTGGTCCACAGCAATCCGAGGGACTCCGGTGGTGCGGTTCTGGCAGGCATCGAAAAAATCAAGGCCAATGCGCACGAGATCAGCGAGTTGAGGCTACTGTCGGCGCTGCGCTCGGGCCAGGTGCCGCTGCCGGTGCCGGCCGTGGGCGAGGCGGAGCGGCTCGTCGGAGGCTCGGGTACAGGTGCCCCGGAGCGCCTGGGCCTCGAGCCGGCTGCCGGTCCCGAGGACATTCGCGCCGCGTCGCTCGGGAAACTTCACCGGTGGAGGGTGCTGTCGGAGAATCCGCTGACGGACAGGGGAGCCCTGGAAGCGTGCCAGGTCGTCGTGCGCACCTGCGAGGAACTGGTGGTCCGTGCCGGCTCGGGCACACAGGACAGGGAGTTGGCACGGGGTTGACGCTTCCCGCTATTTCGTGACTGCTCGCGCCTGACGCCCATGCTCCTTGAACCACCGTGAAGCGGACGGGAACAGGCTGAGGACAAGGGCCACGACGGCGAGAACCAGGTGGACGACTGCCAGGTGGGGCGCGGGCTGGAACCCAGCAGAACCGTCCCCGAGGAACGCCAGGACCAGCAGCACGGCACCTGCATCGGCGACCACCATCGCGAGGAGCGCCCAGCGTGCCCAGCCCCGGCCACGGAGGAGCGGCCGCACCAGGAGCGCCTCGATCAGCAGCACGAGGGCAAAGACTCCCGTGGTTCCCCACAGGGCGATCAGGGCTACCTGATCCAGCCTGGCGGCATCCGCCCCGCTGTCGATGGTCGCGGCGGTCTCCGCCAGAGTGTCGAGAAGCGCTTCACGGTCGAGGAAGGCGAGGACGAGCGCCACGACCCCGACGCCCACTGCCAGGAGCCAGAGGCCGCCGGACCTCCGGACCGAAGGGGGAGGGGACTCCTCCTTGAGCACGGGAGGCGGAACGGCGTTGGACATCGCTGGCCGGGGAGGACGCATGCTCGTAATCTAGCCCGGCTGCCTGTGTGCTTCAATGACCAGCCGGATCTGCCTCGGCCGTGGCACCGACGCCGGAGCCGGAAGCGAGTGATGCGGGTCCGCACTCGGGTACCGGACACGGTGTTGCCCATTCACGGTCGCTCGTACCGTGGCTGCATGACCAACACATCGTCCTCCCCGCACGGCCGCCGTCGAGCCGCACCCCTCACGAGGACCAGTGGTCGGGCGATGGTCATGTCTGCGGTTCTGCTGGTCATGGCCATAGCCGTCGTGCTGGTTCTGATCTAGCCCCTACCCGGATCGCGGGCGCCTGATGTCGCCCACCCTCCGCGAGCATGGCAAACTAGAGAACCGTGCGCACATGCTCCACCACCCAGCGGAGCGTCGTCGCGGTCCGCCCTGGTGTAATGGCAGCACCCCAGCCTTTGGAGCTGTGGAGTATAGGTTCGAATCCTATGGGCGGAACGGCGAATTGCCGGCCGGACAGGCCCGTCCGCCGCACACGCCGGTCACCTATAGGTAGGAGCGCTTCTTCGTGAGCAACCAGGTCGGAACCACTGCCACCACACACCTGAGCGACACCGAAGCGCCGGCCGCGGTCATCGTCCTCGCCGCCGGGGCGGGCACGCGCATGAAGTCGCGTACGCCGAAGATCCTGCACCGCATCGGTGGTATCTCCATGATCGGCCACTCCCTGCAGGCAGCACGGGCGGTGCAGCCGCGGGAACTCGCCGTCGTCGTCCGCCACGAGCGCGATCGCGTTGCCGAGCACGTGACCAGCGTCGATCCGGCTGCGGTCCTCTTCGACCAGGACGACGTCCCGGGTACGGGGAGGGCCGTCCAGGTGGCACTCGCAGGCCTCGACGAGCGTCTCGGGAGCGCGGTCAGCGGAACGGTCGTCGTCACGTACGGTGATGTACCCCTCCTCACGCCGGAGACCCTGCAGGAACTGGTGGCGGTGCACCAGGGCGAAGGGAATGCCGTCTCCGTCCTCACCGCAGTGCTCGAGGACCCCACGGGGTACGGACGTATCCAGCGCCATGAGGACGGGACGGTGGTCGCGATCGTGGAGCACAAGGACGCGTCAGCGGAACAGCGCGCGATCCGCGAGATCAATTCGGGCATCTACGCCTTCGACGCCGCGGTCCTGAGAAGCGCCCTGACACAGGTCGGCTCGGCCAACGCCCAGGGCGAGATGTACCTCACCGACGTCGTCGCCATCGCGCGGGCCGCAGGGGGCCGTGTGGCCGCCGTCGTGCAGGAGGACCGCTGGCAGGTCGAGGGCGCCAACGACCGCGTCCAGCTCGCGTCGCTCGGCGTCGAACTCAACCGACGCCTGATCGAGAAGTGGATGCTGGCGGGAGTCAGCATCATCGATCCGGCCACCACCTGGATCGACGCGACGGTGGTCCTCGAGGAGGACACGACACTGCTGCCGGGCACGCAACTCCATGGGGAGACGTTCGTGGCCCGGGGAGCGGTGGTCGGTCCGGATACCACCCTCACGGACGTCGTCATCGGCGAAGGCGCCCACGTGGTCCGCACGCACGGAAGCGGCTCGCGCATCGGCGCCGGTGCCAGCGTGGGACCCTTCACCTACCTCCGTCCCGGAACGGTCCTGGGCGAGGACGGCAAGATCGGCGCGTTCTACGAGACCAAGAACGTCACCATCGGGCGCGGCTCGAAGCTGTCCCACCTCGGCTACGCCGGTGACGCCGAGATCGGTGAATTCACCAACATCGGGTGTGGCAACATCACCGCGAACTACGACGGCGTCAACAAGCACCGCACCGTCATCGGATCCCACGTCCGCACCAGCTCGAACACGGTCTTCGTGGCGCCGGTGACGGTCGGCGACGGCGCCTACACCGGCGCGGGCGCCGTGGTGCGCCAGGATGTCCCGGCCGGGGCGCTTGCGGTGAATGTGGCACCCCAGCGGAACATCGCCGACTGGGTGGCAGGAAAGCGACCAGGCACCGCGTCCGCCACGGCGGCAGGCGCAGCCTCCACGAACGACACGCCCTCGGGCAACCCCACGGAAGAGAGCACCCAGGCATGAGCGAGATCACGGCACGCGGCGAGAAGAAGTTGGTCCTGGCATCAGGACGTGCCCACCCCGAACTGGCGGAGGAGATCGCCTCGTGGCTGGGGACGGAACTGCTGCCGGTCTCGGCCTACGACTTCGCCAACGGCGAGATCTATGTGCGGTCGGGTGAGAGCGTCCGCGGCACGGACGTCTTCGTGATCCAGGCGCATCCCGCCCCCCTGAACAACTGGCTGATGGAACAGCTCATCATGGTGGATTCGCTCAAGAGGGCATCGGCCAAGCGCATCACGGTGGTGTCGCCGTTCTACCCCTACGCCCGTCAGGACAAGAAGGGGCGCGGCCGCGAGCCCATCTCGGCGCGCCTCATCGCCGACCTCTACAAGACCGCCGGCGCGAACCGGCTCATGTCGGTGGATCTCCACACCTCCCAGATCCAGGGATTCTTCGACGGACCGGTGGACCACCTCATGGCCATCCCGCTGCTGGCGGACTACATCCGGTCACGGGTCGACGCCGACAACGTGACTGTCGTGTCCCCGGATACGGGCAGGGTGCGCGTCGCGGAGCAGTGGGCGGAGCGGCTCGGTGGGGCACCTCTTGCCTTCGTGCACAAGAGCCGTGACCTGACCGTCCCCAACCAGGCCATCTCCAAGCAGGTCGTGGGCCAGGTGGAAGGCCGCACCTGCGTCCTGATCGATGACATGATCGACACCGGTGGCACCATCTCGGGCGCCGTGCAGGTGCTCAAGAGCGCCGGCGCCAAGGACGTCATCATTGCCGCCACGCACGCCGTCTTCTCGGATCCGGCACCCCGCCGCCTCGCGGAATCGGGCGCACGCGAGGTCGTCGTGACCAATACGCTTCCGATACCCTCGGAGAAGCGCTTCCCGCAACTGACGGTGCTGTCGATCGCACCCCTGATCGCGCGGGCCATCCGAGAGGTGTTCGACGACGGTTCCGTCACCAGCCTGTTCGACGGCAACTCCTGACTACGCGCAGCCCCAGTAGTAATTGCGGGCTTTACAAGTAGTCGTAGGGTACCTACGCGGGTGAAATGCGAGTAGGTGGAGTAGAACTCCCGTAAGTGGTACTCGTGTAGGCACCTGAAACTCTTTCTAGGCTCGAAGACGAACGACCTTTGATCTTCGATCTTCGAAACTAGGGAGTGGTCTCATGGCTGCGACTGCCTTCAGCGTACCGACTGCACAGTCTCGCACTGGTGCTGCATCAGGCGGTGGCGACCTGAACCGCCTGCCCGATACGCCATCCTTCGTAGGCCGGCAGGACCTCCTCGTCGCCGTGGAGGAGGCGCTGGCAACGGCAGGATCGGCCGGTGCAGTGCTCGTGGGGCACGCGGGTGTCGGCAAGACCGCGGTCATGCAGCAGGTGCTGTCATCACGGGCGGAAAGCCACTACATCCTCCGCATCCGCGGGTCGAAAGGGTCCCGGCACCAGGCGTACCGGCCGGTGAACTTCCTCCTGTCGGAGTTCGAGGCCGATGTGGTCGAGCATCCCGTGATGGTCCTCCGGGCCGTGACCGACCTGCTCAACCAGCAGGCGCGCGGCCGCCGGGTGGTTCTCGCCGTCGACAACGTCGAGTACCTCGACCCGTCCTCCGCTGCGCTGATCGGGCAACTCGTGCTCAGCGAGACCGCCATCGTGCTGCTGACGGCCCAGAATTTCGCTGCGGCCGATCCCCTGTTCGCAGCCCTGTGGCGGGACGGCTCGCTCAGGCGGTTCGACGTGGAGCCCTTCAACGCGCTGGAGGCCCGGGCCTTCGTCGAGACGGCGCTCGAGGGCCCCGTGAGCTCCGAGGGATTGAGCCTGCTGCACGAGATGAGTGGGGGCAACGCGCGGTTCCTGCAGGCCTCGACACGTGCGCTGCGCGGACGCCGGCTGGTGCAGCAGGGCGCTTCCTGGGTGCTCCTTCCAGGCAGCACGCCCGTGCCGACCGAGATCATCGATGCGGCCCAGCTCCTCCTTCAGGACCTGCCCGCCGCGCAGCAGGACATAGCCCGCGTCACCGCGTTGGCAGGGCGGGTGCCGCTCGCAGTGGCGCAGGCGATCACCAGCAGCACCGACGTGGATGCCCTTCAGACCGCCGGTCTGCTCGCCGTGCGGCACGGCAAGCAGGAGTGCGTGGAGTTCTCGGATCCGGTCATGGCCGCGGGTACGGCGGCGTCCCTCTCCGCGCTGCGTGCCGGCGAGTTGTACGGGCGCTGGGTCGAGGACGCCGGGTTCGGCCACCTTCTCGACCCCGAGCGACATGCGGAGTGGCTGGTGAGGTGCCACCGGCCGGTACCCGCCACGCTCGCCCTTGCCGCCGCACGGGCAGCCAACCGCGCCGGAAGGTACTCGGAGGCCGCGGCCTACGCCGAACTGGAGGATGCGCACCGGTCGTCGCCCGCAGCCGCAGTCGAGCTGGTCAGGGCGCTCACCCTCACCGGCCGCTTCACGGATGCTGCTGACGCAGTGCTGGCTGCTGCTCCACTCATGGCCCAGGCGCCGGTGACGGACGCCGTAGCGTTGCTCCTTGCAGACGCCACGCTGCGGAATCGCCTCGGCCGGGCCGGAGTGGAGGAAACTCTCGTCGACGCCGAGGAGCGGCTCGCGCCGGACGCCGGCCTCGACGCCGTCGAACGTGCCCGGCTCCAGGCCGAGATCGTCATAGTCCGGGCGGAAGTTGCGTCCCTGCAGGGCAACTTCGCCCAGTCGCGGGACCTCGTGCTGTCCCTGCAGGCATCCTCCATCCGCCTCAGTAGCGAGCAGGGAATCTCCAGCGACGTGCTGCTGTGTGAGGCATGGGGGATGATGGAGAACCAGCTGGACGCGCTTCAACTCGCCTATTCCCTCGCGGGCCGGCTGCGGGAGGTGGACGTCGGCCACCGGACCAGGGAGATCGCGTACCTGCGCTTGGCCTCCGTCTACAGCGCAACGGGTTGCTGGGGTCCGGGCTCCCGCGAGCTACGCCTCACCGGCAAGGACAGTGCGGCGATCTACCACGGTTCTGCCGTGCAGCTGGCGGTGGGACTCGCCCACGGCCGATACGGTACGCCCGCGGACGCGCTCGTGGTCCTGGGGCCGGCGTTCGACCAGCTGCGAGTCGCCGACCCGCACCGGATGTTGGCGCTCGCGGCCAGCGCGATCGCCTTCTGTTACACGATGGCGGATGACATCAAGGCCGCGATCCCGTTCCTGAGGGACACAGAACCCGCAGCTGGTGAGCCCTGGGTGGTGCGCCGGATGGCCACGCAGCTGCAGTTGCTCAGCCTGGGGCTACGTGAGGCGAAACCGGAAGCTGCAGAGCAGCTGCAGGCGCTGGGACGGAGCGACAGGGAACGCGGTGCTTCGCTCTTCGGGTTGTCCGCCCTGACGAGCTCGGTCAGGCTCGGGAACAGCGGTGCGCTGCCGGAATCGTCCGATCTGGCAGCGCGGGTGCAAGGTCCCTTCGGGCACCTGTGCGAGATGTTCGCGAAGGGGGTGGGCAGTCGTGACGCCGAGGTCATCCTGCAGGCCATGGAACTGGCTGCGGCCGTCGGTGACCAGGCATTCAGCCGTGACGCAGCCCGCTCGGCCCTCAACGTAGCTCGCGCCCTCGGTGACAAATCCACCGTGCGCGACGTGCAGCAGAGAGCACGGCGCGTGCTCAGCGAGATGGGTGTCGGCGGTCCCGCATCCCCGCCCGACTGCCTCACCCCGCGCGAGGGGGAGATCGCCCAGCTGGCGGTCGGCGGTTACACCAACAGGGAGATCGCCGAGTCCATGTGCGTCTCCGTCCGGACCATCGAGGGGCACCTGTACCAGATCTACTCCAAGCTACACATCTCCTCGCGATCACAGCTCGCGGAGCTTCTCCCGGCACCACTCTGATGATGCTCGATGACGGTCGGGTTCCCCTCGTAGGCGTCGAGAGCACCATCGACGCCATAGCCAAGACACTGTCCAATCCGAATGTGAACGGCGCGTTCGTGGTGGGCGAGGCCGGCACGGGCAAGAGCGCGATCGCCCGGCGGCTCGTGTCCATCATCGATCCGCAGCACACGAAGGTCTTCATGGTCCGCGCGTCCGCGAGCCTCGCGGACGTACCCTACGGATCCCTCGGCCCCTATCTCACGCATGCGACGCCGCAGACGCTCAAGTCCTCCCTTCCCGCCCTGCGCGCGCTTGTCGCCTTCTTCCGCCAGGCATCCGAGGGACGGGAGGCCGTCGTCGTCATCGATGACGCCCACTACCTCGACGAGGACAGTAGCCATGTCCTCACCCAGCTCGTGATCTCCCGCATCATCAAGGTGGTGCTTTTCTCCAATGGCATGCCGCCGCGTTCGGGAGACCTGTTCTCCCTCTATACGGACGGATTCATCAGCCGGGTGGACCTCGAGGGGCTCAACGATGCCGAGGTGGAGACACTCTGCGAGTCGATCCTGGGCGGGCGCCTGACCCAGGGAGCAGGGCATTACCTTGCGCGGCAGAGCGCCGGAAATCCCCTGATGCTGCGCGCGCTGCTCGATCACGCCACCGCCACCGGTGAGCTGGTCGACCGCGATGGGGTGTTCTGCCTCTCGGGACGCTTCCACCGGCCCGTTCCCCAGCTGATGGACCTGGCGAAGACGCTGCTGCAGGGACTCACGGAGCAGGAGCGGACCATCTACGAAGTCGTCGCGCTCAGCGGCGGCATCACCCAGGCGAAGCTCGCGGGGATCGAAGAGGACGCCGTGACGCAGCAACTCCTCCGGCGCGGACTCCTGCGCACACTCGGTTCCTCCACGAGTTCGGTCCGGGTCACGCATCCCATCCTGGCGCGCGTCATCCGGGCGCTCGTGCCCGCCGGGCGGAGCGCAGAGTTGCGGCATCTGCTCTTCGGTGACGAGGTGGCCCTGCCCGCCCTGCACGAGGGCATGGTGCAGTACCTCGACTGGGCCCTCGACTGCGGCGTGATGGTGCCGTCCGCGGTTCTTCTCGGTGCGGCGCGGACCGCGGCGCACGTGTCCGAACCGGAGTCGGCCCTGCGGTTCGCGAGCGCTGCCAGGGCCGGGGGAGAGGACGACGCCGGGGCCGTGGAGGAGGCACGGGTCAGGGTCAACCTCGGTGAGTACGCCGTCGCCGTGGACCTGCTCGATCAGGTCCTGTCCGGCGCCGTCCGGCCACCCACCGTAGCGGACGCCGCTACCCTCAAGGCCCTGGCCTCTGTGCAGCGGGGCGACGATCCGGGCGGCATCCACGGAATAGCCGATGCCTGCATGGAGCGGCTGGCTTCGACCGGCCCCGGAAGTGACTACGCGGGTCCATCGACGCC
This sequence comes from Arthrobacter cheniae, assembly GCF_003602275.1. Taxonomy (GTDB): domain Bacteria; phylum Actinomycetota; class Actinomycetes; order Actinomycetales; family Micrococcaceae; genus Arthrobacter_D; species Arthrobacter_D cheniae. The sequence continues at coordinate 282,065 of NZ_QZVT01000003.1, read as the reverse complement.
GGCCGAAGGGCCGGCACCGTATGCGCTGAGGCTGCTTCACGTGCTCGGGTCGGTTCTGGAAGGGGAGTTCCCCGTCGCTCGCACCGCGGTGGACGCCGTCGATGCCGAACTCCCAGCAGCAGTAGCGGAGGCCGACGCCCGACTGCCGGTCTTCCTCCTGCTGCTCCGGGGGGAGATCGACGCCGGTCTGGGTCACTCCGACGCGGCGCTGACGGAGATCAGGACGGCGCTCGACACGGTGAACCGCTCGCACGGGGACCTCGAGTATCTCCGCCCGCACGTCGTGGCACGCTACGTCAGCGCGCTGATCCACACCGGCGAGTTCGCCGTAGCCATCGACGCGCTCGAGGAATACCGGCGGCGGCCTGTGGTGAGCCTGGACTACCTCAGTGGTCCGCTGGCTGCGCTCGAGGCCGTCCTCGAGGTACGCCGGGGACGGTTCCAGACAGCACTGCACATCCTGCAGCCGGCCCTTGCCTCGCTGCGTCAGGTGGACAGCGAGATGCTGTTGCCGTATGCGCTGGGCGTCGCAGCCTGGGCTGCACACTCGCTGGGGGACTATCCCGCGAAGCGGGCCTACAAACAGGAGTTCGATGGGGTGGCTTCCATCGGTAGCCGCCCGCTGCTGCTGCTCGGGCGGGCGTTCCTCGCCGCAGCATGCACGGGAGGAGCAGACGGCAGCTTCAGCGGTCTGCAGGGGGTGGCGGTGACGGCGCAGTCCGCTCCGTTCCCCTCCTGCGAGAAGGACACCCTGGAGCTCCTCCTGGTCCTCGGCGATACGGCGCGGGCCTGGCGCCTGGCCGAGCTCGCGGACCAGTTCGAGGGCGCGGAGGCGCAGGTCCTCTCCCGCTACGCGCATGCAGTGGTCGACGACGACGCCAATTCCCTGCTCGTGGTTGCCGACCAGGCGGAGCGCATGCAGAAGGTCCCCCTCGCGGCGGCAGCTTCGGCCAGGGCCATGCGCCTGTTCGACCAGCAGGGCGACAGCAGGTTGCGGCGCCTGGCACTGCGAGCCGTGAGGCACCGGCAGTCCCTCCTCGAGGGCCTGCTGCCCCACGAGGAGGGAGACCTGCGCAGCGCCCACGAACTGACCTCCAGGGAACGCGAGATCGCGAGGCTGGCCGCCGCCGGAGCGACGAACCGTGCCATCGCGAGGGCGCTGGTCCTCTCGACGCGCACGGTGGAGGGGCACCTGTACCGCATCTACGGGAAGCTCGGCATCACCGCGCGTGACGAGCTGGCGGGCGAAATGGAAGCGTACGACGACGACCGCTGACCAGTCGTGAGGACCGAGCACGTAGGCGCTGCGGGGGGACAGGTAGTTGAACGCATCCATCCCGGTGGTAGTGCAGTGAAACTGGAGTGGGTAGTACTGGTGAGCAGTCCTTGTGATTTGCGTAGGGTTGCACTTGTTGAACCGATGAAGCTTCAACAGCAGGGCTCGCGCCCTCACCCGAATGATGGCGGGTCCCGGATCGGGGCCAGCGGCATAGGAGTCTTCCTGAGACCAAGACTCCGTCCCCAGCTGCCGCTGGCCTCTTCCCGTTTAACAGGGGACTCCGGTATGTAGACCGATCGATGTAGGACAAGAAAAGCCGGGCCGGAGCAAATGCTCCGGCCCGGCTTTCTCAGTACTGGGTGTTGCGGGGGATTACGCTACAGCGGAGCGGCGGCGAGCCACCACGATGCTGCCGGCGCCCAGGCCGAGTGCGCCGATACCTGCAGCACCCCAGAGGAGCATTGCGGAATCGATGCCCGTGTTGGCGAGGCCCTTGACCGACGAGGTGGCTCCGCCGGAAGTACCACCGGAGGTTCCGCCCGTCGTGCCATCGACTGCGTTAGCAGGATCGACGACGACGGTCTGGCTCAGCGACTTGCCTTCAGCGTTGGAAGCGGTCAGCGTGTAGACGCCCTCTTCCTCGAGCTTGACGGAGGTGGAGAAGTTCCCGTTCGCTCCAGCCTTGACCTGTTCGGTCAGGACGACAGCGTTGAGGACGATGATGCCGCCGCGGGCTGTGCCAGCCCCACCACGGGGACTGAACCCGGGGCCCCCCGGCCTGCCGTTGGAGCGATCGACGGTGATGGTGATGGTTTGGAACGGACCGAAGAAGCCATCGACGCCGGTGAAGGTGACGGTTGCGCCCGGAGTGACGGTGCCGTCGCTGACAGCACCGCCCTGTACGGGTACGTAGGCGGGGATGGAGGCCGGTGCGGCCTGCGCCGCGCCTGCTCCGAGGAAGGCAAGGGTCCCGGCAAGGGCCAGGACGGAGGTGGATTTGTTCATGAGGGCTCCCCAAAAGATGTATGAGACGAGAGAAAAAACGAGAAGTGACCGGGCGTTCGTTCCCCAAATGCCCTGCGCCTACTTCCGTCACCATATACGACTCGCCACGATACTCGAAATGCGACCAAGTACTACGCGGATCAGGAAGTTTGACTACTCAGAAAATAACAAAGATTTGCAGGTAGCGAAAGCCTACGAAGGCCTCTGGCCAAGATGTAACACACTGTTCACCTTGGGTGTCCGCGCAGGAGCATCAGGCCTGCCAAATCAAGCGCAGGACTGCAGGCCCTCGGAAGGCAGCAGGACATCCGCCGGATCCTGCACGGTAGGGGTGATGTCAAGCACCGGTTCGGCGTCCTGCACCACCTTCGAGAAGTCCATCTCGAGGGTGGTGGTCTCGCCGGGCCCGAGCTCTGTGGTGAGGATGCCGACGGGTCGGTTGCCATGGGCAAAGGATCCGACGGGTACATCGGCGCCGTTGATCCTTGCCTGCTGCAGGAGGGACTGCGCGGGACCGTAGCCGACCGTGTTGGTCTTCACCCGTCCAGGGTCCACACCGAAATCACCGCCGCCGGTGACGTACTCGGGGAGGCTGGTGGCGGCATCGGCCGGTGCCGTATTCGTCAGGGTCACCTTGACGGTATACAGGGAGTAGCCGTCACCGGGGCAGGTCTTCACGAGCTGCACTGTCCGCCGTATGTAGTAATCCATTTTCGCGCCGGTGCCGTCGTTGAAGTACACGCCGAAGGCGGCTCCCCCGACTGTCGGGCCAAGAGCAGCGCCCGCAAGATCGGTCTGCGCGAGGAGGTCTTGCTCCTCCGAAGTGGCGGACCATAGGTACAGGCGGCCCTGCTCGGCACTGGTCACCAGGGCCTCGATGAGTTGAGTTCCGTCCCCCTGCACGTTGGTGAGGGCTCCGAAGACCTTGCCGGCCACAGCCGCGAAGTACTCGTCCTGCAGCGCCGGCTCCTCGATCTGCGCATACACATCGGACAGGAGGGTCGGCACCACGTTGGTGGAGTCAAGCGCAGCCGGCAGCGACGTCTCGGCGAGGAGGGCGTTGACGGCGGGATCGCCGAAGTCGCCGAGTTCCACCGGTCCTGTTGCCCACAGAATGTTTGCGAGGACCACGGGGTCGAGCGCAATTACTCCGTCGATGAGGGACTCCGGATGACGGTCTTCCCACATCCGCTGGGCGGTCGACGCGGCGGTCGGGAAGTCGGGCGTGATATTGACGCTCTGCATGAACGCGGCCATGCGGTAGGAATAGATCTCTTCCTGCTCAGCGTCCACCGCGAGTGGCGGGTCGAATCTACCCAACTCGGAAGCGCTGCCCTGATCTGTCAGGGAGATCCGCCCGTCCTCGACCGTGAGAACGGCCAGCGCACCGGAGATGCCGCCTGTCGCGCGGATCTCGGCACTGTTCTGCACCAGCACCAGATAGTTGCGAGGTCCCTCTGCGCCCAGCATGGACGGCAGCAACTGGCTGGCGCGCGATGCGTTCTCGATTGGTACCCGCACTTCGTCGAGTGCATCGACGGCGTCCTGCAAGGGTTCGGCTATCTGCGGAAGTAGTTCAGCGCTGTCGATCCCGTCGAGTCGTTCGTAGGAGAGTTCGACGGTAGTGGCCGCCGCGGAGAGGGTCGGAGACATATCGGCCAGGGGACCCGTGTCGATTCGCCCGCTAACGGGCGTTAGAGAGTTCCAGTGCAACGTTGCGAATTTTTCGACCATCGGCACCACGGCCCGGCTAACTACATCGTCGGCCGACACCGTCACCTCGGAGACCGCGCGAAAGTTTTGCCCGACGAACGGTATCAAGCCCGCAGCTTTCCAAAGCGGGTCAGTGCCGGCAGCGCGCGCTGCGGTTGTGTGCTGCTCCAGCTGGGCTGTCACAACGCTGGCACCTTCGGGGTCACGTTTTAGGACGGACGCTTGCAGCTCGGGCAGGAGAGACATGCTGCTCTCCAGATTACTTCTAACCTGCTGCGCGCGGTGCGCTAACCAGCCCCCCGTTGCTGCAAGTAACACCAGCACGACGGCCGCCACCACCAAGAGCATGCGGAAGCGCTTGCGGCGGCGGTCCGTCGATGGACGCCACTCGTCCCGCGGCGCAAGGGCTTCCTCCCGCTGTGCCGGCTCGGCACTCGTTCCATGTCCGTCAGTCATTCAGGTTGTCCTTAGTGGGTGGCGAAAGCGGGCGTCAGAAGGCGCCGTGGCGGCTGACGACAGCCTTGAAAGTGCGGAGAAGGATGGCCAGGTCGCTCAGGAAAGACCAGTTCTCGACGTAGTAGAGATCCAAGCGAACGGTCTCGTCCCAGGAGAGCAGCGACCGTCCACTTACTTGCCACAGCCCCGTCATGCCGGGGCGCACTAGCAGGCGCCTGTGGGCTCGGATGTCGTAGCGCTCTACCTCTGCGGCTAGCGGTGGTCGCGGACCCACCAGGGACATCGAACCTCCGAGCACATTGAAGAGCTGCGGCAACTCATCGAGGCTGAACTTGCGTAACACGCGACCCACAGTGGTGACGCGCGGGTCATTCTTTAGCTTGAACAGTACGTCGTTGCCCTCATGTTGCTCGCGAAGCAGTTCAAGCCTGGCTTCCGCATTCAACTCCATCGAGCGGAATTTGAACATCTCGAAATTTTGACCGGCCGTCCCCACTCGCTCCTGCCGGAATAGCACGGGTCCCTGGGAATCGACGCGGACGAGTGTGGCAATCAACGCGAGCAGAGGCGACAGCGCGACGATCAGCAATCCAGCTCCGAAGATATCTGTGGTCCGTTTGACCAAGCGCTGACCCTTTTCGAGATTCGGCGTTGATACATGGATCAGCGGAAGGCCAGCTACGGGTTGGGTATGAATTCGGGGGCCGGCTACGTCCGTGAGCGCGGGCGCCATGATGAGCCGGATGTTCAGATCTGCAAGGGCCCAGCCAAGCGCGCGGATGGTTTCCGGTGCTAGTTGCATGCTGCTGGACAGCGCCACCGCGTCGGGCCCGAAAAGACGAATGTCAGCGATGATCTCGTCAGCTTCAATCGCCCTCCCGACGATTGGCAAATCAAGACCATCAGTAGTGTTGGCGTCAATTTCGACCCCTGGGAGGTAGGCACCCGCGGGTATATAACCGGCCATGGGGTGAGCCCGTAGGGAGTCGGCCAGGTGCCGCACTCCACTCGTGCTCCCGACCACCAATACGTGGAGTGAACTCTTGCCATGCATACGTTCAATGTGTAGCAAACACCGAACGATCATCCTGGCTAGCAGGAGCATAGTGAGGCCTGCAGGAAGGGCTACACCTACATACCCCCTGGCTGTGTCGAGTTGCAGGGCATAACTCACAATGGCGACAAGCCCGAAGAGAATCAGGGAGGCACTGACCACCCGCTTGTATTCTTCCGTGCCGTGACCCAGCACAGTCGGCTCGCGGCTGCCCCGCAGCGAGAGCATCGCCCACCATCCAGCGGCAAGAACCAGAGATACAGCTACATAGGGTTGTCCGCTAACGCTCAACCTCTCAGTCTCGGGTACACCGAATCGTGCAATCAAGGCGCCTACCGTTGCCCAGAGAACAACCGCAGCATCCACAACGCTCAATCGGCGCCCGTACCTCTGGGCCCACCCGACATCTTCTTTTATGACCGACACAAGTTCCCCATACTGTGTAGCGCGACGCCGGACCGCGACGCGCTGGTTACTCTTCCTGAGACCGCAACCCAAAGATCCGCTCGTCAAAGTCAGAACGACTGTTCTTGGTGGAGCGCCTCGCCATGACTGGCTTCTCTGCCGTCGGTGACGCCGCTACAGAGTCGTAAGAGTAGTAGCTGTATGCGTAAGCGTCAGGGCCCTTGCTGGGCAGAAAATTGAAAACGACGCCCAGCAGGTCAGCACCTACCATTTCAAGGTTGCCTAGCGACTTTTGTAAGTCGGGCACCCTCACCTTGGACGATCCCACAACGAGCACGACGCCGCCTACCTCTTGCGCAAGAACTGCGGCATCAGTGACGGGGAGCAACGGCGGAGCGTCGATAATCACGGCATCAAACTTTTGCTCAAGACGGATGATTAGCTGCTTCATGGCATCGGACCCGAGAAGCTCGCTCGGGTTTGGGGGAATTTGACCAGCAGTAAGAACGTAGAGCTCGTCGATGCCCCACGGCTGCAAAAGATCTTCAACATCGGCGCGGCCAATGAGAGCGGTGGTTAGGCCTGCATTGCGCTCGAGGCCGAGGTACTCGTCCACACGCGGGCGTCGAAGGTCGGCATCTACGAGGACCACGGACTGCCCGCCTTGGGCGATAGCAATGGCCAGATTGGTGGCCGTGGTGCTCTTTCCTTCTCCAGGAAGAGATGAAGTCACCAGCACTGCTTTTGACTTGTGGCTAACGTGAGCAAACTGCAAATTGGTTCGAATCTGACGGAACGACTCAGCCCGGGGACTCTGTGCAGGTGCTTGGGTAAGCAGAGGCTTTTTCTGCGCATCCGTGTCGAACGAGATGCCCCCCAATATGACGGCGCTGCTGGCCCTCCTCAAATCCGCCTCGCCACGAACCTTCGTATCAAGGCTTTGCCTCAACAGCGCAAGACCCAACCCCAACAGCAGCCCAGCCCCAGTCCCTCCGACCAAATTGAGTCGTACGTTCGGTGAGGCTGCCTGCTCTGGGGCAGACGCTGGTGTGACGACGGCTAGCTTCACGGGGGATGACCCATCGGAGGTAGTCTCCAAGCTCTCGACGGTGTCTATCAAGCTCTCAGCCACTGCCTGCGCAATAGCCGCTGCCTGTACGGGTGAGGCGTCTGTGGCAACCACGGACAGCAGCACGGTGTTCGCATTCGAGGTGGCGGCAACATGCTCCGCAAGCTCGTCCGCGGACTGGGCAAGCCCCAAGTCGTCGATGACCGGTTGCAAGACCAAGGGCGTCGTAGCTGTCTCAGCGTACGATTTAATCCGTGCTTGGGTGAAGGTATTCCCCTGCTGAAGCTCCACCGCGGAACCTGAGTTCTGGGCGGCAACGAACAGCCTCGTTTCTGCCGAATACGAGCGTGGAAGCAACATCGAGATGGCCACAGCTAGCGCAAGACCGAGAACAGTTGCTAGTGATATCAGCCCCCAACTGCGCCTGATCAGCCGAACATAGTCGTTCAATTCCACGGCGAGACCTTTCAAGAGACCGCGGCTAACCCCCGCGTGACTCCTTGAGTCTATCGCCCAACTCGTGCTCGTCAGGTCACGCGCTGATCCCTGGATGGCCGACGACACGACCTGTCAGCGAGCGCCCGTTGTCCGTCCGGCGTGGGTCTAGACTCTACTTCGTCTGGAGCGGGCCTAAATTTTCGAGCGATGAGACTCCGACTGCCCTGAGCAAGGAACTTTGCAATAGAAGGATGGCCAACCATGAATAAATCCGTTGCTGTAATCGGGACGCGAGGCTACCCGAGTTTTTACGGTGGGTTCGAGACGGCAGTCCGGAAACTTTGCCCCTTCCTTGCGGACTCCGGCTGGGAGGTTACGGTGTACGGCAGGCCCGGTGCGACGCTCGCCAACTTTCACGACCGAGATGAGCGGATCAGATCGGTTAAAACCATTGGTATGGAAAAGAAAGCGTTCAGCACGCTTTCCTACGGTGCGACCGCTGTGCTTCACGCAGTCTTCCTGAAACCTGATGTTGCGCTAGTGATGAACGTTGCAAACGGCTTTTGGCTACCGATTCTGAAAGCAAGACGCATACCGACGGTAGTCAATGTTGATGGAATGGAGTGGGAGCGTGCGAAATGGGGACGAATAGCGAGGGCTGTTTTCAAACTAGGCGCCCGAATGACGGCCCGATTTGCCGACGAAATCGTCGCCGACTCAGAGGAGATAGCGCGAAGATGGGAGGTGGAATTTGGACGAGAAAGTACATTCATTCCCTACGGTGGTGACGTGCCAGAGAAATCTGGACCAGCGCTAGATTTGGGACACGGGCAGTACATACTCTTGGTGGCGCGATTTGTGCCTGAGAATACCATTGAAGAGTTTTTTGATGCCGCTAAGGCACTCGCCGAGAATCACCCCGTCGTGCTAGTCGGCTCGAGCGGGTACGGCGGGCCGCTTGAACGACAAGCGCTCCAACTCTCCCGAGAATTCCATAATATTAGCTGGCTGGGCCACATAAGCGACGACAATCTACTAAGCCGGCTGTGGCAGCATGCCGGCGTCTACTTTCATGGCCACAGTGTCGGCGGCACCAATCCTGCGCTTTTACAAGCGATGGCCGCAGGGGCCCCAGTAGTTGCGAGGGATACGCCCTACAACCGAGAGGTTTTAGGAACTAGTGGGATTTTCGTCGGCGCGACTTCAGCTGAGATTGCTTCAGCAATTTCGTTGCTCATGAAGGATCCCAATAAGCGGCAGATGCTTCAAGCCACGGCACTCGAGCGTATCCATGAGCGCTACACGTGGCAGCTTGTCTGCCGGGCCTACGATGATTTGCTGCGGCTTGCGGCCAAAGCGCGCACAACAGTCGAGCGTTCACATTGATGCGCCTGACGGGGAACCAGAGCGGGGTGAATCATTGATAACCGAGTTCACTGTTGTAATCCCAGCTTATAACTCCGCGGGTACGATCAACCGTGCAGTAGAGAGCGCATTTGCTGTGGGAGCAAATCAAGTGATTGTCGTTGATGATGGATCATCGGACGACACTTCTCAAAAAGCCGGCAAGATTGCTTCACTCGTTATAAGACAGGACAATGCCGGAGCAGCGGAAGCACGGCGGGTTGGAGTGAAAGCTTGCACCACTGAATTCGTCGTGATGCTCGATGCTGACGATAGACTTCTCCCTGATGGAGTGCAGAGATCTCTAGAGATGCTTTCAAGCCAGCGATTGGCAACTGCAGCCTTTGGTGTGACTGTCGGAGTCACGGCAAGAGGGACTGAGAAGAACTTTCGGCAATGGGATCAGGAAATCACTACTCAGGCTCTACTCAAGGTGGGTTACTCACCATGCCCACCTTCAGCATTCGTTTGGCGTCGGGCGGCGCTGATGGAAGCGATGTTTGCGGGTCCCCCAGCCGTGTGGCCCAAGTTCGCTGAGGATTACGAGGTGCTCATTCGCGTGTCGATGGTCGGCCCGATCGTTTCGCATACTGAAACATCTCTCGTGTACAGCTTGGATGGAGGGAAATCAATGAAGGAACCTATCAACAGCCTCATCGCGTCTGAGTCGATACGACGACACTATGGGTCCCTCCTTTCGCTCCCTGTTAAGACTCGGACGGATAGACAATTGAAGAGCAGAGCCACCATTAGAGTTGCTCAATCGATAGCTCCGAATGGATTTACGGGCACTTGGATTACATTGGTGGTGAAGTCGTTCGTACTCGACCCTGGCTTTGTTATGCAGATGATCTCAAAGGCTCTCATGCTTCGAATGAAACAGCACGGCGGACGACTATGATCGGTTTGCTCTGTTCCTACAGAGCGTGGCGCAGGTAGGAATGTCACTGTTGTGCTAATAATCCTCGGCTTGGTACTTGTTTCCTCCATCTTTACCGCAGTTCGACGTCCGTTGATAGGTATTGCCGCCGCGCTTTCGTTGTGGGCAATTCTGCCTTGGGTTGCCGTCCCCGCCGTTCTCGGCGCAGAGTACTCGGACACTCACTTCCACCCAGGTACGTTGATCATTGCCGGTCAGGCTCTTGTAATAATTCTTCGCGTGGGTCCTAAATCCTTGTACGTGGATCGTCCAGCAGGGAAGATTGTGGGCTTGATCGGCATATGTCTGGTGTATATGGCAGTTGTGACAGCTTTGTCCGGTCGCGGGTCGACATTGTTGATAGATCAATTAGTAGCACCCTACCTATTGCTACTCCTAATCATGCGGGCAATTCGGCAGGATGAGAACTCCGTACAGATCTTGGTGAAATTTGTTCTATTGTTGGCATCGGTTCAGGTCCTAGTCGTAGTGCTAGTTTTCATGGATATCGTCAACCAGCCATTCGCATCAATGTACACTAATTACTACTGGTTCGAGTATCTTGCCGATCGCCAAATGGGCACGCTTGATCACCCTTTAACGCTAGGAACTCTGCTCGTTGTGGCAGTTCCTCTTGCATTCACTCTGAAAAGTCCAATGGGCCAAAGTGTGCTCACTATCTGGCTCCTCGTCGGGATCCTTCTTTCTCAATCTCGAACGGCGCTACTACTAGGTGCAATCGCGATCCTATGGCTCGTATTCAGTCGGCCTGCAGGGGCCTGGGTTAAGTGGTTGTCGCTAGTTGTATTTGGAGTTTTGTTTTATCTACTTACAGCCTCGAATGTTGGGCAAGGCATCGTATCCCGAGTTATCGATGATTCGGGCTCTACGGGAGCGAGACTGCAAGCTATTGATGTATTTTTGGATAACGCTTCTGGATTCCTTGTTCTAGGGCTTGGTCCGCTGGCAAGTTACGAGTTCGCGCAACTCTCGGGCATGACGACGTCTTTCGAGAGCGCGATACTGATGTTCTCGATCGACTACGGCATAATCGCTACCTTGGTTCTATTTGCGGCGATGTCTATTCTAGCGTGTATGTCGCTTGACCCTCTCGTGAAAATCGCGACTATATTCGTGCTGGTAATGAGCGCTTCGTACAGCTCGCTTAGTACTGAATCAATTGCGGGTCCTCTCGCGTTCACCTTACTGGCGATAGCTGCGGGACACGACCGCGCGAATCGTTTAAAAAACACGACAATGAAACTTCTACCTGAGCAGCCGCCCCATGCACTATAATCACCGCTTCGGGCCTGACTCTGAATCTGCCAATACTGAATGCATCCTGAAAGGCGTTGTAACTTGCGCAAAGTAGTCATGGTGGGACCTGGCGGAGAGATGTACGGTTCAGATCGCGTCTTTCTTGCGTCGGCAAGTGCGCTTGCATCTTCCGATTGTCAGGTCAGGGTAGTTCTGCCAAGACACGGGCCGCTCAGTACGAAGTTGCAAGCGTTGGGTATAGATGTTGAGGTCTTCGCTTTCCCGGTGCTGAGGAAGCAGATGCTAGCCCCACGGTCGTTGCCTAGCACGGTTGCTCGCTTGCTCACAGGTTCGTTTAGGACAGCCTTGTGGTTAATCAAAGCCCGACCTTCGGCGGTGTACGTCAGTACACTCACCATTGGCAGTTGGGCGTTCTGGGGCAAGTTACTAGGTAGTCGGGTGGTGCTGCACGTGCACGAGGCTGAAACTCACTTGCCAGCCATCATCAAGCTGTTGCTCTGTGCGCCAGTATTTTGCAGTGACTGCGTGATTGTAAACAGCAACTACACCAAGCGCTTCCTGCACGATAGTGTCGGTTCTTGGGCTACTCGAAAGACGCTCAAGGTTCTGAATGCGATAGCTGTTCCAGAAGGCGGGATAGTTCGGGTTGGCGCACCCACAGACGAAAACCTTAACTTGTTGTATGTCGGTCGCCTCTCCGAGAGGAAGGGAGTAATGGATGCGGTTGAGGCTCTCGCGCTCCTTCACAGCTGGGGGGTGCAAGCTACTCTGACTCTCGTAGGCGACATCTTCGAAGGGAATGACGCCTTCTTGAAGGACCTAAAATACTGCATCGGCAGGCTCGGTTTAGGTGAAGCGGTGTCTTTCGAGGGTTTTCAAGCCGAAGTGTGGCCGTATTATCGCCGCTCGCACATAGCACTTGTTCCGTCTCGCTCAGCCGAATCGTTCGGGAATACAGCAGTGGAAGCTGTGCTCGCCGCCACTCCGTTGATAGTTACCAACTTCTCGGGACTTACAGAAGCTGTTGACGGATACGAAGGCGTCGTGCAGGTCGACCCATCAGACCCCCGCCAAATAGCGGAGGCAGTTCGCCATATCCTTCTCTTCTGGGAGGATTTTGCAATCTCAGCAGCATCTGATCGCGAGATTGCATTGCGGAGGCACTCATCAAAGGTCTACGACAGCGAGATTCGTGGTGCAATTTCGCCGCGTGCTGGCCTGTAACGTCAAGGCCTTCGGGCTGCACGACGCACCAGTCGGACAGCGTAATGAAAGTCTTCACGACGAGGAGCAATGTAATCGCGGATCCTTGCACCAACTACAAGTTTCTGAAACCAAAGGTTGAGGAATCCTGCAACGACATTGCCGATTAAGGTTGCGATTGCTGCCCCCATTGCCCCAAGTCCCGGTACGAGTATTAGCACGGCTACGATGTTGATCGTGCATGCCATGAGCAAGGAGTAGCTTCTCAGTTGAGGTTTGCCTGCTGCACTCAGTCCAGCGCCCGCAACGGATCCGGGGTTACCGATGATGGTACCGACGAGAAGAACCATGACCACTGGTATCGAGGCGCCAAATTCCTTGCCGAAAAGTGGAGAGATAAAGAATACGCAGAGCAATGCGGTTCCCGCGCACAAGGCCGCCGTCATGAGGGTCGAGATCCGAGCGGCGCGCTCCAGCAGACCTGGTGATTGTTTGCCTGACTGCGAGGCAAAAACCACATCGCGTACGGCGCTGTTGAAGATTAGAGTCGCCTCACTAATGGTTACTGCCACTGCGTAGAGAGCCAATTGGGAGTTTGTAGAGAGCGGAATCATAAGTGTTTGGTCAATCCGCGCCAGGAGAATACCTCCCAGTGCCCCCAACCATATTCGTATGCTATAGCTGCCGAGCGCTCCGTAACTTGTGCCGTCGCTTTCCCGGCCGTTATCCGTGGTTGGCCGGCGCCTTTTTACAATAAGTAGTGGCACATAGGCAAGAAAGCCAACGCATGCTGTCAACCCGAAAGTGGTAACTGCTGCGAATGGAGTGAGTTGCTGCTGGGACGCAAGTAACCCGAACACCACAAGCCTCAAGGAAGCAGTGGCAGTCTTCTCCCAAGCCACGAAGATCCATGATTGACAACCTGAGGCATAGCCGCGAAGCGCAGATACAAGGAGCATTGGAGTTAGGGCTAGTATAGCCAGACGAGCGAGAGATTCCGCCGATGATGCTTCGCTGAAAAACCCTGGAAATACCGCCCAAGCAAGCGACGTACCCGCAACTCCCACGGCTGTGAGAATAAGTAGAGCTCGCTTCAGTGTCCTTCTTCCAGACCCTGTTTTCGCCGTAAAATAGGTAATGGCTTCCGGGAGTCCGAACGCGAGTGCGGACCCAGCGAGGATCAGGGGCGCGGTCGCTGCTGCATATTCTCCTCTGCCGTCGAGACCCAGTCCCTGAGCAAGGACTGGGGCAGACGCAAACCCCGCCATTGCTGGTAGCAGGTTCCCGACTACCGAGATCGCTATGTTCCGGCCCATACCGGACGTTTCCTTTGTCACCACTTTGCGGTCTCTTCGTATATTTTCTCGAGGTCAGGAGTCTGTTTAAGAATATCGAAACGTTCCTCCACCATTTTTTGACCCGCCATCCCGAATTCAAAAGCCTGTTCACGATCAGTCAATAACTTCTCAATGTAGGCTGATAACTGCTTTACGTCACCTTCTCTCGCCAGATACCCCGTGCGGCCGTGCATCACGGCCTCAGGGACGCCCCCATGAGCGTAGGCGACGACTGGGATACCAGCAGACGCTGCTTCAAGGAAGACCATGCCTAGTCCCTCTGCGTCTCCGTTGGCAGCGGTCTTGGAAGGGCCCGCGAAGATACGGGATTTCCTGAGGTGGTCCATGGATTCCGAAGGCGAGAGTCTCCCGAGGAAGGTCACGCTCATTGGAAGAACTCTTGACTGCTTCTCGAGTTCCGATCGAAGTGGTCCATCGCCGATTATCTTGACCTTGATGTCATCGTATGCGGCAGGGAGGGCTGCTAGCGCCGAGAGTAGGTCGGAGACGCCCTTCTTCTCAACTAATCGGCCGATGAAGACGACGTCAGTCATTTTCTCATCCGGTGCGCCAGTAGGTAACAAGGGGATGCCAATGTAATGCCGCACCGTCTTGTTTGGCGGAGCGCCTAATTCGACTGCTCTGCCGTAGATGAAGTCTGAAATAGCTACCACTCGTGTGGCTCGATTGAGTGTTCTTCGCAGTCGGATTTTGTATAGTATGGCGCGTGGGGCCTTGCCGTTTGCCATGCCTGTAACGTCGTTGCCGTGCAGCGTAACGATGTGTGGGATATTTGCCGCTGTCGCGTATTGCGAAATTATGATTGAGTCGGGCCCAAAGTGGGAGTGAATGACGCTCGCTTGTGAATTGTCAAGAGCCCGCTTTATGCGGACGCTTGGGAAGCCGTATCCAATGAGACGTCGCGCTATCCGTCCTAGAAAATCGTTGTGGTACAAGACGTAGTCCTCGCGAGAACTGATACCCGATTCGACCTTTTGTAACCCGACGGCTTGAGGTTTAAATCTTCGTAGCCCGGCCTGCTGATTCCGCACGAAAGTTTCTGAAGCGGAGAGCCACGTTGCCTTCCAAATCAGTACGATACGTGTCGGACCATGAGTCTCGATCGTTCGGTTGCCTGGCTCCTCCGCACGGTCCGTCTCGATGGGCGGCTTCCGGCTGGGAGGCGGACCTTGTGGGGGTTTTCTCGAGTGGTCAGTCGGCGTGGCGCGGATAGTCTGCACCTTTCGTCCAATTCACTAGCGTTGCAACGCTTGGAAGGATTTCCGCCTTCATCTGGTTGTAGATTTCCTGGTGTTTGCCGTAGGGGTCAATCACGTCGGGGTTGTGGCGCTCGCTCGGTGCCACGCGCAGACGTCCGGCACGACTGGGGAAGGATGCCCAGAGTTGATGAGCGTCATTATCTGTGGGCGGCGATTCGCGGGGAACGAGGTCGTTAGCAACTAGTACGCATGCTTCGCGCAGTGTGAAGGTTCTCCTTAGAGCTTTGGGGGAAAGTTTGACGATCGTATTTCGGTGATCGCGAGTGAGCGCAAGGATTATGTCTTGATCATCTATCATGCTTGCCGTGATTTGGCGGGCTGAGAAGTTGGAAGTCTGCCCCCCGGCCTCCTGAATGAATTGATGAACGAGGGGGTCTATTGGTGCACCTACGATGGCTCTAGTACCGGCGCTGGTGACGGTGAAGGTACTAGGAAAGAGTGCGTCTAAATCCTTCTGCAAGAGACGCTCGACCATCGGTGACCTGCAAATATTTCCAGTGCACACTGCCAATATTTTCAGCTGACGTGTCACGGTGTTCCGATTCCCTTGTAGTTCCAACCTGCTGCGCGCCATACCGAGGCCTCCAACACGTTGCGCCCGTCGAGGATGTTCTTTGTGCATACGAACCGACCAGCTTGCTCCGGCGTGATGTCTTTATACTCCTGCCACTCAGTGAGCAGCAGGAGCGCATCTGCCTTATCCATTGCACGCTCGAAGTGTGGTTCGTATGTCAACTCGGGGAACCGCTGACGCGCGCCGTCAATCGCTTCGGGGTCGGTCACCGTCACGTCTGCACCTTGTAATTGCAGTTGAGCGGCGATGCTCAGGGCAGGTGAGTCTCGGACGTCGTCGCTGTTCGGTTTGAAGGCCGCACCGAGCACTGTGATGCGCTTGCCGAGGAGGGAGCCGCCGACCAGGACGCGGGTCAGTTCGACAACGCGGATACGGCGTCGGACGTTGATGTCATCCACTTCACGCAGGAAGGTGAGCGCCTGGTCCGCTCCGAGTTCTCCGGCCCGGGCCATGAACGCGCGGATGTCCTTGGGCAGGCAGCCGCCGCCGAAACCGATACCCGCGTTCAGGAATTTGCGGCCGATGCGTTCATCCATCCCGATCGCGTCAGCCAGGACGGTGACATCGGCGCCGGTCACTTCGCAGACCTCCGCCATTGCATTGATGAAGGAGATTTTCGTCGCCAGGAACGAGTTCGCAGCTGCCTTAACGAGTTCGGCGGTGGCGTAGTCGGCGACGAGGCGGCGCGTGCCGAGCGAGAGGGGAGTGCTGTACACCTCATCGAGGGCCGCTGTGGCGCGGGAGCCTGGTTCACCCTCGGGTACTCCGTAGACGAAGCGATCGGGCGAAAGAGTGTCCTTGACGGCGAAGCCTTCGCGGAGAAACTCGGGATTCCAGGCCAAGACGGCGTCGAGTTGGCGCTCAGCGAGGTCGTCGGCCAATCGGGCAGCGGTACCCACCGGCACGGTGGATTTGCCAACCACCACGTTGCCCGGCTCGAGTGAGTCCAACAGTGACGCGAAGGCGGCGTCGACAAAGCGCATGTCTGCTGCGTACTCGCCTTTCCGCTGCGGCGTGCCGACGCACAGGAAGTGGACTTCTGCCCCCTTGGCGTCGGCCATGCTTGAGCTGAACTTCAGCCGCCCGGTGGCGAGTACCTCTTCGAGGAGCTCGGGCAGGCCCGGTTCGAAGAAGGGAGCACGGCCAGCCTGCAGTTCGCCGATCTTCCGTGGGTCGACATCTATACCCACCACGTCATGGCCCAACTTCGCCATGCACGCTGCGTGTACTGCCCCCAGGTAGCCGCAACCGATCACGGATATACGCATATATGTTTTGTCCCCTAAAAATGTTCCCAGTCAGGCAGATTCTAGCCGCCGGACTCCTTCTAGGCCGCGAACACGCCCTCGGGACGAGTTAACGCCGCGTGAACTACAGCTTGGGAGAGGGCCGCAGATGGCTCGTGCGAAGCAGGAACCAGGCCGCCACAGTGCCCATGAATGTGCCAAGGGTATTTGCCAGCACGTCGTACGGCGTCGCAAACCGCTGAGGGAGCAGGAGGAGTTGGGCCACTTCGATGAGCAGCGATAGCCCGAAACCCGCGAACACCCCCGCCCAGCGCCAGCTCCTGGGTGCGAGGAGAAACCAGAACAGGCCCAAGGGAACGAACATCAGCACGTTCGCGGCGAACTCGACCGTGCCGTACGAGACGAGTGCGGGCAGGCCATGCGCATGAAGGGCCCCGAGCAGACCGCGCAGCCATCCGACGCCTGCGCGGTCTACCGGCGTCGGCCACAGCACGATGAACGCGACCGCCATCACCCATATCGCGCACAGCGCGGCGACAATAGTCCTGTACCTGCGGGACGGGAGCGGCGCAGTACTCAGGGGGATTCCTTCGAGGAATGAGCCGGACGGCTGACGGCGGAGTTGCTCCATTATGGCCTGCCCCGGTTGAAGGACAGCCGACAACTTCCAGTCCTGTAGCATTGAACGCGATGCCTAGGCGAGGGAGCGGGCCGGATTGCAGTATTTTCCGGCCGGACTCCGTGATCGACGGTGGCTAGCGACTCAACTGGTTTCTAGACAACTGCCCCACTCGCGTGTTCCTTCCGCCCCGGCAACGTCCCAGTGCTCGCGCAGACCGCGGAGAGCCTCAACGTCCAGGAGAAACCATGTCCGAGCAGAAGCTCGCAGCACACGTCCGCACCGAGTTCGGCAAGGGCGCTGCCCGCCAGGCCCGCCGCGCCAACATGATCCCCGCCGTGATCTACGGCCACGGCGCCGAAGCCATCCACGTCCTGCTGCCCTCGAAGGCAACGACCCTTGCTGTGCGCACCCCCAACGCACTGCTCACGCTGGACATCAACGGCGAGGACCACCTGGCCCTGGTCAAGGACATCCAGCGCAATCAGCTCAAGCGGATCGTCGAGCACCTCGACCTCCTGACCGTTCGCCGCGGCGAGAAGGTCCAGGTCGACGTCGCCATTCACGTCGAGGGCGAGACCCTGCCGGACGTCGTCTTCAACCTCGAGACCAACACGGTCCTCGTCGAGGCAGAGGCAACCCACCTGCCCGAGACCCTCACCGTCAGCATCGAGGGCCACAACATCGGCGAGCACGTCTACGCCTCGGACATCGTGCTCCCCGAGGGAGTCACGCTGCTCACCGATCCCGAGACGCTCATCGTCAACGTCACGGCCCCCACGGTCCAGGACCTCGGCGAGGGTGACGAGACCGACGCCGCCACCGAAGGAACCTCCGAGGGCGCAACGGCAGCTCACGCTGACGCCGACGCCGTCATCACCGACGCCGACGAGCGCTAAGCCGGATTACCACGGTGTCCACTGACACCTGGCTCGTAGCCGGGCTCGGGAATCCCGGGCCCGGCTACAGCGGAAACCGGCACAACGTCGGCCAGATGGTCCTGGACCTGCTGGCCGGCCGCGTGGGTGGGCGCTTCACCTCCTCGAAGGCGCAGGCCGTTACGCTCGAGGGCCGGCTCGGAATCGGCGGCCCGAGGCTCGTCCTCGCCAAGCCTTTGACCTACATGAACCTCTCGGGCGGGCCGATCTCCGCGCTCGCCCGCTTCCACGACGTCGCGCCCGACCACGTGATCGCCGTGCACGACGAGATCGACATCCCGTTCAACACGCTCAAGCTCAAGCTCGGCGGGGGAGAGGGCGGGCACAACGGTCTCCGTGACATCAGCAAGACCCTCGGCACCAAGGACTACTACCGTGTGCGGGTCGGCGTCGGACGACCACCCGGACGGCAGGACCCGGCCGACTTCGTGCTCAAGGACTTCAGCACCGTCGAGAAAAAGGAACTGCCGTTCCTGCTCGACGACGCCGCAGACGCCGTCGAGCTCCTGATCCGGGACGGCCTGCTGGAAGCCCAGCAAAAGGTCCACCCGCCGAAGTAGGAAGACTGGTTGTGTTGATTTGCCCGCATCGGGCCCTAATTGCGCCTAGTCTACCTAATCATGCAATTCGACTGCCGCCGACCATTGAAGCGCAACGTCCGCGCAGAGTATCCGCACTGAGTAACTTCGGGCATGGATGCCACAATCGTTTCCAGGGCTGCTGGACCGGTGTACCTACAACGCCTACTCGCTCAATTGCCGACACGCGATCGAACAGGTGATGAGCTATGACACCGGCAGCGCGAGAAGCGTCGTGCAACCAGAGAGCGCGGTGTTTCATGGTCACGGCATCGGGTTAAGCGGGGCCGCTCCACGCGAGACAGAGACAACCGAGCCAGCCTTGAAGATATTGGCTGGAGTTGGGCGATGGCTCATTCAGAACTAACTACGGCTTAGCGATTACGAAGCCGGTTCACAGAGAGCAAGGCAAGGGCGGCGGTACACCGTCAGCAACAACCGTCTTACAAATGTCTCCTGCATCGAGGAGATGAGATTGGCAATCGGTGCTAACACGGCGTTCCTCGCTAACCGGTACAAATTGACGAGAGGAGTTGGTGTTGCTGCCAGCTGTACCGCGAACCCTAAAATCTCTTCTGCACAGCGGGCGGTGCCTCATTGCATGAAGCTTCTCGACACTCGTAACGGGTAAGAGACCTGCGAAACCATGCGAATGGCCCCTTTTTTAGATACGTGGGCCACTCTTCCACTACTGACGGATGGCTCGATCCTGCCCGGTCAGCCACACGGAGAGTGGGGTCTGAAGCGCTATTAATCCCACCGCCCATGGGATGACTAGGGCTATCCAAAATTCAATCCATGTCCCGTCTGCGGGCGTTTGCAGCAACCAGAGGATCGCGGGGTGAGCCAGAACCGCGGCGAAGCCTGACGCCGCGAGTCGCGTGAAAAGCCGGCTGACCGCGAGTGGCACAGACTGGAAAGCGAACCCGGCCAGTAGCACGAGCCCAAAGCTGATAGCACATGCCACGATCATGCTTACGAAGGGAGTACCGAAGTCACCGCCCTTCATGTCCAACGGTGTCGAGATGCCGCCCCAGACAAGTGCAAAGCCTCCCGAGAGGAGCCCCAACCCCAACAGCGGACGCCACCGAAGGCGAGGGTGCAACCTCGAAGCGACGGTCCCGATGAGCATGAAGCTGAGGCAAGGCAATGCAGACCCTATTGCTAGTGGCGTCTTCGCCAGCACATCGCCAACCAAATAGCCCGCGCCAAGACCAACTGCGGCGACCACCGCCTGAATTGCTATCGGTAGCTTCGTCACCGCTCGGTAAAGAATCGCGGTGAAGAACAGCACAGAAACGAACCAGAATGTCGTGAAGGGCCGGCCTGCAACGGAGCCGCCATAAAGTGGACGCAGGAAGGATCCCAAGCCAAAGTTGCCGGATACCAACAACTCGATGACGTACGGTATCCCGATGATGGCGAACCAGGCTGCGTAGGGGAGTCCGAGGGTTCGCCCTCGTTTCACAACTTCGTCTTTAGCAGTTCTGCCTAGGCGCCAAAAATATCCGGAAAGGAAAAAGAACAGCGGTACATGCCACGTATAGAGAAGGTTCCGGACGAGGTCTGACGACCATACGTGCCCCGCTACAACGGCCACGATTCCAAGTACTCGGATGAAATCGATAGCACCGGAACGCTGACTCGTCCCCTTATCAGCTCGCGCTAGTAGCGCCATTGTTTCCCCTAAATTTGAGACCTGCACTGATTATGCCTCACGTTGCCAACGCCAAGGCACTGCCCACACCCGAGACAGAGCACTTCTGCACCCCAGATAGTCAAGCTAACGCAGCAGGGATCGAGCCTTATCTTTTCGAAGATGGGACCTTCTCTCGGTGCTGCTACCGTGCCTGCACCGCGATCTCGATGAATGTCAGAGCAGCGACCGTTACCAGTGCGAACGCAGCCGCTTGCTACCGTTCCCTGACGGTAGGTCAGCGTATCAATTGGCAATACCAGAGCGCTCGAGGGCCTCGTACAGCGATCCTATATTGTCCGCAGTGGCTGGTAGCTGGGCTCGGAAGCGCCGGGCCCGGCTACAGCGGCAACCGGCACAACGTCGGCTCGTCCTCGCCAAGCCTTCGACGTACATGAACCTCACGGGCGGCCGATATCGGCGCTCGCGCGCTTCCACGACGTCGCGCCCGACCAGGTGATCGCCGTGCACGACGAGATCGACATCCCGTTCAACACCCTCAAGCTCAAACTCGGAGGGGGAGAAGCACGGGTCTGCGCCTGCGTCAGCAGGGCCGCCGGACCGCCCCTAGGTCCAGGGGTTTGAGCATCGAGGACAAACCCCTCCGCTCCGTTTCGGCGCAGAAGCCCAGCGACCCTTGGTACTCGACGTGCAGAACAGCCTTGCCGGCGTCGGTGAAGGGGTCATACAGGTCGCATTCCGCATACCGGACGCACTCCTCGTTGATGGCGAAGTCGAAATCGTCCACGAGGTCCGGGATCTGGTCGACGTCGTTCTTCAGCGCGACCGACAATCCGCGGAAGTGGGCCAACTCGGCTACGGCCCGGTTGTACGCCAGCTGGTCGGCTGCCGTCAGCGGAAAGCCCGTCGCATTCAGGTAGCCGTCAACGTTGTCCGGTTCGACGGCGTCGAACCCCTTCTCGACACAGGTATCCATCCGTGCTGCCATGATCGGCAGGAGGACGTCCAAGCGGCGGATGTCGAGCCACTGCTCGTTCGGCCAGCCGGACAGGACATCGCCCAGGACGGCTGGCGGAAAGGCGCCGGCATCGGCCCGGAAGTCTTCCCACGAACCGGCCGAGAGGTAGCAGATCAGTCGTCGCCCATCGCGCTTCAGCGTGTCGGCCTCCGCACGCGTCGTCCTTTCGTAGTCGACATCGAAGACATCGGCGTCCACCTCGAGGTCGAGGTCGCCACTGAGTTGCCACTGCCAGCTGGTCGTGGGGGCCGGTAGCCACCGTGAGTCGGCGGGGCCTGCCTGGACGGCCTGCGTTGCGGGAGGCCCGCCGTCGCCCGGACTCCCACAGGCGCCCAGTGCAAGGACGACAGTCAGGCCGGCAACCACGGGCCAGGGGTGCGCCTTCACACGTGGTCCCGGTGCTCGGCGAGGAGACGCGCGGAGACGACGGCCGGCGGACCCAGCCATGGGTTGGGGAGGGATCGATCGGTCACGAAGACGTGCCCGGCACCACGATGGCGGGCGGCGCGGTGGAGGGCGGTCAGCTGGTCCGGGTCGCACTCGTACACCAGATGCCATAACCGGGACGGTGCTACGTCCCGTGCCCACGACGGGTGCTCGAAGTTCCCGTAGGCTTCGGCGGTCCCTTCGAAGACCGAGATGACGTCGAAGAGATTCAGGTGAGCCAGTGAGGGGAATACGCCGGGATTCGCTGCCAGGAACGTGATGCCCGCAGCCCGCGCCGCAGCTGCGTACTGTGCGCACCGCGCAAGGCTCTGCGCCGTCGTTGGAAGTTCGTCCAGCATGATTCCGTCTACGTTGTACAGCCGTTGCCACCGGGCGATATCGCCTGCGACCTCCGCCACCGGCCGGTTGCCGTAGTCGACCGGGACGTAGCCGAGGATGCGGATGCCTCGCAGCGTGGTTATGGCGTCCGGGTAGTACTCGTCGTCCTCCTGGCCGGGACCGTTGTGGACATTGAGGACGGCGAAGGAGACGTTCCGGCGCTGTGCCGCGAGCCAGGCCCAGTCCTGGGGAGCCTCAGCGGGATGCACGTACCAGGGGAGCGCGAGGCGAGCCCTCCTCATGCGTAGGCGCGGGGATCGGACACCCGTGCCAGGAGCATGGCACTGCCCGCGGTGACGAAGACGATCGCCAGGAGCATGGCGGGCACGGCGCCCAGGGACAGCCACGCTGCTGCGGACAGGCACGCCGCGCCGGCGAAAAGTACACCCGCGCGCGGCAGGCCGAACGCGCTGATGGTCGTCGACGTCGTCGCCAGGGAGCTGAAGGCCGCGGCGACGATGACGGTCGTCGCTCGGGCGTCCTTGACCAGAAAGATGACCACAAGGGTGGAGACGACGGCGGAGACGACGACGATCACCGTGGACATCACCAGGGTGGACACCCACGCGTGCCGGGCTGCATGCGTCAGCAAGGGCGTGCGATGCGAGGACCACACCAACCGCTGGCGCATGAGCACCAGGGCCGGATCGGTGGCCGCTGCGGCGACAACGGTGGCCACGATGAGCGCGGTCCCTTCCCAGTCCGGCAGCCGGGTCAGCGCCATGGACAGTGCGGCGGCAAGGAAACCCGCCTGCGCGGCCGGGGCGAGGGCGGCCCGCACGTCGCCCCGGCCGGGCAGGTGCGGCTCATCGATGGTGCGCAGGACGGCGACCAGGTTGATGGTGACGGCGACGAGGACCAGGAGGGCCGCGGCCACGACGATGGGAGTCGTGGCGTCGTGTCCCAGCACCAGTGCGACGGTCATCACCGATACGGCGCCGGCGAGCACCGTCAGCAGGTACCAGGAGCGACCGAGGATCACGAGCATCGAGACGACGCAGGAGTACCAGCACCACGCGAGGGTGAGGACGGCCGTGGACGCGTGGTGAGTGGGAAGGAGCAGGGACACCGCGAGGTAGCAGGCGAGGACAGACCCTACGATCAGGGCTGCGCCGGTACCCCTGGCGACACCGCGGTGCACCTGGCCTGTTCCTGCATGTGCCCAGACGATTCCCGAGACGGACTGGCCGATGATCCAGGCGCCGATGCCGGCAATGAGGATCGCGTTGGTGTCGATGACCAGGACGGTCGCGGTGAGGCCGCCCAGTACGGCACCCAGGATCAGGACGATGCCCCGCCGTACGGCCTCGAGCAGATCGGTCCGGGCCAGCCAACCGCCCGGAGTCAGCGGAGCCCGCGCGGGGTCCCTCGACCGGTCGAGCGATTGCGCGTAGGCGAAGACGTCCGTCGCTCCGTTGCGGAGGCGGACGGTGCGGTCGCTGAGGCCGGAAGCTTCGAGCCGTGCAGTGACCTCGTACGTGTCGACGGCATCGAAGGCGATGCGGTCATTCCCGATGGTCGGCAGAGAGTCACCCGACGCCGGCATCATGACGCTGTCGGCGCTCATGCCGACAACTCGAGTGCATGTCTACCGGTCAGCCAGGGCGCACGGGGGATCACGGCGTCGGCCGTGCTCGGTTCGTGCTCGAGCAGCCGTCCGTCCCACGCAGCCAGGTAGGCCTCGCGATAACGGTCGAGGCATCGCTCGAGGGTGAACAGGGACAGCGCTCGCCGGCGGGCAGCGGCGCCCATGGCGGCTCTCGACACGTGGTCGGACAGCAAGGTGACGCAGGCGTCCGCGAATGCGACGTGGTCACGGGCCGCGACCAGCAGGCCCGTTGTCTGTTGCTCGTCGAGGCATTCGGACACGCCCCCGACGTCGGTGTTGACCGTGGCGCGGCCGCACATCATCGACTCGATCAGGGTGAACGGCAGCCCTTCCGAGACGCTCGACAGAGCCACTACATGACCGGCCTCGATTGCCGGTCGGCTCCCCTTGCTGGAGCCCTCCCAGTGGACGGCACCGGAGACTCCGAGCGCGGCAGCCAGCTCCACGAGCCGTGTCTTGTAGGCAGCGTTCTCGGCAGGAGTCGGTCCGAAGATGCGCAGTTGGGCATTCGGGATGCGATCGCGGACCACCGCGAAGGCGGACAGCAGAGTTTCCAGGTCCTTGAGCGGATCGATCCGGCCGACGAAGCTGATTGTCGGCAGGTCCGGCTCGCCGGTGATGGGTTCGAACTTTCCGGGATCGACGCCGTTGGGGATGGTGTGGATCTTCTCCGGGGCGGCACCGAGTTTCCGCTCCCACCGGGCGTTGAACTGGTTGACCGGCAGGATCATCAGTGCGTGGACGTGCACCACCTCGCACAGTCGCCGCAGGAATGCCGTCACCGCTCGGCGCACCGGCCAGGACAGCTTCGCACCGTGAAGTGCAAGGTACCGCTCCCGCAGGTAGACGCCGTGTTCGGTCAACAGGATGGGGGTGCCGTGCCGCCAGGAGTGCGCCAGTGCAAGCAGGGACGAGGGCCCGTTGCTGGATGCATGGACCACATCGGCGGTCCCCAGTTCATGGTCGATGAGGGCCAGCGCGCGGTCCACGATGCTGGCAGCCATGACCGCGTCGGCAACGGACATCGGTGCCTCTCCCGACGTCCGGGCGTGGCGCTCCCAGGCGGCGAGGATGGGAGCCACGGATCCGCGTGTGGACAGTGAGCGGGCCAGCCCGATCCTGTCGCTGATGCCCACGAGCTGCTGGAGTGCGTCGGCCGTTCGCCCTACTGGGTCCCCACTGTCCGGGCCGAGCGCGGCATCCCAGAGCTGGGTGAGAGCGTGCTGCGTCGAATCGACCCAGGCTCGGCGTCGGGAACCGGGGCGAAGCGCAGAAGCAGGCGGCCCCCACACCGGAATCGTGCGTACGGCCTGCACATTGGACGGCAGGTCCCAGGCGAGCTTGGTAACACCGCTCCCGGTCAGCGCGACGACGTCGAACTCGTGCTCGGGCATTCCCCCGATGAGCTGGTCACACCAGGTGCTGACGCCGCCGGTGACGATCGGATAGGTTCCTTCGGTGACCAGGACGATCTTCACGAGGCCGCCGATCCCGCGTGCCGGAGCGCTCGCCGGAATTTCGGGCGCATGCTTCCAATGGATGCCGTACGAACCAACATTGTGACCCTTCGCTGATCGGTGACATAGCACTTCCAGTACAGGTGGTCGTGGCAGGCACAGCACGAGTAGGTTTCACGCGTCTACTGCGCGCTTTACGGCAGGCTTACGCGCGTGCGCACTTGCCCTGGCAGGGGAAACTACCCATCCGGCCCGGGAACTGGGGGCACTCCGGTGCAGGCGGCCGATTCTGGGGTTGCAAGGGCGCGTAGTCGTCGTCGTCCATTTCAAGTAGCGCTCGAGATGACCGCAGGGGTTAAGCGAGTAGCTCTGTTCCTACCCTCCGTAGCTTCCACTCGTGTTTGCTGCGGCCTGGATTCCTAGGGTGGGAACAGGTCTTTAGCTGCATCATTTGGGGAACAGGACGACGATCACAGTGGTATCTCAGACGCACGGTCTTATCAGCACGGGTAGGCCCCTGTTCAGCGGCCCCTCGGCAGCCGGGGGAGAGCAGGCATTCCTCGCCACGCGGGAGCAACTCGTCGAGAGTGTCCTGAAGCGCATCAGGTCGCCGGACAGGATCGGAGCCGTGCTGCTGGGCGACGAGGGGAGCGGTAAGACAGCCATCCTGCGCACTGTCGCGCACCGTGCCTCCCAGACTCATCACGTCGTGCGGATCTGGGCCTCCAAGCGGGCTTCCTCCGAGCCCTACAGGGCCATCGCCTTCCTGCTCGCCGAGCTGGAAACGGAACAGACCGGGCACCCGCTGACCATCCTCCAGGGGATTCGCGCCCTCCTGGAGGAGCAGTCCAACGGCAGGCCCATCGTCCTGGCGATCGACAACGCGGCGTGTCTCGATCACGAATCGGCCATGATCATCAGCCGGCTCGTGATGGCCGGAGTGGCGTCGGTACTCATCGCTTCCAAAGCGCTCAGGCTGATGGACGATTGCTTCGCGGACCTGTGGCGTGAGGGAGACCTGGAGCGCTTCGACCTCCCGTGCCTGACGCGGACGCAGATCCGCGCCATCGCCGAGGCGGCGCTCGACGCCCCCGTGTCCTGGGAAGCCGTCGAGGTGCTGTGGCGCTCCAGTGAGGGCAATGCCCGCTACCTCTACGCCGCTCTCGAGGAACTGTCGATGTCGGGGCTACGCGTCCAGGAGGGGACCTGGGTCGCCGCGTCCGGTCAGAACCTCGTCCCGTCGCCGGTCCATGCCAAGGCCCGTTCGACGCTCGGGGCGCTCCAGGACCGGGAACTGCAGATAGTGCGCGCACTCGCCTATGCCGGCTCTCTTCCCGCCGGAGCAGTCCGGCACCTCGCAGGCCTCGCACGCGATCCATCGAATGCACCGGCCACCACAGCAGGACCAGGAGCATCGGCCCGATCAGAAGAGGCAGCCGCGCACCTCGACGCCCTGCAGTCCCTGATCGTGCTGGGGAACAGCGGGGGAGTCACCACCGTGTCCCTTGCCTCCGGGCTCTTCGCCGCCGCCGTGCGGGAGCAGACGACGACGGACGAGGCGGCGGCGCTGTACACGCTGCTCGCCGGCCAGCCCACCGATGCCTTCGATCCCGCCGGCCTCGATCCGATGATGCACGCCGAATGGCTGCTCGCTGCAGGCTTTCCGGTCCCGGAAGACCTGACCCTGGCGGCGGCGAGGCGGTGCATCTTCCTCGGTCTCGATGACCGCGCACACTTCTGGATCGACCTGCACCCCGACGATCAGGACCTCGAGCGCATCCTTGAGGCGGCCCACGCGGCGCTCGCCGTCGGGCACGGAGGTGAAGCCGAGGCCCTGCTGGCTAAGGGGCACGCCCTGGTGGCAGCGGACAGCGCCCCCATCCCGGCAGCGGTCCGCCTTCTCATCCTGCGTTGCCGCGCACTGCGGCTCGTCGGCAGCGCTCCCGCACAACGGACGGCGTTGCTCGACGACGCGGAGCGGCGTATAGCCCTTGCCGAGCGGCAACCCGGAGCCGCGCGTGGCCTCGCACCGCAGCAGTTCCTGGAGCATCGCGCCGATGTGACCCTCACGCGCGCCGAGGATGGTTCATTCGGCGGGAACTACCAGATGGTCGCGAAACTCCTGCAGGGGGCGGACCGGACCGGATGGACCCAGGACCAGGAGGCGCTCGGCGACGGACTGTTGTGCGAGGCGCTCGCCATGACCGATCAGCAACTCGCCGCCGACGGGTTGGCCCGCTCCATGGGGGCCGGCCTCGGATCCCCGTCGATCAGCCGAGAGGTGCGCGACGCCACCCGGCTGCGTATCGCCGTCGCCCTCGATGCCGGGGGCACTGCGGGTGGGCCGGTGTCGGACGCCGGCCAGGACATCGGGACACACCCTTCCTCCGTCACCCGTGATTCGATCGAGGACATCATCGCGGGAGTCCGTGAGGCCCTCAAGGGCCGGCCGGACCAGGCACGGGCGCTGCTCCTCCCCGTGGCGCAGCAGCTCGTGCTCAAGGATGCATACTGCCTCCTCCCACTGGTGACGGCGGCGCTCGCGAGCACTCCCGCCGACACCGACGCGGCGGGCGCGGTCATCGGCTATTTCCCGCAGGCAGCCGCGCAGTCGACGCCATGGACCGTGAACGCCCTGATCGGCCACCTGCGGTCGGCGTCGCCAGGAGTGCGTGAATCGCGCATGGAGACAGCCGCGAAGTTCGCTGATCTCGCGGACGCGGCCCACGCGCAGGGCGCTCCGATGCTGGAGATGATGCACCGGCTCGCGCAACTCCGCGCAGGTGACACAAGTGCCGCGCGTGCGCTGGCGGCCGCGGCCGCGGGTATCGAGGGGGTCTATGCGGCGGCCTGCGAGCTGTATGGCAGGGCTACCGATACGGGAGATGCAGAACTCTTCGCCCAGGCGATGGAGAGCGCCCAGCTCGCCGGTGACAGCGGGCTGGCGCGGGACTGCGCCGCCCAGGCCCTTCAGGCGGCGCAGCTCTCCGATGCACGCGGCGTCCTGAGGGATGTCCAGCGGCGGGCGGGCCGGCTCTTCGGGGACACCACCGACCTGCAGATGGGGGTCGCGCTCGAACGTCTGACCAAGCGCGAGCGCGAGGTTGCCCAACTCGTGGCCCGAGGGGAGAACAACAAATCGATAGCCGTGACGATGGGCGTCACCGCGCGAACGGTGGAGGGTCACCTCTACCAGATCTTCTCGAAGCTCCACCTTCGGACCAGGGGCGAACTCGTGGACCTGATCCTGGTCGGGGTGCGATGAACTTTCTGCGCACCGATGACCTGCTGCCCTGTCGGCAGCCCGTCGTCGACGCCCTGCAGGATGTCCTGGGGCTGGAGAACCGGCACGGAGTCCTGGTGTTCGGAGAGAGGGGAATGGGGAAGTCCTACCTCCTCCGCACCCTCGAGCGCTCGGCCCCTTCCGGCGGACGGCGACGGTACGTCATCCGCGCAACCCATGCCCTGCGAGCCGTGCCCTATGGAGCCCTCGGCGAACTGCTGGGCGGGGTTCCCGGGCCTGACCTGCTTGATCCCATCCAGATGCTGCGGGCGGTGCGGCAACGGCTGCGCAGCTCCGACGGCGGCCAAGCCGGCGAGGTGTTGGTGGATGATGCCCAGTTCCTCGACGAGGAGAGCGCGCATGTGCTGACCCAGCTCGTCGTCACCGGGGCCATCCGGGTCGTCGCGTTCGCCGATTACTCACTGTCCGAGTCCAGCGGGCTCTACAGCTTCGCCAACGAAGGCTACCTCGAACGGTTGCATCTCGAGCCGCTTCCTGCCGCCAGCATGGGCGCAGTGGCGGAATCCGCCCTGGGAGAAGCTCCGCTGGGAGGTCGGGCCGTACACCACCTCCAGCAGGCCACGGGCGGCAATCCGATGCTGCTGAATGCGGTGCTCGGGCACACCGCATCGGGCAGGGCGCGCCCCGTGGATACCGCCGGATGGAATCCCGCGTCGACGAAGCACCCGGTCGCCGGGCCGATGGCGGACCTCGTCGCGTCGATCCTCGCCCCCATGCCCGAGCCCCAGCGCAAGGCCCTGGACCTCCTGGCGCTCGGCGGTGCGGTGGCGACCGCCGACGTCGAGAGACTGACCAGTGCCGGGACCGTCCGCACGCTGGTGTCCCAGCGACTCGCGGTCACGCACCCGTCCGAGTCCCGCTACCTCACGCTGCGCCATGGACTCTACGGGGAGGTGATCCGCGCGACGTTGCCCCTCGGACGGCAAGCCCTGCTGCGCGATGAGCTCGGTGGCTCCGCGCACGCTCTGCCGCCGTACGGTTGCCACCGCATACGCCACGTGGAGTGGGCGGTCGACACCGGACTGCAGGTGGAGGCGGGCACGCTGCTCGACGCGGCGAGGGTCGCCACCCACACCGGGCACCTCGAGGCGTCGGAGCGGTTCATCCGGGCCATCCCTGCCGGGCACCGGTTCGAGGCCGACATCGAACGCGCGCGCCTACTCGCCGTTCGCGGCCACGTGGTGGCGGCAGCGCAGCTGGTCACCGGGCTGGACGCCGTCGACGACGAACGCGCACGCATCGCCGTCGTCCTTCAGTGCTCGGCGAAGCGGTTGGCCGGAGAGGCCCCGTCCGACCTCCTTGCGCTGCTCGACTCCTCCATGCCGTCCCTACGCGGTGCGGCAACCAGCACGGATGGCGACGAGTCCATGGTGCGCGCGCAGCTCCTGCGGGCACAGCTCCTCCTCGACCAGGGCAACGCTGCTGCCGCGGAAGTCCTCACCGACAACTACCAGGAGCTTTCGCCGGAACTCCGCGCTGTCGCCCTGGCACTGCGCGGACAGGCCTTGGGCATGCAGGGCCGGGCTGTCGAGGCCGAACAGTGCACACAAGCTGCGCTCGACGCGGCCACCGCAGATCCGTATGCGCTGATCCATATCCTCGGGGACGTCCTCGCCCAGCACATCCTTGTCCTCGCCCACGCAGGCAGGGCCGATCAGGCGCTGGCCCGGCTCGAGCAGGCCGAGTCCGGCACCGTACCCTTCGGTGCCGCGGATGCCCTGCGGGGCATCGTGCTCATCAGGCAGGGACATTTCTCGGATGGCATGCAGAGCCTGGTGCCGGCGCTGGCCCGGCTGCGCAGCACGGACCCGCAGCTTTTGCTGCCCTACGCCCTGGGAACAGCCTCCTGGGGGGCGGCGGTACTCGGCAGGACGAACCAGGCCTGGTCGCTGATCGACGAGTTCAGGAAGCTGAAGCCCCGCGGGAGCGTCGAACTCGGGGTGCTCGGCCGTGCCTTCGCTGACGCGGCCGCATCGCTTTGTCCCCGTCCCACGGAGCCCCCTGCGTCCCTCGACGCACTGATGGCAGAGGTTCACCCGGCCGGGCTCCGCGCCTGCGAGAAGGACATCCTGGTACTCGCGGTGCTGCTCGGCCGGGACGAGGCCGCAGACCTCCTCGCGCGGCTCACGACGGACATGCACGGCGACGAAGCCCTGATCCTCGGCAGCTTCGCGCGGGCGGTCGGCGCAGGTGACGGCATCGAGCTCGGCGAGATCTCGGACCGTGCTGCCGCTTTCGGCCTTCCGCTGATCGCGGTGGACGCGGCGGGGCGGGCGCGGGCACTTCAACAGTCGGACTTCCGTGCCTCCTCCGGCGCACGATCGGTCTCCCGTCGCCTCGGCAAGTACAGTGCGCCCTTCGTCGGCACGCGATTCGAGGTCCCCGGCGGTGCGCGCTCCGTCAATGACCTCACGAGGAGTGAGGCCGCGGTCGCGCGCCTCATTGCAACGGGGGAGAGCAACAAGGGGATCGCGGAG
Source organism: Arthrobacter cheniae (assembly GCF_003602275.1). Taxonomy (GTDB): domain Bacteria; phylum Actinomycetota; class Actinomycetes; order Actinomycetales; family Micrococcaceae; genus Arthrobacter_D; species Arthrobacter_D cheniae. The sequence goes on along the minus strand of NZ_QZVT01000003.1, from coordinate 250,922 downwards.
TCCCTGTTCGTCTCCGTCCGCACGGTCGAGGGCCATCTGCACCGGATCTACGTGAAGCTCGGTATCAACGGGCGCCTCGAGCTGGTGCAGGAGTTGCAGGACCAGGAGCAGGCACTACGGGCGAGCGGAACCGCTTCGCGCTGACGGCTGGTCTCCAGCACACTCGCAGAAGATGCGGACAGACGAATGCGCTGGTGTGGTCCGGGCCATGACACCCGGACCACACCAGCGCATCTTTTATGAGCTGCTGGTGTCGAAGCGCGTTGTCTACGCGCTCAGGGCCACCGGCAGCGGCTCGTCGGCAAGGAAGACAGCTGTTGCCGGATGCTCGGGACGGCCGAGGGCGCGGTACTCCCACCCGGCGGAGCGGTACGCGTCCGCGTTCAGGGCGTGGCGTCCATCGACGATCCGCCGCGAGGACACGAGGCGCCCCAGGATCTCCGGATTGGCGTCCGTGAACTCGTCCCATTCGGTCAGGAGGACGACGACGTCGGCATCGAGGACGGCCTCGACGAGGTTGTCCGCGTAGCTCAGCTGCGGGTAGGCCCTGCGGGCGTTGTCCATCGCCTCCGGGTCGAACACGGTGACCGACGCGCCCTCCTGCTGCAGCATGCGGGCCACGTCCAGGGCAGGGGCATCACGGATGTCGTCGGAGTTCGGCTTGAAGGCAGCACCTAGGCAGGCGATCCTGGCGCCGGCCAGATTTCCGGAGACCAGGTCCCGCACGATGTCCACCGTGCGGTGACGGCGCCGGACGTTGATGCTGTCCACTTCACGGAGGAAGGCGACGGCCTGCCCGACCCCGAGTTCCTCGGCGCGGTACGCGAAGGCACGGATGTCCTTGGGCAGGCAGCCGCCACCGAAACCGAGGCCGGGCTTGAGGAATCGTCCGCCGATCCTGCTGTCGTACGAGAGCGCCCGCGCCAGGAGGCTGACATCAGCTCCGGTCGCCTCGCAGACCTCGGCCATGGCATTGATGTAGGAGATCTTGGTGGCGAGGAACGAGTTGGCCGCGACCTTCACCAGTTCGGCGGTGGCCAGGTCCGTGACCACCAGGGGAACCTCGGCGGCGAGCAGCGCGGTGTAGCAGCGGCTCAGCTGCTCGCGAGCCCAGTCGGAGCTGACTCCGAACACGAGCCGGTCCGGTCGCAGGGTGTCCTGAATTGCGTAGCCCTCCCGCAGGAACTCGGGATTCCAGGCCAGCTGGACCGCAGTACCGGCCGGCGCGATCTCCTGCACCAGGGTGGTCAGCCGATCCGCCGTCCCGATGGGAACCGTGGACTTCCCGACGATCAGCGCAGGCCGGTCCAGGTGCGCGGCGAGCCGGGAGACAGCGGCATCGACGTACTGCATGTCGGCGGCGGGAGAATCTTTCGCCTGGGGGGTGCCCACGCAGATGAAGTGGACGTCGGCGGACGCTGCCGCATCCGCGAAATCGGTGGTGAAGCGCAGGCGCCCGGAGTCGAGTGCGGTGCGCAGGAGCTCGGGGAGTCCCGGCTCGAAGAAGGGCACCCGCCCGGACTGGAGGGCCGCGACCTTGTTCTCGTCGACGTCGACGCCGACGACGTCGTAGCCGAGGGTGGCCATGCAGATGGCGTGGGTTGCGCCGAGGTAGCCCGTACCGATCACCGACATACGCGGCTGTTCGATGATGGGGGAGTCGCTCGAGGTCGACTGTGCTTCCGAGATGTGGGTGATGGTCATGACATGCTCCAGACATGGTGGGTGAGGTGATGATCGGGCTGTTTTCGGGATGGGTGTAGCCAGGAAGGTACGTGCTCGGTGGTGCAGGTGCGGTAGTGAGCCGTGGCTCAGCGGCAGTCCGCGTTCGTGAGGCCCTCTCCTGCGTTCTCCACGAGGTTCGCGCAGTCGACGATGTTCGCTCGTTCGGGGCGGGTCGCTATCGCATGACCTGCTCCGTTGACGATGGCCGTGTTGTCGGCGAACAGGTTTCGGGTGCCCCAGCCGTCGATGATCTCGTGCGTCTGGAACCCGTCGAGCGGAGTGTTCTCGCCCCGGTTGCCGGTGATGGTCCAGGCCGTCCCCTTGACGTCGACCCAGGAATCGGCGCCGGACAGGTCGGACCCGTCGAAGGTGTTGTCGATGATCAGGCCGTTCACTGTTCCTTCCTTCACATCGATGCTCTCGGAGGTCGTTCCGCTGATCGTGTTGCCGGCGATGACGTTCCGGTCGCTGCGGTCGGGGAGGCACTCGGTCACGGTGCACCAGTTGCTCTCGGCGGAGCCGATATAGACGCCCTCACCGAATTTCGGTTTGCGCAGTCCCGTGTTGCTGATCGTGTTGTTGAGGACGACGTTCGCCGTGCTGTTGTTCCGGAGGTGGATCGCCTCGTCCCCGATGCCCGTGACGGCCAGATCCTGAATGAAGGTTCCGGTTGTCGCATCGGCCATGACGCCCTTCTGCCCGTTACGGACGGTGAAGCCGATCAGGGCCCAGTGCTCCGCCTGGTCGAGGTGCAGGACGTAACCGCCCTTGATGCTGCCGCCGTCGAGGACGGCACCGCGTCCACCGCAGAGGAAGATCCGCTCCACTGCCGTACCTGACGAGCGGGCTACGAACGGCCCGCCGTAGACGCCGTCGGCGAGCCGGATGACATCGCCGGGTGCGGCTGACTCCAGCGCATCCGCCAGTTCCGCGCTCGTGGCGACCTGCTGGGTTGCAGCAGGACATTCGAGCTTCCTGTAGTCGGGAAGATCGGCCTGCCCCGGCTGGGCCTGGGCCTCGATACCCGGTGCGGTGATGGGTTCCTCGTTCTCCTCGTCGTCGGGTTCCTCCGTCTTCTCATCTCCGTTGCCGGACCCGCTCGTCGCGGTCGCCCGGGGTGCAAGGGTTGCTTGCGCCGGAGTGGGGAATGCGGTGGCGGTCGGCGGTGTTGCCTGTGCGCCGTCGTCGTTCGTCGAGGCGACAGGTGGGGCGCCGGACGGGGCGAGCAGGGGAGCGACGATGGCGAGCGTCACCAGCACGCCGGCGAGAAATGCCGCCAGGGCGGTGATGATGATGGATGCAGTGATGCGTTTCATAGGCCTAGTCCTGCCGTTCTGCGTCCACCGGTCGTACTGCCGGTGATGACCGTGAGCGGCACCTTGTCCTCGTAGGGATGTTTCTTGTCCCGGCTACGGCCTGCGCCCTTGATCGCCGTGAAGACGACGATCATCGCGAGGAGGAGCCAGAGGACCGTCAACGGTTGGAAGAAGTTCTTCAGGGCGATCAGCCAGGGCGTGGTGTCGTTCCAGGCGCTCGTGGTGTTGCCCGTCACGGTGATGTTTTCGGATCGTCGTGAATCGACGGCGCTCGGTCCCTTGCCCGCGATGGTGTTCTGCGCGATCGAAGTCCCCTCCGTTGCTCCGACGATCGTGATCCCGTGGTTCGTGAGGCCCGTGAGGGTGTTGCGTCCGACGTCGGCGATGGAATCCCGCACGTAGATGCCGATCTCACCTCCGTCGACGATGTTCCCCGACACCGTGGCGTCCAGGACCGTGTCCCTGACGGCGATGCCCTGGCTGACCTGGTCCCGCAGCTGGTTGCCGACGACGCTGACGTTCCGCGCGCCGTCCCTGACGACGATGCCCATCGTGTTGCCGGTGATGTTGTTGGCGTGCACGCCCACGTTGTCCCCTCCGATGACCTCGATACCGTAGCGGCCGTTGCCGGCCGCAGTGCTGTTCGCAACGGAGTTGTTGCCGTACCTCCCGAGGGAGATTCCTGTTGCGCTGGGACCGTTGGCCAGGGGCTGGCCCTCGATGGAGATCCCGTTGCGCCGGTTGTCCCGTGCCGTCACTTCACTGAGCACGATTCCCGTCGTCGCCCGTGAGAGCACGAAGCCGTCACCCGCGTTCCCACTGGACTCCGTCTTGCCGACCGCCGCGTTGGTGACGTACCGGTGCATGACCATCCCGTCGGCGAGACTCCCACGAACCTTGGTGTCCTTGATGTCCACGCCGTTGGCGTTCGCGATGAAGAGCCCGAAGGCGTTCCCGTCGATGACGGTGTCCGAGATCGAGGCAGAGACATAGCTGTAGGTGGGATCCGTGAGGTCGACGTCGGGCAACGGGAGCTCGCCGGCCGGCAGGACGCCGTCGACAGGTGCCTGCGGGGAGTCCGGGGACTGTGCACCGTTCAGTGCTTCGACGCCGGCCTTCACGTCCCTGCCGAAGGTGGCGAGGGTTCCGGTACTGGGACGATCCGTACCGGTCAGGGACAGTCCGCCCGTCCGGCCGCTCCAGAAGCCCATCTGGCTCAGTTCCACGTAGTTCAGAGCCACCTGGCCGCCGATCGAGCGGATGTACGCGCGACCGTCGTCAGTGAGTGTGTCATCGGTTCCCTTGTCGCGATCCCAGCTGCGGATGCTCACGGGATTACCCTCGGACCCGCTGAGCTTGAGGGTACCTCCGTAGTTGACGATGGAGACGAAACCTTTCGCATCACTGGCCAGCTTGAGCTCGAGACCCCCGGGTTCCGAGAGGTCGAGGGTCGCGCCGTTCTGGACCACCAGGTGCTCGGACAGCAGGAATGACCCATCCGGTTGCCGCACGAACGTCTGCGGAGCGAGCTCGAGGAGGCTCTCCACGGTGTACGCCTCGTCGCGGGAGGTCAGCACGAGGGAGTAGGCCGACCCTGCAGACAGCCGGTACGCCGTCTTCACGTCGAGGTTGCGCCAGCGGACCATGGACGCCACGGTCCGCACCTCGGTCAGGCGCCTGTCCTCGTCGGCGACGAGGGCGGCCTCCAGCTCAGGGTTCCCCGGGTAGTCGGTTCCGTCCGCGACGGTGGCCGTTCCCAGGTCCCCGATCTCGTTGTCCGAGGTCGGCTGAAGGTCCGACGTCGGGGCGGGTTCGGGCGCCTCTGCAGCGAATGCGGGAGTTGCAGCGGCCGGCAGGGCCAGCCCGACGGCCAGGAGCACGGGAAGGATGCGTCGGCCCACGAGGGGCATAGTGACCCGGCTCATCGTGCGCCCACCGTCAGCTGCTCTGCTTCCACCGGCATGGCGACGGCCACGGGGATGGGAGAAGAGGGAGCCTGCTCGGAGTGCGGGGCGACGCGCTGGGCCTGGGGGAATGACTGCGCCTGCGACAGCGAGGCCGAGGTCTGGCCGTCCCCACCGGTCGAATCGGCGTGGCGGGTCAGCCAGCCCTGCTTGTTCATCGTGAAGAAGGCGTAGATCTTGATGGGCAGGGCGATGAAGATCACGACGGCGGTGACGAGGGGCAGGAGGACGATTTCCTTCGGGTGGCGTCGCAGGTGGGAGAATCCGCGGACACCGCGGCCCAGCAGGATCCAGCCCAGGGCGAGGGCAGCTGCGACCGGCGTCAGTTCCAGCCGACTGAAGACGAGGTAGCCCATGGTCACTCCCATGGTCACCGGTGTCAGCAGGATCTGCAGCACCGTGATCTTCGTGACGAAGGGGACCCGCCAGAGCCATCCCTTGTACACGGCCGTGAGGTAGCAGCGGTAGGAGTTCCGGCTCCATCGGATGCGCTGCTTGACGAATGCACGGAAGGTCGAGGGGAACATCGACAGGGCTCGTGCACTGGACTGGTGGACGGTCTTGAAGCCGGAGGCCAGGACCAGCCAGGTGAGTCGACCGTCGTCGCCCGAGACGCAGCGCCGCCCGAGGAAGAACTCGTCCTCGAGGTTCTCGAGGACGGGGAGGACCGCTGATCTGCGGTAGGCACCGGTGCGTCCGGAGATGCATGCGACGGCACCTGCGCGCCCCATTGCGGGCACGTAGTCGTAGTACCGCAGGTTCACGAGCCAATCGGCGACGCGCCGCCAGACGCTCGTCGTCCGCTCGTAGACGTTCTGCTGCGTGCTGACACCTCCGACGTCGGGATCCGCGAACGGCATCTGGACGGACGCCAACAGGTTGGGCTGCCAGAAGGTATCCGAATCGGTCAGGATGTACAGCTCGCCCGTTGCACGGCGCATGCCTTCGCCCAGCGCGGAGCGCTTTCCGGCGTGGGGGAAGAGCACCGGCTTGATCCGCGCGTCGTCGAGAGCGACGAGGCGGCTGTAGGCCTCGGTGTCCGCCAGGTCGAGCACGATGATGATCTCGTCAGGATCCTGCTTCCGCCAGGTCTCCAGGCATGCCATGAGGATCTCGGTGTCCTCGTGGAAGGAGGGCACGATGACCGAGGTGGTGGTCCGGAAGTCGTTGACGATGGGCCTGGCCCGACGCGAGAGGATCACCCTGTAGAGCCACAGCGACCATACGATGGCGCCGGCAAGGGCAAGGGGCAGGTAGGACGTCCAGTCGGAAAGGTCGAGTGCCGGAAGCTGGACGTCCGAGAGTAGATCGAACAGGTTGCCCGTGGATTCCGGGCCGGGTGAGGTAGTCATGGAACCTCCAATTGATGGATGTGCTCTTGGGTGCCGGGTTACGGGGCGGGAGCGCTCGATCGGACGTTCGACGACATTGCAGTTACGCAGTCACGCTGCCCCCAGCGGCATGATTCGAGGTTATGAGCCCCCTGATCGGCATGACACCGTGCCCGACGCCCCAATCACGCGCAGCAATACTTGGGTCGGATCCCATGACGCGCGAGTAAAGCCGTTCGACCTACGCGCGGAGGAAAGGAATCGTGTGCGGATCCGGCGAGGGCCGGAGAGGACGCAAAAGTACCGGCGCGGGTAGAAGTGTCCGCGACGTCGCGTATGATTCGGCGAAACTACGGTAGTAGCGGAAAGGGCGCTTCCCGACGGCGGGCTGGGCCGACGTCGGGCTACGCGGGCGATGGGGATGAGCTATGACGCAGTACATGGACGCCGCGAGTCTGCACAGTGCAGGCGGCGTCGGCTCGAGGTTCGGTATGGGCGCGGGTGTCTTCCCGGACGAGCGCGTGCCGCGAGGCGTGTGGCCACTCGTCGGACGTGATGCCGAGACGGGCCGGGTGAAGGAAGTGCTCCTCGATCCGAATGCTTCGGGTGTACTGATCGTGGGTGCGGCGGGCCAGGGCAAGACAGCGGTTGCGCGACATGCCGTGAACACCCTGCCCGGGGAGGCGGAGGTCCTGTACATCCGGGGGTCGAGTATCGGAGCGGGCGTACCGTACAGCGCGCTGACCGTGCTGCTTGTCGATCTCGACGAACGGGTCGCGCGGCACCCCCTTGTGCTTCTCACGGCGCTTCAGGCGCTGTTCGGCCGCATGCCCGGCAGCAGGCCCATCGTCGTCGTCGACAATGTGGAGGACCTGGACCCGGAATCGGCTGCCGTCCTCGCCCACCTCGCATCGGTCGAGTCGGTGCGGCTCGTGGTCATCACCGAGCAGCTACAGCGGACGCCCGAGCCCTTCGTCGAACTATGGCGGAACCAGGCACTCGAGCGGATCGACGTCGAACCCCTGACACTCGAGCAGACCCGGGAACTGGTGGAGAAGGTGCTGGGCGCTGCGGTCTCGCGCGCCCTGGTGGTCGCGCTGTGGACGGATAGCGGCGGGAAGGCCGGCAATCTCCGGGCGATGATCCCGTTGGCACGTGATTCGGGCCAGGCGGAATATCGGGAGGGGATCTGGACGCAGCGCTGGTTGCCGCCGGAGGACGATGTCGCTGATTCCCGCATCGGCGTGAACAGCCTCGACGCCACGTCCGGTGAAGCGCGGAAGACCATCGCCCTCCTGTGCATCCTCGGGACGTTGCCCCTGCCGATGCTCCTGCGTTACGTGCCCCAGGTGGAGGTCGACGGGCTGCAGCAGGCCGGGCTCGTCCGGGTGCTGTGGAGCGACGGTCCCACCGTCACCATCGACGACCCGGTCGCTGGAGCAGCATTTCGAGCTGCACTCGCCCGTGTACCGGAGCCGGCGGTCACCGAGGCACTCGACGAGATCGAGCGACACGAGGACCTGCCTCCCGCGTCCGACATCGTCCTTACCGCCTGGCTCATGCAGGCGGGTGCCCCCATCACCGGAACGCGCCTCCTGCGGTCGGCCAGGTACGCGAACCAGCTGGCGATTCCCCATCTGGTGCGCTCGTTCCTCGCCCACCTGAGTGGCTGGCAGGAACACCCCGACGCCGTCATCGAATACGCGCGCCTTGCCCTCGACCACTCCGAAGCGGACGGGGCCCGGTCCGCGATCGATTCACTCCTGCAGGCCCCTGACCTCCAGCCGGCCGTGCGGGCAGCACTGCGCCTGGCAGGCGTGCGCGTCAGGATGCGGCAGGCGCCCGCCGAGGAGTGGCTGCCCACCGCGCTCGTCGACTGCGAGGCCGACTGTTCGGCCGTGCCAGGAGCAGACGGCGAGCACCTCAGGGCGGAGCTGATCCTCCTGCGCCTGGAGCTGAGCCTGCTCGACGGTCGCTACCTGGAGGTGGCGGGTTCCTCGTCCGACCTCCTCACCTCGACCCTCGACTATTCCTCCACCGCCATCAGGACGAAAGGCATGCTGATGCTCGCTCTCGCCGCGACGGGGCAGCACGAGCGCGCCGGTGTGCTGGGAGAGGTGCTTGCGCGGAGCCCCCACACCGCTTCCTCTCCGCGCGACCGGGCGGAGGCACACCGCAGTTCCGTGCTCTCCCTGGCCCTGGCCGGACAGCTCGACGAGGCGCTCGAGCGTCTCCACGACGTGTCCTCCTCGCATCGCGACGTCCAGGACGAGGCGTGGGCCGAAAGCATGGCGGGCCTGCTGCTGGCGGGCTCGGGTCGCAGCAGGGATGCGCTTCCGCTGCTCCTTCCTGCGATGGCCCAACTGAGGATGGACGACAGGTTCGGGCTGCTTCCCGCCACCGAGGCGGCCGCGGCGTACGCCTACGCACTCGACGGCCAGGACGAGGCCGCCCGGGCCTATCTCGACCTTGTCGCGCAGCCGGAGCGGTACCGCGGCTGGGTCTCCCGGCACACCACCGACTACTTCACCGTGCTCACCGCGTCCCTGCTGGATGAATCCGGCGGGGCCCAGGTGATGCTGCGCGCAGCGGACCGCGAGCTCGCCCGCGGAAACAAGGGCATCGAGCTCGTCCTCCTCACCCAGGCGGTGCGCCTTGGAGAACACTCCGCTGCTCATCGGCTGTCGGTGCGGTCCAGCGAACTCGGCAGTCCGCTGGCGGGATCGAGCCTGCTCCTGAGCAAGGGAATCCTCGCGCAGGACCCAGCGCTGCTGCTGGAAGCCGCCGAAGCGGCCCTGACCATCGGTCATCACGATCTGGCGGGTTCCTCGGCACTCCTCGCCGTCGAGTTGCGTGCGCGCGACGACGACCCCCTCATCTTCGTCCGCGCGGAACAGATCCTGCGGCAGACCTCGGTGGAGAGGCGACGGTCACTCACCCGCCAGGCCCTGACGGAGCGCGAACGCGCTGTGGCGAGGATGGTTGCCCGAGGCGCGTCCAACAAGGACATCGCTGCTGCGGAGCACTGGTCCATCCGTACTGCCGAGGGGTACGTGCACCGGGCGATGTCCAAGCTGGGCGTGCACAACCGCAAGCAACTGCGCTCCGTGTTCGCGAAGCGATGATGGCCGATATCGAAGCGGTCCCGGCCCTCTTCGGGCGGTCGATCCTCGTCCGCGCCGTCGCCGCGGAGCTGATGTCCCCGGAGTCGGTGGGAGTGATCCTCGTCGGAGAAGCCGGCATCGGCAAGACCGCCATCGCACGCCAGGTCTCGGACGAGCTGCGGAACACCGTCAGGGTCATCCCGGTGAGGGGCGGCGCCGGCCTTCGATCCATCCCGTACGGTGCCCTGTCCCGTTATCTCGTGGGGCTCTCCCTGGCGGACGTGGATTCTCCCGCGGTCATCCTCCGGCACTTCATGAAGCACCTCAGCCGGGAGCTGAGGAGCCAGGTGCCGCCCGTCATCCTGATCGATGACGCCCATAACCTCGACAACGAGTCCTGCCTGCTCATCATGCAGCTGGCAACCGCCCGGAAAGTGAAGGTCCTGGCGACTGCGCGGCAGGCTCCGGGCCCCTCCGGCGAGTTCGAGCGCGCCGCGAAGGACGGGCTGCTGTCACAGCACCTGATCGAGCCCCTCGCGCTCGCCGACGTCCACGAGTTGTGCGAACGCTTGCTGGGTGGTCCCGTGCTCACCGGCACAGCGCGCCTCCTCGCCGCGAAGACGCGCGGGAACCCGCTCCTCCTGACCATGCTCGTGGATCAGGGCAGGGTGCAGGGATACCTCGTCGAGGTGAACGGCGTGTGGCGTGCACGCGGGCCCCGCCCCGCGATCGACGCCCCACTGGCCGACCTGCTGATGCATGACCTGGGGGATCGGAGCGACGACGAACTCGCGGTCCTCGAAGCCATGGCCGTCTCGGGACCGGTGCGGATTGCCTCCCTCGAGGCGGACGTGGACTGGAGTGTCCTGGCGCAGCTCGTCCAGGAGCAGCTCATCGAGGTCGATCCCTCGAGCGAGCAAGTGGTCTCCCTGAAGCATCCCCTGCACGGCGAGGCCCTCCGAGGCAGCATTCCCCCCGCCCGTGCCCTCGACCTGGCGCAGAGGGCGCTCGTCCCGATGCCTGAATCACCGAGTACTCCGGGAGAACTCACCAGCTTCGTCACCGCAGCCCTCAGGGCATCCTCATTCGTGGAGGATGCGGTGCTGCTCCGGGCGGCCAGGGTGGGAAACCGGCTCCACGACCCGGCTTTCGCGCTGAAGGTACTCGACGCTGTCCGGGAACCGGTGCCAACGCCCTCCTACCTGCTCGAGGCGGCGTGGGCGCAGTGGAACGACCGGAACTTCGCGCTTGCCCGGGTGCTCGTCGACGAGTCGCTCCAGGGGGCTACGGATCCGGGTGTCGTGCGGGACGGAATAGTCCTCTCCCTCCACCTTCACCTCCGGGAGGGGGAGGGCGCCGGCGCGCTGCACGACGACGTCGAACGGTGGGCCGACCTGCTCATCGCGGTCGGCAACGAGGACGGCATCGACCCGCTGGTGCGGAGCGCCGCCCTCAGCGAAGTCCGCCTGCTCCGGGTGTCCATCGAGATCATGCGCGGGAACCTGCATGGCACATCGGACCTGGAGAAGATGCCGGTCGGGCCCGGTCTCCCGGCCGAGGTGAAGCTGGCCCACCTCGGCCTGCTCGCCCACGCCCTGGTCGGGACCGGCAGGCCGCAGGCGGCGTCGCTTGCCCTGGAGGAGGCGCACACCCTTCTCGAGGAGAACCTCGAACCGCTCCTGACCTACCGTGACTCGGTGGCCGGAGAGCACCTCATGGCGCTCGTGTGCAGCGGCTCCTGGGACAGGGCGCGGGACCTCTTCCACACCACGTACCGGACGGACACCGACAGCGGTTTCCTCCTCAGCGGCTGGCTCGATCTCATCGAGGGAAGCATGAGCCTGTGCGCGGGCAGCTACCTCGATGCCCGGCGGCGCCTCGTCCTGGCCGTCGAGGCCTTCCGGGACATCGATGGCTCGCACATCATCGAGTGGTTGTCCGGACTCGCGGCCTACGCCTGCGCGCGGGCAGGCGATACACCGGGTGCCAGGGCCCTGATCGAGGCGCATACGACACAGCGGGGGCAGTCCGACGCCGTCGCCCACCTGATGGGTGACGCCTACGTCGCGGCTGCGCTCGGGCACCTGCAGGAGCAGGACGCCGTGTCCCGCCTCCGCTGGATCGCGCTGCGCGCGGAGAAGAGCCATTCACTGCTGGTGGCGGCGACAGCGCTGGACCATGCCGTGGTGCTGGGGGACCGGACGGCACTCGAGCCCCTCGCGGCGGTAACCCGGTCCTTCGACGGTGAGGAGGGGACCTCCCTGCACCGTTTCGCCGCAGCAGCAGCGGGCGGGGACCGCCAGGCGCTCATCGTCGAGAGCGAAGCTGCCCGCAGGAGCGGCTACCTTCCCCTCGCCATCCGGTGCCTGGAGGAAGCCACGTTGATCGGACCGCCGTCCGGCGCGGCTTCACGAAGCATGGACCGGCAACTGTCCGCACTGCGTGCCGAACTCAGGATGGCGCCGGGTGCCGGCGCTGTCCCGCTGGCACACGGGGCACGGTTGACCCAGGGGGAACAGGTGATCATGAAGCTGGTTGCCGCAGGGCATTCCAACCGGGAGATAGCCGAGATCCGGGCGATCTCGCCGCGGACCGTCGAAGGACACCTGTACCGCATCTTCGCGAAGCTCGGGATCACCAGGCGCGAGGTCCTGCAGCAGCCGCCCGCGACCCCGTGACGTAGCCTGTCTCCGGTCACCCGGCCGCCGATCACGCGGTGGGTGATCGGAGCGAAGGGTGCTGACCCCGTCCTTTCTTAGGCTTCACTGGGATGCCTCCCGGAGCCGGCAGTGGCAGGATTACATCAGAGAATCCTTGCGTAATTGCCGCAGGGGCATCGACCGATCCGAGGAGCTTCCGTGCCCGTCGTTGAAACGCCCGTCACGCTGACCCCGTCCGATGCGGGAACGTCCTACGCTGCGATGACCGACGCCGAGGTGCACCGCATCCGCAACGACTTCCCGATCCTGGGCAGCGAGGTCAACGGCAAGCCGCTCGTGTACCTCGATTCCGGGGCCACCTCGCAGAACCCGGTGAGCGTCCTGGAGGCGGAGCAGGAGTTCTACGAGCAGCGCAACGCAGCGGTGCATCGCGGTGCCCATACGCTGGCCGTCGACGCCACCGATGCCTACGAGGATGCGCGCACAGCCGTCGCCCGCTTCATCGGAGCACGCACCGACGAGCTCGTCTGGACGTCCAACGCCACCGAGGGCATCAACCTGGTGGCCTATGCGATGTCCAACGCGGCCGCGGGGCGCGGGGGAGAAGCCGCGCGCCGGTTCGCCGTGGGGCCGGGCGACAGCATCGTGGTGACGGAGATGGAGCACCACGCCAACCTCATACCGTGGCAGGAGCTCGCGGCCCGCACGGGTGCCGAACTGAGTTTCATCCCGGTCGACGACGACGGCGCACTGCGCCTCGAGGACGCCGCCTCTGTCATCACGGGGTCCACGAGGATCGTCGCGTTCTCCCACGCCTCGAACGTCCTCGGCACCATCAACCCCGTGCGCGAACTCGTGCAGCTCGCGCAGGCGGTCGGCGCACTGACGCTCCTCGACGCATGCCAGTCGGTGCCGCACCTGCCCGTCGACGTGAAGGCCCTCGACGTCGATTTCCTCGTGTTCTCCGGTCACAAGATGCTCGGCCCCACCGGCATCGGTGCGCTGTACGGACGCGCGGAACTCCTCAATGCCATGCCACCCTTCCTGACGGGCGGATCCATGATCACCACGGTGACCATGCAGGGGGCGGAGTACCTGCCGTCCCCGAACCGCTTCGAAGCCGGGACGCAGCGTATCTCGCAGGCCGTCGCGCTGGGTGCTGCGGCGAACTACCTCACCGAAACCGGCATGCAGCGCATCGAGGAATGGGAGACGGTCCTGGGCGCCCGGCTCGTCGAGGGGCTCACCGCCATCGACGGGATCCGCGTCCTCGGGCCGGCTGCCGGACTGCCGCGCATTGGTCTCGCGGCCTTCGACGTCGACGGCGTGCACGCGCACGACGTCGGGCAGTTCCTCGACGACAAGGGGATCGCCGTCCGGGTGGGCCACCACTGTGCGCAGCCACTCCACCGGCGCCTCGGCCTCACCGCCACCACCCGCGCCAGCACCTACCTCTACACCACGACGGACGAGGTGGACACCTTCCTGAGGGCCGTCGCCGGAGTCCGTCCCTTCTTTGGAGCACACTAGATGAACACCGGCCTCGAGCAGCTGTACCAGCAGATCATCCTCGACCATTCGAAGGCGCGGCACGGGTCACCGCTGGCGGAGTACGACGGCGAGGGCCGGGTCGGCGAGTCGCACCAGCTCAACCCCGTCTGCGGGGACGAGATCACGCTGCGGGCAGCCGTGGCCGGCGGCAGCGTGGCCGCGGTGACGTGGGACGGTGCCGGGTGCGCCATCTCGATGGCGTCGGCGTCCGTCCTGACCGACCTGGTGCAGGGCCTGCCGCGCGACGAGGTGATCTCCCTGGTCGATTCCTTCCGCGAGGTGATGCGCTCCCGCGGCAGGATCGAGGCCGACGAGGAGGTGCTCGGCGACGCCGCCGCGTTCTCCGGGGTCTCCCGGTACCCGGCCAGGGTCAAGTGCGCCATGCTGGCGTGGGTAGCGCTCGAGGAATCGCTGCTGGCCGCCAACGGGTAGCGCCAGGGTACGGACGCCGCGCGCCCGCGCCGCGATCAGCGCGCCCCGCGATCAGCCCGGTGGCTGCGGGATGAGGATGGTGAAGCGGGTGCCCTTGCCGGGCTCGCTCACCACGGAGATCCAGCCGCCGTGCTCGCTGACGATGCTCTTGGTGATGAGCAGCCCCAGGCCGACGCCGGGCACAGACGACGTGCGGACGGACGACGACCGGAAGAAGCGGTCGAACACCTGGTGCAGCTCCTCCGCCTCGATGCCGATCCCCGTGTCCTCCACCTCGATCGTCAGGCCGTCGTCGCCCAGCCAGGCGTCGAGGGTGATGTCGCCGCCGCGCCTGTTGTACTTCACGGCGTTGGTGAGCAGATTGTCGACGGCCTGGGCGAGCCGGACGGGATCCGCGATCGCGTGCAGGGTCGCCGGCGCCCGGTTCACCAGCACGAGGCCGGCGCGTGCCGCCCTGACATCGCTCGACGACGCCGCCTCCGAGAGGATGCGGCCCACATCGGTCGCGACCGGATTCACCTCGAAGGAGCCCGCGTTGATGGCGAGCAGGTCCTCGACGAGTTGTTCCAGGCGCAGGGCGTTGCGCCTGGCCACCTCGATGTAGCCGGCGGCGCCGTCGGGAAGGCTGTCGCCCAGTTCCAGCGTCAGTTCCAGGTAGCCGAGGATGGAGGTCAGGGGCGTACGGAACTCGTGCGAGACGTTGGACACGAAGTCGTCCTTCGCCTCGAGGGCAAGCAGCAGTTCCGTGATGTCGTTGAAGGACACGACCGTCCCGGCGAAAGCGTCGTCGTCGTCGTGCATGGAGCGGGAGGAGATGCTGAAGGCGCGCTGGGCGCGTCCCGCTCCCGCCCATAGCTGTTCGCCCTCGATGTCCTCGCCCTTGATGGCGCGCCCGACGGGACGCCTGTCGGCCGGTATGGCCGTGATCCTGTCCGCGCCGAAGAGCAGCAGTTCGCTCTCCTCCGGATCGTCGTTGCCCGCAGGCGCGGCTGCGGCGTGCCGTTCGCGCTGCTGTGCGTTCATGAGGATGTCATTGCCATCCCTGTCCACGGCGAGCAGTCCCACCCTGACCGTATCCAGCACGGTGCTGAGCAGCCGTTCGCGGTTGCGGCCCGCTTCGATGCTGTCCCGCAGTGCCGCCTCCGAGGCCCTCAGGGCTGCCTGGCGCCGGCGATTGTCCTTCGTGAGGGCGCTGACGAACCAGGCCAGACCCGTCAGCATGATGGGCAGGAGGATCGGGTCGATCAGTGCATCGAGGGTCATCGGCTTGGTCCCGATCACGAAGGGGAGCCAGATGGTCGCCAGGGACGCCAGGAAGGCGACGGTGACGGCCGTGAGGGTCCGCACCCTGGACGCGGCGATCCACACGGTCGGGAGGGTTGCCAGGAGTCCGACGCCGGCGAGGGTCTCCCCGGCCGCCGCGCGCGAGAGGGCTACGGCGACGAAGTCCACGAGGGGGACCAGGATGACCCAGCGGCTCGGGATGCGGGACCACGGCAGGATGCAGCACAGCACGAGCACGGCGAGGTGCAGCAGCCAGCCGGAAACGAAGACCGGCACGGAGTCGAGGGACTCTCTCTGGAGGAGCCCGAGGACGACCGTGAGGGTGAACGTGATGGTGAGCGCCAGTTCGCTCAGGATGATCCGACGCCGATTGCGCTGCCGTCGCGAGGTCGGCCTCGGTCCCGCAAGGCCTACATCTTCCGGCACGTGCCCCTGATACCCCATGGATTGGATCCTAGTTGCCCCGGTTCCCGGCGGCACCAACGGCGCTCCGGCACCCGACCTGCTGCATCGGTCGTCCTGTCGCTCGTGGCACGACGATCCTGTCAGCGAGGAACGGGGTCACGATGCGAACGAGCTCGGGACCTCAGGCGATCAGAGCGCGCACGCCGATGACGGCGGTGGCGGCTCCGAGGATCATCGACGTCGAGATCAGCATGATGTGCACGGTCAGGAACCGCGTCGCCGCGCCCTTCTCGTCCCGGGCGCGCGGATCCTTCAGGATGCGGCGCAGGAAGGGCGGCCAGACGATCAGGGTCCAGACGCCGGCGAGGATCAGGATGAGGGCGAGGGGTGTGGGGAGTTGCACAGTGCGCGTCTTTCGGGTGGGTGGTACGAGGCTGCGGAAGGAAGCGGAGCGGTCAGTGGCTCTCGAGCCAGGTCCGCGCCTCGGCGGCCTGCACGTTGAGGGCCTTGCCGATCATCGGCTCGGCCGCGCCGGCGATCTTGCTTCCGAGGAACGGGATGGATGAGGAGACGTTGCCCTGGAGGTCGACGACGGTGTCGGTGCCCTGGGCGATCAGGCGCTGGACCGCCGCTACGGTGAGCGGCACACCGGCTACCGTCATCTGGAGCGTCGCCTCGCGGGAACCGTCCGCCGTCGGCGCCGACCACTGCTCCGTCTGCGTGACGGAGAGGGTCTCGCCGACGAACTTGCGGGCCATGTCGGGGAGCCGTCCCGTCGGCATGGTGCGGACCGCCGTGAGGGTGAAGGCCCCGGCGGTGTCGCCGTCGACCGTCAGGGACTCGAGGGTGCCGCCGACGTGCTCGCTCATGTGGCGGACGAAGCCCTCGTCGGTGAAGACACCGAGCACGGTTGCGGGGTCATAGGGGAGCGTGGTGGACGCGTTCAGTGCCATGGTTCCTCCGGGAGGTCGGTCGGGTGCCGCTGGGCGGGGCGGCGGGGTTCTCCCGGCAATCCTACGGCCTGGCACCTGCCGGGTTGCGGCTGGTGGAGGCGGGCTGAAAAGCGTCATGGCCGCTTGATACTCTGGTGGAACTCCCGGGAACGATTCGTCTTTCCGGGCTTTTGTGCTGTCTCAGCTCCATTGCACGCGCGTCGAGGAAGGCGCGCGGGACAACGGATCGGAGACGGAGGAACCCACGCCTGAGGAGCCCCTGACAGATGAGCCTGAACGGATTGCGCACCGCGCTGGCCGAGGACGCGTCCTACGCACGCGTGCGCACCAACGCCTCGCGCCCTGTCGAGCAGCGCAGCGCGGACCTGCAGATCGGAGCGCCTACGGGCATGCGCGCGCCCCTCATCGCCGAGATGGTGGAGGGCCTCGCAGCAGCGGCGGACACGCCCGACGGTGGGAGCGCCGCCGGCGCGGTGGTCCTCGCCGTCACCGCGACCGGACGGGAGGCCGAGGATCTCGTCTCGGCACTGCACAGCTATCTGTCCGCTAGTGCGATCGAGGAGTTCCCCAGCTGGGAGACCCTGCCGCACGAACGCCTGTCGCCGCGCTCAGACACCGTCGGCCGCCGGCTGTCGGTCCTCCGCAGGCTGGCCCACCCCGAGGGTGATCCGATCAAGGTCATCGTCGCCCCCATCCGGGCCGTCGTGCAGCCGCTGGTCGCGGGCCTCGGCGAACTGGAACCCGTCACCCTCAGGGTGGGCGACGAGATTGCCTTCTCCGACGTCGTGAAGGCACTGTCCGAGGCCGCCTATGCGCGGGTCGACATGGTGACGCACCGCGGTGAGTTCGCCGTCCGCGGCGGCATCATCGACGTTTTTCCGCCCACGGAGGACCATCCGGTCCGCGTCGACTTCTTCGGTGACGAGGTGGACCAGATGCGGTGGTTCGCCGTCGCCGATCAGCGCTCGCTGACCACGGGGGAGCCACCGTCGGCGCTGTACGCACCGCCGTGCCGGGAGATCCTGATCACGCCGTCGGTGATGTCCCGCGCGGCGAGGCTGCAGTCCGAGTTGCCGGCCGCCGCCGCCATGCTCGAGAAGATCGCCGGCGGCATCGCCGTCGAGGGCATGGAGTCGCTGGCTCCCGTGCTGGTCGACGCCATGGTGCCGTTCGCCGGTGAGCTGCCCCCGGGGTCGATCGCGGTCGTGATCGAACCCGAGAAGGTCCGCGCCCGTGCCCACGACCTCGCTGCGACCAACGAGGAGTTCCTGGCTGCCGCATGGTCGACGGCGTCCCAGGGCGGTGCCGCACCGCTGGACCTGAGCGGGAGTCTCGGGACGGACCTGCAGGAGGCCAGCTTCAGGTCACTGACCGACACGCGGTCGACGGCCCTCGCCAACTCCGTCGCGTGGTGGAGCATCACGTCCTTCGGCGCGGACGAGGAACTGGCCGACATCGACAGCTTCACGCTGCACGCGCGCGAGCCTCGCGGCTACCAGGGCGACGTCGCCGAGATGATGGACTTTATCGGCGGGCGTGTCCGTGACCAGTGGCGCGTCGTCGTCGCGACCGAGGGGCCCGGTCCGGCGCAGCGCCTTGCCGAGCTCTTCCACGACAACGACATCCCGACGAGCCGCGTCGATTCGCTCGACGCTCCACCCCAGCCCGGGATCATCGAGATCACGACGGCGTGTGCCGGGCGTGGGTTCGTGGTGGAGGGGCTCAAGATCGGCCTCCTGACCGAGGCGGACCTGCTCGGACGTACCAGCGCCTCGGGTACCCGCGACATGCGCAAGATGCCTTCGCGCCGCAGGAACGCCGTCGATCCGCTGCAGCTCAAGGACGGCGATTTCGTGGTCCACGAGCAGCACGGAGTGGCGAGGTTCGTCGAACTGATGCAGCGCTCAACGGGCGCGGGGCCCACCCGCACCACCCGCGAGTACCTGGTCCTGGAGTACGCGCCGTCCAAGCGCGGCGCTCCCGGCGACCGGCTCTTCGTGCCCACGGACCAGCTCGACCAGGTGACGCGCTACGTCGGCGGTGACGCCCCCGCCCTCAGCAAGATGGGTGGATCGGACTGGAGCAAGACCAAGAACCAGGCGCGCAAGGCGGTCAAGGAGATCGCCGGCGAGCTCATCCGCCTCTACTCGGCGCGCATGGCGTCGCGCGGCCACGCCTTCGGTCCCGACACGCCCTGGCAGCGCGAGCTGGAAGAGGCCTTCCCGTACGTCGAGACACCCGACCAGCTGACCACCATCAACGAGGTCAAGGCCGATATGGAGCGCGAGGTGCCGATGGACCGACTCGTCTCGGGCGACGTCGGCTACGGCAAGACGGAGATCGCGGTGCGTGCGGCCTTCAAGGCCGTGCAGGACGGCAAGCAGGTGGCCGTGCTGGTGCCGACCACGCTCCTGGTGCAGCAGCACTTCGAGACGTTTTCCGAGCGCTTCTCCGGATTCCCCGTGCGGGTGCGTCCCATGTCACGCTTCCAGACCGCCAAGGAGTCGCGCGAGACGGCGGGGGGACTGGCTTCGGGCGCGGTCGACGTCGTCATCGGCACCCACCGGCTCCTGTCGAAGGAGATCGCGTTCAAGGACCTCGGCCTCGTGATCGTGGACGAGGAACAGCGGTTCGGAGTGGAGCACAAGGAGGCGCTCAAGAAGATGCGCACCAACGTGGACGTCCTCGCGATGAGCGCGACGCCGATCCCGCGCACGCTCGAGATGTCGCTCACGGGTATCCGTGAGACGTCCACGTTGGCGACGCCTCCCGAGGAGCGCCACCCCGTGCTTACCTACGTGGGCCCCTACACGGACAAGCAGGCGTCCGCCGCGATCCGCCGCGAGCTGATGCGCGAGGGGCAGGTGTTCTTCGTGCACAACCGCGTGTCCTCGATCGACCGCACCGCCGCGCACCTCAAGGAGCTCGTGCCCGAGGCCCGCGTCGCGGTCGCCCATGGACAGATGACGGAGTCGCGCCTCGAACAGATCATTGTCGACTTCTGGGAGAAGCGGTTCGACGTCCTGGTCTGCACGACGATCATCGAGACGGGCCTGGACATCTCCAATGCCAACACGCTGATCGTGGACCGCGCCGACTCCTACGGACTGTCCCAGCTGCACCAGCTGCGCGGACGCGTGGGCCGTGGCCGCGAACGCGCCTATGCCTACTTCCTGTACCCGTCGGAGAAGCCCCTCGGTGAGGTGGCCCTCGAACGCCTCAAGGCGGTCGCCTCGCACAACGAGCTGGGCGCGGGCATGCAGCTGGCCCTGAAGGACCTCGAGATCCGCGGGGCGGGCAACATGCTGGGCGGCGAGCAGTCGGGCCATATCCAGGGCGTCGGGTTCGACCTCTACATCCGCCTGGTCGGTGAGGCCGTCGCCAGCTTCCGCGGCGAGGCGGAGGAGAAGGTAGCCGACATGAAGATCGAACTGCCAGTCAACGCCCACCTGCCGCACGACTACGTGCCGGGCGAGAGGCTTCGCCTCGAGGCGTACCGGAAGCTCGCCTCGGCCGTCACCGATGAGGCGATCGATGCCGTCGTCGCAGAGCTGAAGGACCGCTACGGCGAGCCTCCCGCCGCCGTGGACAACCTGATCTCCGTCGCCCGTTTCCGGGTCGCGGCCAGGGCGCTCGGCCTGACGGACGTCGCACTGCAGGGCAACTTCATCAAGTTCGCCCCGGCCGAGCTGCCGGAGTCCAGGCACATGCGGCTCACCCGTATGTACCCGGGAGCCACCGTCAAGCCGGCCCTGAACGCCGTGCTCGTGCCCAAGCCGAAGACGGCGCGGATCGGCGGCCGTGACCTCGTCGATGCGGAGATCCTCGACTGGGCGAAGAACGTGCTGGATTCGGTGTTCACTCCCTGAGGATCCGGGCTGTATGCGAAAAGGCCGTCCCCGAGGGGACGGCCTTTTTCGTGTGCTTTGAAGCAGCGCGCCGGTGGCGGCGGTTCGGAGATCAGGAGCTGACGCCCGCTGACGTCTCCTTCTCGTCGGTCCTGTTGCCCTCGGCCAGGTTGTAGCCCGAGTCCGCACGCCCGAGGATGCCCTGCGGGATGAAGAAGGCGAGGAAGGACAGCACCACGATGGCGCCCATGGGCCAGATGTCCTGCGGAGTGAACCAGGTCAGCAGGTAGATGCCGAGCAGGAACATGCCGAACATGATCACGAACACCAGGATGTTCCCGACGAGGTGGCCGCTACCTGCATGCGCTGGTTGGCGTTCCGCAGACGTGCTCCCGCGCTCAGCACCGGCTTCGTATGACATCAGATCTCCTTGCGTTCATCCTGGAACTGCCCTGGCTGGTGCGCCGTCAGTACCCTGCGGCGCCTTGCTCTCCCTTAACGATAGCGACTCCGGAGCTCGCTCCGATACGTGTTGCTCCGGCGCCGATCATCGCACGGGCGTCCTCGAGTGAACGGACACCGCCGGAGGCCTTGACGCCGAGGTCGGGGCCGACCGTTTTCCGCATCAGGGCGACGTCCTCGACGGTCGCTCCGCCGCCGTTGAAGCCGGTGGAGGTCTTGACGAAGTCGGCTCCTGCCTCGACGGCGGCCTCACACGCAAGCACTTTCTGCTCATCGGTGAGCAGGAAGGTCTCGATGATGACCTTCAGGATGGCCCCGTGCTCGTGCACGGCGTCGGCCACGGCCAGGATGTCCCGCACGAGCAGGTCCCGGTCGCCGGACCGAGCGGCTGCGATGTTGATGACCATGTCGATCTCGTCGGCGCCGTCGGCAACGGCGCCGCGGGCCTCGACGACCTTGACCTCGGTGGTGCTGGCGCCCAGGGGGAACCCGATGACCGAGCACGTGAGCACCCCGGTGTCCTTCACTGCCGTGCGGACCGTGCTGACCCAGACGGGGTTGACGCAGACGGACTTGAACTTGTACTCGACGGCCTCACGGCACGCCGTGAGGATCTGCTCACGGCCGGCTTCGGGCTTGAGGAGTGTGTGGTCGATGAAGGAGGCGAGGGAGACGTCGGTAGACATGCCGTCCATCCTTACACGTCGGCACGGCTCCCTTCCACGTCGGCACGGCTCCCTTCCACGTCGGCACGGCTCCCTTCCACGTCGCCGCGGCTCCCTTCCACGTCGGCGCGGCTCCTGCGGAGGGTCAGAGCCCGAGTGCCTCGCCGACGTCGCGCCTCACGGCTTCGAGGCGGGCTCTCGCCGCGTCCTTGGCGTCACCGAGCTCTGCAGCGGACCCGACGGGTTCCACGACTTCGAGGTAGCACTTGAGCTTCGGCTCGGTACCGCTCGGGCGGATGATCACGCGTGTCTCGTCGTGGGTCAGATAGAGGAGCCCGTCAGTGGGGGGCAGGTGCGCCGAGCCCTCCGCGAGGTCCTCGGCGACGCTCACGGGGGAGCCTGCGAAGGACGACGGCGGGTTCTCGCGGAGCCTGTTCATCATCGCGCCGAGCAGCCCGAGGCTGCCGACGCGCACGGACAGTTGGTCCGACGCGTGCAGGCCGTGGACGAGGAAAGCGTCGTCGAGCAGGTCGAAGAGCGTGCGTCCGCCGGCCTTGGTGGCGGCTGCGAGTTCGGCCAGCAGGAGCCCGGCGGAGATACCGTCCTTGTCACGCACGAGCCCGGGCGCGACGCAGTATCCAAGGGCCTCCTCGTAGCCGAAGGAGAGGTCATGGACCCGGGCGATCCACTTGAAGCCGGTGAGCGTCTGGGTGTGGTCGATACCCGAAACGGCGGCGATGCGGCCGAGGAGACGCGAGGACACGATCGAGTTGGCGAAGACGTCGCGGCCGGCTGCGACGCCGTCGGCCGCTCCCTTCCTGTCCGCCGAACCGAGGCGGGTCGCGAGGTGGAGGCCGAGCAGCGTGCCCACCTCGTCGCCACGCAGCATGCGCCACTCGCCGGACGAGGGCTCGCGCGCAGCCAGTGCCACCCGATCGGCGTCGGGATCATTGGCGATCACGAGGTCGGCGCCGATTTCCGCCGCGGTCTCGAGCGCGAGGTCCAGTGCGCCCGGTTCCTCCGGGTTGGGGAAGGCGACGGTGGGAAAATCGGGGTCCGGCTCCGCCTGGCGCTCGACGATCGTGACGTCGCCGAACCCTGCGGCCGAGAACACCGCGAGGGCCGTGCGCCCTCCCACCCCGTGCAGGGGAGTGAGGACGATACGGAGGTCGCGGGCCGTTCCGGCGGGATCGGCGAGGGCAGAGACCGCATCCACATAATCGGACTCGATGGTTTCCGGGAGGATCGTCCAGCCGTCGGGTGCGAGGTCGATGGTACCGACGGCGGCGATGTGGGCGGCAATCCCGGCGTCGTGCGGTGCCACGATCTGGACGCCGCGCGCGTCCTCCTCGACGGCCCGTCCGCCGAGGTACACCTTATAGCCGTTGTCCTGCGGCGGGTTGTGGCTCGCGGTGACCATGATGCCGACCTCGCAGTCCAGCGCGCGGACTGCGTAGGCGAGCAGGGGCGTGGGTAGTTCACGCGGCATGAGGAATGTCTCGATACCGGCGGCGGTGAAGATGGCGGCCGTCTCCTCGGCGAAGATGCGCGAGTTGTGGCGGGCGTCGAATCCGACGACGGCGCGAGGTGCGTATGCTCCGGCCGCGAGCGCGATTGCATGGGCTGCGACGCCTGCCGCTGCCCGGCGGACCACGACGCGGTTCATGCGGTTCGGGCCGGCGCCGAGGGCTGCGCGGAGCCCGGCCGTGCCGAACGCCAGCGGACCGGAGAAGCGGTCCCGCAGGTCCTGCTCCGAGACGGCCGCCGAGGCGTCGCCGTCCCGCACGTGACGGGTGAGCGCGCGGAGTTCCTCCGCCGTGTGCGGATCCGGGTCGGCTGCGGCCCAGGCGTCGGCGGTTGCGAGGAGGGTGTCCAGTTCCGAGGTGGTCATGCGAATCCCTAAGGGTGGATCGTCGACGGCGGCCCGACGGGCGCCGGTGGTGCTGTGCTGGGTCCGGCTGCGGGATGCGGACGGGACCGGGGGACGGCTAGATGGTCGCGACGATGTCGGCCAGGAGGCGGGAGATGCGCGGCCCCGCCGCGTGGCCTGCTTCGAGGACCTCGGTGTGGCTGAGGGGGACGGGGCTGATGCCTGCCGCGAGATTGGTGACCAGGGAGATGCCGAAGACCTCCATGCCGGCATGCCGGGCCGCGATCGCCTCGAGGGCGGTGGACATGCCCACCAGGTCGGCGCCGATGCGCTTCGCGTACTGCACCTCCGCCGGGGTCTCGTAGTGCGGGCCCGTGAACTGCGCGTAGACGCCCTCCTCGAGCGTCGGATCGACCTGGCGGGCCAGGTCCCGGAGCCTCGAGGAGTAGAGGTCGGTGAGATCCACGAACGTCGCGCCCTCCAGCGGCGAGGACGCCGTCAGGTTGATGTGGTCGCTGATGAGCACCGGCGTGCCCGGCTGCCACTGCTCCTGCAGGCCGCCGCAGCCGTTGGTCAGGATCATCGTCGTCGCGCCCGCAGCCGCGGCGGTGCGGACGCCGTGCACGACGGCGCGGACGCCCTTGCCCTCGTAGAAGTGGGTGCGTGCCCCGAGCACCAGGGCGCGTTTGCCGTTCGCCGTGAGGATGGAGCGGATGGTGCCGGTGTGGCCGACGACGGCTGGGGCCGAGAAACCGGGGATGTCGGCGGCGTCGAGGGTGTGCGTGGTCTCGCCGATCAGCTCGGCGGCCTCACCCCAGCCGGAACCGAGGACGAGGGCGGTGTCATGCCGGTCTACACCGGTGGCACGGGCAATATGGCCAGCAGCGTCGCGGGCCAGGTCAAAGGGATCAGAAGTCACCGCTACAACTTACCCTTTGGGGAAAGAACCCGACCACCGTGCGGGTCCTCCGGTCCCGGCCGCCTCCGCCCCATTTCAGGGGTGTCAGTGGCATGGGCAATAATCAATCCGTGACCAACCAACTCGATTTCAGCTCATTGCGCCTGGCCGTTCTCGGCGGCGGGCCCGGCGGGTACGAAGCGGCGCTCGTCGCCGCCTCGCTCGGGGCCAACGTCACCATCGTCGAGCGGCAGGGCCTCGGCGGCTCCGCGGTGCTCACCGACGTCGTCCCGTCCAAGACCCTCATCGCCACGGCGGACACCATGACGCGCTTCACCGACGCGAGCGGGCTCGGCGTCCACTTCTCCGCCGACAGCAAGGTGTACGCGGATCTGGACAAGGTCAACCAGCGGCTGCTGAAGCTCGCCGTCGAACAGTCGTCCGACATCCGCGCGACGCTCGAACGCCTCGGCGTCCGGGTCATCATCGGGACCGGCAAGCTGCTCGACAACCACCGGCTGGAGGTCGTGTCCGACGGCGAGACGAGCATCATCGAAGCCGACGCCGTCCTCCTGGCCGTCGGATCGACGCCGCGTGAGCTCCCGAGCGCCATGCCCGACGGCGAACGCATCTTCAACTGGACGCAGCTGTACAACCTCCGCCAGATCCCGGATCACCTGATCGTCGTCGGTTCCGGCGTCACGGGCGCCGAATTCGCGAGCGCCTACAACGGCCTCGGTTCCAAGGTCACGCTGATCTCCAGCCGTGACCGCGTGCTGCCCGGTGAGGACGCCGATGCCGCCGAGGTGCTCGAGGGCGTCTTCAAGGACCGCGGCATGACGGTCCTGTCGCGATCACGCGCCGACGCCGTGGACCGGACCGACGACGGCGTGATCGTCCGCCTCGCGGACGGCCGCACCGTCGAGGGCAGCCACTGCCTCGTCGCAGTCGGTGCCGTCCCGAACACGGTGGGCATCGGGCTCGAGGATGCCGGCGTCGCCGTCAGTGAGTCGGGCCATATCCAGGTCGACGGTGTCTCCCGCACCACCGCATCCAACGTCTACGCCGCGGGGGACTGCACGGGAGTGTTCGCGCTCGCCTCGGTGGCCGCGATGCAGGGGAGGATCGCCATCGCGCACCTGATGGGTGATTCCGTCAGCCCGATCAAGCTGAAGCAGGTCGCCTCGAACATCTTCACCTCGCCGGAGATCGCCACGGTCGGCGTGACGGAGGAGGACATCGCATCCGGGCAGTACCAGGGCGACATCGTGAAGCTGTCCCTGCATACCAATGCCCGGGCGAAGATGATGAACGTCAAGGACGGCTTCGTGAAGGTGATCTCGAGGAAGGGCTCCGGAACCGTCATCGGCGGGGTCGTCGTCGGGCCCAGGGCGTCCGAGCTGATCTTCCCGCTGGCGCTCGCCGTGACCAAGAAACTGCACGTGGACGACGTCGCCAACACCTTCACCGTCTACCCCTCGCTCACCGGATCGATCTCCGAAGCCGCGCGGCGCCTGCACGTCCACACGTAGGACCTGAGCCGATGCGGGATGTCTTTCAGTAGTTCCGCCTGTCCACAGCGTGGACAGGCTTATCCACCTGATGGACACTGGTGGTCTGATATCGGGATATCACTGAAGCACGGAGTCCGGGCTGCGCTGCCCCGAGAGGGTTTGCGGTCCGGCGCCTAGCCCGAGAAAGCCGACGCCATGACCTCCTCCACCTCCGCGGGTACCAGCGGAACCACTAAACCCCTCAACTCGCGGGGGAGGGTGATCTTCGCCAGCCTCATCGGGACCACGATCGAGTTCTACGACTTCTACATCTATGCGACAGCCGCAGTGCTCGTGTTCCCGGCACTGTTCTTCCCGAACCAGACCTCGGCCAACCAGCTGTTGAGCTCCTTCGCGGTGTTCGGCGTCGCCTTCGTCGCCCGGCCCCTCGGATCGATCCTGTTCGGTCACTTCGGGGACAAGATCGGCCGCAAGGCGACGCTCGTCGCGTCCCTGCTCACCATGGGTGTCGCGACCTTCCTCATCGGCGTGCTGCCGACGGCCGAAGGCGCCGGCTGGATCTTCTGGGCCCCGTTCCTGCTCGTGGTGCTGCGCTTCCTGCAGGGCCTCGCACTGGGTGGTGAGTGGAGCGGCGCTGCGCTGCTGGCCACGGAGAACGCCCCTGAGGGCAAGCGTGCGATCTTCGGCACCTTCCCACAGCTCGGCGCTCCGATCGGGTTCATCCTCGCGAACCTGCTCTTCGTGCTCCTCAGCACCACCCTCTCGCCGGAGGAGTTCATGTCCTGGGGCTGGCGTGTGCCGTTCCTGCTGAGCGCCGTCATGGTCATCATCGGCCTGTACGTCCGCCTCAAGCTGATCGAGAGCGCCTCGTTCCAGAAGGTCCAGAGCGAGGGCAAGGTCGTCAAGCTGCCGCTCGGCACCGTCTTCCGCGCCCACTGGCGTCCGCTTCTCCTCGGCACGTTCATCATGTTCGCCACCTACGTGCTCTTCTACTTCATGACGGCCTTCACCCTGACGTACGGCACCGCCCCCTCGTCCCTCGAGCAGGCCCAGACACGTGCAGAAGCGACGGGCAAGACGCTCACGCAGGCACAGATCGATTCCTTCGTGCCCGGCCTGGGCATGGACCGCCCCGACTTCCTGTGGATGCTGATCATCGGCGTCGTCTTCTTCGGGATCTTCACGATCGTGTCCGGTCCGCTCGCCGAGCGCTTCGGCCGCCGAAAGATGCTCCTTGCGACGACGGTGGGAATCGGCATCTTCGGATTGCTCTGGGCGCCGCTCTTCGGGGCGGGTACCGTCGGGGCCATGGTGCTGCTGATCCTCGGCTTCACCCTTATGGGGCTCACCTTCGGACCGATGGCCGCAGTCCTGCCGGAACTGTTCCCGGCGAACGTGCGCTACACCGGCTCGGCCGTGGCCTACAACGTGTCGAGCATGATCGGTGCCGCACCGGCGTCCTTCATTGCAGTGGCACTGTGGCAGGCTGCCGGCGGCAGCACGGTTCTCGTCGGCGCGTACCTCAGCGTCGCGGCAGTGGCAACCTTCATCGCACTGTTCGTCTCCCGCGAGACCCGTGACCACGACTACGAGAACAACGTCGCCTAGGTCTTCCTCGCACCGATGACGGCGCCGCATCCACCCGGGTGCGGCGCCGTCGTCGTTCCACTGCCTCGTCGGGGGTTGATGAAATCGGCGCTCGCGCCGCCCTGAAGCCACCCCTAGACTGGAAGCTCAGCCGGCTTAGCACATGCCTGGAAGCGTCATGACTGCGCGCCCGGGGCCGGTCAACGGGGTAGCGGAAGCGGGTGACATGGAGAAGCACGCCCTGGCCGGGCGGTATGCGTTGGGGGAGCGTGTCGGTGTCGGCGGAATGGCTGATGTCTTCACGGCCCGGGATACCCGCCTCGAACGGAACGTGGCAGTCAAGCTCTTCAGGCCCGGAACCGCCGACGGCATCCAGCGCGGTTCGGCGGAAGCGAAGATGCTCGCGCGGCTCGAACATCCAGGGCTGGTGCGCGTCCTCGACATGGACAACGGCGAGGACTCGGGTGACGCCGCCTACCTCGTCATGGAGCTCGTCGACGGGCCGGATCTCAATGCACTCCTGCGGTCCGGCGGGCCCATGGGTTGCGAGGCGGTGAGGCTCATGGGACTCGACCTCGCGCGCACGCTGCAGTACATCCACGGCCGCGGGATCGTGCACCGCGACATCAAGCCCTCGAACATCCTGACGCGTGACGTCGACCCGCACAGCGGCCTCTTCCGCTACCTGCTCACCGATTTCGGGATAGCCCGTTTCTTCGACGGCGGCCGGATGACGGCGACAGGTCAGGTCATCGGCAGTGCTGCCTACTTCAGTCCCGAGCAGGCTCGGGGCGACGGCGTGGGGCAGCCGACGGACATCTACTCGCTCGGCCTCGTGATGATCGAGGCGCTGACCGGTGAGCGGGCGTTCCCCGGGACGGGCATCGAGAGCGCTCTGGCCCGCCTCTCCCGGAGTCCGTCGATTCCGCACGCCGCTGGTCCGGCCCTGTCGGACCTGCTGATGTCGATGACGCTCGACGATCCGGCAGCCAGGCCCGACGCCGAAGGAGTGGTGCGAGCCCTCACGGTCATGGGTCCGCAGCAGGCGAACGACGGAGCCGCCAGCGGCGCTGGTCACGCAACCGACACGGCACGCCTCGACGCAACTCCCGCACCGACACGGATCATCGGGCACCCAGGAGTCGGAGCGGGCGCAGCGGAATCGACGGGAGCGGTAGCGCCTGCGGATGCGGGAGTGCCTGCGGGAGCGGGAGCGCTTGCGGTCGGGAAAGTGGACCAGGGACGCACTGGCGGGCCTGCGGAACGCCCGCGCGTTTCTGCAGAACGTGCGGGCGTGATGATCGGTAGCCCGTCACGGAGCGATGAAAAGGCGGGACCCGGCTGGGGATCCGATGATGAGCCTGCGCGGTACGTCCCCGATGCTGATGATCCTCGACAGTCGTCTGCTCGCCCCGCGCGCAGCCGCCGTCCCGCCGCGCTCAGGTGGCTCGTCGTCGTGCTCGGGATCCTCCTCGTGGTGGCCGGCCTCTGGGTCTTCAGCATGCTGGCTGGATCCGGCTCTCCGCCCGACGTCGAGCCGCTGCCGGCCGTGTCCGGCGAGCCCGGCGAGAAACTGCAGGAACTCTACGAAAGCGTGCAGCGATGACCTTCGGCTCCAGGATCAGGCTCCCGCTTCTGGTCGGTGCGGCGCTCCTGCTGACGGGCTGCGGCGCGGAGCCCATCGATGCCGCGACGGCCAGTGCCTTCCAGGCAGAGGTGCGGACGATCGCGTCGACCGCCGCTGCAGGAGACACCGCGGGGGCGATCCTCCTGGCGCAGAACCTGAAGGAGAAGGTGGACAGCGCACGGACGGCGGGGACGGTGACGGAGGACCGCGCCACCCTGATCGGCGTGAGGATCGACACTGCCATCGCCTCGCTCGAGGCGGCACAGGCGATCGCTGACGAAGCGGCGGGTTCCACGGGGACGCCCGTAGCTCCACCCGCCGAGCCGGCCCCCGGGACTTCTCCGGTCCAACCCGAGCCCGCGCCGACCGGAACGGCCCCGGCTGAACCCGCGCCCAGCTCCGTCCCGGCTCCACCATCCGGATCCGGCTCGGACGGTACTGACGGCGGGAATGACGGCGGGAACGACGGTGGGAACGACGGCGGGAACGATGCCGGGAACGACGGCGGGAACGATGCCGGGAACGACGGCGGTGATGATGCCGGGAACGACGGCGGCAGTGACGCCGACAACAGTGGCGATGGGGGCACAGGCTCGGGGACCGAGCCCGTGGCTCCCGGCAACAGCGGCGACTCCGCCGCCGACCAGGCTACCGAGCAGCGCAAGGCGGCGGAGAAAGCCGCGGAGAAAGAGCGGAAAGAGGGCAAGGGCGCCGACGGGAAGTAGGGTACGGCAGCTGCTTCCGCCGCTGCTGTCCGTACCGGCGGATCAGGCGCTGCTGTCCGTACCGGCGGATCAGCCGCTGATGGTGGCGATCACAGAGCCTGCGGAGACCGTGTCGCCGGTAGCTGCCGAGAGGCCCGAGAGGGTCCCTGACTTGTGGGCCGTCAGGGGCTGTTCCATCTTCATGGCTTCGAGCACCACGATGAGGTCGCCCTCGTCGACGACGTCACCGTCGGCTGCCGCCACCTTCACGATGGTGCCCTGCATGGGGGACGTCAGCTCGTCGCCACTGACCGCAGCCTTGCCCGCCCGCGCACGGGAGGACTTCTTGGACTTGGCCGGAGTGCCTGCCTTGCCGTTCGACGGAGCGCCGAGCCCGGAGGGAAGGACCACCTCGAGGCGGCGCCCGCCGACCTCGACGGTCACGCGTTGGCGGGAATCCTCCTCGGCGGTGGGCTCGGCCGGGCCCTTCCACGGTTCGATGGTGTTGTTGAATTCGGTCTCGATCCATCGGGTGTGGATCGAGAACGGTCCGTCGGCGGGGGCGAAGGCGGGATCAGCGACGACGGCGGCATGGAAGGGGAGCACGGTAGGCATCCCTTCGATCACCATCTCGCCGATCGCGCGACGTGCCCGCTGGAGAGCCTGCTCCCGGCTGGCACCGCTGACGATCAGCTTGGCGAGCATCGAGTCAAAGTTCCCGCCGATGACTTCACCGGCCTCGATGCCGGAATCGACGCGGATACCGGGACCGGTGGGGAGCTTGAACGTCTGCACGGTGCCCGGAGCAGGCAGGAAGCCGCGGCCTGCATCCTCGCCATTGATGCGGAACTCGAAGGAGTGCCCGCGCACCTCCGGGTCGCCGTACCCGAGAGCCTCGCCCCGCGCGATGCGGAACTGCTCGCGGACGAGGTCGATGCCCGTGACCTCCTCCGAGACGGGGTGCTCCACCTGGAGCCGCGTGTTCACCTCGAGGAAGGAGATGACGCCGTCCCGTCCCACCAGGAATTCGCAGGTACCGGCACCCTGGTAGCGGGCTGCCTTGAGAATGGCCTTGGACGCCTCGTAGAGCCGGGCGTTCTGCTCGTCGGACAGGAAGGGAGCGGGTGCTTCCTCGACGAGCTTCTGGTTGCGTCGCTGCAGGGAGCAGTCGCGAGTGGAGACCACCACCACGTTCCCGTGTGCGTCGGCGAGGCACTGGGTCTCGACGTGGCGTGGCGCGTCGAGGAACCGCTCGACGAAGCACTCGCCCCTGCCGAAGGCCGCCGTCGCCTCGCGGACCGCCGAATCGAAGAGTTCAGGGATCTCCTCATGGCTGCGGACCACCTTGATTCCGCGTCCACCACCGCCGAAGGCTGCTTTGATGGCGATGGGCAGACCGAATTCCAGCGCGAAGTCGATGACTTCCTGCACCGACCCGACAGGGTCCCTGGTACCGGGGACCAGGGGGGCTCCGACGCGCTCGGCGATGTGGCGCGCCTGGACCTTGTCCCCGAGTTGCGAGATGGAGTCCGGTGAGGGACCGATCCACGTGATGCCGGCGTCGATCACGCGCTGTGCGAACTCCGCGTTCTCGGAAAGGAAGCCGTAGCCGGGGTGGATGGCGTCGGCCCCGCTGCGCTGCGCTGCGGCCAGGATCCGGTCCATGACGAGGTAGGACTCGGCTGCGGTCTCGCCGCCGAGCGCAAAAGCCTCATCGGCCATCCGTACGTGGAGCGCTTCGCGATCGGGTTCGGCGTAGACGGCGACCGAGGTGATGCCCTCGTCCCGAGCCGCCCGGATGATGCGGACCGCGATTTCCCCCCGGTTCGCCACCAGGACCTTCGTCACCCTGTGATGCTGTTGACCGGCGTTGGTGTCGGTGTTGCTGCTGATACTGGTGTGTTCCGACGGGGCGAGACGGGGCTGATTCATGGCGCGGTGGACTCCTTCTTCTCAGATCGGAGCCTAACCCGCTTTGGTGGCTTCCGCCCATGGATCGTGCTGATCGCGAGTGTTGTACAGCGATCCTTTGTAGGGAACCTACAAGGAGGAGGACTTGTCCCACAGGGCGGTGATGGGCACCCCTGCGGAGTGCAGGAGGGAGCGGAGCGTGGAGATGCTGAGCCCGACGACGGCGTGCGGGTCGCCGTCCACGCGGTCGATGAAGGCACCCCCGAGACCGTCGATCGTGAAGGCTCCCGCGCACTGAAGTGGTTCGCCGCTCGCTACGTAGTCCCGGACCTCGGCGTCGGACATGGCACCGAAGTGCACGGTCGCGGAGGAGACCCTGCCGATCGTGGCGCCGGATCCGCCGTCGCGCGTGTCCACGAGCCAATGCCCGGTGTGGAGCACGCCGAAGCGCCCACGCATGCGGCTGATCCGCTCGATCGCGACGGCGGACTCGTAGGGCTTGCCATGCGCCTCACCGTCGAACTCGAAGACGGAGTCACAGCCGATCACCAGGGCGTCCTCGGCGACCTGCAGCGAGGCGACCGCTTCGGCCTTGGCGCGCGCGAGCAGCAGGGAGGTGTCGTGCGCATCGAGGTCACCGTACGAAGCGACGACGGCGGCTTCATCGACGTCGGACACGAGGATCGAGTGATCGATACCGGCTTCGGCGAGAAGTTTGGTGCGGGCAGGGGACTTGGACGCGAGAATCAGTCGGACGGTCATGCTCCAAGCCTAGGGGCCCGCCCTAAGGGATTGGTGGGTGCCGGTCCCGTTCCGACGTTTCGACGGGACCGGCAGGATCCTCACCAGTAGTGCGCGACGTCGACCACCACCCTCGAACCGGCACCGGGACCGGGTACCACGAAGACGCGGACGGGAAGCTTGGCCCGGACCCCGACTCCGAAGCTGGTGTGGCCTTCGTAGCTTCCGCCCGTCGCGACCTGGCGGAAGGTCGAGTAGCCCGCGACGTTCACGAGCTCCCTCCGGTTAGCGGGTCGGTAGGTCGGCTTGTAGTTCCCGTCGTAGGAGGGAGCGATGACTGTCACGGAGAGGCGTGCGCCACCCCGGAGCGGAATCGGCAGGCCTGACCCTATGCCTGTGAACTGGGTGACGTACCGGGCTGAGTATCCGGAGACGGGGCCGCTGACATCAATGACGAGGCGATCGAAGCAGCCGTGCTGGCCGGAACGGACGTTGGTGATGGGAGCGGAGTAGGTGGGGGTGTAGGCAGTTTTCGCCGTCGAACCCCATGTGATGCCGCAGTAGGCGGCGGATGCCGGCGGTGCCCCTGCGAGGCCGAGGCCTGCGGTAAGGGCGAGGGCGGCGAGTGTGGCGGAAAGTTTCTCCGTCAGGCGCGATTTGTTCATAGCGCACCACCTTGTCGTGCTGGATAGGTGCCTTCATGGTGCTCCCGACCACGGGGAAAAGCGCCGCCGTCAAGAGGAACGGCACCGAATCGTTAGAAGTACACCGAAACGTTAGCTTAAACGCCGAACGGCCCGCCCCTGATCTGTTGGGGCGAGCCGTCGGATGGTGCTGCAGGTGGTTACCGGGTGATCGAGGCCGAGATCCCGTCATTGGCTGCGGTGGGATCGATGTCCTCGAGGACGCTGTCATCCGCGAAGGGGTCTCCCGTGCGCTGGGCGTTGTAGAGCTCGAGGTCGAGCAGCCCCTCACGCCTGGCGACGATCGTCGGGATGAGTGCCTGGCCCGCCACGTTCACGGCGGTGCGGCCCATGTCGAGGATCGGATCGACGGCGAGCAGCAGACCGACGCCGGCCAGGGGGAGTCCCAGCGTCGAGAGCGTGAGGGTCAGCATGACGACGGCGCCGGTGGTCCCCGCAGTCGCTGCGGAGCCGAGTACCGACACGAGCGCGATCAGCAGGTACTGCGTCAGTGACAGGTCGATGCCGAAGAACTGGGCGACGAAGATCGCGGCGATCGCGGGGTAGATGGCGGCGCAACCGTCCATCTTCGTCGTTGCTCCAAGGGGGACTGCGAAGGAGGCGTAGCCGCGGGGAACGCCCAGGTTCCGCTCCGTGACGCGTTGCGTGAGGGGGAGTGTGCCCACCGAGGATCGTGAGACGAAGGCGAGCTGGATGGCGGGCCAGGCGCCGGAGAAGTACTGCTTGACCGACAGTCCGTGCGCCTTGATCAGGACGGGGTAGACGGCGAACAGCACGAGTGCGAGTCCGACGTAGACGGCGATGGTGAACTTGCCGAGTGAGCCGATGGTGTCCCACCCGTAGACCGCCACCGCGTTGCCGATGAGACCGACGGTACCGAGCGGTGCGATGCGGATGATCCACCAGAGGACTTTCTGGATGACGGCCAGCGCGGAGGCGTTGAAGGTGAGGAACGGCTCGGCCTGCTTGCCCACCTTGAGGGCCGCGATGCCGACGGCGATGGCGACGACGAGCACCTGCAGGACGTTGAAGTTCAGCGCCGTGGTGACCGCTCCGGTCTCGGCGACGCTGGACGAGGCCTGAAGACCGAGGAAGTTGGCGGGGATCAGCCCGGTCAGGAACGCCCACCAGCTGCCGGTGCTGCCCGTGTACTCGGCGGGCTGTGTGGCGTCCGTGCCGGCGCCGGGCTGGAAGACCACGCCGAGCGCGATACCGATGACGACCGAGATCAAGGCGGTGATGGCGAACCACAGCAGGGTCTGGCCGGCGAGCCGGGCCGCGTTGTTGACTGCACGGAGATTCGCGATCGAACTGACGACGGCCGTGAAGATCAGGGGCACGACGGCGGCGCGCAGCAGGGCCACGTAGCTCGAGCCGAGAGTGGCGAGCGTGGTGCCGAGCCCGGTGGGCGTCTCCTGGGTGTGACCCGAGTATTTGGCGAGGAGCCCGAGGGCGAGGCCCACGACGAGCGCGGCGATGATCTGCGGCCCGAAGGACGTCATCCAGCGGGGTAACCCGCGCCGGGAAGGCAGGGAGTTCAGTTTGGTAGACACGACCGAAACACTAGGGCGGTCCTTATACCCAAGCGAAGCGGGAGTTGCGAAATGTTACGCGGCCGGAGCGCCCGTAGGGGGATG
This sequence comes from Arthrobacter cheniae, assembly GCF_003602275.1. Taxonomy (GTDB): domain Bacteria; phylum Actinomycetota; class Actinomycetes; order Actinomycetales; family Micrococcaceae; genus Arthrobacter_D; species Arthrobacter_D cheniae. Next base: position 216,029 of record NZ_QZVT01000003.1, on the reverse strand, counting down.
CAGCCGGCGCTCCTGCCGCGTGCAACCGCCGTCGTTCCTGGTTTTCACCCCCCGGAACGGGTGTCGCGGCGAGACACGCGGCCTATTGCGGCAATCCGCAGCAATAACCAGGAACGACAGCGGGCGGGGACGCTGCGCCAGGTGGTGGCGCTCGCTGCCGCGTGCAACCGTCGTCGTTCATGGTTTTCGCCCACCGGAGTGGGTGTCGCGGCACAACACGCCGTCTGGTGCAGCAATCCACAGCAATAACCACGAACGACGGCGGGCGGGGACGCTGCGGCAGGTGATGGCGCTCCCGCCGCGTGCAATCGCCGTCAGCGGGGGGATGCCGGGGACGCTGCGCCAGGTGGTGGCGCTCGCTGCCGCGTGCAGCCGCCGTCGTTCCTGGTTTTCACCCGCCGGAACGGGTGTCGCGGCGAGACACGCGGCCAATTGCGGCAATCCGCAGCGATAACCAGGAACGACGGCGGGAGGGTCAGACCAGCGGCGGGCGGGTCAGGACACCAGTGCCAGGCGGGTCAGGACACCAGCGGCGGGCGGGTCAGGACACCAGTGCCAGGCGGGTCAGGACACCAGCGGCGGGCGGGTCAGGACACCAGTGCCAGGCGGGTCAGGACACCAGCGGCGGGCGGGTCAGGACACCAGTGCCAGGCGGGTCAGGACACCAGCGGCGGGCGGGTCAGGACACCAGTGCCAGGCGGGTCAGGACACCAGCGGCGGGCGGGTCAGGACACCAGTGCCAGGCGGGTCAGGACACCAGCGGCGGGCGGGTCAGGACACCAGTGCCAGGCGGGTCAGGACACCAGCGGCGGGCGGGTCAGGACACCAGTGCCAGGCGGGTCAGGACACCAGCGGCGGGCGGGTCAGGACACCAGTGCCAGGCGGGTCAGGACACCAGCGGCGGGCGGGTCAGGACACCAGTGCCAGGCGGGTCAGGACACCAGCGGCGGGCGGGTCAGGACACCAGTGCCAGGCGGGTCAGGACACCAGCGGCGGGCGGGTCAGGACACCAGTGCCAGGCGGGTCAGGACACCAGCGGCGGGCGGGTCAGGACACCAGTGCCAGGCGGGTCAGGACACCAGCGCCGGGCGGGTCAGGACACCAGTGCCAGGCGGGTCAGGACACCAGCGCCGGGCGGGTCAGGACACCAGCGCCCGGCGTAGCGTGTCCAGACCGACGGACCCGAGGTTGAGGGCCCTGGTGTGGAAGGCGCGGAGGTCGAAAGCCTCTCCCTCGCCTGCCCGCACCTCGTCACGGACCTGCTCCCAGAGGCGCTGGCCGATCTTGTACGACGGAGCCTGGCCCGGCCAGCCGAGGTACCGCGTGTATTCGAAGCTGAGCTGGCCCTCGCTGATGGCGATGTTCTCCTTCAGGAAGTCGTAGCCCTTGTCCGGCGTCCATGTGCCCTGACCCCAGCGCTCAGGCACCTCCAGCTCGAGGTGCACGCCGATGTCGAAGACGACGCGGGCTGCGCGCATGCGCTGGGCATCGAGCATGCCGAGGCGGTCGCCGGGATCGGAGAGGAATCCGAGCTCCTGCATGAGGCGTTCCGCATACAGCGCCCAGCCCTCCCCTTGCCCTGAGACCCAGATGGCGTTGCGACGCCAGGGATTGAGCAGCGCGCGCTGGTAGGTCGCCGTCGCTACCTGCAGGTGATGGCCGGGGATGCCTTCGTGGTAGACGGTGGTCGTCTCCTTCCAGGTGGTGAACGAGTCCTCGCCCTCGGGCACCGACCACCACATGCGGCCCGGACGGGAGAAATCGTCGCTCGGGCCGGTGTAGTAGATGCCGCCCTCATTAGTGGGGGCGATCCGGCACTCGAGGCGCCGCATCACGTCCGGGACGTCGAAGTGCACGCCGGCCATCGCGTCCACGGCCTTGTCCGACAGCTCCTGCATCCAGGCCTGGAGCGCATCCGTGCCCTGCAGCTGGCGGGCCGGGTCCTCGTCGAGGATGCGCATGGCCTCGCTGATCGACGCACCCTTGCTGATCTCGTCGGCGACCGCCTCCTGCTCGGCGATGACGCGGTCGAGCTCCTCGACCCCCCACTGATACGTCTCCTCGAGATCGACGGCGGACCCGAGGAACCGGCGGGACATCAGGGCGTAGTGCTCCCGGCCGACGGCGTCCTTCTCCGGCGCGGTGGGAAGGAGATCGTCCTGCAGGAAGGCCGCGAGGCCGCTATAGGCGCCGCGTGCAGCTTCCGCACCGGATCTCAGCTGCTCCCGCAGTGATTCCGGCAGGTCGCCGTCGTCCGCGCTGACGGTGGCGCCCAGGGAATCGAAGAACCCGCCGTCCTCCGCATATTTGGCCGACTGCTCGATCACGATGGCGACCTGGCGACGGGCGGCGACCAAGCCTCGCTCACGGCCTTCGCGGAGGGAGGCGATGTACCCGTCGAGGGCGGCCGGGATGTTGGCCATGCGCCCGGCGATGTGGGTCCAGTGTTCCGCTGTAGCGGTCGGCATGAGATCGAAGATCGCGCGGATGTTCTGGGCCGGGCAAGCGATGTTGTTGAGCTCCGAGTAGTCGAGCCCTGCCTCGTGGATCTCGAGATCGAGGCCGAGACGCTCGCGCATGGCGTCGAGCGTGACGACATCGACGTCGTCGGCGGGCTGGAGGTTCTCCAATCGGCGCAGGGCATCACGGGCGGCTTCGGCGAGGGCCTTGATCCCGGCCGGTGAGTAGTCCTGGTATTCGGTCTCGTGTCCGGCCAGGCCCAGTTCGGTGGCGAAGTTGGGCATCAGGTCGAGGAGTGTCTCGTAGTACGACGTCGCCACGGCATCGATGGCGGTGGACTGGCGTGCGGGCTGCGCGCCGGGGGCTGGGGCTGGAGTGTTGTGGGTCACGCCCTGAGCCTAGCCCGGGCAGTTGCCGGAGGCTACCGTCTCCGGGCGAGCAGGACCGGTGCATTGCCTCCCCTGCGAGCGACCTTGAAAGGCGCAGTGCCTGGTGGCGCCCCTCCGAAAAAGCTGGTGGACTCTCCAGGGTGCAGTCGAGTCGACCGATCTCGGGCCGCCATCCCACCACAGGAGGACTGAGATCCATGACGACGCCAGCACACCCCATCCTCGAGAACGACCGTACCTCCGAATGGTTGGGTATCGACGTGGACCGGGCGGATTTCGGCGACGTGCAGATCCGGATGGTCATCCGGAGGGAGATGGTGAACGGCTTCGGCATAGCCCACGGCGGGATCATCTTCGCTTTCGCCGACACGTGTTTCGCCCTTGCCTGCAATGACCCTGCCGGCGACTCCTCGACCATCACGGTCGCTTCCGGCGCCGACATCTCCTTCGTGGCGTCCGCCCTCGAGGGCCAGACCCTCACCGCCGTCGGCACAGTCCTCACCCGGACCGGGCGAAGCGGGCTGTACGACGTCCACGTCACCTCGGGCGACACCCTGATCGCTGAGTTCCGAGGGCGCAGCCGCACCGTAGCCGCACCACAAATCTGACGTGATCCCTGCTCGACGCCGGTCCGGCCACCACAGGTTCCCAGGAGTTGCCGCGGCCCGAGGAGCAGCGCCGCGCTCAGCGGACGCTACGCCGCCATGAGCCGGGCCCGGGCGTCGGACCGAGCCGGAGCAGGGCCCTACGGACCCAGGACCGCCCCTGATCGGGAGCGTCCGTTGCCTCCTCCGCACCCTGCAGGGCGACGACGACGGCGGTGAGCGCGACGAGCTCCTCATCGGAGGGGTTGCCGGACACGACGGTGAGGAGCGGAGCGTCCTCGACGGGATCAGGACGCGCGGGCGCGGAGGACCGGGGATCGTCCTCGGGCCTCGCCTTCCTGCCCGTCACAGCGGGATGTTCCCATGCTTCTTGGCGGGGTTGGACGCCCGCTTGTCCCTCAGCGCGCGCAGCCCGCGGACGATGTGCAGGCGGGTCTCCGAGGGCGCGATGACGGCGTCGACGTAGCCGAGCCCCGCAGCCTGGTACGGGTTCAGCAGTTCTTCCTCGTACTGCTGCACGACGTCGGCGCGTGCGGCCTCGACGTCGCCTCCGGCGTCGGCCACTGCCTTCAGCTGACCGCGGTACAGGATGTTGACGGCACCCTGCGCGCCCATGACGCCGATCTGCGCGGTGGGCCAGGCGAGGTTGAGATCCGCTCCGAGCTTCTTCGAACCCATCACGATGTAGGCCCCGCCGTACGCCTTCCGCGTGATCACGGTCAGCTTCGGCACGGTGGCCTCGGCGTAGGCGTAGAGCAGCTTGGCGCCGCGGCGGATGATGCCCTGGAACTCCTGGTCCTTGCCGGGCAGGAAACCGGGCACGTCCACGAGGGTCAGGATCGGGATGTTGAAGGCGTCGCAGTGCCGGACGAAGCGGGCAGCCTTTTCCGAGGCGTTGATGTCGAGGGTTCCGGCGAACTGCAGGGGCTGGTTGGCGACGATGCCGATGGTGTGGCCTTCCACCCGGGCGTAACCGGTGACGACGTTCGGCGCGTACAGCGCCTGCATCTCGAGGAAGTGGCTGTCATCCACGATCGCGCTGATCACCGCGTGCATGTCGTACGGCTGGTTCGCGGCGTCGGGGATGAGCAGGTCGAGGGCAAGATCCTCGTCGGTCACCTCGGGTTCGTCGACGAACGCCGTCAACGGTGCTTCGGCGAGGTTGTTCGACGGCAGGAAGTCGAGGAGCTCGCGGACGAAGCCGATGGCGTCCGCCTCATCGGTCGCGAGGTAGGCGGATGTTCCCGTCGTCGTGTTGTGCTGCCGTGCGCCGCCGAGCGTCTCCATGTCGACGTCCTCGCCGGTCACCGTCTTGATGACATCGGGGCCCGTGATGAACATGTGGGAGGTCTTGTCGACCATCACCACGAAGTCGGTCAGCGCGGGGGAGTAGGCCGCTCCACCGGCGCAGGGCCCCATGATCAGGGAGATCTGCGGGACCACGCCGGAGGCATGGACGTTGTTGCGGAAGATGTCCGCGAACATCGCCAGCGAGGCGACGCCCTCCTGGATGCGCGCCCCGCCGCCGTCGTTGATGCCGATGACCGGGCAACCGTTGCGAAGGGCGAATTCCTGCACCTTCACGATCTTCTCGCCGTTGACCTGGCTGAGCGAGCCCCCGTAGACGGTGAAGTCCTGGCTGTAGATGGCGACCTGGCGTCCATCCACCGTCGCGTACCCGGACACGACGCCGTCGCCCAGGGGTTTCTTCCGCTCCATGCCGAAGGCTGTGGAGCGATGGACCGCGAGTGCGTCGAACTCGACGAACGAGCCCTCGTCGACCAGCAGCTCGATGCGCTCGCGAGCCGTGTTCTTGCCGCGCGCGTGCTGCTTCTCGATCGCCTCGGGACCGGAGGGCTGCTCCGATAGCGCCGTGCGCCTCCGGAAGTCGGCGAGCTTCCCGGCCGTCGTGGTGAGGTCGGGCTGCAGGTCCTGGTGCATTGATACTCCGGTCGGCGGGTGGATGGGGCGGCGCCGCGTAGGTCCCGGCCGGAACTGGAGGTTTCCGACAACGAGCAGCGCAATCACCCCAGTCTAGTGAGGTTCCGGAGGCGCGCCGTTGTAGGACGCCTACAGTTTCCGCCGTCATCGGTTAGCCGGACCGCCGTAGTTACCGGTCAGTAACATCGACGCGTCGCAGGCTGTCCAGGCGCCCCGGATTGCTTATGGTGGAGCCATGACTGCACGCAACGAAGCCCAGGAACCGCACGCGGTGAGCGCGGGGACCGACGGCGTTCCCCCGCTCGCGGGACGCACCATCATCATGTCGGGTGGGAGCCGCGGCATCGGCCTTGCCATCGCCCTCCGCGCTGCACGGGACGGCGCGAACATCGCCCTCATGGCCAAGACCGGCGAGCCCCATCCCAAGCTCGAGGGCACCGTCCATACCGCTGCCGAGCAGATCGAGGCGGCAGGAGGGCGGGCCCTGCCGATCGTGGGGGACGTGCGGAACGACGACGACGTGCAGGCGGCCGTCGATGCCGCGGTCAGCACCTTCGGCGGGATCGACATCGTGGTGAACAACGCGTCCGCGATCGACCTGTCGAAGACGCCCGACGTCGACATGAAGCGCTACGACCTCATGGCCGACATCAACGTCCGCGGCACGTTCATGCTCAGCAAGTTCTCCCTCGAGGCACTGAAGCGATCGGTGAACCCGCACATCCTCACCCTCTCACCGCCCCTGAACCTCGCGCCCAGGTGGGCGGGCATGCACCTCGCCTACACCATGGCGAAATACGGGATGAGCCTGACCACCCTCGGCCTCGCGGAGGAGCTCAAGGATGACGGCATCGCCGTGAACTCGCTGTGGCCCGCCACCCTGATCGACACCGCCGCCATCCGGAACATGCCGGGCGGGAGCCGCATGGTGCAGGCCGCCAGAAGCCCCAGGATCGTCGCCGACGCGGCCTACGCTCTGCTCATCCGGGATGCCCGCAGCTGCACCGGGAACTTCTACACGGACGAGGAGGTGCTGCGTGAGGAGGGTCTGACCGACCTCACCGGCTACAGCCTGGGGGCTCCCGAGGCTCAACTCGTCCCGGACATCTTCCTCTGACAGCCCGGCTCGGAGGGGAAGGCCCCTCTCCGGATAAGATCGATGCCATGTCCTCCCGCTATTCCAACCTCGAGCGACCAGGCCTCGACCTGGGCGCGCTGAGGTCGGCGCTGTGCATGCCGGCGGGTCCCTTCTCGCGGCTCGACATCGTGGACAGGACCGGCTCCACGAACACCGATCTGGTGGAACACGCCCGGCGGGAGACGGCGGGCTGGCCCGATCTCAGCGTCCTCGGAGCCGAGGTGCAGACCGCCGGCCGCGGACGGCTCGACCGCAGCTGGGTGGCACCCGAGCGCTCGTCGCTCTTCGTGAGCGTGCTCCTGCGGCCGTTCAACCGGCAGGGACGGCCCGTCCCCACCTCCGCCTACTCGTGGTTCTCCCTCCTCGGAGCGCTTGCGCTCGCCGAGAGTGTCGAGGACCGCACGGAGATCGCCCCGCAGCTCAAGTGGCCCAACGACGTCACGGTCGACGGCCGGAAACTGGCCGGAGTGCTGGCGCAGTTCGTCCCGGGCTCGGGCGCCGAGCCTCCCGCGGTCGTCGTCGGGGTGGGGCTCAACGTCAGCCTCACCGATGACGAACTTCCGGTCCCGACGGCCACGAGCCTGCTCCTCGAGTACTCCGGAACAACCGATCGGAACATCCTGCTGAAGTCCTTCCTGCGGACGTTCGCCGATCACTACAGGGCCTTCTGCGACGTCGACGGTGACGCCGGCGCGGCCTGGGACAGCGGGCCGTCCCTGCTGGCCCGCGTAGGAGAACGCATGACCACGCTCGGCCAGGACGTGCGGGCCGAGCTGCCGGGAGGCGGCTTCCTGAGCGGCCGCGCGCTGAGCCTCGACGGGCAGGGCGCGCTCGTGGTGCGCGACGACGACGGCGAGCGGCACACCATCTCGGCGGGCGACGTCGTGCACCTGCGCCCCCAGGTGTAGGCCGTGCGCATCAAGCTGCTGCCCGGTGAGCGTGTCCTCGTGCGCACCCGGCCCACCCCGCTGCCGCTGGTCGGACCGGTGATCGCGGGCTTCCTCCTCCTCGCCGTCGGCGGCTTCAGCCTGGGATTCCTGGCCGGCCGGGACGTCCTGGGGCTCGGAGACTGGCGGTTCGTCCTGTTCGCCGCAGCCCTCGGCGTCGTCGTGCTCCTGCTCCTGCGCGTCGTCGTCCGTCCGCTGGTCCGGTGGTCCAGCAACCGGTACGTGCTGACGAGCATGCGGCTCATCCATCGGCGGGGAGCGGCCCGGCGCTCGGAGCACCAGATCAACCTGTCGGCGATCTCCCAGCTGCAGACGGAGCAGGGATTGCTGCAGCGCCTGGTCGGCAGCGGGACGCTGATCGCAGACCTCGGATTCGACAGGGCGCATGCCTACAGGGACGTTCCGCAGATTGCAACGTTCAAGGAGTATGTGGTGCAGGCGATCAGCGACCTTCCCCTGACCCGCATGTTCGATGGTGTAGACATGGAAATCGATCCGCAGTACGCCCGCGGCAGCATGGTGCGGGCACAGCAGGAATGGGCGCGGCAGGAATGGGCACAGCAGGAATGGAGGGGCGGGCAATCATGACAGTCGAGGACCGCCACGAGTCCGGGCAGACGGCACCGTCCGCAGCAGGGGGAGCCGAGGGAGCCGGAGAACCTCACGGCGCCCTGCTGGATGCGGGGCAGTTCGACGACGCCCCGGACGCGGCTGCGTCGACGGCGTCGAAGGCCGTGTGGCAGCTCCATCCCGATATGGCGACGGCCGGGTCCGACGACGCGCCGGCCACCGGGTCGGCGGGGCCGATCGAGCTCGATCGGGAAACCATCCGCCGCCTCGAGCGTGAGCTGCTCGGCGCCGAACGTACGCTCAAGCGCCGCGACATCGCGGCCGGTGCGGGCGTCTCCCTCCTGTCCGCCCGCAAGCTGTGGCGCGCGATGGGCTTCCCGAACATCGGCGACGACGACATCGCGTTCACCGAGAAGGACCTCAGCGCCCTCACCACCATCATCGACATGGTCCGCCAGGAGCAGCTCACCGAGGATGCGGCCATCTCCATCACCCGTGCCGTCGGCCAGATGACGGACCGCATGGTCGTCTGGCAGATCGAGGCGATCGTCGAGGAGATGGTCGCGCAGCGTGGCCTCACGGACGCGGATGCGAGGAAAACCCTCGTGTCGGAGCTGCCCGACCTGATCGAACCCCTCGAGAAGACCCTCGTCTATGCCTGGCGCCGGCAGATGAACGCTGCCGTGCAGCGGTTGGCGCTACGCGCGGAATCGGGTCTGGCCTCCAGTGAGGCCGGGCGCGATGGCGACGAGCAGGACGCGCCGCTGCCGCTCGCCCGCGCGGTCGGTTTCGCCGATCTCGTCTCCTACACGAGCCTCTCGCGGCAGATGAACGAGCGCACGCTGGCGCAGCTCGTGCAGCGGTTCGAGAACAAGAGTGCGGAAATCATCTCCGTGGGTGGCGGTCGCCTCGTGAAGACCATCGGCGACGAGGTCCTCTACATCGCCGAATCACCCGAGGCCGGGGCCGAGATCTCGCTGGCGCTCGCAAAGGCCTTCACGGAGGACGAATTCCTGCCGTCCGCACGCTGTTCCCTCGTCTGGGGCAGGGTGCTCTCGCGCCTGGGCGACATCTACGGCCCCACCGTGAACCTGGCGGCCCGCCTGACGGCGCTCGCCGAACCCGGGGAGGTGCTCGTCGACGGCGCGACGGCGGCCACCCTCGACCAGAACGAGAAATTCGTGCTGACGCCGCACGAACCCCGGCAAGTACGCGGCTTCGGCGAGGTGCTGCCGGTGACCCTGGCGCGGGGCACCGGTACCGGGATCATCCTCGACTGACAGCGGTTCATCCGCGACCGGAGTGGATGGGGAGGACTCCCCATCCACTCCGCGTTGGCACAGCGTCGGGGCCGTGCAACACTGCTAGCAACCACCATCCTTCTCCCGTCCTCCTTCCGGGGCGTCGCCAGGTCTCATCGGTGGCCGCAGGACCGATCAAAATGGGGCAAGAAGAGTGAAGTTCGAAGGTCTCAGGCGTGCGCAGGCGAAGCATCGGCGCGCCCTCTCCACTGCCGTCGGCACGGCCGTCACGGGCGCCGTCGTCGCCGGTGCCCTGCTCTACCCCGGCTTCGCGACGGCCGACGTCGACCTGAACGACGGCGGCGTGTGGGTCACCAACGAGAACCTCGGGATGGTGGGGCACCTCAACTACCAGTCCCGCCTGCTCGACGGCGGCTACGCGGCCAACAGCGACGCCTTCGACCTCCGGCAGGACGCCTCGACGGTGTTCAACATCAACTCGGACCAGTCGAAGGTCAGTCCCGTGGACATCGCCAACGTGGTGCGCGGCACCGAGGTACAGCTGCCGGGGGCCGCCGTCCTCGGTATGGGCGGAACCACCGTGACCGTCACGGACGAGACCTCAGGAACGGTGTGGATCACCACGACCGCCCAGCTCGGCGCCTTCAACGACCAGGAGGAGGACCCGGTGTCCTCGGGGCCGGGATCGGTCGCAGCGGTCTCGCCCACGGGGCGTGTCGTCGTCGCGAATCCTGATGCCGGGACCATCACCACCTACGACGTCGGCCGGGACGGGACGTATGACGAGCCCGAGATCCGCGAGGCACCGGAGCTCTCGGACACGGGTGACCTCCAGATCGCCGTCGTGGGACAGGATGCGGTCGTGTTCGATCCCGCTTCCGGCCTCGTGATCCTTCCGGACGGCACGACGCTGACCTTCGAGGACACCGAACGCGCGAAACTCCAACAGAGCGGGCCCGCCGCCGACCACGTGGCCATCGCCACCGAGACCTCGCTCATCCAGCAGCCACTCGACGGCGGGGACGCGGTCGTGACGGCCATCGGCAACGGCCGGCCCGCAGCGCCCGTCCGCCAGGGCACGTGCCTGCACACGGCGTGGGCCGATGCGGCGACCTACATCCGGGACTGCCTGGACGAAGCCGACGACCAGCAGGCGGACATCCCCAACCTCGGTGCCGAGTCCAGCCTCGTCTTCCGCGTCAACCGCGACGTGGTGGTGCTCAACGACGTCGCCGCAGGGGACGTCTGGCTGGTGCAGCAGAACCTCGAACTCGTCGACAACTGGGGGGACATCATCCCGCCCAAGGACGAGTCCGACGAGGAGGACGAGGAGTCGGCCAGCGAGAATCCGGTCAACACCCTGCCCGACCGCTCGGGCGAGAACCGCCCTCCGGTCGCCGCCGATGACAGTTTCGGTGCGAGGGCCGGGCGCACGACCATCCTGAACGTGCTCGACAACGACACCGACCCGGACGGTGACCTGCTGACGGCCACGCCGGCCGGCGGGCAGCCGCCGTCGGGTACGGTCCAGAGCATCTACGACGGTGCGGGCATGCAGATCGTGGTGCCCGCCGACGCGCCGGTGGGACGTAGTACCTTCCGCTACGAGATCGAGGACGGGCGCGGCGGCTCGGCCAGTGCGTCGGTGACCGTCGACGTCCGCGGAGCCGACACCAACGAGGCGCCGCGTGCCAAGCGGCCCACGACGATCCTCGTGGAGCAGGGCCGCAGCGTCAGCCAGAACATCCTCAACACCTGGCAGGATCCCGACGGCGACGACCTGTTCCTCGTGAGTGCTTCCCCCACGCCCGACGGCGACCAGGTCCGCACCCGCTCCGACGGGCTGCTCACCTTCCGCGACGTCGGCAAGAGCCAGGGGTTGAAGGAGGTCGAGGTCATCGTCTCCGACGGGGTCGAGCAGGTCGAGGGCACGATCGTGTTCGACGTCCGCGCCAACGGCGTCCTGCCTCCGGTCGCCAACTTCGACCACTTCACGGCGGTCGTGGGCCAGGAGGTGCAGCTCTCCCCGCTGAAGAACGATCTCGATCCTGCCGGCGGGCAGCTCAGCCTGGCGAAGGCCGATACCACCGGCGGGGACGCGCCGATCACGCCCGACTACGACACCGGGACCATCGCCTTCACGCCGTCCGCGGCCGGCACCGTGTACGTGGAGTACCTCGTGACGAACGGCCCGCAGACGGCGAGTGGGCTCATCAGGGTCGATGCCAGGACCAGCGGCATCGAAGGTGCACCGGTGGCGGTGCGGGACGTGGCGCTCCTTCCCCGGAACGGCGACGTCCTGGTGGACGTGCTCGCCAATGACACCGATCCGACCGGCGGCGTGATGGTGGTGCAGTCCGTGACCGCCCCGGACGGTTCACCGCTCGACGTCGCGCTCCTCGACCACAACATCCTGCGGATCCATGACGTCCGCAGCCTCACCGAGCAGACCACCCTCACCTACACCGTCTCGAACGGCACCGCTTCGGCGACCGGCGAGGTCAGTGTGCTCTCCGTCGCGGGTCCGGAGACCCTCCTGCCGCCGCAGGCGACGCCCGACGCCGCGACGGTGCGCGTGGGCGACGTCGTCAACATCCCGGTGCTCGACAACGACACGCACCCCAACGGCGACATCCTGACTCTCGATCCGGTGCTGGCACAGTCCGTGGACGTCGCGGACGGCCGCATCTTCGCCTCCGAGAACGTGCTGCGCTTCGTCGCCGGGCCGACCGCCAAGACGGTCTACGCGATCTACAACGTCAAGGACAGCACCGGGCAGGTGGACTCCGCAGAGGTGCGGATCACCATCAAGGCGCGCGACGACGCCAAGAACGCGCAGCCCGTGCCGAAGAACCTCGAGGGACGCGCCATCGCCGGGTCGACCATCCGGATCCCGGTCCCGCTCGACGGCATCGACGCGGACGGTGACTCCGTCTTCCTGGTCGGGATCGACAGCGCACCGCGACAGGGTGCGGCCGTGCCCGGTACGAACTACATCGACTTCACCGCATCAGCCACGGGTGCGGGCACGGACTCCTTCACGTACAAGGTGCGCGACCGTTTCGGCCTGGAGAACACCGGTACGGTCCAGGTGGGTATCGCCCCCGCTGCCGAGTCCAACCAGCAGCCCGTGGCCGTGAACGACGGCGTCATCCTCCGGCCGGGCAGAGCGATCGCCGTGGAGGCCCTCCGCAACGATTCCGATCCCGACGGCGACCCCGTCCAGCTCGTCCCCGAGGCCCTGTCGGCGGCTCCCGCGGAGATGGCCCCGGAGATCAGGGACGGCCGAATTCTCTTCACGGCGCCCGAACAGCAGGGAACCTTCAACGTCCGCTACCAGGTGACCGACGGCCGGGGAGGCACGGCGGACGGCAACATCACCGTGACCGTGGACCAGAACGCCGAACTGCTCCTGCCGATCGCGCGTGACGATCGGGTGGAACCCTCCGAGACGCGCGGCGAGACCGCCGTCGACGTCCCGGTCCTGGACAACGACGAGGATCCCGACGGCGTCCGTGAGGACCTCGAGGTCACCGTCGACCCCGCGTTCACCGGCGTGACCGTCACCGGCGACGACGTCGTCCGGGTGAACCTGACCCCGGAGGACCAGCTCATCCCCTACGAGGTCGAGGACATCGACGGGGGAGTGGCGCGCGCCGTCATCTGGGTGCCGAGCCTCGGCGAGCAGTACCCCACCCTCGTCTCCGAAGCGCCGATCGAGGTCACCGCGGGCGAGGACCTCGTCCTCGATCTCGGTGAACTGGTCGAGGTACGAGAGGGACGCACCCCCCGCGTCACCGTGGCGGAGAAGGTCGTCGCCATCGGTGTCGACAACCAGGCCGAGGTCATCAGGGATCCCGCCACCCTCGTCTACGGTGCGGACATCGACTACGCCGGCCGCGGCTCCATCACCTTCGAAGTGACGGACGGTTCGGGGCCGGATGACCCGGAGGGGCTCAGGAGCACGCTCACCATCCTGACCAATGTCCTCCCGGCCGTGGACCGGAACATCCCGCCGACCCTGACATCGGGCTCGCTCGAACCCGCGATGGCGGAGCCCGCCGTCGCACTGGACCTCCGGCAACTGGCCTTCGACGCAAACCCCGAAGACGCCGACACGCTTGCGTTCGCCCTCGAGGGCGGGATCCCCCCGGGTTTCGAGGCCCGGCTCGACGGCTCGATGCTCGAGGTCGGTGCGGCAGATTCAGCACGTATCGGGACGGTGGGACAGCTCGGCATCTCGGTCACGGACGGGGAGGAGACGGCCATCAACACCGTGTCGCTCACGGTCCTCGCCTCCAGCCGCCCGCTCGCCGTCGCGAACACCGACGTCGTCGCGAAGGCGATCCAGGGCGAGCCCGTGACGGTGCCCGTCTTCGAGAACGATGCGAACCCCTTCGACGACGCCCCGCTGACCATCGTGGACGTCATCGCCGACGGCAACGGCAGCGCAACCCAGCAGGGGGACACGGTGGTGGTGACCCCCGCTGCGTCCTTCGTGGGGAGCATGACCGTGCAGTACACCGTCGGGGACAGAACCGAGGAGAGCAACCGTTTCGTCACGGGGCAGATCCAGCTGACGGTCGAAGGCAAACCCGGGGTGCCGGGCACTCCGACGGTCGAGTCGACGCGTAGCAGGACCGTCGTGATGTCCTGGGATCCGCCTGCGAGCAACGGCTCGCCCATCACCAACTACACGGTGACGAGTGCGAACGGCGTCAGCCAGGACTGCCCCACGACGACCTGCACCATCACGGGACTGACCAACAACGTGGAGTACGTCTTCCAGGTCACGGCGACCAACGCCAACGGCACCTCCGATCCGTCACCGGCCAGTGCCCCCGCACGGCCCGACACCAAGCCCGACCAGCCGGCGCCTCCCACCCTCGTCTTCGGCGACAGGGCGCTGACGGTGAACTTCACACCGCCCGGCAACGAGGGCTCGCCGATCGAGGGCTACGAGCTACAGATCTCGCCCGCGCCGCCGAACGGCGCCGTCCAGCGATCGGCCGCAGGCGGTCCTGTGACCTGGGAGGGACTGGAGAACGGCACGGCGTACAAGGTGCGCGTCCAGGCGCGCAATGCTGCCCCGGACCCCTCGGACTGGAGCGACTATTCGGCTGCCGAGACCCCGGCGGGACTTCCCGGCGTGCCCCAGGCCCCGACGACGACGCGCGCACAGTCCGTAGGCGCGCAGAGCCAACTGGCCGTCGACTGGAACGACGCCGACCCCAACGGCGCCCCCGTCACCAAGTACCAGGTGCAGGAGTACCGCGGGGGAGCCCTCGTGCGGACGCTGCCCGAATTGCCCGCTTCCTCGCAGACCATCACCGTGGACAATGCGGAAGCGGATTACTCCTATGCGGTGCGCTCGTTCAACAGGGCGGGCTGGTCCGGGTACGGTGCACAGTCGGCACCGAGGCGTGCCGTCGGAAGCCCGGCGCCGCCCGCCCCACCGCAGCTGGTCGAAGCCAATACCGGTGGTGCGGGACGCGCCGTCACGATCACCTACAGCCCCCTGTCACCGGCGCAACGCAACGGCGCCCGGGAGAACGAGGTCTCCTACCAGGCCAGCTTCAACGGCGGTGGGTGGCAGCCAGTCAGCCAGAACCAGACCGTGGGCGGCTTCCCGAACGGCCAGGACGTCGCTGCGACCATCCGCGCCCTCGTGACCAGCGACGGCGCGAGTTACACCAGCGATCCGGGTGCGCCGTCGGCTGCCGTGAAGCCCTTCGGGTCGCCGGGCGCGGCGACGGCCTCCGGGCGGGACGCTCCGGAAGGCGATGCGAGCGTCGACCTCGGCTGGGGTCCACCGAACAAGGCCAACCACGATGTTGCCCGGATTGAGATCCGTATCGATGGTGGTGGTTGGGAAGCAGTACCGGACAGCGGGGCACGGAGTGTGAACGGCGGCTACGAGCAGGACCACACCATCCGTGTCCGTGCGGTCAACTCGCGCGGTACGGCGGGTCCGGAAGCCGCTGCCACCGCCCGGGCCGGTGCGGAGAAGCGACCCGACCAGGTGCCGACGACGCTCCACGGGAAGATGGAGCGGAGCTGCACGGACACGGCGAATGCAGCGAGCTACGACCCGAAGAAATTCACCTGCGACGGAATCAGCGCCGATCGTGAGCCGTGGTTCTATGCCGGACAGAACTTCACGGTCGGGTGCTACATCACCCACCGGGACGGCTACGGGACCACCGGCAACTGGTACAGGATCGTCAGTTCACGCAACAACGGCCGTTACGTCGATGCCGGGCACACCGTCCTCGGGCAGCCGAGCAAGGCGAGCCCCGGCCCGTGCTGAGGCGGCAGCGGGACTCACGGCGAGTCCTGCCCGTGGGGGGCGCCAGGTGCGCCGTTACACTGATGCAGGCACGCCTCTGATGCGTGCTTCAGGTCTCCGGGGGAATTCAGCGTGAAGTCAGCCAGTTTCGACGCGCGCGGACGCAAGTCCGTCAGCGCCGTGTCCCTAGCGGTATTGGGGGCGCTCGCCATCACCGGCGCCGTTGTTCATCCGGGCGTCCGCACTGCCGACGTCGACCTGAACGACGGCGGCGTCTGGGTCACGAACCTCGCGCAGGGCAAGATCGGGCACCTCAACTACCCGTCCCGTACGCTCGACGGGGGCCTGCTCGCGCCGAGCAATTCCTTCGAGGTGCTGCAGCACGAGAGCTCGGTGTTCACGAGCAATCTCGACCAGGCGGGTGTGGCTCCGGTCAGCACCATCACGGTGACGCTTGGCGAGGAGGTCGCGCTCCCGTCCTCGGGGGAGCTCTCCTTCGGCTCCGCTCACCTGATGCTTGTCAACAGCACCGACGGAACCGTGCGCACGGCTCCGGCCGTCGCTCCCGCGCTCTTCGCCGAGACGGACGCGGAACCACTTGTCGAAGGGAAACCGGGACTCGCGGCGGCGATCGGTCCGGACGACACGATCGTCGTGGCCGATCCCACCGCGGGTACCGTCACCACCTACGTTCCCTCCGGCGACGGCATCTTCGCCGAATCGGAGACGCGGAAGGTCGAGGAGCTGCTCGGCGCCGAGGAGCTCCAGGTGGCGCTCGTCGGTGATCAGCCCGTCGCCTTCGCCCCGGTAGCAGGCGAGCTGTTCCTGCCCGGTGGAAGAACGGTACCGATCGCCGGGTCCGAGGACGCGCAGCTCCAGCAGAGCGGGCCGGACAGCGACATCGTCGCACTGGCGACGGCACGCAGCCTCGTCGCCGTGCCGCTCGATGGATCCGACCCGGAGACGACGGACGTCGCGGCCGGCTCGCCCGTCGCCCCGGTCCAGCTCGATGGATGCATCCACGCCGCATGGAACGGTTCGGGTCGGTATGCCAGGAACTGCGTGGACGACGCCGCTGATACGTCCGTGGACATACCGTCCGTCGGTGCCACCTCGCAGCTCGTTTTCCGTACCAACCGGGACGTGGTCGTGCTCAATGATGTCCTCGCGGGTGACACGTGGCTGGTCCAGGACAACATGCAGCTCGTGCAGAACTGGGACGACATCATCCCGCCGCCGGACGAGTCCGACCAGGAGGAGGACGAGTCTGCGGACGAGGATCCCGTCACGACGCTTCCCGACCGAACCCAGGAGAACAAGCCTCCGGTGGCGGAGGACGACGAACTGGGTGCGCGCGTGGGCTCGACGACGATCCTGCCGCTGCTCGACAACGACGCCGACCCCGACGGCGACCTCCTCACGGTGGTGGCACGCGGCGACTTGGGCGATGCAGGCACACTGCAGCAGGTCTACGATGCAACCGGCCTGCAGGTGGTCGTCAGCCAGGACGCCCTGCCGGGGCGGCAGGTGTTCGATTACGAGGTGGACGACGGCCGTGGCGGCACCGATACGGCGCAGGTCACCCTCAACATCAAGAGCCTGGACGGCAACGAGGCCCCGAACCAGAAACGGAAGACACGGCTGACGGTCGAGCAGGGCCAAAGCATCGAGCAGAGCATCCTCTCCGACTGGACCGATGCCGATGGCGACGATCTCTACCTCGCCGGGGCATCGACCGCCGGAGGGACGGACGGGCTGCAGTTCCGCGAGGACGGTCTTCTCACGTTCCGCGACAACGGCACCGACCTCGGCGAGAAGAAGGTCGACGTCGCGGTCTCGGACGGGCGCTCCACCAGCGACGGCGTCGTCATCATCGACGTGCAGCCTGCGGGGAACGTGCCGCCGGTAGCGACCCCGGACCATGTGACGGTCGCCGTGGGCGAGGAGCTCCTCGTGGCGCCGCTCGACAACGACCTCGACCCTTCCGGCCGCGGCCTGCGTTTGACCCGCGTGAGCGGTGGTGAGGGTGCCACCATCACTCCCAACTACGAGGTCGGCACCTTCACGTTCTCGTCGGAGGTCCCAGGAGCGGTGTACCTCGACTACGTCGTCGCCAACGGACCGGCCAGTGCCCCCGGGCTGATCCGGGTCGACGTCGTCCTGGACGCAGGGGATGCCGGGATGCCCGTTGCGGTCAAGGACACCTCGCTGCTGCCGGCGGGTGGCCAGGCCCTCGTCGACGTCCTGGCGAACGACGCCGATCCGGGCGGGGGAGTCCTCGTGGTGCAGTCGGTGGACCTGCCCGCCGGTGCGCCCGTCACCGTGGCGATCCTCGATCACAACATCCTGCGCATCAGCGACACACAGGGCCTGCGCGAGCGGCTGACCTTCACGTACTCGGTGTCCAACGGTGCTGCCTCCGCGAGGGGCGAAGTGTCCGTCGTACCCGTTCCGGCTCCGGAGAAGCTCCAGCCTCCACGCGCCGTGGAGGACGAGGTGACCGTTCGTGCGGGGGACGTGACGACGATCGATGTCCTCGCCAACGACACCCACCCGGACGGTGAGGACCTGATGCTCAATCCGGTGCTCACCGAGACCGTCGGCGCCGGTCAGGGTCTCCTCGCGGTATCCGGGAACACCCTCCGCTTCCAGGCGGGTGACACGGCGGGGACCTACCATGCTGTCTATGCCGTACGCGGTCCGGACGGGCAGGAGGACTCGGCGCAGGTGACCCTGAGGGTCAAGGCCCTGAGTGAGGACAACGCCCGCCCACTGCCCCGGACGATCAGGGCGCGCGCGATCGCGGGCACCACCGCACGCATACCGATCCCACTCATCGGCATCGACCCCGATGGCGATTCGGTGGCACTGATCGGCATCGACACGGCGCCCAGTAAGGGCACCGTGAAGGTCGGCTCGACCTTCGTCGAATACACGGCCGCAGCCGGCACGTCGGGCCAGGACTCCTTCAGCTACGTCGTGCAGGACCGACTGGGCGCCCGATCCGTCGGCACCGTGCTGGTCGGCGTCGCGCTCCCGACGACGGTCAACCAGAACCCCGTCCCGCTCGACGACGCCGTCGATGTCCGGCCGGGTCGGCTGATCACCGTCGACGTCCTGGCCAACGACTCCGATCCCGATGGCGACGCGCTTTCCCTGCCGGCGGACGGAGTGGAAGCGGACCCAGGGCTCGGTGCCGCCGTCGTCGACCGGAAGATCACCTTCACCTCGCCCGGTACGCCCGGAAACACCGCCGTGAGGTACCGCGTGGAGGATCCGCGCGCGGGAGCGGCCATCGGCACGGTCCGCGTGCAGACCCGGCCGGACGCCCCGAGTCTTGCACCCGTGGCGTTCGACGACCGCGTGGCATTCGCCGACACTCTCGGGCGCGACGCGGTGGACATTCCCGTGCTGCGCAACGACATCGACGAGGACGGCTCACCGAGCGAACTGGCCATCACCTTCCCGCTCGGGACGGAGACGGCCAGCACGGCCGACGTGGCGCAGGAGGACGGCACCGTCGTCCGGATGGTCACCGTGGCGCTGCTCCCCGAACCGCAGATCTTCCCGTACACGGTGACGGACGAGGACGGCCTGACGGCCACGGCCTTCATCCACGTGCCCGGGCTGGCCAACCAGCCTCCCGCCCTCGCGAACACCGAGCAGCTCGAGGTGGTCAGCGGCCAGGAACTCGTCCTGGATCTCGACGAACTGGTGGTGGTGCGGGAGGGCAGGTCGCCCTCGATCACCGATGACGCGAAGGTCACCGCCGTCGCCTCCGACAACGCGCCGCTGGTGCGGGACGCGACGACCCTGGCATTCACCTCGGCGGAGGACTACTCCGGTGCCGCGTCCGTGAGCTTCGAGGTCACCGACGGTTCATCCCTCGAAGATTCCGACGGTCTGTCATCGGTACTGACGCTCAGCATCCGTGTGCTTCCCGATCCGGACCGGAACCACGTCCCGGAGGTCCGGTCCACCCAGCTGCGGGTAGCCCAGGAAGAATCCGCCGAGCTCGATCTGGCCAGGCTCGTGACGGAGAAGGATGAGCAGGACCTCGATTCGCTGAACTACGCACTGGTGGGGGACGCCCCCTCGGGCCTCTCACCGGCACTCGACGGGTCCACGCTCACGGTCTCGGTCGGTTCCGCCGCCCGCGGCGGTCCCTACCCCGTGTCGTTCGCCGTCTCGGATGGACGCTCCGATCCGGTGCAGGCCACGGTGGAGGTCACGGTCACAGCGTCGGATCGCCCCCTCGCAGTCGCGAACGACGACGTCATCGCCGACGCCGAGCAGGGCCGCACCGAGAGCATCCCCGTCCTCGCGAACGACTCGAATCCCTTCCCCGACTCCCCGCTGCGGCTGATCCGCGCGGACACCGAGACGGGGTCCGGCAGTGCCACCGTCGAGGGTGATGCCGTCGTCGTGACACCCGCCGAGGACTTCGTGGGCACACTCGTGGTCCGCTACCGCGTGGGTGACCGGACGCAGGACGCCGAGCGCGAGGTCGAAGGCCGGGTGCGGTTGACGGTGCGCGGAGCACCGGACGCGCCGTCGCTGCCGGTCGTCGACGAGGTACGCAGCCGCACCGTCGTGCTGTCCTGGGACCCGCCTGCGAACAACGGCGCCGCCATCACCGGCTACACGGTGACCGGAACCGGGGGATTCGCGCAGCAGTGCCCGACCACCACCTGCACGCTCAACGGCCTGACCAACAACGTCGAATACTCCTTCACCGTGACCGCCGAGAACGAGGTGGGCGAGTCCTCGCCGTCCGTAGCGTCGGCGCCCGCCCGTCCTGACGAGAAGCCGGATGCCCCCCAGGCACCGACCCTCGTATTCGGCGACAGGTCGCTCCAGGTGCGCTGGGTCGTGCCGACCACGGAAGGTTCACCCGTGGAACGCTACGACCTCGAGATCTCACCGGCTCCGCCCGCCGGCAGCTTCCAGAAGACGGGTCTCACGGGGACGACGACCGAGTGGACGGGCCTCGAGAACGGCATCCCCTACCAGGTGCGCGTGCGGGCGTTCAACCAGGCTCCAGACCCCTCGGACTGGGGGGCGTACTCGGCTGCCGAGATCCCGGCAGGGCCGCCCGGCGCCGTCCCGCAGCCGGCTGCACAGGTCTCGAGCCAGGGCGGGGCATCGAACTCCATCCTGTCCGTCTCCTGGCCGCAGCCCACTGCCGCGGGCAAGAACGGTGCCGAGATCGATGCCTACACCCTGACCACCCTCCGCGGCGGGCAGGTGACCAGCACGCAGGAGTTCTCCGGCTCGGAGTTCTCCGCCTCGGTCTCCGTGGAGAACTCCGCGAGCCCGTACACCTTCACGGTCTCGGCCCGCAACAAGGCAGGGGCCGGTCCGGCCAGTGCTCCGTCCGAACCGCGGCAGGCCGTCGGAGCGCCCGGAGCGGTGCCCGGCGTCAGCGCAACGCCGGGTGACCGGCAGCTGACCGTCACCAACGGTGCCGCCCCGGCCAACGGGGCGACGGCGGACCAGACACGCTATGAGTATCAGCTCAACGGCGGCGCCTTCTCGGCGTTGCCCGCGGACAGGACGATCCGTGGACTCGCCAACGGAAGCGCCTATCGTGTGGGCATCCGTGCCGTGAATGCGGCGTCGGGTAGCAGCTTCCCCGGGCCTGCCTCGCAATCCAACGAGGCGGTTCCGTTCGGTAGGCCCAACACCCCGGGCATCACGAGCAGCCCTGCTGAGCAGCGGGTCACTTTCGCCATCGGTGGCACCCCCACGAACGGCCGCCCGATCTCCTCCGTCGCGTGGACCACGAGTACCGGACAGTCCGGCAAGGTCCCCTCCGGTGGCGGTTCCGCCACCGGAGGCTCGGGCTACGACCAGGACGTGTCCATCACCGTGACGGTGACGGACTCCGAAGGGCAGACCTCGACGACGTCGCACACCGGTAGGACCGGGCCCACGCCGCCGCCGCCCACCCGCAGGACGGTGCTGAACGATACCTATATCTCCGGCGGGTGCGAATATCCATCGCCCTCCGGGCCCACCGCTGATTCGGAGGCGAGCTGCCGGGCTGCCGGTGGGACCTGGCAGAGGAACGGCTTCCAGTTCGAAGCCAGGTGCATCCGGCAGGGCGGTTCCTACCCGGTCTACGAGCAGCAGGCCGGCGGTGGTGTGACCCGGACGGGGTCCAACACCGAATGGGTCGGCAGGAACAACGGCGGCTGGTTCAAGATCACGGCCCTGGAGTTCCCCGACGGACGACCCGAGGGCTCCTGCTGACAGCCTGGTCCACGACGGCATCACGATTTTCACGACGATATGGCACTCCAGCACTCTTGCAGGACTCACACCAAAGGACGCATAGCATGACAATGACAGCCGAACAGGCCACCTGGTTCGCCGCAACCTTCGACAAGCTCGTCGACAACGTCGGAGAGGCCGTGCTGGGCAAGTCCCGGGTGGTGCGGCTCGTGCTGACGGCGATGCTGGCGGAAGGCCACGTGCTCCTCGAGGATGCGCCGGGCACCGGCAAGACGATGCTGGCCCGTTCGCTGGCCGCCACCGTCCAGGGCAGCCATTCGCGGATCCAGTTCACGCCGGACCTCCTGCCGTCGGATGTTACCGGCGTGACCATCTACGACCAGAAGACGCAGAACTTCGAGTACCACAAGGGCCCGATCTTCGCGAATATCGTGCTCGCCGACGAGATCAACCGCGCCTCACCGAAGACGCAGTCAGCCCTGCTCGAGGTCATGGAGGAATCCCGGGTCACGGTCGACGGCGTGAGCTACACCAACGAGCGACCCTTCATGGTCGTCGCGACCCAGAACCCGATCGAGCAGGCCGGGACCTACCGCCTGCCGGAGGCACAGCTCGACCGCTTCCTGATCAAGACCGAGATCGGGTATCCGGACCACGCCTCGACCGTCAGGCTCCTCAGCGGTGCGGCCACGCGCGACCGCTCACTCGCGCTCACGCCGATCATCACCACCGCCGCCGTCGTCGACATGGCGAACCTCGCTGCCGAGACACACGTCGACGCTGCTGTCCTCGAATACATCTCCCGCCTCACCGAAGAGACGCGGACCGCTCCCGAGACCCGCCTCGGCGTCAGCGTCCGCGGTGCGCTCGCGATGGTGCGGGCCGCCAAGGTGTGGGCCGCCGGACAGGGCCGCCACTACGTCCTGCCCGACGACGTGAAGGAGCTGGCGCCCTTCGTCTGGACCCACCGCTTCGTCATGGATCCCGAGGCGGAGTTCGCCGGTGCAACGGCCGAGGCGGTCCTCCGGCGCGTGCTTGCCGAGGTCGCCGCTCCGCAGCAGCGCGTCTCCGCCTGACGGCACCGCTTCTTCCCCCGGACAGGCACATGACTACTTCCACCACCGAGAAACGGTCCCGCTCGCGCGGCGGTGCGCCCTCTGCTCCGACCTTGCGCGGTACTCCGACGTCACGAGGCACGGGGCAACCTCGTCCCGGCACTCCCACCCGTGTCCGGGACCTGCTCCTTACGCGACCCGCGCGAGCGGCGGGCTCGCTGCTCGGCCCCCTCACGGCCCGCATCAGTGCCGGCGCCAGGCGAATCCTCGCGCCGGTCACCGACGTCGTGAGCCCTCTCGGGTGGTTCCTCCTCGCCGTCGTCGTGGTCCTCGGCACCCTCGGGCTCGCATTCGGGTGGGACGAGGCGCGGATCGCGGCGGTGCTCGGGATCCTGCTGCTCGCGCTGTCCGTCGCCTTCATCCTCGGACGGTCGGCATACGCCGTCGAGCTCGACCTCGCACGGACGCGCGTCGCCGTGGGGGATCGGGCCATCGGCGGTGTCACGGTGTCGAACGCCTCGGACCGCACCCTGCTGCCGGCGTCACTCGAGCTGCCGGTCGGATCAGCCACGGCGCTGTTCCACCTGCCCCGCCTGCGCCCGGACCAGCAGCACGAGGACCTGTTCAGCATTCCCACCCAGCGACGTGCGGTGATCGTCGTCGGACCCGTCCGCTCGGTCCGCCAGGACCCGCTCGGTCTGCTGCGGCGCCAAATGACGTGGACCGACCCGACGGACCTCTACGTGCATCCGCAGACAACGCCGCTCGTCGGATCGGCGGCCGGCTTCATCAAGGACCTCGAGGGCCTTCCCACCAAGGAACTCTCGAGTGCAGACGTCTCCTTCCACGCGCTGCGCGACTACGTGCCGGGCGACGACCGCCGCCACATCCACTGGAAGACCACCGCCCGGACCAACACGTTGATGGTGCGCCAGTTCGAGGAGACCCGGCGCTCGCACCTTGCGGTGGCGCTGTCCACCAACACCGCGGAGTACGACGGCGAGCCGGGCTTCGAGCTGGCGGTTTCCGTGGCGTCGTCGATCGGCCTCCAGGCCATCCGTGAGCAGCGGAACCTGAGCGTCCTCACCCAGGCGGGCCCCCTCCGCTCGGACACCGGACGGAACCTGCTCGACTCCGCCACGCGGATCGAGGGTCGGGTCCTGCGCGCGACGGCGGTGGACCTCGCACGCACCACGGCCGACGCCGTCCCCAATGCCTCGGTGGTCTTCCTCATCGTCGGAGCGTCGGTCACACCCTCTCAGCTGAGGTCCTCGGCCGCGTCCATACCGCCCGGCATCCGCTGCCTCGCCGTCCGGTGCATCGACGGAGCGCAGGCCTCCCGCGCATCGATCGGCGACCTGACGGTGCTGACCCTCGGCAATCTCGGCGACCTCGCGCTGGTCCTGCGGAAGGCGGCGGCATGAGCGCCGCACAATCTCCCTCCACCGCGGGTCCGATCACGTCCCGGGGCGTCCGCATCGATGCGGGCAAGGGTTCCCCCGACGCGCCGACGCCCCCGGGTCGCCGCCCGCTGCCCGTGCCCGTCCGCCAGGGGGTCACGGATGCGATCGCCCTCGTGGTGCTGCTGGGTCTGGGCGTGCTCGCCTTCGGACCGACCTTCGGCGGCAACCCGCGCTACGCCGTCGCCGGCTTCGGGGCCATAGCCCTCGGCCTGGGCCTTGCATGGGAGGGAGCGCGTCGGGGGTGGCGCACATGGCACATGGTCAATGCGGTGGCACTGACCTACCTCCTGGCAGGGAGTGCGCTCGCGGCTCCCCAGGAAGCCCTCGGCGGTGTCCTGCCCACCCTGCAGTCACTGCGGGTGATCGTCCTCGGGGTGGTCCTGTCATGGAAGGATCTCCTCACCGTGGCCGCGCCCGTGGGAACAGGGAGCGGCATGCTCGTGGTGCCGTTCCTCTCCGTGCTCGTGTGCTCGGTCGTCGCGGGCACCCTTGCGTGGCGCATCCGAGCCTTCGCCTGGACGCTCGTTCCGGTCCTCGTCCTGTTCACCACCACGATCGCCCTCGGTACCGACCGAGCTCCACTTCCGTCGGTCCGCGGGACGCTGCTGATCCTGGTGGCCATGGCCTGGCTCGCGTACCGTCGCGACGTCAGCCGCGCCGGCTCCCTGCGCCGTGCTCCCGTGGCGACGCCCGTGGATCCCGCCGGCGCTGCAGTAGGACGGAACCGGCGGCTCGCGCTGGGCGCGGGTATGCTCGCCGTCGCCACCCTGCTGACCCTCGCGGTCACACCGCTCGTCACCGGCGGGTCCGACCGGCAGGTACTGCGGGACGCCGTCGAACCGCCCGTGGACCTGTACGCCTACCCCAGTCCCCTCACGAGTTTCCGGAAGTACGTCAAGGACAGCACCGACGAGGTGCTCTTCACCGTCGAGGGCCTGCCCGAGGGCGAACGCATCCGTCTCGCAGCCCTGGACACCTACGACGGCGTCGTCTACAACGTGAATCCGCAGGCAGCAGGTAACTTCTCGCGCGTCGGAGATGCGCAGCAGTTGGGCACGGACGACGACGACCCGGCCGGCACCCGCGCCCAGCTGAAATTCACGATCGGCGACTACACCGGCGTCTGGCTCCCTGCGGGCGGCGACGTCGAGGGCGTGCGGCTCGACGGACCGCGTGCAGAGGACATGGGGCGGTCGCTGTACTACAACGACGACGCGCGGACCACGCTCTCGACCATCGGCGTCCAGCAGGGCGACACCTATGAGGTCAATGCAGTCTTCCCCGAGAAGCTGCGGGACGAGCAACTGGCCCAGTACGGTTTCGCGCAGCTCTCGCTGCCCCGCGTGCTCAACGATCCACCGGTGATCGCGGCGACGTCGAGCGAATACATCGGATCCGCGTCGGAGCCGCTCGAACGCGCCCGCCGCCTCGAGCAGGTGCTCAGCGCCCAGGGCTACTTCAGCAACGGCAAGGACGACGAGGCGCGGTCACTTCCCGGTCACGGCGCAGCCCGCATGCTGTCACTGCTGGACGCCGACCAGATGGTGGGCGACGACGAGCAGTACGCCGTCGCCATGGCCCTGATGGCACGAAAGGCCAACATGCCCGCCCGGGTGGTCATGGGTTTCTACCCGGACTGGGACGAGATCGATGATGCGTCGGCGCCGGTGGAGATCACGGGCGAGGATGTCCATGCGTGGGTGGAGATCGCCTTCGACAACGTCGGCTGGGTCCCGTTCGACCCGACGCCGCCGGAGGACAACGAACCGGTGCCGCCGCAGCAGCAGCCGAAATCCTCCCCGAAGCCGCAGGTCCTGCAGCCCCCGCCACCGCCACAGGAGCCCGCTGAATTGCCGCCGGACTCCGCGCCGGAGCCTCAGGACGCCGAGGAACGCGAGAAGGACCTGCTCGACGAGATCGGCCCCGTCCTGACCCTGATCGGGCTGGCCGCGATTCCCCTGGTGTTGCTCGCGCTGCCACTGGTCATCGTCGCGGCGCTCAAGGCGCGACGCCGGAAGAGACGGCGATTCTCGGGCGAACCTGCCCACCAGATCGGGGGAGGGTGGAACGAGGTCGTGAGCCTGGTGACCGACCTCGGTGCCGAACCGGACCCGAGGTCGACGCGGCGGGAGAGTGCTGCTGCCCTCGGGGAAGCGTTCCCCTCCGGGAAGTCCAGCACCGCACTCCTTGCACGCAGGGCAGATGCGGGAATCTTCGGTTCCGGGCAGCCCTCCGCGGACGAGGTGGAGGACTACTGGCGTTCCGTCGACACCTCGCTCGGGGACCTGAGTGGTTCCGTGGGGTACTGGAAACGGCAGCGCGCCCGCTACTCGCCGCGCTCGCTACTCAGGGAGCGGCGTCTCCGACGAAGCTCCCTCAAGAAGTCGTCGAGAGGCTGAGCCGCTGATGATTACCGTGGGACAGTCCTCCGGCGTCTGGGCGGCGTCGCTTCCGGTCTCCGGAGGGCGTCGCCTCCGGTGTCTGGGCGGCGTCGCTCCCGGCGCCCGAACGGCCAGAGGGCAGAATGGGGACATGACAGACCAGCGAGCCTGCCCAACCGAGACAGCCGTAGCAGTCCCCGGCTCTGCCGCCGGAGGCCGTCATGAGTGACCCGCAGGCACACGGATCGCACGCGATCGACATCGGAGCCGATCCCGCAGATCCCGGAACAGGCACCGAGGCACCCACGAACACCGGACCACGGCCTTCTCCAGGACTCGGTGTGCGGCTCACCTACGGCTTCGGGACGGACCGCGGTCTCCGCCGTGAGCTGAACGAGGACTCCTTCATCGCCGTCGAACCTGTGTTCGCCGTCGCCGATGGCATGGGCGGGCACGAGGCCGGGGAGGTGGCCAGCAGCATCTGCGTGCGGACGCTCGGGGCAAGCAGCATCATCGGCAGCAGGACCCCCCAGTTCAGCGCGGGAGACCTCGAGGAACTCATCCGCGAGGCGGACCAGCGGATCCGCAGCGAAGCGGGCGGACACGCCGGCACCACGCTGACCGGCGTCCTGCTGGTGGAGGAGTCCGGGGCGCCGTACTGGCTGTTCTTCAACGTCGGGGACTCCCGCACATACCGACTGAGCAACGGCACCTTCGGGCAGGTCTCCGTGGATCACTCCGAGGTCCAGGAACTCGTGGATATCGGGCGCATCACGGAGGAGCAGGCGCGCACGCATCCGCGCCGGCACGTGGTCACCCGGGCACTGGGGACGGGCGACGACGCGGAGGCCGACTTCTGGCTGATGCCCGTCGAGGAGGGCGACCGCATCCTGCTCTGCTCGGACGGACTGAGCGGAGAGATCACGGACGAGGGTATCTGCACCATCCTCAGCGACGTGCACGATCCGCAGGAGGCCTGCGACGAACTGATCGCCGCCACCCTCCGGTCCGGCGCCCGTGACAACGTCACCGTCATCGTCATCGATGCCACCGACCTCGGCGACCGGGACGCCGAGCGCACCACGGTCCCACCCGGCGGCCTCTTCGCCGCCGACGGCAACGGTGTTCTTCCGGAGGGCCCCGCATGACGGGCGGCGTGCTCGCCTATGAGCCCGGTGAGTGGCTCTGCCTCGTGCGGCACGGATTCGTGGCCGTCGTACCCCGCTCGACGGAGGCGGACGACCGTGATCGCCTCTGGCACGCCATGCGCCCAGGGGCCACCCTCGGTGACCTGCTGCCGATTGCGGCCCGAGGCTTCGGCTCGGACGTGAGCGCCGTGCCACCCTTCGCGCTCCTCTCGTGCAACGAGGATCTCCATGTCATGCTCCGCGGGCCGTTCCTCCTGTCGGTGGGAACCGGGGGCGAGCAGGTGATCGGGGGCGGACGCATCACCACGTGGACCGAGCGGGTCATCGAGGGCGGCGATGGCGAGGACTTCCACCTCGGTCTGGATGGTGTTCCCGACGCTGATGCTCCCGACGTCGGTGTTCCCGCCGCTGGTGTGTCCCGCGTTGGTGTTCCCTTCTCAGGCGGGCCGTACCCGCTGGAGGCCGGCATGGTGCTCGCGTCCGCGATCATCCGGCGAGCAACCGTGCGCGCCGCGGTGCCGGTTCCGGTACGTGCAGCTGCGGTTCCGCCTGCCGTCGCTCAAGCGGCGACCTTCGCAGAGAAGGACGGCCACACCCCTGCGTCGACGTCACCCTCCGACGGTTCCGTGACGGGAAGTCGCTCGACCGGCGTCCCGATCGGCGGGAGGCCGGTCCATGCCGGGGACGACTCCGCAACCATCAACCCGTTGCTCTACGCGCCCGATGACGCTTCGCACAGCCGAGATGATGCTGCCCATCCCCAAGGCGATGCTGCCGCGGCCCGCCCGGACACGGGTACTGACACCGACACGGACACGGACACCGACCTGCAGGTACCGACACGCGTCACCATCACCGCCGCGCCGGTGGCGACCTCGGCTCCCGGGCAGCGCACCGCACCGGCTGCGAGGGAGCTCATCGACTCCATCCCCTGGCTCTTGCCCAGGACAACCGCGACAGCATCCGAGCCGGCGGAGGAGCTGGAACTCCCCTCGATGTCCTCCCTGGTGAACGCCCCCCAGATGGTGTCCGGCGACGCCGAACAGACCATCCAGCGGCGGTTTCCCTCCTCCGACACGTGGCAGCGTGACGAAGCCGGCGTGTCAGGAACACACGGCGGCGGCGTCGCACCCACTGCCGGAGCCCAAGCCGCAGGTGCGACACCCACCCCGACCCCGACGTCGACCGCAGCCTCAGTCGTTATTACGGTCACGCCAACGAGCACGACTGACGCCTCACCAGCAGGCGTCCCCTCCGATCACGACGGCGACACCATCATGAAGCCGACACCCACCCGGAACCCGCCCGCGGACATGGGTGCGCTGCTCGGGAGTGAGTCGGCCCGGCCGGTCACCGCGACCGAACCGACCCAGCCGGTCACCGAAGGTGCACCAGCCGCGCCGGTCACCGAAGGCGCACCCGCCACTCCGGTCACGGAAGGCGCACCGGCCGCACCTGTCACCGAAGGTGCACCGGCCGCTCCGGCCGCCCTGGGCCTGCCGAAGGACCCGGCGGGGCCGTCGACCCTGCCCACCGCCGTCAACAGCTCGGACGCCGATGCCGCCGATACCGTGGTCCGTCCCCCCGGAGGCGAGGCCGGCTCGGCGCCGAGAGCGCCACGACCGCCGTCGGGACCCGCCACCGGTCCGATGATCGTTGCACGCCTGTGCCTGCAGGGCCACGCGAATGCACCCACGCGAAGCGAGTGCGCCGAATGCTCCGCTGCGCTCAAGGAGGACACGGAACAGGTCAGGCGTCCGAGTCTGGGGCAGGTGCGGGTGAGCTCGGGTGAGGTGATCACGTTGGATCGCTCGCTGATCTTCGGCCGTCAGCCCTCCGTCTCCCGGGTCGCAGGCAGGGAGATGCCCCGGCTCGTGCAGGTGCGCAGCAACGCCGGGGACATCTCGCGTTCCCATGTGGAGGTCCGACTCGACGGCTGGCACGTGTTGCTGTGCGATCTCCGCGCGACCAACGGCACCGTGCTGATCCGCGCCGGGCAACCGCAGCGCCGCCTCGGTGAGGGCGAGCGTGCCTTCCTGCTCGACGGCGACATCGCACAGCTGGGCGAGGACGTCTCGCTGCAGTTCGAAGGCCTCCCGTGAGCCCGAAGCGCCTCCCTGCCCCGCCTCCCTCGCTGCCCGGCTACCGGTACGTGAGCCTGCTCGGTTCCGGTGGCTTCGCCGATGTCTACCTGTACGAGCAGGACCGTCCGCGCCGCCGGGTAGCCGTCAAGGTCCTGATCTCGGACCTGAGGACGGAGGGGGCGCGCCGCGCGTTCGAGGCGGAGGCGAACCTGATGGCCCAGCTGTCATCACACCCGTACATCGTGAACATCTTCGAGGCGAATACGACGGCGGATGGCCACTCCTATCTCGCCATGGAGTACTGCTCCCGCCCGAGCCTCGACGTGCGCTACCGCAGCGGGCGGCTGTCCGTCGCGGAGGCGCTGACCATCGGCATCCAGGTCGCATCCGCGGTGGAGTCCGCACACCGTGCCGGCATCGTTCATCGCGACATCAAGCCGGCGAACATCCTCGTCACGGACTACAACCGACCGGCGCTGACGGACTTCGGCATCTCCGGCACCACGGACGCCGACGGGTCCGCCCAGGACCAGGGCATGTCCGTCCCGTGGTCCCCGCCGGAGGCCTTCGGGGACGAAGCGGTGGATGGCGTCCTCGCCGACGTGTGGTCATTGGGAGCCACCGTGTACACGCTCCTTGCCGGTCACTCGCCGTTCGTGCAGCCGGGGATGGACAACTCGCAGCTCGCCCTGATGGACCGCATCAGCTCCGTGCCGCTGAAGCGCACGCACCGGGAGGACGTTCCTGCGTCCCTCGAGCTCGCACTCGCCACAGCGATGTCCAAGCAGCCGTCCTCGCGCTTTGCATCCGCCTACTCCTTCGGCCTCACCCTGCAGCGGATCCAGACGGAGCTGGGTTACTCGGTCACGGGTTTCGAGGTCCTCGACGATGCCCGGTACACCGTGGAGGTCGACGCCGACGAAGATGCAACGCGCGTCCGGCGGGTCGTGTCGATCGACCCCGATGCGAACACGTCCTCGCCGACCTTCCCCGATTCACCGACCACCCGGACCGAGGTGCCGCGGTTCGCGGCGCCCGGTGCACACCAGGATCCCTCCTTCGACGTCACGGAGGCAGGACGCACCGTCCTGCGGGGGAGCGATGGTGCCCCAGCCCTCGACCCGACGACGGCGGACGCGGCGGCAGCGATGACGTCGGGCAGCACGACGGGCCGGACCACCTCGTCGACACTCCGCCCCGACCAGGCAGGCGCGACGTCGGACCGGACCGGGAACCATCAGGCCCGTAGGTCCAGGCGCGTGCCGGCCCTGTTGGCCGTCGCGGGCGCCGTCCTGGTGGCCGGCGTCGCTCTTGCCGCAGTAGCCCTCGGCGGCTCGCAGGAGGACGCCGCTCCGCCGCCGGGATTCACGCAGCCGCCTGCCGATCCGCTGGCGGGCGTGGAGGGCAACGTTCCCCCTCCGGAGGCTTTGGCCGGGAGTGCGGCAGGAGCTGCTGTCAGCTTCAGCTGGACCAACCCGGACCCGCAGGACGGCGATGTGTACCGCTTCCGGACGGTCACCGTCCGTGAGACGTCGGATTGGACCCGGACGCTGCAGCTGACGGCGTCCGTTCCGGCGGATGCGTCCGGCACCACGTGCATCGAAGTCCAGACAGCCCGCAGCAACGGCCAGGGTTCGGAACCCACCGCCGCCTGCTGGCCCGAGTAGTACAGAAAGGATCACGATGGGGGAGCTCGCGCTGGATTTCTGCGGTGAGTGGCATGAGCCTGCGGATGACGCCGTGTTCAGCATCGGCCGCGAAGGTGACCTCGAGGTCGACGACAATCCGTACCTGCACCGACAGTTCCTCGAGCTGGCGCGCCAGAACGGCATGTGGTGGCTGTCGAACGTCGGCAGCATGATCTCGGCCACCGTAGCGGACACCACCGGCGGGATGCAGGCGTGGGTGTCTCCGGGTGCGCGCATCCCCATCGTCTTCGGCCAGACCCGGGTGGTCTTCACAGCAGGGCCGACGACCTACGAATTCGACATCCACCTCCAGACGCCCGCGTTCCGGCAGCAGGCCAGGGCGGAGGACAGTGCGGGTGATTCCACAATCGGTCCTGTGCATTTCACCGACGCGCAGAAGGCGATCATCGTCGCGCTCGCCGAGCCCATGCTGCGGCGCGAGGGTACCGGTTTCAGTGCCATTCCGTCCTCCGCCCAGGCAGCCGAGCGGCTCGGCTGGGCGCTAACCCGGTTCAACCGCAAGTTGGACAACGTGTGCGACAAGCTCGATCGGGTCGGAGTGGTGGGGCTCCGTGGGGGCGGGGGCAAGGTGGCGACCAATCGTCGGGCCCGCCTCGTGGAACACGCCATCACCTCGCACCTGGTCACACAGGACGATCTCGGGCTGCTCGAGACGATGAAGGGTCGTAGCGAGGAGGACTGACGCCCGGAGCCCGAGCCGGAACAGGAAGGGTGCCGCAGGCGCCCTAGAATCAGAACGATCGGTGCCGCACGGTGAAGGGGATGGCCCTGCACGGCATCGGACAGGAAGACAGGACCCGCCGCATGGCAACAAAGCTCGTCAACGCCCTGGCCCGCCAGCGGGTGCTGGCCAAGGTGGTCGACACCCTGGTGCCCGCCCTCGCGGTCCTCGTCGCCTACCTGCTCGACGGTGGTACGGCGGCCCTGCTGTCGGCAGGGGTCGTCGTGCTCCTGTACTGGATTGCCGTCCTGGCCTGGGAATCGACCACGGGACGGACGCCGGGCAACCTCGCCCTCGGTCTCGTGACGGTCAGCGCAGCAGGCACTCCGCCCGGATTCGTGGCTGCACTCGTGAGGGCGCTGGCGCTCGGCGTATCCTCGATCGTTCCCGTCATCGGGCCGCTCGCGCTGCTCATCTCCAACACGTGGGACCGGGACGGACAGCGCCGGGGCTGGCACGACAAGCTCGTGGGTACGTATGTCCTCGACGTCCGTGCCGGCCGCGATCCGCTGCGCACCGGCGGACTCGCAGGCGAAACGGTTCCGTCGAATCCGGAGAACGAAGCGACAGGGGCCGCTGTCGCTTCTGGCAGCCGGCAGGACCACGCGTTCGCGGCAGCCGGCACTCCTCCGCGAACGGAAGTTCCCGCCCTTTCGGGGTCCACGGCGCCGGGCCCGCCTGCTCCATTTGCTCCGATTGCTCCTTCGAGCGGCTGGGCTCCGAGCACGCCCGGCATGGATGTGGAGCTTTCCCCGGTACCCGCGGAGGCATCGGCCGCGTCTTCATCCGGGTCCGGCTCGGGGGCAGCTGTCGACGGTCAGTGGGTGCTGGTATTCGACGACGGCACGGAGGTGGAGATTGCCGGGCAGGCCCTCATCGGCCGCAATCCCGAGCCCCGACCGAACGAGGCCGTCAACTACCTCATCAACTTCGCCGACCTCAATCGCTCGGTCTCCAAGACGCACGTCCATCTGGGCTTCGATCAGGGCGCGGTGTGGGTCACCGACCGCGGCTCCACGAATGGCAGCTTTCTCATCGATCAGACCGGCTCGGAGCAGCCCCTGCACCCGGAGGTCGCGATGTTGCTGCCCGGAGGCTCCAGCGTCCGCTTCGGGGACCGCCGCTTCACCATTCGCTAGGGCCGCCACCGCTTCATAGGCCGACGAGGGCAGCCGCCGCTGCGCCAACCGGCCAAAGCCGCCCCGGCTGTACCGACATCCGCTGAGCCGGGCGGGGCACGAACCACAGCGACGCTCAGCGAACCACCGCGACCTTAAGCGGACTACCGCGACGACAAGCAGCACGACGACATTGCTGCAGACCTACTTCCCGGCCGCCGATACCGATACGGACGCCGGCTCGTTCCACAGCAGCTGCACGGTCTGCACCGGTTGTCCGGCCTGCACGAGCTGGCCGCGGCCGGGCGGCAGGGCGCGGGCGCGGACGCCGCTGACCAGCGGACCCTCGGCGCGGTCACCGGACAGGACGAGGGCAGCAGTGCCCGAGTCACGGAGGGAGCTCGAGAAGGATTCGTACAGCCCCCTCGACGATCCCCGGACCCGCCTGGTCAGCACGGCATGCAGGCCGATCTCGTTCGCGAGCGGCAGGTAGGGCGCCAGCCGTGCGAGGGGAGCCGACCCGCCCGCGGTCAGGATGTCGTAGTCGTCGATCACGAGCACGACGCGGGGCATCAGGGACACCTCGGCCCGTGTGGCTCCGGTGCGCTTGTCCAGTTCGGTGGCGACGGCGGCGGCCAGCTGCTCGGCCAGGGCCGCGCTGGTCGCATAGCCACCGAGGTAGGAGTCGGGCACCTGTTCGCTGAGGGTGCGCCGTGGATCGAAGACGGCCAGGACGACGTCGTCGGGAGTGTGCTGGGCGACCATGCTGCGGATGATGGTCCGAAGGACGTTCGTCTTGCCCGAGCCCTCGTCACCGAGCACCATGAGGTGCCGCTCGCGCAGCTCCAGGTCGAGGTACTCGACCCCGAGGTCCGCCTCCCGAAGGCCCAGCGGAACCAGGGCCTGCCGTTCCGGCACCGGCACCGTCGACGCGGGCACCGTCTCGGGCAGCACGCGCACGCGCATGGCCCGCTGGTCGGTGGAGGACGCGACGGCTGCAACGAGCTCGCGCGTGCCCTGGACCGCAGTGTCCTCGTCGGAGACGCCGTCGATCCGGGGGAGGGCGAAGTGTCCCTGCAGCTTGTTCGCCGCTAGTCCCCGCCCTGGCCGTCCGAGGCTGACCGCCTCGCCGACCTTTCGTCCGTGGGCGGATTCACCGGGATCAGCGAGGCGCAGTTCTATCCGGTTGCCGAAGAAGCTCTGCTGGGAGATGCGGATCTCGTTCATGCGTGACGACGTCGTGACGACGTGCAGCCCGTAGCCGCCACCACGGGCGATGAGCGAGTGCACCTGCTTCTCCACGTCCTCGAACTCGTCGTTGAGCTGGCCGTAGCCGTCGAGGACCAGCACGATGTCCGCGCTCGTGAGTTCGGGGACGCGGCCCTGGGCGCACATGCGTCGAAGCGTCGGAAGGGAGTCGATCCGATAGCGCTCGAAGAGGCGCTCCCGTTCGCCGAGCATGGTCAGCAGCTCGTCCATCGTGCGGCGGATGACCTCGCGATTGCTGCGCACGGCTATACCTCCCACGTGCGGTAGGCCCTCGAGTGCCATGAGCCCACTGCCCAGCAGATCGATCCCGTAGATGCCCACCTCGGCGGGACTGTGGGTGAGCGCGAGGCTCGCGACGATCGTCCGGAGCGCCGTGCTCTTGCCGGTCTGGGGACCGCCGATGATGGCGAGGTTGCCGCCGTTGGCTGCGAGGTCGAGCTCCCAGACGCCCTGCCATTGCCGGGCGGGGTCGTCGAGGAGGCCTACCCCGATGCGTAGGGGAGCGGCCTGCGCCATGGCGTGCCCGAGGCGCAGCCCCTGGCTCGTGGTCTGGATGCCTCCCGCTGCCGCGTCGAGGGAGATGCCGCCCGGCAGGGGCGGCAGCCAGATGGGGTCGACCGCCCGCGGGAAGGTGGACAGGGTGTCCATCAGGGTGGAGAGGACGGTGGGGCCGGTGGTACGCCTGGACCCCGTCGTCGCCTGGGGTGCGGGATCGTCCCTGCCGGCCGGAGTGCCGGACAGCAGGGACGCCGCGTACTTCGGGACCTCGAGCACCTCGTCCTGTTCGCCTCCGTCGTCGTCCTGCTCCTGCTCCTCGAGCAGGGCCTCGAGTGGCCCGGAGACGTAGCCCGCCTTGAACCTCGTGTAGGTGGTGGTGTCCACCTTGAGGTAGCCGAAGCCGGGGACGGGTGGCAGGTGGAAGGCGTCAGGTGTCTCCAGGACGGTCCTGCTCTCGGCTTCGGAGAGCGTGCGGAGCCCGATCCGGTAGGAGAGGTAGGTGTCCAGTCCCCTCAGCTTCCCGGCCTCGATGCGCTGGCTGGAGAGCAGGAGGTGGACACCGATGGACCGGCCGATACGCCCGATGGACAGGAACAGGTCGATGAAGTCGGGGCGGGCCGTCAGCAGTTCGCCGAACTCGTCGATGATCACGACCAGGTGCGGCAGTGGGGCCAGCTCCTCGCCGTGCGCCTTCCGCTCCTGCCGATGGAGCTGGTAGTCCGTGATGTTCGCCAGGTTCCCGGCGGATTTCAGCACTTCCTGGCGCCGCTGGATCTCCCCGGAGAGGCTGGCGTAGACCCGCTCGATCAGGCTGAGGTCGTCCGACAGGTTCGTGATGACACCGGTGACCTGGGGTGCACGTTCGAAGGGGGCGAAGGTGGCGCCGCCCTTGTAGTCGACGAGCACCATCGCGAGTGTCTCGGGCGGGTGGGTGGCGAGCAGCCCGACGACGAGGCTCCTGAGCATCTCGCTCTTGCCCGAACCCGTGGCGCCGATGCAGAGTCCGTGGGGGCCCTGGCCGAACTGGGCCGCTTCCTTCAGGTCCAGGAGGGTGGGGCGGCCGCGCTCATCGGCGCCGAGGGGTATGCGGAGGAAATCGACGTCGCTGCGGGGCTGCCACAGCCGGCGGATGTCGGCCGTACTGAGTTCAGGGGTGAGGCCGAGCATCTCGAGGAAGCCGACCGAGCTCTCCGTGGAGTCGTGCTCCAGCGAGTCCGGTGAGAGGCGGAGCGGGGCGAGGTCGCGCGCCACGGCTTCGGCGGTGGGTAGGGGCAGCTCGTCGAGGGTGCCGTGGTCGATGAGCGGGTCGACGCCGTCCACGCGGTAGTTCTCCACCGTGAATCCGGTCGCCGTCTCGCTGATGCGCAGTGCCACTTCTCCGGGCTCCTGCAGGCGGTCGGACACCAGGTGGATCGTGGTGACGCCGAGCTGGCCGGGGGCGGCGTGGGTATCCGGGATGTGGAGCTCCACCGGCAGATGCCCGTAGGCGTCGGCGATCACGAGAAGGCGTGGCAGGGCGACACCGACTCCCCCGCGGAGGAAGTTCTTGCGGGACTCGGCGGCGAGGCTCGAGCGCTCGAGGAGGTCTCCGCGCAGCAGGTCGGACAACAGGTCCATCGACGGCGCGAGCCGTCGGACGGGGCCGGTGCGGTGCGTCGTGTGCTGGTCGGCGAGGTGCGGGAGCCACGTCGCCCACTCCCAGTCGGTCCGGGCGGATTCGTCGCAGGCGATCGCGAGGAGGAGGTCCTCGGGGGAGTGGAAGGACGCGGCCTCGGCGATCAGCAGCCTGCTGACGTGGAGCACGAAGTCGCGCGAGCCGATCACGCTCACGTTGCCGGCGCAATCCAAGGGAAGGGTGATCGGCAGGTCCGGACTGGACTCGTAGCGCTGCTTGAGCAGCTCGAGCTCCGTCGTCATGAAGGTGTCGGTCTGCTGCAGGGCCGATCCCGAGTGTGCGACGAGGATATCGCGGTTGCGACGGGGGCCCGTCCCGAGGCGGACGCGCAGGAAGTCCTCGTTGGAGCGTCGTCGTTCCCACAGTCGCTGTGGGTTCCGGATGATGTCGAAAAGGGCATCGGGGGGAGGGCTGCTCACCCGGGCCACGCGTTCGGCGACCTGCTCCTCCGACCGCAGCTGCGTCCTGGCGCGTTCCAGGTATTCGAGGTAGTTCTCGCGCAGCTCACGGCGCTGCCTGCCCTGCTTGCCCCGCTGGCTGACCATCATGACCACCGACGCGAGGACGGTCACGATCATCATGAGGGCTCCGACGGCGGCCAGGGAGGATCCGCGGAACAGCATCATGATGGTCATCGAGAGTCCGGCCCCCAGGAGCGGCACGAGGGACATCATGTTCATCCCGCCGCCTCCGGACTCCACTGCAGGAGGCGCGTCGAGGCTGAAGGGCGGCAGGTCCCGAGCGGGGGCCGTGGTCCGTGCGGGCCGGTGCACGATCCGAACGCTCATCCTGCGCGGCCGTCGATCGCCAGCGCGAGGGCCCGGGAGGCGAGTGCGCTGACCTGGAGGCGGGTCTTCCGGGCGAGTAGACCGAGGTCGAGTTCGACCCCTGCGGCGAGGTGCCGGTCGTAGTCGATGTGCACCGCGGGGATGCCGGCGTCGCTGAGCCGCTTCGCCTGGCGGCCGGCGTCGAGGGCGGCGTTGTCATCGACACTCACGACGACGACGAGCATGGGCACGTGCCCGGGTTCGCCTGCTTCGGGCCGGCGGTATGCCACCGCGAGGGCGTCCTCGACACCCGCGACCGTCGCCGGTGTCACGAAGAGCGCGGCATGCGCCTGGTCCAGGGACCAGAGGGCGGGAGCGAAGTGCATTCCTGTCCCGCAGTCGTAGACGGTGACGGGGCAGAACCGGGATATGGTGCGCGCCAGGCGGCTCGCACGCTCGTTGTCGGTCCCGGTCAGGGGTGGTTCCGCGGTGCGGCCCGCCCCGCTGCCCGCGATCAGGAGGTTTTCCTGCGCCCTGCCCATGGTGCGGGAGAGTTCCTCCACGGTGGTCGCTGGTTCGGCGGCGGCGAGGTCAGCGGCCGTGGGGGCGGAATCGAGCCCCAGCCGGAGGCTCAGTGTGCCGAGACCCGTTCCGGCGTCCACGGCGGCGATGGTGTCGGAGCGCAGGGCGGCGAACACGCGGGCCAGCAGTGCGGCCGTCGTCGTCTTCCCGGCGCCACCGCGGGAGCCGACGACCGCGATGCGTCGGCCCGTGGTGACCGGCACCTGCGTGCCGGCTGCAGCCCTGGTCAGTTCCTCGACGTAGGCGTCACTGCGGAAGAGATCGGTGACGTTGTGCGCCAGGGTGCGCAGGGCCCCGTCCGCCGGGCGGGTCCGAAGGACACGGCGGAGCCGCTCCTCCGGGGTCTCGAAGGGGTCCGTGCGGGTGGTCCGCCGTTCGGTCGACGTGGTCATGGCGCTCACCGGAAGCTTTCGAGGAGTTGTACGAAGATGCCGAACATCCCGACGGTGAGGGGGATGGACGCGAGGATGGCGACCGTCTCGAGGCGTTTCGCCTGCTGGCGGCCCCGCGCGGCGACATGGTCCGCCGGCTCGACGGCCAGCGAGAGTGCGCTCGCCACCGCAATCAGGAGCACGACGACGGCGACCAGCCATGGCTGCTGGGGCAGGAACCGGAGCGCTCCGAGAGCCAGGGCGGTGAGCCCGACGGCGGAGGCGGCATTGAGCGCGATCCGCTCTGCTGCGAGGGGGAATGCCCTGGCACGCAGCGCCGTGGCCAGGGTCAGCGCGGCCAGCAACGGCAGCGTCCACTCCTGGGTATCGGTATCGGTACCGATGATCCACAGGCCCGCTCCGATCGAGCCTGCCGTGATGACCGATCCGAAGCTGAGGCTCGCGTGCGCTGCGGCGACGGCATCGAGGGCATCGGTCCGGGCGATCGTCCCGCCCTTCGCGCGCTGGTCGTCGAGCGTGGCCAGGCCGGAGGCCGACAGCGCGACCTTCGGCATCAGGCCGAGGACGAGGAGGCCGGCGAGCGCGGCGAGGGCGGCCGCTTTCGGCGGGTCGGGTGCGATGAAGGTCGCGGCGACCCACACGAGGGTGAGGGCGCCGAGGGTCAGGGCCGCACTCGCCATCGCCTTCCTCCGGTCGGCGATGATCCCGACGGCCAGGAGGAGGACGACCGTCAGTGCGGAGGTGAGGAGGGCGACGACCGGCAGGCTGTCACCCCGGTGCAGGATGCCGGCGAAGGCGGTGATCCAGCCGGCGACGAGTAATGCGATGCCCATCTCGCGGAACCGGGCGACGACGCCGGCGACGGTTCCACCGGCCAGGAGGATGCCGCCCAGGGAACACAGGATCCACCAGGCGCTGCCGGGCAGGTACTCGCGAAGGAGGAGCTCGGCACCCGCCCACAGGCCGAGCGCAGTGAGGACGATCGCGGTCGCCGTCGTGAAGGTCGTCGTCCAGCGCCCCCGCAGGTCCGCCGTCCGGTCGACCACGAGGTCGGTGACGTCATAGACGACGGCGGCCGGTGGAGCCTCGGCCGCATTGCACAGCAGGAGGGAGGACCCGTCGGCGATCCCGGCGTCGTCGAGGGTACGTCCGGCACTGAGCGGCATCCCGTCCGGCGTCACGAGCAGCTTCGCGGCGACGTCGTCGCTCGGCTCGTCGTGCAGCAGGTCAAGGACCTGTGGCATCAGCGCGCCGACC
Organism: Arthrobacter cheniae; assembly: GCF_003602275.1. GTDB lineage: Bacteria > Actinomycetota > Actinomycetes > Actinomycetales > Micrococcaceae > Arthrobacter_D > Arthrobacter_D cheniae. Next base: position 176,072 of record NZ_QZVT01000003.1, on the reverse strand, counting down.
GGCCGGTCGGACGGCAGGAGGAGGTCGAGGTGACGCCGTGTGCCGATGAGCGTCACCCGCGTGAAGGCGTGGGCCATCCGGTCAGTCTCCTGCGGGTAGGTAGGCAGGCTGCGACGCTGCCTGGAGGTGGAGGTTCCAGCCGGAATGAGGGACGACGGCGCCTGCACCCGTGTTCTGCTGCTCCTGGCGTTCACGCTGCTCCTGGAGGAGGTTGCCCACGAAGGACACCCCGACGCAGACGGCGGCGACGACGGCGGAGAGGGCGATGCTGAAGAGGAACAGCTTGACCGAATCCATCCACCGTCGCTGATGCGGATTGCCGCCGAACAGGAGGGCGTTCGTGAGACGGTTCCTGCGGACGGTGACGGACTCGATGAGCTGGCTGTCGTAGTCGTTCGGCAAGGATCCCCCCATGAATGTTCCTGAAACCGTTCATATACTCGCACCTTTTGCCGGTCCTTCCCGCGTTCCCATGGCCGTATGGGGAGAACTACCCATGAGCCGTCCTTGACCGGAGCCGTGAGGGGAGCTGAGATGGACACTGCAGGGCTCGCGGGTGACAACACCTCCGCTGAGCATGCGGCCCGGCAGTGTTTCCCTGACCAGGGTTCGACGAGAAGGATCAAGAGGCGCCATCAGGCGTCGAGGGGGTAATTCGTGAAGTTCGACATGGGTTCGCAGACACTGTCCACACTGACGCAGCAGACCGGTACGTCGAACGAGGATCTCGGGCAGCTCGTCCGCAGCCTCGTGGATGCGGTCGCTCCCCTCGAAGGGAAGTTCAACGGCCAGGGCCGGGTTCGCTTCGACGAATTCAAGCAGCGCACCGATATCGTCGCGAACGAATTGAACACGTCGCTGGGAATCATCCTGCAGGGGCAGTCCGAGATGGACACCGCCTTCCAGACGGGCGACCAGGAATCAGCCGACAACGCCACGCAGCAGCAGGGTTCGGCAGCATTCGATGCCGCGCGCTTCGGCGGCCGCTGAGCACCGTCCTCCTCGAACCGCTTCCAGCGGCTCCACCCCGAGCAGGGGACCCAACCACTTCGAGAAAGGCACCGGTCAGCCGGTGCGGAAGGACACACCATGTCACAGGATCGCGTCAGCTTCGATACCGATACATCGTCGGCCGTGCAGGGGGACATCCAGTCGATCGTCGGGCGCCTCGAGGCCCTGATCGGCGAGCGGGAGAAGGCTGTCAGCACGGCCATGTCCGACTTCCAGGCCGATGGCGTCTCGGAGGAGTACCAGGCGGTCGAGGTGCGCTTCAAGAACGCTGCCAACGAGACCCGCAACATCATCTCGCTGGTCAAGGAAACCCTCGGACTCAACGACCAGACGGCGACGGGCGCCGGATCGCGCGCCCGCTCAGCGGTCCAGAACATCGGCTGACGCAACACCACGGACCATGACGGGACCCGCATGCAGGATGCTCCGGGCGGGGTGGCACACGGGCCGGCCACGGCAGCCCGTGTGCCCGGTGCATCGCTGGCCCGCTCCGGGGCGTTAGGGCAAGATGGGAAAGTGACCCCAGAACCTGACAGCGCATCGGTAGACGCCACCCCCTCGGAGCAGCCGGGTCCTCCCAGCAGCGAGCTCAGGGAGGAGTACGCGCGCCTCGCCGAAGAGGTTCGGGCGCACCGCATCGCCTACTACCAGGATGCAGCCCCCACCATCTCGGATGCCGAATTCGACACCCTGTTCCGGCGCCTCGAGGAGTTGGAGGCCCTCCACCCCGAACTCGTGTCCAACGACTCGCCGACGCAGGAGGTGGGCGGGGAGGTCTCCTCGGCGTTCACGCCCGTCGATCACCTCGCCCGGATGTACAGCCTCGAGGACGTCTTCTCCCTCGACGAGCTCAAGGTGTGGCTGGATCGCGCCTGCGCCGGGGTCGAGCAGCGCAACCCCGGAGCTGCCATCGAGTGGCTGACCGAACTCAAGATCGACGGCCTCGCCGTGAACCTGCTGTACCGCAACGGCGAGCTGGTCCGGGCGGCGACCCGCGGCGACGGCGTCACCGGCGAGGACATCACGCACAACGTGCTGACCATCGCGTCGATCCCGAGGCACCTCGCGGGCAGCGGCCACCCGGAGGAGGTGGAGATCCGCGGCGAGGTCTTCTTCCCCACCAAGGAGTTCGCGCAGCTCAATGAGCGCATGGTCGCCGCCGGGAAGGCTCCCTTCGCCAACCCCCGGAACGCCGCCGCCGGGTCCCTGCGCCAGAAGGACCCCGCGATGACGGCGGAGAGGCCGCTGGACATGTACGTGCACGGGATCGGTGCCCGTACGGGCCTCGCGGCCGAGACCCAGTCCCAGACGTACGACCTCCTGAAGGAGTGGGGACTCCCCACCTCGCCGTACTACAGGGTGCTCGCGGACCAGGGCGAGGTCATCGACTTCATCGAGCACTACGGCGAGCACCGCCACGACCTCCTCCACGAAATCGACGGCATCGTGGTGAAGGTGGACAGCTTCGCGCTGCAGCGCGCCCTCGGCCACACCTCCCGCGTGCCGCGCTGGTCCGTGGCCTACAAGTACCCGCCCGAGGAGGTGAACACGAGGCTGCTCGACATCCTCGTGAACGTCGGACGGACGGGCCGCGTCACGCCCTTCGGGCTCATGGAACCGGTCAAGGTCGCCGGGTCCACGGTCGGCATGGCCACCCTGCACAACCAGGAGGTCGTGAAGGCCAAGGGCGTCATGATCGGGGACATCGTGGTCCTGCGGAAGGCCGGCGACGTCATCCCCGAGATCGTGGGTCCGGTCATGGCCCTCCGTGACCCCGACAGGGTGCGCGAGTTCGTCATGCCCACGGAGTGCCCGTCCTGCGGTACCGCGCTGCAGCCGGCCAAGGAGGGCGACGTCGACATCCGCTGCCCCAACGCCCGGTCCTGCCCGTCACAGTTGCGGGAGCGTGTCTTCCACCTCGCGGGCCGCGGCGCCTTCGACATCGAGGCCCTGGGGTGGGAGGCGGCGATCGCCCTCACGCAGCCCGCCGAGCCCGAGGTGCCTCCGATCACCACGGAAGCCGACATCTTCGACCTCACGCCGGAGAAGCTCGCCGACGTGCGGATAGAGCGGGACAAGAAGGTCAAGGGCGTGGTCACGGGCCGTGAGCTCGTGCCCTACTTCTACTCGAAAGGCACGGCGAAGAAACCCTCCGAGCCGAGCGCCACCACCCGCAAGCTCTTCACGGAGCTGGAGAAGGCGAAGGCGCAGCCGCTCTGGCGGGTGCTCGTCGCGCTGTCCATCCGGCACGTTGGCCCGACGGCGTCGCGCGCCCTCGCCACCGCCTTCGGATCGATGGAGCGCATCCGCTCTTCCAGCGAGGAGGAACTCGCCAATGTCGACGGCGTCGGCCCGACCATCGCCGCCGCCCTCGAGGAGTGGTTCGCCGAGGACTGGCACCGCGAGATCGTGGACCGGTGGGCAGCAGCCGGCGTGCGGATGGAGGACGAGGTCGATGAGAGCACACCGCGCACGCTCGAGGGTCTCACCGTCGTCGTGACCGGTTCCCTGGAGCGGTTCAACCGCGACGAGGCGAAGGAAGCCATCATCACGCGCGGGGGCAAGGCCGCCGGCTCGGTGTCGAAGAACACGAGCTATGTGGTGGCCGGCGAGAACGCGGGCACCAAGCTCGAGAAGGCCGAGGTGCTGGGAGTACCCGTGCTCGACGAGGAGGGCTTCATCGCGCTCCTCGAACACGGGCCGGTGCCCGTGGCGGAGGTCGACGGCGGTGCCGCCGATGGCGACACCAGCGAGAAGAGTGAGGACACGGAAGTCGCCGAGGAACTGGATCGCGGGGCAGGCGCGGATTTGGACAGCAAGGCCGGGGTCCGCACATGATGGCGCGATCCGGTGCGGCCGATGCTGCGCCCGCGTCGACCCAGGCCCTCCTGCATCTTGCCCGCCAGGCCGCGGCGGCGGGCGCCGGTGTTCTCGCCCGGCGCGATCCGGCCGCGCTCGCCGCCACTACCAAGAGCTCGGACAGCGACTGGGTGACCGCGTTCGACGTCGCCGCCGAGCAGGCGGTACGCGGAGTCATCGCCGACTCCCGGCCGCACGACATCATCACCGGCGAGGAGCTCGGCACGACCGTCCCGGCCGGGACTCCGGACGACGCCGACCGCATCCGCTGGTCCATCGACCCGCTCGACGGCACCACGAACTTCATCCGCGGCATCGTCTACTACGGCACCTCCGTCGCGGCTGCCGCCGCGGACGGCACCTGGCTCGCCGGCGTCGTGCATGCTCCGGCCCTCGGCCGCGTCTACTGGGCGTGCCGGGGCGGCGGAGCCTGGCTGAGCGACCACGGGACAGTGCGGCGCCTGACCGGTCCGACCGCCGGCCGGGGCCGCCTGCTCGCCACCGGATTCTCCTACGAGCCTGCGACGCGCGCGGACCAGGTGGGCGAACTACGCGGGCTCCTCGACGGGTTCGGCGATCTCCGGCGGCTGGGCTCCGCCGCCCTTGATCTCTGCATGGTGGCCGATGGCTCGCTCGACGCCTTCGTGGAGCGCGGCCTGAACGAGCATGACCTCGCGGCGGGCGCCCTGATCGCGGAGGAAGCGGGGGTGACGGTGCACCGGCCCCCACTCAGGCCCATGCTCGACGGCGGCCCGAGCGAGGCCGAGCGCCTCGCCGCCGTGACGGTGGCGGGGTCCGCGGATTTCGTCGCAGCTGTTACGGGCGTACCGGTACGGACCGACGAAAGGGCCTCATGACCAAGCCGTCCTGGCAGAAGATCCTCTCCACCCTCGCCGGTGAGCGCTCCCGCGAACTGTATGCCCGGGCCGTGCTCGGGCAACCGCTCGATGCGACGCCGAAGGAGGTGCAGCGACTACGCGACGCCGGCCTCCTGACGGACGGTAACGACGTCGACGGTGAGCTGTTCAAGGTGGTCCTCGCGGCCGCTGCCCCTGGTACCCCGAAGGGTGTCGACAGGTTCTTCCGGGACGGGCGGATCGACGGCCTGCCGCGCGCCGGGCAGGACCGCGCCGATCTGCTGTCCCATCTCGCCGAGCGGCTCCTGCCGGCCGACGAGGAGCTCACCGAGCCCGAGGTCAACCGCCTGCTCGCTACCGTGACACACGACATCCCGACCCTCCGCCGTGCGCTCGTCGACCACGGCTACCTGGAACGCCATCCGGACGGGACCGGCTACCGTCGGGCGACCGGGGGGTCCTGAGAGCCACCGAGGCCGCGCGTTCCCGCTCCGCGCGCGCCGACCGACCGGCGACACGGCGGGGTCCGCTGCGTGGCAAAATAGGCCGGTGACCACAGCACCGTCCCAGAATTCCATGACCGATACCGGCATCACCATCCGGCCCATCCGCACGCAGGACTTCGAGGATGTCCGGCGCATCACGCGCGGCGCGTACCTCGAGGCCGGCTACTTCACCGACGAGGCGCACCCGTACGTCGCCGTCCTCTCGGACATCGAGCACCGGGCGCAGCACGCCGAGGTGTGGGTGGCGGAGCGCGACGGCATCGTCGTCGGGTCGGTGGCGCTCACGTTCGCGGGCCAGCGGTACACGGACATCGCGGTCGAGGGCGAACTCGAGTTCCGCATGCTTGCCGTCGACCCCGCGGTGCAGCGCGGCGGCGTCGGCAGGGCGATGGTCGAACGCATCATCGACCACGCGCGGACGCTGCCCGGTATCGAGGCCGTCAGCCTGACGAGCGGTTCGGACATGGTCCGCGCGCACCGACTCTACGAGTCGATGGGCTTCGTCCGCGTCCCCGAGCGCGACTGGGAGGTCCCCAACGAGGACATCCTCCTCTGGGTCTTCCGCCTCTCCCTGTGACGCGGAGGCGGCTCGAATCCAGCCGTCGTCGTCGGACGCGTGGACCGCACCGCGCGATGCCGGGGGCCCGGCGCGTCAGCACTAGACTGGACGCAGAAACCCACGTCCACCTTCCAGGGGAGATCCATGGCTGAGATCAACCGGGACGACGTCGCGCACCTTGCGCGGCTCGCCCACATCGACATGAACGACGACGAGCTCGACCGCATGGCCGGAGAACTCGCCGTGATCGTCGATTCCATCCGGACCGTGAGCGAGGTGGCGGGAGACGACGTCCCCGCGACGAGCCACCCGATCCCGCTGAGCAACGTCTTCCGCGATGACGTCGTCGGGGACACCCTCAGCAACGAGGAGGCGCTCATGGGCGCACCCGACAACGCCGACGGCCGCTTCCGGGTCCCGGCAATCCTGGACGGGGAGTAACCCATGACCGACCTGATCCACCTCTCCGCCCACTCCCTGGCGCAGAAGCTCGCGTCGAAGGAGGTCTCCGCCGTCGAGGCGACGCAGGCCTACCTGGACCGCATCGACGCCGTCGACGGCGCGATCAACGCCTTCCTGCACGTCAACACCGACGAGGCGCTGCTCGTCGCCGCCGAGGTCGACAAGGCCCGGTCCGACGGCGATACCCTGCACCCGCTCGCCGGCGTCCCCATCGCCGTGAAGGACCTCATCGTCACGAAGGGCCAGCCCACCACGGCCGGGTCGAAGATCCTCGAAGGCTGGCAGAGCCCCTACGACGCCACCGTGGTGAAGAAGCTCCGCGCCGCGAAGATGCCTATCCTCGGCAAGACCAACCTCGACGAATTCGCGATGGGCTCCTCCACCGAGCACTCCGCGTACGGGCCCACCCGCAACCCGTGGGACCTCGACCGCATCCCCGGCGGATCCGGTGGCGGGTCCGCTGCCGCCGTCGCCGCCTTCGAGGCGCCGCTGGCCCTCGGTACCGACACCGGTGGCTCCATCCGCCAGCCCGGCGCCGTCACCGGGACGGTCGGCGTGAAGCCCACCTACGGCGGCGTCTCCCGCTACGGCGCCATTGCCATGGCGTCCTCCCTCGACCAGATCGGTCCCGTCTCCCGGACCGTCCTCGACAGCGCGCTGCTGCACGAGGTCATCGGTGGCCACGACCCCCACGACTCGACGTCCCTGACCGACCCCGTCGGTGCCCTCGTCGAGGCCGCCCGCATGGGCCAGGTCGAAGGAATGCGCATCGGCGTCATCAAGGAACTGCAGGGCGAGGGCTACCAGGCCGGCGTCCTCACGCGCTTCTCCGAGTCGCTCGAATTGCTGCGGTCGGCGGGCGCGGAGGTCGTCGAGGTCTCCTGCCCCAACTTCCGGTACGCGCTCGGCGCCTACTACCTGATCATGCCGTCGGAAGCTTCCAGCAACCTCGCGAAGTACGACGGCGTGCGCTTCGGCCTGCGCGTCGTGCCCGAGGGCACCCCGACGATCGAACGGGTCATGGGGGCCACCCGCGCCGCCGGCTTCGGTGACGAGGTCAAGCGCCGCATCATCCTCGGCACGTACGCGCTGAGCGCCGGCTACTACGACGCCTACTACGGTTCGGCACAGAAGGTCCGCACGCTCATCCAGCGCGACTTCGCGGCCGCGTTCGAGCAGGCCGACGTGCTCATCTCGCCGACCGCCCCCACCACCGCCTTCAAGCTGGGGGAGAAGATCGACGACCCGCTGGCCATGTACCTCAACGACGTCGCGACGATCCCGGCGAACATGGCCGGCATCCCCGGACTGTCCCTGCCGGGCGGCCTCGCGGACGAGGACGGACTGCCGGTCGGCATCCAGCTCCTCGCACCCGCCCGCAAGGACGCGCGCCTCTACCGCGTGGGCGCCGTCCTCGAAGCACTGCTCGAAGAGACGTGGGGCGGGCCGCTGCTGGCCAAGGCCCCCGAGATCGCAGGGAGGAAGTAATGACTGCTGCAACCGACGAGATCCTGTCCTTCGAAGAGGCGATGGAAAAGTACGATCCCGTGCTCGGCTTCGAGGTCCACGTGGAGCTCAACACGAGAACCAAGATGTTCTCGTCCGCGCCGAACGCCTTCGGGGACGTGCCGAACACCAATGTGACACCCGTGGACCTCGGCCTGCCCGGCGTCCTGCCCGTCGTCAACGGCGTGGCCGTGGAGTCGGCGATCAAGATCGGGCTCGCGCTGAACTGCAAGATCGCCGAGAAGTGCTACTTCGCGCGGAAGAACTACTTCTACCCGGACACCCCGAAGAACTTCCAGACCTCCCAGTTCGAGGACCCCATCGCCTATGACGGGTCCATCGACATCGAACTCGCGGACGGCACCGTGTTCACGGTCGAGATCGAGCGCGCGCACATGGAGGAGGATGCCGGGAAACTGACGCACATGGGCGGCGCGACCGGCCGGATCCAGGGCGCCGATTTCTCCCTCGTCGACTACAACCGTGCCGGCGTTCCCCTCATCGAGATCGTCACGAAGCCCATCGAGGGTGTCGGTTCCCGCGCCCCCGAGCTCGCCAAGGCCTATGTCGCGGCCATCCGCGAGATCGTCAAGAACCTCGGCGTGTCCGACGCGCGCATGGAACGCGGCAACGTGCGCTGCGATGCCAACGTATCGCTGCGCCCCTACGGGCAGGAGAAGTTCGGCACGCGTACAGAGACGAAGAACGTCAACTCGCTGCGCGCCGTCGAGCACGCTGTCCGGTACGAGATCCAGCGCCACGCGGCGGTCCTCGATTCCGGCACGCCCATCCAGCAGGAGACGCGCCACTGGCACGAGGACACGCGGTCGACGACGTCGGGCCGCCCCAAGTCCGACGCCGACGACTACCGCTACTTCCCGGAGCCCGACCTCGTGCCCGTCGTGACGAACCACGCCTGGATCGAGAAGCTGCGTGCCGAACTGCCCGAGCCGCCCGCCGAGCGGCGCAAGCGGCTGCAGGCTGACTGGGGCTACTCCGACGCCGAGTTCCGCGACGTCGTCAACGCCGGCGTCATGTCCTCGATCGAGGACACCATCGCTGCCGGCGTCAGCGCCGCCGTCGCCCGCAAATGGTGGATGGGCGAGATCTCGCGCCGCGCCAAGCTCGCGGACCTCGAGCCCGCCGAACTGGGCGTGACACCCGAACTGATCGTGGAGCTCAACGTGCTCATCGAGAGTGGCAAGATCAACGACAAGCTCTCGCGCGACGTGCTCGACGGCGTCCTCGCCGGTGAAGGCACCCCTGCCGAGGTCGTGGAGAAGCGAGGCCTCGCGGTGGTGTCCGACGACGGCCCGCTGCTCGAAGCGATCGACGGCGCCCTCGCGGCCCAGCCGGATGTCGCCGCGAAGATCCGCGGGGGCAAGGTTCAGGCCGTCGGCGCGATCGTGGGCGGGGTCATGAAGGCGACCCGCGGCCAGGCCGACGCCGGGCGCGTGCGCGAACTCATCCTGCAGCGCCTCGGCGTCGAGGGCTAGGGCTGCTCAGCTCAGCAGGGAGGGCGCGATGGCGGTTCTGCCGAGGGCAGAGATCGACGTCGCGCCATCCCTCGTCACGTCCCTGCTGACCGACCAGCATCCGGACCTGGCCGATCTGCCGGTCCGCTTCGTCGGTCACGGGTGGGACAACTTCCTCTTCAGGCTCGGAGCGGACCTGGTGGTGCGGCTTCCCCGTCGGGAGGTCGCCAACGCGCTGATGGTCGCGGAGCAGCAGTGGCTGCCGGGCCTGACCCGGCACCTGTCCCTGCCGACCTCCGCGCCGCTTCGTGCCGGGTCGCCGGGCTCCGGCTATCCCTGGCACTGGTCCGTCTGCCGCTGGATCCCCGGTGCCGGTGGCATCACCGTGCCTCGGGCCCGTCGCGCACCGGCGGCCGTCCCGCTCGCGCACTTCCTCGCCGAGTTCCAGCGCCCGGCGCCGCCCGGAGCCCCCAGGAGTCCGGTGGGGCGCGGTGGTCCGCTGGCGGCGCGCGACGACGTCGTCCGTGCGCGCCTCGCGTCCCTGCCGGGAGTACCGACCGGCTCGCTGATGGACATCTGGGACCGGGCGCTCGCCGTCCCGGCCTGGGCCGGGACGCCCCTCTGGCTGCACGGGGACCTGCATCCCGCCAACACGGTACTGACGGCCGGCGGCGTCCTGGCCGGCGTCGTCGACTTCGGTGACCTGTGCTCCGGTGATCCGGCGACCGACCTCGCGGCAGCATGGCTGCACTTCGACGCGGCGGGCCGTTCCGCCTTCCGCGCGGCGCTGGAGGCCCGTCGCCCGACCGACCCCGCCACCTGGGACCGCGCCCGGGGCTGGGCGGTGAGCATGGGCAGCGCCCTGGCGGCGTCCTCGGACGACGCCCCGGCGTTCCTCTCGCTCGGGCTCGAGGTACTGGCCGCAGTGCTCGAAGAGGAGTCCGGCGCCCCCGCCGTCGCGCGCTGATACTGTGGCTGCGGGCACATCCCGCCCGGCACTCGTACCGCATCGGCCCGGCCTATCCCGCCGGCTGCCGCCGGCGGCATGGAAGGAACTGTCCAGTGAAGGCGCTGTACAAATCCGGGGCCCACCCCGGTTTCGAACTCATCGACCGACCCGAACCCGAGGCAGGGTGGGGCGAGGTCAAGATCAGGGTCATCACCACGGGCATCTGCGGCACCGACCTCCACATCGAGAGCTGGGACGCTTGGGCGCAGGGCATGATCAAGGCCCCGCTCATCCCGGGCCACGAGTTCTACGGCGAGGTCGTGGCGCTCGGCGAGGGCATCCACGACATCCGGATCGGGGACCGCGTCTCGGGCGAAGGCCACATCGTCTGCGGGACCTGCCGCAACTGCCGCGCCGGCCGTCGCCAGATGTGTATCCGTACCTCCAGCGTCGGGGTCCAGCGCGACGGCGCGTTCGCCCAGTTCGTCGTCGTCCCCGAGACCAACGTCTGGGTGCACGACGCGACCATCACGCCCGAGCTCGGAGCCGTCTTCGACCCCTTCGGCAACGCCGTCCACACCGCGCTGAGCTTCCCGCTCGTCGGGGAGGACGTGCTGATCACCGGAGCCGGGCCCATCGGACTCATGGCGGTCGCCGTCGCCCGCCATGCAGGAGCCCGCAAGATCGCCATCACCGACGTCTCGGCCCCCCGGCTGGACCTGGCGCGCGGCATCGGAGCCGATATCGCCATCGACGTCAGCCGCAGGCGCATCGCGGACGCGCAGCGCGAGCTCGGCATGAAGGAGGGGTTCGACGTCGGGATGGAGATGTCCGGCCACGCCACAGCGCTGCCCGAGATGATCGACAACATGAACCACGGCGGGCGCATCGCCCTGCTCGGGCTGCCCGCCGCTCCCATCTCCATCGACTGGGGCAAGGTGGTCACCCACATGCTCACGCTCAAGGGGATCTACGGGCGCGAGATGTTCGAGACCTGGTACGCGATGAGTGCCATGCTGCAGTCCGACCGGACGCTGCGCGAGGCTGTCTCGTCCGTGGTCACCGACTGCCTGCCGGCCACGGAGTGGCAACAGGGCTTCACAACAGCGCGCGACGGCGCGAGCGGCAAAGTGGTCCTCGACTGGACCACCTTCTAGAAGGCAGGAACACCATGTATTCAGCAGTCCGCGACCAGCTCGCCGGTGAACTCGACGACATCCGCAGCGCAGGCCTCTTCAAGCACGAGCGCCGCATCTCCTCCCCGCAGTCCAGCCACATCACGGCCGGGGCGCTCGGGGCGGAGGACGCAAAGGTCCTCAACTTCTGCGCCAACAACTACCTGGGCCTCGCCGACCACCCGGAGATCATCGCCTCGGCGAAGACCGCCCTCGACGAACGCGGCTTCGGCATGGCCTCGGTGCGTTTCATCTGCGGGACGCAGGACCTGCACCTCGCGCTCGAGCAGCGCGTCTCGGAGTTCCTCGGCACGGAGGACACCATCCTCTTCTCCTCCTGCTTCGACGCGAACGGCGGCGTCTTCGAATCACTTCTCGGGGCAGAGGATGCGGTCATCTCCGACGCGCTCAACCACGCCTCGATCATCGACGGCATCCGGCTCTCGAAGGCGCAGCGGTTCCGCTACGCGAATCGTGACATGGCAGACCTCGAGGCGAAGCTCCAGGAGGCCTCCGGTGCAAGGCGCCGCCTGATCGTGACCGACGGCGTCTTCTCCATGGACGGCTACCTCGCCCCGCTCGAGGCCGTCTGCGACCTCGCCGAGCGCTACGACGCGATGGTCATGGTCGACGATTCGCACGCCGTCGGGTTCATGGGAGCCACCGGCGCGGGTACGCCGGAACACGCCGGGGTCGCGAGCCGCATCGACATCTTCACGGGCACGTTCGGCAAGGCGCTCGGGGGAGCCTCGGGCGGCTACGTCTCGGCGCGTGCCGAGATCGTCGCCCTGCTGCGGCAGCGTGCGCGGCCCTACCTGTTCTCCAACTCGCTCGCGCCGTCGATCGTCGCCGCCACGCTCACCGCACTGGACCTGGTGCAGAACAGCGCCGACCTGCGGTCGGTCCTCTTCGCCAACGCGGCGCTCTTCCGCCGTCGCATGACGGAGGAGGGGTTCGACCTGCTCCACGGAGAACACGCCATCATCCCGGTCATGTTCGGCGACGCCGCGCTCGCCGCACGCACCGCCGACGCCATGCTCACGCACGGCGTCTTCGTGACGGCGTTCAGCTACCCGGTGGTTCCCAGGGGAGCGGCCCGCATCCGCGTGCAGCTCTCCGCCGCACACACCGATGAGGACATCGAAGCCTGCGTCCGCGCGTTCGTCGCCGCGCGAGCCGATGTAGCGGCCGGGCAGGAGCCGGCTGGCGACGGCGGGGCGCCCGGTACGCACGTGGGCGGTGCCTGAGCACACCTGTACCGATCAGCCCGTCTCGTTGGGGGAGGGCCGCCCTAGGATGACGGGATGAGCTCCCTCGAGTGCGACATCCTGATCATCGGCGGCGGGATCGCCGGCCTCTCGCTGGCGTCCGCCCTGGCGCCGTTCTCCAGCGTGGTGCTCGTCGAGTCGGAGTCCACCCTCGGATACCACACATCGTCCCGCTCCGCGCGCCAGCTCATCCCGAGCTACGGGCCAGGACCCGTGGTGGACCTGACGCGCCGCACGCTCGAGCTGCTCTCCGGTGTCCAGTCCTCCACCGGGCTCCCGCTCACCGTGCCGCGGTCCTTCCTGCTCATCGGGTCGGAGGCCGACGTCGAGGCTGCGGCCGGTGCGTCGATGCGCCGGGTTCCGCACGCCGAGGCACTGGAGCTGTGCCCGCAGCTGCGCCCGGACGCCTTCGGTGCCGCGGCCATCGACACCGACTCCGTCGGCACGGACACGGACCTCCTCCTCGAATACCACCGACGGAGCGCGAGCGACGACGGCGTCCTCATCCTCACGGGTGCGCCAGTCACCTCCGCCCGGTACGACGGCACGGGCTGGAGCGTCCGGGCGGGGTACCGCAGCATCACGGCGGAGGTCGTGGTCGATGCGGCGGGGGCGTGGGCGGACGGCGTCGCCGAGCTGTGCGGCATCGCACCGCAGGGACTGGTACCGCTCCGGCGGACCGCCGCGATCGTCGCCGCCGGGAATGCGCCGCCGGTCGGCACCCCGATGGTCGCCGCGGCCGACGGCTCGTTCTACTACCGGCCCGACACCGAGGGCGTCCTGATCTCGCCGAGTGAGTCCGAACCCGCCGAAGCAGGCGACGCTCAACCCCGTCCCGGTGACGTCGAGCGGCTGATCGACCACCTCGCGTCGGTCACGACCCTCGATATCACCTCGGTCCGGAGGTCCTGGACGGGGCTGAGGACCGAGCGGGCGTCCGGACTCCCCGTGGTGGGGTTCGACGTCGGCCACCCCGGTTTCTTCTGGCACGCAGGGCAGGGCGGGTACGGCTTCCAGACGTCGTCGGGCATCGCCGAACTCGCCACCGTCCTGCTGACGGGGGCTGATCCCGCCGACCTGGGTGCGGACCCCTCGCGCATCCTGGCCGCGGCGAGCGCGCTCCGACCCGCCTGAGCCGTCCGCAACGGCCTGTCACCAGGTGCACTTTCCTGCCCCGTCGTACCAACTCTTCCGTAGAGTAGTGGCCGGACGCAGCCCCGGGGCCCCTGGCGGTGTGCCTGCAAATCATCGGAATACCCGCGGGAACGCGGGCAGGAGGAACGGAAGCGGATCATGTCGGCAAGTGGAGGCAACAAGGCGATCGTCGCGGCCCTCGCCGCCAACCTCACCATCGCCGCGCTCAAGTTCGTGGCGTTCGCCCTCACGCGTTCCTCGTCGATGCTCGCCGAGGGAATCCACTCGGTGGCGGACTCCGGCAACCAGCTCCTGCTCCTCCTCGGCGGAAAGCGCGCAAAGCGCCAGGCCAGTCCCGAACATCCCTTCGGGTACGGCCGCGAGCGTTACATCTACGCCTTCATCGTCTCGATCGTCCTCTTCAGCGTCGGAGGCCTCTTCGCGCTGTACGAGGCGTACCACAAGTACCAGGACCCGCACCCGATCGAAGGCAGCTTCTGGTGGGTGCCCCTCGCGGTCCTCATCGGCGCGATCATCGCCGAGTCCTTCTCGTTCCGGACCGCCATCAGGGAGTCCAACCACACGCGCGGCGACATGGGTTGGATACGCTTCGTCCGCACGGCGAAAGCCCCCGAACTGCCGGTCATCCTGCTCGAGGACTTCGGTGCGCTCATCGGGCTCGTCTTCGCCCTGTTCGGCGTATCGATGACGCTGCTCACCGATAACGGCATGTGGGACGCCGCTGGTACCGCAATGATCGGACTGCTCCTGGTGGGTATCGCCGCCGTGCTCGCCGTCGAGACCAAGAGCCTGCTGCTCGGGGAATCGGCCAAGGCGTCGGATGTTGCGAAGATCGAGGCGGCCATCGCGAGCGACGGATCAACCCGCATCATCCACCTCAAGACGCTCCACCTCGGGCCCGAGGAACTGCTCGTCGCAGCCAAGATCACGGTGGAGGGCCAGGAGAACGGCAGGCAGATCGCAGCGGTCATCAACGGCGCCGAGCAGCGCATCCGGACAGCCGTCCCGATCGCCACGGCCATCTATCTCGAGCCGGATCTGTACTCTCCCCGGGCTGCGTCGACGCCCTCAGCGAACGGAAGCTCCACGCGGTCCCTGCCGTCCGAGGAATAGTCCGCGCAGGTCTAGGATGGGCGCATGAACGTCATCGAAACACGCCTTCCCGGCATCGGAGTGCGGCGCGAGATCGTCACAGGCTCCGGTCGGAGGGTAGGGATCGTCGCCCAGCGTGACGGCGATCTGGACCTCATCATCTCCAAGGCCAGCGATCCCGACGCCTGCGTCGCGTCGATCCCGCTGACCCCGGATGAGGCAGCGACCATCGGCAACCTCCTCGGCTCACGCCAGCTCGTCGCACAGCTGACGGAGGAGCATCGTGACCTCCCCGGAGTCTCCACGCGGCAGTTCCAGATCGAGCACGGCTCGCCCTTCGAGGGACGCCCGCTCGCGGACACCCGGATGCGCTCGCGCTCCGGTGCGTCCCTGGTGGCGGTGCTTCGCTCCGGTCAGGTGCAGGCTTCGCCCACGCCCGACTTCATCCTCGCCGCCGGCGACCTGCTCGTGGCGGTGGGCACATCCGAGGGCCTCGACACCGCGGCGGACATCCTGCGAAACGGCTGAGCCGCCTGTGCACACGACCGCCCTGACCCTGATCGAACTCGGTGCCATTCTCCTGTTCCTCGGTATCCTCGGGCGGCTCGCGGGCCGGATCGGACTTTCACCCATCCCGCTGTACCTCATCGGCGGGCTGTTCTTCGGGCAGGGCGGCTTCCTCCAACTCGAGGGAGTCATCGAGTTCAGCCATGTGGCCAGCGAGATCGGGGTGGTCCTGCTCCTGCTGATGCTCGGCCTCGAGTACACGGCGAAGGAACTCGTCACGGGACTGCGCCAGTCCTGGCTCGCCGGGGTCGTCGATCTCATCCTCAACTTCACGCCCGGCGTGCTCGTCGCCGTCGTCCTCGGCTGGGGGCCGGTCGCAGCCCTCGTCATGGGCGGCGTCACCTACATCTCCTCGTCCGGCATCGCCGCGAAGGTCATCAGCGACCTCGGCAGGCTGGGTAACAGGGAGACTCCTACCGTCCTCGCGATCCTCGTGTTCGAGGACCTCGCGATGGCCGTCTACCTGCCCATCCTCACCGCTGTCCTGGCTGGGCTCAGCTTCGCGGGCGGACTCGGCACGGTCGGCATCTCGCTGCTCGTGGTGACCCTCGTGCTCGTGGTCGCCCTGCGCTGGGGCAACGTCGTCTCGGCCGTCGTCGACAGCAAGGATCGCGAGGTCTTCCTCCTGACCCTCATCGGCGCGGCGCTGCTCGTGGCGGGACTGGCCTCGGCCCTGCAGGTATCGGCGGCCGTCGGGGCGTTCCTCCTCGGCATCGCCATCTCGGGGGCGACGGCGGAGAACGCGGCCCGGGTCCTCGAACCCCTGCGGGACCTCTTCGCAGCGATCTTCTTCGTGGTGTTCGGGCTGAACACCGACCCGGCGTCCATCCCGCCGGTCCTCGGCTTCGCACTGCTCCTCGCGCTCGTCACCTCGGTGACGAAGATCGGGACCGGCTGGTGGGCGGCCCGCAGGCAGGGGATCGGCCGCATGGGCCGGGCGCGGGCCGGGACCGCGCTCGTCGCCCGCGGAGAATTCTCGATCGTCATCGCCGGACTCGCGGTGGCGTCGGGCGCCGTCGTCCCGGACCTCGCGGCCCTGGCGACGACGTACGTCCTGCTCATGGCCGTCCTCGGTCCCGTAATGGCGCGCCTCGCCGAGCCGGTGATGGACCTCCTGCAAAGGGTCCCCAAGCGGCGGCCGGGACCGGTTCCGGTCGTCTGACGCAACCGGAAGGATCAGTCGTCGAGGATCTGGCCGATCGGTTCGCGCTTCTCCGCCTGGAACGTGTCTTCCTCGCGGCCATAGGCCCAATAACCCGACAGGGAGACCTGCGAGCGGGCCAGGCCCTTGTCCCTGAACAGGACGTCCCGCAGGGCTTTCATGGCACCGCGTTCCCCGTGGACGAAGGCATCGACGCGGCCGCCGGGCCAGGGACCGGCGGCGACGGCATCAGCGAGCAGCGTCGTCGTCCCGGCCACCTGCCCGTCGCGGTGCAGCCAGTGCAGCTCGAGGCCCGGGGGAGCGTCCAGAGGGATGATCCCGGCGGCGCTGTCCACCTCGAGGTAGGCGTGCCCCACGGCGGCGGGGTGCAGGGCTTCGATGCCCGCGGCGATCGCCGGAAGGGCGGACTCGTCCCCGACGAACAGGTGCCAGTCGGCCGTGGGGTCGGGTGACCATTTTCCGGACGGGCCCATGAGGACCATCGTGTCACCCGGCACCGCTGCCGCCGCCCAGGGACCCGCGATCCCGGCGTCGCCATGCACCACGAAGTCGATGGCGAGCCGCCGGGCCGCGCGGTCGAGCCAGCGGATCGTATAGGTGCGCTTCACGGGGCGGTCCCCGGACGGCAGGTCCTGCTTCAGCGCAGCCAGGTCGTACGGAGGCACCAGGCCGAGCTCGGGCTTCGCGAAGAGCAGCTTGGCATACCTGTCCGTCGCGTCGCATTCCTGCAGGTCCTCGAAGCCCGGTCCGCCCGCCACCACCCGCACGAGGTGCGGACTCAGCCGATGCGTCTCCAGCACGGCGAGGACCGCCTGCGGACGGGGCGGTTTGCGGGACGGTTCGGGCACGGCGGAGGACATGGGGCAGGGCTTCTTTCTCGGGAAGTAGTTAGCCCACCCTAACAAGTCCTACTGGAGAGGAGCTGGGAGCACGCCGAGGGCTGCGGCGAGCAGGGACCCGTCATCCACGAGGAGGCGGGCGGCCTCGATCTCCGGCGCGAGGTAGCGGTCGGTACCCGGCCCCTCGACGTCCTGCCGGAGCCGGGCGCGCACGGCGTTGATGGGGACCGAGCTTCGCATGCCGCCCGAGGGAGCGGGGGCATCGCCCGTCGGAGCAGGCGTGCCGGGGGAAGCGCCGCCGTCGCGCATGTCCAGCGCCCTGGCCGCGGTCAGGATCTCGATGGCGAGGACGCGCGTGAGCCCGTCGATCGCCTTCCGCAGCTTGAGGCCCGCGGCCCAGCCCATGGAGACGTGGTCCTCCTGCATGGCGGAGGAGGGGATGGAGTCCACCGACGCCGGGTTCGCGAGGCGCTTGAGCTCGGAAACGATGCCGGCCTGGGTGTACTGCGCGATCATGTGGCCCGAATCGACCCCGGGATCGTGCGCGAGGAAGGCGTTGAGCCCGTGGTTGCGCGTCTTGTCGAGAAAGCGGTCCGTCCGGCGCTCGCTCATCGAGGCGACATCGGCGACGGCGATCGCCAGGAAATCCAGCACGTATCCCACGGGCGCGCCATGGAAGTTGCCGTTGGATTCGATCCGGCCGTCGGGCGTGATGACCGGGTTGTCGATGGCCGACCCTAGTTCGACGGCGGCGACGGACTCCGCGTGCGCGAGGGTGGCGCGGGCGGCGCCGTGGACCTGGGGCGCGCACCGCAGCGAGTAGGCGTCCTGCACGCGCGTGAAACGGTGGCGTCCGGTTTCCGAGGTCAGCTGCTCGGCGATGAGCGGTGAGCCCTCGAGGAGCGCCCGGATGGTGGCGGCGGAGGAGATCTGGCCCGGGTGGGGACGCAGGGCGTGGAGGTCCTCGGCGAAGACGGCATCGGTGCCGAGCAGGCCTTCGACGCTCATCGCAGCGGCGAGGTCGGCCATCGTCAGCAGCCGGTGCAGGTCCGCGGAGGCGAGGACCAGCATGCCGAGCATCCCGTCCGTGCCGTTGATGAGCGCCAGGCCCTCTTTCTCGCGGAGCTCGACGGGTGCGATCCCTGCGGCGGCGAGGGCCTCCGCGGCAGGTACGAGCTGCCCGTCGCGGGTCCGCACGGTGCCCTCGCCCATGAGCGCCAGCGCGATGTGCGAGAGGGGGGCGAGGTCGCCGGAGCAGCCGAGCGAGCCGTACTCGCCGATGACGGGGGTAATCCCGGCATTGAGCAGTGCGGCGTAGGTGGTTCCCACGAGGGGACGCACGCCGGTCCGGCCCGTCGCGAGGGTCGAGAGGCGATTGAGCATCAGGGCGCGCACCACTTCGCGGTCCACCTCGGCGCCCGAGGAGGCGGCATGGCTGCGGATGAGGCTCCGCTGGAGCTGGCTGCGCTGATCCAGCGGGATGTGCTTGGTCGCCAGCGCGCCGAAGCCGGTGGAGACACCGTAGTGCGGCGTGCCGTCGTCGACGAGGGAGTCGATGACGGAACGGGACACCGCCATAGCCGCCAGTGCGGCCGGGTCCAGGTCGACCTGTGCACCGTACCGGGCCACCGCGACCACGTCGGCGGGGGAGAGGGGGCCGGTCCCCACGATCACGGGGTGCTGGTTCACGTATGCCTCGGTTCCTGCGGAAAGTCCGCTATTGCCATCAGATGAAAAGGACGTTTCAATAAGTGAAATACACGTCGCGGCCGAAAGCAAGGAGGGGACCATGCCGGAACCATCGACCCGCACCGTGGAGCGCGCCCTCGTGCTCCTCGGCGCGGTGTGTGACGCCGGGTCGCTCACCCTCGCCGACGCAGCGCGGGTGACCGAGCTGTCGGCGTCGACGGCCCTCCGGCTCCTGCGCACCCTCGAGGGCACGGGATTCGTCCGCCGCGACGGGCTCGGCTCCTACCGGCCGGGACTCCGCGTGGTACAGCTCGGGGCGCAGGCGCTCGGGCACGAATCGCTCGTCTCCCTCGCCGAGCCCGCCCTAGAGCGGCTCGTGGAGATGACGGGTGAATCGGCCTACCTGAGTGTCCCGTCCCATGACGGTGAGGGCGTCTACCTCGCCATGCGCGAGGGTACGCACTCGGTCCGGCATGCGAGCTGGGTCGGTCGCAGCCTTCCGCTCGGGGGCACCGCCGTCGGCGCTGTGCTCAGGGGTGGGCACCCGGCCGAGGGTTTCGTCGTCGTGCGGAACGGCATCGAGGCGGACGTCACCGCGATCGCCTCTCCCGTCTCACCCGGTGGCCGGGCCGTCGCGGCGATCAGCGTCGTGGTGCCCAGCTACCGCATCACCGGAGCGGAGGCCCGCCGTATCGGCAAGCTCGTCGCGGCCGAGGCCGCCGCGCTGCTCACGCACACCGGGAGCGCCGAACCCGGCGGAAGCGCCGAGGACCTTCCGGTCGACGCAGACCCCCTTCAGCAGGACCTGACAGGAGAAACAGCATGACCACCCATGACCCCTCACGCTCGATCCGCGCCGCCCGTGGCACCCGGCTCACCGCGAAGAGCTGGCAGACCGAGGCGCCCCTGCGCATGCTCATGAACAACCTCGACCCGGAAGTCGCCGAGCGCCCCGAGGACCTCGTGGTCTACGGCGGCACCGGCCGGGCCGCGCGCAGCTGGGAGGCGTACGACGCGATCGTCCGCACGCTGGAGACCCTCGACGACGACGAGACGCTCCTCGTGCAGTCCGGGAAGCCCGTCGGCGTCTTCCGCACCAACCCCTGGGCGCCCCGCGTGCTCCTGGCCAACTCGAACCTCGTGGGCGACTGGGCCACGTGGCCGGAGTTCCGGCGCCTCGAGGCCGAGGGCCTCATGATGTACGGGCAGATGACGGCCGGCTCGTGGATCTACATCGGGACGCAGGGCATCCTGCAGGGTACGTACGAGACCTTCGCGGCCATTGCCCGCAAGCGCTTCGCCGGCACCCTCGCCGGCACCCTGACCCTCACCGGAGGCTGTGGCGGCATGGGTGGCGCCCAGCCGTTGGCCGTCACCCTCAACGGCGGTGCCGTCCTCATCGTCGACGTCAGCGAGGCGCGCCTCCGCCGCCGGGTCGCCAAGCGGTACCTGGACACGGTCGCCGACACGCTCGACGACGCCGTCGCCCAGGTCCTCGACGCCAAGCGCGGGAAGCGTGCCCTCTCCGTCGGCGTCGTGGGCAACGCCGCCACCGTGTTCCCCGAATTGCTCCGACGAGGGCTCGACGTCGACATCGTCACCGACCAGACGTCCGCGCACGATCCGCTCAGCTACCTCCCCGAGGGTGTGGCGCTCGACGAGTGGGAGCGCGAATCCTCGGCGGACCCGGACGGGTTCACCAAGAAGGCACAGGCCTCCATGGCCCTGCAGGTCGAGGCGATGGTCGGCTTCCTGGACGTGGGAGCCGAGGTCTTCGACTACGGGAACTCCATCCGCGACGAGGCCCGCAAGGGAGGGTTCGGCCGGGCCTTCGACTTCCCCGGGTTCGTCCCCGCCTACATCCGCCCGCTCTTCTGCGAGGGTCTCGGCCCCTTCCGCTGGGTGGCACTATCAGGCGACCCGGCGGACATCGCCGTCACCGACGCCGCGCTCAAGGAGCTGTTCCCCGAGAACGAGCACCTGCACCGCTGGCTCGAGGCAGCCGCCGAGCACGTCGAGTTCGAGGGCCTGCCCGCCCGCATCTGCTGGCTGGGCTACGGGGACCGAGCGAAGGCCGGGCTGCTCTTCAACCGGCTCGTGGCCGAGGGCAAGGTCTCGGCCCCCATCGTCATCGGCCGCGACCACCTCGACTCGGGGTCCGTCGCCTCGCCTTACCGCGAGACGGAGGCCATGGCCGACGGGTCCGACGCCGTCGCCGACTGGCCGCTCCTGAATGCACTGCTGACGACGTCGTCGGGGGCCACCTGGGTATCCATCCACCACGGCGGCGGCGTGGGGATCGGCCGGTCCATCCACGCGGGCCAGGTCTCCGTCGCCGACGGTACCGAGCTCGCAGCCCAGAAGCTCGAGCGCCTCCTCACGAATGATCCCGGCATGGGCGTCATCCGCCACGTCGACGCCGGGTACGAGCGGGCGCGGGAGGTGGCCGCCGAGCGTGGCGTCCGCATCCCCATGCAATCCTGAGTAGTCAGAGCAGCCCCACCACCGGAAGGTACGTGCCGTGCAGACCGTTTCATCAGTCCTCGATTCCATCAGCGACGTAGGCCGTGACGCCTCCCGGGGTGGCTACTCCCGCGGCGTCTACACCGGCGCGGAGTCATCCCTCCGCGAGTGGTTCTCCGCCGAGGCCGCCGCACGGGGGCTGTCCGTGGAAACGGACCGCAACGGGATCCTGTGGGCCTGGTGGGACGCCACGGACAGCCGCGACGGTGCCCTCGTCACGGGCAGCCACCTCGACTCCGTCCCCGGGGGCGGAGCCTACGACGGTCCCCTCGGGGTGGCATCGGCGCTGGTCGCCGTCGACCTCCTGCGGGAACGCGGCGTCCAGCCGAACCGGTCGCTCGCCGTCGCGGTGTTCCCCGAAGAGGAGGGCTCACGGTTCGGTGTGTCCTGCCTCGGCTCACGGCTCCTCACCGGCACCCTCGACCCGGACCAGGTGCGCTCGCTGAAGGACACCGACGGGATCACGTTCGCCGATGCGGCCCGGTCCGCCGGCATCGACGTCTCCCACCTGGGTCGGGACGAGGACGCCATCCGGCGGATCGGCGACTTCGTGGAACTCCATGTCGAGCAGGGTCGCGGCCTGATCGATCTCGACGCTCCCGTGGCCATCGGCTCCACCATGCTCGGCCATGGCCGCTGGCGCCTGTCGATCACGGGTCAGGGCAACCACGCCGGGACCACCCTCATGGCGGACCGCGCCGATCCCATGATCGCCGCCGCGCAGGTGGTCCTCGCCGCCCGCACGGTCGCAGCCGAGCAGGACGGAGCGCGCGCCACCGTGGGACGCCTCCAGCCCGTGCCGGGCGGGACGAACGTCATCGCGTCGCGCGTGGACCTCTGGCTCGACGTGCGCCACGAGGAGGACGCCGTCACGGCGTCGCTCATCGAGAAGATCCACGGCCGGGCGCAGAAGATCTGCGCGTTCGAGGACTGCCGGGCCACACTCACCGAGGAGTCCCGGAGCGGCACGGTCCACTTCGACGGGGCACTGCAGCGCACGCTCGGCAACGCACTCAAGCGCTCCTTCCCCGGTGCTCCCACCCTTCCCACCGGCGCCGGGCACGACGCCGGGATCCTCGGCACCATCGCCCCGACCGCCATGCTGTTCGTCCGGAACCCGACCGGCATCAGCCACTCACCGGAAGAGTTCGTGGAGCGCGACGACGCCGATGCCGGGGCTACGGCGCTCGCCGACGTGCTCGAAGACCTGCTATGACAGTGCCGGCCGCCGCCCGGGGGGTGTGGTGCGAACACGCGCTGCTGGATGGAAGGGGAGTGTGCGCTGCCGTCCGCGTCGAGGTCGACGCCGAGGGCTACGTCCACTCCGTCGTTGCGGGAGTGCCCGCGCAGGACGGCGACGTGCTCCTCCACGGTGTGGCATTCCCGGCAGCCGCGAACGCCCACTCCCACGCGTTCCACCGCGCGCTGCGGGGCCGCACCCACGACCGCGGAGGAACCTTCTGGACCTGGCGCTCCACCATGTACCGGGCGGCTGCTGCCCTCACTCCCGGGCTCTACGAGGAGCTCGCCACGGCGGCCTATGCCGAGATGGTCACGGTGGGCTGGACGAGTGTCGCAGAGTTCCACTATGTCCATCACCACCCCGACGGCACACCCTACGGCGAGGGGGACGCGGATGACGCCGGCCCCCACGCCATGGAGCTCGCCCTCGCCCGCGCAGCCGTCCGGGCGGGCATCCGGCTCACCCTGCTCGATACGTGCTACCTCGCCGGCGGGTTCGGAAAGCACCCCGAGGAGGGGCAGCGCCGGTTCTCGGACGGCACCGCGGAGCGCTGGCTCGAACGGCTCGCCTCCCTCCGCGCCTCGGTCTCCGCGCTGTACCCCGAACACCAGGTGTCCGTCGGTGCGGCCATCCATTCCGTGCGTGCCGTGCCCGAGGACCAGCTGGCGGTCATCGCGGAGCACCTGCCCCCCGACCTGCCGTTGCACATCCACCTGTCGGAGCAACCCGCCGAGAACGACGACTGCCTGCGGGCCACCGGCCTCACCCCCACCGGGCTGCTGCGCCGGCACGGGCTGGTCGGGAACCGGCTGTCGGTCGTCCACGCCACCCATGTGCGCGAGGACGACATCGCCGCGCTCGCCGCCGCCGGGGCCGTCGTCGTCCTCTGCCCGACCACCGAGGCGGACCTGGCGGACGGCATCGGCCCTGCCGGTGACTTCCGCGAGGCGGGGGCCAGGCTCGCCCTCGGAACCGACCAGCACGCCGTCGTCGACCCGTGGCTCGAGATGAGAGCCCTCGAGCACGGTGAGCGACTACGGACAGGGAGGCGAGGCCACTTCGACCCGGAGGCCCTGCACGGCATCGCCGCACTCGGAGGAGCAGCGGCCCAGGGACGCCGCGGCGCGGGCTTCCGTCCCGGCTCCGCGGCCGACTTCATGGCCGTCGATCCGCACAGCGCACGCACGGCCGGATCGTCCCGGGAGCAGCTGGCCTACTCGGCCACGGGACAGGACGTCACGGGCGTCGTCGTCGCGGGTGTCCTGGCCGCACGCAACGGTGTCCACACCGTCCTCGGCGATCCCGCGGACCTGCTGGTCGCCGCCATCGCCCGCCTCGACGAAGCGACCGAGGCCCAGGACGTGCCCGCACGGGATCACCAGACCGCACGGGATCACCAGACCGCGGGGGGCTCCTGATGTCCATGCTCATCACCAACATCGGTGAACTGATGACGCAGGATGCCGAGGCTACCGTCCTGCGGGACGCCGCCCTGGTCCTCGAGGGAGAGCGCGTCAGCTGGATCGGACCCGCCGCCCGGGCTCCGGCGGCGGACGAGGCGTACGACGCCGGTGGCCGTGCCGGCCTGCCCGGGTGGGTCGACAGCCACACCCATCTCGTGTTCGCCGGTGACAGGACGGCGGAGTTCGAGGCACGCATGGCGGGGGAGTCCTACGCCGCAGGAGGTATCGCCGTCACCGTCGATGCCACCCGCGCTGCCGGCGACTACGACCTCACGCGCCTCCTGCTGGCCCGTGTCGCGGAAGCCGCGGCGGGCGGAACGACGTACCTGGAGACGAAGACGGGATACGGGCTCGACGTCGCGCAGGAGGCCCGCAGCGCCCGGATCGCGGCCGGCGTCGTGGACGAGGTCACGTTCCTCGGCGCCCACCTCGTTCCGGCAGGCCGGGACGCCGACGAGTACACGGAGCTCGTCTGCGGACCCATGCTCGACGCCGTCCTGCCCTACGTCCGCTGGGCCGACGTCTTCTGCGAGGAGGGCGCCTTCACCGCCGAGCAGTCCCGCCGCGTCCTCGCGGCCTGCGCCGCCGCGGGTCTCGGCCTCCGTGTGCACGGCAACCAGCTGGGCCCGGGCGCCGGCGTCGCGCTCGCCGCGGAATTCGGCGCAGCCAGCGTGGACCACGTGAACCATCTGTCCGACGACGACGTCGATGCCCTCGCGGGAACCTGGTCGGCAGACGGTGCGACGCCGGGCACCGTCGCCACCTGCCTGCCCGCCTGCGACCTGTCGACGCGCCAGCCCTTCCCGCCCGCCCGGCTCCTGCTCGATGAAGGAGTGCAACTCGCCCTCGCCAG
Source organism: Arthrobacter cheniae (assembly GCF_003602275.1). Classification (GTDB taxonomy): domain Bacteria; phylum Actinomycetota; class Actinomycetes; order Actinomycetales; family Micrococcaceae; genus Arthrobacter_D; species Arthrobacter_D cheniae. The sequence continues at coordinate 150,859 of NZ_QZVT01000003.1, read as the reverse complement.
CAACTGCAACCCCGGCACGTCCTACACGACGTCCATGGGCTTCTGCGTCGCCACGGCCGTCCTGCAGATGGGGCTCACCATCCATGAGGCGGTCCGGGCGGCCACCTACGGCGGCGCCGTCGCCCTCCGCCGGCACACGGGCGACGACGTCGAGGGACGCCGTGCTGTCGGATCCCTCGCCGTCGGGCACCGGGCCGACCTGCAACTGCTGAACGCGCCATCGGCCACTCACCTCGCCTACCGTCCGGGAATGCCGCTCGTGCACGCCGTCTGGAAGGCAGGGAACCGGGTCCGGTAGCATCGCCGGGGCTCCGCTGCCGAACTGGGAATCCCCAGCGACCGCTGGGAGGATAGCGCCATGAGTGCCCAGCCGAAATCCTCCGCCGCAACCTCCGGAATCGCCGCGAGCCGCGACGCCGAATCGTCGTCGAAGCGCCGCATCACGGCGGAACTGCTCATCGTGTTCGGGCTGTCACTGGGACAGTCCGGCATCTACGCCATCGTCAACCTCGCCGAAAAACTGACGAGGGGGCCGCTCGCCGGGCAGACCACCACCCTCAACCCCGTCCTCAACGAGCGGCAGTACTTCGACCTCACCTATCAGCTCCTGAACATCTTCTTCGCCCTCGTTCCGGTGGCGCTGGTCCTGTTCCTCCTCAGTGGGCACGGGGTGTCCGCCTTCCGCCGCCTCGGGTTCACCTTCGAGAAGCCGCTCCGCACGGTCGGCTTCGGCGTTGGCCTCGCCGCGATCATCGGCGTCGGGACCCTCGGCGTGTACGCGGGCGGCCGCGCCCTGGGGATCACGACGGCGCTCGTGCCCGCTGCGCTCGATGCCTACTGGTGGACCATCCCCGTGCTCATCCTGTCCGCGCTCAGGCACGCGGTGCTCGAGGAGGTGATCGTGGTGGGGTACCTGTTCATCCGCCTGCGGGAACTGGGTTGGTCGACCCCCGCCATCATCATCACCAGCGCCCTCGTGCGGGGAAGCTACCACCTGTACCAGGGCTTCGGACCGTTCGTCGGCAACGTGCTGATGGGCCTGCTCTTCGGCTGGTTCTATACCCGCACCCGCCGGGTCATGCCGCTCGTCATCGCCCACGCGCTCATCGACATCACCGGCTTCGTCGGATTCGCGCTCATCGGACCGGCTATCGGAATTGGTGGCTGAATTACCAAGACAAGGCTTGCCTTTGTTTATTCCGCACGATAATCATGACTAAATTATCGGTCAATTGCGGTGCTACCGTGAATTCATCGGCATAAGAGCGGCGGCTCCGACCGGGGCTCCACCGGACCAGCCAGGAGGAATCATGAGCGTCGTCACCAGTGTCTCTGAATGCAGTGTCCACAACTGCTCGTTCAACCACGACGGCTGTACCGCCGTGGCCATCACCGTCTCCGGAAGCGAAGAACACGCCTCCTGCGCCACCTTCATCGATACGTCGATCAGCGGCGGCTTGCCCAAGATGCTCGCGCACGTCGGCGCATGCCAGCGCTCCGAATGCAGCTTCAACCACGACCTCCTGTGCACCGCGCCGGCGGTCAAGGTGGGGCCGGGCGCCGAAGCGGCAGATTGCCTGACGTACACACACGCCTGAACCACCGAACAAGGAAGGGACCGGACATCAGTCCGGTCCCTTCCTTGTTCGGTGTCCGTAGCCGGACCGTCAAATCTCGATACGGCCCTCGTCGGTCTCGAAGGTCACGGACATAATGCCCGGGGTCCCGTTGGGGGCGATCCACTGGACCTCGACCCCATCGAGCGTCTCCTCGACGTCCGTGCCGAGCCATTCGGTGACGCGCTCGGAAGAGCCGGCGATCGTCAGGCAGTCGAGCTTGACGGATGCGGGCCGGGCCTTGGACGGGTGCAGGGATTCGGTGCCCTCGTCCCAGCGCAGCAGGTACGGGACCTGGGGATCCGCGATGAGGCCCTTGATGCCGATCTGCCGCCAGGTCAGTTCCTGGCCGTCGGGAAACTTGCGGTTGCCGGGAACGGCGCTGCGGCCGAGCCGTTCTTCGAAGGGGCCGAGATCCTCGACCGCGACGCACCAGCCCATCCAGCCTCCACCGGCCTCGGAGCGGGCACGCACGGCCTGGCCGAAGGGAGCCTTGTCCGACGCCGGGTGGTTCAGGGCCTCCACGACCTCGAGGTACTGGTCGTTCGTCAACGGGAAGATCATGTTGCGGGTACCGAAGCGCGGGTGGACACCGCCTTTTACGGGGTCCATTCCGAGCTTGGCAGAGATCCGATCGGCCGTCGCAGCAAGTCCGTCGGGTTCGCAGGCATAAGAGACATGGTCCAGTCGCATGCGATTATCTTGGCACTTAGTGATGCACCTCTCGACTTAGGCAACCCTTACCCCCGATCGCTCCCTCATCCGCGCGTCAACCGGACCCTCCAGCGGTGAACGTGCGGCCACTTCATCCAGTGTCATACGGGTTGCCGGATCCGCCCGGATGAGTTTTCATGAATACAGGTCATGAGTGCCAGCGCACAGCCCCGGCTTGCTGGCCGGCAACCCTCCAACCGCGGTGGGGTGCCCCGGGTGAAGACCAGGCTCGGCGCTGCATCGGCGCCGTGCAAGCGCGGGCTCCTGTGGGTCCGGTGTCCTGGAGCAGCAGTTACCGGCCGGAGCATCGGACAGGCGGGGCCCCTTCGAACAGGGAGCACCATGTCCAACGATTGGTCCTTTGAGACACGCCAGATCCACGCCGGCCAGGTCCCGGACGCAACCACGGGGGCGCGAGCGCTGCCCATCTACCAGACGTCGTCGTTCGTCTTCCCGAGCGCCGAGAGTGCCGCCAACAGGTTCGCCCTGGCGGAGCTCGCACCCATCTACACGCGTATCGGCAATCCCACCCAGGAGGCGGTGGAGACCAGGATCGCGAGCCTCGAGGGTGGCGTCGGCGCCCTGCTGCTCGCTTCCGGGCAGGCCGCCGAGACCTTCGCGATCCTGAACATCGCCGAGGCGGGCGATCACGTCGTCGCCAGCCCCAGCCTGTACGGCGGCACGTACAACCTCTTCAAGCACACGCTGAAGAAGTTCGGGATCGAGACCACGTTCGTGGAGGATCCGGATGACCTCGAGCAGTGGAGGGCGGCCGTGCGGCCGAACACCAAGCTCTTCTTCGGCGAGGTCGTCTCCAATCCCCGGCAGGACGTCCTGGACCTCGAGGGCATCAGTGCCGTCGCCCACGAGCACGGCCTGCCCCTGATCGTGGACAACACACTGTCCACCCCGTACCTGATCCGGCCGATCGAATGGGGCGCGGACATCGTGGTGCACTCCGCCACGAAGTACCTCGGCGGGCACGGCACCGCGATCGCCGGCGTGATCGTCGATTCGGGCAACTTCGACTTCGCGCAGTACCCCGAGCGCTTCCCCGGCCTGAACACGCCGGACGAGAGCTACCACGGGCTCGTCTATGCGCGCGACCTGGGCGTCGGCAGCCCCCTGGGTGCCAACCTCGCCTACATCCTCAAGGCACGCGTGCAGCTGCTGCGCGACCTCGGCGCCTCGGTGTCCCCGTTCAACGCCTTCCTGATCGCGCAGGGACTGGAGACGCTCAGCCTCCGGGTGGAGCGTCACGTGCAGAACGCCCAGGCCGTGGCCGAATGGCTCGAAGGGCACGACGACGTCGAACGCGTCTCCTACGCCGGACTCGCCTCGAGCCCCTGGTACGAGCGGGGGCGCAAGTACGGCCCGAACGGCACGGGCGCGATCGTCAGCTTCGACATCGTCGGTGGAGTAGAGGCGGGCAAGCGGTTCGTGGACGGCCTCGAACTGCACTCCCACGTGGCGAACGTGGGCGATGTCCGCTCGCTCGTCATCCATCCGGCCTCGACGACCCACAGTCAGCTCGGCGCCGAGGCGCAGTTCACCGCCGGCGTGCGTCCGGGCCTCGTCCGGCTGTCGGTGGGACTCGAGAACATCACCGACATCCTCGCCGACCTGGACGCGGGCTTCCGCGCCGCCAAGGGAGCCTAACCTTCCGTGACCACCTACCCTCCTGCTCCGCTCTACCCGGGGAACGACGCCGGCCCCTCGGGGGACGGGCTCCTGCGCGTCGCCCCCATCGGTCCGCTGTTCCTCGAGACCGGGGGTGAGCTGCCGGACGTGCAGCTCGCCTTCGAGACGTGGGGCGAGCTGGACCGGGATGCCTCGAACGCCGTGCTGGTGCAGCATGCCCTCACCGGCAGTTCGCACGTCGCGCGGGGGGCATCGGAGGAGGAGGGCTGGTGGGACTCGCTGGTCGGTCCAGGACGGACCGTGGACACGGACCGCTTCTTCGTGGTGTCCATCAATATGGTGGGAGGCTGCTACGGCTCGACGGGGCCGGCCAGCCTCGCCCCCGACGGCGCTCCCTGGGGATCACGTTTCCCCTTTGTCACCATCCGCGACTCCGTCCGCGCCGAGGCCCTGCTCGCCGACCTGCTCGGTATCGAGCGCTGGCACTCGGTGCTCGGTGGATCGATGGGCGGCGCACGCGCGCTCGAATGGGCCCTGATGTATCCGGACCGCGTGGAGCGGTGCGCCGTCATCGCCTGCACTGCCGCCTCGTCGGCCGAACAGATAGCGTTCGCCCAGGCGCAGCTTCAGGCCATCCGGCTCGATCCCGCCTATCGCGGCGGCGACTACTACGACGGCCCGCTTCCGGAAGCGGGCCTCGGGTTGGCCCGCCGCATCGCGCACATCACCTACCGCTCCGAACGGGAGCTCGAGGCACGCTTCGGTCGGGCGGAGCAGGACGCCGAGCAGCCCTTCGGGGCCGTCCTGCCCTCCCACCGCGGCCGCTACCAGGTGGAGAGTTACCTCGACCACCAGGCCGAGAAACTGGTGGACCGATTCGATGCCAACAGCTATGTCATCCTGACCGAGGCGCTGATGAGCCATGACGCCGCCCGGGACCGGGGGAGCCTGGACGACGCCCTGGGAGCGGCGACGTCGGAGTTCTTCATCGCCGCCGTCGACACGGACCGGCTGTATTTCCCGGTGCAGTCCCGTCGGCTCGCGGAAGGGCTGCCGGGGAACGTCCCCCTCCACCTGATCACCTCGCCCGTGGGTCATGACGCGTTCCTGACCCAGATCCACCAGCTCGACGATCAGCTCAGGACGGCCTTCTTCTCGTCGTAGCAGGTACCGGTTGGGTTTCGTCCTGCGGGCACCTAGTCTGGAGCTAAGCCTGCTTACCGATTTCGCGCGGGCGCGTCCGAGGTCATCGCCTTGGACTCATCGACGGAAGACGAAGAGGAGCTGTTCATGGACCTGAGCACCATCGGCTGGAACCAGGAAGCACGCGACAAGATCCTGCTGGACTCCGACCGCGCGCTGCAGGGCGCCGTGAAGGAAGCCGTGGAGACGATGGACGGGAAGTCCCGCGACGAGGTCTACGAGTTCCTCTTCCAGAAGCTGCAGCCGCAATTCGTCGATTTCAAGCCCGGGCCGGACCTCAGCGCCTGCGCGGATGCCGTGGCCAACGGCGAGGTCTCGCTCGAGAGTTGAGCCGCGCTCGCCGACCGGTTCGACGGCGTTTCGTCAGTCCGCTGCGCCCGGTGGCATGCCCGGCCCGAAGATCGGCGCCGCCTGCAGGCGCTTTGCGGTGATGCCGTCGCCCGATGACTGGTGGCGCAGGCGGCGCAGTACCCACGGGACGAAGTAGTCACGCGCCCACACGAGGTCCTCGGCGCGTGCCGCGCGCCAGGTCCTCGCGGGAAGATCCTTCGGCTGCAGGGGTTCGAGCGTGTGACGGACGGCGAGGGTGTCGAGGACCATCGCCGCGATGGTGTGATGTCCGAGCGGCGAGAAGTGCAGCCGGTCCGAGGACCACATCTGCGGGTTCAGCAGTTGCCGCAGCGCCCACATGTCGGCGATGACCGCCTCCTGGCGTGCAGCGATGGTCCGCAGGTTCTCGTTGTAGATCGCGGTCTTCGAGCGGATGCTGCCGAGGACGGTCTCGCGGACGTCCGGGCCGGTGAACAGGACCACCGTGGCGCCGGATCCTGCCAGCGTCGCGACGACGCCGTCGAGCTTCTCCGCGAGGAGATCCGGGTCGCCGCCGGGACGGAGGAGGTCGTTGCCGCCGGCAGAGATACTGACGAGGTCGGGGCGCAGGGCGAGGGCAGGCTCGACCTGCTGGTCGATGACCTGCTGCAGCAGGCGCCCGCGTACCGCCAGGTTGGCATAGGCGAAGTCGGCGCGGCCACGCGTCAGTTCCTCCGCCACCCTGTCCGCCCAGCCGCGATTGCCGCCGATGCTCTCCGGATTCGGGTCTCCGATGCCCTCGGTGAAGGAGTCCCCGAGGGCGACGAACCGGTGCCAGGGATGGGGCTCGGGATTGAGGGTCGGGTCGATCATCGGACCGTTCAGGATAGCTTCGGCACCGCTCGGGGAGGGCATACCGGCATTTCGGGGGCTCACCGCACCATTCTCCCCGCTGTCCTCGCCGGCAGGCCAACCCCCGGTCACGCATGTGCCGATTCTCCCGTGACAGGATAGGGGGATGACTGAATCTGCCCACGGCACAGCTGTGCCCTCCGCCCTGTCCTGGGACCCGGTGGTCCTCTGGTCGAAGCCCGAGTCCGAGCGCGCAGGCACGCCCCTGCTGGTCCTGTTCCACGGGTACATGGCCAACGAGGAGGACCTCATGGGCCTGACGGACCACCTGCCCTCCGAGTTCACGGTGGTGTCCGTCCGCGCGCCCCTGGCGGTGGGACAGGGGTTCTCCTGGTTTCCCCTGTCACGCGAGGACGACTACTCGGTGGAGCGCGTGGTCGAGAGCGTCAGCGCTGTGTCGGCTTGGCTGGACACGGTGCGGGAGGCGCACTCCAGCGTCAGCATCCTCGGTTTCTCGCAGGGCATGGCAGTGGCGACCTCGCTCCTGCGACATCGTCCCGCGGACTTCGCCTGCGTCGTCGGGCTGTCCGGTTTCGCGGTGCCGTCGGAGGGCCACAGCTTCTTCCGGGACGACGACGCCGCCGCGGCACCCGCCCGGTTCTTCTGGGGGCGGGACCAGGAGGATCAGGTCATCACCCCCGAGATGATCGGGTTCACCCACGCCTGGCTCACGCAGAACACCAGACTCACCAAGATCCTCTATCCGAACATGCTCCACAGCATCAACCTGCAGGAACTCTCGCACGTCCGCGAATTCCTGACCATGACGGTGCTCAACCCACGCTGAGCAGCGCCGACGGGGCGCGTCGGGCGTTCGGCATGCCGAACCCTGACCTGTCGGTCGGGCCCGGGAAGCTTCAGCCGCGGGTGATCCGCACCGCCTGGCCGTTGACGCTCACGGTGTCACCCGGATGGAGCTGGCGGCCGCGGCGCTCCTCGATCTCGCCGTTGACCTGCACGAGGCCGTTGTCGATCAGGGTCTTCGCCTCGACGCCGTCCTCGGCGAGGGAGGCGAGCTTCAGCAGCTGCCCCAGGCGGATCATGTCGTCCCGGATGGGTAGTTCTGCGATGGGGGAGTCGTCGGTCATGCGTTCCATCATGCCGGATGGGCCCGGACTAGGCTGTACGGGTGTCTGATGCGCCCGCGTTGTCCCCAGCTGTCGGTTTCCCCCTTGCCCTCGGGGCAGGTCTCGCCATCCCCATCCAGGGCAGGATCAACGGCGCGCTGGGTACCGTGCTCGAGGACGGCATCGCCGCCGCCCTGATCAGCTTCAGTACGGGCCTGATCGTGATGATCGCCATCACGCTGGCGTTGCCGGGTGCGCGGGCCGGTGCGCTCCAGATCATCCCCTCCGTGCGCGAGCGCCGCTTCCCGCCCTACTACGTGGCGGCCGGCGCGATCGGCGCGTTCTTCGTGTTCGCGCAGTCGCTGACCATCGGTCTCATCGGCGTCGCCCTGTTCACGGTGGCCGCCGTGATGGGTCAGTCCCTCAGCGGGCTCCTCGTGGACCGGGCGGGCATCGGCCCGGGGGGAAAGCGCGCGGTGACCGCCATGCGGGTGATCGGCGTCGTCCTGACGGTCCTGTCCGTCGTCTGGGCCGTCTCGCCCAGGTTCGGTGCCGCGGGGGAGGCATCGGCCTGGCTCCTGCCCGTCCTGCTGCCCGTCGCCGGAGGTGTCCTGCTGAGCTTCCAGCAGGCCATGAACGGCACGGCGTCCCTGCACTACGGCACGCCGCTCGCCGCGACCCTCATGAACTTCATCGCCGGGACCGTGGTCCTGCTGGCGGCCTGGCTGATCAAGCTCGCGATCGCCGGACCCGGCAACCCCCTGCCGTCGGACTGGTGGTACTACCTCGGCGGACCCATGGGCTGCATCTTCATCGCGCTCGGCGCACTCCTCGTGCGGAGCCTCGGAGTGCTGCTCACGGGGCTCTGCATGATCGGCGGCCAACTCGTCGGCTCCCTCCTGCTCGACCTCGTCGTCCCGGCTCCCGGTACCACCGTGGTCTTCGCGACGGTCGCCGGGACCCTGTTGACCCTCGGCGCCATCATCCTCACCACCCTGCCGTGGCCCCGGCAGATGCGGCCCCGGCAGTAGGTCGCCCCTGCGGACGGCGAGCACCTGCCCCGGTGCCGTTCCAGCCGAACCCGGTAGGCTTGCCGGGTACTCGTCGGCCCCTCCGGGGGTCCTGACGGGCCCTGTTCCACGCGACCCCCACCTTCTGACCGCACCCAGCGGCCTGCACAGAACTGGAGAAGAATCCCATGGCAGCAGCCAAGTCAGCACTCGACCCGATCATCTCGCTCGCCAAGCGGCGCGGCTTCGTCTTCCAGTCGGGGGAGATCTACGGCGGTTCCCGCTCGGCCTGGGATTACGGACCCCTCGGGGCCGAATTGAAGGAGAACATCAAGCGGCAGTGGTGGCAGACCATGGTCCGCGGCCGCGAGGACGTCGTCGGGCTCGATTCCGCCGTGATCCTGCCCCGCCAGGTCTGGGAGGCCTCCGGGCACGTCGACGTGTTCAGCGATCCCCTGGTGGAGTGCCTCTCCTGCCACAAGCGGTACCGCGCCGACCACCTCGAGGAGGAGTACGAGGAGAAGAAGGGCCGCGCGCCGGAGAACGGCCTGAAGGACGTCACCTGCGCCAACTGCGGCACCAAGGGCCAGTGGACCGAGCCGCAGGAGTTCTCGGGACTGCTCAAGACCTTCCTCGGCCCGGTGGCTTCGGAGGAGGGCATGCACTACCTGCGGCCCGAGACCGCCCAGGGAATCTTCGTGAACTTCAACAACGTCCTGACGACGGCGCGGAAGAAGCCGCCGTTCGGTATCGGCCAGATCGGCAAGAGTTTCCGCAACGAGATCACGCCGGGCAACTTCATCTTCCGCACGCGCGAGTTCGAGCAGATGGAGATGGAGTTCTTCGTCGAACCCGGCACGGACGAGGAATGGCACAAGTACTGGATCGACCAGCGCTTCGCCTGGTACACGGGCCTCGGCATCGACCCGGACAACCTGCGCCTCTTCGAGCACCCCCTCGAGAAGCTGAGCCACTATTCCAAGGGCACCACGGATATCGAGTACCGCTTCGGATTCCAGGGTTCGGAGTGGGGCGAGCTCGAAGGCGTGGCCAACCGCACCGACTTCGACCTCAGCACGCACTCCAAGCACTCGGGCACCGACCTCGGCTACTTCAACCAGGCCACCAACGAGCGCTACACCCCGTACGTGATCGAACCCGCAGCCGGTCTGACCCGTTCCTTCATGGCGTTCCTCGTCGATGCGTACACCGAGGACGAGGCCCCGAACGCCAAGGGTGGCGTGGACAAGCGCACAGTGCTCAAGCTCGACCCGCGGCTCGCCCCCGTCAAGGCGGCGGTGCTGCCGCTGAGCCGCAACGAGGACCTCTCACCGAAGGCGAAGGACCTCGCGGCACAGCTTCGCACGGGCTGGAACATCGAGTTCGACGACGCCGGAGCCATCGGTCGGCGCTACCGCCGCCAGGACGAGATCGGCACCCCGTTCTGCATCACCGTGGACTTCGACACCCTTGAGGACCAGGCCGTGACCATCCGCGAGCGGGACAGCATGGCGCAGGAGCGCGTATCCCTGGACCAGGTGCAGGGATACCTCGCCGCGCGCCTGATCGGAGCCTGATGGCCCTCGAATACCGCGCCTGGCAGGAGGGTGACGACCTCGAGCTCATCCAGCTCTGGGGTGGACCGGAGTCGGCTGCGTCGGAGCAGTTCCGTGGATCCTTCCGTATGCCGTCCGACAGTCCCTGGAACCGCTGCATCACGGTGGTGGACCAGGGCATCCCGGTCGCGGCTGGCTGCGTCTACGGCGCCGCGCTCCATCCGGACCGGCTCTGGTGCTACGTCGAGGTCGCGGAGGACCATCGGCGCGCGGGCGTCGGTTCGACTCTCCTCACGATGCTCCAGCACGAGGCCGCTGCCTCGCCGTCGGGCATCACCGCCCTGCGGTCGAAAGTGACGCCCGGGTCCACGGGGGCCGCGTTCGCCGAGGCCACCGGTTTCGGGGTGCTTCAGCGCTCGCGGCTCGTCGTCGTGCAGCCGGGTGCCATCGCCGCGCCGGCCTTCGACGACGCGTCGGGGCCGCAGCTCGAGGAGTCCGCTACCGGCTCCGTGGAACTGACGCGTGCGCTCGCGGCCTTCTACGAGTCCGTCCATGCCTGGGACCGTGCGGACATCAGCCTGGGACGTGCCCAGCAGCTGTTCCTCGGTGATGCGAGCGGTGCCGGCGGGGCGATCGTCCTGCGCGACCGGCCGAAGGCCGACGGCGGTGCCATCGCAGCCTTCGCCGTCAGCTACACGCAGGCCCGCACCGATGACCCGGCCGATGTCCTGGTGGGCTATGACACCTCGCTCGCACCACGGGAGCAGCAGGCGGCCGTCGCCACGATGATTGCGATGCTCGTGCACCAGTTCCCGGTCCAGCTCGAGGTGGATGACTCGATGGAGGCGCTCGTCGCCGTCGTCGAGCCCCTGCTGGCGACCGGTGCCGCGTACCTCGCAGGACCGGAAACGCTCGTCGTCGCGACCGACTGACGGTCGCCGGATACCCACAGGGCCGCCCCTTCCGGAAGGAACGGGCGGCCCTGTGCATTCCGGTGGCCTGTCAGCCCCGGCTGTACCGCCCCGCGTTCCTGTCGGCGACGTCCGCGGCGTCGCGCTCGGCGTCGGTCATCGCGCCGCCGCCGAAGTGCGCCGGCATCCACCACGCGCCGGGTTCCGGTGTCACGGGGAAATCGGCGATGCACACCTCGATGCCGTCCTGCAGTTCCCGCCGAAGCTTTTCGGTCTCCTCGGTCACATCGAGGCCGGGGGAGTGGTGGATCGCCGGGTTGATGTGGAGCCGGATCGGTGCCTTCCAGGCGCGCTTGATGGAGAATCCGTGGCCCCGGGTCAGCAGCCGGTGCGCGCCCCAGACGCTGATCGGGATCACCGGTACGCCGGCCTCTGCTGCCAGCCGGACCGCCCCGGTCTTGAGCGTGCGGACGGTGTAGCTGCGGGACACTCCCGCTTCCGGCAGGATCGCGACGTACTCACCGGCGCGCAGCTTCGCCAGGGCGTCGTCGTACGCCGCCGCACCGGCCGAGCGGTCCGTGACGACGTGACCGAGTCCGAAGATGAACGGGCTGACGAACCGGTTGTCCGCCGCCCGCTTCGAGATCATGTACCTGGCCTGGATGCGCGCGTGGTTCCAGAGGACCAGCTCCGCGAACGCGAAGTCGAGGTACCCGAAGTGGGTGATCGCGACCACCGCACCGTGGCCCGGCACCGCGCGTCGTGAGCGGCCGTTCAGCGGGTCCGACGCGGGCAGGTTCTCCGTGCCGGTGACCTTGACCGGCAGGCGGAGAGCCGCGAAGACGGCCTTGCCCGCGTACACCACGAAGCGGTACATGCGGTCGCTCTGCCGCGGCTTCCATCCCATGCTCAACGCTCTCTTCCGGCCTGCGGTGGGAGCGGGAAGAACCCGCTTCTGCTCTCCATATACCCTTTGTACCCCGCGCGGCTGGACCTACGCCTCCCGGTCAGGAGTTTCCCGTCCCGCTGGCACGCGCCTGGCACCGAACGGCGGACCTGGAGGTTGCTGTGCGCGCCCGTCGCGCCGCCCTCCGGTGCACCAGCACCGCGCCGCGGGATCAGGCTGTCACTCCGAGCGGGTCGGCGGCACGGTACAGCGACGCCGAGCGGTCGATCACGCCGGGATCGACGGCGGCACCGGTGTCAGCAGCGAAGTGGCGGAGGAGGAAGGAGGTGCTCATGCCGTGCCAGACGGGCAGGGTGCGGACCATGAAGTGTCCCGCCCCGAGCATGCGCACGTAGTGGACGTCCCGCGCGACGCCCTGGGCACGGCCCGCGAAGGCGAGCGACGCCGTCGGACTGGTCCATCGGTCCGCGTCCCCGTGCATGATGAGCATGCTGCGCCCCCGGACCGGCTCCACCGGACTCGACGGCTCGAGCCACGGTGCGAGGGCCGCGACGGCGCGGACCTGGGTGGAACCGGCGGCGGAGAGCGCGGTCCGCCCGCCCATGGAGTGGCCGAGGAGATAGACAGGGAGCCCCGGATGCTCCGCGGCGATGCGCGCGAGGGCCCACCGTGCGTCCCGCAGTGCGGACTGGTCCGCCCCGTTCCACCCACGCACCCTGTTGCGGAGCGTCCAGACCGCGAGGCCGTGCTTCCCGCCGTCCGCGGCGAGGCGTGCGGCGAAGGGTCGCATGCGCAACGGGCTCAGATGATGGGGCTGCACGGCGTCGAAGCTGGTCGCCCGTCCGCCATGCAGGACGAGGGCGATGCCGCGCACACCGGAGGTCGCCCCGCTGATGCTGATGACGGGTCCCCCATCCCTCGCGGGGAGTCCTGCCTGTGCTGCCACGAATCGTCCCTTTCCGCCCCGGCGGGCCTGCTTCATCCTGATGATGCTCCGTCCTGATGATGGTTGCGGTTCGTGCGGTGCCCGCCGAGCGGGCTTGGTCCTGATGGCTCAATACACGGGCCCACCCGGTGTCCTGCGTAGAATCCGTGAGGTGCCCGGAGCGCGGTCACGCCGTCCCGGCCCCTGCGCAACCATGATGCATCGACCAGCCGACACCGACCACCCGGAGGAAATCCTTGGGCCACAGCCACCTGCACGCCACGAGCGCTACCGGGAGTTCGGGGCCGTCCGCATCAGCGATTGCCACGCGGCGCCGGGCGACACTCCTGCTCTCGGCCATCCTCGTGCCCCTCGGCGTGGTGACCCTCATCGCCATGGTGCTGCTCTGGCCGAGCGGGGACCGCAGTTCCCTCGCGGTCGCCAACCCCTATGCGACGGCGGACGGCGTCAGCTTCGATAGCGGCACCGTGCGCGAGGTCGGCGAAGCCGACTGCCCGTCCTCGCAACCCACCGTCGACGCCGGCGGCACGGCCCTGACCTGCACAATCGCCTACACGCAGCCTGCGCTCGGTGGTGAGGTGATCGCCGTCGAGGTCACCCCCGAACTCGCGACGACGAACGCCGTCGAGCCCGGCGACGAGATCCGCTACCTCAACCTCGCCAACGTCATCCAGGGCGGGGCGGCGCCGTACGTCTTTGTGGACTTCGTGCGGTCCGTCCCCATCGTCGCGCTGGCGGTCGTGTACGCCGTCGTCGTCATCGCCGTGGCGCGCTGGCGCGGTCTGCGCGCCATGATCGGCCTGGTGGGTGCACTGGTGATCCTGGCACAGTTCATCCTGCCCGGTCTCGTGGAGGGCGCACCGCCACTGCTCCTCGGTCTCGTGGGTTCCGTGGTGATCATGTACGGCGTCCTCTACTTCGCCCACGGCTTCTCCGCGCGGACGTCCACGGCGCTGCTCGGAACGGTGTTCGGGCTCGGCGTGACGGCGGTCCTCGCGGCGTGGGCGACCGACACCGCGCACCTGACGGGTGTGGGGGACGAGAATGCCTATGCGCTCGTGAATGCCTCGGACGAGCTGTCCATCTCCTCGATCATCCTGTGCGGCCTCATCATCTCCGGCCTCGGCGTCCTCAACGACGTGACCATCACGCAGTCGTCGTCGGTCTGGGAACTGTACGAGCTCGCGCCCAACACATCAGGGAGGCGGCTCTTCGCGTCCGCGATGAGGATCGGCCGCGACCACATCGCGTCGACGGTCTACACCATCGCGTTCGCCTATGCCGGAGCCGCCCTGCCGGTGCTGATCCTCGTCTCCCTCTACGACCGCGCCCTGATCGAGACCCTCACCAGCGGCGAGCTCGCAGAGGAGGTGGTGCGGACACTGGTCGGGTCGATCGGCCTCGTGCTGGCCATACCGCTCACCACGCTGATCGCGGTACTCGTGGTCAAGGCCGTCGGACCGAAGACCACGGGTGGAGGACACGTCGACACCACGCACGCCCACCAGCCGGACGAAGGAGCGACGCCGGCTGTCCTGGCCTCCGAGGGAGCGGGGACCCTCGCACCCGGTCAGCGGCTCGTCGCCCTCGGGGATCGGCGTGCCCGGCGCGCCGAGGGGGAGGACGCGTGACGAGCGCCTGGCGCAAGGCTGCGGCCGCGAAGCGGAAGCTCAGGCCGGTAGCAGGCGATACCCCCGGATTTGCTCGCTCTTGCGACAATGGAGGGGTGACTGCAGTATCGACCCTCCCTGCCCCGATCGGTGCTCCCGGCGACGGAACTGCCGGGGACGCCCATGCCGCCCCGCCCGCACAGGGGGGCAGCGCCCTCAGGCTCGACCTCCCGCCGCTGACGCTCGGCAACATCACCGTGAACACGCCCGTGATCCTGGCGCCGATGGCCGGCATCACCAACAAGGCCTTCCGCAGGCTGTGCCGTGAGTACGGCGGCGGGCTGTACGTATCTGAGATGGTCACCTCCCGCGCTCTCGTGGAGCGCAGCCCCGAGTCGATGCGCATCATCTCGCACGACGGCGACGAGAAGGTCCGCTCCGTACAGCTGTACGGCGTCGACCCCAGGACCGTCGGTGCCGCGGTGCGCCTGCTCATCGAGGAGGACCGCGCGGACCACATCGACCTGAACTTCGGTTGCCCGGTGCCCAAGGTCACCCGCAAGGGTGGGGGAGCGGCCCTGCCCTGGAAGCTCGACCTCTTCACGGGCATCGTCCAGACCGCAGTGCGCGAGGCCTCGAGGGGGAACGTTCCCCTGACCATCAAGATGCGCAAGGGCATCGACGAGGACCACCTCACATTCCGCGAGGCCGGCAAGATCGCCCGGGACAGCGGGGTCGCCGCCGTCGCGCTCCATGGGCGGACCGCGTCACAGTTCTACTCGGGCAAGGCGGACTGGAACGCCATCGCCGAACTCCGGGAGGCCCTCCCGGACATCCCCGTGCTCGGCAACGGAGACATCTGGAGCGCCGAGGACGCCGTGCGCATGGTGCGGCAGACGGGGGTCGACGGCGTCGTCATCGGCCGCGGTTGCCAGGGGCGCCCCTGGCTCTTCGGCGACCTCATGAATGCGTTCGAAGGCAGCCCGACGAGGTACCAGCCCGGCCTCGGCCAGGTCGCCGAGACGGTCTACCGGCACGCGGAACTCCTCGTCGAGACGTTCGGCAGCGAGATGATGGGGCTGCGCGACATCCGCAAGCACATGGCCTGGTACTTCAAGGGCTATGTCGTCGGTGGCGAACTGCGCGCCAAGCTGGCCACCGTCCCGACCCTCGAGGTGCTGCGCGGCCTCCTCGACGAACTCGACAAGGACTCGCCGTATCCGGGCCAGGACGCCGAGGGTCCGCGTGGCCGCGCAGGCTCGCCGAAGAAGACCGCCCTCCCCGAGCACTGGCTGGACGGTCGTGTCCTCAACGAGGCGCAGCAGGCGGACATCGCCGCTGCCGAGGTGGACGTATCCGGCGGCTGACCACCGCAACGGACCAGGTCCGGGCGCTGCCCAGCCCGCTTCAGCTCTCCTCCACAGGAGTAGGTACCGGCCGGGTTCACCTGCCTCACTCCGCTAGAAAGGCATCATGAGCTTCCCCGAACTGTCCGCCACCACCGGGTACAGCGCCGCGGACACCGAGCGATGGGTCGAGGAACCGCCGAAGAGCTCCCACCGCACCGACTTCGAGCGGGACCGCGCCCGCGTGCTGCACTCCTCCGCGCTTCGCCGTCTCGGTGCGAAAACACAGGTCGTAGCGCCTGACACGGACGACTTCGTCCGCACGCGCCTCACCCACTCGCTCGAGGTGGCGCAGGTGGGTCGGGAGCTCGGCCGGACCCTCGGCTGCGATCCGGACATCGTCGATACGGCCTGCCTGGCGCACGATCTCGGGCACCCGCCTTTCGGCCACAACGGAGAAACCGCGCTCCACGACATCGCGCACGGCATCGGGGGTTTCGAGGGCAACGCCCAGACGCTCCGCCTCCTCACCCGGCTCGAGCCCAAGGTCCTGGCAGCAGACGGCGGTCCGGCCGGCCTCAACCTCACCCGCGCGAGCCTCGATGCCGCGTGCAAGTACCCCTGGACCGCGGCGTCGGCCCCCGTCATCAGCGGCCAGCGCACCACGAAGTTCGGCGCGTACGACGACGATCGCCCCGTCTTCGACTGGCTGCGCGACGGCGCCCCGGAGGGCCGGTCGTGCCTCGAGGCACAGGTCATGGACCTCGCCGATGACATCTCGTACTCGGTGCACGACGTCGAGGACGCGATCGTCGCCGGGCACCTGCAGCTGAAATGGATGGACAGCGCCGACGCCCGCGCCCGCGTGGTGGGCTACACGCAGCAGTGGTACCTCCCGGGGAGCGACCCCGCCGCCGTCGACGCCGCCCTGGTCCGCCTCGAGAAGACTCCGGTGTGGGTCCGGGAAGCGGACGGGACGCGGCGGTCCATGGCGGCCCTCAAGAACATGACGAGCCAGCTGATCGGCCGTTTCTGCCTCAGTGCCATGCAGTCAACGCGCTCCATCTACGGACCTGACCCGCTGACGCGCTACAACGCGGAGATGGTGGTGCCCGAGGAGACCATCATGGAAATCGCCGTCATGAAGGGACTCGCCACCACATACGTGATGACGACGGACCACCGCCAGCCCCTCTACGAGCGGCAGCGTGAAATCCTCGCCTCCCTCGTCGCGCAGATCCAGGCCGACGGCGACCGCTACCTCGAACCGATGTTCGCCGCCGACTGGCGTGAGGCCCCGGACGACGACGCCCGCCTGCGCGTGGTCGTCGACCAGGTGGCGTCACTCACGGACGTGTCCGCGCTCAGCCTCCACGAGCGGATCGTCGGGCCCGTTCCCGCACTCTGGTAGGAGCGGGTCCGAGTGTCGGTGGGGCAGGCATAAACTGGGTTCCATGGCCGGACTCATCAAACGCGAAGACATCGATGAGGTTCGCCAGCGAACGGATATCAAGGAAGTCGTCGAGGCGTACGTGACGCTGAAGTCGGCGGGAATCGGTTCGTGGAAGGGGCTCTGCCCTTTCCACGACGAACGGTCGCCATCGTTCCATGTGCGCCCGCAGATGGGCTCCTACCACTGCTTCGGGTGCGGCGAAGGCGGCGACGTCATCTCCTTCGTGCAGAAGCAGGACCATACCTCCTTCAGTGAGACCGTGGAGAAGCTCGCGGCCCGTATCGGTTTCGAGCTGCACTACGAGGACGGCGGCACCGGTCCCCGCCGCGAGGACGTGGGGAAGCGGCAGCGCCTCCTGGACGCCCACAAGATCGCGGCCGAGTTCTTCCGCGACCAGCTCCTCACGCAGGGAGCCGCGACGGCCCGACAGTTCCTGCAGGAGCGTGGCTTCGACCGGGACGCCGCAGCGCACTTCGGGGTCGGCTACGCGCCCCAGGGCTGGGACACGCTGCTGACCCACCTGACGGGTCGGGGGTTCACGCTCGACGAGCTGAGGCTGACGGGCATGTTCAGCGAGTCCTCCAGCACTGCGGGTCGGTTCTACGACCGCTTCCGCGGGCGACTCATCTGGCCGATCCGCGACATAACCGGAGACACCGTGGGTTTCGGGGCGCGGAAGCTCTACGAGGACGACCAGGGGCCGAAATACCTCAACACCCCCGAGACCTCTCTCTACAAGAAGTCCCAGGTGCTGTACGGCATTGACCTCGCCAAGCGGGAGATCGCGAAGAACCGCCAGCTCGTCGTCGTCGAGGGGTACACCGATGTCATGGCGTGCCACCTGGCCGGTGTCGGCACCGCCGTCGCGACCTGCGGAACGGCGTTCGGGACCGACCACATCAAGATCGCGCGCAGGCTCCTGTCCGATGACGGTACTGGCGGCGAGATGATCTTCACGTTCGACGGTGATGCCGCGGGCCAGAAGGCAGCCCTCCGCGCGTTCGAGGAGGACCAGCGCTTCAACGCGCAGACCTACGTCGCCGTGGAGGCGTCCGGTGCCGATCCGTGCGAGCTGCGGCAGACCCGGGGGGACGACGCCGTCCGGTCGCTCATCGCCGACCGCCGTCCGCTGTTCGAGTTCGCCATCAAGGCCTCCTTCGACAACTTCGACCTCTCCTCGGGGGAGGGGCAGGTCAAGGCACTGCGTCACGCGGCGCCGATCGTCGCCCACATCCGGGACGTCTCGCTCCGGTCCACCTACACCCGCGAGCTGTCCCGCTGGCTCGGCATGCAGTACGTCGGGGAGGACCAGGTGGCACGCGCCGTAGCATCGGCGGTCCGCCGGGACACGGGTGCCTCGACCTCCGGGAACCGGCAGCAGGGCCAGCAGGGCCAGCAAAGCCACTCCAGCCAGCAGGGTCACTCCAGCCAGCAGGGTCACTCTGGTCGGCAGGGCGGGCAGGCTCCGTCGAGCCAGCAGGGCCAGCAGGCAGGCACTCCCGTGGGCCAGGGGGAGTCCGGCAGCGGTTCACCGGAGGAGCCGTTCTACGAGCGCCCGAATCCCCGCGATCCGATCGCGCGCATGGAGCGAGAGGCTCTCGAGGTCGTGCTGCAGCAGCCCACCATCCTCACCGCGATCCAATGGGAGAGCTTCTCGACGTCCCGCTTCAGCATCCCCGTCTACGAGGCGCTGCACTCAGCCGTGATCGCGGCCGGAGCGGCGGGCACCGAGTTGTCGCGGTGGGTGGAGTCGGTGCGAGAGGGCGTCCCGGACGTCCTCCGTCCCCTGGTCAGCGAGCTGGCCGTCCGACCACTGCCGGCGAAGGACGCCGACGCGATGGTGGTGTACGGCAGGGACATCCTGAACCGCCTCACCGAGCTGAGGATCACGCAGCAGAAGGCGGAGAAGCTCGGGCAACTCCAACGCATGGATCCGGCCGCTGATCCGGCGCTCTACAACCAGCTCCAACGCGACCTGATGGAGCTGGAGATGCAGCGTCGGCTGCTCCGCGAGGACTGAGCCTCAGCCAATTTCACTTAGCTCCGGAACCTATGTAGAGTTGTGCCTGCGCATTCCTCCGTAGCTCAATTGGCAGAGCATTCGACTGTTAATCGAAGGGTTACTGGTTCAAGTCCAGTCGGAGGAGCAGATATGCCCCTGACCAGTGGAAACACCGGTCAGGGGCATTCTTTTTGCCCAGGTGCCCGGAGTCGCCTGCCTCGGCGCGGCCACCCGCTGGACGACGACCTGGCCCTGGCCCGGCGCAGATTGAACCTTCACGGGCCCGCCCGGCGGAGTTACCCGGAAAAGGTGTCAGAAGGCGGGCGTAGGCTGTGGATATGGACACTGACGGCACGGACGGCAAGCTCATCCTGGTCACCGGAGCGACGGGATATATCGGCGGTCGACTGGTCACGAAGCTCGTAGCGGGTGGCCGCAGGGTCCGTGTGATCGTCCGTTCCCCGCAGAAGCTGAAGGACGTCCCCTGGGCGGGCTCGGTCGATATCGTGCAGGGGGATCTCCAGGACAGCGACACCATGCACAAGGTCAGCCAGGGCGTCGACACGCTCTACTACCTCGTCCACTCGATGGGCTCGGGCAAGGACTTCGACAAGCGTGAAGCTTCGATCGCGACCGTCGTCTCGGAAGCGGCGACCGCCGCCGGAGTCCGACGGATCGTGTACCTCGGCGGGCTTCACCCCGAGGGGGTCGAGCTGTCCACCCACATGCGCTCCCGAACCCAGGTGGGGAAGATCCTCCTGGAGTCCGGGACACCGACCATCGCCTTCCAGGCCGGCGTCGTCATCGGTTCGGGTTCCGCTTCCTTCGAAATGATCCGCCACCTCTCCGACGTCCTGCCCGTGATGCCCGCGCCGAAGTGGGTCCTGAACCATATCGAACCCATCGCGGTGCGCGATGTCATCCACTACCTCGTCAGCGCGCTCGACCTCCCCGGCACCCTGAACCGGACGTTCGACATCGGCTCGCGCGAGGTCCTGACCTACGCCGAGATGATGAATCAGTACGCCGAGGCTGCCGGCCTGCCGCGGCGCAAGATCCTGGCCCTGCCGGTTCTCACCCCGCGTCTCGCCGGTCATTGGGTGAACCTGGTCACGCCGATCCCGAGGGCCATGGCCATGCCGTTGATCGAGTCCCTGCAGCACGACGCCGTCACGGCCGAAAATGACATCGATCAGCACATCGCCGTGCCCGAGGGCGGGCTGACCGGTTACCGCCGGTCCGTCGACCTGGCGCTCGGCAGGATGCGCGGCGGAGAGGTGGAGACGAGCTGGGCTGGCGCCTCGCAGATCGACAGCGAGGCCGACCCGCTGCCATCCGATCCCCAGTGGGCGGGGCACACGGTCTTCACGGACGTCCAGACCTATAGCTCCACGGCGTCGACCGAGAAGCTGTGGAGCGTCGTCGAGGGCATCGGCGGTGAGAACGGCTGGTACTCCTGGCCGGTCGGCTGGGCAGCCCGTGGCTGGATGGACAAGCTCGCCGGGGGAGTGGGCCTGCGCCGCGGACGTCGTGACGCCAAGGAACTGCTCACGGGGGAGGCGCTCGACTTCTGGCGCGTCGAGGAACTCGTGCGCGGTGAGCGCCTGAGGCTGCGCGCGGAGATGAAGGTGCCCGGCCGTGCCTGGCTCGAATTCTCGGTGAAGCCTGACGGCTCCGGCAGCTCCTACTACCAGCGCGCCGTGTTCTTCCCCCAGGGACTCTCCGGAAGGCTCTACTGGCTCGCGGTACTCCCATTCCACGGCTTCATTTTCAAGTCCATGGCGCGCAACATCGCGAAGACCGCGGAGGCACTGCCCGCGGAAGCGGAGTCCGCTGCCGCCTGAGTCCGGAGGGCAGGGCCGCGGCTACTGCAGGGCCGGCACCGTCCGGGGCCTGACGACCGTCCACATGAACACCACGGCAAGGGCGATGCACGCCGACATCACCAGCGCCATCGGCGTCGCCGACTCGATGCCCTCACCGAGCAGGCCCACCAGCGGAGACACGACACCCGCTGTCCCGAAGGTCACCGCTCCGAGCAGCGAGGCTGCCGTGCCGGCCTGTGCCCCGTTGTTGATGAGTGCGAGGACCTGCACGCAGGGGAAGATGAAACCCGAAGCCATGATGTAGAACCACAGCGGCAGGGCCGTGCCCCAGAACCCGAATCCCAGCTGGTCGAAGGCGAAGATGAGCAGGGCCATGGTGAGCTGGACCACTGTCGCGGCCGCGATGACCCACTGCGGCCCGACCCGCCTCAGGACCCTCGAGCTGATCTGGACGCCGGACACGATGCCGAGCGAGTTGATCGCGAACAGCAGGCCGTACTGCTGCTCGTTGAGTCCGTAGGGCCCCTGGAAGAGGAACGGCGAGGCGGAGAGGTACGAGAACAACCCTGAGAAGTTCATGCCACCGACCAGTAGGATGCCGATGAAGATGCGGTCGCTCAGCACTGCACGATACCGCTGGATCACCGTGAGCCCCGACTGGCGGCGGTTCTCCTTCGGCAGGGTCTCGATGATGAACATCGACACCGCGATGATCACCAGAACGCCGTAGCACGCGAGGAACCAGAAGATGCCGGGCCACGGGAACAACAGCAGCAGCTGCGAGCCGATCACCGGCGCGAAGATGGGTGCCATCCCGTTGACGAGCGCCATATAGGACAGCATGCGCACGAGCGTGTAGCCGCCGAAGAGATCGCGCACCATGGCCATCGCGACCACGCCGCCGCCCGCTGCACCGATGCCCTGGAGGACCCGGAAGAGCATCAGCATGTTGATGTCCTCCGACGACGCCGCGCCGATCGAAGCGCCGACGTGCAGGGTCGTCGCCATGATGAGTGGCAGGCGCCGTCCGATCTTGTCGCTGAGCGGCCCCACGAGCAGTTGACCGCCCGCAAAGCCGATGATCGTGCCCGTCAGCGTCAGCTGCACCGCGGCCTCCGTCACGGCGAGATCCGACTGCAGCGCAGGGAAGGCCGGAAGGTAGAGGTCGATCGTGAACGGACCGAGTGCCGTCAGTGTCCCGAGGATGAAGACGTAGATGATCTTCTCGCGCCGGGAGAGGGTGTCGCCTGGGTGGGTGATCGTGCTCAAGATGCTGCCTAACGGAACTGTCGTACTGCCGGTGGGGAGGAGATGGAACGGACACGCGAAGCGGGGGTGCATCGACTGCAGCGGCGGCCCGGCGACGACGGCGGAGCGGCTCGCAACCGGCCGTCGGGAGGACGGCAAACTGGTTGCTGGGGCGAATCAATAACCCTCCCATCCTAAGACCCGCGTCAACCCTGACTGAGCCCCGGGGATGAGACGGTAGCGCCACCCCCCTTCACTAAGCATGCTTTCAATTGACGTAGGGTGAGCAGACACCGAACGAGCAGGAAGAACGGAAACATGAGCGAGCACGACGCCGGCCCGGTAACAGAGCAGTCATCCAAGCATCTCGCGAGAGTCATCGGGATCACGGTCGCCGCCGCCGTCGGAGGGCTCCTGTTCGGGTTCGATACCGCCGTCATCAACGGGGCAGTCGACTCGATCCAGGCCGATTTCGGACTGAGTTCGAGCGTCCTCGGCTTCACGGTCGCGATCACCCTCCTCGGATGCGCGGCGGGAGCCTGGTTCGCCGGTGGCCTCGCCGACCGCTGGGGACGCAAGAAGGTCATGGTCGCCGCCGCGATCCTGTTCGCCGTCAATTCTGCCGGCTCGGCCTATGCCTTCTCCGAGTGGGACCTCATGGCGTGGCGCCTCATCGGTGGGCTCGCCATCGGCATCGCCTCGGTGATCGTGCCCGGCTATATCGCGGAGATCGCACCGTCGAAGTGGC
Organism: Arthrobacter cheniae; assembly: GCF_003602275.1. Taxonomy (GTDB): domain Bacteria; phylum Actinomycetota; class Actinomycetes; order Actinomycetales; family Micrococcaceae; genus Arthrobacter_D; species Arthrobacter_D cheniae. The sequence continues at coordinate 127,834 of NZ_QZVT01000003.1, read as the reverse complement.
GCGGCGCCCTGGCTTCCGTGCAGCAGCTGGCGATCACCGTCGGCATCTTTGCAGCACTGCTGTCCGACGCCTCTCTTGCAAACGCCGCCGGTGGTGCCGGTGAAGAGCTCTGGTGGGGTCTGACGGCGTGGCGCTGGATGCTTCTCGTCGGTGTGGTTCCGGCCATCGTGTACGGCGTGCTGGCACTCATCATCCCCGAATCGCCGCAGTTCCTGATCCGGGCCGGCAGGGATGAGGAGGCAGGACGCGTGCTCTCGAGGGTCTCCGGTGTCCGGGACACCGCGGGCAAGATCCGTTCGATCCGCGACAGTTTCGAGCGCGAGGACCGGGCGGGCTACCGCGATCTGCGGGGACCTGCGTTCGGCCTGCAGCCCATCCTGTGGGTCGGCATGGCCATCGCCGCGCTTCAGCAGCTGGTCGGGATCAACGCGATCTTCTACTACTCGACGACGCTGTGGAAGTCGGTCGGATTCAGCGAGAGCGATTCGTTCACCACGTCGGTCATCACCTCGGTCATCAACGTCGCGATGACCTTCGTCGCCATCTTCTTCGTCGACCGGGTGGGGCGTCGGAAACTGCTCCTGATCGGTTCCGTCGGTATGTCCGTCGGCCTGCTCGCCGCGACGCTCGCCTTCCTGCAGGCGGAGGGAACCGGCGAGGAGCTCACGCTGCCCGGTGTTTGGGGACCCATCGCCCTCGTCGGGGCGAACCTCTTCGTGATCTTCTTCGCCGCCACCTGGGGGCCGGTCATGTGGGTCACCCTCGGCGAGATGTTCCCGAACCGCATCCGGTCGATCGCACTGGGTGTCGCCACGATGGTCAACTGGGTCTTCAACTTCATCGTCACGCTGACCTTCCCCTGGGTCAGCGAGAATCTCGGACTGTGGATCATGTACGCCGCGTTCACGATCTTCGCCGTCCTGTCCTTCGTCTTCGTCCGCTCCCACCTCCCCGAGTTCGCGGGCAAGGACCTCGAGGACAATGCGGAGCTCAGCTCGGTGTGAGGACGGCGCACTACCTCATCGAAGGTCGGGTGCGGGGTCTTTCGAAGCGAAGACCACCAAGCGGAACCGGCTCGCCCGCCCGATGGTAATTTTGGTTCAGCGAATGTCCAGCAAGATATAGACGAATGGAGGCAGGGCCTATGAACAGCTCGGCTAGTACGCGCGGGAAGCGGATCTCAGGCTCGGTCTCGCTGTTTGGGCTCATCAAGCTACTGGCCCGGCTGACGCCTCGGCAGATCAACGACGAGTTCTCGATCGCGGTCCAGCAGATGAAGCAGAAGGGGATCAAGGCCGGCATCGCCGCCGCGTTCCTCGTCGTGGCCCTCATCTTCGTCCTGTTCTTCGCCGTCGCTCTCGTCGTGGCCGCCGTCATGGGCCTCGCCGAGATCATGCCGGCCTGGTTGGCTGCACTTCTGGTCTCCGTCCTCTTCCTCGTCATCGGCGGCATACTCGCTCTGATCGGAGTCTCGCGGCTCAAGAAGCAACTCCCGCTGGTGCCTGAGGACGCGATCCGGGGTCTGCGCTACGATCTCGGCGTCCTCAAGGAAGGCCGCAGCTTCGATCCCGCCACGCTCGATATCAAGAAGCCCAAGGACGACAAAAACGACAAGGACCGCAAGGACGACGACAAGGACGCGAAGCCGAAGGTACCCACGCCCTCGTACGAGGAACTGCGAGGCCGTTCGGGCGAACGCCGGACCCACATCGCCGACGCGAGGGATTCGCTCGGGGCACGCGTCGACGTCAAGGCCCGCCTCAACGGCGCCAAGCACCGTTCGCAGCAGGGCGGAACGAAGACCGGTTCGACGAGTGGAGACAGGAGCCGCGACAACGTTGCTGCCGTCGCAGTCCGTCGCGACGTCCCACACAACACCAGCCTCGCTGACCGCTGGAAGCCGCTGAGCGTCCTCGCCGGTTCCGTCGTCGCGATGCTCGTCATGCTGCGCAGGCTCCTCAGCAAGTAATCCCGGCTGTGCCGGCGTTCCACCCGCACCACAGACGCATAACCGCGAGGCGGCCCCTCGCCCGTGAATCGACTCGCGCCCTGCAGCGGGAGTCACGGGTGACGGGCCGCCTGCCTGCATAATGGGGTGGGGAGGCACGGGTGATGAAATTGATCGGGGCTGGCGCGCAGCCCGGCAGCGAGGGCGCCGAACTCGCGACGCCGTGGACCCTGCCCAACCTCATCACGGTCATCCGCTTCCTCATCGTCCCGCTGTTCGTCTGGCTCATCACCCAGCAGCGATACGGGGCGGCGGTCATCGCCCTCGTGATCATGGGAAGCACGGACTGGGTGGACGGGTATGTCGCCCGGCGGCTCAACCAGGTCTCGGTGGTGGGGAAATGGCTCGACCCGGTGGCCGACCGCACAGCCCTCATGGTGGTAGCGGTGACCTTCGTGGTCGCCGGCATAGCGCCGGCGTGGCTCGTCTGGACGATCGTCATCCCGGACGCGATCATCATCATCAACGCGCTCATCCTCTTCCGCGGCCCTCTTCACCTGGAGGTCGTCACGGTAGGTAAGGTCCGGACGACGCTCCTGCTCGTCGGTGCGCCGCTGCTCCTGCTCCATCGCGTCGAGGGGTTCGGGCAGCAGTGGCTCCTGATCGTCGCCCAGGCCCTGCTCGCTGCAGGCTGCGTCCTGCACCTGATCGCCTTCTACGCCTACTTCACCGCAGCGCATCGCAAGTACCGGCTGGAGAGGGCCGACCAGCAGACGTGCCCCTCCTAGCCATCGGGCTGGCGCTGCTGGGCGCCGTCTTCCTCGCCTTCGGAGCTCAACGGCAGGGTAGTGCCGTCCGGGCGAACACGGGCGGCCTGGCGCTGAGCTCCTCCGGTCTCACCCGGCTCCTCACCAGCCCGCGATGGCTCTTCGGGCTCATTCTCCTGGGTGCAGGGACAGCCCTGAACGTCGTCGCGCTTGCGCTCGCGAGTCTGACCGTCGTCCAGCCGATCGGCGCGATCGCCCTGGTGATCACCACCATCGTCAACTCGCGCGACCAGGGAATCCGCATCAACCGTCCTACCGTCGCGGCGATCACCGCCTGCGTGACCGGAAGCGCCCTGTTCGTGCTTCTCGCCGTCAATGTCACGCGCGAGAATCATGCTGTCGATTCGGCGCAGGAGTTATCGGTCGTGCTCCTGCTCGGCGCCGCCGTCGTCGTCTTCGGAGCCCTCGCCGTGTTCGGACGGCATCGACTCAACGCCTTCGCCTACATCCTGGGGGCAGGCGTGCTGTTCGGTTTCGTCGCCGTCCTGACCAAGATCGTGGCCGGCCACCTTCTCGACCCGAACGGTCGCTTCCTGCTGAATGTGCCCTTGCTGACCCTGGTGGCACTCGTTGCGGCCGCGGCCCTCGGCTCCTGGTTCGTCCAGAGCGCCTACGCGACCGGGCCACCCGATCTCGTGATCGCCGGCCTCACGGTCATCGACCCGATCATCGGCATCGCGGTCGGCATCACCATCCTGGACGAGCTGCAGCCGGATGTGCGCACGGTGACGGCGCTGGGCATGGGCTCTGCAGCCCTCATTGCTATTGTTGGGGTCGTTGCCCTGTCCCGTCATCATCCCGACGTGGTGAAGCGGCAGCGCTGAGCCGAGCCCCGGCAGTTCCGACCAGCACACCGACGTAGGGGATTTACGCGTGAGTTACCCGGCTGATTACAAGCCCCTGACCATCCTGATCGCCGCGGACACCTATCCGCCCAACGTGAACGGTGCAGCGCAGTTCGGATACCGGCTCGCCAAGGGAATGACGGGCCGCGGCCATTCAGTGCACGTCCTCGCTCCGGGCGTGTCCAACGGCAGGAGCTACACGGAACCCGGCGGCGAGTGGGCCGTCCACCGCCTCCGCTCGCACAGCGTGCCGACGCACGACTACTGGCGGATCTGCTACCCGTGGGAGATCCGGCGCGATATCAGCAGGCTGTTCGATCAGGTCCAGCCCGACGTCGTCCACATCCAGTGCCACTACATGGTGGGCGAATACACGCTCTACGAAGCGGTCAGGCGTGGCATCCGCGTGGTTGCCACCAACCACTTCATGCCGGAGAACCTGAACCCGTTCCTGCCGTTCCCCGCGTGGTTGAAAAAAGTCGTCGCCAAGAACTCCTGGAAGGACATGGGCAAGGTGATGGGTAAGGCGGCCGCCGTCACCACCCCGACGCCGCTCGCCGCCAAGGCCATGCATGACCACGCCTTCCTGCGTGAGGTACTGGCAGTCTCCAACGGTATCGACTCGGCCGGCTACGAGGTGCAGCCGGGGGAGACCATCGAGCCCAACGAGGATCCGACGGTCCTCTTCGTGGGTCGACTCGCCGAGGAAAAACACGTCGATGTGCTGATCGATGCCGTGGCGAAGACGCCGGACCACCTCCGCGTGCGGCTTGAGATCGTAGGGGGCGGCGAGGTCAAATCCGCCCTGCAGGCCCAGGCTGCGCGCCTCGGTATCAGCGACCGCGTGACCTTCCGCGGCCTGATCGACGACGACGAACTGCGACTGAGCTACATCCGCGCGTCCCTGTTCTGCCAGCCGGGAACGGCCGAACTGCAGTCCCTGGTGACGCTCGAGGCGATGTCGGCGTCGACGCCCGTGCTGCTCGCCAACGCGATGGCGCTCCCACACCTCGTCACCGACGGCGACAACGGCTACCTGTTCACGCCCGGTGATTCGAACGAGCTGAGTCACCGAATCGCCCAGATTCTCGGCATGTCGCGCGAGGACCAGCTCAGGATGGGGGCCGCCAGTCGGAAGATGGTGATGAAGCACGACATCACCACGACCCTCGAAACCTTCGAGGGTCTGTACTACGGGACGTTGTCCGCGGATCGTCCGCATGAGGTGCAGCAGGCGTCGTCGACGTCCTGACACGGAGCTTCGCCGGTCCTGTCATCGGCGTCTGCTTACAATAGGACCTGCGTCCAGCGCCGGATACTGCTCCCGGCGCCGACGCGAGAGGTGCTCCTCGCTCCTCGGGGCTGTAGCTCAGCTGGTTAGAGCAGCGGACTCATAATCCGTTTGTCCTGGGTTCAAGCCCCAGCAGCCCTACTCGCAGCCGGCAACAACCGGTACGGATGCGTCACTCCATCGGGGTGGCGCATCCGATTTTCCCCTGACAGCACCAGCTCCGCTTCTTCCGATCGACCGCACCCCTGATGAGCCACTGGCGCCCTAAGTTACTGACGGGTAACATGACATTCGGGTGCATCACGCGCCCATCGCGTAGTTCACCTGGTCGAGTGAGAGTGCCGGTCGCCGAGGACCGGAGTGAGGTAGTTCCCATGAGCAGAACGCCGATCGATGTCAACAACCTGCCCTACGCGGACGGTGACTTCTACGCCTTCGAGGAGTTGCTGACGAGCAAGGAGCGATCACGCCTGGGGGAGATCCGTGCCTGGCTCGCTCGCGAGATCCGGCCCAACGCCGTCGAGTGGTGGAACCAGGGCTCCTTCCCCCAGCAGCTCATCCCCAAGATCGCCGAGCTGGATCCCGTGAGCCCGGTGTACCGCCAGGGCTACTCCAACCTCTTCGCCGGCATCACCCATGCCGAGTTCACGAGGGCGGACACGTCGTTCGCAACCTTCCTGGGTGTCCATGACGGGCTGTTCACCGGTTCCATCGAGGCCCTTGCTTCCAAGGAGCAGCAGGAGGAGTGGCTCCCCGACATCTATGCCCTGAAGAAGATCGGCGCTTTCGGGCTGACGGAGCCGCTCGGCGGTTCCGACGTCGCCGGCGGAACGCGGACGACGGCGCGCCGGGATGGGAACTCCTGGACACTGAACGGCGCCAAGCGGTGGATCGGTAACGCGACCTTCTCCGACTGGGTCGTCATCTATGCCCGCGACGTCGAGGACAACCAGGTCAAGGGCTTCATGGTCGACACCCGGACGCCGGGGTTCTCATCGACGAAGATCGAGAACAAGATCGCCCTGCGGATGGTCGAGAACGCCGACATCGTGCTGGACAACGTCGTCATCTCGGACGACTTCCATCTCAAGGGCGCCAACAGTTTCAGGGACACCAACAAGGTCCTCAAGGTGACACGGCTGGCCGTCGGCTGGCAGGCCGTTGGCCAGCAGCTCGCCACATTCGACGTCGCCCGGCGCTACGCCGTGGAGCGCGAGCAATTCGGCCGTCCCATCGCGAGTTTCCAGCTGGTCCAGCAGCAGCTCGTGCAGATCCTCGGTAACGCCATGAGCTCGATGGGCATGATGGTCCGCCTCTCGCAACTCGAGGACGCCGGGAAGGCGAAGGACGAGCAGTCCGCCCTGGCCAAGGCCTTCACCACCGCCCGCATGCGCGAGAGTGTCGCGGCCGGACGGAACATCTTCGGCGGCAACGGCATCGTCACGGACTACGAGATGGCTAAGATTTTTTCCGACGCGGAGGCCATCTACTCCTATGAGGGCACGCAGGAGATCAACACGCTTGTCGTCGGCAGGTCGATCACCGGGATTGCCGCGTTCGTCTAGGACCCGATCCGACCCAGACGATGGCGGACCGAGGCTGGCAGGCTCCACCAGCACGCAGAGGCAAGGAAGGGCCGGACGAATCGTCGTCCGGTCCTTCCTCGTCCGAACCTTCCCTCGTCCGGTGCCCTGCCCGCCTGATCCGTCGCCTCCGTGCCGTAACCCATCATGGGCGGAGCGGCAGGAGCACAGAGGGACGGCGATCCGTCACGAAGGAGAGCGGGTCCACGTACTCGCCATCGACACGGACACCCCAGTGAAGACAGATCCCTCCGCAGTGACTCCGCGACGTACCCCGCACTGCGGCAACAGCGACCGTCGCGACGGTCTCTCCCCTGACGACAGGCTGCCCCTTCACCAGTTCCGTGCTGACGGGCTCGAAGCTGCTGACCCTGCCGCCACCGTGGTCGATCGAGAGCACGCCGCGATCCACGACCGTCCCGGCGAAGGAGACCGTTCCATCCGCCGGACTCGTCATCGGTACTGCGTGCCCGCCGGTCGACAGATCGACGCCCCGGTGGCCGGGCTTCCACTTCTGCGGAGGCCTTTCGAAGAACCGCAGGACGGCCGGGGTGGGAGGCAGCGGCCACGACCATTCCGGGACGAAGTCCGACGGGGAGCGGGGGTCGCTCGCGTCCGGGCCGACTCTGCCGTGCGGCATGACCTGGCCCGCCGTCGCCGGTTCGCCCGTGGCGCCGGCCCCGGACCCCGTGATGACGACCAGGGCGACCACCGTCCGGACTCGGGATCGAGCGATGGATCGGTGGGTTCGAATCGCGGAGCCAAGGGTAGGACGGCGGTCTGTCATGGAAGAACACTGACCGGTCAGCTGGGACGAACGGCGCGTCCGGGAGCCTATGTGGACAACGTTCGAGCGGTTCACCTCGGGGTCGTCCGCCTCCTGCCTTCCTGCCGCTGTAGTACACTTGAGTAAGCAGTCCGCTGCTTCCACCTCCTCGTGCCTACGGCTTCGATGGAACGTGGAATGGTGAGGCTGACTACGCGTGCCTGCGATCCGGTGCTCTCGAAGAGCCCCGGAATGCCCACCCTGCGGTCCGGCGATGTCCGGTAGGGGAGGGCGTGTCCATGACGACCAGGTGCCAGGATGTGACGGCCACCCCGGCCATCACTGAGACAACCGTCAACAAGCAGAGGCGGCGCACTGCGCCTGAGCCCTGCTGAAGAAAGGCATGACATGCCAGTCGTAACCATGCGCCAGCTGCTCGACAGCGGCGTCCACTTCGGTCACCAGACCCGCCGTTGGAACCCGAAGATGAAGCGCTTCATCTTCACCGAGCGCAACGGCATCTACATCATCGATCTCCAGCAGTCGCTGGGCTATATCGACCGTGCGTACGAGTTCGTCAAGGCCACCGTCGCCCACGGCGGAACCGTCCTCTTCGTCGGCACGAAGAAGCAGGCACAGGAAGCGATCGCCGATCAGGCGAACCGCGTCGGCCAGCCCTTCGTGAACCAGCGCTGGCTCGGCGGCATGCTCACCAACTTCCAGACGGTCTCCAAGCGCATCCAGCGTATGAAGGAACTCGAAGAGATCGACTTCGACGACGTCGCCGGCTCGGGCCACACGAAGAAAGAGCTCCTGCTCATGAAGCGTGAGCTCACCAAGCTGCAGACCAACCTCGGTGGCATCCGCAACCTGACCAAGGCTCCCTCGGTCGTGTGGGTCGTCGACACGAAGAAGGAACACCTCGCCATCGACGAGGCGAAGAAGCTGAACATCCCCGTCGTCGCGATCCTCGACACCAACTGCGATCCCGACGAGGTCGACTTCCCCATCCCGGGTAACGACGACGCCATCCGCGCCGTCAATCTTCTCACCCGCGTCATCGCGGACGCCGTGGCCGAGGGCCTCATCGCCCGCCACAACCGCTCGGGCAACAACGATTCCGCGGTTGCGGACGAGCCGATGGCCGAGTGGGAGCGCGAACTCCTCGAGGGCAACACCGCCGAGGTAGCCGCCCCGGACGCAGCAGAGGCTTCCGCTCCGGCGACCTCCGAGTCTCCCGCTGCAGACCAGGCTCCCGCCGAGGCAGAGGCGCTCGCCGCCGAGGCCCCTGCAGCAGCCGAGGTTCCTGCCGAGGAAGTTCCTGTGCCGGAAGCACCCGCTACCGACGCCAAGTAGTTCCCGTTGCGTAAGGGGTGCGGGTTAAACCGCGCCCCTTTCCGCATGTTCGGCAGGTGTTCACCGCGTGACGCCTGCACCGCGGGCAGCGCCCGCGGAAGCTCTTCCTGGATCCACATCAACTTAGGAGTTCATATGGCAAATTTCACTGCCGCTGACATCAAGGCCCTGCGCGAGCGCACCGGCGCCGGCATGATGGACGTCAAGAAGGCCCTCGACGAAGCCGATGGCGACGCCGACAAGGCCCTGGAACTGATCCGCATCAAGGGCCTCAAGGGCGCGACGAAGCGTGAAGGCCGCTCCACCGCCGAGGGCCTCGTCGCCGCTCGGGTCGACGGCAACGTCGGCGTCCTGGTAGAGGTGAACTGCGAGACCGATTTCGTCGCCAAGGCTGCTCCCTTCGTCGACTTCTCGAACAAGGTACTCGCTGCCGCCATCGAGTCCGGTGCCACGGACGTCGAGACCCTGCTGGCCTTCGAGCTCGAGGGCAAGCCCGTGTCCGAGCACGTCATCGAGGCAGGCGCACTGCTCGGCGAAAAGGTGGACGTCCGCCGCATCGCCCGCGTCGAGGGCGAGATCGTCGACGCCTACCTGCACAAGACGTCCAAGGACCTCCCCGCCCAGGTCGGCGTGCTCTTCGCCGTCGAGGGTTCGGGCGACGCAGCAGTACAGACCGCGCACGACGTCGCCGTGCACATCGCGGCGTACTCGCCGACCTACCTGACGCGCGACGAGGTTCCCGCCGAGCTCGTCGAGTCCGAGCGCCGCATCGCCGACGAGACCGCACGCGCCGAGGGCAAGCCCGAGCAGGCGCTCGCGAAGATCGTCGAGGGACGCCTCACCGGGTTCTTCAAGGAAGGTGTCCTGGTCGACCAGGCCTTCGCGAAGGACGCGAAGAAGTCCGTCGCCGCGGTACTCACCGAAGCGAACGTGAAGGCCACTGCCTTCGCCCGCTTCCGCGTCGGAGCCTAGGCCCGAGGCCAGGGCCACAGCACGAAGGTGAAGGGCGGCCGCCATCGGGGCGGCCGCCCTTTCCTGCGTCTGGGAGGCGCCCCGTATCCTGTAACGGGTCCGGCAACATCCCAACCCCCGCATCATCGGCCGTCCGACCAGGAACGGCCCGCAGCTCTACGCCGGGAGGCACTTTATGGACACCACTTCCACCGCTCCGACGGGTGGTACCGAGGGCCGGCGCCGAGTACTCCTCAAGCTTTCAGGCGAGGTCTTCGGCGGCGGCAAGCTGGGTGTCGACCCCGAGACCGTCCGCTCCGTGGCGCGGCAGATCGCTGCCACGGTCGGCGAGGTCGAAGTGGCGGTCGTCGTTGGCGGCGGCAACTTCTTCCGTGGGGCCGAACTATCGCAGAGCGGCATGGACCGGTCCCGCGCCGACTACATGGGCATGCTCGGCACCGTCATGAACTGCCTCGCGCTCCAGGACTTCCTCGAGCAGGCCGGCGTCGAAACCCGTGTGCAGAGCGCGATCACCATGGGGCAGGTAGCCGAGGCCTACATCCCGCGGCGAGCCATCCGCCACCTCGAGAAGGGGCGCGTGGTCATCTTCGGCGCGGGAGCGGGCCTGCCCTACTTCTCGACCGACACCGTCGCCGCCCAGCGCGCGCTCGAGGTACACGCGGACGAGGTCCTCATGGCCAAGAGCGGCGTCGACGGCGTATACACATCGGACCCGAACAAGGACCCGACGGCGGAGAAGCTCGAGACGCTGTCCTATGACGAGGCGCTGCGCCGTGATATCCGCGTGATGGACCAGACAGCCATGACCATGTGCAAGGACAACAACCTGACCATGGTGGTGTTCGGCATGGAGGGCGAGGGCAATGTCACGCGGGCTATCCGCGGCGAGAAGCTGGGCACGGTCGTCACCACCTAGCTGGTTCGGACGGGCAGGGCAACGATGCCCCGGGTCCGCCGGGCCGCCGCACGCCCTTGAACTAGGATTGACCACTGGAACGGTTGCCGGGCAGCCGACTGCAGAGCGAAGGAGACATTGTGATCGAAGAGACCTTGCTGGAAGCCACCGACAAGATGGATAAGGCCGTGGAGGTTGCAAAGGACGATTTCGCGACGGTCCGCACCGGCCGTGCCAACGCCGCGATGTTCTCGAAGGTGGTGGTGATGTACTACGGCGCACCCACCCCGCTGCAGCAGCTGGCGTCCTTCCAGAACCCCGAAGCCCGCACGCTGCTCATCACCCCTTTCGACCGCAGTGTGCTGAACGACATCGAGAAGGCGCTCCGCGATTCCGATCTCGGCGCCAACCCCTCCAACGACGGCAACGTGATCAGGGTGGTCCTGCCCGAGCTGACGCAGGAGCGTCGCAAGGAATACGTGAAGCTGGTGAAGACCAAGGCGGAGGATGCCAAGATCTCCATCCGCAACGTCCGGCGCAAGGCCAAGGATGGTATCGACAAGGCCGTCAAGGACGGCGACGCCGGTGAGGACGAGGGCTCGCGCGCCGAGAAGGAACTCGACGCCCTGACGAAGTCCCGCGTGGACCTCGTCGACGAACTCCTGAAGCGCAAGGAAACCGAGCTGCTCGAGGTCTGATGGCAGACCTCGATCCTCCCGGTGCGGGTCCCCGGCGAGAACCCGGACCCGCCGTCGGGACAGAGAACGGCAGCGGTGTCGCGGCCGATACCGCACCGGCGCAACAGGACGTACCCGCACCCGCTTCCCGGAAGACGGTCACCGCCGGGCCGTCGAGTCGCGGGCTGCTCCGTCGGCGACGGCCTATCAGGGAGCCGGGCGTTCCCTCGCGCGCCGGGCGTAACCTGCCGGCCGCGATCGGGGTCGGCGCCGGCCTCCTGATCCCCGTCCTTGTGGGTCTGCTGTTCTTCCCGGTCGTCTTCGTCGGCATCGTCACCCTGTTCGCCGCGGTCGGCGTCTGGGAGATCAGCCGTGCACTCGAGATCCGTCGCATCCACGTTCCGCTCGTGCCTGCGCTGGCCGGGACCCTGGTGCTCCCGTTCTCCGCCTACTTCGGCGGAGCCGAGGGTATGGCCGTCGGAGCCGTCTTCGCCGTACTGGCGCTCTTCCTCTGGCGCTCGCTGGACCCTGCGCCGCACGCCGCGAAGAGCCTCATGGCCGGCACCTTCGCGGTGCTCTGGGTACCCTTCATGCTGAGTTTCGCGATGCTGCTCATGCGCGCGGAGGGCGGGTTCCTCGTCATTGCCACGCTGCTGCTGCTCGTCGTCGCGAACGACACCTTCGGCTACCTGATCGGTGCGTTCTTCGGCAAGCACGCCATGGCCCCGAAGATCAGCCCCAAGAAGTCCTGGGAGGGCTTCGGTGGTTCGATCGGCGGCGCGTTGATCGTCGGTGGGCTCTGCGCCGTCTTCCTCCTCAATCAGCCGCTCTGGATCGGTCTGGTCCTCGCCGTGGCCATCGTCGCCGCGGCCACGGCCGGGGACCTCGCCGAATCGATGATCAAGCGCGAGCTCGGGGTGAAGGACATGGGCACACTCCTCCCGGGCCACGGCGGTGTCATGGACCGCCTCGATTCGATCGTCTTCGCCTCCCCGATGGCATACCTGCTGTCCGCTACATTGGTACCGGGATTGCTGTAACCGCAGGTCAGCGGACACATTCCGGAGCCACCGGCTCCCGCACGGTCTCACGAGGGTTTCAGTAGAAGGACTTCACACGATGGACGAGGCTCGCCCGGGCAGTTCTCCCTTTGCCCGCGTAGGACGCCGTGAGTTCGGCTACAACACGCGCCAGGTGGACCGATTCCTGACGAAGGCCCGCGGCTACTACAACGCGGAGGACCCGGACAGCGAGGCCATCTCCAGCAACGAGGTCCGCGCGATGGCGTTCGACCCCGCCAAGGGAGGCTATGAGCCGCAGGCCGTCGACGCCGCCCTGGACCGGCTGGAGGATGTCTTCGCGCAGCGGGAGCGGGACCTCCTCATCAGCACCAAGGGCGAGGACGCGTGGCTGCGGCAGATCGGCAGGACCGCTGCCGTCCTTCGCCGGCGTCTCCACCGGCCGGCGGGGGAGCGTTTCCGACGCCCCGCGAAGGAGAAGAGTTCCAGCTACGCCATCGAGGACGTCGACCGCCTCTGCGACGAGCTCCTCCAGTACCTCGAGGACGACGTGCCCATGAGTGTCGACGTCGTGCGCCGTGCAGTGTTCCGGGAGGCCCGGGGCGCCGACGGATATGAGGAGAACCAGGTGGATGTGTTCCTCGACCGCGTCGTCGAACTCATGGCGGGAATCGACTGACGCACCCGCTCCACCCGCCGGGCAGGTGATCCGGCGGGTACCGGCACACCTAGCGCGCCTCGGGCGTGTGGAGCCTGGCCAGGACGCGCGACGCCGAGGCGGGCCGCCGCCCCGCTGTCGCCCGGGACACGAGGACCATCGTGGCGAAGGCTGCCGGGACCGTCCAGAGCGCGGGCTGTGCCAGCCATACCGAGGGGTCACCGGCCAAGGGCCCCAGCAGCGCCGTGGCGGCGATCGCCCCACCGCACAGCACTGCGCCGACGAGCATCCCTGCTACGGCGCCGGCGTCCGTCAGTCCCCGCCACCAGATCCCCAGCAGCAACAGCGGGCAGATGGTGGAGGCGGTGAAGGCGAACACTGATCCGACGCTGCCTGCCAGGGCGAGGCTGTCCGTCAGCAGGGCGATGATGAGCGGCACGAGCGCGGACAGGAGAGCCGCGCGCCGGAAGCCGGTCACGCTGCCCTGGAAGAACTCCTGGCTCACCACGCCGGCCAGGGACACCACGAGGCCGCTGGTCGTCGAGAGGAACGCCGCGAAGGCCCCCGCCGTCACCAGCGCGGACAGGACGTCCCCTGTGGCGCCGTCGAAAATGCGCCCGGGCAGCAGCAGGACCGTGGCGTCCGCAGCTCCCTCCGCCGCGAGTTCGGGAGTGTGGATGCGGCCGAGGACCCCGTAGACGGTGGGGAACAGGTAGAAGACGGAGAGCAGGCCGAGGACGATCAGGGTGGTCTGGCGCGCAGAGGCGCCATCGGGATTCGTGTAGAAGCGCACGAGCACGTGCGGCAGGCCGAGTGTCCCGAAGAGGAGTGCGATGACGAGCGAGATGGTGCCGTAGAGGGACGCGTCCGCCGTCGTGTTGAGATCCGCCGTGAAGGCACTCCCTCCTGCGGTGATCTCCCGCCCGTCCGCGCCAAGGCGGAACAGGATGAACGCCACGGGGACCGCGAGGGCCGTCAGCTTGAGCCAGTACTGGAAGGCCTGCACGAAGGTGATCGAGCGCATCCCGCCGGTGACGACGCTGAGGGATACGACGACGACGACGGCGAGCGGCCCCACCCATGACGGCAGACCGGTGGTGATGCGCACCGTCAGGGCGGCGCCGTGCAGTTGCGGCACGATGTACAGCCAGCCCACGACGACGACGAGCATGCTGGTCACCCGGCGCACCAGCAGGGAGTCCAGCCTCGCCTGGGCGAAGTCGGGGATGGTGTAGGCGCCGGACCGGCGCAGGGGAGCGGCAACGAACAGGAGAAGCATGAGATAGCCGGCGGTGTAGCCGATGGGGAACCAGAGGGCGTCGACGCCGGAGATGAGGATGAGTCCCGCGACGCCGAGGAAGCTGGCAGCGGAGAGGTACTCGCCGCCGATGGCGGAGGCGTTCCACCAGGGGCGGACCGTCCTGGAGGCGACATAGAAATCGCCCGTGGTGCGCGAGATCCGGAGTCCGTAGATGCCGATCAGCACGGTGCTCAGCGCAACGAGGACCAGGGCGGTGTAGCCCACCGCGGGATTCAGCTGCAGGCCCGTGCTGTCAAGGGCGTCAGTCATCGTCCACCAGGTCCTGGAAGCGACGCTCGTTGCGCGAGGCACTGCGGATGTAGAGGACGGCGCATCCGATGACCAGGGGGTAGATGCCGAGGCCGAGGAGCAGCCAGGGGATGGGCACGGTCAGGATGGTCACGCTGTTGATGTCCGGGAAGACGGCGAGCAGCACGGGGATCCCGATGAGGATGACCAGGAAACCGCCGGCCACCACGAGGGCCAGGCGCAGCTGCGACCTGATGAGGGAGGCGACGAAGAGCTGGCCCACCTCGGACTGCTCGGCCATCTCGCGTGCCACGGGGAAGGACCCGCCGGTGGCGCGTGCCGCCGTCCTCGGCGCGGTGACGCGGACCCTGCGGGGCGCTTCGGAGCTGTCCTCGGTCATCGGGCCGTCGTCCCCGCGGTGGTCGGGAGCGGATCCACCGGGGCCGTCAGTGACTCGGGCGGAGGCGCGTGGCCTCGAGCTTCTCCCGGACATCGGGGAGGTGCCGGCGGCTGACGGGCAGCTCCGCGTCCCCGACGAACAGGCTCGCCCGGCCCGCGCCGATGCGGACCTTCCGTACCTGGTCCATCGCCACGAGGTACGAGCGGTGCGTGCGGAGGAAACCGGCCTCCGCCCACTGGCGCTCGAGGTCGTTGAGCGGGATGCGGATGAGGTAGCTCGCCTCCGACGTATGCAGTCGCGCATAGTCGCCCTGTGCCTGCACGTACCGGACGTCGTCGCGCCTGATCATGCGGCTCACACCGCCCTGGTCCACGGTGATGACCTCGGGCGCCGCGGTCGAGCCCTCCATCAGCTCGCAGACGCGCCGCACGGACTCCGCGAGGCGCTCGGTCCGCACGGGCTTCAGGAGGTAGTCGACCGCGCGCAGCTCGAAGGCCTCGAGGGCCCGGTCCTCGTCCGCCGTCACGAAGACGATCGCGGGCGGGCGGGTGAAGCGGGAGATCACGCGGGCTATGTCGAGCCCGGAGAGGGAGGGCATGTGGATGTCGAGGAAGAGGGCGTCGACGCTGTGCTGCTCGAGGGCCCTGAGCGCCTCGGCTCCACTCGACGCGCGGTGGATCGTCCCGATCCGGGCGTCCTTGCCGAGCAGGAAGGCCAGTTCCTCCACGGCGGGGAGCTCATCGTCGGCGATGATGACATTGACCATGCGTTCTAGGTTACGCGCCTCACGCCTGGTGATCGGGCTGCGACTTCGGCACGCGGAGGGTGATGAGCGTGCCTGCGCCGGGTGCCGTGTCGATGATGAGGCCGTGGTCGTCACCGTAGACCTGGCGCAGTCGCGAGTCGACGTTGCGCAGGCCTACATGGACGTCCTCGGTATGGCCCGCGAGGACGGACCGGAGATGGTCCGGGTCGATGCCCACGCCGTCGTCCTCGATGGTCACCTCGGCGAAGGAGCCGACATCGTGCGCCGTGATGGTGATGTTACCGACGCCGTCCTTGGAGTCGAGACCATGGCGCACGGCGTTCTCGACGAGCGGCTGGAGGCTGAGGAACGGGATCACCGTGCTGAGGACCTCCGGGCCGATCTCCAGGGTGACCTTCAACCGGTCCCCGAAGCGCGCCCGTTCGAGGAGCAGGTACCGGTCGATGCTGCGCAGCTCCTCGGCAACCGTCGTGAAGTCCCCGTGCCGGCGGAAGGAGTATCGGGTGAAATCGGCGAACTCGACCACGAGCTCACGCGCCCGCTGCGGATCCGTGTTGATGAAGGACGCGATCGCGTTCAGCGAGTTGTAGATGAAGTGCGGGCTGATCTGTGCGCGCAGGGCACGGAGCTCCGCCTCGGCGAGCAGGCGGCGGGACGAGGCCAGTTCCGCGAGCTCCACCTGGGTGGACACCCAGCCGGCGAGCTCGTTCGTCGCGCGCACGAGGCCCGCGTTCACATCGCCGGCGAAGGCGCCGACCGTGCCCACCACCCGGTTGTCGACGCGTACCGGCGAGAGGACGAGTTCGCCGAGTCCCGTCAGCCCCGCGGCCTCGAGCCGCTGCCGCCGGAAGATCTGGGTGCGGCCGCTCTCGAGGACCTGCCGCACGAGTGGCATCACGTCCGGCGGCGTCCCGCGTCCGCCGTCCCACGCGAGCACGCCGGCGTCGTCGCTCATCATGAGGACGTCGCACCGAAGGAGCCCGCGCAGGTAGCGGCTCGCCTTCGAGGCGCCCGACGGGGTCAGCCCCTCGCGCAGGTACTCGGAGGCGAGGGCCGCCGTGTGCAGGGTGGCGTAGGTGGCGCGGTCGGCATCAGACCCGAGATCCCGGTAGGAGCGTGAGAGGCGGAAGCCGAGCAGGGCGACGACGCAGAGCGTGATGATGGCGACCGCGCACACCAGGGCGGTGTCGACGGCGGCGCTGAACATTGCTCCACAGTAGCGTCCGATCGGTCCCACCCCCGGCCCCCGGCCCTGCGCCGGTCAACGCCGTTCATCGCGCCCGCCGACCGTTCACCGCACCTTGCTGCTCGCTTACCGACACGCACGCGCGGCCTGCTGGCGGGTGGCGACCCCATGCCGCACAGTGATGGGTGTCACACCGGCGTGCCTCCCTGAGTGGCAACGGTGCCGCCTTCGCGGTCGAGGTGACGCCCGAGAAGAAGGAGAAACCATGGGTTCGCACCCAGTAGAGCCGGAAGCCGGCTCCGGGGCTGCCGTCGACTTCACCGAAGTCCAGCAGACCGAGCAGTTCAAGGAACTGCGCAAGCGCCATCGCAGCTTCGTCTTCCCCATGGCAGTGTTCTTCCTGCTCTGGTACTTCGCCTACGTGCTGCTGGCCGCCTTTGCCCACGACTTCATGGCCACCCCGGTGTCCGGCAACATCAACGTCGGGATCATCCTGGGGCTGTTGCAGTTCGTCAGCACCTTCGCCATCACCATGTGGTACGTGAGCTACGCCAATCGGCGCCTCGACCCCATCGCGGCGAACCTTCGACACGAGCTCGAAGAAGCGGCCCCTGAGGCCTTCATCGATCCGGCAGGTGGAAAGAAATGAGCATCATCTCCAGCGCGGCAGTCCGCGTCCCCCTACAGACGGCCGAGACCACGACCGTCGGTTCGCCTCTGCTCAACATCTCCATCTTCGGCCTGTTCGTCGCCATCACCCTCGTAATCGTGCTGAGGGCGAGCCGCAACAACAAGACGGCAGCCGACTACTACGCTGCCGGCCGCTCGTTCACCGGTGGCCAGAACGGCACGGCCATCGCAGGCGACTATCTCTCGGCGGCGTCCTTCCTCGGCATCGTCGGCGCCATCGCCATCAACGGCTATGACGGCTTCCTCTACTCGATCGGGTTCCTCGTGGCCTGGCTCGTGGCACTGCTCCTGGTGGCGGAACTCCTCCGCAACACGGGCAAGTTCACGATGGCCGACGTCCTGTCCTTCCGGTTGAAGCAGCGCCCGGTCCGCATCGCCGCGGCGATCACCACACTCGCTGTCTGCTTCTTCTACCTCCTCGCGCAGATGGCGGGCGCGGGTGGACTCGTCTCACTGCTGCTGGGCATCGACGACCGCCTCGGCCAGTCCGTCGTCATCACCGTGGTCGGTGTCCTCATGATCATGTACGTGCTGATCGGTGGCATGAAGGGCACCACCTGGGTGCAGATCATCAAGGCCTGCCTGCTGATCGCCGGCGCGTTCATCATGACCGTCTGGGTCCTCGCGATCCATAATTTCAATCTCTCCACCCTGCTCGGTGCGGCGATCGAGACCTCCGGCAACGCGGCGATCACCAGCCCCGGCCTGCAGTACGGCCTCAGTGCCATCACGCGGATCGACTTCCTGTCGCTGGCGCTCGCCCTGGTCCTCGGCACGGCAGCCCTGCCCCACGTGCTCATGCGCTTCTACACCGTCCCGACGGCGAAGGAGGCCCGCCGCTCCGTGGTCTGGGCCATCTGGCTCATCGGCGCGTTCTATCTCTTCACGCTCGTCCTCGGCTACGGCGCCAGTGCACTCATCGGTGCCGAGCGCATCGCCGCCGCTCCCGGTGGCGTGAACTCGGCAGCTCCGCTCCTGGCCTATGAGCTCGGCGGGTCGATCCTCCTCGGGCTCATCTCCGCCGTCGCCTTCGCCACGATCCTCGCTGTCGTCGCGGGCCTGACCATCACGGCCGCCGCATCGTTCGCCCATGACATCTATGCCAGCGTCATCCGGCGCGGCAAGGTGGACCCCGACGGCGAGGTCAAGGTGGCGCGGAGGACCGTCGTCGTCATCGGCCTCCTGTCGATCATCGGCGGCATCGGTGCGCAGGGGCAGAACGTGGCATTCCTCGTGGCGCTCGCCTTCGCGGTGGCTGCCAGCGCCAACCTGCCGACCATCCTCTACTCGCTGTTCTGGAAGAAGTTCAACACCCAGGGCGCCGTCTGGAGCATGTATGGCGGACTGGGCTCGGCCATCCTCCTGATCGCTCTCTCGCCGGTCGTCTCCGGCGGCGAGAAGTCGATGATCCAGGGCGCCGACTTCTCGGTGTTCCCGCTCAGCAACCCGGGCATCGTCTCGATCCCGCTGGCGTTCTTCCTGGGTTGGCTGGGCACGATCCTCTCCCGCACGAAGGAGGACCCGATGAAGCAGGCGGAGATGGAGGTCCGCTCGCTGACCGGTGTCGGAGCCGAGAAGGCCACCGACCACTAAAAGGTCCGTCCAGGTACGGAGAAGGCCGCTCACCGACAGGTGGGCGGCCTTTCCTGTGGTCCTCGACGGATCGGTCTACGACACCGGCCGTGGCCCGCGCGCGAGGAGCGGTTCGACCCGGAAGGGGATGAGCTCGCCCATCGCTAGCGAGGTGTCGCAGCGCTCGACCCCCTCGCACGCCAGGATCTTCCCATTGATACGGAAGAGGTCCTCGGCGTCGACGGCGACCACGCGCACCAGGATGTCGGCCTGTCCGGTCAGGCCGAAGGCTTCGATGACCTCGGGGACGGCAGCGATGCTGTGCGTGATGGCGGCGAGCTTCTGCTGCTGCACATGGACGTGGATGAAGGCCGTCAGCGGGTATCCCAGCGACACCGTGTTGATACGGCGTTCGAACGAGAGGAAGACCGCTTTCTTCTCGAGCTGCGCCATCCTCGCCTGCACCGTGTTGCGTGACAGCCCGAGCTTCTGTGCGAGGGCGACCACGGTCCGCCGTGGGTCTTTGGCCATGGCCTGTAGCAGGCGGGTGTCGGTGAGGTCGAGGGGTTGCATAGTGCGCAACGCTAACACGGGTGAACCGGCCGGAATAGTGCAAGGTGCTCAGTCGCGGATCAATCGGTTGTGCTACCTGTCAGGTGTGAGTAGGGTCACAACCACTCCGGGTGAAGGCGCCCGGAGCCCTTCCAGCCGTGCGGATCGCCGGTGGAGGGTCGTCTGCGAGTGCGGAGGTTGCGTGCAATGACCGAGGACGCCACCCGGCCGGAACCAGGATCTACCAGCGGGTCCTCCCGGCAGGAACCGATGCAGGAAACCGCCGGCGGGACAGTTCTCCCCGGGCCGGCGCGAGTCGGCGGGGATGACCTCGTCCAGCTCGTCGACCACCACGGCGTGCGCCACCCGCATCGACACTACGACGAGCTCATCGCCGACGTCGACGGCGCCGCGGTGCAGAAGCTGTACGAGGACATGGTCGTGGTGCGACGCATCGACGCCGAGGCCACGGCACTCCAGCGCCAGGGCGAGCTCGCGCTCTGGCCGCCGCTCCTCGGCCAGGAGGCCGCGCAGATCGGTTCCGGACGGGCCCTCCGCCCCGACGACTTCGTCTTCTCCAGCTATCGCGAGAACGCCGTCGCCTACTGTCGGGGTGTGGATCTCGCTGACATCCTGAGGGTCTGGCGGGGCAACGCGTCCTCGGGGTGGGACCCCTACACGATCAACATGGCCACCCCGCAGGTCATCATCGGGGCCCAGACGCTGCATGCCACGGGCTACGCGATGGGTATCATCCACGACGGTGCGGACTCCGTCGCCGTGGCCTACTTCGGCGACGGCGCCACGAGTCAGGGTGACGTCAACGAAGCGATGGTCTTCGCCGCGAGCTACCAGGCGCCGGTGATCTTCTTCTGCCAGAACAACCACTGGGCCATCTCGGAGCCCGTCGGACTGCAGGCGCACGTGCCGATCGCGCGCCGGGCTCCGGGCTTCGGCATCCCCTCGGTCCGCGTCGACGGCAACGACGTCCTTGCCTGCCTCGCCGTCATGCGGGAAGCGCTGGCCCGCGCCCGGTCCGGAGGCGGGCCGACCTTCATCGAAGCAGTGACCTACCGCATGGGCCCGCATACGACGGCGGACGACCCCACCCGCTACCGCGATGCCAACGAGCTCGAGGACTGGGCCGAGCGGGACCCGCTGGCACGGATCGCCGCCCTGCTCGACTCCCTCGGACTGCTCGAGGCGGACTTCACCGACACCGTGAGGGCGAAGGCGGACGCCGTCGCCGCCGAGCTGCGCGAGGGCTGCCTCTCGATGCCCGAGCCCGCGCCGTCGGATGTCTTCCGGCACGTGTACAGCGAGCCCAACTCCTGGCTGGACCGCCAGCAGGACCACTACGAGCGCTACCTCGCCTCCTTTGCCGGGGCACCCCAGGAAGGACCCCGCTGATGACCACGATGACCTTCGGCCGCGCCATCAACGCAGGCCTGCGCCGCGCCATGGACGACGACCCCAAGGTGATCCTCATGGGTGAGGACATCGGGAAGCTCGGCGGGGTGTTCCGTATCACCGACGGGCTGCAGAAGGATTTCGGTTCCCACCGCGTCCTCGACACCCCGCTCGCCGAAGCCGCCATCATGGGGACCGCCGTCGGCATGGCCTACCGCGGCTACCGCCCCGTGGTCGAGATCCAGTTCGACGGGTTCATCTACCCGGCCTTCGACCAGATCGTGTGCCAGGTCGCCAAGCTGCACTACCGCACCCAGGGCGCCGTGAAGATGCCCATCACCGTCCGGGTACCGTTCGGGGGCGGCATCGGCTCGCCGGAGCACCACTCCGAGTCACCCGAGGCGTACTTCACGCACACCTCGGGGCTGCGCGTGGTCAGCGTCTCCAACCCACAGGACGCCTACACGATGATCCAGCAGGCCATCGCCAGCGACGACCCCGTCCTCTACTTCGAGCCCAAGCGGCGGTACCACGTCAAGGGCGAGGTGGATGAGGGAGGAGGCCCGGCATCCTCGGACATGGGGGCGGCCCGCGTCGTCACCGAGGGGACCGACGTCACCCTCGTGGCCTACGGACCCCTCGTGTCGACGGCGCGCGACGCAGCCATCGCCGCGTCCGACGACGGCATCTCCATCGAGGTCATCGACCTGCGATCCCTCGCGCCGATCGACTTCGCGACGGTCGAGGCCTCCGTCCGCAAGACCGGACGGCTCGTCGTCACGCACGAGGCAGCCCAGTCCGGCGGCCTCGGAGCGGAGATCGCCGCGAGCATCACGGAGCGGTGCTTCGACTACCTCGAGCACGCACCTGTCCGCGTCACGGGCTTCGACATCCCGTACCCCTACTCGAAGCTCGAGTTCCACCACCTGCCGGACCTGGACAGGATCCTCGACGGCGTGGACCGCGTGCTGCGCCGCCCGAACTCCCTCAGCGTGCCCGACGGCGGGCTGCAGGGCGAAGGAGCGTTCCAGTGACCACGACGACGTCGACCAGGATCAGGGAGTTCCGCCTGCCGGATCTCGGCGAGGGACTGACCGAGTCCGAGATCGTCCAGTGGCGGGTGGCCGAGGGCGAGACCGTCGAGCTGAACCAGATCATCGCCGACGTCGAGACCGCCAAGGCCGTCGTCGAGCTGCCGTCGCCCTACGCGGGTGTCGTGGTGAAGCTCCATGAAGCCGCCGGTGCCGTTGTCGACGTCGGCGCGAGGATCGTCTCGTTCGAGGTGGCGGGGGAGCCTGAAATGGATGATCCGACGCCGATGTCGGCGAGCAACGAGGCGCCCGAGAAGCGCGAGCCGAACCTCGTGGGCTACGGAGCCGCCGTGGAGAAGGGCGGACGGCCCCAGCGGCGTTCCCGGACACTGCGCGCCGATACCTCCATGGGTACGCCAGCGACGACGGTCGTGGGCCCAACCGCCGGCACGTCCGCCGGTACGCCTGCGAGCACGCCCGCCGGCCCGCCCGCGGCCCCGCCCGCCGGCACGTCCGCCGGCACGTCCGCCGGCGAGCGTCCACGCTCCACGCCACCGGTCCGCAAGCTCGCCCGGGACCTCGGCATCACGCTCGATGCCCTGACGGGGACGGGTCCGGGAGCCCTCATCACCCGCGCGGACGTGCTTGCAGCCCTCGCGGGCACCACGGGAAGCCCGACGGCTACGCCTGCTGCCGGCGCCGACCCGGTCGCTGCAGTTCACGTTGCGCCGGTCAGGTCGTCGCCCGCGGGGTCGACCCTGGGGGAGACGCGCACCCCGATACGGGGAATGCGGAAGCACACGGCGGCCGCGATGGTGGCGAGCGCCTTCACCGCGCCCCATGTGACGGAGTTCCTCACCATCGACGTGACCGAGACGATGGACCTGCTCACGGAGTTGAAGGCGGCGCGCGCCTTCGACGGCACCAGGGTCACCCCGTTGACCATCGTGGCCAAGGCCGTGTGCATCGCGATCTCCCGGAACTCGACACTCAACTCGTCATGGGACGAGGCGTCGCAGGAGATCGTGCAGTACGCGGACGTGAACCTCGGGATCGCCGCTGCGACTCCCCGCGGCCTGCTGGTACCGAACATCAAGGCCGCGCAGTCCCTGACGCTGGTGGACCTCGCGCGGGCCCTGAACTCCCTGGCCGACACCGCCAGGGCGGGCAGGACACCGCCCGCGGACCTTGCCGGCGGTACCGTCTCGATCACCAACATCGGGGTCTTCGGCATCGACGCGGGGACCCCCATCCTCAACCCGGGCGAGGCGGCGATCCTGGCGATGGGAGCGGTGCGCAGCATGCCCTGGGAGTATCAGGGCGCCGTGGCCCTGCGGTCCGTCATGACACTCAGCCTGTCCTTCGACCACCGACTTGTCGACGGCGAGCAGGGCTCACGCTTCCTGGCGGACGTCGGTACCATCCTGCGGAAGCCCGCGATGGTTCTCACCATGGTCTAGCGTCCCGGTGCCGGCACGAGCCGGATCGCAGCCGGGGCCGCGGCCCTCCCGTAGCCGTGGCGCGGGAGGGCTACGGCAGTTCGAGGATCAGTTCGCGCACCACGGCGCCGCGTGCCGGTGCGAAGCCCTGCGTCTCGCCCACCTGCTGGAAGCCCCAGCGCTCGAGGATCCGGATGGAACTCGCGTTGTCCGCCACGGCACGCGCCCGGATGGGCCGCTCGGTGACCTCGTTCAGGAACTGTCCGACGGCGGCGGTGGTGATGCCCTGTCCCCACCGCGAGCGGTCTATCCAGTAGCTGATCTCGGGGGCCTCGCCGTCGTGGTAGGCGAGGATGCTGCCCACCACGTGGCCGTCGGACAGGATGGTGCGCACCGTGATCCTGCGGTCGTTCAGGATGTCCTGCCAGTGGTTGTCGAAGACGCCGCGATCGGACGGATTCTTCGCGCCGAAGGCAGCCATGTGGTTGGCGCTCGGGTCCAGCTGGTGCGAGAAGAATTCGTCGAGGTCGGTGGCTTCAACGGGACGTAGCGTGATCACGGCGGTACTTTCAGTCGATGGTGTGGCCGCTCGGCGCGGCCGGGACTTCTCGTGGTTCAGCGTACTAGGCGCCCGGGAAAGCCGCTGGACGACGACGGATCGTACCCTTCCCACGGCAGGTGGCACCGTAGAACCGACCGTCTGATCCGCCCGGCGGATCAGACCGTCAGCGCAGCCCACGCCATGTCCTGCAGCAGGTCCCGGAGCGCCGAGAGTTCGTCTCCCGCGCCAGTGCCGTGCGCCGTGTGGGGTGTCGAGTTGATGAGGCCGAAGACGGCGTGGACCCTGCGCCGGAGCAGTGAGCGGTCCGTCTCAGGGCGAAAAGCGGCGAGTTCATCCACCCATACCTGGACGTAGCTGCGCTGCAGGGACCGCACGTTGCGTTCGTCGTCGTGCGCCAGGGAGCGGAGGTCGCGGTCCTGGACCCGGATGACGTTGGCATTGTTCAGCGCGAACTCCACCTGGAAGCGGATGAGGCTCCGCAGTGCGTCTTCGGGGGAGTCGGCGCCGACGGCGACGGCCCGGCCGCCCTCCAGCAGGTCCTCGCTCACGCCGCTGAGCAGGGCCGAGAGGACCGAGGGCTTGCCGGTGAAATGCCGGTACACGGCCGGACCGCTTACGCCGGCCGCGGCGCCGAGGTCCTCGATGGAGACGCCGTTGTAGCCACGTTCGGCGAAGAGTTGTGCGGCGGCGTCGAGGAGGGCAGCGCGGCGGGTGGCCTTCGCGATGCTCCGGCCCGTCACGCGGTCCTCGGTGGGCAGTGCCTCCATGCAATCCTCGATCCGGGGGAGTATTTCCCTCATTCTGATGGACATTCAGGTTAATGACCACTAACCTGAACCCGGTTAGTGAATGCTAACTGAACACTGCGCGAGGAAGTAGTCGATGGAGACCCTGACGTCGAAGGTCGATCCGCTGTCACCGACATTCAGGGCGAACTCCGCCGCCCAGACGGAACTCGTCGACGACCTTCAGAGGCGCCTCGCGACGGCCGCCCTCGGTGGCCCCGAGCACTCCCGGGAGCGGCACGTGGCCCGCGGCAAGCTCCTCCCTCGTGAGCGCATCGACCACCTGCTCGACGACGGCAGCCCCTTCCTGGAGATCGCCCCCCTCGCGGCGAACGGTATGTACGACGACGAGTGCCCCGGTGCGGGCGTGATCGCCGGTATCGGCCTGGTCCACGGGCGCCATGTCCTCGTCATCTCGAACGATGCGACGGTCAAGGGCGGCACCTACTACCCGATGACGGTCAAGAAGCACCTCCGGGCGCAGGAGATCGCCCTCGAGAACAACCTGCCGTGCGTGTACCTCGTGGATTCCGGTGGGGCGTTCCTGCCCCGCCAGGACGAGGTCTTCCCGGACCGCAACCACTTCGGCCGGATCTTCTACAACCAGGCCACCATGTCGGCCCGCAAAATCCCCCAGATCGCGGCTGTTCTCGGCAGCTGCACTGCCGGTGGAGCCTACGTGCCGGCGATGAGCGACGAGACGGTGATCGTCCGCAACCAGGGCACCATCTTCCTGGGTGGTCCGCCGCTGGTGAAGGCCGCGATCGGCGAGGTCGTCACGGCGGAGGAGCTCGGCGGCGGTGACGTCCACGCCCGGATCTCGGGGGTCACGGACCACCTGGCGGAGAATGATCAGCACGCCCTGGAGATCGTGCGGGACATCATCTCCACCCTGCCGCCCGCGGCGCTGCCGTCGGCAGGCCGGGACAGGGTACAGGAGCCCGCCGTCGCGCCGGACGAGCTGTACGGCGCCGTCCCGACAGATGTCAATGCGGCGTACGACGCCCGCGAGATCATCGCCCGGATCGTCGACGGGTCCCACTTCCACGAGTTCAAGCGTGAGTACGGGACCACGCTCGTCACCGGGTTCGCGACCCTCCACGGGCACCGGGTCGGCATCGTGGCCAACAACGGTGTGCTGTTCAGCGAGTCCGCCCTGAAGGGCGCCCACTTCATCGAACTGTGCGACCAGCGCGGCATCCCGCTGGTGTTCCTGCAGAACCTCTCCGGCTTCATGGTCGGCAAGGACTACGAGGCCGGCGGCATCGCGAAGAACGGCGCCAAGATGGTCACAGCTGTCGCCACCTGCCGCGTCCCCAAGCTGACCGTCGTCGTCGGCGGTTCGTTCGGCGCGGGGAACTACTCGATGTGCGGCCGGGCGTTCTCCCCGCGCTTCCTGTGGATGTGGCCGGCCGGCCGCATCTCCGTCATGGGCGGCAATCAGGCGTCCTCCGTCCTCGCGACCGTGAAGCGCGACCAGCTCGAGGGACGCGGCGAGGAATGGTCCTCCGAGGACGAGGAGGCGTTCCGCGCACCCATCCGCGACCAGTACGAGACCCAGGGCAACCCGTACTACTCGACGGCGCGCCTTTGGGACGACGGCGTCATCGATCCTGCCGACACCCGCAGGGTCCTCGGACTCGCCCTCGACGTCTGCGCCAACGCGCCCCTCCCCGATACCTCCTTCGGCCTCTTCCGGATGTGACCAGATGACACCCAGCCCTGTTTCCCCACCCCCCGCCGACACGTCCACCTGGCCCTTCGACACCGTCCTCGTCGCTAACCGCGGCGAGATCGCCAGCCGCGTCATCCGTTCCGTCCGTGCACTGGGTCTTCGGTCTGTCGCCGTCTACAGCGACGCCGACAGAGGCGCCCGGCACGTCCTCGAGGCCGACGTCGCCGTGCGCATCGGCGGAGATGCCCCCTCGGACAGCTACCTGTCCATCCCGGCCGTCGTCGATGCCTGCCGCCGCACGGGAGCGGGTGCCGTCCACCCCGGGTACGGGTTCCTCAGCGAGAATGCCGCCTTCGCCCATGCGCTCGACGCGGCCGGGATCGTGTTCATCGGGCCCTCCGTCCATGCCCTGGACATCATGGGGGACAAGATCCGTTCGAAGAACCACGTCGCGGGGTTCGACGTCCCGGTCGTCCCGGGCGTCGCCGAGCCGGGCCTCACCGACGAGGACCTGCTGCGGTCCGCCGGCGTCGTCGGCTTCCCCCTGCTCATCAAGCCGTCAGCCGGTGGGGGCGGAAAGGGGATGCACGACGTGCACCGCCCCGAGGACCTTCCGGAGGTGCTCGGAACGGCACGGCGCGTCGCCGCGCGTGCTTTCGGTGATGACACGCTCTTCCTGGAGCGCCTGATCGAGCGGCCCCGCCACATCGAGGTGCAGGTGCTGGCCGACAACCACGGGACGGTCATCCACCTCGGCGAGCGCGAGTGCTCCCTGCAGCGCCGGCATCAGAAGGTGATCGAGGAGGCGCCCTCGGCCCTGCTCGACGAGGCCACGCGGCTCCGCATCGGCCAGGCCGCCTGCAACGCCGCGCGAAGCGTCGACTACACGGGGGCCGGGACCGTCGAGTTCCTCGTCTCCGACGCCGCACCCGACGAGTTCTTCTTCATGGAGATGAACACGCGCCTGCAGGTCGAGCACCCGGTCACGGAACTGGTGACCGGCGTGGACCTCGTCGAATGGCAGATCCGTATCGCCGCCGGCGAGGTCCTGCCGATGACCCAGACCGACGTCGTCCTCACCGGCCACGCCGTCGAGGCCCGCGTGTACGCCGAGAATCCCGAAGCAGGCTTCCTGCCGTCGACCGGTACCGTCCTTGCCCTCACCGAGCCCACCGGGGAGGGTGTCCGCGTCGACAGTTCACTGGTGCCCGGCGGTACCGTCTCGTCGTCGTACGATCCCATGCTCGCCAAGATCATCGCCTGGGGAGCGGACCGCGGCCAGGCGCTCGATCGCCTCGACGCCGCGCTCGCCGGGACCGTGGTGCTGGGCGTCGACACGAACATCGAGTACCTGCGGCTCCTCGTCAACGACGTCGACGTCCGGGCCGCCCGGCTCGATACCACGATGATCGAGCGGAAGCTGCCGGACCTCACCTTCCGTCGGGTGTCGTCCGGGGACCTCGCGCTCGCCGCAGTGCTGCTCGTCGAGGCCGAGCCGGTCACCCCGGGCCACTCACCCTGGCATCG
Source organism: Arthrobacter cheniae (assembly GCF_003602275.1). GTDB lineage: Bacteria > Actinomycetota > Actinomycetes > Actinomycetales > Micrococcaceae > Arthrobacter_D > Arthrobacter_D cheniae. Next base: position 99,853 of record NZ_QZVT01000003.1, on the reverse strand, counting down.
CGGGGACGGATTCCGGCTCGGGACCGCACGGCCGCGCGAGATCGCGCTCGAGGTGGACGGTGCAACGACGACCGTCCGGCTCCAGCGCGCGGACGGGACCTGGACCGCGAGGATCGGCGACACGACGGTCGACGTGAGGGTCGACGGGTACGGCGTGACGATCGACGGACTGCGCCGGCGCCGGCAGTACCGCGTCGACGGAGACACCGTGTGGCTGGGCGACGCCGGCTGGTCCGCGCGCCTGCGCCGCCCGGGCCGGAGGGACCTGCTCGACGCCGCCCTGTCCCGCATCACCCGGGACGAGGGATCGGCCGATCCGCTGGTCCGCAGTCCCATGCCGGGCACTGTCGTCTCCGTGTCCGTCGAGGACGGCGCCACCGTGCAGGCGGGGGACGTTCTCGTCGCCGTGGAGGCCATGAAGATGGAGCACCAGCTCACCGCCGCCCTGTCCGGCGTCGTCCGCCTCTCCCTGAAGCCCGGGGACCTCGTGAAGGCGCAGCAGATCGTCGCGACCATCGAGGCCGCGCCGGAGATCGACGCACCATCACCACCCGCACCAGCTCCCATCTCCAGCCCCACATCGAGTTCCACGGAAGGGAACGCAGCATGAACTTCGAACTGAGCGAGGAATACCAGGACCTCGTCGACACCGTCCGCGAATTCGCCGACGAGGTCGTGGCACCCGTTTCCGCCAAGCACGACGCCGAGCACAGCTTCCCCTACGAGGTCGTCAAGCAGATGGGCGACATGGGCCTCTTCGGCCTGCCGTTCCCCGAGGAGTACGGGGGAATGGGCGGCGACTACTTCGCGCTCTGCCTGGCGCTCGAGCAGCTGGCACGCGTGGACCAATCTGTGGCGATCACCCTCGAGGCAGGCGTCTCCCTCGGCGCCATGCCCGTCTACCGCTTCGGCACCGAGGAGCAGAAGCAGCAGTGGCTGCCTTCCCTCGCATCAGGGGCTGCCCTCGGCGGCTTCGGCCTGACCGAGTCCGAGGCCGGCTCCGACGCCTCCGGCACGAAGACGACGGCGAAGCTCGAGGACGGCGCGCACGGACCCGAGTGGGTCATCAACGGCACCAAGGAGTTCATCACCAACTCCGGCACCGACATCACCTCGCTGGTCACCGTCACTGCGGTCACGGGAACCTCCGAGCGCCCGGACGGCTCCGTGAAGAAGGAGATCTCGACCTTCCTCGTTCCCTCGGAGACTCCCGGCTTCACAGCCGAGAAGGCCTACAACAAGGTGGGCTGGAACGCCTCCGATACGCACCCGCTGACGCTGAAGGACGTGCGCGTCCCCGAGGCCAACCTGCTCGGCATCCGCGGACGCGGCTATGCGAACTTCCTCCAGATCCTCGACGAGGGCCGGATCGCCATCGCGGCGCTCGCCACGGGCGCGGCACAGGGCTGTGTGGAGCAGTCGATCCGCTACGCCGGGGAGCGCATGGCCTTCGGCAGCAATATCGGTGCGTACCAGTCCATCCAGTTCAAGATCGCCCGCATGCAGGTCCGGGCGCACACGGCCCGCCTGGCCTACTACGACGCGGCGTCGCGCATGCTCGCGGGCAAGCCCTTCAAGACGCAGGCATCGATCGCCAAGCTCGTGGCAGGGGAGGCCGCCATGGACAACGCGCGCGAAGCGACACAGATCTTCGGCGGCTACGGTTTCATCAACGAGTTCGTGGTGTCCAGGCACTACCGTGACTCGAAGATCCTCGAGATCGGCGAGGGGACCACGGAGGTCCAGCTCATGCTGATCGCGAGGGACCTCGGACTCTAGCGCCCAGCCGCCGGACGGGCGCGGACAGCGGCACAACGAAGGAGAAGCAGTGATCAACAAAGTGGTTGGCAGCGCGGCGGAGGCCGTGGCGGACATCCCCGACGGTGCCTCCCTCGCCGTCGGCGGGTTCGGCCTGTGCGGAATTCCGGTGACCCTGATCGACGCCCTGCATGCGCAGGGCACGTCGGAGCTCGAGACGATGAGCAACAACTGCGGCGTGGACGGGTGGGGGCTCGGCAGGCTGCTGTCCGACCACCGCATCCGCCGGACCATCAGCTCCTACGTCGGTGAGAACAAGGAGTTCGCGCGCCAGTACCTCTCCGGCGAACTCGAGGTGGAGCTGACGCCGCAGGGCACACTCGCCGAGAAGCTCCGTGCAGGTGGCGCGGGTATCCCCGCCTTCTACACGACCGCCGGTGTCGGCACGCAGGTCAGCGAGGGCGGCCTGCCCCAGCGGTACGACGCCGACGGGAACGTCACCGTCGCGTCGAAGGCCAAGGAGGTGAGATCCTTCGACGGCGTCGACTACGTGCTCGAGGAATCACTGCGCCCCGACTACGCCCTTGTCCATGCCTGGAAGGGAGACCGCCACGGCAACCTCGTCTTCCATGCCACCGCGATGAACTTCAACCCCCTGTGCGCGCAGGCCGGCAGGATCACGATCGCCGAGGTGGAGCAGCTGGTCGAGCCGGGTGAGCTCGATCCCGGCGAGATCCACACCCCGGGCATCTTCGTCCAGCGCGTCGTCGTCGCGGCGGATGTCGAGAAGCGCGTCGAGAAGCGCACCGTCTCCCTCGCCGGCAGCCCCGATCCGCAGGCCGGCCTCAACGCACCCGAAGGAGCATGACCATGGCTCGAACCCGCAACGAACTCGCGGCCAGGGTTGCCCTGGAGCTCGAGAACGGACAGTACGTCAACCTGGGCATCGGCATGCCCACCCTCATCCCGAACTACATCCCGGACGGCGTCGAGGTGGTGCTCCACTCGGAGAACGGCATCCTCGGCGTGGGTCCCTACCCGGCGGAGGACGCCGTCGACCCCGACCTCATCAACGCCGGCAAGGAGACGGTCACGGCCAATGCCGGAGCCGCGTACTTCGATTCGGCGTCCTCGTTCGGCATGATCCGTGGCGGACACGTCGACGTCGCAGTGCTCGGTGCCATGGAGGTGGCCCAGAACGGTGACCTCGCCAACTGGATGGTGCCGGGCAAGATGGTCAAGGGTATGGGCGGGGCCATGGACCTCGTCTTCGGCGCCAAGCGCGTCATCGTGATGATGGAGCACGTGGACCGATCGGGCCGGCCGAAGATCGTGGAATCCTGCTCGCTTCCCCTGACGGGCAAGGGCTGCGTGGACAGGATCGTCACCGACCTCGCCGTGATCGACGTCGGGCCGGACGGCCTCGTGCTGCGGGAGACGGCTCCGGGCGTCTCTGCCGACGACGTCATCGCCGCCACCGGCGCACCCCTGCGGATCGAGCTCGGGAAAGCCGCGGCGTGACCGAGGGAGGGAACGGTGCCCGCGACGTCATCGAACAGCGCGGACTGTACTTCGACGAACTCGCCGTCGGCGCGGTCTACGCACACCGCCCGGGACGGACCCTGACCGAGGCCGACAATGTGCTGTTCACCACGCTCACCATGAACACGCAGGCCCTGCACCTCGATGCGGCGTGGTCGGCAGGCCAGCCCTTCGGGCAGCGCCTCGTCAACTCGATGCTGACCCTCGCGACGCTCGTCGGGCAGTCGGTCTCGCAGCTCACGCAGGGCACCATCGTGGCCCAGCTCGGGCTCACCGACGTCGCCTTCCCGACGCCGCTCTTCCACGGCGACACCCTGTACACCGAGACCGAGGTCACCGGTATCCGGCCCTCCACCTCGCGTCCCGGCCAGGGCATCGTGTCCCTGGCCCACACCGGCCGCAACCAGCACGGCGACGTCGTCGCGACGGCTACCCGCTCGGTCCTCATGTGGTCCTCGGCAGCAGACCGGGCGGCACGCCCATGAGCGGCATCCCGCTGGGGCCCGCACTGCTCTTCTGTCCGGCGGATCGGCCCGAGCGGTACGGCAAGGCCGCCGAGCGCGCCGACACCGTCATCCTCGACCTCGAGGACGCCGTCGCGCCCGCCGCGAAGGAGGCGGCACGCCGGGCACTCGCCGCGTCGGTCCTGGATCCGGATCGGACCGTGGTGCGCCTCAATGCCGTCGGAACCCCCGATTTCGCGCTCGACTGCGAAGCGGTTCGAGGCACGAACTACCGCACGGTCATGCTCGCGAAGACCGAGTCGCCCGACGACGTCGCCGCGGTCCGCTCAGCGCTCGGTGACGTCGGGGTGATCGCGCTCTGCGAGACCGCGCGTGGCGTCGTGAATGCCGTCGAAATCGCAGGATCGGACGGCGTCACCGCACTCATGTGGGGAGCCGAGGACCTCGTGGCCTCCCTCGGCGGTACCTCGAGCCGGACGGCCGGAGGGACGTACCGGGCCGTGGCCCTCCACGCGCGCTCGCAGGTGCTCCTCGCCGCCGGCGCCGCGGGCATCGGCTGCATCGATGCCGTCTTCGTGGACATCGCCGACACCGAAGGCCTCTCCACCGAGGCCGACGACGCCGTCGCCTCGGGGTTCGCGGCCAAGGCGTCGATCCACCCGAGCCAGGTGGCCGTCATCCGGACGGCCTTCGCTCCCGACGACGCCGAGGTGGAACGCGCACGCGCGCTGCTCGCCGCCGCCGAGGGGGAGCGGGGCGTCTTCACGTACGAGGGGCGCATGGTGGACGAGCCGATCCTGCGGCATGCACGGAGCGTCCTCGTGCGGGCCGGGGTCGCAGGGTAGAGGCGCGTCCTGGGGGGAGCACCCGCACCGGACTGCGGGATACTGGAGCCATGGATTTCAGCAACCCCACCCGCGAGCGACGGCGCGTCTCCATCCTCGGGTCCACCGGCTCCATCGGTACCCAGGCACTCGAGGTGATCGCCGCGGCCCCGGGGCGCTTCAGCGTCGCCGGGCTGAGCGCGGGCGGACGGAACCTGGACCTGCTTGCGCGTCAGGCCGTCGCCGTCCGTGCTCCCGCCGTCGGCGTCGCCTCCGTATCCGAAGCCGAGCTCGAGCGGGCCATCGGCGCGGCGGCCGACGCCGCCGGCATCTCCGGATACTCGCCGGAACTCTTCGCGGGCGTGAGTGCCGCGGCGAAGGTCGCCGCGTGGCCCGACGCCGACGTCGTCCTCAACGGGATCACCGGATCCATCGGGCTCGAGCCGACGCTCGCCGCGCTCGCGGCCGGGCACCTCCTCGCGCTGGCCAACAAGGAGTCGCTCATCGCCGGGGGAGCCCTGGTCCGTGCCGCGGCCGCGCCGGGGCAGCTCGTGCCCGTGGATTCCGAGCATTCCGCCATCGCCCAGGCGCTCCGCGGGGGCACGGCTGAGGAGGTGGACCGCCTGGTCCTCACCGCCTCCGGAGGTCCCTTCCGCGGCAGGACGCGGGCTCAGCTCCGCGACGTCACGCCCGCCCAGGCCGTCGCCCACCCCACCTGGGACATGGGCCGCGTCATCAGTACCAACTCCGCATCCATGGTCAACAAGGCGCTCGAGGTCATCGAGGCGCACCTCCTCTTCGACATCCCGCTGGAGCGGATCGACGTCGTCGTCCACCCGCAGTCCGTCATCCACTCGATGGTCCAGTTCATCGACGGATCGACGCTCGCGCAGGCATCGCCGCCGGACATGCGCCTGCCCATCGCCCTCGGTATCGGCTGGCCCTTCCGGGTGCCGGGATCAGCGCGTTCCTGTGACTGGAGCCGACCCGCGGAATGGACGTTCGAGCCGCTGGACGAGGAGGCCTTCCCTGCCATCATCCAGGCCAAGCGCGCGGCCGCCGAGGGAGGCACGCGCATGGCAGTGTTCAATGCGGCGAATGAGGAGGCCGTCGACGCCTTCCACCGGGGAGCCATTGGTTTCACCGACATCGTCGACACGGTGTCGGCCGTCGTCGACGAGCAGCGTAGCCGTGAGGCGGCAGGCGCGGCAGGTCCACTGACGCTCGAGGCGGTACTCGAGGCCGAGCAGTGGGCACGGATGAGCGCCCGAATCCGTTGTGGCCTCGGGGATACACCGCCGGAGTCTCCGCTGCCGCATCCGGCAGCCGGTTCAGAAGGCCAGAAGGAAACGCTGTGACTATTCTGTTGTTCATCGCCGGAGTCCTCTTCGTCGTCGTCGGTATCGCCGCGTCGATTGCACTGCACGAGGTGGGGCACCTGATGCCCGCGAAGCTCTTCCGGGTGCGGGTCACGCAGTACATGGTGGGCTTCGGCCCCACCCTCTGGTCGAGGCGCCGGGGGGAGACGGAGTACGGGCTGAAGGCGATCCCCGCCGGCGGCTACGTCTCGATGGTGGGTATGTTCCCGCCCGCGACGGAGCAGGCCGGGGCGGTGCGGCAGTCCAGCACGGGAGTCTTCCAGCAGCTGACGGACGACGCGCGCCAGGCGGCGGCAGAGCAGCTGCAGCCGGGCGACGAGAACCGCGTCTTCTACAAGCTCCCGATCTGGAAGCGCATTGTCATCATGCTGGGCGGGCCGCTGATGAACCTCCTCATCGGGACGGTGCTGTTCGCCGTGCTCATCATGGGTTTCGGCACGGCACAGGCCACCACCACGCTGTCCTCCGTCTCCGAGTGCGTCGTACCCGCGGGGCAGCAGGCCGCCACCGGACAGACCGAATGCACCGCCGAGGATCCCGCCGCGCCCGCCTACGAGGCAGGCCTGCTTCCCGGCGACCGCGTCGTTGCCTTCGACGGCCGGGAGGTCACCGACTGGGACGAACTGTCCGGCTGGATCCGCGAGGCCGCAGGACGCGAGGTCGGCATCAGCTATGTCCGGAACGGCGAGACCATCGATTCCACGATCACGCCCCTGCTGACGGAGCGACCCGTCGCCTCGGAGGACGGCTCCGCGGTGGTCGACGACGACGGCACCACGGTGACCCAGGAAGTCGGCTTCATCGGCGTCGGATCCACGCAGGAGCTCGTTCCGCAGCCCGCGACGGAGGTTCTTCCCGCCGTCGGCGATTCGCTGGCCCGGGTGGCAGGTGTGGTGCTGAACCTTCCGCAGCGCGTCGTCGAGGTCGGCCAGGCCGCCTTCTCGGATGCGCCGCGGGATCCTGAGGGGCCCATCAGTGTCGTCGGCGTCGGACGGATCGCGGGCGAGATCTCCGCGATGGAGGAGATCCCGGTGGCCTCCCGAGCCGCGACGCTCATCGGACTGGTCGCCGGGGTGAACCTGGCCCTGTTCGTCTTCAACCTGATCCCGCTCCTGCCGCTCGACGGCGGCCACGTGGCCGGCGCCCTGTGGGAAGGCTTGCGCCGGACGATTGCCCGCGTGTTCAAGCGTCCCGATCCTGGGCCCTTCGACATGGCGAAACTCCTGCCACTCACCTACGCGGTGGCCATCCTCCTCATGGGGATGGGCGTCCTGCTGATCTACGCGGACATCGTGAAGCCGGTGGATCTGTTCGGCTGATCGGTTGTAAATCGAATTTCAACCCCATACGGTTGATGAATGTTCGTCCTCACCATCGACCAGGCGGGCAGCCGACGCGCTCAGGATCGCATCCCTGAGCTGCTCGAGCTCCTGCGGCCCATCCCCACGGTGCTTCCGTGGGAGCGCTCGGTCGGCGACGAGGCACAGGGCGTCGTCGCCGATCCGCCCGACGTCGTCGACGCCGCACTGCTGTGCCTGCGGGCGGGCGGGTGGTACGTAGGAATCGGGATCGGTGGGGTGGAGACGCCCTACCCGTCATCGCCGCGGGAGGGTCGCGGGTCGGCCTTCGTGGCAGCACGTGCGGCCGTGGACCGGGCAAAGAAAACAGGGGACCGTGCGCCGTTGGCCGTCGAGGGTCCTGACGGCGCGAGGGAGGCGGAGGGCGTGCTCGCGCTTCTGGGCCGGCATGTCATGGCCCGGTCGGACGCGGAGTGGCGCATCCTCGACCTCCTCCAGCCCGGGATGCGGGGCACCCAGACCGCCGTCGCCAGATCGCTCGGCATCACGCCGCAGGCCGTCAGCAAGGCAGCCGGCAGGGCCGCCTGGCACGAGGAGCAGGCCGTCCGGCCGGCGGCGGCACGCCTCCTGGCCTGGTCCGACGACGGCACGGCGTAGCGGGTTGGGCGTCCGCTCGTTCGGGGGTGCCGTGCTGTAGACATGAGGAACATCGGATGGCGTACGGAGGAGGGGTGATGGAGGCACTGTGGATCGTGGTGGCCCTGCTCGTGGCCGGCGGCATCGGCTCGCCGGTGACCATGCTCGTGCTGCGCCTCGCCCGGTCCGTCGATACGGCGGAGCGCCGGCGGGCGGAGTTGCCGGAGCCCGCGGACCAGCCCCAGTTCGATCTTCCCGATCCGCCCGCCGAGCCGCCCCGGGCGCCCGTCGACAGCCTGCCGCCGGGTGTACTCCGCGGCGGCCTGGTGATCGGTGTGCTGGAGCGCCTCGCGGTGACCGTCGCCATCCTCGGTGGCGAACCCGTCGCCATCGCCTACATCGTGGCCGTCAAGGCCCTCGGCCGGTACGCCGAGCTGAAGGAATCCCCGGCCGCATCGGAGCGGTTCATCATCGGTACGCTGGCCTCCATGCTCTGGGCCGCAGGGGTGGCGACCATCATCAAGGTCTACCTGCTGTGAGTCACGTAGGGTGAAGCCATGAGCATCTTCGCCGTTGAGTACGTGTACAACCCCGACCACGACGACCTCCGCGCAGAGCACCGCCCGGCGCACCGACAGTGGCTCGAAGAGCTCGTAGGGCAGGGGCGCGTCCTCGCCTCCGGTCCCTTCGCCGACGGAACCGGAGCACTCCTGGTGTTCTCCGCCGGGACCGAGGCGGATCTCAACCAGCTCGTCAGCGAGGATCCCTTCGCCCGGGCGGGAGCCATCTCGGCCGTCAAGACCACGGCGTGGAACCCGATCATCGGAGCGTTCCGCGACCTCGTGTGACCTGGAACGCGACCGGCTCCCGGACCGTTGGGCCGGGTGGATAATGGAATCAAGAATCTCGTCGGACGTGCGGTCAAGGCCGCCAGCATGGAGGATGTTTTGACTTCGGTCAGCCTAGGAATGCCAGCAGCACCGCCACCCGTCCTCACCCCCCGGCGCAAGACCCGCCAGATCAAGGTCGGCTCGGTAGGAGTCGGGTCTGACTCTCCGATCAGCATCCAGTCCATGACCACCACCCAGACCACCGACATCAACGCGACACTCCAGCAGATCGCGGAACTGACGGCCACGGGCTGTGACATCGTGCGCGTCGCATGCCCCACGGGCGACGACGCCGCCGCGCTCCCGATCATCGCGAGGAAGTCGCAGATCCCGGTGATCGCCGACATCCACTTCCAGCCGAAATACGTCTTCGCCGCTATCGATGCCGGCTGCGCGGCCGTCCGAGTGAACCCGGGCAACATCCGCAAGTTCGACGACCAGGTCAAGCAGATCGCCGACGCGGCAAAGGCCGCCGGAACCTCCATCCGCATCGGCGTCAACGCCGGCTCGCTCGATCCCCGCCTCATGGAGAAGTACGGCAAGGCCACCCCCGAGGCGCTCGTCGAGTCCGCCGTGTGGGAGGCGTCCCTGTTCGAGGAGCACGACTTCCACGACTTCAAGATCTCGGTCAAGCACAACGACCCCGTGATCATGGTCCGCGCCTACGAACTCCTCGCCGAGCGCGGGGACTGGCCCCTGCACCTCGGGGTCACCGAGGCCGGTCCCGCCTTCCAGGGCACCATCAAGTCCGCCACCGCCTTCGGGGCGCTGCTCTCCAAGGGCATCGGCGATACCATCCGCGTCTCCCTGTCCGCTCCTCCGGTCGAGGAGATCAAGGTGGGCAACCAGATCCTGCAGTCGCTCAACCTGCGTCCACGCAAGCTCGAGATCGTGTCCTGCCCCTCGTGCGGCCGGGCCCAGGTCGATGTCTACACGCTCGCCGAAGAGGTCACGGCCGGCCTCGAGGGCATGGAGGTCCCCCTGCGCGTGGCCGTCATGGGGTGTGTCGTCAACGGGCCCGGTGAGGCACGTGAAGCGGACCTGGGTGTCGCATCCGGCAATGGCAAGGGCCAGATCTTCGTCCGGGGAGAGATCATCAAGACTGTCCCCGAGGACCAGATTGTTGAGACACTCATCGAGGAAGCGATGCGGCTCGCAGAGGAAATGGGTGAGGCTGATGGCGAAACTGCTGGCCAGGGTGGCCCCATGGTTACCGTTAGCTAAGCCCCAGGCCGATCCCGAGGGACCCTGGTCCTTCCGCGTCCTCGGAGAGGCAGACACGCGCGACCTCTGGGCGATCGTCAACGAGGACCCGGTGGCCAACGTGTTCGTCGCCTCCCATCTCGAATCCATGGGCAATGCCGCGCCGTCCTTCTCCGGCGGGGAGATCATCGGGATGTTCCGCCACAACGAATTGCGCGCCGCCTGCTGGGCAGGGGTCAATCTCGTTCCGGTGGGCGTGACGGACGAGACCGGTGCCATCTTCGGCGACCACCTCGGCCGCTCGGGCCGCACCTTCTCATCGATCTTCGGCCTGTCCGAGGGCGTCATGGATATGTGGTCCACGCTCGAGGACTACAGCGGGGATCCGTTCGACGTCCGGCCCACGCAGCCGCTCATGGCCATCGACACCGATCCACTCATCACACCCGCGGACGATCTCCGGTTCACGCGGCCCGACGAGCTCGACCGCCTCCTGCCCGCGTGCGCCGCGATGTTCGAGGAGGAGGTCGGCTACTCGCCCTTCACCGGCGGGTCGGACCACTACCGGCGTCGCGTCGCGTCCCTCATCGGCAGGAAGCACTCACTGGCCGCCTTCGACGACGGCGGCGACGTGGTCTTCAAGGCCGAGCTCGGCACGGTCTCCTCCCAGACCGTGCAGGTGCAGGGCGTCTGGGTGGCTCCGGACCACCGCGGCAAGGGACTGAGCGCCGCCTACATGGCCGCCGTCGTCGTCGCCGCCCGCGCCCTGGCGCCCACCGTGAGTTTGTATGTGAACTCCTACAACGCTCGCGCCATCGCCTCGTACAAGCGCGTTGGCTTCGAGCAGGTGGACACGTTCGCGACGATCCTCTTCTGAGGACCCTGCCGGCCACGACGCCGTCGACCCTGACGCGCCGGGGACCGGCCCGTGGGGGACGGACCCGCTAGATTGGTACCTGTTGTTTCCCGCCGGACGGCGGGGAGATGGATGGCAGTACCGATACGAACGGACACCCCGCGTGGTCTTACGACTCTCGACCCTTTTCCTGCGCACCCTGCGTGAAGACCCAGCCGACGCGGAAGTCGCGAGTCACCGCCTCCTGCTGCGGGCGGGCTACATCCGGCGTGCGGCTCCCGGCATCTACAGCTGGCTGCCGCTGGGACTGAAGGTCCTCGCCCGCGTCGAAGCCGTCGTGCGCGAAGAGATGGAAGCCATCGGCGCCCAGGAACTCCACTTCCCGGCGCTGCTGCCCAAGGAGCCCTACGAGGCGACCAACCGCTGGACCGAGTACGGCGACGGCATCTTCCGCCTGCAGGACCGCAAGGGGGCCGACTACCTTCTGGCGCCGACGCACGAGGAGATGTTTACGCTGCTCGTGAAGGACCTGTACACCTCGTACAAGGACCTTCCCGTGAGCCTGTTCCAGATCCAGACCAAGTACCGCGACGAGGCCCGGCCACGCGCCGGTCTGCTCCGCGGCCGGGAGTTCATCATGAAGGACTCCTACTCCTTCGACATCGACGACGAGGGACTCGAGGCGAGCTATCAGCTCCACCGCGGTGCGTACCTGCGCATTTTCGAGCGCCTCGGCCTCGAGGTCGTCCCCGTGACGGCGACGGCCGGGGCCATGGGCGGCTCCAAGAGCGAGGAGTTCCTCCACCCCACCCCCATCGGCGAGGACACCTTCGTCCGGTCCGAGGGCGGTTACACCGCGAACGTGGAGGCCGTCACCACGGTCGTGCCGGATGCCATCGACTTCACCGGCGCGCCCCCGGCCGAGGTGCGCGACACGCCTGACACCCCGACCATCGAGACGCTGGTGGCACATGCCAACGGCGCGGTGCCCCGCGAGGACCGTGGCTGGACGGCTGCGGACACCCTCAAGAACGTGGTGCTCGCCGCGGTACTGCCGACGGGAGAGCGCGAGATCGTCGTCGTCGGCGTTCCCGGCGACCGCTCGGTGGACCTCAAGCGCATCGAGGCGACCATCGCCGGGCACCTCGGGACGGGCGGAGAGGTGGCCGTTGAAGCGGCCAACGAGGAGGACCTGAAGAAGCATGCGGGCCTGGTCAAGGGCTACATCGGCCCGGGCCTCGCCCTGGACGCCGCGGTACTCGGCGCCGAGGCAGCCACCGGATTGCTGTACCTCGTGGACCCGCGGGTCGTCAGCGGAACGGCCTGGATCACGGGTGCCAACGAGCACGGCAAGCACGTCTTCGGCCTCGTGGCAGGTCGCGACTTCACCTGGGACGGCACCATCGAAGCCGTCGAGGTGCGCGAGGGCGACGAGGCTCCCGACGGTTCCGGTCCGCTCGTCGCTGCGCGCGGCATCGAGATGGGGCACATCTTCCAGCTCGGCCGGAAGTACGCCGAGGCGCTCGGGCTGAAGGTGCTCGACCGGAACGGCAAGCTCGCCACGGTGACCATGGGGTCCTACGGCGTCGGCGTGACGAGGGCGATCGCCGCCCTCGCGGAGTCCAACCATGACGACCGCGGCATCATCTGGCCCCGCAGCGTGGCCCCGGCAGACGTCCACATCGTCGCGACGGGCAAGGGCACCGAGGTCTTCGAGGCGGCCGAGAAGCTTGCCGCCGAACTCGAGTCGGTGGGCCTGACCGTGCTGTACGACGACCGTCCCAAGGTCTCGCCGGGCGTCAAGTTCGGCGATGCCGAGCTCATCGGCGTGCCCACCATCGTCGTCGTCGGCCGTGGTCTCGCCGACGGCGTCCTCGAGGTCAAGGACCGCCGCAGCGGCGAGGCACAGAACGTCGCCGTCGGCGAGGCCGTCGCCCTGCTGCGCGACATCACGGCGCACTAGCCGCGGTGGGCTCCGGACTCGAGGAACTGCACCTCGCGACGATCCTGCTCGTGCTCGTCGCCGGCTTCGCTGCGGGCTGGGTGGACGCCGTCGTCGGCGGGGGTGGCCTGCTGCAGTTGCCGGTCCTCCTGCTGGTACCGGGCATCACGCCCGTGGAGGCGCTGGCCACCAACAAGCTGGGTTCCATCTTCGGAACGACGACGAGCGCCATCACCTACTACCGGCGCGCGCATCCGGATCTGCGCACAGCCCTGCCGATGGCGGGGATCGCCCTCGTCGGCAGTTTCGGCGGGGCCATCCTCGCCGCATTGCTGCCGTCGTCGGTCTTCAAGCCGATCATCGTCGTCGCGCTCGTCGCCGTGGCTCTCTTCACCGCGCTGAAACCCTCCGTGGGAACGCTGACAAAGCTCCGACACCAGGGCGCCCGGCACTACGGCACGGCGGGCGCGATCGGCCTCGTCATCGGGTTCTACGACGGCCTGATCGGGCCGGGTACCGGTTCTTTCCTGATCATCGCGATGGTGACCCTGCTGGGCTACAACTTCCTCGGCGCCAGCGCGAAGGCGAAGATCGTCAACATGGCGACCAACTTCGGTGCCCTGATGTTCTTCCTGCCGAACGGGTCCATCCTGTGGGGCCTCGGCCTGCTGCTCGGCGTCGCGAACATGGCCGGAGGCTATACGGGCTCGCGCATGGCCATCAGCCAGGGCAGCAGGTTCATCCGCATCGTGTTCCTCGCCGTCGTCGGCGCGCTGATCATCAAGCTCGGTTCCGACGTCTGGATCGAGAACATCCGGCCGCTCGTCGGCGCTCCGTCCTGACGCGGCCCCTCGGTCAGGGGGCCGGCAGGTCACCGACGGCGGGCAGGGCGTCCAGCGTCCGCCCCGCCACCGAGCTGGCTACCCATAGGGATCGCTGCGCCTCCCCGATCCGGCCGTGACCGAGATGGGCCAGGGCGCTGCGGACCTCCCGCACCACGGTCCAGCCGGAGGCCAGCTCGTCGTCGAGACCGGCCGCGGCGGCGAGGGCTGAGCAGTGCGCGCGGAGGTGGCCCGCCGGATCTGCCGCGTCGAGTTCACCCAACCGGTTCCAGAGCATCGGGGCCACGGCGTACTCGGCATCGCCGAGCACCGGCTTCGGATCGATCGCCGTGAAGTCGCGCAGCTGCCCCGGGACGGACGGCAGGAGATTCTCGTAGTGCAGGTCGGAGTGCACGAGGACGTCGCGCTCCGACCGCCTGCCGACGATGCCGCGGGACTGGCAGACCTCGAGTGCGGCTTCCATGAGCCAGCGGGGGAAGGGTTCGCCGAGTTCGTCCCAGCGGGCCGGCAGGGTGTCGGTCCACTGCTCGGCCTCCGATGCCAGGTGCGGGAAAGCGGCCCAGAGCGGGCTGTCGCCGGAGGGGATCGAGAGCTGCCGTACCACCGACGCCCACAGCTGGGGCGTCTCGTCGAGCGGGACGTCCCGCAGGGAATGGTCGCCGTCGAGCCGTGCGAGGAGCAGCGCGAAGTCGGGACGCGACGCCGCCAACAGGGGAACCGCACCCCTTCCGTCCCAGAGTTCCAGGGCATCGGGCTCCGGAAGCGCCTCGTCGTGCGGGATCGTGAGCTTCAGGACGGCTCTCGCCGGTTGTGCGCCGTTGCGCCGGATGACGGGCACCACGACCGCGCACAAGCCGGCCCAGGGGAGCTGCCCCGGTTCCAGGTCGAGGTCGAGGTCCCACGCGGTCAGCCGGTCGGCCAGCAGGCCGCCCCACTCCCGCGTCCAGCGGGCACCACCGGCGATGGTCCGCGCACTCTGCACCAGGCGGTGGGGGAGCTCGGGGAGGTCCAGCGCGGGGTCGCTTCCCGGGCGGATCGACCTGGGATCGGGTCGGTCCTCAGCCATCACCCTGCTCCGTCTCCCGGGGCTGGGGCGCATCCTCCGACGGGGAGTTTCCCGGTGACGTACTCGTGGTTCCTCCGGCGGTCCCGTCGAGCCCCGGGAAGGCGGCCAGCGGTGTTCCCGCCTCGAGGCTGCGCTGCGCTGCGGCGTTGTAGGCGGTGATCGCCCAGGCGCGGACATCGGGACCGGTGGTGGCCACCAGTCCGGCGTAGAGCTCGGCGTGGTCCTCCTCGAGTTCCCTCAGGGTGCTGACCGGGTCGGCACGGAACTCCGGGCCGAGGGCGAAACCAGCCGGAGCCGGATCAACCGGCATGCACAGCTCGGCGAGGCGTCGGGCTGCGGCATCGGCGGCGGCACGGTGAATTGCCGAACGGGCGAGGCCCTTGGCCGGTTCGGGGAGCACCGCGGCGGCGACGTCGTATCCGTAGCGCGCCTGGTCCTCGGCCGTCTTCGCGGTGAGTAGCGCCTGCCGGTCGGCATCCGGACCGATGGGAGTGCCCGAGCAGTCGGCGGCAGGAGTCTCCGACGCGGCGCGGTCCGCCGGTTCCTCGTCCGGTTCCTCGTCCACGCCGGCTTCTGCGGGCGACAGGGACGACGTCGGAGGCGTCGGTGTCTCCGCAGCAGGTTCCACCGGGGAGCCGGTTGGTGCAGCCGACGGATCGGAAAGGCCCGCGAAGAGTCCCGTCCCGGCTGCAAGATCGGTCGCGGACAGCGCGTCAGCCGGCAGAAGCCCCGATTCGACCTCCAGGGCCTGGGCGAGCAGCGCGGTGTGCCGCCACTGGTTCGCACCGGCTGCGGCGAGCACCCGCCTCGGTCCGGCTTCGGCTCCCATGGCATCGCGGAGGCTCAGGAGCGCGCTGCTATGCAGTCCGGTCAGCACCCGCGCCTCGTCGGAAGGTGCCACGGCAGCCGCCTCCGACGCGGGCGGCGGAGTTGCCACGGTCGGACCCTGTGTTGCCGACCTGGGGGAGCGTGGCAGTGCGACGGCGTCAGCGTGCGCATCGAGGTCCTCCGCGATCTGCGTCAGGTGGCTCGCGGACGCCGGGCCGGCGGCAGCCACCGTGCGCGCCTCATCCGCCAGTGCGCGGTACCGGCGCTCGGCGTCGAGCTGTGCACGCTGGGACGCGGAGAAGACGGGTTCCTCCGGCTCCGGCGACCGGAGATTCAGCCCGATGCCCACCACGAGGAGCACCACGATGAAGAGGCCGACCAGGCGGAGGAACGCGCGGCCTGCACGCGCAGCAACAGAGGCCGGACGCGCTCCGCGCCCCTGGGTCCTGCCTGCCTGCCCCCCTGTCATCACAGTTTCCGATGATGCCACGGAGGTCCTGGTTTTCCCCGGCCATACACCGGGTGCTGCCGAATGTCGGTACTCTTGGTGGACAACATCATCGAGTGGGAGGCAGCCATGGCGGTCCGGTCCGGGAACGAAAACCACGCCTCGACCCGCAAGTCGGCCGTGGAGGCGGAGCTGCAGGCCGCGGCACAGCGCCTGCGGACCAGACTCCTGCCCGTCGTCGAACAGCACAACCTGTATCTCGAGGATGTGGACATCAAGATCGCCGGCTCCCACCGCACCGTGCACGTCGTCGTCGATCTGCCCGAGGACGCCTCGGGAAGCGTCGGACTCGATGTGATCTCCGCGATCTCGACGGATCTGTCCGAGGCGATGGACAGCGATCCCGACGACGACGACCGTCCCTACAGCCTCGAGATCTCCTCTCCCGGCGTCTCGCGCCCCCTCACCGAACCGCGGCACTGGCGCCGCAACATCGGGCGCATGGTCGAGGTGAAGCCGGTGACGGGGGACGTCGTCGTCGGTCGCCTGCAGGAAGTCACAGCAACCGGCATCCGGCTCATTCCACAGCTGCCGGTCAAGAAAGGCATGAAGCCCAAGCAGGGCGACCCGCTCGCCCTCGAATTTTCCAGGATCCGCAAGGGGACCGTACAGGTCGAATTCGCGCATCTTGAGGATGAACACACCGAAGACATCGATGGGGCCGATCCGGACAACTCCGGCGCCGTGCACCACGCGTAAGGAGACCCACATGGACATTGATATGAGCGCGCTCAGGCTCCTCGAGCGCGAACGCGAGATCCCGCTGGACAAGCTGATCCCCACGATCGAGCAGGCACTGCTCGTCGCCTACCACCGATCGCCCGGAGCGCACGAAACCGCCCGTGCCGAGCTCGACCGCCGCAACGGCCACGTCACTATCTGGGCCACGGAGAAGGACGACGACGGCGGGACTGTCGGCGAGTTCGATGACACCCCCGGCGGTTTCGGGCGGATCGCCGCGAGCACGGCCCGGCAGATCATCCTGCAGCGGCTGCGCGACGCCGAGGACGAGAACATCCTCGGGGAGTTCCGCGGCAAGGAGGGCGAGCTCGTCGCCGGCATGATCCAGCAGGGCAACAATCCGCACATGATCCAGGTCCACCTCGGGTCCGTGGAAGCCGTCCTACCGCCGCCCGAGCAGGTGCCCGGGGAGAAGTACGTGCACGGCACCCGGCTGCGAGCCTTCGTCGTCGACGTGCACCGCGGCATGAAGGGACCCTCCATCACTCTTTCCCGTTCGCACCCGGGCCTGGTGCGGAAGCTCTTCGAGCTGGAGGTGCCGGAGATCGCCGACAAGACCGTCGAGATCGTCGCCCTCGCGCGTGAAGCGGGCCACCGCACCAAGATCGCGGTGAAGGCCAATGTCCCGGGTGTCAACGCCAAGGGAGCCTGCATCGGTGAGATGGGGAGCCGGGTCCGCGCCGTCATGAACGAGCTCAACGACGAGAAGATCGACATCGTCGACTACAACGACGACGCCGCGGCCTTCATCGCCAGCTCGCTCTCGCCCTCGCGCGTCACCTCCGTGACGATCACGGACGAGGCCACCAGGTCCGCACGCGTCGTCGTACCGGACTACCAGCTCTCGCTGGCCATCGGCAAGGAGGGCCAGAACGCGCGCCTCGCCGCGAAGCTGACCGGGTGGCGGATCGACATCGTGTCCGACGCCGCCAAACCCGCCCAGTCCGCCCCGGCTGCCCCGGCTGACCCGGCTGCCAAGGACTGACCGGCTCCGGTCAGCCGGTCGAGCCGGAAGGGGTAGAATGGAAGGGACTGCTGTCGAGCCGCGCCCGGAAGACTCTGCTTACCGAGAAGAGTCCGGACGCCACCCGGCGGAACGCCATCCGATACGCACCTGCGTAGGATGCCGCCGGCGGGACCGCCAGTCACACGTGATGCGGGTTGTTGCACGACCGATCGACGGACAGATTGTCGCCGTCATCGATGAGCGGCGCCGGCTATCCGGACGGGGTGCATGGCTGCACCCCGACCCGGCATGCATGGAAACGGCCATCAAGCGAAGAGCCTTCAGCAGGGCTTTCCGCGGGTCGGTGGACACTGCGCGGTTGGCAGCGGACTTCCAGGCACACCTGGAGCGTCGAGATAAGCGCTCCGATTCACCACCGTCCTCCCCGAAAGCGGGTCAGAACCCTCATGGAAACCCGATGAGAACCCAGCGATGAGTGCGCAACGATGACCAATCCGTTGCGCTCAGCATTCGATCTGCCAGCCGCCCTAGCGACTGGGATCAGAAGTAGGAAATAGACGGTTCGTGCCTGACTCGGTGCGGACCGAGACAGGAGAAATGTGGCCAAGGTCCGCGTACACGAGCTCGCAAAAGAGCTCGGTATAACCTCGAAAGACGCAGTTGCGAAACTGCAGGAACTGGGCGAATTCGTTCGTTCAGCCTCATCCACCATCGAAGCCCCCGTCGTGAAGAAACTTCGCGGCGCATTCCCCGGTGCCGGCGCTACCAAGCCCGCCGCCGATCCCGCACCATCCCGCCCCTCGGCGCCGGCGCCGTCGGGTCCGAAGCCAGGTGTTGCCCAGGCAGCTCCCGAGGCACCCGCTCCCGAGGCACCCGCCCCGGCCGCACCTGCAGCGGCCTCCACTCCCGCACCGGCAGCGCCCGCCACTCCCGTGGCTCCGGCGGCACCGGCTGCACCGCAGGCATCACCGTTCTCCAACGGCTCTGCACCTGTGGAAAACCCCGCCCCGGCTGCCCCGAGCGCCTCAGCGCCGGCACAGCAGGGCACGCAGGACGGGGCAGCGCGTCCAGCGCCCCGCCCTGCAACTCCGCCCGCAGCTCCGCCGGCAGGTACGACGCGCCCCTCGGGTGCTCGTCCCGGTGGCGCTCCCCGGCCAGGTAACAACCCTTTCGCACCGTCGCAGGGGATGGGTTCCCGTCGCGGGGACTCGGACCGTGGTGCCGATCGCACCTCGGACCGTCCGCCGCGTCCGGGCAACAATCCGTTCGCACCATCGCAGGGCATGCCCCGGCCCGGGCGTCGTGACGATGCACAGCAGCGTCCCGCCGCCGCAGGTCCGGGTGGACCCCGCCCGGCTGCAGGTGCCGGGGGACCCCGTCCGGCTGCAGGTGCCGGCGGGCCCCGTCCGGGTGCACCGCGTCCCGGTGCTCCCCGTCCCGGTGGAGCTCCTGGATCACGGCCCACTCCGGGCATGATGCCCAACCGCACCGAGCGTCCCGCTGCCCCTGGCCGCGGAGCACCCGGCGCAGGAGCAGGCGCCGGCGCCGGTGCGCGCCGCGGACCCGGTGGAGCCCCGAACAGCCCCAGCGGAGCTCCCGCAGGCGGCGGCTTCGGGAAGGGCACCCGCGGACGTGGCGGCACGGCCGGCGCTTTCGGCAAGGGTGGAGCCGGGCGCGGCAAGCAGCGCAAGTCGAAGCGTGCAAAGCGTCAGGAACTCGAGCAGATGTCGGCTCCTTCGCTGGGCGGCGTGAGCGTACCCCGCGGAGACGGCAACACCATCGTCACCATGCGCCGAGGCTCGTCCATCACGGACTTCGCCGACAAGATTGAGGCGAACCCGGCAGCACTCGTAACGGTGCTCTTCCACCTCGGCGAGATGGCCACGGCCACCCAGTCGCTGGACGAGGACACGTTCGAGGTGCTGGGCACCGAGCTGGGCTACAAGATCCAGGTGGTATCGCCCGAGGACGAGGAGCGCGAGCTCCTCAGCAGCTTCGACATCGACTTCGATGCCGAGCTGGAAGCCGAGGGTGACGAGGACCTCGAGGCCCGTCCGCCGGTCGTCACGGTCATGGGCCACGTCGACCACGGTAAGACGCGTCTGCTCGACGCCGTCCGCAACACCAAGGTCGTCGAGGGCGAGCACGGTGGCATCACCCAGCACATCGGTGCCTACCAGATCCAGCACGTGCACGAGGACACCACGCGCGCCATCACCTTCATCGACACTCCCGGTCACGAGGCGTTCACCGCCATGCGTGCCCGTGGTGCGAAGGTCACGGACATCGCGGTGCTCGTCGTCGCAGCCGACGACGGCGTCATGCCGCAGACCGTCGAGGCGCTCAACCACGCCCAGGCGGCCAACGTGCCGATCGTCGTCGCAGTCAACAAGATGGACAAGGAAGGCGCGAACCCGGACAAGGTCAAGGGCCAGCTGACTGAGTACGGCCTGGTACCCGAGGAATACGGTGGCGACACCATGTTCGTCCACGTATCCGCGCTTCAGGGCATGGGTATCGACGAGCTGCTCGAGGCCGTCCTGCTGACCGCAGACGCTGCCCTCGACATGCGGGCCAACCCGAACAAGGACGCCCGCGGTATCGCGATCGAGGCAAACCTCGACCGTGGTCGCGGCGCTGTCGCAACGGTCCTGGTTCAGTCGGGAACACTGAAAGTGGGCGACACGATCGTGGCCGGTACGGCCCATGGACGCGTCCGTGCCATGTTCGACGAGAACGGCGATGTCATCACCGAGGCGGGACCATCGCGTCCGGTACAGGTGCTGGGTCTGTCCAATGTCCCTCGGGCAGGCGACACGTTCTTCGTGACGGACGACGAGCGCACCGGACGCCAGATCGCTGGGAAGCGTGAAGCAGCCGACCGCAACGCCGCTTTGGCGAAGCGCCGCAAGCGCATCAGCCTCGAGGACTTCGACCAGGCCGTCGCCGACGGCAAGGTCGACACCCTCAACCTCATCCTCAAGGGTGACGTGTCGGGTGCCGTCGAGGCGCTGGAGGACTCGCTGCTCAAGATCGATGTCGGCGAAGGCGTGCAGCTGCGCGTCATCCACCGCGGTGTCGGTGCCATCACGCAGAACGACGTCAACCTGGCGACGGTCGACAATGCCATCATCATCGGGTTCAACGTGAAGCCGGCCGAACGTGTGGCCGACCTCGCGGAGCGCGAGGGCGTGGACATGCGCTTCTACTCGGTCATCTATGGAGCCATCGATGACATCGAGCTCGCACTCAAGGGCATGCTCAAGCCCGAGTACGAGGAAGTGCAGCTCGGTACCGCAGAGGTCCGCGAGGTGTTCCGTTCCTCGAAGTTCGGCAACATCGCCGGTTCGATCGTTCGTTCGGGCGTCATCCGACGCAACACGAGGGCCCGCGTCCTGCGCGACGGCAAGGTCATCGGGGACAACCTCTCCGTGGACTCGCTCAAGCGCTTCAAGGACGACGCCACCGAGGTCCGCACCGACTTCGAGTGTGGCATCGGCCTGGGCTCGTTCAACGATGTCAAGGAAGGCGACACCATCGAGACCTTCGAGATGCGGGAGAAGCCCCGCGTCTGATCTCGGGTCAGCACAGGCGCCCCGGTTATCCGGGGCGCCTGTGCCCGTCGCACCGCCGGAATCCGCAGGTCGTATTCCCCCATCACACCCGTTTCAGTAGGAGTATCAGCAATGGCAGATCCGGCCCGCGCCGCGCGGCTCGCACAGCGCATCAAAGTCATCGTCGCCGAGGCGCTGCGGCGTCGTGTGAAGGACCCCCGGCTGGAAGCCGTGACCATCACGGACTCCCGCGTCACCAACGACCTCCAGCATGCAACGCTCTACTACACGGTGCTCGGCGATCCCGAGGAGCAGCAGGCCACGCGGATGGCGCTCGAATCCGCCCGTGGAGTGCTGCGCTCGGAGGTCGGCAAGAACATCACCGCACGTCTGACCCCGACGTTGGAGTTCGTTCCCGACGAGGTGCCGGTCAACGCCAGCCACCTCGAGGAGCTGCTGCAGAAGGCACGCGAGCGCGACGCCGAAGTGGCGGCCATCGCACAGGGCGCAGACTTCGCAGGGGATGCGGACCCGTACCGCACCTCTGACGACGACGAAGCAGCTCGCTAGCCTCCACCGTCCCCGCGACGGTCAAGGACAGCGCGTCACGAAAGGCAGCCGACATCCGTCGGCTGCCTTTCGCGTACCTGCGCCAGGTGCCCCGAGTCGGTCCCCGACGTCATTCACACAGCCGCATGATCCGCCGTGCGCCAGCCCGGCATCAGTCGTGCAATGGCGGGGCCGGCAGCCGGGAGAGACCCTCGACGAGTTCTTCCGTCCGGCCGCAGAGAGCTATCCGGACCCACCCCTCGCCCATCGACCCGAACGCCGTTCCGGGAGCGAGCGCGACACCCCGTTCTGCAAGGAATGTCCTGGTCCAGGTGCGGACGTCACCACCGGTCGCATGGGACAGATTCGCCCAGAGGTAGAAGGCGCCGCGGGCGTCGAGGTAGTCGATGCCGAGCCCGTCGAGCACTGCGGTCGCTGCATCCCGGTTCGACCGGTAGTGGTCCAGAGCGGTGGATACATAATCCTGCGGGCCGGTCAGGGCAGCGAGGCCGGCGTACTGCGACGTGGCCGATACGCAGGACACCGTCGCCTCCATGACATTGTTCAGCACGGTCTCCATGCCGGGAGGGGTCACGAGAGCGCCGATGCGAAGACCCGTGAGGCCGTAGGTCTTCGAGAGGGTCAGGGACGTGATGACACGGGCCTCGACGGCTTCAGGTACGGCTTCGGGCCCACCGGCGTCGAACCGGGCGGGGCTCACATGCGGCACGTCATAGGTGAAGGCCTCGTAGCATTCGTCCGAGATGATCCAGAGATCGTTCTGGTGGGCGAAGCGGACCAGTTCACGCGTGAGGTCGTGGTCGAACACGGACCCGAGGGGGTTCGACGGAGAGTTGAGCATGAGCACTCGCGTCCGCGGAGTGACGAGTTGCTGGAGATCGTCGACTCGCGGCTGGAAGCCGTGGTGCGGCACGAGAGGGTACGGCACGGACACGCCACCCAGCAGGCCGACGGTCATGGTGAACGTGGGATACCCGGGGTCCGGGATCAACACCTCGTCACCGGCGGAGATGAGTGTGCTGAGCGCCAGATGGAGTCCCTGTTGCGCTCCAGCCACGACGAAGACCCGCGAGGGGTCGTCATCGACGCCCGAGAGGTGCGCAAACCTGGCGGCGAAGGCCGCCCGCACGGGCCCGATGCCCGCGTTGGGCGTGTAGTTCGTGTCATCGCGGTCCAGGGCAGAGATACCCGCTTCGAGCACATGGCGCGCGACGGGGAAGGCGGGTTCGCCGATGCTGAGGACGATCGAATCGGGAGCGGCCCAGGCGGCTTGGGTGATCTCACGGATCTGGTTGACCGGGACGGACACCACACGGGCTGGAGCAGAGGGCATACGCAGGATGCTATCGCGACCGGAGGCGCGCCGTGGCAGGGCTCAGGGGAAGGCCGCGCCCGTGCCTGGTGACGGGCGCGACGCGAGGGAGGCCCCGTCCCGCCCATATACTGGGGGCGTGAATGCCGGGCAGGTCCACTCAGGGCTGATCATTGTGGACAAGCCTCAGGGCTGGACGAGCCACGACGTCGTCGCCCGCATGCGGAAGTTGGCCGGAACCCGGAAGGTCGGGCACGCCGGCACCCTCGACCCGATGGCCACCGGCGTCCTCGTCGTCGGTATCAATCGAGCAACACGGCTCCTCACCTTCATCGTCGGCACGTCGAAGACCTACACCGCAACCATCCGGCTGGGACAGTCCACCATCACGGACGACGCCGAGGGAGAGATCACCGGCGGCAGCATCGCCGCAGCCGTGACCGAGGTCGACATCCGGACGGCGATAGCGGCCCTGACGGGCGAGATCCAGCAGGTACCGAGCAGCGTCAGCGCCATCAAGGTGAAGGGCGAGAGGTCCTACGCCAGGGTGCGCTCCGGTGAGGACGTCGACCTTCCGGCGCGTCCCGTCACCATCCACCGCTTCGAGATCCACGCGATCCGCCGCGTGAGCAACGGCCGCCTACAGGACATCGACGTCACGGTCGAGTGCAGCTCGGGGACCTACATTCGAGCCCTCGCACGCGATCTAGGGTCCGCCCTCGGCGTCGGCGGGCACCTGACCGCCCTGCGGCGGACACAGGTAGGTCCGTACTCGATCGACCAGGCCCGCACGCTGGAGCAGCTGGCGGAGCATCTCGACGTCCTGTCGCTGGACGACGCCGGACGGGCGCTCTTTCCCGTGAGGGAGCTGTCCGATGCCGAAGCCGCCGATGTGTCGCACGGGCGCAGGATCGACCCCAGCGACCAGCCGGACGCGCACGTGGCTGCCTTCTCGCCGGATGGAACCCTTGTTGCGCTGCTCGAGAACAGGGGTGGGTCCGCGCGGACAGCCCTGGTGTTCGCACCCGGTGGGAAGGAGTGACCATGGACCCCTTCTTCCTCATCGGGGTAGTGGTCTCCGCCGTCTCGGCGGCACTCTGCATCGGAGCAGCAGTCCTGCGCCAACCCCCGAACGACATCACCATCCTCTCGACAGCGGCAGTGGAGCTCTTCCTGCTGGCCTATGCGGTGGGTGCGGTGATCCGACAGTCGACCGGCGATCCCGTCCTCGGCGAAGGCTGGGAGTTCTGGGGCTATCTCCTGACGGCACTCCTGGTACCCGTGGGTGCGTTCTGGTGGGCGATCCTCGAGAGGACACGCTGGAGTAATTTCGTCCTGGCAGCGGCGGGCCTGACAGTTTTCGTCATGCTCTACCGAATGGAACAGATCTGGGACGGAGTGGCCGGCCTGTGACCGGTATACCAGACGGCGACGAGTCAGCGACCCGCAGGTATCCAGGGGCATCAGCTTCCGATACCGACGGAGTTGCCCCGAGCCGTGCCACAGGCCCCGGCCGGCTGCTGATCGCCGTCTACGGCGTTTTCGCGCTGGCCGCGTCCGCCCGGGCGGGGTTCCAGATCGCCACGAAGTTCAGCGAGGCTCCGGTGGCGTACCTGCTCTCCGCGGTGGCGGCGGTCGTCTACATCGTGGCTACGGTGTCGCTTGCGCGGCCGGGAACGCGTGCCTACCGCATATCTGTCGTCGCGGTGACCACCGAACTGGTGGGCGTCATCGCGGTCGGGCTCCTCAGCATCTTCGACGCGCAGGCATTTCCCAGTGAGACCGTCTGGTCCGCCTTCGGGCGCGGGTACGGATTCGTGCCCCTCATCCTGCCCGTCCTCGGGCTGATCTGGCTGCGGCGGAACAGGCCTGGTCGCTCGAGGATCTGACGTCGTCGGGTCAGGGGGAGCGCAGCCGGCAGCGAGCGGTGCGGCCACCCGCGGTAGCTGCTACCCACGATCACCCCAACCCGGGGAAATCGCCAACAGCGGCGGCCTGCCCCGTGAGATCATGACGCTAAAGCACCATTCGGCCTTCAGGAGCGACATGACCAGCAACAATCCCGAGCACGACAACTCCTCCGCGGCGAGCGGACGGCCGGCGTCGTCCGATCCCCGCGGCTTCAACGAGGCGGGTGTCCGTTCCTCCGGAGCTCCTTCACGGGAGCCCGGCCGGACGGGCAACCCACCGGCCACGTCGACGGCGTCCTCCCTGCCGCGCACCGGCCAGTCATCATCGGGCAACGTGTCGGCTGGTGCCGGAGCCGGCGCTCCGTCCACTGGGGGAACAAGGGACAAGGCGAAGGGCAAAGCCGGTGACAAGGTCAAGAAAGCCGGAAAGGCAAGCTCGGGTGGTGACTGGAACGTATTCCGTACCGTCGTCGTGCTGGTGGGACTGGTCATCGCCGGCTTCGGTGCCTACTACCTGATCCTCGGCACCGCGGGTCTGCCGGATACCGAGGCCAGCCCGGTCAATCCGACACTGGAGAACCAGTTCCGGTTCTTCTCGGCCATGATGGTCGGCGTCGGAGCGGCGTTCATCACCATCGCCATCAAATTCGAGTGGGCGAACATGCTGTGGCTGGTCTGCCTGATGGTGTTCATCGGGGGAATCGGGCGGGTGCTGTCCTGGGCTTTTTCGGGGACTCCCAACTACGTCATGATCGTCCTGATGGTTGTTGAGCTCGCCTTCCCACCGGCCCTGCTCGTGTGGCACAAGTACATTGCCAAGACGAGTGCGATGCGCAAGGAGTTCGCCCAGCGCGACTAGCCGGCATTCCGCCGCCGAGCCAGCAGCCGGAGGCCCATCCCGATTCCCACGATCATCAGCCCGACCCCGGCCGCCGCAGTGGCTCTGATTCCCGTCGTGGCGAGGTGCGGCTGGGCGATCCCCGCGGCGGGAGATGGGGACGGTTCAGCCTGCGTTGCCGCTGACGGCACGGGTGCTGCTGGGGGCTCTGCAGCTTCGGGCTGCATCGGCTGCGCGTCGACGCAGACCGTCTCGGCGGGTATGCCGAAGGATGACGTGAACGGCATCTCCTCGTCGGAGCCCTCGAACGAGGCGACGACGGTGTAGCAGCCGGGCTGGTGCAGGGGAGCGAAGTCGCCCGAGATGGTGACGCCGTTCATCGCCGGCACCGTGATGATCGAGTGGACGGTGGCTTCCGCAGGTACCTCCGGCGATTTGACCGGTGGCTCCGAGAGCGGGCCGAACATCGTCAGCCGCACCAGACTGCCGTCATCGGGCGGGCTGAAGCCGTCCCCTGTCACCGTGTCCTGCAGAACTGCTCCAGGGAGCGCCGAAGAGTGCGAGAGCCTGGTCGACAGCGAGGGCTCCCACGGGACCAGCGTCGTCTCGGCAGCCAGTCCGAACCTTCCGGACCATGGAGCGATGAGTGATGCCGCCGCCGCTGGACGGGCAGTCTTCGGATCGATGCTCTCGGTCCACACGTAATAGCCTGCCGTGCCCACGACGAGCGACGGCGTCTCATACCGGCCGGGCCCCGATACCGCGGTCGTGACGGTACCGAGGGACGGAGTTCCGTCCGGTACGCCAGCCCCCTCGGAGGGAGCGGACTGCAGCGGACCCCAAAGGGTCGATACGACGTCCAGTGCGACAGGCGTATCGCTCGAGGGATCCACCAGCCACGGTTCGGGGCCGGCAGCAGACACCTCGAGCACATCGAGAACAGGAGTACCCGGCGAGGTGCGTGCGGCGGACGTCGCCGTGATGACCGCGGGCGTGAACCCCGTGGATGCGGGAAGGTCCACGGACGCGGCGACCTCCGCGGTGAGAGGGGCCACGACGAGCCGCTGCACGTCGGCTTCGCGCGGTGCCAGCCAGGCTGCATTGGCAGCGGGCACGGCAGGTGCGGTGATCGTGACGCGCGCCGTCCCGAACCCGGTCCGCCGAAGTTCGAGCACCTGCTGCTCGGTGGTGCTCGTCCATTCGGCCGTCGTCGTGCCGTCCGCGAAAGTCGCGCCGTCCACGACCGCCCGGAGCCTGTGCCCGGCACGTGTGGTTCCATCGGCCGCGAGCACTGCGGTACGCACCTCACCATGGGACTCCTCGGGCACGAAGGCAGCCGAGATGCTGTAGGGCCCCGCCCCGGTCCGTGCCTCGTCCACCATGGATCTGGCGCGGAGCGCAAGATCAGGAGTCAGGCCCTGTTCGAGGATGAATTTCGTCATGGCGGGAGTGTCCCAGCCCATCCCGACCGCGGTCAGCGACCATACGGCGAGTTGGACCGCCGCTGCCTCGTCGTCATCCGCAGTCGCTCCCCACCGGCCGAGCACGAAAGCAAGGATCGCGTTGTCCTCGGTGGACAGGGCGGACCCGTCACTCCGGACGAACGGCCCGGTGTTTCCGTCGCCGTAGCCCGACGCCCGGTCCGGTGAGAAGCGCTCGAAGTCGGTGCAGTACGCGATCAGGCCCTCGGCATTCCGGTGCTGCCCCACGAAGTACCCGGTGCCGACGACGCCCGCACCGGTATGCCAGCCACCGGATACGGGGCCGGCG
This sequence comes from Arthrobacter cheniae, assembly GCF_003602275.1. Taxonomy (GTDB): domain Bacteria; phylum Actinomycetota; class Actinomycetes; order Actinomycetales; family Micrococcaceae; genus Arthrobacter_D; species Arthrobacter_D cheniae. Next base: position 72,155 of record NZ_QZVT01000003.1, on the reverse strand, counting down.
GCCGCGGGAGCCATCCCTGCCAGGCCCAGGAGGAGGGCGAGCAGAAGGGTGACGGTAGTGACCCGCCCCGGACTTCGCCGGGAGGGAGGGGCAGGAAGTGGCGCGGGATCGGGTGGATCGAGGTGTCGCATACTCATGGGCTGCTACCGTTCGGGTCTTCGGGAAGGGGACTCCTCCGATGATGTCCGCGGTCGCACCAGCCCGACGGATGGAGGCGCCCTATGTGGACAAACATCTGCCCGAGGACGACGAGCCCCTGCTGCGGGGCAGGACCGGCAATGCCGAGCCGGTGGCGTGGGCGTCGGCGCGTTCGGCCATAATGGGAGCGGCAATCAACCCGCTGGGTGACACCCGGGACCCCGGGAACGGGCCGGATCGCGAAGGAGATGCGTGTTCTACTGGAGAGACCTGGACAGTGTGCCCGAGGATTTCGGGCCCTCCGTCCTGACGCTGGGCAACTTCGACGGAGTGCATCGGGGCCACCTGCGAGTGCTGCAGCAGGTCGTGGAAGCGGCGCGGCAGCGTTCCGCCGCCGCGGTCGTCGTCTCCTTCGATCCGCACCCGGCGCAGGTCCACCGGCCGGACTCCGCACCCGAGCTGATCATGGGTCTCGATGATCGCGTCGAGACACTCGCCGGCACCGGTATAGACGCTCTGCTGATGATGCACTACACCCTGGAGCTTGCCTCGAACACACCCGAGGAGTTCGTGGAGCGGGTCTTCGTCCGCGCACTGAAGGCCCGAGCCGTCGTCATCGGTCACGACGTGCGCTTCGGCAGGGGCAACAGCGGGGATATCGAGACCATGCGCGAGCTCGGCCGGAAGCTCGGCTTCGAGGTCATCGCGATCGACGACTTCGGTACGAGCTATCCCATGGCCGCGACGGACGCGGACGGCGATCGGCGGTGCTCGTCGACCTGGGTGCGGGAAGCCCTGGAGGCCGGTGACGTCGGCACAGCCGCCCGAATACTCGGCCGCCACCACCGCATGCGCGGGGACGTGGTCCACGGGGCAGCGCGCGGTCGTGAGCTCGGCTACCCGACCGCGAACCTCGCCGCATCATCGCAGGGCTTCATCCCCGCGGACGGGATCTATGCCGGCTGGCTCATCGACGAGGCCGGGACGAGGTGGCCGGCGGCGATCTCCGTAGGATCGAATCCGACCTTCGACGGCGTCGACCGCCAGGTGGAGGCGCACGTCATCAATCGTCCCCCGGAGCGGGTGCAGGACTTCGACCTCTACGGGCAGGCTGTCGTCGTCGAGTTCGTGGAACGGTTGCGTGGCCAGGTGACGTACACGGGCCCGGAGGCACTCATCGAGCAGATGAAGCTCGACGTCGACCGCGCACGCGGCCTGCTTTCGACAGAACAACAGGCCAGACGCTAAACTCGAGGGAGATTCGGCTGCAGTCCGTGGTGGCTGGATCCTTCTGTGTCGTCGTGCAAGCGACGCTCAGCACATGTTCACGGTACAACTCTAGGAGTTACTCGTGGCCCTTGACGCCGCCATCAAGCAGGAAATCATCAAGGAATACGCTCTCGCCGAAGGTGACACAGGTTCACCCGAAGTGCAGATCGCGATGCTTTCCCGTCGTATCCTCGACCTGACCGAGCACCTGAAGATGCACAAGCACGACCACCACACGCGTCGTGGCCTGCTTCTTCTCGTCGGTCGCCGCCGTCGCCTGCTGGACTACCTGCGGGACACCGACATCACGCGCTACCGGTCGCTCATCGAGCGCCTGGGTCTGCGTCGATAAATAGCATCGGAAGGCGGCGTCCTCTCCCTGGGAGAGGTAGCCGCCTTCTTGCTGAAGGTGGACGCCGGCCGATCGCCGGAGCGGACCGCCGACAGCGGCCGTCACCGTAGGCAGTGGGGGCTCGCCCCGCAAGCCGGGAATGCACGACCAGCAGGACCAGCACGACCTGACAGCATGGAAGTATGCAACGCACAGCAGGAGTCGATCGGCACCGCGCATTCGCGGTCCTCGGTAGTGATCTCCGGAGCGCCACGACGGCAGCCCCGTGGATCTCGATCGAAGACCGGGTGCTGTGGCCCGTCCAGGAGGGACGGGGCCACGACGGGTGCCGATTGCCTCCGATACCAGGAAACGGAGGTGACTCTCTTGGAGGGTCCCGAAATTCAGTTCGCCGAAGCAGTGATCGACAACGGTCGCTTCGGAACACGCACCATCCGCTTCGAGACCGGGCGCGTCGCCCAGCAGGCCGCAGGGTCGGCCATGGTCTACATCGACGAGGACACCGCGCTGCTGTCGGCCACCACGGCCGGCAAGCACCCACGCGAGGGCTTCGACTTCTTCCCCCTCACCGTCGACGTCGAAGAGCGCATGTACGCCGCCGGCCGCATCCCGGGTTCGTTCTTCCGTCGCGAGGGACGCCCCTCCACGGAAGCCATCCTGGCCTGCCGCCTCATGGATCGCCCGCTGCGCCCCGCGTTCGTCAAGGGCCTCCGCAACGAGGTCCAGATCGTCGTCACCATCCTCGCCATCAACCCCGATGTGCGCTACGATGTTGTCGCCATCAACGCAGCGTCGATGTCCACGCAGCTCTCGGGCCTGCCCTTCTCGGGTCCGATCGGCGGCGTCCGCGTGGCCCTCGTATCCGATGGCAGCGGCAACGATCAGTGGATCGCTTTCCCGAAGCACTCCGAGCTCGAGAACTCGGTCTTCGACATGGTTGTCGCCGGTCGGGTTGCAGGCGACGACGTCGCAATCATGATGGTCGAGGCCGAAGCCACGGACAACTCCTGGAACCTCATCAAGGAGAACGGGGCGACCGCGCCTACCGAGGAGATCGTCGCCGACGGCCTAGAGGCAGCCAAGCCCTTCATTCGCGCGCTGTGCGAAGCCCAGGCCGACCTGGCCTCGCGCGCAGCGAAGCCGACTGTCGAGTTCCCCGTATTCCTGGACTACCAGGACGATGTGTACGCGGCTGTCGAGACCGCAGGGGCCGACAAGCTCGCGCAGGTCTTCCAGATCGCTGACAAGCAGCAGCGCAACGACGCTTCGGATGCGCTCAAGGACGAAGTGACGGCCGCACTCATCGGTCAGTTCGAGGGCCGCGACAAGGAGCTGTCCGCAGCATTCCGCTCGCTGACCAAGGCTGTCGTCCGCCAGCGCATCCTCAAGGACCAGGTCCGCATCGACGGCCGTGGCCTCAGTGACATCCGCAAGCTCACCGCGGAGGTGGAGGTCCTGCCGCGCGTGCACGGTTCCGCGATCTTCGAGCGCGGCGAGACGCAGATCCTGGGCGTCACCACGCTCAACATGCTGAAGATGGAGCAGCAGATCGATTCGCTGTCGCCCGTCACGCGCAAGCGCTACATGCACAACTACAACTTCCCGCCCTACTCCACCGGTGAGACCGGACGGGTAGGTTCGCCGAAGCGCCGCGAGATCGGCCACGGAGCGCTCGCCGAGCGCGCACTCGTGCCCGTCCTGCCGTCCCGCGAGGAGTTCCCCTACGCGATCCGCCAGGTGTCCGAGGCCCTGAGCTCCAACGGCTCGACGTCGATGGGCTCGGTCTGCGCCTCGACGCTGTCCCTGCTCAACGCCGGTGTGCCCCTGCGTGCACCGGTCGCCGGCATCGCCATGGGCCTCGTGTCCGACGTCGTCGACGGCCAGACGCGCTACGCCGCCCTGACCGACATCCTCGGCGCCGAGGATGCCTTCGGCGACATGGACTTCAAGGTCGCGGGAACGGCTGAGTTCGTCACGGCGATCCAGCTGGACACCAAGCTCGACGGCATTCCTGCCTCGGTGCTGGCAGCAGCACTCAAGCAGGCCCGCGAGGCCCGCCTGCACATCCTCGGAGTCCTGCAGGCCGCGATCGACACCCCGGACGAGCTCTCCGAGTTCGCGCCGAGGATCATCTCGGTCAAGATCCCCGTCGACAAGATCGGCGAGGTCATCGGCCCCAAGGGCAAGATGATCAACCAGATCCAGGAGGACACTGGAGCCGACATCTCGATCGAGGATGACGGCACCGTGCTGATCGGCGCCACGAACGGCGAGTCGGCCGAAGCCGCACGCGCCGCGGTCAACGCGATCGCCAACCCCCAGGTCCCCGAGATCGGCGAGCGCTACCTGGGCACGGTCGTCAAGACCACGACGTTCGGCGCCTTCGTCTCGCTCACCCCGGGCAAGGATGGGCTGCTGCACATCTCCGAGCTGCGCAAGCTCGCCGGTGGCAAGCGTGTCGACAACGTGGACGAGATCGTCTCCGTGGGTCAGAAGGTCCAGGTGGAAATCACGAAGGTCGACGACCGCGGAAAGCTCTCGCTCTCGCCCGTCGTCGCCGATGACGACTCCAACGGCGCCTCCGAGGACGCCGGGATCGAGCTGCCCGAGGTCACCGACGGCGACATCTAGTTCCGTGACCCGCTCGTCCTGAGCACCGAACGGCCCCGGTGCCGACCGATTGAATCGGTCGGCGTCGGGGCCGTCTGCCTTTCCCGAACAATCAGAAGGACCAGATGTCCCTGTCTTCCATAGTGTCCCTGCCCCTGCTGCCGACCCCCAACGACGGAGACGGTTCCGACCACTCCTTCGTCGCCGGTGATCCGGGCGGCAACGTCGTCCGGCGCAGTGTGCTGCCCGGTGGCGTCCGCGTGCTCACTGAGGCCATGCCGGGACAGCGCTCGGCGACGATCGGCTTCTGGGTGGGGGTCGGGTCCCGGGACGAAGCCGAGGGACAGCACGGGAGCACCCACTTCCTCGAGCACCTGCTGTTCAAGGGGACCGTGCGCCGGAGCGCCATGGACATCGCCTCGGCCTTCGACGAGGTGGGCGGTGAGTCCAACGCCGCCACAGCGAAGGAGAACACCTGCTACTACGCGCGTGTCCTCGACTCCGACCTCCCAATGGCCATCGACGTCATCGCCGACATGGTGACATCGGCGGTGCTCGACCCCGAGGAGCTCGAGCAGGAGCGCGACGTCATCCTCGAGGAGATCGCGATGGACAGTGACGACCCCGGGGACGTCGCCCACGAGAAGTTCGTCGAGCTCGTGCTGGGGGACCACCCCCTCGGGCGGCCGATCGGCGGAACGCCGGAAGCGATCCGGGCCGTTCCGCGCGAGTCCGTCCTGGCCCACTACCGGCGCTACTACACGCCTTCGGAACTGGTCGTCACCGCGGCCGGCGGCCTCGACCACGACATCGTCTGCCGGCTCGTGCAGGAAGCCCTCGAGACGGCCGGTTGGTCCCTCGAGGAGGGTGCCCTGCCGGTCGCCCGGCGCTCGACGACGGCGACCGCGGTGCAGGGCGCGACGGGGACCCATGTGATCCGCCGGGCGGTCGAGCAGTCCAACATCCTGATCGGCTGCCCATCGCTCACCGCGACCGACGAGCGACGGTTCGCGATGAGCGTCCTGAACGCCGTGCTGGGCGGCGGCATGTCCTCGCGACTGTTCCAGGAGGTTCGGGAGAAGCGCGGCCTCGTGTACTCGACCTATTCCTTCTCGGCCGCCTACGCGGACGCCGGGTACTTCGGCATGTACGCCGGCTGCTCGCCCGCGAAGACCGGTCAGGTCATCAGGCTGCTCGGTGCGGAGCTCGACCGGCTGGCCGCCGACGGGATCGACGCCGAGGAGCTCCGCAAAGCCGTCGGGCAACTCTCCGGTGGGCTCGTCATGGCCCTGGAGGACAGCAGCTCCCGCATGTCACGCCTCGGCCGCTCGGAGCTCGTCTCGGGAGAGTTCGTCGACATGGACGCATCCCTCGACCGTATCCGCACCGTCACCGCTGCAGACGTGCAGGACCTGGCGCGGGAACTGGCCGCTGCGCCGCGAACGACCGTCGTCGTCGGACCCTTCGACACTGAAGCCGACTTCGCGGAGCAGTCCTAGCCGCCGGCGAAGGGCGGCAGGATGTCCACGACATCGTCGTCCTGCAGCACCGTCGCGGGATCGCGCAGCGAGACCTCGTTGAGCAGGAAGCTGCTGCGGTCGAGGACCTTGCCGAGGGAGGGGGCTCCCGTCACCGGCGGTCGCCTGCGGAGGTCGGTGAGCACGTCCGCCAGCGGGCGGTCGGCGGGCAGCCGCTCCTGATCGACTCCTGAGGCAGCCCTGGCGGCCCCGAAGTACCTCACCAGCACCTCAGCCACCGATGGCGCTCATCGACCGGTCGGGCTGGATGAAATCATCGGCGCCGAGGCCCGTGTGGGCCATGCCGTGCGCCTTCGGCTTCAGCCACATGGCATCGCGCCAGCGCTGGGCGACGGCGTCGTCGTCCGCTCCTGAGCGCAGCAGGTCCCTCAGGTCCGTCTCCTCCCGTGAGAAGAGGCAGCTCATGACCTTGCCCTCGGCGGTGACGCGGGTCCGCCGGCAGTCGGAGCAGAACGGTTCCGTGACCGAGGCGATGATGCCCACGGTCCCGAGGACGACGTCGGGTGCGTCCTTCGCCCGGACCTCCCACCGTTCGGCCGGAGCCCCGTCGCGGTTGCGGGGGTCGGAGGTGAGGATGAACCGGGTCTCGACGAGGGCGCGCATCTCAGCGGCCGTCACCATACCCGCTTTCGTCCAGCCGTGGTCGGCATCGAGGGGCATCTGCTCGATGAAACGCAGCTCGAATCCGCGGGCCACCGCCCACTCCACGAGGTCGGGTGCCTCATGATCGTTGATGCCGCGCATGAGGACGGCGTTGATCTTCACGAGCCCGAGTCCTGCATCGGCGGCGGCCTCGATGCCCTTCAGGACGCGGTCCAGGAACGGTCGGCGCGTCAGCTGGGCGAAGGTTCCTGGGTGCAGTGAATCCATCGAGACGTTGATGCGGGTGAGGCCGGCTTCCTTCAACTGGGCGGCGCGGCGGTCGAGGCCGAGCGCGTTGGTCGTCATGGAGATGGGCAGGTCGGCGTGATCAGCGCGGATGTCGCGGATGATGTCCAGCAGGTCGGCGCGGACCAGCGGCTCGCCGCCCGTCAAACGCAGCTCCCTGATCCCCAGCTGATCGACTCCGATGCGCACCAGGCGGACGATCTCGGATCGCGAGAGGACCTGGTCCTTCTGCAGCCAGTTGAGGCCCTCCGCGGGCATGCAGTAGGTGCAGCGCAGATTGCACTTGTCCGTCAGGGACAGACGCATGTCGGTTGCCTGCCTGCCATGGGTGTCCATGAGTCCAGGAAGAGCGGCCCGTGGGGCAGCACTCGGCATTCCCAGTTGGATTCCCATGGAACGAGGTTACGCCCTCCACCGGCCAGAGCCCTACCCGACAGCTGCGCCGGACCGGCTCTTCCGCGTATCCCCCCGGCACTGTAGGACGCAGTGCGCGGGCCTGTGCGGGAGGCGGTGCCGGGGGCGGTGCACAGGGGAACGGCGAGGGGACCGCGCACGTGTAACGGGAGGACCATCCTGCCCGGCACCGAGCCGTCGCCGGGGCCCGGAAGGAGGTACCGATGATTCGACGGCGTACGTGGGCAGCCGCCGCGGGGGCACTCGCCGTGGGGCTGGGCGTGATCGGCGGTGAACTGGCCGCCGCGGCGTTGAGCCCGTCCGTGACCCCGGTCAGCGCCGTCGGCTCCGCCGTGATCGATGTCCTGCCCCCCGGCGTGAAGGACTGGGCCATCTCCTGGTTCGGGGCGGCGGACAAAGCCGTCCTCCTGGTCACGATGGCTGTCCTCATCGCAGTGATCGCCCTTGCCGCGGGTGTGCTCGAGTACCGCAGGGCCTTCGCCGGGCGAGCCGTCGTCATCGTTTTCGGTGGTGTGGGCACCCTCGCGGTGGCATCACGGCCGCAATCGTCCCTGGTGTCCTTCGTCGCACCCGTCGTCGCCGCAGTGGTGGCGATCCTCGTGCTCACCGCACTCATCAAGGCCCTGAGGGTATGGGTGCGCAGTGGCGAGGACGGCAGCACCGGCAGCCCCTCGGCCCGACGCCGCTTCCTCCAGGGCGCCGGAGGTGCGGCCCTGGTCGCGGCCGCCACCGGTGCCGCTGCGACCGGCGTCCGATCCTCGCAGTCCACCGTTGCGCAGCAGCGCTCGGCGATTCGACTCCCCGCACCCACGGAGACCACCGCCCCGCCGCCACACACGGGCTCCTTCGTGCCGGAGGGAGCGGAACTCGACGTCCCCGGCATCAGCGACCTCGTTACGGCGTCGGACGACTTCTACCGGATCGACACAGCCCTCGTGGTACCCGTGGTCGACCCCGCTACGTGGTCCCTCAGGGTGACCGGACTCGTGGACCGCGAGGTGGAGATCACCTTCGACGACCTGCTGGCGCTGCCGCTCATCGAGCGGTACATCACCCTTGCCTGCGTGTCCAACACCGTCGGCGGGGACCTGACCGGAAACGCCCGATGGCTCGGCTGGCCCGTCCGGGAGCTCCTGGCACGCGCGGGCGTGCGGCCGGAAGCGGACATGGTCCTGTCGCGGAGCGTCGACGGCTTCACCGCCGGTACGCCGCTCGAGGCCCTCACCGACGCGCGCGATGCCCTGATCGCCGTCGGCATGAACGGTGAGCCGCTGCCGGTCGAGCACGGATTCCCGGTGCGGCTCGTGGTGCCGGGCCTCTACGGTTACGTCTCCGCGACGAAGTGGGTGAGTGAACTCGAGGTCACGCGGTTCGCGGACGACAAGGCCTACTGGTCCACCCGCGGCTGGTCCGAGCGCGGACCCGTCAAGACCTCGTCCCGCGTCGACGTCCCGCGTCCGAACGCGAGGGTCCCGGCGGGCGTCGTCGTCGTGGCGGGTGTCGCCTGGGCGCAGCACCGAGGGGTCGAGGCCGTGGAGGTGAGGGTCAACGGCGGCCCCTGGCAGCGGGCGACGCTCGCCCGTCCCATCTCGGCGGACACCTGGTGCCAGTACAGCGCAGCCCTCGAACTGGAGGCAGGCTCCCACACCGTGCAGTCGCGCGCCGTGGACCGCGAGGGAGACGTCCAGTCGGAGGCGTTCGTGGATCCCGCGCCTGACGGGGCCGAAGGCCTGCACACGGTAACGTTCACCGTGACCTAGACCACCCCGCCGGCCCGACGCCGCGCAGCCCGGGGCGCCTCGCGAGAGGCTCGACCACCCCGGGAACCGACGTCGGTGATCGTGTGCGGACGGCGCTGCGGAGGGCACTGATGAGAAGAACCGTCGCCGAACACCAGGCTGCCGTCGCCGGACTCCTGCGCTGGAGCAGCGGGTACGACGGCGGAGCGCCGGAGGTCCTGCCGCTCGCCCGGGCCCTCGGTCGCGTGCTGGCCGCGGACGTCCTCGCGCCGGTGAGCCTCCCGCCCTTCGACAACTCGCAGATGGACGGTTATGCGGTGCACGCCGACGACCTCGCGGGTTCCATGGCGCTGAGCGTGGCCGAGGCCATCCCGGCAGGCTCCGTCCCGGCCGACCTGCGGCCCGGCACGGCCGCGCCGATCATGACGGGCGCCATGATCCCTGCGGGCGCCGTCGCCGTCGTACCGATCGAGCGCGCCGATCCGGCGCAGTTCTATTCCGTCGCTGCCCTGGCGGACCTGGGCGGTACCGCGACCGTCACCCTGCCCGGGGGCATCGACGCCGGCCTGTTCGTGCGCCGGGCCGGCAGCGACATCGCCGAGGGGGAGGTCGCCCTGACGGCGGGCACGCTTCTGGGGCCCGCGCAACTGGGTCTGCTCGCGGCCTGTGGAGCCGGTGAGGTCCCCGTCCGTCCGCGCTTCCACGTGCTCCTCCTGTCCACCGGCGACGAGGTGGCGGAACCAGGCTCCCCGCTCGCCCCGGGCACCATCTACGACGCCAACACCACGCTCCTCGAGGCGGCGCTGGTCGAGGCCGGAACTGAGGTGACGCGCCACCGGCTCGTCGGCGACGATCCCGCCGTCCTCCGGGACGTCTTCGCGGCCATCACCGCGGGCAGCACCCATCTCGTCCTCAGTACGGGAGGCATCAGCCAGGGTGCCTACGAGGTCGTGAAGCAGGCGCTGTCCGACAGCGGCGTCGAGTTCTCCTCCGTCGCCATGCAGCCGGGTGGCCCGCAGGCGCACGGCACGATCTCAGGAATCCCCTTCCTCGGATTTCCCGGCAACCCGGTGAGCGCCATCGTCTCGTTCGAGATGTTCCTTCGCCCCGCACTCCACCAGCTGACGGGCGCCCCGGCCCCGCGCCCCGGGCTCGAGGCCGTGCTCGTCGACGGGCTCGAAAGCCCCGGGGCCAAGCACCAGGTGCGGCGGGGGTTGTACCGGGGCGGCAAGGTAGCCCTCGTGGGCGGACCCGATTCGCATCTCCTCCACGCCCTCGCGGCCTCCAACTGCCTCGTCCACGTGCCCGAGGGCGTGACGGCGCTGCAGGCGGGGGCCAGGGTCGAGGTCACGCTGATCGGTCCCGTCCCGTCGGATCCCTTCGCCGTCGAGGATGTACTCGTCCTGGACGAGGCCGGCACTGATTGAATGGGATCCGAAGAAAGGACTCCATCATGAGCACCCCAGCACACCCGGCCGACGGCCTGTCCCACGTACGCGCCGACGGCACGGCCCACATGGTCGACGTCTCCGGCAAGCAGGCGACCGTCCGCGAGGCCGTCGCGGAATCGACCCTCGAGACCACGCCCGACGTCGTCGCCCTCATCTCCGACGGCGCCCTGCCGAAGGGCGACGCCCTCGCCGTCGCCCGCGTCGCAGGCATCATGGCGGCGAAGCAGACGGCCACGCTGATCCCGCTCTGCCATCCGCTGCCGCTGTCCAAGGTCACCGTGGACTTCGAGCCCGAAGGCGGATCCGTCCGGGTCGTGGCGCTGGTCCGGACGACGGCGCTCACCGGAGTGGAGATGGAGGCGCTCACGGCAGCGTCCGTCGCGGCCCTGACCCTCTACGACATGATCAAGGCCGTGGACAAGCGGGCCGTGATCAACGGCACGCGTGTGCTGTCGAAGTCCGGCGGCAAGAGTGGAGACTGGACGGTATGACTTCCCTTCGCACCGCCGCCGTGGTCATCGCGTCCACCAGGGCCGCGGCCGGCACCTATGAGGACGAATGCGGACCCGCCATCGCGGACTGGCTCTACCAGCACGGCTTCGGGGTCGCGGACGCCGTCGTCGTGCCGGACGGTGATGCCGTCGGGTCCGCGATCGGCATTGCCCTGGAGTCGCGTCCAGCGGTGCTCATCACGAGCGGCGGGACCGGGCTCAGTCCCGACGACGCCACGCCCGAGCAGACCGCCCCCTACCTGACGCGCAGCTTGCCCGGCGTCATGGAAGCCATCCGCCGGGCCGGATCCTCCACGGTGCCCACCGCGGCACTCAGCCGCGGGCTCGCGGGAACGGCCGGCAGCACATTCGTCATCAACCTGCCCGGTTCGCCCGGCGGGGTGCGTGACGGCCTGACCGTTCTCTCGCCGCTCATCGACCACATCTGCTCCCAGTTGGAGGGCCGCAATGACCACCGGTGAAGTTGTCCACGCAGCCGTCGCCGACGCCCCCATCACGCCCGAGGAAGCACACGCGGGGGTCGACTCCCCGCACTGCGGCGCCGTCGTCGGCTTCAGCGGCGTGGTGCGGAACCACGACGGCGGACGGGACGTCACGTCGCTGAGCTACTCCGCCCATCCGAGTGCGGAGCGGATCATCCGCGAGGTCGCCGAGGAGATCGCGGCGCGGCACGATGGCATCCGCATCTGGGTCGCCCACCGGGTCGGGCCCCTCGAGATCGGCGACCAGGCACTGGTCGCCGCTGTCGGAGCAGCCCACCGTGGCGAGGCATTCCGGGCCTGCTCGGACCTCGTGGACCTGGTGAAGGACCGCGTGCCCATCTGGAAGGAGCAGTTCTTCACGGACGGCACCGTGGAATGGGTGGGCGCAGGGGCGTGACAGTAGGCTGGAAGGCATGACTGAACTCCTGCCCGTGGCCGTTTTGGGCGCTCGGGGACGCATGGGCGCCGAGGCCGTCCGCGCCGTCGAGGCGGCCGCCGACCTCGAACTCGTGGCGGCCCTCGGCAGCAGCGACCCGCTCGAATCCCTGGTCTCCGCAGGAGCGGCTGTCGTCGTAGACCTGACTGTTCCCGAGGCCACCGCGGGCAACGTCCGCTTCGCGGTCGAGCACGGCATGCACGCCGTCGTCGGCACCACCGGCTGGACGGCCGAGCGGCTCGCCGACCTCGAGTCCCTGCTGGCCGGCAACCCCGCGGCGGGTGTACTCATCGCGCCGAACTTCGCGCTTGGATCCGTGCTCGCCACGGCCTTCGCCGCGACGGCGGCCCGTTACTTCGAGTCGGTCGAGATCATCGAGCTCCACCATCCGGACAAGATCGATTCACCCTCCGGGACGGCGGCCAGAACGGCCCAGCTGATCGCCGCTGCACGGACAGCCGCGGGTGTGCCCGCGGCGCCGGATGCGACTCGGGACCAGCTCGACGGCGCCAGGGGCGCCCGCGTCGACGGCGTGCCGGTGCACTCCGTCCGGCTCCGCGGCCTGACCGCCCACCAGGAAGTGCTGCTCGGCAGCCCGGGGGAGCAGCTCACCATCCGGCACGATTCCTACGACCGGGCATCCTTCATGCCCGGTGTCCTCCTCGGCATCCGCTCCGTGGCGCAGCACCCAGGCCTGACGGTCGGGCTCGACGGCTACCTGGACCTGCGGGCCGGCGCACGACCATGAAGGCCGTGGAGTTCTACCGGGAGCACCGGGTCAAGCTCGGCGTCCTGCTCGTGACGGCGCTGCTCGTCTTCTGGCTCGTCGTCGCCTTCCAGCGGAGTTTCCTGCTGCTCGGCGACCCCGACCCCGTAGCCAAGGCCATCGGCGCCGGCTACCTCCTCCTGCCCTGCATCGGTGCGTGGGCACTGATCAGGGAGTTGCTCTTCGGCGCACAGACGCAGCGGATGGCGCGGCAGCTGGACAGCGAGGGAGGCCTCCCCGTGGACGACCTGCCGAGGACGCCGGCAGGGCGTATCGTGCGGTCCGCCGCCGACGAGGCGTTCCCCGCGTACCAGGCCGAGGTCGAAGCCGATCCCGAGAACTGGCGCAGCTGGTTCAGGCTCTCCTGCGCCTACGACGCCGCGGGGGACCGCAAACGCGCCCGACGCGCCATGCGCGACGCCGCGAAGCTCCACGGGCAGCAGCGCGGAGCCGACGCCTGACAAAAGCCGACGCCTGACACCAGCCGACCCCTGACATCAGGGGAGGGCCGTCAGTGCCTGGCCTCGGCCCTGCCCTCGCGCGCGGCGTTGGCGGCGCCGGAGGCGAGCAGCTCCAGCGGTCCGCGGGAGCGCACGCGCTGGAACAGGATGCCGATCGCGACGGCGGCGACCACCTGGAGCCAGAAGAGCTGCATCGGGTCCGGCAGGGGCAGCAGCTGGTCCGCCCAGCTCATGACGCAGATGTGGAGGCTGTAGAGCGTCAGCGTCATGGCTCCCGGCGCAGACAGCGGCAGGAGTGCCTGGGGGAAGCGGCGTGTGAGCAGGAGGCAGACCGCGACGACGGCGGCCGCGGAGCCCGCCACATGGACGAGGTCCAGAGTCGATCCCGAGTGGGGCGCGCTGACGGCGAGCCACCACCAGGAGCCGGACTGGTCCACTCCGGCCAGTCCGACATCGAGCATCGCCTCCAGCGGGTACCGGCTGCCGTCGGGCGTCTCCAGGAGTGCCACCAGTCCGCCTCCCGGCCCGAGGAGTTGCGCGCTGAGCAGCTTGGCTCCGACCGCCGCGACCATCCCGGCGACCAGGACCCCCAGCTGCACCCCGAGGCGGGCGAGGTCCAGCCGGCCGATCACCATGCCGACGAGGATAAAGCCGAGCCACTGCAGCACCGGGTAGTAACCGGTCAGGAAGATGTCCGCGGCGAGCGTCTGGGGCACGAGGAAATGCTCGAAGAGCGGATTGCCGCCGAGCGTCGGGGGATCGGCGCTCTCGCTCGCGATCGGCCGCAGCAGGTACGCCGCGACGGGCGCCACCAGCAGCCACCCGGCGGCCCAGGCGGCGAGCGCGCGGACCCGGAGCCCGGTGAAGGGCAGTGCGAGGAGGAAGAGCACGCCGTAGTGGAACAGGATGATCGCGATGTTCGTCTCGACGCCACCGAGGACCAGCCCGATCAGGGCGATGATCACGGCACGCACGACGATGCCGGTGCGGTCCGCGGAGAGCGCGCGGTCCCGGTGGGGAGCCCGGCCCCCGGTCAGCAGCGCCAGGCCGATCCCGGCGACGACGGCGAACAGACCGGACGCGCGGCCGGAGAAGAGCAGGGCGGTCCACGTGGCCTCGGTGGTGCCCGGGGTGTACAGCGGGAGGATGTGCGTGCTCATCATGCCGAACAGCGCCACCCCGCGGGCTGCGTCGATTCCGGTCAGCCGCCGTGGAGCGGACGTCGTGTGCATCCAGCCATGGTCCCATAGGCACCGCTGCTCCTCCTGTGCTCCGCCCACGCCTCGGTGTGCCCCGTACCCGTGTCGCCCGCGTAGGTTTTCCTCGCCCGCCCGCGCCTGCGCGGCCTGTCCCACCGGGCGCCCGCCGAACGGGTAACGTTTCATCCATGGCTGACACCCCCGCGCGCAATCTCCCGTTCGGTTCTCTCGTGACCGCGATGGTCACGCCCTTCACTGCCGATGGCGCCGTCGATTTCGACGCCACCGCCGCCCTCGCAGCGAAGCTCGTGGACGACGGCTGCGACGGCCTGGTGGTCTCGGGCACCACGGGGGAGACCTCGACGCTGGAGGATTCGGAGAAGGAGGATCTCTACCGCGTCGTCGTCGAGACCGTGGGGGACCGCGCCCGCGTCATCGCAGGCACGGGGACGAACCACACCTCCCACTCCGTCGAGATGGCACGGCGTGCCGAGCGGGCCGGAGCCCACGCGCAGCTGGTTGTGACGCCCTATTACAACAAGCCCACCCAGGCCGGCGTGCTCGCGCACTTCGATGCGGTGGCCGCGGCAACCGACCTCCCGATCATGATCTACGACATCCCCGGCCGGTCCGCCATCCCCATCACCACCGAGACCATGCTCCGCCTCGCCGAGAACCCGAAGATCGGCGCGCTCAAGGACGCGAAAGCAGACTTCGCCGCCGTCACGCGCGTCCTCGCCTCCACCGACCTCGACGTCTACTCGGGCGATGACGGACTCACCCTGCCTTGGATGGCAGCCGGCGCCGTCGGCGTCGTCAGCGTCAGCGCCCACGTCGCGACCGCTGCGTTCCGCGCGCTCGTGGACGCCGCTGCCGCCGGCGACCTCGCCGAGGCGCGACGCGTCCACTTCCAGCTCGACCCCGTGATCCGGGCCGTGATGACGCACATCCCCGGCGCCGTCTCGGCGAAGTACATCCTGCACCTGCAGGGTGTCCTGGCCAACGCCGTCGTCCGCCTGCCGTTGGTCGAGGCCGATGAGCACGAGCTGCGGCCCATCCTCGCGGACCTCGCCGAGGCAGGGTGGGACCTCGACGCGCTCGACGGCCGCGAGGACATCCGGGCATGAGCGATGCGGCCGGCGTCGGACCCGCGCTGCGAACCCTCCCGCCTCCCCTCGAGCCGGGCACGCTCCGGGTGGTGCCGCTCGGCGGCCTCGGGGAGATCGGCCGGAACATGGCGGTCTTCGAGGTCCGCGGCAAGCTCCTGATCGTCGATTGCGGCGTGCTGTTCCCCGAGGAGACCCAGCCCGGCGTCGACCTCATCCTGCCGGACTTCTCCTACATCGAGGACAGGCTCGACGACGTCGTGGGCCTGGTCCTGACGCACGGGCACGAGGACCATATCGGCGCGGTCCCGTACCTGCTGCGCCTGAAGGCCGACATTCCCGTCATCGGCTCGCAGCTGACGCTCGCGCTGATCGAGGCGAAGCTCCAGGAGCACCGCATCCGCCCCTACACACTGACCGTGTCCGAGGGGCAGATCGAGCAGTTCGGTCCCTTCGAGTGCGAGTTCGTCGCTGTCAACCACTCCATCCCCGATGCCCTCGCAGTCTTCATCCGGACCGAGGCGGGCAACGTCCTGCACACCGGCGATTTCAAGATGGACCAGCTGCCGCTCGACGGCCGCATCACCGACCTGCGGGCCTTCGCCCGCCTCGGCGAGGAGGGCGTCGACCTTCTTCTGGTCGACTCCACGAATGCCGACGTCCCGGGCTTCACGACGGCCGAACGCGAGATCGGCCCCGTCCTCGAGGGTCTCTTCGGGCAGGTGCGGAAGCGCATCATCGTCGCCTCCTTCTCGTCCCACGTGCACAGAGTGCAGCAGGTGCTCGACGCCGCACGCGCCCATGACCGCTTCGTCTGCTTCGCCGGGCGGTCGATGGTGCGCAACATGGCGATCGCGGCGAAGCTCGGTTACCTCAGGGTGCCCGACGGGATCCTCGTGGACATCAAGAACGTCGACGACCTGCCCGACGACCGCGTGGTGCTCATGTCCACCGGATCACAGGGCGAGCCGATGGCCGCGCTGTCCCGGATGGCGAACGGCGACCATCGGATCACGGTCGGCAAGGGGGACACCGTGATCCTGGCGTCCTCGCTGATCCCCGGCAACGAGAACGCCGTCTATCGCGTCATCAACGGCCTGCTGAAGCTGGGCGCCGACGTGATCCACAAGGGCAACGCCAAGGTGCACGTGTCCGGACATGCTGCGGCGGGTGAGCTCCTCTACTGCTACAACATCCTGCGGCCGAAGAACGTCATGCCCGTGCACGGCGAGACACGGCACCTGATCGCCAACGGCAAGCTGGCCCAGCAGACCGGCGTCCCGGCAGCCAACGTGCTGCTGACCGACGACGGCTCCGTCATCGACCTCGTGGACGGCAAGGCCCGCGTGGTGGGCGCCGTCGAGTGCGGTTTCGTCTATGTGGACGGCTCCAGCGTCGGCGAGATCACCGACGCTGACCTCAAGGATCGCCGCATCCTCGGGGAGGAGGGCTTCATCTCGATCATCACCGTCGTCAACCGCACCACGGGGAAGATCGTTTCCGGGCCCGACATCCATGCACGGGGTTTCGCCGAGGACGAGTCCGTCTTCGACGAGATCAAGCCGAAGATCAACCAGGCCCTTGAAGAGGCCGTGATGAACACCAGGGACCACTCGACGTACCAGTTGCAGCAGGTGGTCCGGCGCATCGTCGGCACCTGGGTCAATCGCCGCTACCGTAGGCGCCCCATGATCATCCCGGTGGTCCTCGAGGCCTGACGCGGCAGCTCCGGCACGGTCGCAACCGGCATCCTCCCTCGTCCCAGCGGGCCCGCCAGGGCGCGGAAATCCGACGGTTCGAGGGATCGGTCGGGTACCGTGAAGATCATGGCCACTCGAACGTCCCCTGCCCCGCGGGGCCGGCAACAGACCCGCAGCAAGGGAGCGTCCGCCGTTGCGGGCACAGGCCGGAGCAAGGCGCCGACGAACGGAACCGCCCGCACGCCGGCGAAGACCCGTCCGGTGCCGGTCGCCCCGGAGCCCCAGCACGAGGACGGTCCGGCTTTCCCGCTGAGGGCGCTGCGGGCCGTCTGGATGGGCATGGCGAGCGTTGTCGCGTCGGGGGTCCGCACCTTCGGGCACGACGTCAACCCCGATCGCGAGCTCCGCCGTGACGGTTCCGGTTTCTTCCTCCTGCTGTCGGCCCTGGCCATCGCCGCCGTCGAGTGGTGGGCCCTGACCGGAACGCCCGCCGATGTCGTGCACGCTGCGGCCGGCGGGACGTTCGGCTGGATGGCACTGCTCCTCCCGTTCATGCTCGGCATCGGCGCCGTCCGGCTCTTCCGCTATCCGGAGCGCCATCGCGCCAACAACCGCATCGCCATCGGGCAGCTCGCCATCCTGTTCGCAGGATCCGGCATCGCCCACCTGGTCGGGGGCCGGCCCGGTCTCTCGGACGGACTCGATGCGCTGTGGCGTGCAGGGGGTGTCGCGGGCTTCCTGGTCGCGGGACCGCTCAGCAGTATCCTCACGGTGTGGCCGGTGGCGCTCCTCCTGGTCATGGCGATCTTCCTGGGCATCCTCATCGTCACAGCGACCCCCTTCCGCCACATCCCATCCCGCCTGCGCACGCTCTACGAGCACCTGATGGGCCAGGACCCCGACGACGACGCCGCCCATCGCCGCGCGGACGGCCACGACCAGAGCTACCTGTACGAGGCGCACGGCGCAACGGCGAAGCCGGAGCCGAAGCGCCGCAAGCGGCTGTTCGGCAAGGATCGGCAGGAGGCCCCCTTCGACGGCGAGCACTCCGGGCATGACGCCGACGGCTATGTGGGCGACGAGGCGTTCGAACGTGCCGTCATCGAGGACGAGGAACGCCGCGCCCGCGAGGCCGAGGCCGCAGTACCGGCCGGTGTCCGTCGCCCCACCAAGCAGGAGCTCGCCGCAGAGGAGCTCAAGCGGTCGAACGCCGTCCGCGTCCCGCCTGCCGAGGCTCCCGAGCGGGCACCGGAAGGCGCCACCGAGGCGATCGATCTCGTCCCGGCCGCGAAGGCCCTGATCGTTCCCTCCACCCCGGTGCAGCCCCAGATGCCGCCGACGCCCATCCCGCAGCGCACCGAGCAGCTGCAGCTCGCCGGCGACGTCGCCTACACGCTGCCGCCGTCGGACTACCTGCCCGCCGGCACGCCGCCCAAGGAGCGTTCGGAAGCGAACGACGCCGTCGTCGCAGCCCTGACGTACACCATGGACCAGTTCAACGTGGACGCGAAGGTCACCGGGTTCTCGCGCGGGCCCACGGTCACGCGCTATGAGATCGAGCTGGCACCCGGAACCAAGGTGGAGCGCGTCACCGCCCTGTCGAAGAACATCTCCTACGCCGTCGCGAGCTCCGACGTCCGCATCCTCTCGCCCATTCCCGGCAAGTCGGCCATCGGCATCGAGATCCCGAACACCGACCGCGAGACCGTCTCCCTCGGCGACGTGCTACGGTCCGGCAACGCGCGCAAGACCGACCACCCGATGGTCATGGGCGTCGGGAAGGACGTCGAGGGCGGATTCGTCGTCGCGAACCTCGCCAAGATGCCGCACCTCCTCGTGGCGGGTGCCACGGGTGCCGGCAAGTCGTCCTTCGTGAACTCCATGATCACCTCGATCCTCATGCGTTCCACGCCGGACGAGGTGCGCATGGTCATGGTGGATCCCAAGCGCGTGGAACTCACCGCGTACGAGGGCGTCCCGCACCTGATCACGCCCATCATCACGAGCCCCAAGAAGGCCGCCGAAGCCCTCCAGTGGGTCGTCCGCGAAATGGACACACGCTACGACGACCTCGCGAACTACGGCTACAAGCACATCGACGACTTCAACAAGGCAGTGCGGAACGGGAAGGTGATCCCGCCCGAGGGATCCAAGCGCGTCGTGCGCCCCTACCCGTACCTCCTGGTCATCGTCGACGAACTCGCCGACCTCATGATGGTCGCGCCCCGGGACGTCGAGGACTCGATCGTGAGGATCACGCAGCTCGCACGCGCCGCCGGCATCCACCTGGTGCTCGCGACGCAGCGCCCGTCGGTCGACGTCGTCACCGGCCTCATCAAGGCCAACGTCCCCTCCCGCATGGCCTTCGCCACGTCGTCGGTCACGGACTCCCGCGTGGTCCTCGACCAGCCCGGCGCCGAAAAGCTGATCGGCCAGGGCGACGCCCTGTTCCTGCCGATGGGCGCCTCGAAGCCGATGCGCGTGCAGGGAGCCTGGGTCACCGAATCGGAGATCCATCGCGTCGTCGAGCATGTGAAGGGCCAACTCCAGGCGGTGTATCGCGAGGACGTCGCGGTCGAGGCGCCGAAGAAGCAGATCGAGGACGACATCGGAGATGATCTCGACGTCCTCCTGCAGGCCACCGAGCTCGTCGTCACCACGCAGTTCGGGTCGACATCCATGCTTCAGCGCAAACTGCGGGTCGGGTTCGCGAAGGCCGGTCGGCTCATGGACCTCCTCGAGTCGCGTGGCGTGGTCGGTCCCTCGGAGGGTTCCAAGGCCCGCGACGTCCTGGTGAAGCCGGACGACCTCGAGCCGGTCCTCGCGGCCATGCGGGGTGACGAGCCCGCAGCGCAGCCGCGCCAGGCACAGGCACAGGCGCCGATCGACCTCGTCGCCGACGATCTCGCGTCGAGGGCGCAGGCCGTCGAGTACCACGACGGTGCGGACGATTCCGATGATGACGGCGACACCGACGCCTGGAAGCTCACCGGCAGGTAGCCTGACATCGTGAGTAGCTCCCCGAGCCCGGCGGTACCGGTGCTGAACATCGCAAACGTCCTGACCGTCGTGCGGATCCTCCTGGTCCCGTTCTTCATCTGGTTCCTCCTGCTCGACGACGGGCGCTCCGGATTGTACCGATGGCTGGCGGTCGCCACGTTCGTCGTGGCGATCTACACCGACAAGCTCGACGGCGACCTCGCCCGCAGCAGGGGCCTGATCACCGACTTCGGCAAGATCGCCGATCCGATCGCCGACAAGCTCCTCATCGGATCCGCGCTGGTCCTGCTGTCCGTCCTGGGTGAGCTGTGGTGGTGGGTCACGGTCGTCATCCTCGCGCGGGAGCTCGGCATCACCGTGCTCCGTTTCGCCGTCATCAGATACGGCGTGATGCCGGCGTCCCGCGGCGGCAAGCTGAAGACCGTCGTCCAGACCGTGGCCATCCTGCTGTTCCTCATCCCGCTGCAGGCGATCGCCGGAGAGTGGACCTGGTGGGTCGCCGCAGCCGTGATGGCAGCCGCGGTCGTCATCACCGTGGTGACCGGCGTCGACTACGTCCTCCAGGCGATCCGTCTTCGGGCTGGCGCACGCCGATGAGCGAAGGGTGACCGAAGGGTGACCGCAGGAGGAGTAGAGCCCGGGCGAAAGGAACGGCCCGCAGCTGCAGCCGACGTCGTCGCACTCGCGTCCCGACTCGGTCTCACCATCGCCACCGCGGAGTCCCTCACAGCCGGGATGGTCGCCTCGGTACTCGCCGATGTACCGGGTGCTTCGGCCGTCCTCCAGGGCGGCATAGTCGCCTACCAGGTCGCCGTCAAGGAAAAACTCCTGAACGTCGATGCGCAGCTACTGGCGACCGCCGGCGCCGTCGATCCCCGTGTCGCCGCCGCCATGGCGAACGGTGCCCGGCTCGCTCTGGCGGCCGATATCGGCGTCGCTACCACGGGCGTCGCCGGTCCCGCAGCCCACGAGGGAAAGGCCGTAGGCACCGTCTTCACCGCGATTTCGACGGCATCACATACGGCGACGTTCGAGCACCACTTCCCCGGAGGTCGCGACGCGGTCCGGGAGGCCACACGCGACGCCGTCCTGATCGAGCTCCTCCAGGAGCTGTCGAAGGGAACAAACCGTCAACGGGGTTAGTTATAAACACTGCCGGCCGTTGATAGGGTTGGCGATCTAAGCTCAAGCAGATCGGGCAGGTCATCATCACGGGGCACACCGATATGGTGTGCCGCACATATGAGGGAGCAAGGCGATACAGATGGTAAAGCAGCCCGTATCCGTAAACGGCGTGGTCCGTTGGCGTGATGTGGGGTTGGCAGATGATGCACAACGCAAGCCCAAGGAGCGCAAATTGGTGGTTCTCCGCCATGAGATCGGTGACGTCCTCAGGGACGTACGCCAGCGCCAGGGCCGTACCCTGCGTGAGGTGTCGCACAGTGCGAGGGTTTCCCTCGGATACCTCAGCGAGGTCGAGCGTGGACAGAAGGAAGCATCCTCTGAACTCCTCTCATCAATCTGCAGTGCACTCGAGGTGCCGCTTTCCTCGATGCTGCGGGAAGTCAGCGACCGCCTGGCAGAAGCAGAAGGGGTATCCATCCCGGATACCATCCCCCAGGAGTTCTCCCGGGAATTCGGGGATGACCTGACCGATGAACTCAATGACGACTTCCGTCGGGGACTTGCGGCCACGAACCGCTAGTCGCCCACGACAAGGAAGGCCCGTCCCCGTGGGGACGGGCCTTCCTGCTGTCTGCTACCAGTTGTCCTTGGTGTAGGTGTTGTTCAGCTGGGCGATCAGGGTACCGAGCCGCGTCAGGTCCTCGACCTCCCAGTCCTCCATCAGCTGATGGAATGCCTGTTTGCGCGCCGTCTGGGCCGCCTCGAGCTGGCGGGTTCCTGCCGCTGTGAGTGAGATGGACTGCGCGCGCCCGTCGAGCGGATCAGCTTCCTTCTGGACCAGCCCGAGTTGCTCGAGCATCGCGATCTGGCGGCTCACCGACGGCTTGCCGACCCCGACGCTGGCCGCGATGTCCGTCAGGCGCATGGATCCCTCCCGTTGGAGGATCACGAGGAGACCGTAGGCGGCGGGCTCCATATCGGGGTGCACGCGCCGGGCCACCTTGTAGGAGTTGGACCTGGCGCGTCGCCACAGCATGCTCAGCTGTTGCTCGAGGGCCTCGATGGCAGCGTCTGTGTCTGCATCGTCACCGGGGTAGGCTGCAAGGCCCGGGCCGGGTTCGGTGGTGCTCGGCTTCGCGTTCATGGGGCCATTGTAGGGTTCCGCGAGGGGGTCGACACCATGTAGGACCACACCGATCCCGATCGACGACGAAAGCAGGGAACTCCACATGCGGTTGAGCGACTTCTGGCGACTGATGGACGACGAGTTCGGAGAGCAGTATTCACGGTCCCTCGCCCGGGATCTCGTGGTGGATCGCCTCGGTGACAGGACCGCGGCCGAGGCCCTCAAGGCCGGGGCGGACCCGAAGGCGGTATGGGAGGCAGTATGTCGCGCCCAGGACGTGCCGAAGGAGCGGTGGCTCGGCAGGGATATCAAGCCCCGCTGAGGGTGCCTCCACGGGTGATCGAACACGCGGGACGCGGACTGATTAATCGAATATCTGTTCGGACAGGGATAGAATATCCATGGAGGCGGAGCACTCTTGTGCACATAGCGGCAGGCTCACCTCAAACTGTCGGCGCAGACGAATACAGTCGGAACGAACACGTAAACAGGCCTGTTGGCCATGAGTAAAACCGAGGTGAAGAATGGCCGCTCCAGACCGCGAGAAAGCCCTCGAAGCAGCTCTCGCTCAGATTGACAAGCAGTACGGCAAGGGTTCGATCATGCGTCTCGGAGACGAGATCAGGGCTCCCATCGAAACCATCTCCACGAGTTCCATCGCGCTGGACGCGGCACTCGGCATAGGCGGCCTTCCGCGCGGCAGGGTCGTCGAGATCTACGGTCCGGAATCCTCCGGTAAGACCACCGTCGCCCTGCATGCAGTCGCCAGCGCCCAGCGCAACGGCGGTATTGCTGCCTTCATCGATGCCGAGCACGCCCTGGATCCTGAGTACGCCAAGAGGCTCGGCGTCGACACGGACGCACTCCTCGTGTCACAGCCCGACACCGGTGAGCAGGCACTCGAGATCATGGACATGCTGATCGGATCGGGTTCCATCGACATCGTCGTGATCGACTCCGTCGCCGCACTCGTGCCGCGTGCCGAGATCGAGGGAGAGATGGGTGACAGCCATGTCGGTCTGCAGGCCCGACTGATGAGCCAGGCCCTGCGAAAGATCACCGGTCGCCTGAGCCAGACCAAGACGACAGCCATCTTCATCAACCAGTTGCGCGAGAAGATCGGCGTTTTCTTCGGAAGTCCCGAGACCACCACGGGTGGTAAGGCGCTGAAGTTCTACGCGTCGGTCCGTATCGATGTGCGCCGCATCGAGACCCTCAAGGAAGGCGTGAATCCGGTCGGTAACCGGACCCGCGCCAAGATCGTCAAGAACAAGATGGCCCCGCCCTTCAAGCAGGCCGAGTTCGACATCCTGTACGGATATGGGATCTCCCGTGAGGGCGGTCTCATCGACGTCGGAGTCGAGAACGGGCTGGTCAAGAAGTCGGGTGCCTGGTTCACCTACGACGGCGACCAGCTGGGCCAGGGCAAGGAAAACGCGCGCAAGTTCCTCATCGACAATCCCGGCCTGGCCGACGAGCTCGAGCAGAAGATCAGGGTCAAGCTGGGTATCGGCGTGCAGCCCGCAGAGCCGGAAGCGCCCAAGCTCAAGGCCGTCAGCGGCGAGTAGCCCGCATGCCACGCGACGTCGGCTCCCCATCGGGCGGCTGGGGAGCTTCCTTCGACCGGTTCGGTTCCGACAGCTCTGCTGAGCCGCCAGGTCCCGAGCCGGAGGGCGGGCGCACTCCCTCCAAGCGCAAAGGGCTGAAACGCTCGGCGTCCTCGTCCTTCGGTAGCTCGTCCTCCTTCGGTAGTTCATCGTCGTTCGGTACCGGCAAGAAGCGCGGAGCGCAACAGACCGGGAAGGGACCGATCAAGGCGCCTGAACGCCGACGCCCCCGAGGCGCCGGCGGTCGCCCGTTCGATGATCCTTTCGGCCCTGTCGTCGGATCCTCTGCCGATGCTTCCACGGCGGACGAGGGCACAGGGCCTTCGGCCGACGGAGGACGTCGGCCGAAGAGGCACCGCGCAGGCGATGCTGCGGGGCGGTATCCCGGCTCGACCCCGGCCATCGACGGTGATCCTGCGGACGGCACTGCGACCAGGAGCGACGAGGAGTGGGCGTCGGAGGGTCGGTCCGTCATGCTGCGCCAGCTGGCCCTGGGGGCCCGGAGCCGTCAGCAACTCAACCGGAAACTTGCCGAAAGGGAGGTTCCTCCGGCGGTTGCCGCTGCGCTGCTGGACCGGTTCGAGGAGGTGCAACTGATCGACGACGCGGAGTTCGCCCGCATGTGGGTACGGACGCGCACCGCAGCGAAGTCGTTGTCCAGATCATCCCTGCGTCGCGAGCTCGCCGACAAGGGAATCGATACGGAACTGGCGGAAGACGCCCTGCAGCACATCTCCGACGAGGATGAACTCGAGCAGGCCCGTGAGGTCGTCCGCCGCAAGCGTCGCGGTGGTGCCGACCTGTCCGACCGCGCAGAGCGGGACAAGGAGATACGCCGCCTCGTCGGTGTCCTCGCCCGGAAGGGATACAACCCGGGTAGTGCCTTCTCGATCGTTAAGGACGTTCTGGCTGACGCGGCGGCGTCGGAAGCATCGGAGTGAGGGGCCGTGCGCCGCGATTGTGGGCGTCCCGGGCGCCAGTCGTAGGCTTAAGGGTGTGAGCATGACACTTCCCACCCCCCTCGACAACACCAGCGGTTTCGCGCGCCCGCCGGAGCCTGCCGGAACCCGTACCTATGAGGTGCGGACCTTCGGCTGCCAGATGAACGTGCACGACTCCGAGCGGATCTCCGGATTGCTCGAGGATGCCGGCCTGACCCGCGTCGAGGACGGTCAGGCTGACGTCGTCGTCTTCAACACGTGTGCCGTCCGCGAGAATGCGGACAACAAGCTGTACGGGAACCTCGGCATGCTCAAAGCAGTGAAGGACGAACGGCCCGACATGCAGATCGCGGTCGGCGGCTGCCTCGCGCAGAAGGATCGGGAAACGATCCTCGCGAAGGCCCCGTGGGTCGATGCAGTCTTCGGAACCCACAACATCGGAGCCCTGCCCGCCCTGCTGCAGCGCGCCCGCCACAACCAGGAAGCTCAGCTGGAGATCCTCGAGTCCCTCGACGTCTTTCCGTCCACGCTCCCGACCAGGCGTGAATCCGTCTACGCGGGCTGGGTCTCGATCTCCGTAGGCTGCAACAACACCTGCACGTTCTGCATCGTCCCCGCGCTCCGGGGCAAGGAGCGCGACCGACGGCCCGGCGAGATCCTCGCCGAGATCGAGGCGCTCGTGGCGGACGGCGCCGTCGAGGTCACCCTCCTCGGACAGAACGTCAACTCCTACGGCGTCGAGTTCGGGGACCGGGGTGCCTTCGCCAAGCTCCTACGCGCCTGCGGTTCCATCGAGGGGCTCGAGCGCGTGCGCTTCACGAGCCCGCACCCGGCAGCCTTCACCGACGACGTGATCGACGCCATGGCAGAGACGCCGAACGTGATGCCCCAACTGCACATGCCCCTGCAGTCGGGATCGGACCGGGTCCTCAAGGCCATGCGCCGGTCCTACCGCTCCTCCCGGTTCCTCGGCATCCTGGAGCGCGTCCGGGAACGCATGCCGGATGCTGCCATCTCGACCGACATCATCGTGGGTTTCCCCGGAGAGACCGAGGAGGACTTCCAGGCGACGCTCGACGTCGTCGAACAGTCCCGCTTCGCGACAGCGTTCACCTTCCAGTACTCCAGGCGCCCGGGCACCCCGGCGGCCGACCTGCCCGATCAGCTGTCCAAGGCCGTCGTCCAGGAACGCTTCGAGCGGTTGACCGCTCTCCAGGATCGGATCGCGCGTGAGGAGAACGCACGTCAGGTCGGCAAACGGGTCGAGGTGCTCGTCACCGACCAGCAGGGCCGCAAGGGGAGCGAGACCCATCGCCTCACCGGGCGGGCCCGTGACCAGCGTCTGGTCCACTTCTCCGTACCCGAGGGAGCGGGGACCCCGCGTCCGGGTGATGTCGTCACGCTACTGATCACCGAGGCGGCATCCTTCCACCTGCTGTCCGATCCGATGCCCGGCCAGTACTCCCTGCGCCGATCCCGTGCGGGCGATGCCTGGGACAGGAGCCAGGCCGAATCCTGCAGCGTCCCCGCCGTGTCGGACGCCGCCCCACGTGCGGTCTCGCTGGGAATGCCGGCGCTGCCCGTGCGGGGGAACGCTCGTTGACCCTGCCGGTCATCGCCGTCGTGGGCCCTACGGGTTCCGGCAAGTCCGACCTCGGCGTGGCGCTCGCGCAACGGCTGGACGGCGAGGTCATCAATGCCGATGCCCTGCAGTTCTACCGCGGCATGGACATCGGCACGGCCAAGCTCCCACCGGAGGAGCGGCAGGGGATCGAACACCATCTGCTGGATGTCCTCGATATCACGGAGGAAGCGAGCGTCGCCGCCTATCAGCAGGATGCGCGGAGCAGCATCGACGCGATCCGCGGTCGCGGCCGTGTGCCTGTCCTGGTCGGCGGTTCCGGGCTCTACATCCGGGCGGCCCTCGATCGGCTCGACTTCCCACCGACCGACCCTGCCGTCCGTGCCCGACTGGAGGCGGAGCTCGCCGACGCGGGCAGCTCTGTCTTCCGGGAACGCCTCCGGCTCGTGGATCCCGTGTCGGCCGAGCGTATCGAGGACGACCGTCGACTCATCCGGGCCCTGGAGGTCCACGAGATCAGCGGCCGCCCGTTCAGCGCCTTCATGCCACGCCGTGAATACCACCAGCCGGCGGTCCAGATCGGGCTCCGCGTCGACCGCGACCTCCTGCGGGAACGGCTCGCCGACCGCGTCCTCGGCATGGTCCGGAAGGGTCTGCTCTCGGAGGTCGAGCAGCTGGCAGCGGCCGGCCTGAGGAACGGCCGGACAGCATCCCGAGCCCTCGGCTACGGTCAGTTCCTCCAGGTCCTCGACGGCGCCCTGACCGAATCGGAAGCGATCGAGGACACGATCGGCGCCACCCGTCGTTTCGCCCGACGCCAGCTCACCTGGTTCCGCGGCGACCCGCGCGTCGACTGGTTGGACTGGCAGGAGCCGGGAATCGTCGAGACAGCCGTTGGGCTCGTGCGCAGCTCCGGGGACCTATCCTAGGACGGTGACCGACTTCCGCGGCGACACCGCAGCCCCCACGGCAAGCCCCACCCAGCAGTCCTCCCGGCTGCCCTTCACCAAGGGCCACGGAACGGGTAACGACTTCGTCCTGACGCTCGATCCCGAGGGCGAGGCGCCGACGGACGCCGCGTTCGTCGCGGCCCTGTGCGACCGTCACCGCGGTATCGGCGCGGATGGTTACATCCGCGCAGTCCGGTCGTCCGCGTTGCCCGAGGGCCGCGCGCTCCTGCAGACGGACCCCGCTGCGGAGTGGTTCATGGACTACCGCAACGGTGACGGGTCGGTATCCGAGATGTGCGGAAACGGAGTGCGCGTCTTCGCGCACTTCCTCCTGACCAGGTCGGCAGCCGAGCTCCCGGAGGGCGGCGAACTGGCGATCGGCACGCGTGGCGGCGTCAAGCGGGTCACCCGGTCGGGTGACGGCTACGCCGTCGACATGGGCCCCTGGGAATTCATCGTCCCGGACGCCGCGGTCGCGCGCGGCATGGACTCCCTCGTCGCCATCGGGGGGCTCGACGTGGACCGTCCGGCCCTGTCCATCAGCATGGGCAACCCGCACACCGTCGTCGCGCTGGCTGAACAGACAGAGCTCGACCGTACCGAACTGCACCGCGCACCGGCCGTCCGACCCCTGCCCCCCGAGGGCACCAACGTCGAGCTCGTCGTTCCAGCGGACCCGCTGGTAGGGGAGGACGGCGTCGGCCGGCTGACCATGCGCGTCCATGAGCGGGGTGTCGGCGAGACGCAGTCCTGTGGAACCGGCGCGTGTGCTGCAGCTGCAGCCACGCGGTTCTGGGCCGGCGAGGGAGCACCGGCCCAATGGCTCGTGACCGTACCCGGCGGTGTCGTCGGCGTGACGTTCTTCGACGGACCCGAAGGCCGCGAGCACGTCCAGCTCAGTGGGCCGGCCGTCCTCGTAGCGGAGGGAATCCTGCTGCCCGGGGCCTAGCCGTGGGCTGCGGGCCTTCCGAAGGCAGCGGACGCCTCAGGCGACGACCCGGTGCACCTCGATGATCCGAAATGACTTCGACGTCTCCGCCCGACGCACGGTGAACCCCTCGCCGAGCTCTCCCGCGACCCATCGCTGGAGCGAGTCGGCGCCGAGGTTCTTCTGCACCACGAGCCACGCGCGTCCATCCGGAGCGAGTCGGGGCAGCCAGCGGAGCAGCAGCGCGTGCAGCTCCTGCTTGCCGATCCGGATCGGGGGGTTGGACCAGATGGTGTCGAACTGGAGGGACGGGTCGACGTCGTCGGGGGTGCCTGCTGTGACGTTGTCGAGGCCGAGGCGTTGTGCATTCTCGGCAGTGAGCGCGATACACCGCTCATTGACATCGATGGCGTAGACCTCCGCATCCGGTGACGCGAGCGCCATCGTAAGGGCGATCGGGCCCCAGCCACAACCGATATCGAGGAGTCGCGAACCCTCAGGGGCCGGCACGGTGTCGAGCAGGATGGCCGTCCCCTTGTCGACTCCGTCGGGGCTGAAGAGACCCGAGGACGTGACGAGTTCCCGCCGTTCGCCGGCAAGGACGACGGAAAGGGGTTTGCGCGTGTCCGGTCCGGACGGTTGCGCGCTGAAATAGTGCTGGGACTCCATGAAGGAAAGCCTAGTGGCAGCGGCGTGACTAGCCAGTTCGGTCCGATTTCGCGCTGGGAGAAGAGGCTG
Organism: Arthrobacter cheniae; assembly: GCF_003602275.1. Classification (GTDB taxonomy): domain Bacteria; phylum Actinomycetota; class Actinomycetes; order Actinomycetales; family Micrococcaceae; genus Arthrobacter_D; species Arthrobacter_D cheniae. The sequence goes on along the minus strand of NZ_QZVT01000003.1, from coordinate 43,097 downwards.
CGATGCCGCCTCGGGCGGACGTAGAATTGAGGAACAGATAACTAGGGAGATTATGACCACGAATAACGGACACTCCACCGGAGCCGACATGGGCCCGGAGGAGATCCAGGCCGTCATCGATCGGATCCTCGCCAGCGACGAAGCTGCCGTAGCGAAGTCGAAGAAGGGGACAGCACCCGACCAGGGAGTGGCGCCGGGCGAGACGACACCGACCGAGAAGACCTGGCGATCACGGGCACTCGCGCTGTCGGGTGAGGACGGACCGTCGGAGGCCGATGGCGACCAGCAGGACCTCCAGGAGAGGCGTGCCCTCCGTCGCGTCGCAGGCCTTTCCACGGAGCTCGAGGACGTCACCGAGGTCGAGTACCGGCAACTCCGGCTCGAGCGGGTCGTGCTTGCGGGTATCTGGAGTGAGGGCACCGCGCAGGACGCCGAGAACTCGCTCCAGGAACTTGCTGCACTGGCCGAGACCGCCGGTTCCGAGGTGCTCGACGGTATCGTCCAGCGTCGCCTCAAGCCGGATCCCGGGACGTTCCTGGGCTCGGGCAAGGCCCAGGAGCTGAAGACGATCGTCGAGGCCACGGGAGCCGATACGGTCATCGTGGACAGCGAGTTGTCCCCCTCGCAGCGCCGCGGCCTCGAGGACATCGTCAAGGTGAAGGTCATCGATCGGACGGCCCTGATCCTCGACATCTTCGCGCAGCACGCCAAGAGCCGTGAGGGCAAGGCGCAGGTCGAACTGGCGCAGCTCGAATACCTCCTGCCGAGGCTTCGCGGCTGGGGTGAGTCGATGTCCCGCCAGGCCGGTGGCCAGGTCGGTAGCGCAAGCGCGGGCATGGGGTCGCGCGGACCGGGTGAGACGAAGATCGAGCTCGACCGACGCAAGATCCGCACCCGCATGGCAAAGCTGCGACGCGAGATCACCGCGATGAAGCCCGCCCGTGAGACCAAGCGCTCGAACCGGCGACGGAATCAGGTGCCGTCCGTCGCGATCGCCGGGTACACGAACGCCGGGAAGTCCTCCCTGCTCAACCGGCTCACGGACGCAGGGGTGCTCGTAGAGAACGCGCTGTTCGCGACGCTCGATCCTACGGTCCGCAAGGCGGAGACGCCTGATGGAATCGGTTACACGCTGGCCGACACCGTCGGGTTCGTCCGCTCGCTGCCTACGCAGCTGATCGAAGCCTTCCGTTCGACGCTGGAGGAAGTGGCCGATTCCGACCTCATCCTGCACGTCGTGGACGCTTCGCATCCCGACCCCGAGGGGCAGATCGCCGCTGTCCGTGCTGTGCTCACGGAGGTCGATGCGCGCAAGATCCCCGAGATCATCGTGCTCAACAAGGCCGATGCCGCCGACCCGTTCGTCATCGAGCGCCTGCGGCAGCGGGAGCCGCGAACCGTCGTCGTATCCGCGCGCACAGGTGCGGGCCTGACCGAGCTCCGGCAGCTGATCAGCACCAACATCCCGCGTCCCGGCGTGAAACTCGATCTCCTGGTGCCCTACCAGCACGGCGAGATCCTGAGCCGCCTGCACGAGGAGGACGTGGAGATCTTCGGCCTGGATCACGTCGACGAGGGAACCCGCCTCGAGGTGATGGTCCGCGAGGGCCTGGCAGCCGAGTTGGAGCCGTACATCCGGCATGAGTGACAGCACGCGGTCCGGCGCAGCCGTAGCGGCGCCGGACGCGGGACGCCCTTCGCCCGAATCGCGGCAGGCGCTCGAGCTGCTCGACGCCGCTGTCTCGGCGATGGGCGGGGAGATGCGTTCCGGCCAGCACGAGATGGTGCGGCAGGTCAGCGAGGCGATCCACTCGGGCGACCACCTGCTCGTCCAGGCCGGAACGGGAACGGGCAAGTCACTCGCCTACCTGGTTCCGCTCATCGCCCACGCCATGGACAGCGACCGCCCGTCCATCGTGTCCACGGCGACTCTTGCGCTGCAGGCGCAGATCATCGGGCGGGACCTGCCGCGCCTGCTCGACGCCGTGCAGCCGGCTCTGGCCCGACCGGTCGATATCGCGTTGCTCAAGGGGCGATCGAACTATGTCTGCCTCCACAAGACCGGAGGTGGCTTTCCCGAGGAGGACGCTCCGGACGCGCTCTTCAGCCTCGGCGAGGACGCTGTTCCCCATCCATCTCCAGCCGTCGGAGGTGGCGCTCCCGCTTCCGCGCTGGGCAGGGAGGTGGTCCGGCTGCGCGAGTGGGCGGAAGGGACGACGACGGGCGATCGCGATGATCTCCTGCCGGGTGTGAGCGACAGGGCGTGGCGCCAGGTGTCGGTGTCCAGTATGGAATGCCTCGGTGCTGCCCGCTGTCCCGTGGCCCAGGCGTGCTTCAGCGAGAAGGCGCGTTCCGCCGCCGCCGACGCCGACATCATCATCACGAACCACGCGATGCTTGCAATCAGCGCCTTCGAAGGCCTGGCCGTGCTGCCCGAGTACGACGTCGTCGTGATCGACGAGGCGCACGAGCTGCACGACCGGGTGACGGGCGCCGTGTCCGGTCAGCTTTCCCCCTCCATGGTCGGCGTTGCCGCCACCGGCCTGCGCCGGCATGCGTCCATCAGCACGACCGCCCTCGATACCGCCGCCACCGCATTCGAGTCGGCCGCCGAGCTGGTCACCTCCGGCCTCCTGCCGGGCGGGCTTCCGGATGACCTCGAGCAGGCGTTGGTGCAGGTCCGCGACGCATCGCGCGCAGCCCTCTCCGATACGAAGACGGACGGTAAGTCCGACGCCGACGCCGACGGCGGCCGACAGATGGCCCGGTCACGGGTCACCCTCGTTTTCGAGCTCGCCGAGCGGATCCTCGCGGCGTCCGATCTCAAGGAGGTGGTGTGGGCGTCCCGACCCAGCAGCTTCACGCCCGGATCGGGCTACTCCCAGCCGGACGAGAGCGCACCCGCAACGCTGAACGTAGCGCCGCTCTCGGTCGCCGGGCGGCTCCGGGAGGGCCTTTTCGAGGGCCACACGGTGATCCTCACATCGGCGACGCTCGCCATCGGATCCGAATTCGGCCCCGTGGCGGGTTCCCTCGGCCTGAACGGTCCGGGTGCCCCGGCCTGGACCGGTATCGACGTCGGAAGCCCATTCGACTACCCGCGCCAGGGGGTCCTGTACGTGGCGAAGGACCTGCCGAAGCCGGACCGCGGGACATCGGACGCGCAACTCGAAGAATTACTGACCCTCCTCAAGGCCTCCCGCGGGGGAGCGCTGGGATTGTTCTCCTCCAAGCGGGCCGCGGAGGAAGCCGCGGAGGCGCTTCGCCCGAAAGTCGACTTCGAGATCCTGTGCCAGGGGGAATCCTCGCTGAACGCTTTGGTCACGCAATTCTCCGACGAGCCGGATACCTGCCTGTTCGGCACGATGTCCCTGTGGCAGGGCGTCGACGTGCCGGGTCAGTCCTGCCGTCTCGTCGTGATCGACCGCATCCCCTTTCCCCGTCCTGACGATCCACTCATGACGGCGCGCACCCGGGACGTCGCCCGGAATGGCGGCAACGGATTCATGAGCATCTCCGCGACCCATGCAGCCGTTCGGCTGGCGCAGGGCGCCGGTCGCCTTATTCGGGCGACAGGGGATCGGGGAGTCGTGGCCGTTCTGGACAGCCGCCTGGCAACGGCGAGATACGGAGGATTCCTTCGCGCGGCCCTACCGCCCTTCTGGGCGACGACGGACAGGGCGACGGTCACGGGCATCCTCGAAAGGCTTTCCGGACGCTGATCGCTCCGCTCGTAGGGGTGAAGGAGGAACCTCCCGGCCGCACTCCTCCCGGCAACACGAAGGGCGCCGCGGTCCTGGGACTGCGGCGCCCTTCTGGGGGGTCATGCCCTACCCGGGCGTCCTCCCACCGGTACGTGCTTCCTACAGCGCGCGCATCACCGAGACGACCTTCCCCATGATGCTCGCATGGTCACCGAGGATGGGCTCGTAGCGCGTGTTCTGCGGAAGGAGCCAAGTGTGCCCGTCCCGCTGGCGGAACGTCTTCACCGTCGCCTCATCATCGAGCAGGGCAGCGACGATGTCGCCGTTCTGCGCACTCTGCTGCCTGCGGACGACCACCCAGTCGCCGTCGCAGATCGCGGCGTCGACCATGGAGTCCCCCGAGACCTTGAGCATGAAGAGGTCCCCATGACCCACGAGCTGGCGGGGGAGCGGCATGACGTCCTCGACGACCTGATCGGCGAGGATCGGTCCACCCGCCGCAATGCGGCCGACGAGCGGGACGAGTGCCGTGTCCATTGCCACCCGGTGCTCCGCGGAGAGCCGCTGCTCCGTCGAGAGGGCGCTCGAATCACCGGATGATTCGGACGGCAGCGTCAGTGGGAGCAGTACCTCCATGGCACGGGGCCGCTTGGGGTCGCGCCGGAGGTACCCCAGACGCTCGAGCTGCGCGAGCTGGTGGGTGACGCTCGAGAGGCTCGCCAATCCCACGGTGTCCCCGATCTCCCGCATCGAGGGCGGGTAGCCCTTGTCGGCGATCGAGCGCTGGATGGTCTCCAGGATCGTCAGCTGACGCGCAGTCAGGCCTTTCGACACCGAGCGGCCACGAGGTCGGCCACGAGCGGCGGTCAGGGGGACGGCGCCGGTCCGGACGTCAGCGATGTTCGATTCCTGTCGGGCTGCCGGTGTTGGTTCCGCCACTGTTGCGCCTCTCGCCTGGGACTGTCCGTCCCGTCATCCCCGCCGTCCAGCTCCTCGAGGACCGAGGAGCCATTGTGTCAGTGGCGGGTGGTTGTCTGGAGAACATCAGGGGCGCAGCTGCGGGGGTGGAGCAGCTTCGGCCGATGATGTCCTGTCGTGTTCACGCTAGGACAGACCGGAGCACTTTTCAAACATATGTTCGACCGAGTCTCGACAATGGTCGTTCACAGGTGCTAGAAATAAGCGGAGACGAATTAGAACAGGTGTTCGAAAGAACGACGTTCGATCACGGACGTATTCGAAGGGAAAGAGGAATGGCGATGGCTGAAGCACCAGTACTGCACGGCAGCACGGCGCTGTGGGCACTGAAGCCCGCCCGACCGGAGACCGGCGCCGGCCTCCGGCTCGTTCCTGCTCTCGGGCTACCGGCAGGCACTCCGGTGCCGGCCGGCCGCCGCTCGGGTGAGTACGATGGCGACGCCGAGCGAGCTGTTGCCTTCCGGTCCGATGCAGGGGCGGAGCGCACCTCCAGGCAGCGGACTGCGGAACGTCCCGTCACCCTCACTCAGCGTGGGAGGTTGCTCCTGGTAGGTCTTCCGATCGCTGTCGGTGTGGTGGCGCTGATCATTTTCGGCGCGTTCCTCACATCGCAGGCGCAAGCCGGCGAGGCCGCTCCCGTGTCCTCGTCGATCGTCGAGGTGAATGTCGCAGCGGGTGAGTCGCTCTGGGACCTCGCCGTGCACTACGCCCCCGAGCGGGACCCTCGCGAAGTAGTAGCCGAGATGGTCGAGCTGAACGACCTTCGCTCGTCGCTCGTCCAGGCAGGGCAGAGCATCTCGATCCCGTCCCGCGGCTAGGGGCACCATCGATCGCGGATGTCGTCCTGGACCCGGAACCGGCCGGGACCGTCCTCGCCGTTGTGCCGGTTGGCATCCTTTAAGCTGGAGCGGTGCCCTCATCTGTCGACGCCCTAGCGAACCTGCCCCTGCGTGATGACCTCGTCGGGTTGCACCCCTACGGTGCCCCGCAGCTGGACGTCCCGATCCTCCTGAACGTCAACGAGAACACCCACGGAGTTCCGACGGACGTACACACAGCGATCGTGGCGGCCGTGGCAGCGGCGACCCACGGGCTGAACCGTTATCCGGACCGGGAGTTCACCGAGCTTCGCAGGAACCTGGCCACCTACCTCGGGCACGGGTTGACCCCGGACCAGCTCTGGGCTGCGAACGGATCCAACGAGGTGCTGCAGCAGATCCTCCAGGCCTTCGGTGGCCCGGGGCGCACGGCGATCGGTTTTCCGCCGACCTACTCGATGTATCCCCTGCTGGCCAGCGGTACCGGTACCCGCTATGTCACCGCAGCGCGCGGCGCCGCCTACGCCATGACCCCTGATGCCACAGCCCGTGCCGTGCGCGACTCGGCGGCCAATATCGTCTTCCTCTGCTCGCCGAACAACCCCACCGGCACCGCGCTCGACCTCGACGTGATCGAAGCAGCCTACGAGGCCGGCGAGGACGCGCGCGCCATCATCATCGTCGACGAGGCCTACGGCGAGTTTGCGCAGAAGGGCACCCCGAGCGCACTCACGCTCCTACCCGGGCGTCCGCGACTGCTCGTGTCGCGCACCATGAGCAAGGCCTTCGCTCTGGCCGGCGCCAGGATCGGCTATCTGGCCGCCGCCCCTGAAGTCGCCGACGCCCTCCGCCTCGTCCGCCTCCCGTACCACCTGTCCGCCATCACCCAGGCAGCGGCCAACGCAGCCCTCACGCATGCCGACACACTGTTGTCCAACGTCGAGGCGATCAAGGTCCAGCGGGACCGCATCGTGCGTGAACTCGAGGCCCTCGGGCTGTCGCCGGCGCCGTCGGACGCGAACTTCGTCTTCTTCGGTGGTCTCGCGGATCCCCATGGTGTGTGGGAGGGTCTCCTGGCGGCCGGGGTGCTCATCCGCGATGTCGGTATACCGGGGTCCCTGCGCGTCACTGCAGGAACAGAGCAGGAGACCACGGCGTTCCTTTCAGCGTTGCAGAAGCTGCTGTAGCAAGGCCTGGCGGGCTTGCTCGGCCGGTGTCTCCTAGACTTGGAGGGCCCGATCGTGGTGAGCCTCCCGGATCGGGCACCAGTACACGCCTGACCTCTCGTCGATCAGCGCCCGGATGACCGGCAGCGCACAGAAGGAATGACATGACTGTAGTTGCCACCCGCGGCCGCACGGCCCGCATCGAGCGCGTCACGAGTGAATCCAGCGTCCTCGTGGAGCTGGACCTCGACGGCACCGGAGTGTCGTCGATCGACACCACCGTCCCGTTCTTCGATCACATGCTCACCGCGCTGTCGAAGCATTCGCTGGTCGACCTGACCATCAAGTCCTCCGGTGACACGCATATCGATGTGCACCACACCGTCGAGGACACGGCGATCGCCATCGGTGAGGCGCTGCGCATCGCGCTGGGGGACAAGGCCGGCATCCGCCGCTTCGGTGAAGCGACGGTGCCGTTGGACGAAGCCCTCGCGAATGCCGTCGTCGACATCTCCGGACGCCCGTTCCTCGTGCACGGCGGCGAGCCGGCGGGCCAGGAGTACCACCTGATCGGCGGGCACTTCACCGGGTCCCTGACCCGCCACGTCTTCGAGGCGCTGGCACTGCACGCCCGTATCTGCCTGCACATCACCGTCATCGCGGGCCGCGATCCGCACCACATCGTCGAGGCGCAGTTCAAGGCCCTCGCCCGGGCGTTGCGCGCAGCCGTCGAGCAGGACCCGAGGGTCGAGGGCATCCCGTCCACGAAGGGAGCACTATGACAGCGCGTACCGTCACCGTGCTCGACTACGGGTCGGGCAATGTCCGGTCGGTGGTGCGGGCCCTCGAGCACGTGGGTGCGAACGTCATCCTCAGCGCCAAACCCGACGACGTCCTCAACGCAGATGGACTGCTGGTGCCGGGTGTCGGCGCTTTCCAGGCGGTCATGAAGGGCCTGAAGGATGTCGACGCCCTACGCATGATCGGCCGGAGGGTCGCCGGCGGCCGGCCCGTCCTCGGAATCTGCGTAGGACTGCAGGTCCTCTTCGACGAGGGGGTGGAGCACGGAGTCCGCACCCCCGGCATGGCTGAATGGCCAGGCGTCGTCGAGCGACTCAAGGCCGATGTCGTCCCGCACATGGGGTGGAACACCGTGCAGGCCCCCGACGACACCGTCCTCTTCGACGGTATCGGGCACGAGCGGTTCTACTTCGTCCACTCCTACGGTGTGCAGGACTGGTCCTTCGACGTCACGCAGCCCGCCATGAAGCCCCCACAGGTCACCTGGTCGAACCACGGCGGGCCGTTCATCGCCGCGGTCGAGAACGGGCCCCTCAGCGCCACGCAGTTCCACCCGGAGAAGTCGGGCGACGCCGGGGCGCAGCTCCTGCGGAACTGGATCGAGGGCCTGCGATGACCGGATGCTGAGCCTGGTGCTCATGGGCGTCGCCGGCCTCCTCATCGGCGGGGCGTTCTCCCTGCGCAGCCAGGAATTCCCGCTGTGGGTGTGGATCGCCTTCCTCGCGCTGGCCGGTCTGTCGCTCCTCGCGGCCTACCTGTTCACGCTTCCCGGCGACTAGCCGGTTCATTCACCACCTGACAGCGCGGTCACCCCGCCCGTACGAAAGCAGACCATGAGCCCCTTCTCCGAATCGCCCACCCTCGAACTCCTCCCGGCCGTCGATGTCGCCGATGGCCAGGCCGTCCGCCTCGTCCAGGGCGAGGCCGGCAGCGAGACGAACTACGGGGATCCCCTCGATGCCGCACTCGCCTGGCAGGAAGCAGGTGCCGAGTGGGTACACCTCGTCGACCTCGATGCGGCCTTCGGCAGGGGCTCGAACCGAGCCCTCCTCGAGCGCGTGGTGAAGCACCTCGACATCAAGGTGGAACTCTCCGGTGGCATCCGTGACGACGCCTCGCTGGACGCGGCCCTCGAACTCGGCGCGACACGCGTCAACCTCGGCACGGCTGCCCTCGAGAACCCCGAGTGGACGGAGCTCGCCATCGCCCGTTACGGCGACGCCGTCGCGGTCGGCCTCGACGTCCGGGGCACCACCCTGGCAGCCCGGGGCTGGACCGAGGAGGGCGGGGACCTGTGGGAGGTCCTGCAGCGCCTGGAGGACGCCGGCTGTGCCCGGTACGTCGTCACGGACGTGACCAAGGATGGGACCCTGAAGGGGCCGAACATCGAGCTGCTCAAGGAGGTCCTTTCCAGGACCACGCGCCCCGTCGTCGCATCGGGGGGCATCTCCAGCCTCGACGACATCGCGGCACTCCGGGAACTCGTGCCGAGGGGCCTCGAGGGAGCGATCGTCGGCAAGGCGCTCTATGCCGGCGCCTTCACCCTGCCGCAGGCGCTCGACGTCGCAGGGTTGCCCGGCGCGGACGCGTGACGGGCAGGCAGCTCCCCGCCCATATCGCCGCTGCACTCGCGGGTAATACCGGCGACTCCGCGGGTCGACCGTGGGCCGGCCGCGACCTCTCGGGTCCGGACAATCCCCTGCACGCATTCGACGACGACGACGGCACCGCCGATCCCCGGCTCGCTGCCGCCGTGGCGGCGCTGGTCGTCCTGCAACCGGACCAGCCCGGACCGCTCGAGCGGAAGGTCTTCGAGTCGCTCACCACGGCGCGGGTCTTCATCCCGATCGTGGCCCGGCTGAGCGAGCCCGGGGAGGCCGCTGCCGCGTCCCGCGCCGGCATGCACTCCGACAAGGAAGCCGACATGGCGCTCGTCACGCTCACGGCTCCTGACGGTCGGAAGGCATTGCCCGTCTTCTCGTCCACCGTGGCTCTCGAGCGCTGGCACGCGGATGCACGGCCCGTCGCAGCCTACGCCTCCCGCGCCGCCCTCGCCGCGGTAGCCGAGGGCGCCGAACTCATGGTGCTCGACCCGGGCGCCGACCTGACTTTCGTCCTGCGCCGTCCTGCCGTGTGGGCTCTCGCCCAGCAGATCGAGTGGACGCCGTCCTATGAGGACGAGACGCTGTCCTCGCTCGTCGGGGCTGCCGCGCTCGATCACCAGGACATCATCACCGTCGCGCTGCGGCCCGGCGCCGGCGTCCTCAGCCGGAGCGCCGACGGTAGCATTGCCTGCGGTGGAGGATCGGGGCCCGAGCTGCGTATGGACGTCCGGTTCCGCCCCGGGTTGACCTCGGAGGGGGTGCGCGACGCCGTCGCCTCACTCCGAGGAACGTTGCTCGGGCTCACCGATTTCGTGGAACGCGTCGACTCGCTCGACATCAAACTCATCAGCTGACGGAGGCGTCAGCCAGAAAGACGACACGTGAACTTCGCCGTATACCGGGACCTGCTGCGCATCCGCTCCGTCCGGAGGTTGCTGATCGTCGGGATGATCGCCCGGTTCCCGCACTCGGCTGCGGGGGTGCTGCTGACACTGCACGTGGTGCAGACCCTCGACCGCGGCTATGCCGAGGCGGGCGCGGTGGCCGCCGTCGTCACCATCGGCATAGCCGTCGGTGCCCCCTGGCGTGGCCGGCGGATCGACAGCGCCGGATTGCGGCGTGCACTGATCCCGTCGGTGGTGGCCGAGGCGATCATCTGGTCCGTAGCCCCGCACCTGCCCTACCACTGGCTGCTCGTCGCCGCCCTCGTGGGCGGCCTGTTCACACTGCCGGCCTTCTCCGTCATCCGTCAGGCCCTCGGCGTCCTCGTCGAGGGCAACCGCCGGCGCACCGCGTTCACCCTCGACGCGATCTCCACGGAGGTCATCTTCATGGCGGGTCCGGCGGTGGGCGTCGTCCTCGCCACGCAGGTCTCCACCGTGCTCGGTCTGACGCTCGTGGGAATCGCCACGGCGTCGGCGGGGCTCTTCCTCATGTGGTTCAACCCGCCGACACGCTCCGAGCAACTGCCCGACGCCGTCACGGTCACCGCGGCCGCCCCGTCCAATGTCGGCGAAGCTGCAGCCGACCTCATCGGTGCGCGAAACTCCGGCGCCGAACCCGCCGCGAAGGACTCACTCGTCCGCAGGGGTGTGCGCAGGGCACTGCCGTGGCTGACAGTCCCCCTCGTCATCGTGATGGTCGTCGCCGCCGGGGCCGGGCTCGTGCTGTCCGGAACCGAGGTCGGGATCATCGCGGCGCTCGAGCTCTCCGGCAACGAGGAGCAACTCGGATTGGTCTTCGTCGCCTGGTGCGCGGCATCCGTGGTGGGTGGAGTCCTCTACGGAGCGCTGCACAGGCCCATCCCGCCGTCGCTCCTCCTGCTCGGCATGGCACTGCTGACGCTGCCCCTGGCCTTCGCCGACACGACGCTGTCCCTGGCCCTGCTGTCTATCCCCGCGGGGTTGCTGTGCGCGCCGGTCCTCTCCGCTGCTTCGGAGAAGGTCGCCGATCTCGTGGCGGAGGACCGCAGGGGCGAGGCGATGGGCTGGTACGGATCAGCGCTGACCTCGGGGGTCGCACTCGGAGCTCCCGTCGCAGGCGTCCTCATCGACGCGACCGGACCCTGGGGTGGCTTCACCGCCGTGGCGGTGGTGTCCTCGCTGATCGGCGTCGTCGGCTTCTCGATGCGCACCAGGCCCCTGGGACCGATCCGGCCCGACGCAGCGCAGGCGCTGCGGTAGGCGGTACCCCTGCCCCCGGAAGACCCGCACGTGCGTACGACGGCACGGACAGGAGTAGGGCAGGAAGCAGCAGGAGGAAGGTGCCGGGAACAAGAGAGGCCCGCACCGTCCATCGGCGCGGGCCTCCCGCGGGACAGCCGTCGTGGTGCAGGCCGGTCAGTTGACCGGACCGGTGTACTTCTCGCCGGGCCCCTTGCCCGGAGGATCGGGAATGATGGACGCCTCCCGGAACGCGAGTTGGAGTGACCGGAGGCCGTCGCGCAAGGGACCGGCGTGCTGGGAGCCGATCTCGGGCGCAGCTGCGGTGACGAAGCCGGCGAGGGCGGTGATGAGCTTGCGCGCCTCGTCGAGGTCCTTGAGTTGCTCGGCATTCTCCTCGTGCCCCAGGCCGCACTTCACGGCCGCTGCGCTCATGAGGTGGACGGCCGACGTGACGATGACCTCGACGGCGGCCACCTCGGAGATGTCGCGCATCTGCTGACGGACGTCCTGCTCCGCTGCGTCCGGGCCATCCTGGTTCTCCTCCGTGAAGCTGCGCCGGGACGGGTTCGCAGGTTCGGGATCGGGGGAGTGCTGCGGATTGTCGTGTGGCGTGTTCATACTGGTAAGCTTGGCATAGACCACCCGGTCACTGTTACTCGCTGTGCTCTGCAAGGAGCCACCTGCAACGGACCGGAATGCAAGCGGAGTCCTCTCCCACCCGCGTTTGCCTGGTGCGGCCCTTGGCCGCATTGCAGGCAGCCGGGTCACCTGGTCGGTCCTGCAGATGATCGTGCGGGGAGCTCACGCTTCCCCCGAATTCCCAGAACCGGTTACCGAGGCCTTCGATTGCGCATGCAATGGAAGGCCTTCTTTCGTTTGCAGGCGGTTTCCGTTCAGAAATTTACAGGAGCCACACATTAGCGAGCCAAGAATCAATGATCGTATCCGCGTTCCCGAGGTGCGGTTGGTTGGACCTGCCGGCGAACAGGTAGGAATCGTCCGAATCGAAGACGCCCTCCGACTTGCCGCCGAGTCCGACCTGGATCTGGTTGAGGTAGCACCGCAGGCAAAGCCTCCGGTGGCCAAGCTCATGGATTTTGGTAAGTACAAGTACGAAGCGGCCGTCAAGGCCCGCGAGGCGCGGAAGAACCAGACCAACACGGTCCTCAAGGAGATTCGTTTCCGCCTGAAGATCGACACGCACGACTACGAGACGAAGCGCGGGCACGCCATGCGATTCCTCGGTGCCGGCGACAAGGTCAAGGCCATGATCCAGTTCCGCGGACGTGAGCAGCAGCGCCCCGAGATGGGTATCCGTCTGCTGCAGAAGTTCGCAGATGACGTCGCCGAGGTCGGTGTCGTGGAGTCGACTCCGCGCATCGACGGCCGCAACATGGTCATGGTGATCGGCCCCACGAAGAACAAGGCCGAGGCAAAGGCGGAAGCCCGACGCGAGACCCAGCGCGCCGACGCGAAGGCGGCCAACGAGGCTGCCAAGTCCGGAGACGGCCCCGTACGCGTGGACACGTCAGGTAGCGATAATGCTCCGTTCACGCAGTCCCTCGCGGACCTGCTGCCGGAGGGTTACGCCATCAACACGCAGCCCGAGGCACCCGAAGCGGCCGCACCGGAGACACCTGCGGTCGAGGTGCCAGAGACTGCGGATCAGCCACAGGCTGCCGCCGCTCCGAGGACCGAAGCACCGACGACGTCGGCACCCAGGACGGAGTCGCCGAAGGCCGCTCCGGAGCGCGTCCCGTCGTCGGCCCCGCGGTCGACCTCCTCCAGGCCCACCGGCGAGCGTCCGGCAGCGTCCCGTCCGGTTTCGTCTGCACCGAGGCCTGCTACAGAGCGTCCGGCAGCGTCCCGTCCGGTTTCGTCCGCACCGAGGCCGGCAACGACCTCGTCCGCACCGAGGCCGGCAACGGCCCCGGCACCGAATCCTGCCGCAGCTCCGGCATCCGATCCCGCCACAGCGACTGCACCTCAAGCCGCCGCGGCACCGAAGCCGGCAGCCAAGCCATCGGTCATGCCGAAGCCCGGAGCGCCGAAGCCGTCGGCGACCCCCAAGCCTGCCGGCAGGGCGGCTCCCTCCAAGAGCCCGACCAGCCGTCCCAAGCCCGGAAGCACGGACTAGGCTCGCGCCCTGTCCCTGCCGGGCATGTTCGACAACCAGCAGGCACCCTCGGGTGCCGACCTCCGGGTGCATCCGCCCCGGCTACAAGAAGGAGATCGGTTCCCATGCCGAAGATGAAGACCCACAGCGGCGTCAAGAAGCGCTTCAAGCTGACCGGTAGCGGAAAGCTCAAGCGCCAGCAGGCCAACCGCCGCCACTACCTGGAGCACAAGTCCTCGACCCTGACCCGCCGCCTTGCAAGCGACAAGATCGTCTCGAAGGCCGACACCAAGGTCATCAAGAAGATGCTCGGCATCTAACCACCAATCCATCCCTTCGGGAAAGCGCGCGCACCATCGGTGCGGTGCTGCGGCTACGGCCGTGACCGGAGAAGAACTGAAGGAGTACACACGTGGCACGTGTGAAGCGGGCAGTCAATGCCCACAAGAAGCGTCGCGTCATCCTCGAGCGCGCCAAGGGCTACCGTGGACAGCGCTCGCGCCTGTACCGCAAGGCCAAGGAGCAGCTGCTCCACTCGTTCGTCTACAGCTACGGCGACCGCCGCAAGCGCAAGGGCGACTTCCGCCGGCTGTGGATCCAGCGCATCAACGCTGCGTCCCGCGCCAATGGACTGACCTACAACCGACTGATCCAGGGCCTCAAGGCCGCCGAGATCCAGGTCGACCGCCGTATGCTCGCCGATCTTGCCGTGACTGACGGCGCCGCTTTCGCTGCGCTCGTCCAGCTCGCCAAGAACGCCCTGCCGGCCGACACGTCGGCTCCGCTCAAGGCTTCGGCCTAGGCACATCGGCTGCCGCGGGTCCTGGCCCGCGCACCCGGTAGATGATGACTGTGAACGGACGCCCCCAGGCTCCACTGATGACCAACACCCAGGCTGATCGGGTGAAGGAGGTGGCACGCCTGGCCGGGCGTCCGTCGCGTTTAAGGCGGCGTGAGTTCCTGGCTGAGGGACCCCAGGCCGTACGTGAGGCACTACGCCTGCACCTCGAGAAGCACGACGACGGTGCGGGCGGCGGTGTCGTCGTCGATGTGTACGCGACGGCCGAGGCGCTCGAGCGCCATGAGGACATCGCCGACCTCCTCGCGTCCGGTGGTGCCCCGATCGTCCGTATGGTGACGGCCGAGGTGCTGGCCGCCATGTCCTCCACCGTCACGCCCCAGGGGTTCATCGCGGTCTGCCGATTCGTCGACAGCCCGCTTGACGACGTCCTCGCTTCCGGTCCACGGCTCGTGGCCGTGCTGGTCGAGGTGCGCGATCCGGGCAATGCCGGCACCATCATCCGCGCAGCCGATTCCGCCGGTGCCGACGCGGTCATCCTGACCGGTTCCAGCGTCGATCCGTACAACCCGAAGACCGTCCGTTCCACGGTGGGTTCACTGTTCCACCTGCCCATCGTCATCGGCGTGGAGCTCGAGGGGCTCACCGAACGCCTGCGGTCCGCCGGGATGACGGTGCTCGCCGCGGACGGCCACGGCACCATCAGCCTCGACGACCTGCAGGATGCCAGCGCCGCGCGAAGGTTCGGGACAGGAGAACCGGGCCAGGACACCGGCGGCGGGGACTTTCCGTCGTCGGACGCGCTGCCGGCACGGGGATCAGGTCTTGAGGCCCGTGGGGCGGCAGAACACGTCCGCTCCGTGCGTCTCGAGGATCCGGGAGCCTGGCTCTTCGGTAACGAGGCACAGGGACTCGCCGCCGAGGTGACCGAGGCCGCAGACGCCCGTGTCGCCGTCCCGATCTACGGCAGCGCCGAGTCCCTCAATGTAGGAACGGCCGCAACGGTCTGCCTGTACGCCTCAGCGCGCGCGCAGCGTCTGGTCTGAGGCGACCGACGTCGTCTGCGGGGCATCAGGTGCCTCCGACGACGTTGCCGACGCATCGCTGCGGTCCATGCGTCCGCTGATCACGGCGACGCCGAGTCCGAGGACAGCGAGGCCGGCGCCGACCAGCGCCGGCGAGGTGAAGCCCCAGCCCGCGGTGATGACGGCACCTCCCACCGCTGCGCCCAGTGCATTGGCGGTATTGAGGGCCGAGTGGTTCATCGAGGAGGCGAGTGACGGCGCGCCGGGCGACACGTCCAGGAGTCGGGCCTGAAGGGGCGGGATGAGTGTCGATCCGCTGGCTCCCACCAGGAAGACGAAGAGGCAGGCCGACCACGGTGTCGATGCTGCAAGGGGGAACAGGAGCAGGACCACCGTAATGGCCGCCATGACCCCGTAGATGCTCCCCATGATAGAGCGGTCGGCGAGTCGTCCACCGAGGATGTTACCGACGACCATCCCCACGCCGTACAGGGCGACGACGAGGGGCAGCAGCGATACATCCAGTCCCGCCACCTCGGTCATGATCGGCGAGATGTACGAGTACACGGCGAAGAAGCCGCCGAAACCGACGATGCCGATGAGCAGGGTCATCCACAGTTGGGGCCGGCGCAATGCCCCC
This sequence comes from Arthrobacter cheniae, assembly GCF_003602275.1. Lineage (GTDB taxonomy): Bacteria > Actinomycetota > Actinomycetes > Actinomycetales > Micrococcaceae > Arthrobacter_D > Arthrobacter_D cheniae. Next base: position 27,281 of record NZ_QZVT01000003.1, on the reverse strand, counting down.
AGTTCCGTGCGGATGCTGGCGCCCGGCCGTACCGGGACTGCCGGTACGAAGGCGCGGATGAGCACGAGGGTCCCGATGCCGATCACTCCCACGAGCAGGAACATGGAGCGCCAGCCGAACTGCTGGCCGAGCCAGGTCGCGAAGGGCACTCCCACCACGTTCGCGATGCTGAGGCCGAGCATCACCATCGAGATGGCGCGTCCGCGTCTGGCCGGATCGGCCAGCGTCGCGGCGAGAACGGCAGCGACGCCGAAATACGCGCCGTGGGGGAGTCCGGACAGGAAGCGCGAGGCCAGCATCCAGCCGAAGCCGGAAGCGAAGAAGGACGAGATGTTTGCCAGGGTGATGACCATCATGAGGGCCAGTGCCACGGTCCGTTGGGGCTTCTTCGCGCCAATGGTGGCGAGGATCGGAGCGCCGATGACCACGCCGAGAGCGTAGGCCGAGATGACGTGGCCCCCCTGCGCGTAGTCGATGCCCAGGTCGGCACGCATCTCCTCCAGCAGTCCCATGATGGTGAACTCGGTGGTTCCGATGGCGAAGCCGCCGACCGCCAGGGCACCGATGGCGAGGGTAAGGCGACGGCCGGACAGGCGCTGGGACGGAGGTGTCGGGTGAGCGGAGGCAGTCATGGGTGTCCTAGCGGCAAAAGTAGTCGAAGAATAGGGTTCGGCCGCTGTGCCGGCCGAAGCGGGCATGCATGTTCGGTCGGGGCGACGCGGACGCCGTCGTCATCATCAAGCCTAGGTGATGACCGGGACGATAGCGGGAATGTCCTTCGCAGCACGAGGACGGGGTCCCGGGTTGCGTCAAGGCCCGATCCGCTTGCGCCAACGCTGGAATTCGGGTCGTCCGGCTGATGGAATTTAACGATGGGCTGGACACCGCATTCATATGAAGTGCCGCAGACGGAGCACCTACGCGAGGACATCAACCTCCCTGAGGAGCCTGGAACCGAAAGCGCGGCCGAGTTCTTCGAAGACGCCTTCACCTCGACGGAGCTGAACGCCGGACAGCAGGTTCCCGGTCTGAGTCCGCACGGGGAGTACCGGCGCCAAGACAATCCGGAGCATCAGACGAAGCCTGCGGGCGGCGCACTCGCCTCCCCGGAAGAAAGCTGACCCTGCGGACCTCGCTACACTCGGCTCGTGACCTCTGCAGCCCTCCACCAGCCCCTCCAGATCGTCGGAGCGGCCGTCGTCGACTCCCTCGAGCAGCCCACCAGGCTCCTTGTCGCACGGCGTACGTCACCGCCCCAGTTCGCAGGCATGTGGGAGTTCCCGGGCGGCAAGGTGGAGACGGGCGAGACCTGCGAGGCTGCCCTGCACCGCGAACTAAACGAGGAGCTGGGCATTCACGTCCGGCTGGGTGCGGAGATCCCCGGCCCGGCGGACCAGGGTTGGCCCCTCAACGGGAAGGCCGCGATGCGCGTCTGGTTCGTCGAGGTGACCGCCGGCGAGCCCGAGGCGCTGCAGGACCACGATGAGTTGCGCTGGGTGCCCCTCGACGCCGGGACCGAGGTCGAGGACCTTCCCTGGATTCCCGCGGACAAGCCGATCCTCGTTGCCCTGCGGTCCGCACTCGGCGAGGTCCCGTCCTCATTCGGCAAGGTCCCGTCCGCATTCGGCGAGGGCCCGTCCGCCTGATCGCGGAGCGGTGCGCGCCGTCGCCCAGGATCGGTCCGGGGATGGACAGTTGACGGGTGACCCGCCTAGAACAGGGACGGCTGGACCGCTCGAGCGGAGTCTGCCGCTGACGGGGTGGGCCTCGGGCCGGACGCGCTGCTGCCGCCGGAATCGGCTGGTCCGGCAGCCGAGAGATTGCGGAAGAAACCAGCACCCGCCATGAGCCCGTGCTTTGCACGGAACACCCTGATCCTGCCCGAGAGCCAGTCCCGGTACTCCTTCGAGGCATAGCTGCCGCCCCTGTAGAGCGATTCGTAGCGCGGCACGAGGTGTGGATGCTGGGCTGCGAGCCACTGCATGAACCATTCACGGGATCCGGGCCGCAGGTGCAGAGGGCCCGCCGTCACGCCCGTCGCACCAGCGGACGCGAGCGCACCGAAGAGCTGATCGAGCGATTCGTCGCCGTCCGTGAGCCACGGGAGGATCGGCATGGCCATGACGCCGCAGGGCAGTCCCGCCTCCCTGAGCCTCGAGACGAGAGCCAACCGTGCCTTCGGAGCAGGCGTGCCCGGTTCGATTGAATCCGCGAGGACGGGATCCAGGAGTGCGAGCGAGATGCCCATGCCGACGTTGACCGACTCCGATGCTGCCTTCAGCAGCGGGATGTCCCGGGCCAGCAGGGTGCCCTTCGTCAGGATGGAGAAGGGTGTACCCGAATCGGCCAGCGCAGAGATGATGCCCGGCATCAGGCTGTAGCGACCCTCGGCCCGCTGGTAGGGGTCGGTATTGGTTCCGAGCGCAACATGGTCGCGCTTCCAGGACGGCCGGGAGAGTTCCCGTACCAATACGTCAGCGGCATTGATCTTGACGACGAGCTGAGCGTCGAAATCGAGGCCCGTATCGAGGTTTAGGTAGCTGTGCGTCTTGCGCGCGAAGCAGTAGACACAGGCATGGGAGCAACCGCGGAAGGGGTTGATGGTCCAGGAGAACGGCATGGATGAGGTGGGAGGCACCTTGTTGAGGACCGACTTCGCGGCAACCTCGTGGAAGGTGATGCCGGCGAATTCGGGAGTCCTGACGGTCCTTACCAGGCCTGCCAGGGGTACGAGGGCCGGTTCGGCGACGGAGGCGCCCTCGACGTCGTCGTCCGTGATCTTCTGGCCTTCCCACCGCATGCAGCAAGTAGAACACGTGTACTAATACTGTGTCACGTCGGCCCGTGTCCTAGGCTGGATGAATGATCCTGCTCACCGGTTTCGAACCCTTCGGGGGAGAATCGACCAACCCGTCCTGGCACGCCGCTCAGCGCGCGGCGGACCTGCTGCGGGAGCAGGGCCGGGAGGCTGCCGCCGTCGAGGTCCCCTGTGTCTTCGGGCGGACCGTCAAGGTACTGGAGGAGGCCATCGAGCGCTACCGGCCGGAGATCGTGCTGTGTGTCGGCCAGGCCGGAGGACGCGAGAACATCTCGATCGAGCGCATCGCCATCAATGTCGACGACGCACGCATCCCCGACAACGCCGGCCTGCAGCCGATCGACGAACCCGTGGCAGCGGACGGTCCGGCCGGGTACTTCTCAACGCTTCCCATCAAGGCTTGCCGGGAGGCGGTTGCCCACCTCGACATCCCGGTCGAGGTCTCGCAGACGGCGGGGACGTACGTGTGCAACCACATCTTCTACGGCCTCATGCACCACCTCTCGACCCGCACCGGCATCCGCGGTGGCTTCATCCATGTCCCGTACTCGACGGAACAGGGCGACGCGAACGGGAAGCCGGGGCTCGCCGTCGACTCGATGGCCGCGGCGCTCGTCGCGATCGCCACGACGACGGCACGGACGACGACGGACGCCCGGGTCACGGCGGGCGCGGAGCACTAGTCCGACGGTCAGGCGCGCACTGCGGTCAGGGTCGGCGATCGCCGAGGGTGATCCACTCCTGCGATGATCGGCGCCCAGGATCGACTCCCGCGAGGATTGACTCCTAGGATCGCTTCCTAGGATCGCCGCCGGCTCCTGGCAGCGAAGGTGGCCCGCACGACGTCCGCGACGGGACGAAGCGGTTGCTCCCGGTAGCCGCCGTCGGCCAGGCCGGCCCCGCGCTCGAAGAGATTGCGGGACGCAGGATCGCCCGTCCTCAGGAGCGAGTAGGCGGCCGCCAGGAGGTATGCAGGGAGGAACGGCAGCCCCAGGCACGCGGCGTACTGGCGGCAGTGGCGGGCCTCGTGCTCGAGCAGCCGATCGAAGCCCGCAGGTGCGCCCTGCGGCACGCGGCCCCTCAGCAGGACGACGCTTCCCACGGTGAAGGCCCGGGCTCTGGGGAGACGCCTCCGGTACCCCTCGGCCAGAAGGATGCCGTGCGGGCCGCGGAAGATACGGCAGCCGGAGAGGGCCGCCAGCGCGAGGCCGCACGGCGTCGACAGATTGATCCAGTTGAGGAACGGCACGAGCCTCCGGTTCATGCCGCCATCGTACTGGTGCCGCCGGCGGGAGGGCCGGGTGGCCGACGCACCAGCGCCGACCGCCCGGGTTGCGGTGCCGCCGAACCGGTCGCCTAGACTTGACCCGCCGGTGCGCCCACGCTGCGACCCGGCGTTTTCCTGTCCACGGCGTGGTCTGCCGAGCAGCCCACCCGCCGCACGTCCGAGAGTGCTAGGTAAGCAACGCCCATGTCCGAAACCCCAGAGCACGCCGGGCCCACCGGCCCCGATGCCCAGGTCCCCGATCCGCTGGACGCCTCGTCGGTCGCCGCCGCCGTCGACGCCGCGCTCGCCGACATCGCTGCCGCAGCCGACCTCGATGGGCTCAAGGCGGTCCGAATCACCCACTCCGGCGAGAAGTCGCCCCTGAGCCTTGCGAATCGGGGGATCGGAGCGCTGCCGAAGGAGCAGAAGTCCGCCGCGGGCAAGAACATCGGACCGGCGCGGGGACGCATCAACCAGGCGCTCGCAGCCCGGGTCGTCGAACTCGAGGCCGAGCGTGACGCCCGGATCCTCGTCGACGAGGCCGTCGACGTCACGGCCGCCCCACGCCGTCGCCGGACCGGCGCCCGCCACCCGCTGTCCACCCTGCAGGAGCGCGTCAGCGACGTCTTCGTCGGTATGGGCTGGGAGATCGCTGAGGGACCCGAGCTCGAGTCCGAGTGGTTCAACTTCGACGCCCTCAACTTCAAGCCGGACCACCCCGCCCGCGAGATGCAGGACACCTTCTTCGTCGAGCCTCCCGAGGCGCACCTCGTCCTGCGCACGCACACGTCGCCGGTACAGGTCCGCTCCATGCTGGAGCGGGAGCTGCCCATCTATGTCCTGTGCCCGGGCAAGGTTTTCCGCACGGACGAACTGGACGCCACGCACACGCCTGTGTTCCACCAGTTCGAGGGCCTGGCCATCGACAAGGGCCTCACCATGGCCGACCTCGTCGGAACGCTCGAGCATTTCACGCAGCAACTCTTCGGGGATGGAGCGAAGGTCCGCCTGCGCCCCAACTACTTCCCCTTCACGGAACCGAGCGCGGAGCTCGACATCTGGCATCCGGGTGCCAAGGGCGGGCCCCGCTGGATCGAGTGGGGTGGCTGCGGCATGGTGAACCCCAATGTCCTCCGTGCCACCGGCATAGACCCGGACGTCTACTCCGGGTTCGCCTTCGGCATGGGGATCGAGCGGGCACTCATGTTCCGCAACGAGGTCGGCGACATGCGGGACATGATCGAGGGCGATGTACGTTTCAGCGAACACTTCGGGATGGAGATCTAGGTGAGAATCCCCTTGTCCTGGCTGCGCGAATACGCAGCCGTACCTGCGGACGCAACAGCGGAAGACGTGATGGCCGAGCTCGTGAAAGTGGGCCTGGAGGAGGAGGACGTCCATCGTCCCACCGACGAGCTGACCGGGCCCATCGTCGTGGGCCAGGTGCTCAGCCTCGTGAAGGAACCCCAGTCCAACGGCAAGACCATCAACTGGTGCGAGGTCCGCGTCGTGCCCGAGGGCGCCGAGCAGACCCTGACCGGCGACGGCATCGACCCCTCGGGCCTGCAGGGGATCGTCTGCGGCGCGCACAACTTCGTCGAGGGCGACAAGGTCGTGGTGACGCTTCCCGGTGCAGTGCTGCCCGGCGACTTCCGTATCAGCCCCCGGAAGACCTACGGACACGTCTCCGCGGGCATGATCGCTTCCGTCCGGGAGCTCGGGATCGGCGACGACCACGACGGCATCCTCGTCCTGTCGACCCTGGGCCTCGACCCCGAGATCGGCACCGATGCCCTGGACCTCCTCGGGCTTTACGACGAGGCCGCGGAGATCAACGTCACGCCCGACCGGGGTTACTGCTTCTCCATCCGCGGAGTGGCTCGCGAGTATGCCCACGCGACCCGGACGACCTTCACGGATCCCGCTGCCGCCGTCGTCGTCCCGCCCGCCGCGGGCGGGGGCTATCCGGTGCGGCTCGAAGACTCCGCACCGGTCTACGGCAAGGCCGGCTGCGACCGCTTCGTGGCGCGAACAGTGCGCGGGGTCGATACCTCGCGCCCGACGCCGCCCTGGATGTCCGCCCGCCTGCGCCTCGCAGGCATCCGCTCCATCTCCCTCGTCGTGGACATCTCGAACTACGTGATGCTCGAACTCGGCCAGCCGCTCCACTTCTACGACCTGGACAGGCTCTCCGGCGACATCGTGGTCCGGCGCGCCCTGCCCGGCGAGAAGCTGCGGACACTCGATGACAAGGAGCGCACGCTCGACCCCGGTGACCTCCTGATCACCGACTCGTCGGGCCCGCTCGGCATCGCGGGCGTCATGGGCGGTGCCTCCACCGAGGTCTCCGACGGCACCAGCGCCGTGCTCATCGAGTCCGCACACTTCGACGACGTGAGCATTGGACGGTCGCGACGGCGGCACAGGCTGCCGTCGGAGGCGTCGAAGCGCTTCGAGCGCGGTGTCGACCGTCAGATCGCGGACATCGCGGCACAGCGCGCCGTCGAACTGCTCCTCGAACTCGCCGGAGGTACGGTCGACGACGCCGTCACCGACGTCGGGCAGGCGCCCGAAGCCCGGGTCATCGAGCTGGCCGCCGACTTCCCGGCACGCCTGATCGGCCGCGAGTTCACGGACGAGCAGATCACGGGAACGCTCACCGACCTCGGCGCGACGGTCGAGAAGACCGACGGCGGGTACCGCGTCACGGCGCCGAGCTGGCGCACGGACCTCGAGACCCGCGAGGACCTCACCGAGGAGATCATCCGCCTCGTCGGGTACGACACCATCCCCTCGACGCTCCCCGTGGCACCTCCCGGCCGCGGACTCACGCGCGTTCAGCAGCAACGGCGACGGCTCCTGAACGCCCTCGCCGCGGCAGGACTCACCGAGGTCCTGTCCTATCCCTTCGTCGGTGAGCAGGCCAACGCCGTCTTCGGCACGCCCCACGAGGGAGACGCTGCGCCCTCCGTCAAGCTCGCGAATCCGCTGAGCGCTGAGCTCGGCTATCTTCGCCGCTCGATCCTGCCCGGTCTCGTCGAGCTCGCCAAGCGGAACCACTCGCGGGGCTTCCGCGACCTGGCCCTCTTCGAATCGGGTGCCGTCTTCCTGCCGGGGACCTCGATGGGCACGGAGTCCATCCCACCGCTGGGCATCAAGCCCGACGACGCGGTCCTCGACGGGCTGTACTCGGGAATCCCCGACCAGCCGCAGACCATCGCGGCCCTGTTCACCGGACACGAGCTCGTGCCGTCGGCCGGCGTCACGCCCCGCGCCTGGGACTGGGCCGACGCCGTCGACGTCGTGCACCTCATGGCGCAGGTCACCGGTGTCGACGTCGTGGTGCGGAAGGGGAGCCACCAGGCCTTCCATCCGGGCCGTACGGCGGAGTTCTCACTGCGCAGCGGGGAGGTGCTGGGCTACGCGGGCGAACTCCACCCGAAGCTGATCGCCACGCAGGACCTACCGGTGCGCACCGTGGCCTTCGAGATCAACGCCGACCTCCTGTTCGAGGCCGCCGCGGACGTCATCGTGGCCCGACCCCTGTCCACATACCCCGCGGCAACCCAGGACGTGGCGCTCGTCGTCGACGCCGACGTGGTCGCGGGCGACGTGCTGGAGGCGCTGAACGAGGGGGCGGGTGAGCTCCTCGAGGACGTCAGCCTCTTCGACGTGTACACCGGACAGGGCATTCCCGAGGGCAGAAAGTCCCTGGCTTTCGCCCTGCGCTTCCGCGCCGCCGACCGCACCCTCACCGCGGAGGAGGCCAGCGCTGCACGTGACAGTGCCGTGATGGTCGCAGCCGAGCGGTTCGGAGCCGTACAGCGCTGACGTCGGGAGCAGTTCCTGACAGACAACGAGGGCCCGTCCACACCGGCGTGTGGGCGGGCCCTCGTCGTTCGGGGACGAAGACCTCAGGGGATCAGCAGCACCTTGCCGGTGGTCCGCCGTGCCTGCAGATCCTCGTGTGCCTGCGCCGCATCGGCGAGCGCATAGCGGGCGCCGATCCGCACATCGAGCTGGCCGGCAGCGACGGCACCGAAGAGTTCCTCCGACCGCCAGCGCCGCTCCTCGGCGGAGAGCAGGTAGTGCACGAGGGTGGGCCGCGTAACGAAGAGCGAGCCGCCGCTGTTCAGGCGCTGCAGATCGAGCGGCGGCACCGCACCGGATGCAGCCCCGTAGAGCACGAGCGTTCCCCGGATGCGGAGTGAGCGCAGGGACTCGTCGAAGGTCTCCTTGCCGACGCCGTCGAACACGACGTCGACGCCCGTGCCGTCCGTCAACGCCCTGACGGCATCAGCGAACCCGTCGTAGCGCAGCACCTCGTCGGCACCCGCGCCGCGAGCGAGGTCCTCCTTCTCGTCCGTGGACACCGTGGTGATGACGCGCGCCCCCTTGGCCTTCAGGAGCTGGATCAGCAGCAGGCCGACGCCGCCGGCGCCCGCATGCACGAGCACCGTATGCTCCGGCTGCACCGGGAACGTCGAGTTCGTCAGGTAGTGGGCGGTCATGCCCTGCAGGGGGAGGGCCGCCGCGGTCGCGAGGTCCACGCCGTCGGGCACGGGCAGTGCCCGGTCCGCATCGACGAGCGCGTACTCCGCGTAGGTGCCCTTGCCCTCGGCGAAGGCGACTCTGTCGCCCGCCTCGAAGCCGGTTACATCCGCACCGAGCGCCTCCACCGTCCCGGCTGCCTCGGCCCCGGGCGTGAAGGGGTGCTCGACGGCGTAGGCGCCGCTGCGCTGGTAGGTCTCGATGAAGTTGACGCCGGTGGCCGCGACCTTGACGAGCAGCTGGCCGGGTCCGGGTTCAGGACGGTCGCTGGCGGCGAGGGTGAGGACCTCGGGTCCGCCGGACTGCCGGACGACGATGGCTGATGGCATGATGCTGTTCCTTTCCGTGGCGTCCCCTCATGCTATTCCCGCTCCATCATCGACGGGACTGCATAACTATGTGGTGGCCTGCATACTTTGTTGTATCGTTGAGCCATGACGTTCACTGCAGCGGTATCCGGCGCCAGTGGTTACGCCGGAGGAGAACTCCTGCGCCTCCTCGCGAACCACTCCGACATCGAGATCGGTGCCATCACGGCGCACAGCAATGCCGGATCGACTCTCGGTGAACTGCAGCAGCACCTCCACTCCCTGGCGGACCGCGTGCTGCAGGAGACCACGCCGGAGGTGCTCGCGGGACACGACGTCGTCTTCCTCGCGCTCCCGCACGGCGCCAGTGCGGAGATCGCCGCCCAGCTGTCCGCGGAGACCCTCGTGATCGACGCCGGTGCCGATCACCGCCTCCAGGACCCCGCCGCCTGGGAAAAGTTCTACGGCTCGCCGCACGCCGGCACCTGGCCCTACGGCCTGCCGGAACTACCCGGGCACCGCGCGGACCTGGTGGGCGCGCGGCGCATCGCCGTCCCCGGCTGCTACCCGACGAGCGTGCTCCTCGCCCTCACCCCCGGTTTCGCCGCAGGACTCCTCGAGCCCGACGACGTCGTCATCATCTCGGCGTCCGGAACCTCCGGAGCCGGGAAGGCGGCCAAACCGAACCTCATCGGCTCCGAGGTCATGGGCGGGATGAGCCCCTACGGGGTCGGGGGAGGGCACCGCCACACACCGGAGATGGAGCAGGGCCTCAGCCTCGCTGCCGGTGAGCGCGTCTCGCTGTCCTTCACACCGACCCTCGCGCCCATGGCACGGGGCATCCTGACGACGGCGACGGCGAAGGTCCGTCGCGGCGTCGGCTATGCGCAGCTCCGGGAAGCCTGGGAGCGGGCCTACGCGGACGAGCCGTTCGTGCGCGTGCTGCCGGAGGGTCAGTGGCCCGCCACGAAGTCCGTCCTCGGCTCGAACCACGCGAACCTCCAGCTCGCGTTCGACGAGCACGCGGGCCGCGTGATCGTCAGCAGCGTCATCGACAACCTCACCAAGGGGACCGCCGGCGGAGCCGTGCAGTCCATGAACATCGCCCTCGGCCTCGACGAGACCGCCGGCCTGACCATTCAGGGGATCGCACCGTGAGCATCACCTACCCGGGCGGCTTCCGCGCCGCCGGCGTCGCCGCAGGACTGAAGAGCACCGGAAAGCCCGACGTCGCCCTCGTCACCAACGATGGGCCGCTGCACAACGCCGCTGCCGTCTTCACCTCCAACCGGGTCGCCGCCGCTCCCGTCCTCTGGTCGCGCCAGGTCGTCTCCGACGGCCGCGTCGACGCCGTCGTGCTCAATTCCGGCGGAGCCAACGCGTGCACCGGGCACGAGGGATTCCAGAACACGCACCATACGGCAGAGGCCACAGCCGATCTGCTCGGCGTCTCGGCCACCGATGTACTCGTCTGCTCCACGGGCCTGATCGGCGAGCAGCTGCCGATGGAGAGGCTGCTGGCCGGCGTGGCGGACGCGGCCGGTTCCCTGGGCAGGGGCGGCGGCCCCACGGCCGCCGAGGCCATCATGACCACGGACACCGTGGCGAAGGAGGCGCGGTATCCGGCAACGGCCGACTCCGCGAGTGAGGGCTACTCGATCGGCGGGATGGCCAAGGGAGCCGGCATGCTCGCCCCCGGACTCGCCACGATGCTCGTGGTCTTGACGACCGATGCCGCACTGGATGCCGCAGCGCTCGATGCTGCGCTCAGGGAAGCCACGCGCGTCAGTTTCGACCGCACGGACGCGGACGGCTGCATGTCGACGAATGACACCGTGGTACTGCTCGCCTCGGGCGCGGCCGGCATCGCGCCCGACCAGGCGCAGTTCACAGCGGCCCTGACGGAGGTGTGCCTCGATCTCGCCGCGCAGCTCATCCACGACGCCGAGGGTGCGAGCCACACGATTGCCGTCACCACGCTCAATGCAGCCTCCGAGCGTGACGCCGAGGTGGTCAGCCGCGCCGTCGCCCGTTCCAACCTGTTCAAGACCGCGATCTTCGGGAACGACCCGAACTGGGGCCGCGTCCTCGCCGCCGTCGGCACCACGGACGCCGTGTTCGAGCCCGACCGGCTGAACGTGTCCATGAACGGCGTGCAGATCTGCCGCAACGGAGGCATCGGCGAGTCCCGGGACCTCGTGGACCTCACCGGCCACGACGTCACGGTCGAGATCGACCTCGCCGCGGGGACTGACGCTGCAACGATCTGGACCAATGACCTGACGCACGAGTACGTGCACGAGAACTCCGCGTACTCGAGCTGATGGGAGGAACCATGACCGACTCGACGACGGGCACGGCGACCGACGTGACAGGCCCGTCCGCCTCCACCCTCCGCGCCCAGGACAAGGCCGCCACCCTGATGGAGGCGCTGCCGTGGATCCAGCGGTTCGCGGGCACCACGATGGTCATCAAGTACGGCGGCAACGCCATGGTCAATGACGACATGCGCCGGGCGTTCGCCGAGGACATCGTCTTCCTGCACCATGTGGGCATCCGTCCGGTCGTCGTGCACGGTGGAGGACCGCAGATCAACGCGATGCTGGGACGCCTCGGGATCGAGTCCGAGTTCAAGGGCGGCCTGCGCGTGACGACACCCGAGGCCATGGACGTGGTCCGCATGGTCCTCACCGGCCAGGTCGGCCGCGAACTCGTCGGCCTGATCAACTCCCACGGCCCCTACGCCGTCGGTCTCTCGGGCGAAGACGGGGGGCTGCTCCGCGCGGTCCGTACCGGCACCGTCGTCGACGGCGAGCCCGTCGATCTCGGCCTCGTCGGCGAGGTCACGGCCGTCCACCCGGGAGCGATCCTCGATATCCTGCAGGCCGGCCGGATCCCGGTCATCTCCACCGTGGCGCCCGAGTACGACGCGGACGGCGAGGCGACCCAGCAGGTCCTCAATGTCAACGCGGACTCCGCGGCGGCGGCCCTCGCCGCGGCCCTGGGGGCCTCCAAACTCGTGATCCTCACCGACGTCGAGGGCCTCTACGCCGCCTGGCCCGACCGCAGCTCGCTCATCTCGTCCCTCTCGGCGAGCCAGCTCCGCGAGCTCCTGCCGAGCCTGCAGTCGGGCATGATCCCCAAGATGACCGCATGCCTCCAGGCCGTCGACGCTGGGGTCGAGCGCGCGCACATCGTCGACGGGCGCCTCGCCCACTCGATGCTGCTGGAGACCTTCACCACCGCGGGGATCGGGACGCAGGTCGTGCCCGACGAGCCGCAGGACAATCCAGCCGATACCCCGGCAGACGCAGGAGCGCAGCCATGACCGGAACCACGACGGCCTCCTCGGGCCGGCACGCAGCGCAGCACCCGGCCGGGGATACCGTCGAGGTCCTGACGGGCGGCAACACCGGTGCCGAATGGCTCTCGCGCTACAGCGACGCCCTGATGGGAGTGTTCGGGACACCGCAACGCGTCCTGGTCCGGGGCTCGGGGTGCAACGTCTGGGACGCGGACGGCAAGCAGTACCTCGATCTCCTCGGCGGGATCGCCGTGAACGCGCTCGGGCACGCCCACCCGTTCGTCACCTCGGTCATCTCCAGCCAGCTTGCAACCCTCGGGCACATCTCGAACTTCTTCACGAGTCCCACGCAGGTGGCACTCGCCGAGAGGTTGCTGGAGTTGTCCCGAGCGCCCGGCGGGTCGCGGGTCTTCTTCACCAATTCCGGGGCTGAGGCCCTCGAGGGCGCCTTCAAGCTTGCCCGCCGCAACAGTACGCCGGAGCGGCACCGCATCATCGCGCTCGACGGTGCGTTCCACGGCCGCACCATGGGAGCCCTCGCGCTCACCTCGAAGAAGGCCTACCGGGAGCCCTTCGAGCCGCTGCCCGGCGGCGTCGAGCACCTGCCCTTCGACGACATCGACGCCCTGACGGCAGCGATGGACGACACCGTGGCCGCACTGGTCCTCGAACCGATCCAGGGCGAGGCCGGCGTTCGCCCGCTGTCGCCCGAATACCTCCGCGCGGCGCGGGCGCTGACCCGCGAGCACGGAGCCCTGCTGATCCTCGACGAGGTCCAGACGGGCGTCGCGAGGACGGGTCGCTGGTTCGCGCACCAGTGGGTGGACGGCGTGGTGCCGGATGCCATGACGCTCGCCAAGGGCCTGGGCGGAGGCTTCCCCATCGGTGCCCTCGTGACATTCGGAGAGCGGGTCTCGACGCTCATCAGCGCAGGCCAGCACGGCACGACCTTCGGCGGCAATCCGGTGGCGACGGCGGCCGGCCTGGCGACGCTGCACGTCCTGGGGGCGTCGGGCGCCCTGCGGCACGCAACCGACGTCGGAGCCTACCTCCGGCGGGGGCTGGCGGACGTCGACGGTGTCGTGGCGGTACGGGGCGAGGGCCTGCTGATCGGCTTCGACCTCGACGGCGACCACGCTCCGGCAGCGGTCCAGGCCGCCCTCGCCGAGGGCTTCATCATCAACGCGACAGGCCCCGCCACCATCCGCCTCGCTCCGCCCCTGATCCTCAGCGAGGAGCAGGCCGCGACCTTCATCGATGCCCTGCCCGCGATCCTCACGACTGCCCGCACCAGCGCCACGGAGGCAACAGCATGACGCGCCACTTCCTCGTCGACACCGACCTCTCACCCGCGGAGCAGGCCGAGGTCCTCGACCTCGCCGCGGAACTGAAGGCGAATCCCTATGCGCACGCGCCGTTCGCCGGCGACGGTGCGGGGCGCAGGACCGTCGCGGTCATCTTCGACAAGACGTCCACGCGCACCCGCGTGTCCTTCGCCGCCGGCATCGCCGACCTCGGCGGGGTACCGCTGATCATCGGTGCGGGTGATTCGCAGCTCGGGCACAAGGAGTCCATCACGGACACCGCGAAGGTGCTCGAGCGCATGGTCGCGACGATCGTCTGGCGAACCTATGCACAGGCCGGCCTCGAGGAGATGGCCGCGGCGTCGAAGGTCCCCGTTATCAACGCCCTCTCCGACGACTACCACCCGTGTCAGTTGCTCGCGGACCTGCTCACCATCCGCGAGCACAAGGGGACGCTCGCGGGCCTCACGATGACCTATCTGGGGGACAGCGCCAACAACATGGCCAACTCCTATCTCCTGGCAGGGGTCACCGCCGGGATGCACGTCCGGGTCGCCGGCCCCGAGGGCTACCTACCCGATGCCGCCGTCGTCGCCGCCGCGGTGGAGCGCGCCGCCGGGACCGGGGGATCAGTCCTCGTGACCACCGACCCCGCCGTCGCGCTCGCCGGCGCCGACGTCGTCGCCACCGACACCTGGGTGTCGATGGGCCAGGAGAACGAGAAAGCCGCGCGCCAGGACCTGTTCCGCGCGTACGCCGTCGACGAGGCGGCGATGGCCCAGGCCGCGCCGGACGCCGTCGTGCTGCACTGTCTCCCGGCGTACCGCGGATACGAGATCGCGGCGGGCGTCATCGACGGCCCGCAGTCGGTGGTCTGGGACGAGGCGGAGAACCGGCTGCACGCGCAGAAGGCACTGATGACCTGGCTGGTCGCCCGGTCGGAGGAACCGTCATGACCGTGCAGCGGGACTCCATCCGCCCCGTCACGAAGACCGCGCGTCACGCCCGGATCGCGGACCTCCTGACGGCGCAGTCCGTCCGTTCGCAGGCGGAACTGGCGACCCTCCTCGCGGCCGAGGGCGTCCAGGTGAACCAGGGCACGCTGTCGCGGGACCTGGTGGAGCTCGGCGTCGTCCGGGTGCGCGGAGCCGACGGCGCGCTCATCTACGCGGTGCCGGTGGAGGGCGGGGGACGCCACGTCCAGAGCGGTGTCTCCCAGGAGATCCTCGACGCGCGGCTCGCGAAGCTGTGCAACGAACTGCTCGTCACCGCGGAATCCTCGGGGAACATCGTGATCCTCCGGACACCGCCCGGAGCGGCGAACTTCCTGGCGCTCGCGATCGACCACTCCGTGATCCCGTCCATCCTCGGAACCATCGCGGGCGACGACACCGTTCTGCTCGTGAGCCGGGAGCCCGACGGCGGTGCGGCCGTCGCGGAGCGCTTCCTCAGCCTCGCGCAGGAACCGCAGGGGTCCCCCGAGCCGGCCTGAGCACCACGCCGCTAGGCTGGCAGGAGAGACTGTGCCGCGGCAAGCAGCACCACAGACCACACGACACTTCCACGCCAAATCCACGACAGATTCACGACAGACGAATCGCCGGGCTCCGCCCCGGACAAACGAAGGAGCACATCCCGTGACAGAACGCATCGTCCTCGCCTACTCAGGCGGACTCGACACCTCCGTCGCCATCGGCTGGATCGCCGAAGCCACCGGAGCCGAGGTGATCGCGGTAGCGGTCGACGTCGGACAGGGCGGCGAATCGCTCGAGACCATCCGCCAGCGCGCGCTCGGCTGCGGCGCCGTCGAGGCCTACGTGGCCGACGCCCGCGAGGAATTCGCCACCGACTACTGCATGCCCGCGCTGAAGACCAACGCCCTGTACATGGACGCGTACCCCCTGGTGTCCGCCCTGTCGCGTCCCGTCATCGTGAAGCACCTCGTCGCGGCCGCACGCCAGTTCGGCGCCACCACCGTGTCGCACGGCTGCACCGGCAAGGGCAACGACCAGGTGCGTTTCGAAGTCGGCATCCAGACGCTCGGCCCGGACCTGAAGTGCATCGCGCCCGTCCGCGACCTCGCCCTCACGCGTGACAAGGCCATCGCCTTCGCCGAGGAGAAGGGCCTGCCGATCGAGACCACGAAGAAGAACCCGTTCTCCATCGACCAGAACGTCTGGGGCCGTGCGGTCGAGACGGGCTTCCTCGAGGACATCTGGAATGCGCCCACCAAGGACGTCTACGACTACACCGAGTCCCCCGAGTTCCCTCCCGCCGCGGACGAGGTCATCATCTCCTTCAAGGAGGGCATCCCGGTCGCCATCGACGGCAACACCGTCACGCCGCTGCAGGCCATCGAGGAGCTGAACCGCCGGGCCGGAGCCCAGGGCATCGGCCGGATCGACATCGTCGAGGACCGCCTGGTCGGCATCAAGAGCCGCGAGATCTACGAGGCGCCTGGCGCCATGGCCCTCATCGCCGCGCACCGCGAACTCGAGAACGTCACGATCGAGCGCGAGCAGGCCCGCTTCAAGAAGACCGTCGACCAGCGCTGGACCGAACTGGTGTACGACGGCCAGTGGTTCTCCCCGCTGAAGCGTTCACTCGACACCTTCGTCGACGACACGCAGAAGTACGTCACCGGCGATATCCGCATGGACCTCCATGGTGGCCGCGCGACCGTCACAGGCCGTCGCTCCGACGTCGCCCTGTACGACTTCAACCTCGCCACCTACGACTCCGGCGACACCTTCGACCAGTCGATGGCCCGCGGCTTCATCGAGATCTTCGGCCTGTCCTCCAAGGTGGCCTCCAGCCGGGACCAGCGGGCGGGCGCCTGATGGCTCCAGCGCACGACGGCGGCTTCTCCGCGGGGCGCAGTTCGGTGGGCCCACGGACGCAGGGGTCCCCGGGCGAGCGGAGCGAGGTAGGCGGGCGTTCGGGGACGAACGAGGGTTCGCTCTGGGGTGGCCGGTTCGCCGGCGGTCCCGCCGACGCCCTCGCAGCCCTCAGCAAGTCGACGCACTTCGACTGGCGGCTCGCGACGTACGACATCGAGGGTTCCCGCGCGCACGCCCGGGTGCTGAACCGGGCGGGCCTGCTGGACGACGCCGAGCTGGCGGGGATGCTCGAGGCACTGGACGGCCTCGATGCCGATGTGCGATCGGGTGCCTACCTTCCCGCGGAGAGTGATGAGGACGTGCACGGCTCCCTGGAGCGCGGCCTGATTGAGCGCGCAGGGCCGGCACTCGGCGGCAAGCTGCGCGCCGGACGCTCACGCAACGACCAGGTGGCAACGCTGGGACGCATGTACCTGCGCGATCACGCAAGGATCGTCGCGCAGGGTGTCCTCGCGACGATCGCCGCCCTCGTCGACCAGGCGGAGGCGCACCTCGAGGCGCCCATGCCCGGGCGCACGCATCTCCAGCATGCGCAGCCGGTGCTGCTGAGCCACCATCTGCTGGCCCATGCCTGGGCCCTGCTGCGTGATGTGCAGCGGCTCCAGGACTGGGATCGTCGCGCAGGGGTCTCACCGTACGGGTCCGGTGCCCTCGCCGGTTCGTCCCTGGGCCTCGACCCGGAGGCCGTGGCCGCGGATCTCGGCTTCTTCTCGGCCACGCACAACTCCATCGACGGCACCGCCTCGCGGGACGTCTACGCGGAGTTCGCGTGGGTGACGGCGATGATCGGCGTCGATCTGTCCCGGGTGAGCGAGGAGATTATCATCTGGGCTACCAAGGAATTCTCTTTCGTGACGCTCGACGACGCGTTCTCCACCGGCTCGTCGATCATGCCCCAGAAGAAGAACCCCGACGTCGCCGAACTCGCGCGTGGCAAGGCAGGACGCCTGATCGGTGACCTGACAGGACTGCTGGCGACCCTCAAGGGCATGCCGCTTGCCTACAACCGCGATCTGCAGGAGGACAAGGAGCCGGTGTTCGACGCCATCGACACGCTCGAGGTCCTGCTCCCCGCGGTCTCCGGCATGATCGCGACGCTCGTGTTCAACACGGAGCGGATGGCGGCACTTGCGCCCCAGGGTTTTGCGCTGGCCACCGATATCGCCGAATGGCTCGTCCGGCAGGGCGTCCCGTTCCGCGAGGCGCACGAGCTCTCGGGCGCGGCGGTCCGCGTCGCCGAGCAGCGCGGCGTAGAGCTGTGGGACCTCACCGACGAGGAGTTCGCCGGCATCTCGGCGCAACTCACGCCCGCGGTGCGCGAGGTCCTGACGGTCGAAGGATCGCTGGCGAGCCGGGACGCACAGGGCGGCACTGCTCCGGCGGCTGTCCGGCGCCAGCTCGGCGCGCTGAAGTCCGAGCTGGACGACGTCGCGGCGTACGCAGGGGCGTGAGGAGTCGGTGCGGCGTGGTTCCATCGCAGGAACCACGCTGCACGTCTGATCGGTAGGTGCGTCCTGGTGGCAGTCGGGTACTGCCTTCGAGGCGAACCGCGGACGGGGAACGGCACCGGGGCGCCTGCTACGCCTGTCGCGAAGTCCTTTGACACGTCGGGGAGCCCGGCGCAGGGTGTGATCATGCAGCCCATCGCCCAGCGCGCCACCCTGCGGGAGTTCTTCCCCTACCTCAGGGGCCACGTCCGCGTCCTCGTCCTGGTCGCCGTCGTCTCCCTGATCTCGACCGGCCTCTCGATCGCCCAGCCGCTGATGGTGCAACAGCTCGTCAACGCGGTGTCCGCGAGCGAGCCCGCCACGGTCTTCGTCTGGTTCCTCGTCGCCATCACCCTGGGTGGTGCCGTCTTCGGGGCCGCGCAGTCCTACCTCCTGCTGAGGACGGCTGAGTCCGTCGTCCTCGGCGTCCGACGCTCACTCGTCGGGCAGTTGCTGGCCCTGCCCATCCGCGAGTTCGACCGTCGGCGCGTCGGGGACCTGATGTCCCGCGTCGGCTCGGACACGACCCTGATGCGCAGCGTCATCACGTCGGGCCTCTTCGAGATCGTGTCCTCGATCCTCATGTTCTGCGCCGCCGTCGTCCTGATGGTGCTGATCGACCCGCTGCTGTTCGGCATCACGCTGACTGCCGTCCTGCTGGGCGCCGGTGGCGTCCTGTTCCTCGGGCGTCTGATCCGCACGCGCAGCCGGGACGTGCAGGACGCCGTCGGCTCAATGACCGCCGCCGTCGAACGCGGGCTCTCCGGCATCCGCACCATCAAGGCGTCGGTCGCGGAGGAGCGCGAGGGCGCGGTGATCGACGTCGAAGCCACCAAGGCGTTCCGTGCCGGTATCGCGATGGCCCGCCTCCAGGCCGCCGTGCAGCCCATCATGTCCATCTGCGTCCAGGGTGCGTCCATCGTCGTACTCGCCGTGGGTGGTATCCGTGTCGCCGCAGGTGAGCTGCAGCTTGGTGACCTCATCGCCTTCATCCTCTATCTCTTCCTCCTCGTCATGCCCATCGGTTCCGCCATGAGCGCCTTCGTCCAGATCCAGTCCGGTCTCGCGGCGCTGGACAGGATTCAGGAGATCGCCAGGCTCGAGCCGGAGCGCCGGGACGAGGAACATCCCGCGTCCGTCAGCGGCGAGCGCCCCGCCGGCGCGACCAACAGCGGCACGATCGAGCTCCGCGACGTGAGTTTCAGGTACGCCGTGGCGGAGGACGACGCCGACGAGGTGTCGCGTGCATCCGGGCCGTCCCGTCCCACCAGTCCGACGAGCGATCATCAGAGCTCGGAGCGTCAGGACCCGATCGGCGACGGCGGACAGCTCGTCCTCGACGGCGTCAGCTTCACGGTCCCTGCCGGAAGCCGGACGGCGCTTGTGGGGCCGTCGGGCGCCGGGAAGTCCACCGTGCTGGCCCTGCTGGAACGCTTCTACGAACCGACGGGTGGCGGGATCACCCTCGACGGCGCCGCACTGTCGCAGATACCGCGGTCGGAACTCCGCTCCCGCATCGGCCTCGTGGAGCAGGAAGCGCCGGTCCTCAGCGGGACCCTCGCGGACAATCTGCGCCTGGCAGCGCCCGACGCCACGGACGAGCAGCTGCGCCATGTCCTCGCCGCCGTCGGTCTGGACGAGCTCGGCGATCGGTCCGACGACGGACTCGAGCTCAACCTCGGGGAGGACGGCATCCGTCTCTCCGGCGGGCAGCGGCAACGCCTCGCCTGGGCACGTGTCATCCTCGCCGACCGGCCCGTGCTGCTGATGGACGAGCCGACATCGGCCGTCGACTCGCGGACGGAGCAGCTGCTGCAGCAGACGCTGGGGGAGGCGTCGCGCGACCGTACGGTCGTCGTCGTCGCGCACCGCCTGTCGACCGTCGCCGACTTCGACCAGATCGTCGTGCTGGACCAGGGACAGGTCTCCGCCGTCGGCACGCATGAGCAGCTGCTGGACACCAGTGACCTGTACCGGGACATGGCGGCCCGGCAGCGGCTCGTCGCGCATGCCTGATTCCGCCTCGGATCAGGCCACCGGCAGGCGCCCGCCCTCCCGATCCAGCAGACGCTGCTTGAGTGCCAATCCCCAGCGGAACCCGCCAAGCGTGCCGTCGGTCCGGATGATGCGGTGGCAGGGTACGAAGAGTGCTGCGGCGTTCTTCGCGCAGGCTGCCGCCGCGGCCCGGATGGCGGTGGGGTTCCCCGCCCGCTCGGCGTACTGCAGGTAGGTCACGGGTGCGCCCGGTTCGACGCCCCGCAGCACGTCCCACGCGTGGGTCCGGAAGGGGCCCGAGACCTGCCGCACCGGCACCGTCCTGATCGCGTCGAAGTCGCCGTCGTAATAGCGGGCGACGGCGTCCAGGATCGGCTGCACGGCCGACGCAGCCGGATCGAACTCCGCCGACCGGATACTCGGGTGGATCTGTCCCGTCAACTCGTCGACGAGGTCCGTCCATCCTGACGCCAGCACCGTTCCCTCCGCCTCGATCATCGTGAAGGCGCCGTCGGGTGTGTCGATGGTGGTGGTGGTGGTACCCCGCAGGAAAGGGGGAGCAGCGGGTGCTATGGGTGATGCGGTCATGGCGTGGTCGTCCGTTCGATGGAGGGCGAGTGGGTACGTGGGTGGGGAGCCAGGCGCTGACGTCGGGGAGAGCCGGCACGTGCTTCGGCCCGGTCGATGCCGTCGGCGGCTCGCCAGAGATGCGCGGTCGCATAGGAACGCCACGGACGGACGGCGTCCATGGCCTCGTCGAGGCCGGTGCCTTGCCGGCCGACCTCCGACCAGCCACTGAGGACAGCGGCATCGGAGGAAAGGTGGATGTCGGGGTGCCCGAGGACGCGCATCGCCACATAATCGGCGATCCAGGGATCCACGCCGTCCAGGTCGAGCAGGTCCGCACGCAGTGCGGCCGGATCCGATCCGACACCGAGTGGAAGGTCTCCACTCGCCAGCTTCGCAGCTGCGGCCCGAAGGGCGTCGTTGCGTCGGCGTGGGCCCGGCATCAGCGGTTCGGGAGCGTCGGCAAGGTCCTGGGCCGACGGGAACGTCCGGGTGAGCGAGGTGCCCGGGACGTCGACCGGCGGGCCCGACGCTGCGAGGCGGCCGAAGGATGTCGTCGCCGTGGCGACCGGGTCCTGGTGCCCGGCGATCGCCCTGATCAGTGTCTCGTGCGGATCCAGCGATCCCGGGAGGCGCAGGCCGGGGACCGACGCAGTGAGGTCGGCGAAGGAGGGGCTGCGAGCGAGCACGGCGTCGATGGCCACGGGATCCGCGTCCAGGTCGAACAGCCGCCGGATCCGGCTGAGAAGCGCGGGGAGATCCCCGAGGCCGGCAACAGAGACCGTCACCGGTAGCGCAGCCTGCCCGGTGCCGCGTCGCTCGACGGAGCTCGCTCCGAACCAGGCGGATCCGGCGGGCAGCCGGAGGAGCCGCTCGTACGTCGATTCGTCCCCCCGTTCGACGCCGGCCACGGCCCGCGCCGCCAGGAACCGGAAGATGCCGTTGTCGTAGGGCAGCCGCACGGGTAGGAAGAGGGAGAGCCGGACGGGTCCGCCACGTGGCGTGCCGTCGGTATCTGCATCCTGCCTCCCCTGGGAAACCTGCCGTGATGCGTGTCGGAGCTGACTGGGCGTGAGGTCGAAGACCTGCTGCACGGTGTCGTTGAACTGGCGGATGCTGCCGAACCCCGCAGCGAAGGCCACGTCCGCGAACCGCAGGGGTGACGCCGTGAGCAGGGTCCGCGCCGTCTGTGCGCGGTGCGCCCGGGCGAGCGCGAGCGCGCCTGCGCCCAGTTCCTCCCTGAGGATTCGGTTCAGGTGCCTCGGGGAGTAGCCGAGACGCGACGCGAGACCCCCGACGCCCGTCCGGTCCACCTCGCCGTCCGCGATGAGCCGCATCGCCCGCGCGGCGGCGTCGCTGCGGAGATTCCACGCGGGGTCGCCCGGCACGGCCTCGGGCAGGCAACGTTTGCACGCACGGTAGCCGGCGTCGTGCGCTGCGGCGGACGTCCGGTAGAAGGTCACGTTGGCGGGCTTCGGCGTTCGTGCCGGGCAGGAGGGCCGGCAGTAGATGCCCGTGCTCGAGACGGCAGTCACGAACTGTCCGTCGAAGCGCACGTCGCGGGCGTCGATCGCCCGGTACTGCTGCCAGAAGTCCATGCCGTCATCCTGTCACCCCGCGCAGGGTCCTACTAGCGGGATTCGGACACGACGGCAGGACATCGGGAGGTGCCCGTTTGCTACGGTCGATGCGTGATCGAGCACAACGGCACGGACCCGGGCGTCAGGGAGAAGCTGGCAGGCAGTGCGCTCGACGTCGCTCCCTGGCTCCTCGGTGCGCACCTGACGCACCACTCCGACGACGGCCGAGTCTCGGTCCGGGTCACCGAGGTGGAGGCCTACCTTGGTGCCGACGACCCCGGCTCGCACGCGTTCCGTGGGCAGACCGCGCGGAACGCGACCATGTTCGGCCCTGCGGGGCACATCTATGTCTATTTCACCTACGGAATGCACTACTGCGCCAACATCGTCTGCGGAACCCAGGGGTGGGCCACGGGACTCCTGCTGCGCGCCGGGGAGATCGTCGAGGGGGTGGATCTCGCGCGCGGGCGCCGCTCCCATCCGGCGTCGGACCTCGATCTCGCGCGCGGCCCTGCGCGGCTCGCCCAGGCGCTGGGACTCGACCGTCGGTTCGACGGCGCTGACGCTCTGGCGCACCCCTTCCGGCTCGTCCTGCCCACGGAGCCTCCCCGGGAGGTCCGACGGGGGCCGCGCGTCGGTGTGAGTGGTGCCGCCGGAACCGGGGAGTACCCGTGGCGTTTCTGGTTGCCGGACGACCCCACGGTGTCCCGCTACCGGCCGGGCAAACCACGCGCAGCCCGTAAGGTTGATCCGTGAAGAACAGCGAAACGGATGCCGACGGAACCCTGGCTGCGGGAACGGCCGCACAAGGAGGAACATCAGCGCTCGCTCTCCGAGCGAGAGAAGCGCTCGGCCGCCTGACTGCCGTCGTCCCTGATTTCCCGTCACCGGGCATCCTGTTCCGCGACCTCACCCCCGTCTTCTCCGACGCCGAGGCCTTCCACGCAGTTGTCGACGCCATCTCCGAGCCTTTCGCCGGAACCTTCGACGCCGTCGCCGGAGTCGAGGCTCGCGGCTTCCTGCTGGCTGCCGCGGTCGCCTACGCGACCGGCACAGGCGTCGTCACCATCCGCAAGGCGGGCAAGCTGCCGCGGGCCGTGTACAGCGAGTCGTACGACCTCGAGTACGGGCAGGCTGCGCTCGAGATCCACCAGTCGGACCTGCCCGCCGGGGCCCGCGTCCTGGTGCTCGACGACGTCCTTGCCACGGGTGGAACGCTCGCCGCGGCGTGTGCGTTGCTCGACAGGGCAGGTGCCGCCGTCGTCGGATGCGGAGTGGTTCTCGAACTCGGCGCTCTTGGCGGACGCACCGCCCTGGCAGGCCGTACGGTGCACGCGCTGGAGATCGTACGGCCCGCGCCGCGCTAGACTTGACGGTCCGCCTTTTTCTGGAAGGAAGTTTCCGATGCACGAGACGTCCCAGGCCAAAGCCGAGCTGCAAGGCGAGCGCGACTACGTCGACGGCCTGTACCGCCGCCTCGATGATCTCCGGGCCGAGAAAGCCGAGCAGCTCGCCGACGTCCGGCGCACCCAGGCAGCAGGGTCCCACCAGAACCGGTCCGAGCGCGATGCCTTCGCCACCATGTACGAGGACCGCCTCGCCCAGCTGAACGCTGTCGATGACCGGCTCGTCTTCGGGCGGTTGGATCTCGACAGCGGGAACAAGCGGTACATCGGGCGTATCGGACTCTCGGATGAAGACCTTCGGCAGCTGATGGTCGACTGGCGCGCACCGGAGGCGGGCACGTTCTACCAGGCCACGGCCTTCGAGCGCATGGGCGTCCGACGCCGTCGGCACCTCATCCTGTCGCGGCGCGACGTGGTCGCCATCGAGGACGATGTGCTGGACGCCGACCTGCTCGGCGACGACGATTCCCTGCAGGGCGAGGGTGCCCTGCTCGCGGCCCTGAACTCGCGGCGTACCGGCCAGATGTCCGACATCGTCGGCACCATCCAGGCAGAACAGGACCGCATCATTCGCGCGCCCCTGCCGGGCGTCACCGTCGTGCAGGGCGGACCAGGCACAGGAAAGACCGCCGTTGCACTCCACCGTGCCGCCTACCTGCTGTATACCCACCGTGATCGGCTGAAGTCCGCCGGAGTCCTGCTGGTCGGGCCGACGGACGCCTTCATGAAGTACATCGAGCGCGTGCTGCCGTCCCTCGGCGAGACCGGCGTCGTCATGGCGGGTATCGGCACGCTCATGCCGGGGATCGCGACGGTGCAGGAAACCAGCGAGGAGGCAGCCGCCCTCAAGGGCCGCATCGGGATGGCGGAGGTCATCCGCACGGCCGTTGCCAACCGGGAGCGTGTGCCCGCCGAGAACAAGCGCCTGAACGTCGAGGGGACGATGCTGACGCTGACTCCGCGCCAGGTGGCTCGCGCGCGCGAACGTGCCCGCGCCACCGGCAAACCCCACAACGAAGCCCGCGTCACCTTCGTCAAGATCCTGCTGCGTGAACTCACCGAGCAGTTGCTGGACAAGCTCGAAGAGTCGTCGGGCGGCGGCAACAACGCGGACCGGTCCTATCTCGCGGAAGACGTCCGCAGTTCGCGGGACGTGCGGATAGCGCTGAATCTCGCGTGGATGCCGCTCACACCGCAGAAGCTCGTGTCGGAGCTGTTCTCCCGTCCCGAACTGCTGCGCGCAGCCGCACCCACGCTGAGCGACGCCGAACTGGCAGCACTGCTCCGGCCCGTCGACGCTCCGTGGACCGAGGCTGATGTGCCGTTGCTCGATGAGGCGGCGGAGCTGCTGGGGGACCTCGATGTGTCGGCAGGACGTGACACCGCCGCCCGGGAGCAGGAGCAGAAGCGCGATCTCGCCAATGCCGAGCGCACCCTCGAGAACGTCAACGCGTCGCTCGAGGACTCCGGTGTGGACGGTGTGCTCACGGCCGAGGACCTGGCGCAGCACAACGCCGTCTCTGTGACGCGACTGTCCGCGGCGGACCGCGCGTCGGGCGACCGCACCTGGGCCTACGGGCACATCGTCGTCGACGAGGCGCAGGAGCTGTCCCCGATGCAGTGGCGCCTGCTCATGAGGCGGTGCCCCCTCAAGTCCTTCACGATCGTCGGAGACATCGCGCAGACCAGTTCGGCCGCCGGCTCCAGGTCCTGGCAGCAGGCACTCGAGCCGTTCGTGGGGGAGCGGTGGCAGCTGGAGGAGCTGACGGTCAACTACAGGACGCCTTCGCAGATCGCGGAAGCCGCCGTGCG
The DNA here is from genome assembly GCF_003602275.1 of Arthrobacter cheniae. GTDB lineage: Bacteria > Actinomycetota > Actinomycetes > Actinomycetales > Micrococcaceae > Arthrobacter_D > Arthrobacter_D cheniae. The sequence continues at coordinate 1,982 of NZ_QZVT01000003.1, read as the reverse complement.
GATGGCCAACGCCGCCGGGCTTGTCGTTTCCGCGCCGAAAGCCGTCCGGGAGGGCCGATTCTCGCCCGTCCTCGACACAGTGCAGGACCTCGTGCAGTCCCTGGTGCGCGCGATGCCCGAGGAACTGGCCGCGATCGACGGCGGTCTGCTGGCCGTCATCGCGCCCGAGCGGCTGCTGCCCGACGTCCGTGCGGCGCTGGCGCCCGAGTACCGCGATCGCGTCGGTACCGGTGCCGGTGGGCCCGGACAGGACATCGTGGTCATCAGCCCGCGGGAGTCGAAGGGCCTGGAGTTCGACGGCGTCGTCATCCTCGAGCCCCAAGAGATGCTCGATTCCGCGACTGCAAGGGTCGGAGATCTTTACGTCGCAATGACCCGGCCGACGCAGCGTCTCCGCGTCATCTCATCGGGCGAAATTCCCGCTGGTATCGCCGGCTGATAATTTGAAGGGGTGTCCCAGCAAACAGGTACCCCGGTCAGTGGCCTCCAAGGCCAACGCAACGATCCGTCGTTCGACGATATCTACGACGAGCTCGTGTGGCGTGGGCTGATCTATGTGTCCACCGATGAAGGTGAGTTGAAGGAACTGCTGGCCGGTTCGCCGATCACCTTCTACTGCGGGTTCGACCCCACCGCTCCCAGCCTGCACCTCGGCAACCTCGTGCAGCTCCTGACGATGCGCCGCCTCCAACTGGCCGGTCACCGGCCCCTGGGCCTGGTCGGAGGATCGACGGGTCTCGTCGGAGATCCACGCCCGACGGCGGAGCGGACCATGAACACGAAGGAAACCGTCGCGGAGTGGGTCGGCTACCTCCAGGGCCAGGTGCAGAAGTTCCTCGACTTCGAGGGTGGGAACGCTGCACGCATGGTCAACAACCTCGACTGGACCGGGCCGATGAGCGTCATCGACTTCCTGCGCGACGTCGGCAAGTACTTCCGTGTGGGCACGATGATCAAGAAGGAGACGGTGTCCAAGCGACTGAACTCCGACGAGGGCATCAGCTACACCGAGTTCAGCTACCAGATCCTGCAGGGCATGGACTACCTGCAGCTGTTCCGTGACTACGGCTGCGTCCTCCAGACCGGCGGCTCCGACCAGTGGGGCAACCTGACCAGTGGCACCGAGCTCGTGCGGAAGGTGGAGGGCAAGGGCGTCCACGCGATCGGCACGCCGTTGATCACGAACTCGGACGGTACCAAGTTCGGCAAGAGCGAGGGGAACGCGATCTGGCTCGACGCGGCGATGACGAGCCCTTACGCCATGTTCCAGTTCTGGCTCAACACCTCCGACGCCGACGTCGCCGAGCGGCTGCGCATCTTCACGTTCCGCACCCGGGCGGAGATCGAGGAGCTCGAGCAGGCAACAGTGGAACGGCCCCAGGCGAGGGCAGCCCAGCGTGCCCTTGCTTACGACGTGACCTCGCTCGTCCATGGGCCCGACGCAACCGACAAGGTGATCGCGGCGTCCGCAGCCCTCTTCGGGCAGGGCGACCTTGCAGCCCTCGATCTCGTGACACTTCAGGCAGCTACGGCCGAACTCGACTCCGTTCCGACCTCGAGGGACGCTCTCGGGATCGTGGACCTCCTGGTTGCGTCCGGGCTGTCGCCCAGCAATTCGGCTGCTCGTCGGACGGTTGCCGAAGGCGGGGCCTACGTGAACAACGCGAAGATCTCCGACGCCGACCACACCGTCGGGGAGGACGACCTCCTGCACGGGCGTTACCTGCTGGTTCGTCGTGGCAAGCGGAACCTGGCCATGCTCGACCTCGGCTGATCGGCACGTTCCGTCTTCGGCGGCGACGCGAGCCGGCACCTTCCTCCGGGTGGGTGCCGGCTCGCGCTGTTTCTCGCGCCGTTCGCGGGTCTCCTGCTGGGGGTGTGGGTTGATTTGGTGGTGGGGGTGGGGTGGTCGTATAGTTATGGAGTTGCCCCGGTGTGGGTGACAATCCCCCTTTGATGAAGTTGATGTTGTTCCGGCGTGT
>NZ_QZVT01000023.1 GCF_003602275.1 Arthrobacter cheniae | reverse complement strand
CGAGGAGCGCGGTTTCTGCGGCCAGCACACGGGCATGACCGACCCGCTCTGCATGCAGGGCCCGCTCCTCTTCGGCCCAGGCCGGTAGCAGTTCGTCCCCGAGCAACTGAGCCGAAGCAAGCTCGAGTGCTTCGGTGAGCAATGGCAGCGCGGCCGGTGGCGCTGCCACGCCGGCCAATCTGGTGAGAGTATGAAACCGGTTCAGATCGAGATCCACGATCGACGGTTCGATCACGTAGCCGCCCGTGACGGTGCGCAGGGGGCCTGCCCGGCCGGCTCCTGGCTGCAAACGCCGTCGGAGGACGCTGACATAGCTTTCAAGGGTAGGCAGTGCGCCTGCTGGAGGATTGCCGTTCCACAGGAGATCGATCATTCGGGTCTTCGAGACCGCGGAACCGAAATTCAGGAGGAGGATTTCCAGGACCTGACGGGGCTTCGGCCCACCCAGGTCGTTCGCGTTCAGGGTGGTGCCACCAATGCAGATCGCCAGTGGACCCAAAACCTTGATCTGAAGTGCCGACGATTGTCGGGACGCTTCGGTAGCTTGAGCCAAATCGGTTTTTTTTCCCACAAATTCCAAAGCAATCACAATGTCTTGTCCCAGTTTGAATTCGCTACCGTCTCTGCACCATTAGAAACAGGAAGTGAACGAGTATGCACGAGTAGTAGCTACTCAGTTCGTCAGGGCAGTACTTAGGAGTGTGAGCGGCGGCTCGGGTCCAGGGTGGTTCTTGTGTCGTCATCCTCCCTCGACGATCACGACCAGAGTGACCGGCACCGGACGGAGCGGTTACATGCCCGCCGACCGCGGAGCGGTTCGATAACCCCTGCTGCTAGGTACGGACTTTCCAACCGGAGCCCTGCTCATTCGAATGGTCCTGAGTTCTAGTCATCCGGCCACGACATACAAGCTGCTAATCTTCGGCGCGAATCTTCCATCGCTGCGTAAAGGATGTAGCGGACAGACCGAGTACGGATGAGCAGGGCTGCCTCGCCTTAGTTGAACGTGAATGCAGGGGGCACGACGCACCGGGGTCCGGTTGCTTCCCAGAATTCTGCGGAAGCAACCGGACCCCGGTGCTGATGAGTGTCGTTCTACCTATCTGTTGGTGACAGCTGTCGGCCCGGCAGTGCCTCCCACTGTGGACTCGATCCAGACAGGGCCTGGGTTGGTGGTGCCCGCGGCGGCGTTGCGCAGCCGAAGGGTGTAGACGCCACCGGTTTCGGGGGCGGCTGCCGCGGTCACTGGTGCCGTTCCGATGATGCGGCCGGTAGGACCGCCAGCGCGGATGGTGATGGTCCCGCCGACGACGCTGCTGGTGCCGCCGATCCTCAGATCGCCCGTCTTCCACTGGGCCAGGCTGATGGTGACCCTGTCCGCAACGGGTGTCACCTTGACCTCATCCGTCTTCGTGGTTCCGCCCACGGTGACGGTAAGGCGGAAGGTAAGCGGGTTGTTGGTCATCGGGGTCCTGTAGATCGGCAGGCTGAACGTCGGCTTCAACGTGGTGCCTCCGGTGACGGTGACCTTGTCCGGGTCAGCCGTGCCCGTCAGGACCTGCTCCCACTGGTAGGTGGCGCCGGCGGTGGTGGAGCCGGTGCCGTCGAGGGTGACCGTGGTAGCGGCGGTGCGGCGTGCGACGGTCTGGTCCGGGCCTGCATTGGAGACCAGGGCGCCCTGAACGGTGACAGGCGCGCTCTTGGCCGACTCGGGTCCGGCTCCGTTCTCGTTGGTCGCCTTGACGGCGAACTGGTAGGCGGTGTCACCCTGTAGCCCGTCATAGACCAGCGTGGTGACATTTCCGGCGACCTCCTTAGCAGCGCCGAATGGTGTGCCGTCGGCCGTGTAGGCCTGGACCGAGTAGCCCAGGATGGTGAGGTCCGGTCCTCCGGAGTCGGGTGCGGTCCAGGACACCTCGGCTGTTCCCTGCCCTGCAGTCGGTGCAGTGGTGAAGGTCGGGGCGGCCGGTACCGGGTCGTTGGTGATGGTGAAGGTCACTTCACCCTTGTCCGAGACGTTGCCGGAGGGATCGATGGCGGCAAAGGTGAAGGTGCTGGTCTGCGCCACGGGGATCGGCCCGGTGTAGAGAACCGCATGGTCCGTGCTCATGTCGGCAGAGACAGGGGCTGACCCGTCGGTGGTGTAGTAGATATCGCTGCCGAGTTCACTGGCTGAGAGTGTCAGCTGCTGCGCGGTGGAGAACGTCCCGCCGTTGGGTGACCCCGTGACAGTCGGGGACGTGATGTCGGTCTGGGTGAAAGCATGGACCGCGGGGAAGGTCTCGCCGACCTCACTGACGGACGTCACGTAGACGTCATACTCCTCATCGGTCTTGAGGCCCCTGATGGTCGTACTGGAGGCCTGCGGGTTGCTGATCCGCACGCCCGATTCGACTTGCTCGTTCCCGGAAGCGGTCTGCGCGACAGCGGTGACGCGGTACCCGTCGATGGCCGGGGTACCGGGTACGGCCTTGGCGGGAGCCCAGTTCACTTTCAGTTCGCCGTTGACCTTGGCAGCGGAGACATTCGTGGGTCCAGCAGGACCTGACTGCAGGGGCCCGTTCGGGCAGCCACCCATTCCGGGGCCACCCAACTCGCCGAACTCGGCAATGGTGAGGCCCTGCCGGTTGGCGTCAGCGTCCTCCTCCTGCCAGGCCATGGCGCGCGCACCGCCGGCATTGGCCACCAGCTCGGCTGCGGCTGTTTCGTCGAAGATGTAGGTGGCGGTGAAAGTGTCGGGGCCGTCGACACCGAATTCGAGGCTGGAGCTGTACCCCTCATCGGCGGTCAGCGGTCCGGCAACTGCTCGGACGTCGCGGCGCCCGATACTGGTGTCCTTGAGGGCGGGGTCGATGACGCGTTGTTCCATCTGAGCCCTATTGACCCCGGCCCCGACATGACCCCTCACCGTCACGGTATTGCCGTCCAGGACGGAGTTGGCCGTGACGTACGTGTCCTGGACCAGGGTGGAGCCGGCCTCGTCGCCGCCGAACCTGATCGACACGCTGTCTCCGGGCCGGATGTCGGGGGTGACATTCAGACCCGTGCCGGCACCCCAGCACACTCCGCCGGGGTGGTTGATCTCGAAGGCCACATCACCGGCCGAGACGAGGCTCTGTGCCGAACCGACCACACCGACGTTGGGGCGGTTGACTTCCACCGTGGCCACCTGGCCGATCCGGTCTTGATAACCCTCGATCGTGACGAAATCTCGATCGGGGAAGGCGACGACGTTGTCCGGGAATGCCGGTACGGCCGCATTGGCGGCCGGAACGGCCAGGAGGGACGTAGCGCCGAGGACGGCGGAGACCGTCGCGACGATCGCAGTCCGTCCGAAAGCCTGGCCGCGGGACTTCGATTGTCCCGGTTCGTGTAGTGCAGATTTCATGACAACCTCACTGAGCCTCATTGCGTGAGCAAGGGGTTCACGCATGGTCACAAGCTAGGACGCCCACCTTCGGGAAATGTTGGGCGCGGGTCCGTCTGGCACCGCGATTGGGCCGGAGACAGCATCGCTGGTCCCTCTTGATCGTCGGTGCCTTCGTCCGTGTTTTCGTCGATTCCTAGGACTTCCTAGGGTTTCCCTAGGGACTCCTAGGAAGACTGGCCGGCATGTTATCGAAAGCTTCCCCCGGCCCCACATCGACGCGTAGTTCCTCAGAACTGGAGCGTTCGCCGTCGCCGTCGCATTCCGCTTCACCGTCGGGTTCCTCGGGTTTGCCTGGTCCCAGGTCGAGGCTGGGTCGTGTCCGGTTTCTTGTTCCGGTTGTCCTGTTGATGATCGTGGGGGCAGTGGTTGCGGGGGTCCTGTTGGCTGCTCCGCGAACGCCCCCGGCCTTGCTGGGTGCGTCGGCCACCGTCGATGGTGGTCTTGCACGTATTCAGGGGGTAATACCAACGGAGACCGACGGGTGGATGCCTCCCTCACCTTCGGCTGCGTTTGCTGATCCGGCCGGGGAGGGCGCCCATCGTGTTCGGATCCTGCTGGAGCTCACCGCGATGGAGGAGGACGGTTTGTCCTTCGACCCGTCGGGGTACGCCGTTTCGGCTCTGGGCGATGGGACCTGGGAGCCGGTGTGGTTTTCTCCTGCTCCTTCGGCGGCTCGCCAGGGGCAGACCATCGACGCGGTGCTCGTGTTCGAACTCCCGGATCGGGCCATCGATCTGACCCTGAAACTGCCAGGAGGACCCGGGCTGTCCCTCGGCGAGGGACACCACCGCGGGTGACAAGCACGGGGCTGTCATCTGCGGTGTGGGGTTCTACCTCGGGCTGATCAGCGCAGGCGTTCCTGCGTGCTGCGTATGACCGAGAGGTCAGGAGAAAGGGCATCCCCGGGATACGGGGGTGTTCTTTGGTATGTATGACCGGGGTGTCGAGTGTGGGGTGTTGTTTTCTTGGGGTTTGCATGGGTGTTTCTAGGGGTTGTCCAAGGATCTGCGGAGCGGGTGCATGAAATCTCCAACCTGAGTGCGGGATGGTCTGTTTACCAACCAAGGGAGACCAGCAATGCCTACTTCACGGCCTACTTCACGCCGCCAGGTCCTGCTCCTGGGGGGACTCGGAGTCCTCGGAGCAGGTGCAGCAGCTGTGCCGACGAGATCGGTGGACGCCAAGTCGGTGAGCCGACTCGACGACCGGGAGATGCCGCGACCATTCCGCGTTCCCTTCGTCCAGGCACCGATCCTCGAGCCATATGCCACAGGCACAGATGCCGCGGACGGAGCGCCGGTCAACTACTACCGGTTGACGGAAAAAGCCGCTGTGGCCAGCATCCTGCCACGGCTTACTACACCTATCCTCGGCTACAACGGTCTGTTCCCCGGGCCGACCATCAGCCTGGACCAGGGAACGAAAGCCGTCCTGAGAATCCGCAATCAGCTCCCGGCCCAACATCCGCTGGACGGACACGCCCTCTCGACGTCCACCCACCTCCACGGGTCCGCGTCATTGCCGCAGTACGACGGTTACGCCAGCGACATCACGAATCCGGGGTTCTACAAGGATTATCGTTACCCCAATTTCCAGCCGGCCCGCACGCTCTGGTATCACGACCATGGCGTCCACTTCACCGCTCAGAACGCGTATTCAGGCCTGGCAGCGCAGTATCACATGCACGATCCCCTCGAACGGCAGCTGTTGCCGCAGGGCCGCTACGACGTCGCCTTGACCGTCAGCGATGCGATGTTCGCCGAGAACGGCTCGCTGGGCTACGACGACAACACCCACTCGGGGCTCTGGGGAGATGTGATCCTGGTCAACGGAAAACCCTGGCCCGTGATGAAGGTACAGAAGCGCGTGTACCGGTTCCGGATCCTGAACTGCTCCATCTCCCGCTCCCTGCGGCCAACGCTCAGCACAGGGGCCCCCCTCATCATGGTCGGTACCGATGGCGGTTTGATGCCGGCAGCACAGAGCGTGGCGAACTACCGCCACGCCGGAGCGGAGCGGTACGAGGTTTTGATCGACTTCCGGAAGTACACAACGGGGCAACGGATCGAGCTCCGGAATCTTTCCAACAAGAACAACGTCGATTACGACTTCACCAGCAAGATCATGGCGTTCGACGTGACCGACGAACCGGTGGATACCACGGACCCGACCTGGAACCGGATTCCCACCACCTTGGTCGGCAGCGAGGCCATGTCGCTGACACCCGCGCAGTCCGTGAAGACCCGCAGGTTCAGGGTCAAGCGCAACGACATCACCAATATGTGGACGATCAACGACGACAGTTGGCAGGACGTCATCGCCAGCGCCTACAAGAGAGTCATCGCCGATCCTTCGCTCAACTCGGTGGAGATCTGGGAGATCGAGAACAGTTCGGGCGGCTGGTTCCACCCGCTGCACATCCACCTGGTGGATTTCCAGATTCTCAGCCGCAGCGGGCGTGCCCCCTTTGCCTACGAGCGAGGTCCGAAGGACGTGGTGTACGTAGGTGAAGGGGAAACCGTCCGGCTCCTCATGAAATTCGGTCCTCACCAGGGTGTCTACATGATGCATTGCCATAACCTGCCGCACGAGGACCACGACATGATGGCCCAGTTCCGCGTCGGCTTGAAGGAAACCGACTATGACGTCAACGATCCGATGACGGCTGCTCGAGCTGTATGGGATGACGAGGTAGGTTGAGGGCCAACCAGCCGCCAGGCAGCGTCTGGCGGCGGCGTCGGTACCCTCGACGGCCGCCACCAGCGCGCGCAGTCGCAGGACGTTGGCACCGACTCCTGGTGGTAGCCCTGATTCCCCTCCTCGTCGTTCTCGCCCTCCGTGCGTGGGTGATAGAACCGTTCACCGTCTCGTCGGACAGTATGGAACCGACCATC
>NZ_QZVT01000018.1 GCF_003602275.1 Arthrobacter cheniae | reverse complement strand
CATCGTCGTCATCCGAGCCTACGCAAGTCTCTCTCACCCCCTGGATCAGTGCCTGAGAAAGCTAAAGCTTCACAAGACATTTGATCAGGTCGAGTACCGCGCACCCACTTCCCCGGAAGTGGGGGCTCCCTTTTTGTCTCGGTACTTTGTTTCACCGTGTTCCGTCTTAGGACTGCTGCGTTCGGGGTTTATAAGTCATCCTGTTTGCAGTTGAGCGACACGGGTTATGCCCGCGTCTTACGAAGGCTTGCTTACTAAGCTGCGTATGGACCATCCAATGGCCCACCTGACGCGAATTACGTGGACATTGTCACTCGTCTCACCTGTTTACCGGGGCTGCCTCTGCGTCGCCCCGTCAACGTCACCGCAGGCCATCACTTGCACACCTCACTGGGAGAACAATCATGACCACCGCACCTACGCCCCGCGCGGGCACCCGTACCAACGTCCAGAAAGCAGCCCTCGCCGTGGGAGCCGTGTTCCTTCTCGTGGGCCTGCTCGGCTTCATCCCCGGCATCACCAGCCAGTACGACCAGCTCAGCTTCGCGGGACACGAATCCGGAGCACTGCTTCTTGGCCTGTTCCAGGTGTCCGTCCTGCACAACATCGTGCACCTGCTCTTCGGGGCGGCCGGGATTGCCCTGGCGCGCACCATCGGCGGCGCCCGCTCGTACCTGCTGTACGGGGGCATCATCTACCTGGTCCTGTGGATCTACGGCCTGGTCATCGACCAGAACTCGGCCGGCAACTTCGTCCCCCTCAACGACGCCGACAACTGGCTGCACTTCTTCCTAGGCATCGGCATGATCGCCCTGGCACTACTGCTCACACGCGACCACAAGCGCACTACAACACACGCATAACCAAACGGCTCAACTGGCTAGACCGGTTACCGATACCGCCGAGAACAGTGCGGTCCCAAAAAGGATCCGGGGCCGCACTGTTATTCCAGGCAGCTCATGGCATGAGTGATCACAGGATCGAGTCGCTCCCTACTCCTACCTGAAGCCAGCAGATTCACCATCTCGACGGCGAATACCACCTCCATCACAGGTCTGTGTCAGTACGCTGACTACGGGCGCCCAATGAGGAGCGCATCATTCGACGAAAGGCAGCATCATGACCGGGAACGCTCATGGAGGACATGTCGCCAAGCCCAACGAGGGTGACGCCTCGACGTCGGATTCGAACCGGCACAGCATCGGGGACCAGGGCAAGGAGCAGGCCAAGCGCGCCGGCCGCGACCCCTCGGCGGTGGCCGCGGCCGCCGAGCAGGAAGGTCACTACACCAGCACCGAAGCCGTCGAAGGATCGGGTGGCTACACCTCTGCGCAGGATCCTGTGCAGGAGGGTGAGTACACCGACAAGGACAAGCCCGTCGTCGACGAGCCCGAGACTGAGGGTGGGTACACGGACCGCGACCGCTAGTACTGGCCCGCACCAGTTCTCTTCTGTCACAGCATGGAGGCGTCCTGCGGGGTGCTTTTGCTGGGACGAACGCTGCTGCACCATTCTGCAGAGAAGAACCGCCTCGCGCGTAAGCCGTGAAGCATCTAGTACCCGTGGCACTGTGTGCCATCCCCTCCGTCAGCGGCATGCTCTAACTAGGGTCTCACCGGCGATATTTAGCTAAATAGCCTAGTTATACATGTTCTTAGGAATGATCTAGACTCCTGCTCAGGTTAAGCAATAGCCTGCCGAGAATCATCACGCCAAGGTGCCCACCATGACCGCTGACCCATACTCTGTAGCTCCTCTAAGGCCTTCCCCTTACCCACATTCTGTAAGCGTCCTCGAAGCCCTCGATGACCATGAGGATGTCGGTGTCGGTTTCGGCTCTGCTCCCGAGATCCCCGCGGACTTGGCGGCGGAATCAACGAGGGATCTGCGGGTTCTGGCCACTCTCCTGTACAAGGAGTTGGACACCGAAGCCCCGCCGTTTGGTACCTACGAGGATTACCTGGCCGTGTCGGAGGAACTGGACCGGCGAGTAACACCTGCCATCCGCGTCATGTCTGATTCTCGGCCCATGGGGCTGCGGGATAACACGGTGCGTTCACGTTTTGAGCTGTTCGATGACGGCGAGGTAGTCGGTTCCATTGCCTACACCCTGCGCAGCGGTCGTCTGACCCTACGCAACACCGTTCTCGCACCTGAGTACGAGGAACAGGACTCAGCGTTCGCGCTTATTCGGGGCACGCTCCTCAACGCTCATCGGCGCCGCTTGGCAGTCGTGCCGTATTGCCCCCACATTCAGACCTTTTTGGACGCTCATCCAGCCTTCAAACCACTAGTGTCCAGCTCATAGGATCATCAGCGAGTACCACCAGTACATGAGGTCATCGTGGGCCCCAGGATCCCCTGCCAACAGTGCTGGCCTGGACCACCACGCCCGATCGGCTAAACAAGCTGATGCACTCGCTCTTTCCAGGTCCGGCCGAGTTTCCTGTATCTGGGTGTTCAGCCCCTGAGGCAGGCACCGAGTTTTGTGATGCCGTCCCTGATCCGGGTTTTAGCGGTAGGGACGGGTATGCCCAGGCGGTTGGCGACGTCGACGTAGGTGAAACCGGTGTAATAGGCCAGATCGATGGCTTCGCGCTGGATGGGCGTGAGGATGCCCAAACATGTTCTGACTGATGCAGCTTCTTCGTGGTCGATGACTGTTTCGAAGACCTGGTCGTAGTCGGTGTCCTGGTGGCCGATACCCCAGTTGAGGTCCCGGACCCGGCGGGATTGCTCGGAGCGGACCCTGTCGACGGCTTTGCGATGGGTCAGGGTCATCAGCCAAGCCATGGGGCTGCCCTTGGCAGGGTCATAGGAAGCAGCGTTCGTCTGCCATAACGCCAGGAACACCTCCTGAGTGACTTCCGCGCTGATCTCCGCGTCAATGAGTACCCGGCGTACGAGACCGTACACCCGGCACCGGGTGTGTCTGTACAGTTCCTCGAATGCCCGTTCGTCCCTGCCCCCAACAGCGATCAGCAACGCGCACATCTCTGATAAGGCGGCCGTACGTTCAGGCCCTTCCAGAGAGGTGAACCTGACCTTGTTCGCCCGCTCTGTAACAGGGTCAGGTGTAGCAGGGGCAGGTGTAGCAGGGTCAGGTGTCGTGGAAGCGGGGATGAAGTGCGACTTGGAAGACATGAGGGAAACCTTCAGGCAGAAATGGGGGCCGCTATTTTTCTGTAACTGACGGATGCATCACTGGCCCCGCTTTTTCGAAGAAGCCGCCCCCCATAGGGGTTTCTTCGAAAGATGATCTTTGAGCGGTTCCAGTCATGCAGGTGAGAGTGTCCCATCGGCAGCCTCGTCACTTTCTGCCCTCTCTAATGCTGAACCTAACTCAGTAGTGGTCCCGTTACACGTTTTTTTGCACACGCCACCATCACCTGCGGCCGGGTGCAGACATATTCGGGACCTGAGACGGGACTTGGTCGACACAGGGCGCACGGGGAGGGATCTTGCAGCGCGCAGAGTCCAAAACACGATTTGAGACTCCTAAGCGGCAAGGGAAAGAGAGTGCCACACCAGGGTCTGGGGTGTCAGGGCCGAACCTGCGCGATGCCACGAGAGCCCGTCAAGGAACAACAGCAGCACTCACGACCCAACGAACCGTCAACGGACCACCAACCTGCCATTAACGTGTTCGCTAACGTGTTCGCCAATCTGTTCGAGAACTAGGTATTCAGATAGCTGAAGGAATCCCTACCCGTGAAGGGGTTGGACTGTGGAGCGACACCAGTGTTGAGAGGTTGGTGGGGGCTGGGCGTGGTTGAGTGGGAGGTGATGTCCCTGCTGACGAACGTCAGTGGTGGTTTACAGGAAAGCGTGGTTGTCGCATGTTTTTCTCCTAGCGATAGGTGCCCGATGAGTACACGTCTGACCCCGTCCGAGCCCTTCCCCGAGAATCTGGTGCCGCTGGACGTACCCGAGGTCGAAGTCCTCAATAGCAAGCTCGAGCGCGAGCTCACCCACGAATACGTCCATGACGGCGAACCTGACCCGGAGACAGAGTTCCGCCATGAAGAAGTGACCGAGGAACTTGATCGCCGCGACGCGGTAGAAACAGGCGCGCCGACGGCTCCCCTGCTGCATGTCGTGGACCTCCCGGCTAAAGCTGCCTTTCACTCCTGACAGGACGGGTCGACGGTAGGCGACCACCGGGACCTAACCCCTAGGTCCTGTGGGGTCTTTCGCTTAGTCTCGTTTCTGCCCCCGCCTCCGGTTCTGTCCTTGTTTTTTTGTTGTGGGCGATTGTGTCCGTGTTGTTTGTGCCCGTGATTTCGTGGTGGCTCGTTGTGGAGTCGGTGAGGATTATTTGCTGTGCCTGATGAGAAAGAACTAGCCGAAGAAGCTGCCGAGGATCGGACCGTCGCCCTGCTGCAGGACATGGTGCTCGATAGTGACGGCGTTCAGGAGTTCCTGGACGGTCTGGTCACGGTCGCATCGACCGCGTTCACCGGCGCCTACGGCGAGGTGTTTTGCGGGGTCACCCTGCTGCGCCCCGATTCGATGATGACGGTCGCCAGCAGCAGCGACCAGGCCAAAGACATGGATGAGGTGCAGTACGGCTTCAACGACGGACCGTGCCTAAGGGCTGCCCGCGAGGGATACACCGTTCACATCCCTGATTTCCTGACCGAGACCCGATTCCCTGAATACCGTGAAGCCATTGCCAGCTACGGTGTCCGCTCAGCCCTAGGTATCCCGATCGGCCTTGACGCTGGCGCCAGTGCGGGCCTCGACTTTTACTCGACCGAAGCCAACGCGTTCACGGAGACGAGCATTGCCGTCGCGGAGGGATTCGCCCGGGATGCCTCGAAATCGCTGCGGTTGGCCGTGCGGATCGCGACCCTCAAGGACACCACTGGGCATTTGAAGACAGCGATGGAGTCCCGCACCACTATCGATCTTGCGGTGGGAGTCATCATGGGCCAGAACCGGTGCAGCCAGGACGAAGCGATAACAATCCTGCAGTCCGCCTCGAGCGGGCGAAATGTGAAACTCAGGGACCTCGCCGGCGATCTCCTGGCCTCACTCGGACAGACCGGGCCGGTCCGCACACACTTCGACGGCTAACACAGCCCCCATAACTCCGGATAACTCCGGACAACTTCGATCCGACGATGCTGTCCCTGCTGTCCCTGCATGTCCGACGGCCACCTGAGCGCTCACGGCAGGAGTACGCGTGGGTATGTCTACTGCTGTGCAGCCGGGTCCTCGTCTGGTGGTTCAGCGGATTCATTGTCCTGATCATCAATCAGGCGTGGCCCGTTGATCTCGTCCTCCACCTGGCGTGCCAATGCCCGTAATAGGTCCCCGTTCTGCTCGCGTGCCTGTTCCTTGATCCTCATGGCCGTCTTTCCTGGTAGTTCAGGCCCCACCGTTGCCGTTCTCGACCGGGGTGTCCCCCTCCGGGGTATCCTCTTCCGGCTCGAAGTTTGATGGTTCTTTTGTCGAGCTGACCGCGATGCCGTCCTCGCTGTTGGGAATGGTCCCCTCGGGTCCGACTCCTTCTAGTTGTTCATCGTCTTTATGGCCGTTCTGCTTGGTCGTCATCGGAGCCTCCGCAGTAGTTACTTACCGGCCCAACGGGCCTCTCTTTAACCCTAGGCTTCGTGCACGAATCCTGCTTCATGAACCTGGGGCACCCCGTGACTCTGGCGCGGGCATTGTCAGCCTGAGCCACCTCCGGTTCTTATGGGCCTAGTCCGTTCATGCCGATGCGCCGGAGGGGTTCGATGGTCTTCACCGTCATGGCAGCCCTGACGCAGATGGAACTAGAGATCAAACGCGAACGCGTCAACGACTCCAACACCAAACCCCGCGATGCTGACATGGATCTTGGCGGACGACGCCCGATCTCCGCTGAAAGTCAGATCGCCAACGCCCGCCGACTCATCGAACAAGGACAACCCGCATCCCACGTCGCCCGCAACCTTGTCATGTCTCGCGCTACGCTCTACCGGCGCATCGCCAACCTCGACGCAAAGCAATGGATCACCGCACACCCCGGCTCCATTCCCAACTAACCCTCAGTGAAGGATTGCCCGGTAATTGAGCAAGTCGCTAGCACTGGGCGACGAGCAGCCCTGATGGCGCGCTGTTTTAGCGGCGGGTGCGCGGCCGGGAGTATCGGCTCACGAGATCGTTGACCGCAAGCGTGGCGACGATGATCGACACGGCGACGCCGGCAAGCATGACATAGAGTCCGACCAACATCGACATGGGCGAGCTTGCCTCGGCTAGGTAACCGATACCGCCTACTGCTCCAACAATCCAAAACACAGTCACGGCCAGGAGCACCACCATCGACGGCAGGGCCGACCTATGGTCCTTGAGCCACTGTACTTTTCGTCCTGCTTCAATCCCCATGAGCGCCATGCTCCAAGTCTCCGCACCCGCCCATTACAGAGCGGGCGAGGACACGTCTCGCTTAAGTCACGATGTGGCTTCGATACATCGGCTCAGCACATGGTCGTGCCACCAAACCCAGCAGTTCAATAGCGATACAACGAGGTACGACGGCTTATCCGTATCATCCCCGTTAAACGACACGAAGACCGTAGGTAACCCCAGAAGGGCTCAGATTACGACAGGTTGGGCTGGTTGGGTTGGCGCACCTCCTGACCACTGATGCACGGCACAAGCTCCCCCACGCTTCGCTGCTTGTCCCGCACACAAGTGGACAGCAGGAACCAAACAGCCCGCCTGCGCACCCCCACCAACGTCGCCGACGCGCGCTGAAGCTCACCTCGAGCAGATGGTGGGCGTGCACAGCTTCCTGACGTTGCGGTACTCAATACAAAAACGTTCGATGTCAACAGGGCCAGTAGACGGTGATAGGTACAGGCATCGGGAGTAGGAGCACCGACGGTGCCTGCCTTATCTATCAGCGGGTCATCCATCTGTGGGCGGGTGGAGCCCGAAGGGTGGAGCTCAAAGCCGTCCACCTGTGGGTCAGCCGCCAAGACGAACCAGCTCCTTCTATAGGGGGAACTCATTCAGTTGCTGCGTTGACGGGGGAAGTGTCGGGAAGGAGCGTCCGGCGAGGATGGCTGAGAGCTGCGGCGGTGGTAACGCCACGGTTAGCGCGACCGCAGTGAGCATGACGTGGAAACCGGCGAGCATCGCCATCGGTAAATGGTGTGTCATACAGGCGACCGATCCCACCAACAGGCAGACAAGGCCAACAGAGCCGACAAGGCCCTTTGGAACTTACCGTTCCTTACAGGTGCAGGAACGACTATGGGTGCCGCTAATCGCGGCACCCATAGTTTTCATCTGTCCTTATTAATCTCCTGTGCGGAGGGTGAGGGGTTAGCGGTTGCCCTTGTTCGTGCTGGTGTTAGTGGTGTCTGTAGTGGTGTCGTTGTCGAGGAGTTCGATCTTTTCCTTGCGGACGTCCTCGGTGACGGTTTCCTGCTCGGTGATGGTTTCCTTGTCGAGGCGGACGCGTTCGACGGGAACGGCTTCCTTCTCGACGACGGGCCGCTCGGCGTGGAGGACGACTTCGTGCTCTTCTTCGCTGATTGCAGGACCATCCAGAGCGTTCCCGCGGTTGGCGTCCGTAATGGGCTCGCTCACCAGACGAACCTCTTCATGGCTTACCGGTACCGTCTTGGTGACGTTCTCGGTGACGATGTGCTTGCGCAGGCGGGCCTTGCCGACCTCGCGACGCTCGGTACCGACGCGGAGCTGCTCCTCGGAACGGGTCATCGCGTCATCAGTCGTCGGACCGGACGTGTCATGGCCAACAGTCTCCCTGTCCTTGGAGCGGTCAATACGCTCATCGCCGGCCTGGTAGCCGGGCTCATACCCGGCAGTGCCAGCACTGGCGTTCCCCGTGGTACTGGTCGTGGTGCGGGTGGTGTCGGCGTATCCGTTGGTGTCCTGGCCGGTGTGGCCGGAGAGTCCGTAGTGACGGTACAGAGTATCTTCCTCTTCGGGGCTGAGCTCGCCGTCTGATTCCACGCGGGGTGCGTCCTTGACCTGCTCCTTGGTGTACCCGACAGTCACGTCATCACCGGTCAGATTGGCGCCCTGTAGGGGCGCGAAGGACTCCGAGGTGCCGAACAGACCCGTCTTGACGGTCACCCAGCTCGGATCGCCGGTCTGGTCGTCCAGATACACCTGGCCGGCGGAGCCAATCTTGGATCCGTCGGAGGCCAGGACGTGGCTTCGGCCGGACATGATGGTGTCAATATCGTTCTGCGAAATCATAGAAAAGCTCCTTCTGCGTTGAACCAGACAAGGATGCCTGGCTGGGTTGTTCGTGCTGGTTGTGACTAGTTGGTTGTTAGTGCCAGCTGTTAGTGGTTGGTGATGCCTGACTGGTGGTCGATGCCGACCTGGTCGACCTTGCGGTGGAAGCGCATACCGGCCTTGCCGCCAAGGATCGCCCCGATGAGGGGAACCAGGACGGCGATGGCCAGGGCGATAAGCCCGGACGCGGTCAGCAAGCTGCCGTCAACGGGGATCCGGGGAGCTCCGCCAATGCTGGAGAGGATGTTGAACTGGTCACCCGCGATGGTGGCGAGGATCGCAACCAGAATGGCGATGATGATGCCCCAGAGCCACACGGCGACGCCCTGCTTCACGCCGTCGAAGCGCGCCATCCGGCCTGCGACATACCCACCGCAGTAATAGGCCAGGAACAGGACGATGGCGAGCACGATGCCGCTGACGATCCCGATGGTTTCCGCGTTCTGGGTCGCCTGATTAGCAGCATCTTGGGCACCAGCGGTGTTCGCGGCTCCTACGCCGGCGCCGATGGCTGTTGCCAGGGCACTGAGCAGGACGGTCAATCCGATGGCAGTGAGCCACCCGAAGAACGCCGAGCCCCACTTGATACCGCCGAAGCGTTCCTTCTCCGCAGCGACCACGTCATTCCTGCGGCTCTTGGGAGTACTGGCCCCCGAGATATTTTTGTCTGCCATTGTCATGTCCTTCTCATCGGAAGTCATACCGGTTCCGCTTTTTCCCAACTTGCCCCCAGACCTCTTCAATGTCGTGCCAGAAAAGGTGGATCCGAGGGCGGAGAGCGCGGATGGGATAGTTATCAGCTTTACGCCCACAAGCGGGGACCCTTGGTCCCCCCAAGGAGCAAGCTCCCACCACGACGATACCTAAGCAAACTGATAATAAGTAAGCTTGTTTTTGTTCGCTGCAGCACCCTACTGTGAGGTTGACATGTGCTGTTGGCGCCGGGGGATGCCGTAGAGCCGGTCCCTTTTCTCGTCGTGTCAGGAAGTACTCACCATGGACGAAACACTCACGTCCGCTGTGGCAACAGTGGTGAACTCGGTGGAGGAACTGGTGCCAAAATTACTGCCGGCATCGCTTTTCGCATCACCCTCGCTGCCCGCAACACTCAGACCGCCTGCATGGCTGGTGCCGCGATGACCTTCACTCCCTCACAACTCCCCCCAGCAGAACAGAATCCACTTGAACAGGCTCCGTTGTCACAAGCACCGTTGGCACAACTTCCGCCAGAACAGGTTTCGTTAGAGACATCCGTACCGGAATTACTGGAGGTGCAGCCGGGTCTGGAGGGGCTGGGGACGGGACAACTTTTATCTGTCGCTGCACGCGCGGCGCAGAGAATTTCCTACCCGCACCTTCCGGCCCTCGGGTTATCGCCCTTGGGAATGTATGCGCTGCAGCACCTCGTAGAACGAGGATCTCTGCTCCAGGTCGATCTCGCTCATCTGCTCTATGTGCGGCCGCAGACCCTGGGCCGACTGCTGAACCGGCTCGAACTCCAGAACTGGGTATCCCGCCACCCCAGCGGGAAACAGAACCACGTCCTTGTCACTCATACTTCCAAGGGTTTGTCGGTGCTGACCTACGCTCTTGCCGGCATACCCGTCAACGCCCTGACCGCTCCCCGCCCGGCAGCCACCTCCGAACCCGCCACAGCAGAACCAGACCAGTTACCCGACCAGAAGCTGCGCGAGAACCTCGAGGCCCTCCGCCCACTGCTCTACGCGATCATCACGGGCACCAGCCAAACCCACCACACCAAATAGGCGATGGCATCACCGTGCTTTCCTCCAATACGTCGGACCCTCGTGGAACCACCATTTCTAGTGCGAAGGGCGCTTACTATACGAGGAGGCAGGTAGTGCGGTTGGGTTGCCGGTCGGGCAGCGATGAGGAGAGGTTTGCCAATGGACTGGCCCCGTAAGTTCGACACAATCACCATCATCTTCAATCCGAACAGCACCGGTGACGCCCCGAAACTCGCCGAAGAACTCCTCGATGACCTAGTGCCGGCGCTGCCGGGCACCGCAGTCCGGCTGCAGCCCACCGAGCATGCCGGGCATGCCATCGACCTCGCCCGCAACGCGGCATCAGCAGGGAACGCCCTGATCGTCTCCGTCAGTGGGGACGGCGGCTACAACGAGGTCGTCAACGGCGTCATGGACAGCGGCAGCAAGGACGCCGTGTGTGCGGTCCTGGCCGCCGGCAACGCGAACGACCACAGCCGCGTCGTCGGACGCAAACCCCTAACCGAAGCCATCACCGAAGGCCAGGTACGCCGGATCGACCTGCTGCGCATCAGCACGAACCGAACAGACACACCCCCGGTATACGCGCACTCCTACATCGGCTTCGGCCTGACCCCGGTCATGGCGATCGATCTCGAAAAGGGCAGCAAGGGTGCGATCAAGGAGATGTTCTCGGTGGCGCGAACCTTCCGGAAGTTCAAACCCTTCGAGATCCGCCAAAGCGACGGAAAGCACCGCACCTTCGACAGCCTGGTGTTCGCGAACATCTCACAGATGGCGAAATACGCGACCCTGAGCGAGGCCGAGGACCACCCCGCCGACGGGAAATTCGAAGTCATCACCTTCCCCCACATGGCCAAATGGCGGATCCTGCTCACAGCCCTGCATGCCACCACCAAAGGACTGGACGACCAGCCAAGCTACGCCCAGTACCAATTCTCGACCCTCAAGCCCATGCCCTACCAGATCGACGGCGAAGTGAAATCCGTCGAAGCGAACACGGACATCACGATCGACAGCATGCCCCAGGTCCTGTCAATCCTCAGCTGACCCAACAGAGAACCCGCCCCCTCACAATGAAGTATCGGCGACGAAACGCGTGTCCTGTGAGTGTTTGGGGCGCCCTTCGTCTGGATCTCCGCCGAAGAATTATCAGTGGAAAACAGTTCAGCTTCGCGCGCCTGCAAAGTGTAGGTGCGGTCGGGTGTGGGTGCGGTCGAGTGTGGTCGGGTGTGGGTGTTTGTCCTTGTAGTGCCATGACGATCAGGAAGATTCAGCACCATGAGCCATACCAGCGCGCGCATACGACAGGTTCCTGTTCCGCTGCAGAGCCCGTGGGCTGATTCTCTGGGTCGTTGCAGCGTCCGGGCCATCCAGGTTTTGGTGCTGTTGGCCCTGGGCGTGGTGATAGTACGGGCGCTGGCACAGGTGCAGCTCGTGATCATTCCGCTGCTGTTGGCTCTGATCCTCGCCGCGGCAGTCGGTCCGCTCGTCATCTGGCTGCGCAAAAAAGGTTGGCCGAGCGCTGCCGCGACCGGGTTTTCCTTCTTCCTGCTCCTGACCGCTTTCGCCGGAATGGTCACGGCGATAGTCGTCGCCGTCATCGGGCAAGCCGGTGAACTGGCCCGGCAAGCCATCGAAGGCTTCGATCAGGTCTACGTTTTCCTGCAAAGCGGTCCTCTGCCTATCGATGATGCGCGGATCCAGCAGCTGCGCGGCGCTGCTGTCGACTTCGCCACCAGCAGCACCGCGGGTGCAAGTGCGGTAACCGGCATCAGTGTCATCGGGAACTTCCTCACGGGTGCGCTTTTGATGGCAGTCATCTTGTTCTTCTTCCTCAAGGACGGTGAAAAGATCTGGGCGTTCGTGCTACGCGCCTTCAAGGGACCCCGACTGGTCAAAGTCCGGCTCGTCGGGCACGACAGTCTGGCCGTGCTCGGCGGTTACGTCCGCGGCACGGCGATCGTGGCGCTGGTCGACGCAGTGTTCATCGGTCTGGCACTGATCATCCTCAATGTGCCCTTGGCCCTGCCCCTGACCGCAGTCGTTTTCGTGGGAGCTTTCATTCCCCTGGTGGGAGCCACCCTCGCAGGAGTCCTCGCAGCACTGATTGCTCTTGTCGCCAACGGACCCATCGCAGCCCTGATCGTGATCATCGTCGTCATCGTGGTCAATCAGCTCGAGGGTAACTTCCTGCAACCCGTCGTCATGGGACGGACCCTCAGCGTGCATCCACTTGTCATCCTGATCGCCCTGACCGCCGGCACCATCGTTGCAGGCATCATCGGGGCCATCCTTTCCGTGCCGCTGACAGCAGTCACATGGGCGGCGATCAAAGCCTGGAACGGACAAGATGACGACCAGATCAGTGCCGGCACCATCGAACAAGCCGAATTCGAGACACTCCTCGATGAGAGCGGACACGGCGTCAGCACCCTCCCCGACGGGGAAATACCCCAACTGCCGACACCAAGCACAACAGCCGACAAATCTGACGGCACCGACCGGCCAGGCACAGCATCACGCGAACAACGATGAATAACGGGCTCCACCCAGATCCCCACGTTCAGACGTCTGCTTCGGCGGCCGACTCCCCGCCACCAGAGCACTAAGCACCTGTCACCAGTCATCTGGTGACAGTCACATCCAAGGATAGGTTCTGACGTTCCTCCTACCGCACGATGTGCTTTCTTCAACAGAGACTCGTAGAGCTACTGCCGGTCACCTCGCTATTTCGCCGCGTCCCATCATTAGTAAGCCTGCTTGCTAATGATGGTTCTGAACCGTAGAGTCTCTTCGTAGAGCACGTCGTGGAGCAAACTGCGGCCCCGTGCCCTTTCTCCCCCCGGACTCCGCCTAACCAGTGCGCATGACCAGTGCGCCTAACTGGTGCTGCGTCCATCAAGTTTTTCCTCCCTCACAGTTCTCTAGGAGATGCCCCATGACCAACAACAGCGGTAACAACAACGGCAACAACAACAACAACGGCGGCAACAGCAATCGCGCCGGCGATCACAGCGTGGAGACCCGTCGTTCGACCGAGACGAAGGCCTCGACGAAGACCACCGAATTCTTCGCCTACGTAGCCATGGTTCTCGCAACGATCGTCACCGCGGTGATGGTGGGTAACGGCGACGGCGGCGGCGATGACATCTTCGACGGCCGTGACGCCATGCAGCTGATCACCTACCTGACGATTGGTTACATGGTTTCCCGTGGGCTGGCCAAGTCCGGAAGCCGCGAACACTACAGCGCATAACACGCTTTCGATGATCCCCGTACTGGCGCAATAGCCCCGGTACGGGGATCACGCATTTTCTGCTGCTCTTAGGAACCGTCATATGCACGGGTGACGTCAGAACTGAACAAAGCTCATTTCATCAGTCGACCCGACCCCTGCCGTTCAGCGTTCAATGTCAGGAATCCGCCGTCATCAGGATGTCCTGCGGGTGGCAGTTGAGTTTGGGTTGGCACGGCTACCAATTCCTGGTGCTACCGCTTGTAACCCCGCGAATCAACCTGGAAGGCGCTGGTGGGCAAGGACCGGGACGCGGATGCATCCAAGGGGTCGTGAAATAGGCCGACACGTATCGGCTCGCCCAGTAACGTTTCGTCGCCGGTGACTGCTGCCCCGGAACCGGCTGTAGCGGTGAAGCTCGTCTCCTCCGTTGGAAGCTTCCCTTGCCGACCGCCGTCGAATCTTGGTGCTGTTTTCTCCATAGTGACTCCTCTCATTTATGACCCGTGATCAGGTGCTTCAGGTGCTTCAGGTGCTTCGAAAGTAACCCCGTCACGGACTTGTTGACCAACAGGACAAACGCTGCGCCTGAAGTGCGAACGGTATTGCCGAGTGGAGTGCTCTTAGATTACCGAATTGATTGCCTCAGTCACCGTTATGCGCGGGATGCTTCTTGAATTCCTACTGTGGCGAGTAACCAGTGAGCGCGGGAGTAGGATCAGGCTTGCTGGCATCGTCAGCGGCGGTTCAGTAGAGGGCCTTCAGCTTCATCGTGCTTTTTTCGTCGACAGGCGCTCTCCATGAAGACCAGGCTTCCTCCGTCCGAACCATTTCCCGAGGATCTGACATCGCTGGACCTCCCCCAGGTCGAGGTCGTCAACAGCAAAATCCAGCGCGAGCTGACCTTTGAGTACGTGCACGACGGTGAAGCTGACCCGGAAACAGAATTCCGCAACGAAGAAGTGACCGAGGAACTCGACCGGCGCGACGCCGCTAACATCGCCCTCGACACTACAAAACCAGCACACCTCCCGGCACGGTCCTCGAATTCTGATCCGAACCCTGATCCAGAGGGCACGAGCACCGACATAGCTGTCTAGGGCTTCAGAGGGCGGTCGAGGGTTGCCCTGGCCATTGCGGGGGAGCCCTCTCATAAATTTCTTTGATTCCGGTCTCAATGTCGGGGTGCCCGTGTTGCGATGACTCCTTCAAGGAGTCGCTAAGGAATGATTGCCGTGCCCAATGAGATGGAACTTGCCGCGGATGCGGCCGAAAACGCATCGATGGCTCTCTTGCAGGACATGGTGCTCGCCAGCGACCACGTCCAGGAATTCCTCGACGGCCTGGTGACTGTTGCGTCGGCGGCTTTCACCAGTGCGTGCGGCGAGGTGTTCTGCGGGGTCACCCTGCTCCGTCCGAGGTCGATGGCTTCGGTGGCCAGCAGCAGCGAGGAGGCCCGGCTGATGGATGAAGTGCAGTACGGGTTCGACGACGGCCCATGTCTTCGGGCTGCCCGTGAAGGCGAAACGATACACATCCCTGACTTTCTCACCGAGTCCCGGTTCCCCCAGTATCGGGAAGCTATTGCCGGCCACGGCATCCGCTCCGCCCTGGGCATCCCGATTCGTCTGGAAGCCGGCGCCAGCGCGGGTTTGGACTTCTACGCGACCGAACCTTATGCGTTTACGAGCATGAGTATCGCCGTCGCCGAGGGCATCGCCCGCGATGCCTCCAAGTCCCTGCGCCTGGCGGTGCGGATCGCGACCCTCAACGACAAGTCCGAGCACATGAAAACCGCGATGGAGTCCCGGACGGTCATCGATCTTGCGGTCGGGGCCATCATGGGTCAGAACCGGTGCAGCCAGGCCGAAGCAATAGCGATCCTGCGTACCGCCAGCCAGGGCCGCAACACTAAACTGCGCGACCTCGCCGAGGACCTTCTAACGTCCCTCGGCCAGACAGGTACGGTCAGCACACACTTCGACTAAACCCCACCAAAGCCTCCACCGACTCGCAACCACCCGGCAACCAATCTCCCGCCGCCTAGGGTCTTATGCCTGATTAATGGGAACCCATCTGAATGCCCTGCAGGTGATAAGGGAAGAGCCGAACCGCAGTGATTGGTCGTTGGCATCCTGCTCCAGGACCCCTCGGGTTAAGGCTCAGCTACTGCTCTGGGACCGCTTGGCTTTCAGAGTCGGGTAGTGGTCCTGGGCCGTTGATTTCGTCCTCGACCCTGCGAGCAAGTGTTCGCAGTTTCCGGCCGTCTCGCATGGAATACTCGCGTGGTTGCTGGTCGATCACACACAGGGTCCCGATGGTCCACCCGCCCGGTCCGCGCAGCGGGTACCCGGCGTAGAAACGGATGTGGGGCTCACCCAAGACCAACGGATTCTGACTGAATCGTTCATCCTCCAGCGCGTCCCGCACGATCAGCGGACCGGCATTGCGGATCGTGGCATTGCAAAAGGAGATCTCCCGCGGCATGTCCTGCTGGATTGGCCCGATCACGGATTTGAGGAACTGACGGCGGTCATCGATCAGCGTGACGATCGCGGAGCTGACCTCGAAGTAGTCCTTCGCTTCCTGGGTGATCCGGTCGAATCGCTCCTCATGGTCTGTGTCCAGCAGCTGGGTGCGGGTCACTGCGTCCAGGCGTTCCTGTTCCTGCTCCTCTGGCGTGAACAGGAAAGCTCCTGCCGCGCCGAGCTCACGCCGGGAATCCACAGCCGATTCCGCGGCACTGTCATCCGAGCAGCGCCGGATTCGATCCTTCGCGCCGACCTCGGACAGGAGATCGTTCGTCGCATCGGCGAGGATGTCGCACTGCTCTTCCCCCAGCACCAGTAATCCTGCCAGGTACGCCTCGAGCTCGAAGCGGGAGACCAAGCCGCCCATGCCGTAGTAGCTGATCCAGACGTCCTCAAGAGCCAGCCCTGTCACTGACAGGACCTCTCTCATCTGTTGCACCTGTACTTGTGGCTGTGCGCTCATCGTTGAAACTCCCGTGTCGACAGCCCTGCCCCAAGCCGTGAGGTGTGGTCCTTAACGCCATTCTAGGTTGCCCCATTTGCACCCCCGGTGACAATGCCCAAAAGGTGCTTGTAAAGGGCGGAAACTAAACTTTCCCGGCCACTACAGTGACAAAAGAATCTTGACCACACACCGCACTCCTCGCCCATCGCGTACTACATGTCCATGAAGGCGGCTGCTCGTATGCCACCCCCAGCCAACCCGGGCGTCGGCAACAACGACGCCTCGGCCAATCCCCACACTCCCTCCGACACTGACTCCGACACTGCCCTCGGCGCTGCTGTTGACGTGAGCTCCGATGCTGCTTTCGATGCTGACGGTGAGGCTGGTTTTGGCACGATTTTGTCCACCGCGCCCCCTGCCTGTTCCCTTCTTGCTCAAGCTAGGGATAGATCGTCTGCTCCTGAGCGACTTGCAGTGTTGTTATTGGCTGTCGGACAGCGAGACGAAGTGGCCTTCGAGGAGTTGTATAGGTCCTGTAATCAGAGGGTGCATGGACTCGTACGGAGAGTCCTTCTCAATGAGGAGATGAGCGCCGAGACAACACAGGAAGTGTTCCTGGCCTTGTGGCAGGGCGGGCCGTCACGGTTCGACCCGGGCAAGGGCTCCGCTCTGACCTGGATCCTGACCATCGCTCACCGCAAAGCAGTCGACAAGGTCCGCTCCGAACAATCAAGGCTGGTACGGGACATTTGCTACGGCATCAAGAACCAGCAGCCGGCCTACGACACCGTTGCGGAAACAGTCCTGAACCGGCTCGACGCCGCCAAAATCACCAGGTGTCTTAACGTCCTCTCCCCCCTGCAGGACCAAGCGATACGGCTAGCGTTCTACACCGGCCTCACCTACACCGAAATTGCTCAACACATCGGCATACCCGTGCCGACCGTGAAAAGCCGCATCCGCGACGGTATGCGCAAGATAGCCACTTGCCTCCGTGAGCAAAGGCCGTCACCGTAACCAACTACCCGGTCAGCACCCGCCCCGCAACGTAATACCCAGACTAAGCACCTCAGGCTCATCGAAAACCTGCCTATCTCTTCGTGAAGAGAGTCTGCGTATGACACATCAGCAAGACAACATACGAGGACCGCAATCACCGTAGGAGTGGTGACTCCCCGATGCACCATCCTTCACCAAGCCGCGGGTTTTGGGCGTTTGGTTGCCCTGTGTGCCTCCTGTTGCTGAGGGTGCGCTGCTCGCTGATTGAGCGGTGCTCAGACTCCAACTCAGCTGGCTGTCGGGGGTAGGAAGATGTGCGTAGCTGTCTACGGAATAGGTGATGGGTTTTCAGTGCGTTCGGCGGCACCTTCGATGGACAGGATGGTGAGGTCGATCTTTCCTATGGTGAGGCCGCTTTGCTCGGTGACTTTCGCAGCTACTACCTGAAGCTTCTCGGCCACGTTCAAGGCTTGGTGACTGATGTCGGTGGCGATGTCGATCTGCATGTTGAGCACCCCGTCGGTCAGGGTAAGGATCAGCCCATCGCTGCTTGCAACAGTTGGGTCGGCGTTGGCAGGCCTGAGACGCTGGTGAAATGCTTTGGACGAGGAGACTTTCAGTCGTGTGAGGGTGCTGCGGATCGTGGGTTCCAGGCGTAACAGCCCGGGCTCGGCCAGTAAGGCGGCTCGAAGAGTGCCAGCGATGAGATCAAGATCGACGACGCGGGTTTCGGTGGGCTTCTCAGACATCGTAAAGGTCCTCCACAACAATGTTGATCTGCTTCATGGTGATCGATGTTTGAGCCTGAACGACGGTTCCGACGCGTTCCCGAAGCAGGACCATCGTGGCCGGGATCTTCACCGTGGACGCTAGCGCGACCTGAAGGGTGATCCGGACGTCGTCGACGTCGACGGGATCTGTTGCAGCGATTTTGAAGCCCTGGGAGCTGGCCGTGACGTCAGTGCTGACGGTGCTAACAGTGCAGCGGCGTGCATGGACTCCGGGCAGGGTCGAGGCCGCGAAGCGGATCAGGGACGTCAGGGCTTGTTCGCTGATGTCGATCGTTCCCAAGGGTGTCGTCGTTAGTGGTGCGCGTCGGCCCCTACGTATTTCTGCCCGGGCGACCATCATGATCGCTTCCCTGACGCGTTGTCCTGGTTGCAGGTCTGGGTCCTCGCGGTCGCGTTCACGCATCGACTCCGTCACGGAAGCCAGGTGCTGGAGGGCGGACCGGGCGTGACGGCAGTCCTCGCAGATGAGCTCGTGGGCTGTGGGGGCATCATCGATGGATGCCCACAGCTCATCAAGATCCCGGCCGCAGCCAAGACGCGGACGGTCGCCCTGAACACGTTCTTCATTTAGCGCCATGGTTCCATCCCTTCTGCCAACGATCGTTTCGCCCGGGCTATGCGCCCACGCACTGTACTTTCGGGAAGCTGCACAATCGCAGCAATCTCACCATAGGAAAAGCCGTGGACCTCGCGCAGCAACCAGCATGCCCGAAGTCCCGGTTGCACGGATTGCAGAAGGTCGGCCAGCGCTCGTATCTGCGCCCGGTTCTCGACCTCCTGCGCAGGATCCACGGCAAGGCCAGCCCCACCACCAACCGAGTCTCGTCTCCCCAGACCGGCCCCTCCCCCGGCCTGCCCTGAAGACGGCATGGACAGTTCTTCTGCGTCAAGGTCCGCAATCGGATCGGAGGGCCGGCGTTGACGGCGTCGTAATTCGTCCAGGCACTTGTTGGTCGCTGTGCGGTACAGCCATGGGATGAATGCTTGGGGCACAGTGAGGTTCGGCAGGCTCCGCCACGCGGTAATGAACGTTTCCTGCACGATGTCCTCGGCCTCGGTCCGATCGTTGAGCATTCTCAGACACAGCCGATACACGCCTCCTTGGTAGGCGGTGATGAGCCAGTTGAAGGCTTCCAGGTCTCCGTCTTGGGCGCGCGCGACGATTGTCAGCTCGTCCAGGTCATCCAGGGACACCCCCCGGCCTCCCTGCCAGCCGCGGGCTCCGGCCTTCGGGGAACCTTCAGCCTCCATCATTGGGACTGTGGAAGCGGTGGGATTTGTTGGGTTAGACGGAACACTATCCCTGGTCGCGGGCGTGGACCCGATCAACGACCCCGGCGTACCAGATGCAGGTACGGGAAGATCCTCCAGCCCCGGACCCAGCAGTTCCCCGCCACCGTCCCGACCGGCACCGCCGCTGCCTGCTTCGTGCTTGGTGTTGGACTTGTCCGGATCCTTTGAGGCAAGGGCCGGCAGTACATGATCGACGTCCGTTTTGGTACCGGTAGCCCCAGAAGCGCCGGTGCGTGCGGACTCATCACCAGGAGTAGACATGCGAGATCGGGGCCCGTCGTTGGGCTCTGCCTGATCCACTCGGTCCCTCTCCTTTTGTCTGAATCTTCCAAGCTACTAGCTCCAAACCGAGCACTGAACTTCTGGAAGTGTTGCGGCTGAGATCTGCAGTTAGCCTAGGCGAGTCTGCTCCTCTGCCGTCGAAGCCCTTCATAAACACCCCATGCCGGCGTCGGCTGGGACCCGATCGGGAGGGGCATTGCGCAAGTCACCCTGTAAGCCGCCGCACGAGCAGGACTCACACCGGGAGGGTTTGAAGACCGCCGAACAACGCCCCGAGGGCAGGGCTTTCTGTGCCGCGCGGAACGGTGTCATGAAAATAGTTGCGACTATGGCGTGACGATTGCGGCTGCGCAGCGTCTTTACCTGTGTACGCAACCAAATTCTTATGAGGAGATAGCACTCACATGGCAGATTTCAGCAGCACAGCTTCCCACGCGGCCGCCGTCCCAGCTACCGGTGAGGAGCAAAAGCGTCAGGCAGCCCAGCAGTCCACGGCCGTAGAGCAGATCCGCCCGGTGGGTCCGCTGCAGACCGAGCAGGGCAACACCACCATCGCCGAGACCGTGGTCCAGAAAATCGCCGGCATCGCTACCCGCGAAGTACCAGGCGTGTATGCAATGGGCAGTGCGGGACATCGGGCGTTCAGCAGCCTTTCCGGGCGGATCCCAGGGTCGCAGACCAACGTCAGCGGCGGCGTCAGCGTCGAAAAGGGCGAACGCCAGACCGCAGTCGACCTGACGATCGTCGTGGAGTACGGCGCATCGATCGTTGATATCAGCAAGATGATCCGCCGCAACGTCATCGAGTCCGTCCAGGAAGCAACCGGCCTCGAGGTCATCGAAGTGAACATCAACGTCACCGACGTGCACCTGCCCGAGGACGACCAGAAGGAAACCAACGATCCCGGTCGCAGCGAACTCCAGTAACACCTTCGCTTCGCACCATCCGGGCGCCTTCTCCCTATATGCACCCGGCTATACACCCGGCACTGACTGCCAGGGCCCACGGATGCCCTCTGGATGTACGTGAGGTTATCCAAGGAGAGGCAAGGCACAGCGTGTTTGTTGAGGCTGGTGGGGAGTTTCCCGATCAGCCTCAGCAGCGGGCCCCTCTCACCCACACGCTCCCAACACTCGTTTCGACCAGTTTTATCCGTACCCGTTGTTCCTACGTTTGTTCTATGAAAGGCACCTATTATGAGTACGACAGCTATGGGCCTGTTGGCCGGTCTCGTCCTGGGATGGGCCGCCGCGTTCGGCGGATTCGGGGAGTTCCTGACTGTCGCCGTATTTGGCGCCCTCGGACTCCTCGTCGCCCGTGTCATCGACGGCAAAATCGATTTGGGCGCCCTGACCGGACGTTCAAGTACCCGCCGATGACATCACCACCCCAACTCCCGCCACAGCCACCACACCAGATAACACCGCAGTCATCCCTGCATCCACCTCTGTCAGCTGACGCAGTTGATGCAGCTGATCGTGGTCGGCTGACTATTTCGGAGAAAGCGATCGAGAAGATCGCCGGTCAGGTCGCTCTGGAGACTCCTGGAGTTCACGGGACCGCGGGCGGTTTCCTTGGCATCGGTGCCCACGATGATGAAGACACCCGCCCCAGGGTGAAGGTCGAGCTCCATGGCCTGACTGCGTCCATCCATGTGCGCGCCGGGATTCGGTACCCGGCACCCTTACGGGCCACGACGGAGCGCTTGAGCGAGCAGATCCGCACCCAAGTCAGCGCGCGGTGCGGAATAGACGTGCGGCAGGTCGACATCGACGTCGATGCCCTGGTCAGTGACACAAAGACCGGCGATACGAACACTAATGGTCGAAGGGAGCTCCTATGAGCCCGAGTGCACGTTCGCAACCGCTTCGCCGGCGCTCCAGCCGCACCGTCCCGGCGACCATCACCTCCCTGATCCTGCTGGCTTTGGCGGTCACGGGAGCGTGGATTGGCATCAGCCGGCTGATCAACGGTGTGTGGCCGAGCTTCCTGGCACCCATCCGTCAATCGCTCTCAGCTCTCACCTGGGCAAGCCCTGCCGTATGGACGGCTGCGGTGATCCTCACTGTCGTGGGATTGATCCTGTTTTTGGCCGCTATCCTGCCCGGCAAACATACAACCCTACGGTTGCGTGACCCTGAGGGAGCCGATTCACGCTCCTCTGAGACGGTCATAAGCCGCCGCGGGCTGGCGAAAATAGCCAGTACGCACCTTGACCAGGCTGACGGGGTTGATTCCGCGTCCGTCTCCGCGACAGCCCGGAAAGTCACAGCCGATGTGCGGACCCCCTTGCACGATGCGCCCGAGCTCAAAGGGAAGCTGCAAAGCTCCCTGGAACGAAAGTTCGACCAGATCGGCGTCGACCCAGCACCGCGGGTCACGGTACGGGTCAGGACCACCCCATGACCCACGCACCACAACCAGCCCCTGGGCAGGCCTGCGTCCGGCCCGGCGCATCAGAACAGACGCAAGCACCGAGCATGCTGACCCTTGGGTGCCACGCATCGACCGCACTGTATGAAAGGACTGTCCGATGAGGGAAACCGCAGGCAAGCTCAACCGGACGTGGTTGGCCATCATCGGTCTGGTGTCCTTGCTCCTTGGTATCTCCTGCATCTTGCTGGCATCCGGGGCTGCGCTCGGCATCGCTGCAGCAACAGGCGTTGGTGTGCAACCCGCGGACCCCAGCGATCGGGCCCTACCCGGAGGCTTCCAGGACATCTTCGCGACACCTCTTGCCGCAGTGATCGTCGCTGCCCTTGGTGTCCTCGTCGGTCTTCTGGCCTTGGGGTGGCTGCTCGCGCAGGTACCCAAACGTAATCAGGCCCGCACCTTCCGCCTGCACACCGACGATGCCGTGGACGGGCAGACGAACTGCGAACCACACGTCATATCCGACGCAGTCGAAGCCGACGTTCAACGCATCTCCGGCGTGAACACGGCAACAGCCCTGCTACGAGGGAGCGCATCCCAGCCGGAGCTGAACCTCGACGTGAAAGTCGACCCGCGAGCCGATGTGCGCAGCATCATTGATCAGATCCATGCAACAGTCACCCCGAACCTCGAGACCGCACTGGAAACACCGCTACGCAAAACCGCGGTCCTCGTGAATGTGACCAACCGTCGGAGTCGCGACAAAACCGCAGTCCTGTAACGGCCGCCAAGACACCTACTTGAGGTGCGTACGGTCGGGACTAGCTATGAGCATTATTAGGATTCGGGTGACCAACCGGTTGCACGATCACTAAAGAGAAGGAGATCGCCATGGGTTTGGACGACAAGATCAAGAACGCAGCCGAGAAGCTGGCTGGCAAGGTCAAGGAAGGCCACGGCAACGCCACTAATGACGAGAGCCTGAAAGCTGAAGGACAAGCCGACCAGTCCAAGGCCAGCCTCAAGGGAGCCGGCGAAAACATCAAGGACGCCTTCAAAAAGTAAAGCGCCCCCTTGTGGCGGCGCCCTAACCGCCCAGTCAGGACCAAAGAGCCCCGGCACCACCCGATCTCATTCGAGAACATGGTAGTGCCGGGGTTAGCCTTCTCGGATCCACGATCGCGCTGCCATCAACTTCAAGCAGGAAGCGTATCGAGTCCGTTTAGAACTCGCTTCTTCCCAAGACGGATTGAGCTAGGTTAAAACTCGTCAGCCCAGACCAGGCAAAGCAGCCACACCAAAGAAAGCGCTTTACCTGAAAGGGCAGGCTTCATCACAACTACACAATCGGATGTTCTCTCATCAGGTGGGACAGTGCGGCACATCGTTCGGGATGAGGAGGCAGAGTGAGCTTGTTTGAAACCTCCTATGAGAAGGGCTTCCTCCGCCTGCGATGGCTTCCGGGAGCTCGCATCACGTACGCAGATGCGGTGGAAGCAGCATTAGCTCTGTCGACGCTGCCAGGGCCAAGACCTGCGCCCCTGCTCGTGCACATCACCGGTATAGCCTCTGTGTCCATCGGGGCCCGAGCAGGAATGATCGCGTACCGGGGTTTTTCGAGGGTCGCAGTTGTTGGGGAACGCCCGATGGATGAAATGCTCGCGGCTTTCTCCTACCGGGCTCCTACCCCGACCCGTTACTTCACATCAGAACCGATCGCGCTCGACTGGCTGTTCCGCCGCGGGTAACACGGCCCATCAGGCGCCTACCTTCCCGCGAGGAGGGTCTCTGCAGCCTAATGACGCTTGAACCGATCCTGCAGTTCGGTGCGGTGCCTGGAAAAGTTGCGGACCGGCTTCACCGATATAGACGCACCTCAGGTTCTGCCGGGACTCAACCGTTCTGTACGCCAACTGGCGGAATACACCTCATCAACGACAGAGAGCATAGCCGGCGTTCTCACGCAGCATCTGAACGACTGAAGAGCTTTGAATTCCTGCCAGCGGAACGAAGTACATTGCCTTCAAGTCTTGACCTTCCCCTCCCATACCATGATCAACTGGTCAGTAGGCTTAGTAGTCGGTCAAGCAGCCGGCCGATACTTAAGCCTCTCGGGCAGGGGCCGGTGTTTTCGGTGCATCAACCCGGCCCCTGCCCCTGCCTCTCCTCCATCCCTACCTCTGCACCAGCCCCCTCCACTGTCTGAACAGGACTCGCGGACGTGCCGGCACACTGGGTTGCCCGTAGCCGTTCGTCGACTCCGTCGTGGACACAGTTGCGGTCATAGTTGCCGCCGGTTTGGTGTGTTTTGTTAGTCTGCTGTTTTGAGGTTCGGGTTAAGACGCTGGCCCGGATCCGAGTACGTCGAATGGCTTCATCATGCCCTCCCCCGTTGAACCGTCCGTTTCCTTGTCCGGGGTCGTGTCCAGTGTCGAGTACTTCATTGATTGTCCGACCGGCACTGTCGAGCATTACTTCGCTGACGATTCCTACACCTGGTCGGATGAGCTGTACCGGATCCATGGGTACGAACGCGGCGATATCGTTCCCACCCTTGAATTGGGCATGTCCCACTTCGATCCCGCGGACCGGGATGCGGTCCGGGCGTTCTGGACCAAGGTCACCACCACCGGCGGACCCTCATCGGTGTACGCATCCCTCCTCGACCTCACCGGGCGCACCCACAAACTCCTCGTCTGCGCGGACCTCCTCCTCCACGAGGACGAACCGGTCGGAGTGTGGGCGCTGGTCGTCGATCTCACTAACTCCATCCACGCGGACACACACAAGCTTGCCAACGAAGCCGTCGCCGCGTCCGCGCTTAGCCGGGCCGTGATAGAGCAAGCCAAAGGCATCCTCATGGGACGCACAGGACTCAATGCGACAGAAGCCTTCGACCGGATCAGCTCCTACAGCCAATGCACCAACCGCAAAGTCGTCGTCATCTCACAGAAAATCATCGACCGCGCCCTGACCCTCACTGGCCAGGACAGACACCAACCACGCGACAAAGCACTCCTGGACCTCTTTAGAGGACTCTGACCCTCGTCCCCTTACCGCCAAGCCTTATGTAGGAGGCTTGCTGGCGAGGGTTGCTTCGAATGTGACCGAGGAAGATAGTCGTCCAACCTTCGGGTACGGAACTATCTAATAATTGATGTGGGGAGTTCGGCGGTTTTCATCAGTGAGCGGTTCTTTCGAACCGGCCCGTGAAGGGGAAAAAACGAACGCGTTCAAGGCGGGCTCTCACCTGATCACCCAGCGTGCATCGCCACCGCCAGTCGGCTCAAGAGACCTGGTCGCAAGGTAGGAAACACTTCAGGGCGGTGGCTTCGTCGAGGAAAGTGCCGGTCAGTCCTCGTTCTGAGCTGACAGGGCGGTCAAAGACCGCAGCAGCGGCCGCAGCTCATGACGCCAAACCTCCGGAAGGGACCCGATGGTGCGTCCGATCAGGTTTCCGATCAGGATCAGGCGATCAGTATGCGCGGGCAGGTGAGCGTTGTGCAGGGCCTGCTGCAACGCCATCACCTCCCGCAGCCGCAGCCCCGTCGCTGCCGGTACCTCTCCTGTGCCACCGATTCCTGTGCCACCGAGCGTGGTCCCTGATAGCAGAACGGGACAGGGCGTGCACCGGGCGAAGGGTGAGGTCAAAGCTCATACCCCACACGTTACGGACTCAACCTGACGGGCAGCCAAGTGGCGCGATGAATCGCCCCTGAACATCAGCAACACGATGAATCTCATCGACCAACCTCACCCGCACAAGCAGTACATGTAGGTGCTAACTCGTCAGGACCGTTCATAGGGCCATCTTTGGACCAGCTCCGCCGTACTGATCTCCATAGCGCGTCCACGTGCCCTATCAAGGCTCACATCACTATCGCTCGTACTCGTATCACTCGTAGTGCCGTCGTTGCTCGTGTCATCGCTCATGGGGTCCTTGCGTCAGAGGTCAGTCCGTTGGTTCGTTCGCCGGCGCTTCGTGGTCATACGATTCCGTGGGTTCGAGCTCTGCGGCGGCGTCCATCGCGTCGATTTCCCACTGCTCGGAGAACTCGGTGAGCGGAAGCCGAATCGGGTTACCTTCTGCGTAGATGGTCATGCGTCGCAGCCTGCGCTCCCTGCATCCTCGATCAATTTAGTGAAGCCGCCCTGCAAGCTCATGCCATCGGTGAGGAGCAACGCTCCCCGGGTATATTCAAAGACGGATTGGTAGAGATAGCAGCATCAGTCAGTGTGGGCTGAAAATCGTGTCATCCGGGAGACCTGCACGGGAGGGTTGGCACTTCTAAGCGTCAACTGTGGGTAGGTCATCCACCTGTGGGCGGCTGGAGCCTGAAAGGTGGAGCTCAAAGCCGTCCATCTGTGGGTGAGCTTGAAGGTGCATAAGGGTGTTCGGTGAGCCATCGCAGCGCTTCGTGGGTTGCTGTGAAGTAGCGGGTTGGGTACGGAGGGTGGTGGACCTCGACGAAGAAGTCGGCGAGGGCCTTGTCTACCGCGGACGGTCCAACGATGGCCATCGCAGCGATATTCAGTGTCTTTGCAAAGCGCAGCAGGGCAGCCCGGGTGAGGGTCACCATGCCGTTGAATTCCACGAGCATCGGCAGACAGACTCCCTCACATGCAGAGTCGATTCGTCCTGCAAGGGCTGCTGCGTCGGTGTCAGTCACACTTGTGCCGTGCAGCCAGTGCACCCGGAGGACCTCATCTCGCATCAAGGCAGTGAAAGCCTTACATGAAGCTTCTATTCGTTCGACGACCATCCCAGCCTCCCCTCCGTTATGCGCATCACTGATTTCGTGCACACTACCCACACCATCAACCCGGCACTAGCTGCTGGTCCGGCTTCGGGTGAATACGTCCTCCAGTGGGCTACCGCAGCCTTATTCACGCGAGAGCTGTCCGCGGTAGGCAGCTCGTCCCGCGGGTATTGCTCATACCTGGCTCTATAGGTCTCCGTGCTCCTGACCTCGAGAACTCATCAACTTTCCCGCTGTAACGCGTGAGTGCTCACACCCTGGGCAGGATGTGAGCACTCACGCATTCCTTCAATGAGACAAGCGTCTGTTGATTTGCTGTTATGTCAGCGGGCGACACTCTCGAATCCGGACTGGCCTTCACCGGTCCACTTGTAGAGCTCAAGGGTGGCTGATTCCTGCTTGTGGCCGCTGGAATAGTCGTCGAAATCGCGGGCGACGTAGAAGTAGCCGTCGCCGATCGGTTCGATACCGACGTCGGATTTGAACTCCCACCCGTAGATCCCGCCTGGCTCGTGTGGCAGTCCTGCTTGCAGGAGCGGTACAACCAGACCGGTCTCGTCGGCGAGCTGGCCTTCAATGAGTTGTTCCTGGGGTGCGACGGTTCCGTCGACGACGTACAGCGTCCGGTTGGGGTATTCGGGTTTGCTGCCCCGGTAGACGCCGATGTACCAGAGGTTGCCGTCCTCGTCGTAGGCGAGGTTTTGCACCCCGTAGTGGGTGTTGCCGGTATGGATGAAGTACTTGGCGTCCTCGTCGGCGGGACCGGAGGTGTGCGGGTCGGCTTGGGTCAGGGGGCGTTCGTATTTCTTCCACCCGGAGATGTCGTACTGCAGGAGTACCTGGTTATCATTGTCTGTCCGGGTGTTGTTGCGGTACACACCGTAGGCGACCATCAGCTGCTGCTTGCCGTTCTTCTTCCCGAACTCAGGCCCGAAGGAAACACCGTCGATGCCGCTGGAGCCGTACCGGTGATCGGCGGTGTTGCCGATGTTGCCGTCGAAGACGCCGTCGTTGTTCATGTCGGCGGTGAAGTCCTCGACGACTTCCTCGAGGTACACGGCGCTGACAATGCCGGAGTCTTCGGCGTTCATGCCGACCTCGGTGATCTTGTCGACGTCGAAGATCGCGATGTAGAACGCTTCCTCGGTCTTGTACTCCAGGGAACCGTAGACGCGACCGTCTTTGGTGTTGAAGTCCAGGTCCCCGAGGTGTCCGGTGAATCCTTCGACCGTTCCGATGACGTTGCCAGCCAGGTCGGTTTTGACGAGCATGTCGGTGAATGAGTGGTAGACGTACCCGTTCTTCTCATCGACCGCGATGCCCTGAATATGTCCGGCATCCCAGGACCCGGAAGCAATCGTCGACGGATAATTCGCGATAGCCGACGGTGCAGCGGCGTGTGCGGGAGGTCCTTGCAGGTCAGCCGGTGCCGCGCTGGCCGGCGCGGCGACACTTAACGCGGCAGCCACTGTGATGCAAGTCGCCAGTGGTGCAGATTTCGTTTTCATCAGGTGCAGTCCTCAGGTCTTGGTGGAAGCAGAGGCAGCCACAGGTTTGACAGTCCTCCACCTCACCGACCCTGCCTTCCATGCGGAAACGTCTGCTCAGGACAACATGAACACCACCCGAACTTCGCCTCAACGTTCCCGAACACCCAGGCAGACTAGGACAAATCGGCATGCCCGTAGAGAGTCGTGCCATAAACACGAGAGTGGTTCAAGGACTTTGTCCCTGCCCAGTTGGAAGCACTGGCCCGATACTGTAGACGTGTTGATTCGACGGGGATACGCAGGAAGAGTAGTTAGCGGGGTCAGTACGGCATGGTCGAGCCATTCGACGATCAAAATCAGAGTCACAACCCGAATCAAGGCCACGGTCAAGGTCAGGGGCAAGGCCATAGCAAGAGTCAGAGCCAGGGTCAGGAGCGTGGTGCTTCCCTGCCTCAGGGTGATGGCCTGTTTCACCGGGAGCAGGCAGATCATGACCAACATGCTTTGACCTTTAATGCCATGCAGCATTTTGGCATCACGGTGGGAGGACTGTGGTTGCACTATCTGAGCATGGGAGGGGGCGTGGATGAGTATGAAGTTGACGCGTACCTACACGGACTGATCCGCCTCCCCGCCGTCGAGCGAGACATGATCTCTCAGGCCGTCAACGAGATGATCGACGATATCTGCCGCGGACCTCGAGCCCCCTACAGCGCCAGCACAAACCAGGACCACCTCGCCGCCGGCCCCGACACCGGCCTCAACACCAGTCCCAACGCCGGCCCCAATACCGGCATCGACAGTGAGCTTGATGCTCATAAAGGGGCTGTTCTTGAAGGTGGTCGTCGTGGTTGGGAACCAGTTGACAGTGACGAGGTCCTTCCTGGTCCTGCGGCCGACGTCCACACTGCTTTCGAGCAGCCAATGTTGTCCGTGGTGTATTCCAGCGCCGCTACTCAGTCGTTCAGCGAAGCGGATCTGGCTGGACTGCTGACCGTGAGCCGCCGCACCAACCATTCCTCGCACTTAACGGGATTGCTGCTGTACCGCCAGGGTCGTTTCCTGCAAATACTGGAAGGCCCCGAAGGAACAGTCCGCGACCGCATGGCCATCATCACCGCCGATCGCCGTCACACCCGTCTACGAGTTCTGATCGAGGAAACCAGGAACCAACGGCAGTTCCCGGACTGGACCATGGGGTACGAACCCATCAGCGCGACCATGTCCGACGACGTGCCCGGATACGAACAGACGTTCGCGGATGCCGAAGACGACGGTAACCCTGCCAGCACGATTCGGGTGCTCCGCGAGCTCATTCGGTGGTACCAGGACCGCGCCATCCCACTACGGTGACCCTCCTCCTAACAACACCTTTCATGGATGCTTTTAGTACCTGGTTCGTCGAGGTCTGGGCCACGCTTTCAAGGGCTCCAGGTCAACGGTCAGACTGATGGTGTGCTCGATCGGATCCTCACACACCAGATCATGGATCAGCTTCAGCCACTGCCCCGCGGTCTGCTTGTCGGTGAAATACTTTGCCGGGTAGACAGCGTCTTCGTACGGGGCGGCCAGCATCCGGTCCATGGGTGTCCGGCCGAGCATCGCAGCAGCCCGGATATGTCTGGCTGACATCAGGACCCGGCGAGCTGTGGGCGAAACGTCGTTAACCAGACCCATGTCTATCAACATCACGTACGGGCGGTGCCCGGTCAGCTGAAAGCTTCGCTCGAGGATGGCAAGCGCGTGCTCCTCGGTCACAGCAACATGGCGCGTGGGAGAGACGCGAATCACGCACAGATCAATCCGCTCCACGATGAAGTCTGGCTCGAGGTCAAAGTCGGGGACGACTCTGTCCTGGTTACTCACAACAACGAACCTCCGGACACGATAACGATCTATACACTCTCGGCAACCAACCCCGGACGTGTACATCAGACCAGCGGCGCCGACAGAAATTACCCAGCCTAGGAAGACTCCTCCCTTGCCGTAAACTCCCACACGGAAAGACCTTGATAGCTTGACCTCACGCTCTCCCTGAGCATGACCGGCAATCAGGACCTCACCAACGCATGGCACAAAAGACCGCGGAGAACCTTCGGTTAGACGGTCTGACTGCTCTCGATATTCAGGGAGCGGTAGACAGTGGCGCGGCTGGCCCCGATGATCTTTCCGATGTCAGCGGGTGCGAGACCTTGCGCTTTCAGGTCCCGGGCACGCTTGACCTTCGCGTGGTCGCTGGTGACCTCCCGCCGGCCGGCTTTCCGACCGTTTGCTGCGGCCACTGCCATGCCCGCCCTGGTGCGCTCGGCCAGTTGATCGCGCTCAAGCTGAGCGAAGGCGGAAATAACGGTCAGCATCGCCCTACCCATCGACCCGGTGGCGCTGATGCCTTCGGTGACACTTTGGAAGTGCATACCCCGGCCTTCCAGATCATCAATTAGAGCCAACAGGTTACGGGTGTTGCGCCCCAACCGGTCCAGCTTCCACACCACGACCTCATCCCCCTTCCGTAAGTGCTCGAGCAGCTTATTGAGCTCCGGTCTGCTGGCCATCGTGCCGCTCACCCCGTGGTCGACGAAGATCCGATCACAGCCAGCTGCCATGAGCGCTGCATGCTGCAGATCCGCGTTTTGCTCCAAAGTGCTGACCCGGGAGTACTCAAATACTTCCCATCCCGGCAATGAATTTTTCGTAGGATGCCGGGCTTATTTCTAGGGCGTTGGTGGGCTGCAATAACCGCGCAAAATGCGCTGCGACATCGAACCAAAGGTGACCCTGAGAAACTCGTCATTGCTCGCTAGGTCTGCACCAAAGGCCGCACGGCAAGAGGGGTGATGCCTGGTTGGTTGAGAACACACCTCGTTCCTACCTCCCTCCTTTGTGGGGGTCAAGCATGGTTTTCCCAACATTTACTCAGTACCGTAGCGGCATGCTTCCTTGTCCAGTGCTTCGGTGTACGAATCCCGGTGCCGCCTTCGTGGTGGGTAGTCAGGGCTTCAGAGGTTGCTATCGCGAGGCCTACGTCTGCGCCGAACATAAGGCCGTAATCGATGCCGGTTCACTCTGGTACCTGGATGAGCATTCGGTCTTGATCGGTTTGGACATCCCACCGGTCCTGGAGAGTTGGGCCGCCCGACCGAGCATCGTGGCCGAGGGCTTCACTCTCACCCTCCGAGTCGCCGGCCAAACTAAACCTTTCGATGTCTTCCTCACGCCAGCCGAAGCAAGGACGCTGGCCATGTTCATCAACACGGCCAGCAGTGACAGTCTGCCGGTATCCAATGACTTCCTCATGCACAAGTCACACTGACCACAGCACAGATTCGATAGGTCCAAGGTGTGCCCCGCCCCTGCTGAAATATGGGTGGTTGCGGTGGCTCGACCTCCAAGGTTTTTATAAGGTAGGCCTATGCGCATTGTGTTGCAAATCTGTCAAGCTCCTGAGATCGCCGCAACAGCGAAGGCAGGCAGCCTTACCTGCAGTGATAGGCGCGGCAGTGGTTAGTTCAAGACTTCGTATAGAAGGTTCGGGCAGGCGGATCTCCCGGTCAATATTTGCCGGGGGTATTTGTTTCCGTCAGCGATCGTGGTCTCGGGAGGATCGGGAATCGCTGTGGGATGGTTTTCGGACCGCCGGGTCCAAGGTGTGGAACCTATTTTTGGCCTGTGAGCAGGGTGCCCTGGATCGCGGTCAGAGGCACGGTTCCGAAATCTCTTGAATCAATGGACACGCCTCGGTTGTCCCCCAGCACGAAAATGCTTCCGGGTGGCACCTCCACGGGTCCGAAGTAGGTTGCGTCGATGCGGCTGTGGTCGATGAACGGCTCCGGTATGGCAACGCCGTCGACGTACAGTTCGGCGTCGCGGATGGCAACCACCTGCCCCTCCCCCGCGACGACCCGCTTGATTGCTGTCCGGCCGTTCATGGGGTTCGTGAACGCAACGATTAGGCCGTTGCGGATCGCGCCCGCAGCGGCGGACGGTTTGTACAGGAGGACGACAGCACCGGATTCGATGGTCGGTTCCA
>NZ_QZVT01000009.1 GCF_003602275.1 Arthrobacter cheniae | reverse complement strand
TCAGTGACACCCACGGGTTCCTCCGGATGACACTGCACGACGACGGGTCATTCGACTGGAAATTCGTTCCGACATCGGGGACGAGCACGGACGCAGGCACGCGCTCCGCACCCCGATGAGGCGGCAGTTTTTTGGCACCTCATCGTTTTCCCTGTAACCCTTGGAAACCAAGAAGCAGACAGACGGGTGAAAAGCAGCTCTTGACTACTCACGGCGAGGGAGGCGATTGCGGCGAGGAAGTGCACCGGCTCCGGCCTCGCCACCACGAGAGCGGACGAAACAGGTAGTGCCTACTCGTGTGGAAGCCGGAAGAAGCGATCACTGTTGAGAGTGTTGCCAGGGTGGCAGACGGGGCAGGGAATAGGAGCGTGATGGCGCAGAACCGAACGATCCCGACGGATCTCGGGTACAACTCCGGCGTCCAGGCTTCCGCGATGAAGTCTGCCCAGAAGCACTCGGAGGTACGTCGTGATTCCTGTCCTTGATACATGCGCCTTCGAAATACTCGCCGACGACCTTGGCTCGTTCGTCGCGTCCGAATTCCTGACCTCTTTCGACGCGCTGCTGGCCGATCGAATCCGACGGATAGAACGGGCCCTCGAGACGCAGGACGAAGAGGAAGTCATCACGGCCTTGCTGAGCCTGCAAGCCAGTGCTGCGATGGCAGGCGCAGCTCAATTGCAGGCATCAGCAGCGCGCGCACTGGCGCAGCGGCCGGTGGGATCGACGCCGCCCGGACCGCTTGTGCGGAAACTCCAGGGACAGGCCGACATGTTCAGGGATGCCTTTGCCACCTTCCACCACAGCGGCTACACATCATTGACGAACGAGCCACCGAGCGGCAAGCTCGCCTGACCGGAGTGCAGGGAGCATGACGGCGCTACTGATTGGGCCGGCTGGTCTGGCTTCTCCACAGCACCCTGGAAGAAGCTGCAGGTCCTCCATTTGGAGGATGGCCTGCTACGTTTCGGGGTGCGACGGGGCCGGGGTGCGCTCCGGGAGTGGCCCGGCGTAGCGGCCTACGTGTCATTCCGGCGCCGGAGCAGAAGCACATATCCGATGACGGCGAGGGTCCCCGCAAAGGCTTCTGCCACTGCGGTCAGCGCTTTCTGCGGATACCAGACGGGTTCATACATGGATGGAATCGGTCCGATGGCCGGGACCTGCACATAACGGTACAGAACCACTGCGGCCAGGGCGGATAGTGCGACGATCGCTGCGATCGCGAAGGCGGCTCGGCTACCCCGGATCAGGACATACGCTGCGGCGAGGATGGAGACGACTGCCTGGATCCGGAAGAGGGCGCCTCCGCCGATTCCAGAGGGTGCAGCCTGCTGAAACCCTGATGCAAGCTGAAGGTGAATGACCGCACTGACCATCAAACCAACTCCGATCAGGACCCGCAGGACGATCATCAGCATGTGATTGCGCCCCTGTCCCTCGGCGACGGAACCCGGCCCCCGTACGGGTCCAGTTCTCCTCTTGTTGTGAGCAGCTCCTGATGTGCTCATCCGATGACCAGGGTTCCGGACATCGCGGGGTGGTACGTGCAGATGACCGCATACTCGCCGGCTTCGTCGGGTGCGGTGAAGGTTACCGTTTCACCACCGGAAACATCGACGTCGAACCCGCCCTCGGTCTTGGCCGTGAGGGTATGCGGGGCATCGTCCTCATTGACAATCGTCACCACCGCGCCGGGTGCAATGGTTTGCGGCATGACGTACTCGAACTCGGTGATCGTGATCACCGCTTCCTCCGCCGGCGCAGCTTCCGCCGAAGCAGGCGCTGAACCTGGGGTCCCGGCACCGGCGGTGACCGCCGCTGATTCCGGCGCCGTGGCCTCGCTTGCCGCGCTTGTCGCCCCCGACGTACCTGGCTCGGCGTCGGAGCTGCACGCGGTGCTGCCGGTAAGGACAACGGCGAACAACAGAACTGACGTTCGGTAACGTACTTTCATTGCGACTTCCCCCAGAATGCGTTCACGAGTTGGTGAGTGACGGGCGGTCGCTGATGACGCCAAGTGAGCACCGCCGGAGATGAGCGACGGACCTACTGGATCATGGTCCCGTCAGGAGCTACCACGTACCAGACGTCTCCGACGGCTTGTCCGTTGATGTCGCCGGCTGCCTGGTCCTTGTTGAAGTAGTAGATCGGCATTCCGTTGATGGTCATCTGCAGATCACCCTCCGGGGTTTCAATGACGCCGGTCTCACCGGTGACGCCCTCCACCTCCGGGGTTTCGGTCCCACTGATGACCGGCGGCCAAGCGACCAGGCAATCATCGGTGCAGGCACTGACCCCGGAATCGGCAACGTCTTCGGTGAAGTAGTAGACCGACATGCCGTTTGCGTCGACCACGATCTCGCCCAGCTCACTTGTCGCCACGCCCAGCGTGGTGGGGCCAACCGCCGCGGGCGCGCTGGCCTCGGCGGTTGCCTCGTCACTCGCAGACTCTGTTGGCTCGGCTGCCTCGGTCGTTTCGGCTGCCTCGGTCGTTTCGGCTGCTTCGGTTGTTTCCGCCGGCGCCTCTGTAACCTCAGCCGCTGTTGTCTCCGGTGCTTCCGCCGTGGACCCGGAGCATCCGCTCAGTGCCAGCATGATGAGTGCGACGCCGGCTAACGAACTGGAAAGTTTCTTGTCCATGACTTCAATCCTCCTGATAAGCCCGGCAGGGCCGGGCCGGCGGGACGGACCTCTTGCCATCCCCACTCGGGACAAGACTGCGGCTTTGCTCTTGGACAAACCTTGGGAGAACTTCTCCCGTGGAACAAAACTCCGTTTTCCCAACGCCACACCTGCCAAATTCGGCGCACACGAGAAGTTGTCGCGCACCCCAGCTGCGGTGACAGGTTCTGGTGTGACGGTTAATGCCGGTCCCGCGTCATGAGGTACCGGGCCAGTGGAGCGAACTGCCAAATGACGATTAATTACCGTCGCCGCTCGACGCCCCTAATCGAAGGGCTGAATGGGCCGGTCAAGATGCGGTGACCGCGTAGCCGTGAAGTCTGCGGTCACTCTGCTGCAAGGGAACGTTTTGAACCGCGGGAACGGAGCGACCCGCCGCAAGGATCAGTATCGATTTGAAGGAGCAGCGTTCGGGAGTATCCGCGATAGTCGACGTCGACGTTTGGACATTGGGAAAACCTTGCGGTCCGA
Source organism: Arthrobacter cheniae (assembly GCF_003602275.1). Classification (GTDB taxonomy): domain Bacteria; phylum Actinomycetota; class Actinomycetes; order Actinomycetales; family Micrococcaceae; genus Arthrobacter_D; species Arthrobacter_D cheniae. Next base: position 121,540 of record NZ_QZVT01000009.1, on the reverse strand, counting down.
TCCTGGTCAGACCTGCACCAAAGATTCTCCAAGTCCGCCCGTTTAAGCTCGCGAAATCAGCCACAGCAGCACTAAGAGACGCACCACCGCAGACAATGACATCTGCTCCGCCGCCGCGGAGCAGATGATCTATCCCACAAGGAACTTCACACCTCTTGAATTCGCGTACACATCAGCTTCAACTCGCACGACAGCGCCCAGCACAACGCATCACACCAGGAACATCAACCGCGTCCAGTACAGAGGAAACCGGTCCGATGGCTCGACCGTCGCCTATGCCTGACGGCATACGGGTGCACGTTCGGTGCGCGGAGGTTCGGTTGATTCGTGTCTTCGCGTCTATCAAGGCGAGGCATACCGTGAACCCTTATGAACAGCAATGGCTGACAGCCCAGGCGGCGTCAGAAGCAACATTGCTCGTCGACGACGTGTGGGTGCGTTACGTCGTGTTGGGCGGTGCTGCTGACGCTGTTGCTGTCGCCGCTTATCTCCACGGAATTGTGCTCCTGGATGTCCTGCACCGCGATCTTGTGTCCTACGCCGTCAATGAGCTGCTTCAGACACAGCCGGCAACCAGGCAGTTTCCTGTGTTTCCGGACAGCGGGTCGTCGCCGGCAGTACGCCGTCGAGCCCCTTATGCCGACGAGTCAGGACCGGCCAGGAACTCCGGCGGCAGGACGACACACACCGCAACGACTCTCCACCCCTCGATGACCTACGGCTCGTGGCCCAGGCTGGCCGCACGGCTGGAGACGATGTTCAATCCCTTCGAGGCCGAACACCGCCGGTCGGCATCGCTGATGAGCACTGGCTTGGTGCAGTCGGGGAAAGAGGAACGCTTCGATCTCCTCACGCAACGAGCGCGGAGGACGTTCGACGCAAGTTCGGCGACGATCACCTTCCTCGAGGCGGGCAGTCCGGTCGTCAAATCCGCCGCGGGGCTCGTCCTCGATGACCTGGCAGGGCGAAGCACCTTCTGCTCCCATACCATCACGGAGGACCGTATCCTCATCATCCCGGACACCCTCACGCACAAGTGCTTCGTGAGTGACTCTCTGGTCGTAGGTGAACCACACATCCGGTTCTATGCCGGGAGCCCTCTTACTGGCCCCGGGGGGTGGCGCATCGGCGCTCTCTGCATCTTCGACACGAGACCCCGAAGATTCAGCAGGCAGGACGAACGACAACTACGAATCCTCGCCGCTCTCGTCCAGACCGAAGTATTCGATCATTACTAGGACACTCGGGTCGATCGAATGACAGCGGAACCGACGGTCGATAGCCCAGTCCTACCCCGATCTCCTCCTGGGCGGTGCTGTGCGCAGGAGCCTGAGGCAACTCGGTCTTGGAGATCGCCCTGGTCGGAAGCAACGTGCGCATGGACCGGTCAACAGAATTCTTTTCCGCGCTGACGTCCTCAGCGCGGTCGCGGGCATTACTCAAGACCGACTGGGGAGCGCGCGAGCCGATAGGCGTGCATGTGGAGGGCAAGCTTTCGTTCCGTTTCCCGGCGCCGTTCGCCCTGACGTTCGAGAAGTGTTCGCCTATCGACAGTCTCGGCTTGTTCACCTTCCGCAGGGACACGCAGCTGCGGCGTCGGCAAAAGCGCCGGCGAGCTGCTCGATGGGTCACGGGGCTGCTCTGAACTCATGGTCAATCCTCTGATCAACAAGACCGTGAAGGTGTCCGTCCCGCCCTGATCATCCAACACAACACCCCACTCGCATAGGGTCATCGGGCCCGCTTCGGCAAACGTTCAGGGCAGAGGTGAGCCGCTGTCGCGGCTGGATTGAAGGGTGACGTCAAATTTCAGCGTGATGATCGTGTCGCTGCAGGAGTGCGGTTGATTAGCCGGATCAAGGAACAATCACGGATTACTCGCTAGTAAATGAAGCGGGTCCTACCATAGAGGAGTGGGTGTGCTGGGGTCACATAGGGGAAGCCCTATCCCGTTACCGGGCCGACTGGAACGCAGTATTGTGTTCCAGTTTTGATGACGAGCCCGAGCAGTTCATCTGCAAGGGCAACCACAGGGGGTAGCGATGACTGGAACGTTCGAGCTTTTTCACGACGAAGGCATTTCCTTCGGGTTCAGATTGAAGGCTTCCAACGGGACGGTCGTGGCCGTATCCGGGAAGTTCGTGGATAAAGCGTCCGCAGTCGAGGGGATCAGCGTCGTCCGTGAGTGCGCCGGAACCGGTCTGATAACAGATTTATGCCCACCAGTATCTTTTGACCCGATTGTGAAGAAACCGGATTCCTCGCCGGCTGCTGCGGCCGTGTGAACAAATCACTTGACCTGAGGTAGCCGCCAAGGTGCGCCCCGGGACCTGAGCATTTATTCCGCTCATTGTTCAGGGAAGCTTGACCCCATTCCTGCTCTGCAGGGTATTTCTGCTATGCAGGGTCGACGGTCAGTTCTCCCATGCGGCCCCAACCCTCTGCGACGATTCGCTCACTGATGATCTCCGGCGTCTCGACGAGCGCCTGCGGCATGTCCTGCATGGCCCGGGAGAAGTGGTCGCTGTTGACGTGTGCCTCTGCGGCGTCGTCCTGGAAAGCTTCGATGAGCACGAATCGGTTCGGATCCTCCACGCTGCGGGACCAGTCGAACCACAGGTTGCCCGGCTCCTGACGCGTGGCCTCCGTGAAGTCCCGCGTGAGGTCGATCCAGCGGTCGCTCCACTCGGGCTTCACAGCGAACTTGACGACGATGAAGATCATGGGATGGTGCCTTCCGGTGGAGGTGCTGCGCTTCGGTATGTCCCAACCTATGTGCTTCCGACGTCGGACGCAGGGCCGAACCTCATCTGTGGAGGGCTGTTGTCCTGTCGAGAGGCTGAGGTAGAGCATCGTCATGAGCCACGAGTGACACGGTGGCGGGGACCGGACCGACGGGACGGCGCACGAGCGCGATCCCCGGGTAGAAGCGGCTCCCCGTCCACGCGGCGTCCTCCCGAAATTCCACGCCACCGGCCTCCTGTACCACCCAGATCGACGCGTCCCGCGTGGAATTGGATACGGTGTTCTCGGACACCTTCACTGATTCTCACCCTGGGGAGCGGATGAACGCAGCAAACTGAACCGTTTCGGCAGGCGCGCGAGGTGCAGGAACACACGCGCGCAGCCGACTGAGCGGACCACACGGGTCCTGGCGAAGCACTCGCGGCACACAAACGACGACGGGAGGGCGCGCATGGACTGGCAGATCGTGATTCAGGCCGTCATCGCAGTGTTGCTCGCCTACGCCCTGTTCCTGCTGGGCCTCGCCCTGTACGCCCGGCGACACCCGGACGTCATCTCCCTCACGGACGCCCTCCGCTTCGGACCCGACCTCCTCAGGCTGATCCGGCGCCTCGCAGCGGACCGCGCACTACCCCGACTGAACCGCATCATGCTCGGCGGACTCGTGATCTACCTGATCCTGCCGATCGATCTCGTCCCGGACTTCCTGCCCGTCATCGGGTACGCGGACGACGTCGTCATGATCGCCGTCGTGCTCCGGGCGGTGGTGAGGCGCACAGGCCCCGACGCGCTGCAGCGCCACTGGCCAGGCTCCGACGGCGGCCTTCGTGCCGTGCGCGCACTGGCCGGACTTGGGGGGTCCTGATCATGATCCTGATGATGTGTGACGCAATATGGCGTAACGCAAACGGGGTCGGTGCTTTCCACCGGGCGTAATCTCCTGCGCATGCACCACACTCCGGGTTCGATCCCCACCCTTGACCTCAGTACCGCACGTTCCGCCGATGGCTCCTTCACCCCGGAGTTCATCGAAGAGCTGCGCGACGCCGCCCACACCGTCGGTTTCTTCCACATCGTCAACTACGGTGCCGCCCCCACGCAGGTCGACGACCTCTTCTCCGTGACGAGCCGCTTCTTCGACCTCCCCCTCGAGGAACGCCTGGCGATCCACAACCGCACCTCCCCCCACTTCCGCGGCTATGCAGGACTCGGCACCGAGATCACGCGCGGTCGCCCCGACGCACGCGAACAGATCGATTTCTCCCCCGAGCGGGAGCCCGTTGCCGACTACCCTGACGACGAGCCGTACTGGCTGCTCCAGGGTCCGAACCTCTGGCCGCGCGAGGCACTGCCCGAGCTGGAGACCCAGGCCATGGCCTGGGCCGCACTGATGTCCGAGGTGGGCGCGGAACTTCTCTCGGCCATCGCCGTCTCCCTCCACCTTCCCGAGGACTACTTCGCCGAGCCCTTCGAGGGGACACCCGCCTGGATGGCCAAGCTCGTCCACTACGTCGGCGGCGTAGTGGAGGGAGCGGGGTCCCAGGGCGTCGGAGCCCATGCCGACTACGGCTTCGTGACACTCCTGCTCCAGGACGAGGTCGGTGGCCTCGAGGTCCTCCCCCACAGCGCGAGCGAGTGGGTTCCGGTCACGCCGATCCCCGGCGCGCTCGTGGTCAATCTCGGCGAGATGCTCGAGGTGGCCACCGAGGGCTACCTCGCGGCCACCATCCACCGCGTCACGTCGCCGGCACCGGGTGTGGATCGCTATGCCATCCCATTCTTCTGGTCGCCGAGGCTCGACGCCGTGATCGAACCGGTCCCACTGACGGAGGAATTGCGGGCGGCGGCGCGCGGCATCTCCGACGACCCCGAGAATCCCATGCTGTCCTCCTACGGGTCGAACGTCCTGAAGGGCCGGGTCCGCGCCCACCCGGACGTCACCGAGCTCCACCACCCCGAGCTCGCCGCGAAGTAGCCGGCAAACAGCCAACGGCAGACGACGGCGGCACCCACGCGGGTGCCGCCGTCGTCATCTGCCCGTGGCCCTGCTGCCCTACGCGTCCGCCGTGAGCGACGCCAGTTCTATCGCGGCCACCCGGTCCGGGATGGCCCGGATACGTGCGATGTCGAGCTTCGCCGCGCGGTCGAAGGTATAGATGCCGTTCTTCTCCTGGAACACGTCCGTGAGCTGTGTATGGCAGTACCCGAACATGTCCGGGTTGTCGATGAGCACCGAGCACAGGCCCTCGAAGCGCACGTACGGGTCCTCCTCGCCGGCGACACGCTGGCCGTAGCCCCAGGACTCTGACTCGTCGTCGCCGGAGACGGCATGGGCCGCCTCCTCCTCGTTCCACCAGATGCCCCCGAATTCGGAGACGAAGAAGGGCTGGCCCCTGTACGGGACGGAATAGTCCTTGTCGTTGTGGTTGCGGTTCAGGAAGGGCTCGTTGTGCGCGAGGCCGCCCTGCTCGAGGGCGAATGCCGCTGGATCCTGCTCATAGGAGTGGGAGTCGTAGATGTCGGTGTCGAGGACGCGGTGCGCGTAGCCACTGCGTGATGAAGCTCGCCGTCGGCGCCTGGTTGTGTCCGACCGGCCCGGCACCCGAGACGCCCCAGTCCCCGAACTCCCCCCACACCAGGTACCCGAGCCGGTCCGCGTGGTACAGGAAGCGCTCCTCGAAGACCTTCTCGTTCCAGCGGCAGATCGTGAAGGGCTTCGCGACGTCGGGACTCGGCGGCCAGTAACCCTCGACCACCCCGAGGATCCGCCCTTTGTAAAGGGGCCGGCCCGGGCAGCGCCGCTGCTATTGCATGCGGGGGTGCCGGGACAGGATGAGACCCGAGGGCGCGACCCGCGGCAGCACCATCGGGATCCACCACGCGGGACAGCCGTTCCATATGACGGAGCGCTCCGAGTTCCACCTGATGCGGATCCGGTGAGGGATCCGTTCCGATCACACAGTGAAGGATTCAGACTGATGAACAAGAAGAGCCTCCTCGCAGTTCCCATCATCGCCTTGGGCGCCGTCGTCCTGTCAGGTGCCCCCGCCATGGCCGCCGATGGCACCTACTCCTCGACCCTGGGACAGCTCAACGGCACCACGGGCACCGGCACGGTCACACTGGACGTCGTGGGTGACCAGGGGACCATCAACCTGCAGGTCTCGGGCCTCGCCGAGACCTTCATGGGCGCCCCGTACCCGCACGTCCAGCACATTCACGGTGGATCAGCCGGGATCTGCCCTACCCCGGCCAATGACACCAACGCCGACGGCATCATCAGCGTCACCGAGAGCGCCCCCGCCTACGGAGGCATCGTCACCACGGTCACCACGTCGGGCCCGACAACTCCTGCCGAAGCCCTGAACCTGCAGCTCGGCGGTCAGGGTGGCACCTACGCCATCCAGCGCACCTTCACCGTAGACGCCCCCACCATGGCTGCACTCGAGAACGGCACGGCGGTCATCAACGTCCACGGACTGGATCCGGCGACCACGCCGGCAACGGCGGAGGCGTTCAACGCGCCGAGCGACCTGACGGCGGACCTGCCCCTCGGGGCCACGTCGCCTGCGCTCTGCGGCACGCTGATGAAGGCACAGATGGGAGCCATGCCATCCGGCGGAGCCGACACCGGTGTAGCCAACGAGCCTTCTTCGAACCCGGCCGGCTTGATCGCCCTCGGCGGCGGCCTGGTGCTCGCGGCAGCCGGCGGGACCTACGCCGTGCGGCGCAGCACCGCGAAGGCGTAACCGCACCGCATCCCGGGTATCACCAGCAGCCGTCGTAGGCACTCCGAGCAGTGTCCACGGCGGCTGCTGTGCGCGGAAGGGTTCCGGTGACAGGGACCGCTTGCCGCACGCGATCGATCAACACCGTCCTACGTTCAGGGGCTTTCCGAGGGCGTCAGCGAGAGTCCTTCCTGCGCCGGCTCGTCGACCCAGCGGATCCGGATGGGCCCTCGGACGTCGGACTCCACACGGTCGCCGTGCTGCGTGACATCGACGAGTCCCTCCGCGGCGAGCTCGAAGGCGATGCGCCGGGCCGAGGGCATGAGCTCCCGCCAGGTGTCACCACCGATACTCCGGGCAGCATCGGACGGGCAGAGCGTCTTGCTGCTCCCCCGCTGCTCGGCGATCCGCAGGATCTCTGCACGAAGGTCAGCATCGGACACCTGCTCAGGCATCGCCGGGACGCTTGCGGATGGCGCTGTCAGGCCGCTTCGGGTGCAGCGCGTCGAGTTCCTCCAACGCAGCCGTCCAGCGCGCCGTCCGCTCGGCCTGCGACTGCTCCCACCAGGGGGTTCCCCGCTCACCGAGCCCCTCCTTCGCGAGCTGCACGGTGCGCCGGGCGCGAGGCAGCGCTGCGCCGTCGTCGCCCTTGGCACTGGTACGCACTCCCGAGCGGCCACGGCCGAGGTGGGACATCAGACGCGCCCGTACGTCGTCGGGGAGTGACGGATCGGTCCTGCGCCAGCGACGTCCGCTGTGGAGGAAGAATCGTTCGTCATCCGTGGTGCCTGCAAGATCCTTCATGTCCCCCCTCAACTCGCTGACCCGGGAGGCCCGACGAGCAGCAGCACGGAGAAGACCACGGAGATGCCGACGATCGCGACGAGCAGGGCCACGAGCGGACTCCGCAGCACCCACGCCTGCAACGTCTCGACGGAGTTCCTCGGCGCTTCGGCACCCGGAGCGAGGCGCCAACCGCCCGTCAGCCGGCCACGGCGCTCGATCCAGCGCTCGAAGGGGACGGTCGCGAACGGGACGATCGCGGAAGCGAGTCCGAGCAGGCCCGTTGCGATCGACCAGCGCTGGTTGATCCAGATGAAGAGGGTGGCGACCACGAAGCACAGGAACACGAAGCCGTGCACCGCGCCCGCAGGCGGCACGAGCGCGGGGGTGGTGCGGGTGACGTACTTGAAGAACATGCCCAGCAGCAGGAAGGCCCAGGTCACCGCCTCCGCGACGGCGACGGTGCGGAAGAGCGTGCGGGGGTTCATGGAGTGCTCCTGGTCGGTGGTCGGTCATGCCAATTCTTCCATCCCTGCCGAGTGGCCGCTGCCGCCGGCCCGGGCCACGCTGCGTATCCTTACTGTCGTTGCGTCCGCCTGCGTCCTCGACAACGACGTCGTTCCCGCCGTCGGGCTCGGCATGCCCCACTCCTGAGACCTCCGTCACACGATCGTCGGTGGTGCGTGGTGCACTGGTTCCTCCCGACGAAAGGCTGTCAACCCATGTTCCTGCTCGACTACACCGGCAGCCCCGCAGCCCGCCCGGACCTGGTGTTCTCCGCGACGGACCTCGTCACCGCGTCGGAGTGCGGCTACCGGCTGCTCCGCGTCCTCGACGAAAAGCTGGGGCGGGCACCCCGTGCCTCCTTCGCCGCGGACGAGATGCTGCAGCGGGCCGCCCACCTCGGCGACGTGCACGAGCACAGGGTGCTGAACGAACTGATCGCCCAGCACGGCCTGTGGTCGCCCGACAACGCAACGGGCGTGTACGACGTCGAACCCGCGGCGTCCATGGAACGCACCACCCTGGAGGCCAAGCACGAGGAGTCCGTCCGCGCGCTGCGCTCCGGGGCGTCGGTGGTGTTCCAGGCGGCCTTCTTCGACGGCAGGTTCCACGGCCGCTCCGACTTCCTCGTCCGGCAGGAGGACGGCGCCTATGCCGTATGGGATACCAAGCTCGCGCGTCACGCGAAGGTGGGCGCCCTGCTGCAGCTCGCGGCCTACGGCGATCAGTTGCAGGCAGCAGGAATCCCGGCATCGCCCGAGGTGACCCTCGTGCTCGGGGACCGCACGAGGAGCACGCACAGCCTCACGGACCTCCTCCCGGTGTTCCGGGAGCGCCGCACGCGTTTTCTCGACCTCGTGGACGACCACCGGAACCAGCCCGACCCGGTGGTATGGGGAGATCCTGCTGTTCCCGCCTGCGGGCGGTGCGACTACTGTGCCGAGCGGGTCGAGGCCACCCGGGACCTCCTGCTCGTCGCATCGATGACGGGGAATCGCAGGGCGAGGCTCCACGGCGAGGGCATCACGACGATCGATCAGCTCGCCGCGATGCCGCGGCGGCCCGAGGATACGACCCTCACCCGGCTGCAGGACCAGGCGCGCCTGCAGGTCGGCCTCGGCGAGGTCGACGGCGGGGTGACCTACGAGGACGCCGAGGGCACGGAGCACACGCTGTCCTACCGGGTGCTCCCGCAGAACACCCTGTCCCCCCTGCCCGCACCGAGTCCCGGTGACATCTTCTTCGACTTCGAGGGTGACCCGCTCTGGCAGGATCCGGTCGACGGGAGCTGGGGCCTCGAGTACCTGTTCGGCGTGGTCGAGGAACCCGTCGGTGACTCAGGCGCTTCCGGTGAACCGCACTTCCGTCCATTCTGGGCCCACAGCAGGGCTGAGGAACGCACGGCGTTCATCCGCTTCCTCGACTATGTGGCGGATCGACGGAGGCACTACCCCGACCTGCACATCTACCACTACGCGGCATACGAGAAGACCGCACTGCGGCGCCTGTCCCTCGTGCACGTCATCGGCGAGGACGCCGTGGACACGCTGCTGCGCGACGGCGTGCTCGTCGACCTGTATGACACCGTGCGGCACAGTCTGCGTATCTCGGAGCGCTCCTACAGCCTCAAGAAACTCGAACCCCTGTACATGGGAAGCACTCTCCGCACGGGCGATGTCACGGACGCCGGCGCCTCGGTGGTCGCATATGCCGCCTACTGCGAGGCGCGCGACGACGGCGACGACGGCGCTGCCGCGGAGATCCTCGCCGGTATCAGCGACTACAACCGGTACGACTGCCTCTCCACCCTCAGGTTGCGGGACTGGCTGCTCGCCCTGGGATCCCGGCCGTCCGCCTCCCCCTCATCCGTGGTGCTGCATTCCGGCACCGGCAGCACGCACGTCGGTGAGGCGGCTCCCGTCGAGCTGCCCGCCGAGGAGGCACGCCTCCAGGCATACCTCGCCGACCTGCCACCGGATGTCGCCGCCCAGCCCGACCAGCGGGCCATCGCCCTCGTCGCCGCCGCCGTCGGCTATCACCGGCGTGAGCGGAAGCAGTTCTGGTGGTCGCACTTCGACCGGCTGGCGGCACCCGCCTCCGAGTGGGAGCAGTCCCGTGACGTCATGGCCTTCCGATCGGTCGAGGTGCTCCTGGACTGGTCGAAGCCGAACCCGCGGTCGAACCCGGTGCGGACCCTGGAGGTCACAGCCCGGCTGGAGGCCGGTGCCGACTTCCGGGACGGCGGCTCCCATGTCGCCATCTACGACGCCCCCGTTCCCGATGGCGCCGACACCACGGACAGCGGCGGCACGGGACGCGGCGGCTGGTTTGGGGTGGAACTGACCGAACTGTCCGAGGACGGGAACGGCCTCACCACAGCCGTCATCAGGGAGAAGCTGCGGCGCGGGGCGGAGGAACGCCCCGCGTTGCCGGTGGCCCTCGCCCCCGACCAACCCATCATGACGACGTCGCTCCAGGCCTCGCTCATCGAGCTCGCCGGCCAGGTGGGGCGCGTGCTGCCCGAGGTCCCCGCGGGCCCGGCGCTGGACCTCCTGCGGCGCACACCCCCTCGCCTGGACGACGGCGGCTCCCTGCCCCCGGTGACCGCGGGCGGCGAAGGGTACGCCGAGGCCATCACTGCAGCCCTGCACCGGCTGGCGAACTCCTACCTGGCGGTACAGGGACCACCGGGCACCGGCAAGACGCACGTCGGTGCGGAGGTGATCGCACGGCTGGTGGATCACGGCTGGAAGGTGGGCGTCGTCGCGCAGTCGCACGCGGTCGTCGACAATCTGCTGTGCCGCGCCATGGAAGCCGGTGTGCCCGACTCCCTCGTAGCGAAGAAACCGAGGGACGGGGAGCAGAACCTACCGTGGACGCAGCGGTTGGACACCGATGTCGCGCGCCTCGTGGACGCACAGGGCGGCTGCCTCATCGGCGGCACGGCCTGGACGATGACCGGCAGGAATGTGCCCGCAGGGTCGCTCGACCTGCTGGTCATCGACGAGGCAGGACAGTTCTCGCTGGCTAACACCATGGCGGTCGCACGTGCCGCCCGGAGGCTCCTCCTCCTCGGTGACCCGCAGCAGCTGCCGCAGGTCAGTCAGGGCACGCATCCCGAACCGGTGGACGAGTCGGCGCTGGGCTGGCTCTCCGCCGGTCATGCGACGCTGCCTCCCGAGTTCGGCTACTTCATCGCGGACACGTGGCGCATGCACCCTGAGCTGTGCGGCGCGGTATCGGCCTTCGCCTATGACGGACGCCTGACCACCGCTCCCGCTGCGAGGGCGAGGCGGTTCGACGGCGCAGATCCCGGTATCGAGTGCGTTCTGGTCGACCACGTGGACAACGCGACCTCATCCCGCCAGGAAGCGGTGGAGGTCGTCGAGCAGGTGGAGCGGCACCTCGGGCTCCCCTGGACAGAGGAGAGTGGAGCGGAGGAACGTCCGCTCCACCAGTCCGACATCCTCGTGGTGGCGGCCTACAACGCCCAGGTGCAGCTCGTTCGGAAGGAGCTGGCCGCAGCCGGTTACGGACAGGTCCGGGTGGGGACGGTGGACAGGTTCCAGGGCCAGCAGGCCGTGGTGGTGATCGTCAGCATGGCGGCATCCTCGGCGGCGGAAGCACCGAGGGGGATCGGGTTCCTGCTGAACCGGAACCGCATCAACGTGGCCGTCTCGCGCGGCCAGTGGCGCGCCGTCATCATCCGCTCGCCACGGCTCACGCACCACATGCCGTCGACGCCGTCGGCGCTCGAGGAGCTCGGCGCGTTCATCGGTCTCTGCGGAACCAGGGCCTGAGGACACCCGGGGACACCGCGCCTTAACGACGAAGCAGGCCGGACCGAAGTCCGACCTGCCTCACTCGAAAAGATCTAGCGGAGAATCCGAGCCTTAGAGGGGCTGGATGTTCGACGCCTGAGGACCCTTGGGGCCCTGCTCGGTGTCGAAGCTGACCTTCTGGTTCTCATCAAGCGAGCGGTAGCCGCTTGCGTTGATGGCGGAGAAGTGTGCGAACACGTCTGCGCTTCCGTCGTCGGGAGCAATGAATCCAAAGCCCTTTTCAGCGTTGAACCACTTCACGGTACCTGTTGCCATTTTTGTTTATCCTTCTGAAATTCAGACGCGCTCCGACTTTCGGAACGCCCCAGTCGCGGCGTGCTTTCCGCTTTTTCAGAGACGCGGTCTGTCCCGCGAGGGCTAAACCGCGCGAAATACAAATGCGCAACACTACAACTGGGTCCTACTTAACCAAACGTTGGTGGGTAATGGCAAGCAGGAGACGAAAGTTCCTTGTTTTCGTAACTTTCGGGTAGCCCTAGACAGCGACCGGATGCATGGCTCCGGCCAGCAGTTCGAAGGAGCGGAGCCAGGTTTCCGTGGTGCCGGCCTGGGTCGCGACGATGAGTTCGTCAGCCTCGACCTGCGCTGCGAATCGCTCGAGGTAGTCCCTGACGACATCGGGCGTGCCGACCGCACTGAAGCGTGCCATCTCGCTCATCTGCTGGCCCCCCGGCGAGGCGAGGATGGCCTCGGATTCCTCCCGACTGAAGGTCTGCCCGCGGCCGAGCAGCAGTGTGACGCGGCGCAGCATGGCCTCGTGGAACTCGTGGTGGGCATCGCTCGCACTGTCGGCGGCGATGACGTTCAGGCCGGCGATGAAGTGCGGCTTGTCCGCCTGGGCCGATGGCTGGAACTCCCGGCGGTAGATGCCGGCGGCCTCCTGCAGTGCCTGGGGTGCGAAGTGGGACGCGAATGCGAAAGGAAGACCCAGGGCGGCGGCGAGCCGTGCACCGAAGAGCGAGGACCCGAGGATGTACAGGGGGACGTTTGTGCCACGGCCGGGGGTGGCCTGCACGCCGGGTACGCGCGTCTCACCCGTCAGGTATCCCTGGAGTTCGAGGACGTCCTGCGGGAAACTGTCGGCCGCCATGGGATCACGGCGAAGCGCACGGGCGGTGTTCTGGTCGCTGCCGGGTGCACGTCCGAGGCCGAGGTCGATGCGGCCCGGGTGCAGGCTCTCCAGTGTGCCGAACTGCTCGGCGATCGTCAGAGGCGAGTGGTTGGGCAGCATGACGCCGCCGGAACCGAGACGGATCCTCGAGGTGTGGGCGGCGATGTGCGCGATGAGCACGCTTGTCGCGGAGGACGCGATGCTGCCCATGTTGTGGTGCTCGACATACCAGATGCGGCGGTAGCCCCAGGTCTCCGCGTGCTGCGCGAGCACTACGCTCGAAGCGAAGGTCTCCGCGGGCGTGGACCCTTCGGCGACCTGTGCGAGATCCAGGATGGACAGGGGAACGGTCATGGGAGGTGCCTCTCGATTCTTGCTGTTGGCGGCGGTTCGAACCGCGGACCTGTGGAGGGAACGGTTGCCTGGGCGCATCTATTTCCGTCCGCACGTCGAAACATGGCCTCCGTGGCGCATCCCACACCGACGCGCGGAGCGCTCTGACAGACTTGTTGCATGCCGAACAGCGATCTGCCCCCGACCGAAGCCGCCCTTCGCGAGCGCCAGGATCTCCTCGTCCGCGAGCTCGCCGTCGAGAACAACTCCGCCCGCCTGCAGTCGCTGAGTGACGAGCTCGAGGCCATCCAACGGCTCCTCGAGCAGGCGCGCAACTCCTGACACGCTCGACCTGATCAGGCGACGTTCTCCGGCGTCTCGATGACGAGGACGCCCTCGGCACCGTCCGGTGACGAGTAGCTGTGCGTGGTGTCTCCGCTCCACGAATGCGATGCGCCGGCGGCCAGCAGCTGTTCCGACCCCTGCTCCCCCACCCGTGCACTCCCCCGCACCACGCGGAGGTGCTCGGTCGTCCCGGGCCTGTGTGGCGGCGACACCCGTGTCCCTCCGGCTGCGACGGTGAGCCAGAAGACCTCGGTGGTGCCGCCGTCGTCATGCGTCCGCACCGACAGCAGCCGGGCGTCGACGACGCCGTCGGAGACACTGCGCCCCACCTCATCCCCCACGAGCCCCGTGAGCGGCACCCCCAACGGTCCCGCGAGCGCGTAGAGCGTCCCGAGGGTGGGGTTCCGCGTCCCGGCCTCGAGTTCCGAGAGCGTACCTTTCCCGATCCCCGCCTCGGTGGCGAGAGAGCTCAGCGACAAGCGCTTCTCGTGGCGCAGGGAGGTGATACGCCGGGCGACCGCGTTCCTCAGCGACACATTCCGGTCAGGGTTGTCCTCGGGCATGCCGGCATCCTACGCTTACCGTTCCATATACAGAACACTCCGACCGACCGGGCGGGCGCAGCAGCGCTGCAGGACAGGAGACCGCGGTGCACACCCCGACCGTCCGGCCCGGCGTGAACGAGCCCGTGCTCGCGGGTATCGTCACCGCCCTCGTCGGGTTCACGTCCTCGTTCGCCGTCGTCCTGGCGGGGCTTCGCGCAACCGGAGCGACGCCGGAGCAGGCGGCGTCGGGGCTGCTGGCACTGACCGCCGTGATCGGGCTCGGCATCGTCCTGCTCGCACTCCGGTACCGCATCCCCGTCACCCTGTCCTGGTCCACGCCAGGTGCCGCGCTGCTCGCCGGAGCGGCCATACCGGCAGGCGGCTGGCCCGCCGCGGTGGGAGCATTCATGGTGACGGGCGTCCTGATCGCCCTCACCGGCGCCATCCCGTGGCTCGGCAGGCTCGTGGCACGGATCCCGCAGCATCTCGCGCAGGCGATGCTGGCAGGGGTCCTGCTGCCGCTCTGCCTCGCACCGTTCCAGTCGATCGGCACCATCCCGCTGCTGGTGCTGCCGGTCATCCTCGTATGGCTCGTGTCCTCGGCGATCGCGCCGAAGTGGGCTGTACCGCTCGCACTCGTCGCGGCCCTCGTGGTGATCGGCCTGCAGCTCACCCTCGACGGGACAGTGATCGAGGCATCGTCCCTGGCGCCGTCCCTCGCTCTCACCCTCCCGGTGCTCGATCCCGCCGCCGTCATCGGCATCGCCCTGCCGCTGTACGTCGTGACGATGGCCTCCCAGAACCTGCCCGGCGTGGCCGTCCTCTCATCCTTCGGCTATCGGGCACCGTGGCGGTCGGCCCTGGCCGTGACCGGGGTCGGCACCGCCGCTGTCGCTCCCTTCGGCGGCCACGCCGTCAATCTCGCAGCCCTGTCCGCGGCACTGTCCGCCGGTGAGGGCGCCGGCGCGGACCGGGACCGCCGGTGGATTGCCGCCCTCACCGCGGGCATCACCTACCTGGTGCTCGCGGGGGTGTCGGGGGCGCTCGTCGTCGTCGTGGGCGCCGCCCCGGCCGGCCTCGTGGAAGCGGTGGCCGGCCTCGCCCTGATCGGCACCATGGCGACGGCGGTGACCTCTTCGTTCAGCGAGGCGACGGGCCGGATGAGCGGAGCCGTGACGTTCCTCCTCGCAGCGTCGGGACTGTCAGTCCTCGGCATCGGAGGGGCGTTCTGGGCGTTGGTCGGCGGGCTCGTGGTCCGGGCAGCCCTGGAACGGGATGCCCTCCCCGCCCGCAAGCGCTAGACGGGCGTGTTCGGGGCCTGCGCCTCGTCGCCCTGCTCGCGCGCCTTGCGCTGCCGGGCGCGGTCGAGCGCGTTGATGACCGGAGCTGCCGTGATGCCGTGGATGACGATCGACAGGACGATGACGAGGCCTCCGATACGCCACAGAGCCGATTCGTCCGCCGCGAACTCGCCCTTGGACAGCGCGTAGCTGAGGTAGTAGATGGAACCGATGCCGCGGACGCCGAAGAACGCCAGCACGCCCCGCTCCCATGGCCCGGTCTTCCCTCGGGCGAGGCTGACCCAGGCGGTGAGCGGCCGGACCAGGAGGATGAACGCGACGGCGACCACCACTTCCAGCGGACGCAGTCCCTCGAGCAGGCCGCGTGCAACGGCGCCGCCCAGCAGGACGAGCACGACGACGGTCAGGAGTCGCTCGAGCTGCTCGATATAGCTGTGCAGCACGCCGTGATATCCATGGGTCTGCTCTCCGGTACGGATGGTGACCGCGCAGACGAAGACCGCGATGAAGCCGTATCCCTCGATCGCCTCGGTGACCCCGTAGGTCAGGAACGTGGCCGCGAGCGCCACGAATCCCTCCGAGTAATTGGCGAGGCGCACGCTCTTGATCGGTGAGCTGAAGAAGATGCGGGCCAGCAGCTTGCCCATGCCGAATCCGACAGCGCAGCCGATGATCATGCGCCAGAGCACGTCGAGCAGGATCCACTCGGGGAACCAGGCGGAGGGGGACATCCCGACCGTGCTGATGAGGATGGCCAGATAGACGAACGGGAAGGCCAGCCCGTCGTTGAGCCCCGCCTCCGACGTGAGCCCGAAGCGCACCTCGTCCTCGGCCTCGAGGTCCTCCTCGGACTCCGACGGCTCGCCCACCTGTACCTCGGAGGCCAGCACGGGATCGGTCGGCGCGAGGGACGCGGCAATCAGGAGTGCGGACGCGAGCCCGAGTCCGAGCATCCACATCCCCATGAGCATCACCGCGAGGATGCACAGCGGCATCGCGATTCCGAGGAGGCGCCAGGTGGTCGACCACCGGCGCCGGCCCACCTTCCGGTCGAGGGCGAGGCCGGCGCCCATCAGGGAGATGATGACGCACACCTCGCTGAGGTGGATGGTGACGTCGCTGTAGGCGACGGGGTCCGGGTCGGGCAGGTCCTTGGCGAAACTGAAGACCAGGATGCCGGCGGCGAGGAACACCATGGGCATGGAGACCGGGGCGCGCATCAGCAGCCGGGGCAGCAGCGCGGCGGCGAACACGGCAAGGCCTGCCGCCGCATAGATGATGCTTGCTGCCTCGAACACGTGCGCCTTCTTTCGCTCCACCACTCGCTGATGATCAGTCCCCTTGCTAACAGTAGGGCAGGGACCGGACGGGCATCGCCGGTCGGCGATGGGCTGACAGCCGATAGCGAAAGTGCATCGACGCTGGCCGCTGAGCGTCACCACACCGTGAGAGCATGGAATTATGCCCATTTCCAGCCACCCCATGGTCGATGTCACAGACATCATCCGAATCGTGGGAGGTGCTGCGTTCCAGCGTGGGCAGACCTACGCGAAGGACGGCGCCGTCAGCTCCCTCGCCTGGGACTCCGACTCGAAGCTCCTGACCGGCAAGGTCCGCGGCAGCGCACCGAACGACTATCGGACCAAACTCCGTCTCGGCGTGAAGGGCGACGGCCGCTTCCGCCCTCTCGAAAATTTCTGCAGCTGCCCCGTGGGCGCGGACTGCAAGCATGTTGCCGCCACCGCGCTGCAGAGCAACACGGAGAACCTCCTCGCGCAGCACGAACGTGACCTCGGAGCACGCTCGGCTCCCCGCCCGTCGGCCCCGGAAGGCTGGCAGGCGTCCCTCACGGACCTCCTCGAGGCCGACGACGAGCCCTCCACGGGGAGCGCCGCCCCCCTGACACCTCTCGGCCTGCAGTTCGAACTACGAACCCCGGAGGTGGCGGTGCAGCGGTGGGGATCTGCCGCGGAACGCCAGGGGCAGCGCACCCTCAACACGCGCCTCGGTGTCCGGCCGGTCAGCCAGAACGGCAAGGGCAAGTGGATCAAGAACAACCTGTCTTGGGGCAGCATCAGCTACCAGACGTACGGGTTGAAGCTCGACGCCGACCAGCACCGCTGGTTCTCACAGTTCCCCGCCCTGCACCGGGGCACGGGAGTGAACTACTTCGGAAACAACGACTCCTGGCTGTACCTCGACGACTTCAGCAACCCTTTGCTCTGGCAACTGCTGGACGAGGCGCAACGCCTGGGCATCGCCTTCGTGGGCTCGAAGAAGTCCGTCACCATCGAGCTGGCCACCCGCGCCACGCTCAAGCTGGACGCCACCCGGACGGAGGAGGGCTCCCTCCAGCTCTGGCCTGCGCTCGACGTCGACGGCCGGCGGCATCCGTCGGACACCGCCCACGTCATCAGCACCCACGGCGTCTATACGGTTGCCGCGGATGACACCATCACGCTCGCGCCGACGTCGCGTAAGTTGACGCCGAAGGACATCGAGCTCCTGCAGCGCGGCCGGCCCGTCCTCGTGCCCGAGGAGGAGACCTCCCTGTTCCTGCAGGAGTACTACCCGAAGCTGCGGCAGTCCATCCAGGTGGACAGCAGCGACGGCAGCGTGGAGCTACCCGAGATCGAGCCGCCCGTGCTCGTGCTGACAACCGCGTACGGCGCGGACGGCTCTGTGTCCCTCGAGTGGAATTTCGACTACCCGCTCGGCGACACCGTACAGCGCCGCCCCTTCCGCAGGGGTGGCCCCGGCAGCGAGGACGGCTACCGCGACGCGGACGCCGAGGATGCAATCGCCTCCGCAGCGCGCCACGTGCTCGGCCCGTTCGCGCTCAAGACCCTGAAGCTCGAGGACATGCAGGCGGTCGAGTTCGCGGAGGACGTGCTGCCTCGGCTCCTGGAGCTCGACGGCGTGCGGATCGACGTGGTCGGCGAGAAGCCCGATTACCGTGAATTGACGGAGACGCCCACGCTGCGCATCAGCACCGTGGAGACGGACAACCGCGACTGGTTCGACCTCGGTGTCATGGTCACCGTGAGCGGTCGCAGCATCCCCTTCGACTCGATCTTCCGCGCCCTCGCGCAGGGCCGGAAGAAGCTCAAACTCGTCGACAACACCTATCTCTCCCTCGAGCAGCCGGTCTTCGACCAGTTGCGGGACCTCATCGAGGAAGCGCGGGCCCTGAGCGAGTGGGACCCCGAATCCAGCCTCCAGATCAGCCGCTACCAGGCGGGGCTGTGGGCCGACTTCGAGGACCTCGCGGAGGAGACGGAGCAGGCACAGTCCTGGCGCGACGCCGTGAGCGGGCTGCTCGAACTCAAGGACGTCGCCCCCACCCCGCCACCCGCGGGGATCGTTGCGGAGATGCGGCCGTACCAGGCCGAGGGGTTCAGCTGGCTCGCGTTCCTGTGGCGGCACCAGCTCGGCGGCGTGCTGGCCGATGACATGGGACTCGGAAAGACACTGCAGGCTCTTGCCCTGATGGTGTACGCGAAGGAGAGCACCGGCCTGGCGTCCCCGTTCCTCGTCGTCGCCCCCACGTCCGTCGTGCCGAACTGGTCGAACGAGACCCACCGGTTCGCTCCGGGCCTCAAGGTCGTCTCCATCTCCGACACCCAGGGCGCCTCGGGCCTGTCGATCCTCGATCAGGTGGCCGACGCCGACGTCGTCATCACGTCCTACACCCTCTTCCGGCTCGACTTCCCGGCGTACCAGGCCCTCTCGTGGTCCGGCCTCGTCCTCGATGAGGCGCAGTTCGTCAAGAACCGTGCATCCAAGGTCCACCAGGCGGCCAAGGACTTCGACGCGCCGTTCAAGCTGGCGATCACCGGAACGCCGATGGAGAACAACCTGATGGAGCTGTGGTCGCTCTTCAACATCGTTGCGCCGGGCCTCTTCCCCTCGCCGAGGAAGTTCACGGAGGACTACCGGACGCCGATCGAGAAGATCGGCGACAACCGTCCGCTGGTACGCCTCCGCAAGCGCATCCGCCCACTCATGATGCGACGCACCAAGGAAGCTGTGGCCTCGGACCTCCCGCCGAAGCAGGAGCAAATCCTGGAGGTGGAGCTGCACCCCGAGCACCGTCATATCTACGAGACATACCTGCAGCGCGAGCGGCAGAAGCTCCTCGGGCTGATCGAGGACATGAACCGCAACCGGATGATCGTGTTCCGGTCGCTGACGCTGCTCCGCATGCTCAGCCTCGATGCGTCCCTGGTTGATCCGGAGCACAACGGCGTACCGTCCGCGAAGCTCGAGGTGCTGTTCGAGAACCTCGACGACATCATCGCCGAGGGCCACCGCGCCCTCGTCTTCAGCCAGTTCACGTCCTACCTCAAGAAGGCAGCCGAGCAGCTCGACGCGCGCGGCATCGAGTACGCCTACCTGGACGGCTCCACGCGCAGCCGCGGCGAGGTCATCGACTCCTTCAAGGACGGCAAGGCGCCCGTCTTCCTCATCAGCCTCAAGGCCGGCGGCTTCGGCCTCAACCTGACCGAAGCGGACTACTGCTTCCTGCTGGACCCCTGGTGGAACCCGGCGTCCGAGGCGCAGGCCGTGGACCGCACGCACCGCATCGGGCAGACGAAGAACGTCATGGTCTACCGCATGGTGTCCAAGGGCACCATCGAGGAGAAGGTCATGAAGCTCAAGGAGCAGAAGGCGAAGCTGTTCACCTCGGTCATGGACGACGACGCCGTCTTCAGTTCAGCCCTCACGGCGGAGGACATCCGGGGCCTTCTGGAGGCTTAGGGCACCGGTCAGCTGCCGGCCGGGCTAGGCGCCGTCGTCCTGGTTCCGCAGTGCAGGGTCGAGCAGTTCCGCGAAAGCGCGGGGCCGCGAGGCCACCCACCAGTGGCCGCCGGGGACACTCGTCACGGTCAGGTCCTCCACCCAGTCCTCCAGCCCGTCGACGAGGTGGGGCGAGAGGAAGGGATCCTTCAGCGGCACGATCACGTGGACGGGGATCGTGATGCGACGACGCCGCGGAGGCCCGGCCGCGGTGAACATGTTCGCGCGGTAGAGGGCCAGGCCGCGGATCGGATCCGATCCCACGTCGCGTCGAGCAGCAAACTCGTAGCGGCGCGTCATGATGGGCTTCCAGAAGATCTCGGGCAGCACGGGAAGCTGGAAGGCACCGACGTACCAGCTGCGCAGCACCTGCCCCACTCCCTGGGGCACCGATCCCGGCCTGGTGAAGCGGCTCCGCAGCCAGCGGGCGAAGTGACGGAGGTCCGGCCCCGAGATGCTGGTGTAATCGAGGATCAGTCCGTCGGCGCGCTCGTCCTGGATGACCGCCCAGCCCTGGATCGAGCCCCAGTCGTGGCCGACCAGGCGCACCCCGCCCGGAGCATCGATGGCCGCGAGGACGGCGAAGGCGTCGTCGACGAGTTCCACGAGGCTGAAACCGGCGCCGTCGAGGGTCCGTGACCTGCCCGCGTTGCGGGTGTCGAACGCGACGAGGTGGTGTGTCGCCGCGAGTTCCCGGAGGACCGGGTGGAACACCCTGTGGTCATCGGGGTAGCCGTGTAGGAGGACCATCGTCGGGGCGCCAGGGCTCGGGTCCAGCCCGTACTCGAAGACGGCGAGCTCAGCTCCGGCCGTGCGGATGGTCCGGTGTCTCTCCCGCAGAACGTCCATGCCGTCCACCCTAGGCGCTGGACCCGACGGACGGGCGCTCGATCACCGGCCGTGCGCAGGAGGCGCAGGGCGGATGCGGCCGCCCTCGAGCCAGATGGTCCTGTGCGCCACTGCCTCCGCGAAGGTCGCGTCGTGGGTGGCCATCACCACCGCACCACCGCCCCGTGCATGCAGGGCCAGCAGGGCGGCGAGTTTCGTCCGCGCGGGCTCGTCGAGGCCTGCGGTCGGTTCGTCGAGTGCCCAGACGGCCGGCCCCGTGGCGATGATGGACGCGAGCGCCACGAGCCGCCGCTGCACGAAGCCCAGCTCATACGGGTGGGCTTCTCCCGCCGGTCCGAGCCCCACGGTCTCCAGCGCGTCGGAGGCACGCCGGAGGGCTTCTACCCGGGGCCGTCCACCTGCCCTGGGGCCGTAGGACACCTCGCGGAGCACAGTCCGCTCGAACAACTGCTGGTCCGTGTCCTGGAACAGGTAGCCGACGGCGGTGGCGAGGGTGCCCGTCGGTTGGTTCAGGATCGGGACCCCGCCGACCACCACGGTTCCGCTGTCCGCCCTGTGCAGCCCGTTGAGGTGCTGAAGGAGCGTGGACTTGCCCGATCCGTTGGCGCCCCGCACGGCCAGGATCTCGCCCGCGCGGACGGACAGGCTGACGCCGCTCAGCCCCGGCGGGGCGGGCGCGTCCCCGGGAGCTCCCGCTGTCCGCCTGTCCTCGGGGTGGCGGAAACAGACGTCGGTCATCGCGATCCGTTCGGGACCCGGGGAAGGGAATCCTGTCGGCCCGGGAGGGGCACCGGAGTAGCCGGCGTCGTCGCCGGATCCGCCGAGCGCAGCGCCGGTACCGGGCATGGGCGGATCGCCGGCAACGCCGATGCCGTACCGCCGGAGTCCTGCACCGCGCGCCTCGACGAGGAGCCCGTCGAAGACCGGATGCCCGTCGTGGAGCGCGAGGACACGGGCCATGTCGGGGGCGCTCCGCGGAAGCATCGGTTCGCAAACCACGACCCCCGTCCCGCCCTCCCGCAGGGCATCGAGTGCCGCAGCCACATCCGCCGTCGCACCCTCATCGAGGCCCTGGAACGGCTCATCGAGAACGAGGATCCGGGGGCGCTGCACGACGGCCGCCGCGATGATCGTGCGCTGCAGCTGCCCTCCGGAAAGCCGACGCGGATCGCGGTCCAGCAGTGACGTCAACTTCAGGGCCGCTGCAACATCGTCGACGGCCGCACGCAGGCGCTCGGGTGCCATGCCCCGGTTGGACGGGCCGAAGGCGATCTCCTCGCCGACGGTCGCCGACATCATGGACAGCTGGGCCCACGCACCCTGCGCGACGAATGCCACGGCGGCGCTCCAGGCCGCGGGGTCGATGCGCGGATCGGTTGGCAGACCACGAAAGCGGACAGCCTGCCCGTCGAGTGTTATCGAGCCACGGAAGGTGGACCCGGCGTCGGCCCCGACCAACCCTGCGAGAAGCCGCGCCAGGGTCGTCTTGCCGGATCCCGAGGCCCCCGCGATGACGACGTACTCCCCCGGCTGCACCGCGAGCGAGACGCCCGTCAGGAGCGGGACACCGTCGTCGTACGCGAACGATTCGCTCTCCAGCCTGATCATGGAAGCACTCCGGCCCCGAGCCAGAGGACGGAGAAGGCCCCGACGGCGACGGCCATCCCGCGCCGCGCCCAGCGCTGACGTGGAGTGTCGGTATCGGGAAGGTAGCTCGTGCGGGGAACGGAGGATGAGAAGCCGCGGGCCTGGAGCATGTGGTTCCGCTCCGACGCGTCGACGAGGAGGCCGATGACCAGAGGCGTCGTGACGGTCAGGAGCGCACGGAAGCGCGAGATCGGTTCACGCCCGACGACGAGCCCGCGAGCCTGCTGGGCACGGGTGATCTGGCGCGCCCGCAACGCCACATGGGGGAGGATCCCGACGGCGGATCCCAGAATGAAGACGAGCTTCCTGTTCCATCGACGGTGGGTCATGGTGGCAAGGAGGTCGGGGATGTCGAGCGTCATGGCGACCGTCAGCAGCACGCCGGTGAACACGCCCATGCGCAGGCCCATGACCGCCGCGAAGGACAACCCCTCCTGCGTGACGCGGGCCACGCCGAAGTCCAGGAGGATCACGCGACCCTCGGGGTAGAAGAGCCCGTGGAGCAGGAGCGATGAGAGCAGCAGCGGCCCTGCTACCAGGAGGATCGCGAGGCTGATCTGCCGAATCCTGCCGGACAGGAGCACAGCGGGAAGCACGACGAGCACCAGGACGGCGAAGGAGAACTCCCACCGGTTGACGACGAGGACGAGCACCACGAGCAGAGCCGCGGCGAGCAGTTCGGTCAGGGGGTTGTAGATCCTGCGGCGCGGCATGGCTCAGGCGGCGGGGGTGCCGATTCCGGACGTCGGCTGCGGGGCGCGACGACCACTCCGGTTGCCGAGGACGCGGTAGGTCCGCGCGAAGGGGAACTGGCGTACGGCACGCTGGGGCAGCGCGTAGACGATCAGCGCCACGATGACGAAGACGACGATCTTGTCCAGTGAATCCGAGAGCAGTCCCTGCTTGGTGGCGGCGACCAGCAGCTTGTCCCCCATGGACCGGAAGACGGCGATGATGGCATTGGTGCCGAACGTCCCGGCCGCGCCGAACATGAAGACCGCCACCGGTGCCGCGACGAGTCCCCCGATCGCCCCGACCACCAGCCCGGCGACCGGTGCGAGGTACACGCGGCGGAACGCCCCGTGTTTCGCCGCGAGGCCGGCGAGCAGTCCGATCAGTGCGGCGCCGGCCGCGAAAGGCAGCGCGAACGGGTTGAAGAGCCCCCAGATCGCGTTGCTGAGCGCACCGGTGGCCGCGCCCGCTGCAGGGCCGGCGAGGACGGCGACGAGGACCGTGCCGATGGCGTCGAGGTAGATCTGCATTCCGAGTGATCCGGCGATCTGTCCGATGGCGATGTTAAGCGCGATGCCGAGCGGCATGACCACCAGGGAGCTGGTGGTCAGCATCGGCAGGATTCCGCCGACGAGCAGAGCTCCGCCGCCCAGGAAGCCGAAGAGCGAGACGAGCGACGCCGTGCTGCCGACCCCGCCTGCGATCTCGGTCGGCTGGACGGTCACGAGGAACAGGTACGTGGCGAGGATGAGTGCTCCGCCGAGGACGAGGAGCATGCGACGGGGGCGCTCGGAGCTGTGTCCGGGGGCAAGGGTCAGGGGTGAACTCACGATATTCCTTGGGCGCGACGGGAGAGGTGAACTGCACCTCATGTCACCTCGGCGCCGCCCGCGCAGCAGTGCGGGGCAGCTCCAGTGTACCGGGGTATCCCTCCGGTCGGGCTGACTGAGCCGGGTAGGACCGGTCACGTCCGGGCGTGCGCAGGGCGGACGAGCCCCGGCTCAGCCGTGTATCCTCGCGAGGTGCGAGAGCCGCCGGACCATCAGCTCGAAGACGGCGTTTGGCTCGTTGCCCGAGACGATCCGCGCGTTCGGCGCGCGCTTCCACATCCCGGCGAAGTCCGCGACGGTCTGCCCGACGGTCAGCGATGACTCCGTCTCGACGTCGACCGTGGCGAGGCGTTCCTCGAAGCCCGCCTCGCCTGTAGCCACCATCGCGGCGAACAGGTCGTGCAGGTGTGCGACGTACCCCTGGTCGTAGAGCCGGTGGAACTCCATGTAGAAGCGCAGTGCATCCGACAGGCAGGCGACGACGGCGTTGTCACTGCTGCTGCGCGCTCCTGCGGGTCCGTCCGGGTCGAGCAGCTCCCGCCCTGCTCCGGCTGCGCGCGCGACCGCGTCGACGTGCGCCGGCGTGCACTCGATCCGCTCCGTCGTCTCGAGCGCGCATACCACCGGCAGCTTCCCGTGCGGCAGGCCCTCGTACGCGGCGAAGACTTCCTTCGCGGCGTGTGGGTCGACGTGGATGTTCCACTCGGCGACGGGCGTCGTGTTGCCGGGGTAGTTGAAGGCGCCACCCATGATGACGAGGCCCTTCAGGAGCATGGGCAGATCAGGCTCCGCCCGGATGGCGAGGGCGAGGTTGGTGAGCGGCCCCGTCACCAGGCCGGTGACCTGACCCGGATGGCAGCGGACCGCTTCGAGCCAGACGTCGACGGCGTGCCGCCCGGAGATGTGCCCTCGGGGCGGCGGCAGGACGGCATAGCCGATGCCCTGGTCGCCGTGCGTCTCCTCCGTCGTGACGAGCGGGATCGTGAGGGGTACCTCGCTGCCGACGGCCACCTCGACGCCGGCGTGCCCGCACAGCTCGAGCAGCGCGAGGTTGTTGGTGGCCACCTGCCGGGCGCCCACGTTGCCCGCGGTGCAGGTGATGGCCTCGATGGAGACGCCCGGCGTCGCGAGCAGGTACAGAAGGGCGACGGCGTCGTCGATCCCCGTGTCGACATCGAGGAGGAGCCGCCGGCGGGAGTCGGCCACGGTCAGTCCGCCGCGGTGGTGCGGAGCAGCTGCAGGCGGAGGGTGCGCGCCGTCTCCATGTGGTTCCGGGCGATAGCCCTCGCATCATCGCTGCGCTGCTCGGTGATGGCGCTGATGAGGGCCTCGTGCTCGAGCAGCACTTCCTGCCACCGGTTCCCCACCGAAAGGGTGGAGCGGGGTGTGTGGATGAGGTGGGTCGAGAGCCGCTCCAGGAGATCCATGAGGATCGGATTACGCGCGGCGGCCCAGAGCGAGGTGTGGAACTCGAGGTTGTTGGTCACCTTCGTCGTGTCGTCGGGGTCGACGACGCCTCGATCGCGTTCCAGCAGGGCCTCGAGCCGCATGAGGTCCGCAGCCCCCCTGTTCAGGGCCGCCTGGCCGGCGGCTTCCTCCTCGAGCATGACGCGCAGGTCGTAGATCTGGATGACCTCCTGCGGGTCGATCTGCGGGACCTGCAGGCCACGCGCGGCCCGCTCGAGCAGCCGCTCATGCTGAAGCCTGCTGAGTGCTTCCCGAACAGGAGTCCGGGACACCCCGAAGCGCTCGGAGATGACAACTTCCCGCAGCGCCGTCCCCGGAGGGTGCAGGCCGGCGAGGATCTCGCTGCGCAGGACGCGGAAAATGGTGTCGCCGTCCACGCGCGCCGACACTTCGACGGACTCGGCCATGTCGCCCCCTCGGTTCGTCGTGGATCGGGTGACAGGGCGGTAGGCCCTGCGGACGGTCCGGGCCGGGAGCGGAAACCCCCGGCCCGGAACCTCGTGGACGCTAGCTGGCGAGCTGGCGCAGCACGTACTGCAGGATGCCGCCGTTGCGGTAGTAGTCCGCTTCACCCGGCGTATCGATGCGGAGCACCGCGTCGAATTCGATGGCGCTGCCACCGTCGGCCGGAGTCGCGGTGACCCTGACGGTGCGGGGCGTGCGTCCCTCGTTGAGCTCGGTCACGCCGCCGACGGCGAACGTCTCCGTGCCCGTGAGGCCGAGGCTCTCCGCGTTCTGCCCTTCGGGGTACTGGAGCGGCAGGACGCCCATGCCGATGAGGTTCGAGCGGTGGATGCGCTCGTAACTCTCGGCGATGACTGCCTTGACGCCCAGCAGTGCGGTGCCCTTGGCCGCCCAGTCACGCGACGATCCGGAGCCGTATTCCTTCCCGGCGAGGACCACCAGCGGGATACCCGCTTCGCGGTAGTTCTCCGCGGCGTCGTACACGGCTGCCTGCGGCGCATCCGCCTGGGAGAAGTCCCTCGTGAACCCGCCCTCGACGCCGTCGAGCAGCTGGTTCTTGATGCGGATGTTCGCGAACGTGCCGCGGATCATGACCTCGTGGTTTCCGCGGCGCGAGCCGTAGGAGTTGAAGTCCTTGCGCTGCACGCCCTTCTCGGTCAGGTAGCGGCCGGCAGGGGTGTCCGATTTGAAGGACCCGGCGGGCGAGATGTGGTCGGTGGTGACCGAGTCGCCGAGCTTCAGCAGGACGCGTGCACCGTCGATGTCCTCGACCGGGCTCGCCTCGCGCTGCATGCCGTCGAAATACGGTGGCTTCCGCACATACGTGGACTCGGGATCCCAGGCGAAGGTATCGCCGTCGGGCGTGGGCAGCGACTTCCAGCGGTCGTCGCCCTCGAAGATCGTCGCGTAGCTCGAGGTGAACATCTCGACGTCGATCGAGTCGTCGATGACCTTCTGGACCTCGACCGGGTTCGGCCAGATGTCCTTTAGGAAGACGTCGGTTCCCGACTCGTCCTGGCCGAGGGGCTCGTTGTCGAAGTCGAAGTCCATGGTGCCGGCCAGGGCGTAGGCGACCACCAGCGGCGGTGAGGCCAGGTAGTTCATCTTCACGTCCGGGTTGATACGGCCCTCGAAGTTCCGGTTGCCGGACAGGACGGCGGTGACCGCGAGGTCGTTGTCCTGGATGGCCTGCGAGATCTCGTCCTCGAGCGGGCCGGAGTTACCGATGCACGTAGCGCAGCCGTAGCCGACCGTGAAGAAGCCGAGCTTCTCCAGGTACGGGATCAGTCCGGACTTCTCGTAGTAGTCGGTGACGACCTTCGAGCCCGGGGCCACGGACGTCTTGACCCATGGCTTGGACACGAGGCCCTTCTCGACGGCGTTCCGGGCGAGCACGGCGGCGGCGAGCATGACCGACGGGTTGGAGGTGTTGGTGCACGAGGTGATCGACGCGATGCTCACGGCACCGTGATCGAGCTCGAACTCGCGTCCGTCCTTCATGGTGACGCTGACTTTCCTGGACGGGCGGGAACCACCGGCTCCGGCCCCGACGGTCTCACGGGGTTCGGAATTCTCGTCCGTGACCGAGGAAGTCGTGCCGGGGGTGAAGCTCGGGGAGTCCGAGGCCGGGAAGCTCTCCTGCGAGGACTCGTCGACGGTGCCGCCGGGCGCGAAGTGCAGCTCGGGATCGTTCGAGTAGTTGCGCAGGTCCTCGCGGAACTGGCTCTTCGACGCGGTGAGCTCCACGCGGTCCTGGGGGCGCTTCGGTCCGGCGATCGAGGGGACGACCGTGGAGAGGTCCAGTTCGAGGTACTCGGAGAAGCGGATCTCGCGGGACGGATCGTGCCAGAGTCCCTGCTCCTTGGCGTAGGCCTCGACGAGGGCGACATTCTCGGCGGGGCGGCCGGTGAGCCGCAGGTAGTCGAGCGTAACGTCGTCGATCGGGAACATCGCGGCGGTCGATCCGAACTCGGGGCTCATGTTGCCGATCGTGGCGCGGTTGGCGAGCGGCACGGAGGCGACGCCCTCCCCGTAGAACTCCACGAACTTGCCGACCACACCGTGCTTGCGCAGGATCTGCGTGATGGTGAGGACGACGTCCGTAGCGGTGGCGCCGGCAGGGATCTCACCGGTCAGCTTGAAGCCGACGACGCGCGGAATGAGCATGGAGACGGGCTGGCCGAGCATTGCTGCTTCAGCCTCGATGCCGCCGACGCCCCAGCCGAGCACGCCGAGGCCGTTGACCATCGTGGTGTGCGAGTCGGTGCCGACGCAGGTGTCGGGGTAGGCGCGGAGCACTCCGTCGACCTCGCGGGTCATGACGGTGCGGGCCAGGTACTCGAGGTTGACCTGGTGCACGATGCCCATGCCCGGCGGGACGACCTTGAAATCGTCGAACGCGGTCTGGCCCCAGCGGAGGAACTGGTAACGCTCGCCATTGCGCTGGTATTCGATCTCCATGTTGCGCTCGAGGGCGCCGGCATTACCGAAGGCGTCGATCTGCACGGAGTGGTCGATCACCATCTCTGCGGGCGCCAGCGGGTTGACGCGCTTGGGGTCGCCTCCGAGGTCGACGACGGCCTCACGCATCGTTGCGAGGTCGACGACGCAGGGGACGCCCGTGAAGTCCTGCATGATGACACGCGCAGGGGTGAACTGGATCTCGGTGCTCGGCTCCGCTGCTGCATCCCACTGCGCGAGGGCGCGTACGTGATCCGCGGTGATGTTCGCACCGTCTTCGGTGCGGAGCAGGTTCTCCAGCAGGACCTTGAGGCTGAACGGGAGGTTCTCGGCACCCTCGACCGCACCTAGCCTGAAAATTTCGTATTCAGCGCCGGCGACATCGAGTACGCCCTTCGCGCCGAATGAGTCCGCGGTCGACATGACGTTGGCTCCCTTCAGAGAGATTGTGGAATATCCCCAGTCTATTCCACGATCGGCGCCAGTGTATACAGTCGTACACCGAAGCCACGCACCTCCTTCCGCCGGTTCCCGGAACCACCCTCAGGCGTCGTGCCGCACCGCATCCTCACGGCCGGCGGGGGCCTGCAGGCCGAGAAATGGTTCGTCCTCCTCGGGCGATTCATCACGACTGTGATCCACCACGGGACCCGTTCCGGCGATCTCCCGGATGAGGTCGATCCCGGCGATCGCCTCTTCCTTCGACTCGTAGAAGGTCGAGACCGCGACCAGCGTTCCATCGGGAGCGGTCAGTTTCACGCGGAATCCATTGTCATGTGCATCCACCAGCTTGAAGTAACCTGCCAACGTCCTACCTCCTTGTAAGGGGCATTCCCACAACCCTGTGATCCCTTATCATAAGCATACTTACTTAACGCTCGGACCCCGTCGGTTCACCCGATCGGCCCTGCCTCGGACAGGAGCGACACACGGTGGCCCGGAAGCACCTCCGTTTCGACCATTCCCTGCCAGGCAGGAAGCAGAAGGAGCACGATGACCGAGTCAAGCAGCGCAGGACATCCCGACGGCGCCGCCCTTCCCACGGACCATCCCCTCGGCCCGGCCTCGCCCATTCCGCCACTCGAGAAGGAACAGGGGCGCGTCGGGCCCGCCGGTGGATCGGCCGAGGCGTCAGGGGCCGGCTCGGCCGGACAGTCCGCAGCGGTGAACAACACCGACGTCGGCGGACATGGCGCAGGCAGGGACGGCTCCGGTGACGCTCACGGGCAGGACCAGGACGGGCACGACGACGGCCGGCCGGAGACGGACCGGCGTGAGGAGATCCTCGACCCGGCTGCAGGGACGGCGGCTCATCATGCCCGGAGCATCCGGGATGAACAGGGCACCCACAGCGCCGGCACGGTGCCTCCGGCTTTCAACGGCGAAGGTTCCCCCGAGGACCCGGCGAACGACCGCCACCCCGAGGACGCTGCGTCCGAGCCGGACACCTGGGACAGCGGCGGCGCCGAGGGCTGACGCAACGGTCAGCGGCCCCGCTGAGCCAGCCGGGCCACCAGAGACGACGGCGCCACCCTCGCGAGAGCCGTGATGACCTTGTAGCGGACGCTCGGGATGCACACGGCCTTCCCTGCCGCGGTATCGTGGAGCGCTTCCCGGACCACGAGTCCGGCGTCGAGCCACAGGAAGCCTGGCACGCTCGTCTTGTCAGCTCCCATTCGCTGGTGGAACTCGGTGTGGACGAATCCGGGACACACTGCCGTCACCCGTACGCCTTCCCGCCCATAGGTGAGGTTCGCCCATCTGCTGAAGCTGATCATGGCGGCCTTCGCTGCACCATAGGTTCCCCGCGGAGTGAAGCCTGCGACGCTCGCCACCGTGATGATCGTGCCCGACCTTCGTGGGCGCATGGACTGCAGTGCGGCATGCGACAGGGCGAGCGGCACCTCGACGTGGATCCGGAGGTGCCGGAGCTCGTCGTCGAGCTCGTTGTCGGCGAATGGCCTGACCAGCCCGTAGCCGGCGTTGTTGACGAGTACGGTGACGGGCGCGGGCTCCCCCGCCGCCGCCGCCGACCCGTCAGTACCACCCGGCGCGTGCCGATCTTCGGGTCGATCGCCCGTGCGGAGGCGGGCGAGGACTCTCGCCAGCCCGTCGTCGTCCAGCAGGTCGGCCGAGATCGTCTCCACGCCGACCCGCCACCGCGCACGCAGCGCGCGCGCCGTCTCTTCGAGCGGTCCGGACGCTCGCGCCACCAGCACCAGGTCGCAGCCGCGGGCTGCGTACTGCCGTGCGAATTCCGCTCCGATGCCGGCCGTCGCGCCGGTGATGAGCACAGTCTCAGTCATGCCGTCACCTTGTCCCACTTCCACCCGCACGCACAAGGCGCGAGCGGGTGGGTGCCGGCGAGTGCGGCGCCCGCAGGCCTGGGAGACCCCTGTACGACGGCGCCGATAGGGCGCTCCACAGTCCGCGGACGATGCAACGTCGATGCGACCCCCTGCGGTGTAGGTTCGGCGCTACCGGCGACCGGCTGTGATCTGCGGCGCACGCCGGTTCCCGCGCCCGGGCGTACCGGACGTGCTGAACACACCAGGGAAGAAGGACGTTCCATGAGCGGTAACAAAGCTGTTGCGTACAAGGGACCGGGGAAGGTCGAGGTCATCGACACCGACTACCCCACATTCGAACTGAAGGACGGACCCGGCGTCAATCCGGCGAACATCGGCCGGAAACTGAGTCACGGCGTCATCCTCAAGACCGTCACCACCAACATCTGCGGGTCGGACCAGCACATGGTACGCGGCCGCACCACGGCGCCGGCCGACCTGGTGCTTGGACATGAGATCACCGGCGAGGTCGTGGAGGTGGGTTCCGACGTCGAGTTCATCAAGGTGGGCGACATCTGTTCGGTCCCCTTCAACATCGCGTGTGGACGGTGCCGCAACTGCAAGGAACGCAAGACCGGCATCTGCCTCAACGTGAACCCTGCGCGTCCCGGAGCCGCCTACGGCTACGTGGACATGGGCGGCTGGGTAGGAGGCCAGGCGGAGTACGTCCTGGTGCCCTACGCGGACTGGAACCTGCTGAAATTCCCGGACCGGGACCAGGCTCTGGAGAAGATCCTCGATCTGACGATGCTCTCGGACATCTTCCCCACCGGGTTCCACGGTGCCGTGACGGCGGGGGTGGGTGTCGGCTCCACGGTGTACATCGCAGGCGCCGGGCCGGTGGGCCTGGCAGCGGCCGTGTCGGCGCAGCTCCTGGGCGCCGCCGTCGTGATCGTGGGCGACCTGAACGAGGGCCGGCTGACTCAGGCCCGGAGCTTCGGCTGCGAGACCGTCGACGTGTCCAAGGGCGATCCCCGTGACCAGATCGAGCAGCTCCTGGGCGTACCGGAGGTGGACTGCGGCGTCGACGCCGTCGGCTTCGAGGCACGCGGCCACGGCTCCGGCTCGTCGACCGAGGCACCCGCGACGGTCCTCAACTCGCTCATGGATGTCACGGCGGCCGGCGGCGCACTGGGCATTCCAGGCCTGTACGTCACCGGCGATCCGGGCGGAATCGACGAGGCAGCGAAGGTCGGTTCGCTGTCGATCAGCCTCGGTACCGGGTGGGCGAAGTCACTGTCCTTCACCACCGGCCAATGTCCGGTCATGAGGTACAACCGGGGTCTCATGATGGCCATCCTGCATGACAAGGTGTCCATCGCGAAGGCCGTCAACGCGAAGGCGATCGGCCTCGAGGACGCGCCCCGCGGCTACGAGGAGTTCGACGCCGGAGCGGCTACGAAGTACGTTCTCGACCCGCACGGGTACGTAGCAGCCTGACAGCACGCGCCGCTTCCCCTGGCGGAAGGTCGAAGGGCCCGGATCACCATGATCCGGGCCCTTCGTCGCGCTCTGTCGTCGGAGCGACAGTGTGCCACAGGAAGCCTGATTGGGCCAGCTTCCACTCCGTCTTTTGAATCAATGTCAAGCGCCGCGCCGTACCGGTTTGGCAACGAATCGAAAATACCCTACGGTAGAGGCAGTTCCCCGTCCGGGGAAGCGAACAGACTGCCGAAAATCGAGCAGTCATTTATGCCCGGCACCGCCCTCCACCGCTCGTTGCTCAACCGGCGGCTGCCGAACCATGACCTCTATATCGTCAAGGTGAGCAGCGGCGCGAAGAAGTCCGGGGACGGACCTAGTGCGGGTGGCCTTTCGGAGCATCGTAACCCCATGAATACACACACCTTCAGCACCAGCGCCCGTCGTGGACTCGCAGCAGTAGCACTCGCCGGCCTCGGCCTCGGCGCGGCGGCCGGTGCGGCCAACGCTGACACCTGGGACCAGCTCGCACAGTGCGAGAGCGGCGGAAACTGGAGCATCAACTCCGGCAATGGCTACCAGGGTGGCCTGCAGTTCTCCCAGTCGAGCTGGAACGCTGCCGGCGGAACGGGTTCTCCGGCTCAGGCCAGCGTCGCCGAGCAGAAGCGCGTGGCAACGAGCCTCCAGGGGATGCAGGGTTGGGGCGCATGGCCCGCCTGCTCGGCGAAGTTGGGGCTCTCCGGCTCGCCTTCGACCAGTGTCACCACCCAGCAGGCACCGGCTCAGGTGCAGGTCCAGCAGGCTCCTGTCGTTCAGGCTCCTGTCGTTCAGGCTCCTGTCGTCCAGGCACCCGTCGTTCAGGCTCCTGTCGTTCAGGCTCCTGTCGTTCAGGCTCCTGTCGTCCAGGCACCCGTCGTCCAGGCCCCCGTCCAGGCGCCCGTCACCCTGAGTGGCGAGACCTACACGATCCAGTCGGGCGACACCCTCGGCACCATCGCTGACAAGCTCGGCGTCAAGGGCGGCTGGCAGGCATTGTTCGCGGCGAACGCCGACACCGTCATTCACGCCGACCTGATCTTCACCGGTCACGTCCTGCAGCTTCCGGCCTAGTCCGGTCGACCGCCGTCGGGCGCGGGCGTAGCGCGCGGGTCCCGGCACCGATTCCCTGAAGAAGCCCCCGTCTCCCTGGAGACGGGGGCTTCTTTCGTGCTCGGGCTGATGGTCAGCTGCAGGACGTGGCGTCGACGTCGATGGCCAGATTGTGCGCCACCGAGAAGTCGCGGTCCGGAGAGGAGAAAGCCACCAGGATGTTGTCCGCGCTGCCATGGGTGACGCCTTCGGCGAGCTCGACCGTGACGATGATGTTGACGTGTGCATCGGGTTCGAATTCGTAGCCCGCCGTGGGGACGGGCGGCCCGATCGGCTCCTGCGTCGCGGCCGGCGTCGGCGTCGGCGTATGCGTCTCGTGCGCCTCGGTATCGGCGGCGGGGTGGTGGTGTCCCTCCCGGTTGGCGGTCTGGACCATGGACGAGAGGACGTCGAGGCCCTGGGGGTTCCCGAGGGTCATCTCACCGAGGGTGAAGGTCTCGAGGGTCGGATTGTGCAGCATCACCGTATAGCGCAGTCGGCTGTCCTCAGGCTGCACACCGCAGAGTTCTGCGCCGTCGACACCGACGTTGAGGGGATCGTCCCCGAGGTCGTTGACGACGGGATCCGCCTGGCTGCCATCCTTCGGCGTCGTCGGACCGGAGGGCTGGGCCTGGTCCCCCGCCGGCGTATTCACACCCAGCGGATTATCCTCGACGCTTCCGCAGCCCGCGAGGGCCAGCGAGGCAGTCACGACGACAGCGAACACCGCGGTGTGGCGCCTGTGAGGCAGCGCAGTCAGGATTTTCACGATCAACCCATCCGTATCAGCCGGTCGCCGGGACGGAAAGCCTGCGGCGCTGGTAGCTGTGATTCGTCGCACAGGCTCCCCCGGCTTGGTCGAGCGGGCATGATTTCGCCGTCGGTACACGGGCGGCGATCCTGCACCGCATCACGCCAGGGGCTTGCCGCCCGTCACTCCCAGGACCTCTCCGGATACGTACCGCGCATCATTGGAGGCCAGGAAGACGTAGGCGCCGGCTAGTTCGGCCGGCTGGCCCATCCGCCCGAGGGGCGTACCTTCCCCGAACGATTCCAGCTTCTCACTCGTGGTGGTAGCGGGCTGCAGCGGCGTCCAGATGGGACCGGGCGCGACCGCATTCACGCGGATACCGCGCTCCCCCAGCAACTGCGCGAGGCTGAAGGTCAGGTTGTTGAGCGCGGCCTTGGTGGCGGCGTAGTCCATGAGGCTGGTGGAGGGGTGATAGCCCTGCACGGAGGTGGTGTTGATGATCGACGACCCCTCGGACAGGTGCGGCAGCGCCGCCTGGGTCAGCCAGATGGTCCCGTAGACGTTCGTCTCGAAGGTGCGCCTCAACTGGCCGGCCTCGATGTCGGGCAGGCCGTTCGGCTGGGCGATGTGGAAGCCCGCGTTGTTGACGAGGATGTCCAACCCGCCCAGGCCTTCCACCACCTGCCGGATGGCCGAGGCCGAGTACGCCTCGTCGCGGAGGTCCCCGGGCACGGCGAGCGCGGTACGCCCCTCCGTGCGGATCAGTTCGAGGCAACTGGCGCCGTCCTCCTCCTCCTCGGGCAGATAGCCGATCGCCACGTCCGCTCCCTCCCGGGCGAAGGCGAGCGCGACGGCCCGTCCTATACCGGAATCCCCGCCCGTGATGAAGGCCTTCCGTCCGGTCAGCCGCCCATGCCCGGTGTAGCTGTCCTCGCCGTGGTCCGGACGCGGATCCATGCGTTCCGTGAAGCCGGGGTACTCCTGGAGTTCGGTCGATGCATCGACGGTGGGGCCTCTGGGGTCCTCCTGGTCGAGCGTTCCTGACGGATCGTTGCCCATGGTGCTCCTGACGGTGGTGGTAGGAGGTACTAAGCCTACTGTCATTGTGTTTGTCGCGTCAGTCCTCTAGTAATGGACATATGACAGTGATCCTGAGGTCCCTCGAAACAGCTGTACCCGACACGATCATGGTGCAGCCCCAGGTCCGGGACGTCTTCGCTGCGCAGCCCGGTCTCACCCGGCTCGGACAGCGCCTCGTCGGAGCGGCCTTCGACTCCTCCGGCATCGAGACGCGCTACACCGCGGTCAAGGAACTGACACTCGCGGAATCAGCCGAACACCCCGTCTTCTTCGACCGCGAGGAACTGCGGATCCTGACGCCGAGCACGAAGACCCGCAACGAGGTCTATGCGATCGAGGGCACCAAACTCTTCATCGAAGCGGCCCGGAAGGCGCTCGACGCAGCTCCCGGCATCGAGGCCTCGGACATCACGCACGTCGTCACCGCGTCCTGCACAGGCTTCTTCGCCCCCGGGCCGGACTACAAGGTGGTTCGAGCGCTCGATCTCAAGCCGTCGGTGCAGCGCTACCACCTCGGCTTCATGGGCTGCTACGCGGCCTTCCCCGCGCTGCGGTCGGCGAAGGCGTTCTGCGAGGCCGACCCGGACGCCGTCGTCCTGGTGATCGCCGCCGAGCTGTGCTCCCTGCACGTCCGGTCCTCGAACAATCCCGATACGATCGTGGGCTCGTCGCTGTTCGCGGACGGCGCCGCGGCTGCCATCATCTCCGCCCGGGACATCCCGCTGGATGGGCCGGCGCTCAGCCTCGACCACTTCGAGACGGTCCTCACGCCGGTCGGCGAGGAGTCCATGGCATGGAACATCGGTGACGAGGGCTTCGAGATGGTGCTCGGCACGTACGTCCCGCACATCATCGACGAGCACATCGTCGGCGCGCTCGAGCCCCTTCTCGCGCGCGACGCCGCACTCGAGGGCCTCGATTACGCGGACATCGAGCACTGGGCCATACACCCCGGCGGCCGCAGCATCCTGGACAAGGTCGAGGCGAAGCTCGGCCTGACGCAGGAACAGCTCGTCCCTGCGCGAGCCACGCTGCGCGATTACGGGAACATGAGCAGCGCCACGGTCATGTTCGTCCTCAAGCACATCCTGGACCAACCTGCGACGGACGGGAACAACCGCATCTGCTCCATGGCGTTCGGCCCCGGGCTGACGGTGGAGACAGCGCTGTTCACGAAGGTCGGTGCCACACCGGCAGGAGGCGGGACCGCCGACGCGGTTGCCGCGCTCCATGCAGGGGGTGCGGCGGGGATCGGTGCTACCGGCCCGGATAACGCAGCCCTGCCCACGGACCTCGAGCCCATCCTCATCAAAGCGGGCGCATGAGCCGACGAGGATTCCTCGCGGAACGGGATCCGGACGCGATCGAGGAGATGGACAGGCCCGATTGCGACCCGGGGAAGCTCGACCGGACCTACGCGCAGTTCGGCGTCGTGAATGCCGCGGTATCGGGCTGGCGCCGCACGTACACCTCGCTACTCCGGCCGGCGTTCTCCCCGGATCGCACCAACACACTGCTCGACGTCGGATCCGGCGGAGGCGACGTGCCCCGGGCCCTGGCCCGGTGGGCACGGCGCGACGGCCTCCCGCTCGAGGTGACGGCGATCGACCCCGACGAGCGTGCGTATGCCTACGCGACCACGAGGCCGGCCCTCCCCGGCCTGTCCTTCCGCCGGGCCCTCAGCTCGGAACTGGTCGCCGAAGGAGCGGCCTTCGACGCCGTCGTCTCCAATCACGTGCTCCATCACCTCGACCCCGCGCAGTTCGACGGGCTCCTCGATGACACGGAACAGCTGACGCGGCAGGTAGCCGTCCACAGCGACATCGCCCGGCACCCGCTCGGTTATGCCCTGTTCTCGGCCGGAACGCTGCCGCTCCCCGGTTCCTACATCCGGCAGGACGGCCTTACCTCCATCCGCCGCAGCTACACCCCCCGCGAGCTACGCGACACCGTCGCCGGCCGGCGGAACTGGGAGGTCCGCACGGCGGCGCCGTTCATCAACCTGCTCGTCCTGCAGCCCGGCGGTCCGGCCGGGGAACCACACCGTGCATGACGTGATCGTCGTCGGGGGCGGACCGGTCGGGCTCTATACCGCCCTGCTCCTGCGACAGGCTGGGCTCGACGCCGTCGTGCTGGAGCGGCGCACCGACCGCAGCAGCCATTCCCGTGCCATCGGCATCCACCCTCCTGCGCTGCGTGCGCTCGAAGCGGGCGGCATAGCCGACGAGCTGCGGGAGCGCGGCGTCCTCATCCGTGACGGTGTGGCACGAAGCGCCGGACGCCACGTGGGCACCATCTCCTTCTCGACCCTGCCCGGGGCCGAGACGTACGTCCTTGCCGTGCCCCAGGCCACCACCGAGGAGATTCTCGAGCGCCGCCTCGAGGAGGAGTTCCCCGGCACCCTCCGACGGGGCGTCTCAGTCCTCTCCGCGCGCGACGCCGGCGACCACGTCCTTGCGTCCACGCGCGGCCAGGGCGGGGACGCCGTACTCCAGGCGCGGCTCCTCGTCGCAGCGGACGGCGCCAGGAGCTCCATCCGGGACGGCGCCGGCATCCGCGCTCCGTCCCGCCGCTATCCGGACTGCTACGTCATGGGCGATTTCAAGGACGCCACGGACGACGGCGACGACGCCGTGCTGTATCTCGAAACCGGCGGAATCGTCGAATCCTTCCCCCTTCCCGGCGGCATCCGGCGCTGGGTTGTACGGGTCGGTTGTCCGGTGCAGCGCCCGACGGCGGAGGACCTCACGTCCCTCATCCACGAGAGGACGGGCGTCGACGTCGATCCTGGCACCAATTCGATGCTGAGCGCCTTCGATGTGCAGTCGCGCCTGGCCGAGCGATTCGTCGCCGGGCGGACGATCCTGGTCGGGGACGCCGCCCATGAGGTCTCCCCCATCGGCGGACAGGGCATGAACCTCGGCTGGCTGGACGCCGTCAGGCTCGTGCCGATCATCACCGCCTCCATCCGGGACAAGCAGGGCGTCGCTGCACGGCTCGCGGTGTATGAGAAGGAGCGGCGGGCACAGGCCGCGCTGGCGCGGCGGAAGGCCCACATCAACATGGCACTGGGACGCCCCCTGCCGGCAGCCTTCATGCGACCGCGCAACGCGATCCTCGCGGCGCTGATCAGGAACGACGCCGTCCACGCCGGCGTGGCCCGCGCCTTCACCATGCAGTAGTAGCCGCCGACCGCTTAAATGCAGAACCCCCGCGGGCCGCCGCCGCGGACACCTGGAGGTGTCGCACGGCGGGAACGCTGCGGGGGTTGCCGGTCGTGCAGGGCCTACTTCTTGAACAGGCCCTTCTTGACGTTCTCGGGACGCTGCATCTCGCCCTGCTTCGCACCCATGACGACAACGATGCCGCTGACGAGGGGTATCAGCCACTGGGTCGCCTTGAGCTGCGACTGCGCCTTGGCCAACTCATCGCTGGCTCCGGGACGGGGTTCGGTTGCACCTTCGCCGCCCTGCTCAGCGAGCTCGCCGACCTTCTTGCCGAGCATGCCCGAGTACAGCGAGAGCGCCATGCCGAGGACCGTGACGAGGGACTTCCAGACGGTGTTCGAGCCCACCGAGTCCTGAGCTGCGACGCGGCCCTTGTTGCCGAGGATCAGGCCGATGCCGCCTGCTGCGTGGACCGCGAACGCCGCGACCTGGACCGGGGTCCACTTGGCCCAGCCGAGAGCGGAGAGGCGCGTGCGCTCCTTGGGGTCCTTCGCCTTGCCGGTTGCGCCGTTCAGTCCGACAGCGCCCATCAAGGTGCCGCCGAACCAGGCTGCCGCGCCGAGGTCGTGGGCTGATCGTGCCAAAAGGTTTCCTGCCATGATGTAGAGCTCCTTAGACGTATGGTTCGACCTACCCTCTACATTTATCAGCATGCTTAGGATTAAGCTATGGGAAGCTTCGGACACCAACAGGGTGTGATCCTCCACGCCGAAGTGCTACGAAAGGCCGAGGGCGCATGGCAGACCATACGAACGATCTCGACGAAGTTTGGCCCCAGTGGAAGGAAGCGGTCAATATGAGCGCCTCCCAGCTCGAAACCTGGCTCGACACGGAGGAGTCCCGGTCCGTGGGGCAGAAAACGTCCGGGTCCGACGAGTCCGTGGGCCACAAGTCGGGCAGGCGCATCATCGAGATCCTGAACATGAAGCGCGACGACCTCAAGGACGACGACGTCAAGCACATGCACAAGGTGGTGGGCTATATACATCGCCACCTTGCGCAGGAACCGTCCAAGGAGGACATCGAGTCCTCGAAGTGGCGCTACTCGCTCATGAACTGGGGGCACGACCCCCTCAAATAGGGACGACGGTCGGGCAACGAGAAGGGCACCCCGCCTGGGCGGGGTGCCCTTCTCGTTGTGGAGTACTAGTTCTTCGACAGCGCACTTTCCTTGTGCGCGGCCTTCTTGCCGGACTTCGAGCTCTCCACCGTGTAGTAGGGCTCATCCTTCGACGCCTTGAACTTCTGGTCGTCGAAAGTGAACTCCTTGTCGTGCTTCTCCACGATCTTGCCCTCGGTCTTTCCCTGCGACGTATTCCAGGTGACCTTGTCGCCCTTGCTGAATGACATGGCGCTCCTTCCTCGAGGCGGTGATGCTTCCGAGACTCTCACCCCCCGCTGGAAAAAGAAAGCTTACTGATCAAGGTGGGTCGGGGCGAACAACCTGATGAGCGTCTCCACCACGACGACATTGGGACCCTCGGCCGCAAGGCTCTGGCGGAGCGCTTCACCGATGTCCTCCGGCGCCACCCGCTGGGCGGGCACACCGAACGATTCCGCGAGCGCCACGAAGTCCGGGCGCGCGAGTTCAGTCGCCGTCGCCTTACCGAATGCCCCCTCCATGTACTCGCGGAGGATGCCGTAGCCGCCGTCGTCGACGATCAGCCAGGTCACGGGGATGTCGTGCTGCCGCGCGGTTGCGAGTTCCGCGATGGAGTACATTGCCGAACCGTCACCGGACACCGCGAGGACCCGGGCGGGCAGTCCCTTCGACTCGAGGCCGACGGACCCGCCGATGGCGCCGGGGAAGCCGAAGCCGAGGCCGCCGGCACCCTGCGCCGAATGGAACTGCCCGTCCCGGGAGTCCCAGCAGCTCCAGGCCCAGTAGGCCGAGATGGTCATGTCCCAGAACGTCTGCATCCCGGCCGGAACGGCTTCGCGGATGTCCTGCAGGAAGGTGCGCTCCTTGCCGAGGTCCTGCGCCTCGAGCCGGTCTGCCACCTTCGCGAGGGTCGCGGACACCAGGGCCACGGCGTCGTACCCGGGTTCACGGTCCCGGGCAAGGGGCTCCAGCGCCTCGTCGAGTGCCGCGAGCGCCTGGCCGGCGTCCGCCCGGATGCCCAGTGCGGGTCGGTTCGACTCGAGCACGCGCGGCTCGGCATCGATCTGGATGATGCGTCCGCGCGGCTCCATGGTGAAGTAGTTGGAGGTGACCTCACCCAGTGACGAGCCGACCACCAGGAGCACGTCTGCGTCCTCGAGCACCTCGGTCACGTGACGGTCCTCGACCCACGATTGCAGGGACAGCTCATGCGTCCAGGGGAAGGCACCGTTGCCGCCGGGTGAGCAGACCACGGGGGCGCCGAGCTTCTCGGCGATGGACAGCAGCCAGGCTTCGGCCCTGCCGCGCCGCGTGCCTCCGCCGGCGACTATTGCGGGCCGCTTCGAGTCCTTCAGCCAGGCGACCGCCTCGCGCGTGAGCTCGATGCGCGGCGGATTATCGAACGGCTCGGCGAGTGCGTCCTCGACCTGGGGCACCATGACCGGATCCAGCAGCACGTTCTGCGGGACCTCGACCCAGACCGGGCCCTGGGGCGAGGACACGGCCTCCGTCCACGCGTCCTGGATGGCCGAGGGGATGCCGGAGGCGTGCTGGATCAGGCGCTGGCTCTTGGTGACGTTGGCCGCGGATGCCTTCTGGTCGTCGAGCTGGTGCAGCATCCCCTTGCGGCGGGCCCCGAGTCCCTCCAGCGGGATCTGACTGGCGACGACGACCATCGGCACGCCCGTCGCGTACGCCTCCTGGAGCCCCGCGAGCGACGTGAGCGCGCCCGGACCGGTCGAGAGGAAGAGGACGCCGACGTCACCGGTCGCCCGGGAGAAGCCATCCGCGGCGAAGGCGGAGTTGTTCTCGACCCGCGAGGAGACGAACCGCAGGTCGGAGCGGGAGAGGGCGTCGAACAGGCCGAGGGCGTGCTGGCCCGGGATGCCGAACACTGTCGTCGCACCGAGGGCGGACAGCGTCTCGACCACGAGGTCGCCACCGTTCCGCTGGCCGGTGACGGGAGTGGGGGGCGCGGAGGCGGCGCCGTCCGTGATGTCCATTACCGGTCCTCAGGGGTCGTGGCGGGGGTCAGGGTGTCGGCCATGAGGGTGACGAGGTCGTACGCGACGTGGGACGCGGCGACACCCGTCAGCTCGGCGTGGTCATACGCGGGAGCCACTTCGACGACATCGGCGCCGATGAGGTTCAGGCCGCGCAGCCCGCGGAGGATCTCGAGCAGTTCACGGCTCGTGATACCACCGGCCTCGGGGGTTCCCGTACCGGGAGCGTGCGCCGGGTCGAGCACGTCGATGTCCACCGAGACATAGAGCGGGCGGTTGCCTATCCGGGCCCTGAGCTTGTCGACCACCTCGTCGACGCCCTGGCGGTACACGTCCGACGACGTCACGATCCCGAAGCCGAAGCGGCGGTCGTCCTCGAGGTCACGGACGCCGTAGAGCGGCCCGCGCGTTCCGACATGGGAGATGGCCTCCGTGTCGAGGATGCCCTCCTCCACCGCACGGCGGAACGGTGTGCCGTGGGTGTATGCGGCGCCGAAGTAGGTGTCCCAGGTGTCGAGGTGCGCGTCGAAGTGCAGCATCGCCACGGGTGTACCGGCGCGTTCCGCCGCCGCCCGCAGCAGCGGCAGGGCGATGGTGTGGTCGCCACCGAGGGTGACGAGGCGGGTACCGTCCGCCGTGAGGTCCAGTGCGTTCTGCTGCACCGTCTCGATGGCCTCGCCGATGTTGAAGGGATTCACGGCCATGTCGCCGGCGTCGGCGACCTGGACGCGCTCGAACGGGGAGACGTCGAGGGCCGGGTTGTACGGCCGGAGCAGCCGCGAGGCCTCCCGGATGTGGTTTCCCCCGAACCGGGCTCCGGGCCGGTAGGAGACACCGGAGTCGAAAGGGACGCCGACGACGGCGATGTCCGCGCGGTCCACCTGATCGAGCCGTGGCAACCTCGCGAAGGTGGCCGCTCCTGCGTACCGGGGGATGCGGGAGGAATCGATAGGCCCGAGGTGGCCGCCCCCGGTGACGCGTAGCTCTTCCATGGTGTTCGTCCTATCTGGGCCGCTTCGACGTGAAGTTGCCTAATATGCATCAAAGGTTTTGCTCAAGGCTATTCGGGCCGTTGAGCAGGGTCAAGGATCACGGCACCGCAGGTTGGTGGGCCTGACCCATAAAGGAAGCGTTAAGACGCCCGGATACGCGTCGGCGCAGGCCTACCGTGATGCTGTGAGCTCTTCTGTACGCACTCAGACACCTACTCCGGCCTCGATCCAAGGCAGGAAGCGCCTTGAGCGCTGGCTGCTCGACGAGTCCAGCCGGCCCGCGTCGCCCCAACCCGAACCGGAACGGAAGCAGTCGTGGTGGAAGGTCATGTGCCTGACCGGCGTCGACTACTTCTCGACCCTCGGGTACCAGCCCGCCATCGCCGCCGCCGCCGCCGGAGTCCTCTCCCCGCTCGCCACCCTCCTCCTCGTGGCCGTGACCCTCTTCGGAGCACTCCCCGTCTACAAGCGCGTCGCCTCGGAGAGCCCGCGGGGTGAGGGCTCCATCGCGATGCTCGAGAAGCTGCTGCCGAAATGGCGCGGCAAGATCTTCGTGCTCGTCCTACTCGGCTTCGCCGCGACCAGCTTCCTGATCACCATGACGCTGTCCGCAGCGGACGCCAGCGCCCACCTCATCGAGAACCCCTTCGCTCCCTCGTGGCTGGAGGGACAGGAAGTCCTCATCACGGTGGTGTTCCTCGGCCTGCTGTCCGGGGTCTTCCTGCGCGGGTTCCGAGAGGCCATCGGCATCGCCGTCGGCCTCGTC
Organism: Arthrobacter cheniae; assembly: GCF_003602275.1. Taxonomy (GTDB): domain Bacteria; phylum Actinomycetota; class Actinomycetes; order Actinomycetales; family Micrococcaceae; genus Arthrobacter_D; species Arthrobacter_D cheniae. Next base: position 78,234 of record NZ_QZVT01000009.1, on the reverse strand, counting down.
GCCGTGTTCCTGCTGCTCAACCTCTGCGTGATCCTCGTCTCCGTCGTCCAGATCATCGAGCAGGGCGGCCTGGTGGAGAACTGGTGGTCGGCGCTGACCACCCAGCACGGCAACCCGCTCGTCATGATCGGCCTCGCCGTCCTCATCTTCCCGCGCCTGGCCCTCGGCCTCTCGGGCTTCGAGACCGGCGTCGTCGTCATGCCCCAGATCGAGGGCAAGCCGGGCGACACGGAGGAGAACCCCGCAGGCCGCATCGCCGGCGCACACAAGCTCCTCACCTCGGCGGCCCTCATCATGAGTGGTTTCCTCATCACCTCGAGCTTCGTCACCACCCTGCTGATACCGGCGGCTGCATTCGAAGAGGGCGGACCGGCCAACGGCAGGGCGCTCGCCTACCTCGCCCACCTGTACCTCGGTGACGGTTTCGGGACCGCCTACGACATCTCGACCATCGGCATCCTGTGGTTCGCAGGCGCCTCCGCCATGACCGGCCTGCTCAACCTCGTACCGCGCTACCTGCCGCGCTACGGCATGGCTCCGGCATGGGCCAAAGCTGTCCGTCCGCTCGTGCTGGTCATCACGCTCATCGCCATCCTCGTCACGTTCTTCTTCAAGGCCGACGTCGAGGCGCAGGGCGGCGCCTATGCCACCGGCGTCCTCGCGCTGATCACGTCCGCCTCGGTGGCCGTCACCCTGTCGGCACATCGCAAGCACCAGCGGGGGCTCACTATCGGCTTCGGTATTGCTACCGTGGTCTTCGTGCTGACGACGGCGGTGAACATGATCGAGCGCCCCGATGGCCTGAAGATTGCACTGTGCTTCATCCTCGGCATCATCGTGATCTCGTTCATCTCCCGCTCACGCCGGGCATTCGAGCTCCGGGCGACGAGCATCAGGCTGGACGAGGCGGCGCTCTCCTTCGTCAGCGCACAGGACGACGGCGACATCCTGCTGATCGCGCATGAACCGAAGCGCCTGAGCAGCGCAGCGTACCGCCACAAGCTCCAGCACGCCTGCTCGGTGTCCCACTTCCCACGTACGTCGAAGCCGCTCTTCATCGAGGTCACCGTGGACGATTCCTCCGATTTCGAGACGGAACTGCAGGTGCGCGGCGTCGTACGCCACGGGTACCGCATCCTCGAGGTCCACAGTTCCAACGTTCCCAATACGATCGCGGCCGTGATGCTGCACATCCGCGACATCACAGGTCTCATGCCGCACGTGTATTTCCGGTGGACGGAGGGCGATCCCGTCGGCAACCTCTTCAGGTTCCTCGTCACGGGCGAGGGCGAGATCGCCCCTGTCACGCGTGAAGTACTGCGGGCAGCCGAGCCCGACGTGACCAAGCGCCCCTGGGTCCACGTCGGCTGAGGCCCGCTACTTACCCGAGGCGGCCGGTACGAGTGTCCAGAGCACGACGGCTTCGCTGCCGTCCGGGTTCAGCCACGTGTGGGGCTCCCGGCCCGGGAAGGTGAGGGTGTCGCCCGCCTCCAGGTCATACCTGTCGTTCGAGAAGATGACCACGAAGCGCCCCGCGACGACATGCAGGGTCTCCACCTCGCAGTCGACCGAGTAGAGCTCGTCCTCGCCCCGCCCGTGCGGTTCGACGACGGCGCGTATCATCTGGAGCCTTCGCTCGGACCTGGCAGTCATGAGTCGCTCGTTGATGCCCTGACCGCCGAGGCTGATCCGCGGGGCGTCGTCGAGCCTCGTCAGGTGTGTCTCCGGCACGAGGAACAGATCGCCGATGGAGATCGACAGGACCTGGCAGAGCGTGACGAGCGACGCCACGGACGGTGACGTGAGATCGCGCTCCACCCTGCTGAGGAAGCCCTTGGTGAGGCCCGTGGCGGCAGCGACCTGCTCGATGGTCATGCGCTGGGCCTGCCGCGCCGCCCGAATCCGGGATCCGATGACGACAGGAGCATTGGTGGGCTCGACGGGCAGGGCCTTCATGCGTGTCCTCTCCTGGGGCAATCAAGGAAGCATAACCGTCACACCGCGAGGACGAGACGTCATCCCCGGTGGGCATGATTGACGCGTGACCCGCGTCACCGGTAGCTTACGGGGCAACAACGGTTGACCTGTAGGCATCCGGGCACGTTTCCCGATCGAAGGGCTCCCTCATGCAAGCACTGAACATCGCCATCGTGGTGGCTTACCTCGTCGCCATGCTCGGGTTCGGCTGGTGGGGCAAGTCCCGGACGCGGAACGCCAGCGACTACCTCGTGGCGGGACGTCGTCTCGGACCCTTCCTCTACACCGGCACCATGGCCGCCGTCGTACTGGGAGGGGCATCGACGGTCGGCGGCGTGGGGCTCGGCTACCAGTACGGCATCTCCGGGATGTGGCTCGTGGTGGCCATCGGCACGGGTGTCCTGCTCCTCAGCCTGCTGTTCGCCCCGACCATCCAGCGCCTGAAGATCTACACCGTGTCCCAGATGCTCACGCTGCGCTACGGCCACCGGGCCACACGCGTGTCAGGCATCGTCATGCTCGCCTACACGCTCATGCTCTGCGCTACCTCGACGGGCGCCTACGCGACCATCTTCGTGGTGCTGTTCGGCTGGGATCGCGCACTCTCCATCGCCGTCGGCGGAACGATCGTGCTCATCTACTCGACGATCGGCGGCATGTGGTCGATCACCCTGGCCGACATGGCCCAGTTCATCATCAAGACCATCGGCGTCTTCGCCCTCATGCTGCCCTTCTCCCTCGCAGCGGCCGGCGGATTCTCCGGAATAGCCGAGCGCGCGGGCGGCGAGTTCTTCAGCATCACCGGCATCGGCGCGCAGAGCATCATCACCTACTTCGTGGTCTACACACTCGGGCTGCTGATCGGCCAGGACATCTGGCAGCGCGTCTTCACCTCGAGGACACCGGAGATCGCCCGCTGGGGCGGCTCTGCAGCCGGCATCTACTGCATCCTCTACGGAGTGGCCGGCGCCATGATCGGCATGAGTGCCAGCGTGATCCTGCCCGCCATCGAATCCCGCGACGACGTCTACGCCGACATCGCGCTGAACGTCCTGCCGATCGGCATCGGCGGGCTCGTCCTCGCCGCGGCCGTGGCCGCCATGATGTCGACGGCATCGGGGGCCCTGATCGCCGCCGCGACGGTGGCGCGCACCGACGTCGTACCGTTCGTGGCCGGCTGGCTCGGCAGGGGCGGCGCGAACGGACGCAGCGAAGAGCGTTCGACGTCGGATCACGACGTCGCATCGAGCCGGTGGTGGGTCCTGGGTCTCGGCCTGGTGACGATCGCCCTCGCCGTGATCGTGCAGGACGTCGTCGCGGCCCTGACCATCGCCTACGACATCCTCGTGGGCGGGCTGCTCGTGGCGATCCTCGGGGGCCTCGTCTGGCGCCGGGGCAACGGGATCGGCGCCGGCGCATCCATGGCCGCGGGGACCCTGGTGACGCTCGGGGTCATGACCTTCCTCGAGGTCAACGCCGAGAACCAGTACGACGGCATCTACGCCAACGAGCCGATCTACTTCGGCCTGGTCGCCTCGCTCGTCGTGTATGTCGTCGTCTCACTGGCGACCCGTCCCACCGACGCATCCGTCATGGAGGCGTGGGACCGACGCGTCGCGGGCGAGGTGCCCGACGACGCGTCGGTCGAACCTTCCCGTTGACCCGGCACCCGGGAGGAGGTCCGGGTAGGAGTCACAGCCGCCAGGTCGATGAAGCGACGATCAGTGCCCCGCGATGGAGGAGCCGCCGTGGCGCCCGTGGCGACCCGCGGGGCCGCCCTCGTCGTCCCTGTCGCCATCGTCGCGCCCTTCCACCCTGCGATCCTGTGTTCCCGGACGGTCTGTCGATTCCTCGGCTGCCACGCCGGCAGCGGCCAATGCGGCACCCTGCTCCTCCTTCGGAGTCGAGCTCAAGCCGTGACCGGTCTCGTCGAGGGCCGTGAGCTTCTCGGCCTCCTCGACCTCCTCGTCGGTGATGCTGTCGTCCTTCTCCTGGTTCCAGGCCTTGATCGCGGCCCAGCTGACAGCCGCAACCGGAACGGACAGGATGGCTCCGATGATGCCGGCCAGGATGGTGCCCGCGGTCAGGGCCAGCAGGATGACGAGGGCGTGCACCTGGAGCGTTCGTCCCATGACCACCGGCTGCAGGAAGTTGCCCTCGAGCTGGTTGACGACGATGACCACGATGATGACCATCAGCGCCACGAACGGCCCGTTGGCCACCAGCGCGATCAGCGCGGCGAGGACACCGGCGAGCGTGGCGCCCACGAGGGGGATGAAGGCACCGATGAAGACGATGGCGGCCAGGGGCAGGGCGAGCGGAACCCCGAGGACCAGCAGTGCCACCCCGATGAAGACGGAATCGACCAGGGCTACGATGGCCGTGCCGCGCACGTAGCCACCGAGGACGGCCATGCTGCTGTACCCGACACGACGGGCCTTGACGAGGCGCCTGCCCTTGAAGGCACGGAGCATGAAGGCCCAGATCTTCTCTCCGTCCTTGAGGAAGAAGAAGAGGATGACCACCATCAGCAGGGCTCCGGCGGTGAAGTTACCGGCCGCGCTGAGGCCGGAGATCGCACCGGCGCCGACGGTGCTGCTCGTCGCGAAGTCGACAGCCTGGTCCCGCGCCTGCTGGATCTGGGCGTCATCGATGGGGATGGGGCCGTTCTTGACCAGGGCGTAGAGCTTGTCGAAACCCTCCGTGGCCGAGGACGCGAGCTCACCGGCCTGACCTACGACGGCGAGGATGATACCGGTGATCAGCCCTCCGAAGACGACGAGGAGCAGGAGGAACGCCACCGTCGTCGCGAGGGACGGCCCCCAGCCCTTTCGTCGCAGCCAGTTCACGAAGGGTCCGATCGCGGCCGCGAGGATCAGAGCCAGGAGCATCGGGATCACGACGAGCCGCACCTGGATCAGCGCGTATACGGCCACGACGGCCAGCGCCAGGAGCACGAGCACCTGCGCAGCCCGGATGCTGGCGTTGCCGAGGCTGTCGCGCCATGGGCCCTTCGGAGCGGACGCTTCCGCTCTCGCACGCATGGGTTGTGTCATGGACTGTCACCTTTTCCTTCGGCACGAGGGCCATTGTCGAGTAATTGCGTGCGCACCTCGCGTCGGAGGATCTTGCCGATCTGGGACCGGGGCAGGTCCTTCGCCTGGATGATGGTGCGCGGTATCTTGTAGGAGGCGAGGACGCCGCGGCAGTGGGACCGCAGGGCGTTGACGTCGAGGACGGTATCGGGGTCCAGCACGACGACGGCGGCCACGTCTTCGCCGCCGCCGTCCCGTGGCAACCCGACGACGGCTGCGTCGCTGACGCCCGGATGCGACCTCAGGGCGTCCTCAACCTCGGTGGGAGCCACGTTGAAGCCACCGGTGATGATGAGCTCCTTGATGCGGTCGACGATCGTCAGGAAGTACTCGTCGTCCATGCTGACGATGTCCCCGGTCCGGAACCAGCCGCCGTCCAGCAGTGCCGCCTGGGTCTCGTCCGGCCGGCGCCAGTAGCCCTGGAACACCTGTGGCCCCCGGATGAGCAGCTCCCCCGCCTCTCCGGGTGCCCGGTCCCGGGCAGGGTCCTCGGGGTCGACGATCCGGACGTCGGTGCCGGGGAAGGGCACCCCGACGGTGCCCGGCCGGCGGGTGGGGCCGATCGGGTTGCCCGCGGCGATCGGGGACGTCTCGGTCAGGCCGTAGCCCTCGATGAGATAGCCGCCCGTGGCCGCCTCCCAGGTCTTCACGGTGGACTGCGGCAGGTTCATGGCGCCGGAGATCGCGAAACGGATGCTGCGCAGGTCCACTCCGCGCTCGGCAGCTCCGGCCACGAGCCGCTCGTAGATGGGCGGGACGGCGGGCAGGAAGGTGGGCGGGCTCTTCCTCGCCGCGTCGAGGACCAGCTCCACGTCGAAGCGGGGGAACAGGACGAGCTTCGCGCCGATGCTCATCGCGAAGGTCAGGCACAGGGTGAGGCCGTAGGCATGGAACATCGGCAGCACGGCGTAGACGGTTTCGCGTCCGGCTTCGAGCCCCGGGACCCAGGCTGCGCCCTGCGCGGCGTTGGCGAGCAGATTCCGGTGCGTGAGAACGGCGCCCTTGGGTACGCCCGTGGTGCCGCTCGTGTATTGCAGGACGGCGGTGTCCGCCGCGCCCGGACGCGGATGTTTCGGAGGGAGGAGACGGTGCCGGAGCAACTCCCGCCACGGCACGACCTTCCGCGGACCGGTCGGCTTCTCCGTCGTCGTCAGCGCTTCCCTCGCCTCGCGCGTCCGGCGGACGGGTAGCCTCAACGCGAGCCGGCGGGACACCGGCAGTGCACGGGTGAGATCGACCGTGACCACCGAGGTGACGGGGATGTCCGCGGGCAGCCGCTGGACCCTGGGTGCCACGCGGTCCCAAACGATGGCCACCTTGGCCCCGTGGTCCTCGAACTGGTGCCGCAGCTCGCGATCAGTATAAAGGGGGTTGTGCTCGACGGCGATGGCCCCGAGGCGCAGCACGGCGTAGAAAGCAATGATGTGCTGGGGACAGTTCGGCAGGACGAGCGCCACCCGGTCACCTGCGGTCACACCGAGCGAGCGCAGGCCGGCGGCGGCGCGGCCCACGGCGTCTCCGAGCTCCAGGTACGTCGTCGTGGCACCGAAGAACTCCAGCGCTGTCGCCCTTCCGTACGTCCGCACCGAGTCCTCGAGCAGATCGGGCAGCGTGCCCTCCGGCACGTCGAAGGAAGCGGCCACACCGGGTGCATAACTCGCGACCCATGGCCGGGCTGCCAGATTCATAAGCCTACTTCCTGTTATTCCTTCGACTGTACCGCGCAGCGCCGGGACTCGGTACCCGAGCCTGCCGGAACGGACAGGCAGTGCATCGACCGGGACGGGCCGTCCGGTAGGATGGTGGGTCGAAGGGGAGTAGCTCCGCATCCGCAGGATGTGCGGCCTGTCGACATACTGGCGCCACCGGCGCCCGGCATTCCACCGGTACAACCGGCGAGCGAGACCTTCGGCCGATACGACGTTCTGCGTACCCCGGCCGGAGCTTCCTGCTTCGGGGTGGGGTGCGCACGCACCCGAGCACCCGGAGCATTCCCCGTGACGATTCCCGAGCAGTCCCCCTCCCGCACCGACGTCAAGCGTTGGCGCCAGTACTTGGCCGACGAGAGGGGCGAAGCCGCCACCTACCGTGACCTGGCCCGCCGCAGGACCGGCGAGGAGCGTGAGATCCTCCTCGGCCTCGCCGAGGCGGAAGGCCGCCACGAGGCACACTGGCTCGCCCTCCTCGGCAACGACGTCGGCCGTCCACTCCGGCCCTCCCTGCGCAACCGGATCCTCGGCGTGCTCGCCCGGCAATTCGGATCGGTCTTCGTCCTCGCGCTCGCCCAGCGGGCAGAGGGCCGTTCCCCCTACGCGACGGACCCCTCGGCGACGAGCGCCATGGTAGCCGACGAGCAGATCCACGAGGAGGTGGTGCGCGGCCTCGCCACTCGTGGCCGCAACAGATTGTCCGGCAACTTCAGGGCCGCCGTGTTCGGCGCCAATGACGGTTTGGTGAGCAACCTCGCCCTGATCATGGGCATCGGGGCCACCGGAGCCTCCACCTCGTTCATCCTCTTCAGCGGTCTGGCAGGGCTCCTGGCCGGCGCACTGTCGATGGGTGCCGGCGAGTACGTGTCCGTCCGATCGCAGAGGGAGTTGCTGTCCGCCACGCGCCCCACGCAGATCACCCTGACGGCGGCGAAGGAACTGGACATCGGCGCGAACGAACTCGCACTCGTCTACCGGGCACGCGGAATGACGCCGGCCGCCGCGGAACACCGTGCCGCCGAGCGGCTCGGGATTTCCAGCTGCGACTGCGACCCGAGCTTCTCGCTGCAGCCCGAGGCGGACGACGCCGTCGACGAACACGAGGCCGTCGGCACCGGGCTCGGGGCCGCGGCCTCGAGCTTCTGCTTCTTCGCGTCCGGCGCCGTCATCCCGGTGCTGCCGTACCTCGTGGGGCTGAGCGGGGTTCCGGCCGTCGTCGTCGCCTGCGTGCTGGTGGGCCTGGCCCTGCTGGCCACCGGCGCCGTCGTCGCCCTGCTGTCCGGAGCCTCCCCGCTCCGCCTCGCGCTGCGGCAGCTCGCCATCGGACTCGGCGCGGCCGGGGTGACCTACCTCCTCGGACTGCTCTTCGGCACGTCCGTGGCCTAGGCGGCGCCGCGCTGCTGCAGCATGTAGTCCTCGAGCTTCCCGAGGGTCGCCTCGATGCTCGCCGGGTGCCGGCGCGTGAAACCCAGGATCCGGAAGATGAACCTCCAGCGCACCTGCCTGCCGTCCCACTCCTCCCGCACGAGGGTCGACTCCCCGCGCGGCTCCAGTGTGTAACGCCAGACGTGTGCCGAGAAGTGCCGCCACGCGATACGGCGGCCCTCCTCGAACTCCACCACACGGTTCAGGATCTTGTAGGACGCGCCGATGCGCATGTCCATCCCGAACCTCGCACCCAGCGACAGCCGGGCCGGGCCGTTGGGCTGCTCGCCGCGCACCGTACCCGAGCCGTCGATCACGCTGTGCAGGGCGGGCGTCGCGAGCACCTCGAAGATGCGGTCGGACGGAGCATCGATGAGGCGCTCGCGGGAGATGAGGTAGGCCGGGTCCGTGCCGGCTGTGGGTGTCATTGGCCCATTCTGCCCGGTCCTGGAGGACCCGCGCCCCCTGCCGGTGCCGGGAGGGGTCCCCCTCGCGGCGGGCACTCCCGGTGGTGCACCTGCGGTCAGGGCTTGAGCAGCACCTTGATCGCGCGCCGCTCGTCCATCGCCCTGTATGCCTCGGCGGCGTCCTCGAGCGGCATCTCGACGTCGAACACCCGGCCCGGGTTGATGGTCCCGTCGAGCACATCCTTCAGGAGTTCGGGGATGTACGTGTGCGCGGGGGCCATGCCGCCGCCCACTGTGATGTTCTTCGCGAAGAGGACTCCGATCGGCAGCTCCGGTCCGCCGGCGGGCACCCCGACGAACCCGAGGTGGCCACCGGGACGGGTGCTCCGCAGGGCCTGGTCCATGGACTCCTTGGTCCCCACGCACTCGAGGACGGAGTCCGCGAGCACTCCCCCGAGCAGTTCGCGCACCTTCTGCACGCCCTCGTCGCCGCGCTCGGCGACGATGTCGGTGGCGCCGAACTCACGGGCGAGGGCCTGGCGATCCTCGTGGCGGGACATGGCGATGATGCGCTCTGCGCCGAGGCGCTTGGCGGCGAGCACTCCGCACAGCCCGACGGCGCCGTCCCCGACGACGACGACGGTCTTGCCCGGACCCACGTTGGCCGACACTGCGGCGTGGTGTCCAGTCGACATGACGTCGGAGAGGGACAGGAGGCTTGCCGTCAGGGCGGCGTCGGGCTCGGTCACGCCGTCGACCTTCCGCAGGGTGCCGTCCGCCTGCGGCACCCGGACGGCCTCGCCCTGGCCGCCCTGGAGGAAGTCGCCGTGCTCGTCCGTGCTGCCCCAGCCCGCGAGGTGGTCGCAGGCCACGGTGACGCCATTGAGGCACTGGGGGCACTTTCCGCAGCTGTCCACGAACGGAGCGATCACGAAATCGCCGACCGACAGCTCACGGACGTCGTCGCCCACCGACTCGACGACGCCGACGAACTCGTGGCCGATCGCCTTCGGCTCCTTCGTCGGCCGGACGCCCCGGTAGGGCCACAGATCCGACCCGCAGACGCATGACGCGGTGACCCTGACCACGGCGTCCGTCGGGCGGATGATGGTCGGATAGTCGCGGTCCTCGACGCGGATATCTCCGGGCCCGTGGATGATGGTGGCGCGCATGTTGTCTCCTAGAAGCTTGCCTGACGCAATCGGTAGTCCCCTTCGCCACCCTACAAGCCGCGCCCTGGTACCCCCTACCGATTCGTCGCGCCCTCCCCGTGCTTGAACTGGTGCTCCCCTTGCTTCAGCGTCCGGGAGCGCACGAAAAACGCAACAGCCTCCCCCGCACGGGTGCGGAGGAGGCTGTTGGCGGTGTGCTCGCGTACTAGAGGGTTGCGTAGACCTCGCGGAGCAGCTTCGCGGTCTCGGACGGCGTCTTGCCGACCTTGACGCCGGCCGCCTCGAGAGCTTCCTTCTTGGCCTGCGCAGTCCCGGCCGAACCGGAGACGATGGCGCCTGCATGGCCCATGGTCTTGCCCTCCGGAGCCGTGAAGCCGGCTACGTACCCGACGACCGGCTTGGTGACGTTGGCCTTGATGAACTCGGCGGCGCGCTCCTCGGCGTCCCCACCGATCTCACCGATCATGACGATCGCCTTGGTCTCGGGGTCGGCTTCGAACGCCGCGAGGGCGTCGATGTGCGTGGTGCCGACGATGGGGTCGCCGCCGATGCCGATGGCCGTGGAGAAGCCGAGGTCACGCAGCTCGAACATCATCTGGTAGGTCAGGGTGCCGGACTTCGAGACGAGGCCCACGCCGCCCTTGCCGGTGATGTTCGCGGGCGTGATACCGACCAGTGACTCTCCAGGCGTGATGATGCCGGGGCAGTTCGGCCCGATGATGCGGGTGACCTGCTGACCGTTGGCATCGACCTTGGACTGGGCCAGGGCCCAGAAGGACGCCGAGTCCTGGACCGGCACGCCCTCGGTGATGACCACGATGAGACCGATGCCGGCCTCGATGGCCTCGACGACGGCGTCCTTCGTGAAGGCCGGCGGCACGAAGACGATCGACACGTCGGCGCCGGTCTCCTTCATGGCTTCCTCGACCGTGCCGTACACGGGCAGGGTCACGTCACCGTGGGTGACGGTGGTGCCGGCCTTGCGGGCGTTGACGCCCCCGACGACCTGCGTCCCGGCCTTCAGCATGAGGGCCGTGTGCTTGGTGCCCTCGCCGCCGGTGATGCCCTGGACGAGAACCTTCGAGTCCTTGTTGAGATAGATAGACATGTGTCAGAACCCTTACTTTCCGTAGGCCAGCGCGGCGGCCTTGTCGGCGCCTTCGTCCATGGTGTCGGCGATGGTGACGAGCGGGTAGTTGGCCTCGGCGAGGATGCGACGGCCCTCCTCGACGTTGTTGCCGTCGAGGCGCACGACGAGGGGCTTGTTGGCTTCGTCGCCCAGCATCTCGAGGGCCTTGACGATCCCGTTCGCGACGGCGTCACACGCGGTGATGCCGCCGAAGACATTCACGAAGACGCTCTTGACCTGGGAGTCGTTGAGGATGACGTCCAGACCGGCTGCCATGACCTCGGCGGACGCTCCGCCTCCGATGTCCAGGAAGTTGGCCGGCAACACCCCGCCGTGGGCTTCGCCCGCGTAGGCGACGACGTCGAGGGTCGACATGACCAGACCTGCTCCGTTGCCGATGATGCCCACCTCGCCATCGAGCTTGACGTAGTTGAGGTCGTTCTCCTTGGCCTTGGCCTCAAGGGGATCGGCGGCGTCCTTGTCCTCGAGGGCGGCGTGGTCCGCGTGGCGGAACTCGGCGTTCTCGTCGATGGTGACCTTGCCGTCCAGGGCGACGATGTCGCCCTTGCCGGTCTTCACGAGCGGGTTGACCTCGACGAGCGTCGCGTCCTCCTTCACGAAGACGTCCCACAGCTTCAGGATGGTGGTGATCACTCCGTCGCGGATATCGGCGGCGAATCCGGCCGCGTCCACGATCTCCTCGGCCTTGGCCTGGTCGATCCCGGTTCCGGCATCCACGGCGATGCGTGCCAGCGCCTCAGGGCGTTCGACGGCGAGCTGCTCGATGTCCATGCCGCCCTCCACCGAGCACATGGCCAGGTAGTTGCGGTTGGACCGGTCGAGCAGGACGGAGAAGTAGTATTCCTCGGCGATATCCGCACCCTGCGCGATCATCACCCTGTGGACCGTGTGCCCCTTGATGTCCATTCCGAGAATGTCCGAAGCGTAGGAGAAGGCCTCGTCGGGGGTCTTGGCGACCTTGACTCCGCCGGCCTTGCCGCGACCGCCGGCCTTGACCTGGGCCTTCACGACGACGACGCCGCCGATCTTCTCGGCTGCTGCCTTTGCTTCTTCTGGGGTGTGCGCCACGATGCCGGCGAGCACGGGAACTCCGTGTGCCTCAAAGAGATCGCGCGCCTGATATTCAAACAGGTCCACGGGCTAGAGTCCTTCTACGTCGAAGTAGGTTTACAAGAGGGAACTTTAGCCCCCTCGGGCCTGAGACCTTTTCCAGACTATCCGTTTAGTGAGTAAGGCCACACTTCTATCTTTTGTAGAAAATGGGGCCCTGCTGGTAGGGATCCCTCCCGGCGAATCACCCTGTCCGGTCCACCTTGGTGAGGGGTGCGTAGCGCAGGAGCAACCGCTTCTCGCCGACGTCGAACCGGACCTTCGCCACGGTCTTGTCACCGGCGCCCTCGACGGACAGCACCGTGCCGTTGCCGAAGCTCGCATGGTTGACGTGGTCGCCCACCGACACCGAGACGACCTCCTTCTGGGGTTGGACACGGCCCACGGCCTTGGCCGGCCCGGCGCCGCCGGAGAACCCGCCACCGCTGGCCCCCCAGTAGGATCCGCTGAACCGCGGACCGGTGATGCTCCCGCCGGAGCTGAACGCCTGTTTGGCAGCACCCTCGCGCTTCCAGTGGACGAGCTCCTCCGGGATCTCGCTCACGAATTGGCTCGCCGGGTTGTACTGGCTCTGGCCCCACATGCTGCGGACCTCGGACCGGGTGATGTAAAGGCGCTGACGGGCGCGGGTCAGACCCACATACGCCAGGCGCCGCTCCTCGGCGAGCTCCTTCGGATCGGTGGCCGACCGCTGGTGCGGGAAGATCCCCTGCTCCATGCCGGTCAGGAACACCACGGGGAACTCGAGGCCCTTGGCGGTGTGGAGCGTCATCAGGGTGACGACGCCCTGACGACGCGCTTCCTCGACCGCACGCTGGACATCGGCTGCGGACCCGTCCGGGGCGTCGGGGATCTGGTCGGCGTCCGCCACGAGGGAGACCTGCTCGAGGAAGTCCCCCAGCGTTCCCTCCGGGTTGTCGCGCTCGAACTCGCGCACGACGGCCACGAGCTCGGCGAGGTTCTCCACGCGCGACTCGTCCTGGGGGTCATTGCTGGTGCGCAGCTGCTCGAGGTAGCCGGTCTGCTCCAGCACTGCCTCGACGGCCGCCGACGCACCCGATCCGCTGGCCACCTCCGCGAGGTCGTCGATCAGCTTCACGAAGCCGACCACGGCATTGACGGAGCGGGTGGCCATACCGGGCGCCTGATCCGCACGGCGGAGGGCCTCCATGAAGCTGATCCGCTCACGCTCACCGAGCGCCGCGACGGCGAATTCGGCGCGGTCACCGATGCCCCGCTTGGGTTCGTTGAGGATACGGCGCAGGTTGACGACGTCGTCCTGGTTCACGAGGACACGCAGGTACGCGAGCGCGTCCTTGATCTCCTTGCGCTCGTAGAATCGGGTACCGCCGACCACCTTGTACGGCAGGCCGACGCGCAGCAGGATCTCCTCGATGGACCGTGACTGGGCGTTCGTGCGGTAGAAGATGGCGACGTCCCCGGGGCGGATGTCCTCCTCGTCCTGGAGGCGGTCGATCTCCTCGGCGATGAAGCGCGCCTCTTCGTGCTCGTTCTCGCCGACGTAACCGACGATCTTCTCGCCGCTCCCCTCGGCCGTCCACAGCCGCTTCTCCGGCCGGTTCGGGTTGCGGGAGATCACGGCGTTCGCCGCGCTGAGGATGTTCTGCGTGGAGCGGTAGTTCTGCTCCAGCAGGATGGTGCGGGCGCTCGGGTAATCGTTCTCGAATTCGACGATATTGCGCACGTCGGCGCCGCGGAAGGCGTAGATCGACTGGTCCGAATCGCCCACGACCGTGAGTTCCGCCGGATCGTCGCTCGACTCCCCGGGCACTCCCACGATCTCGCGCACGAGTGCGTACTGCGCGTGGTTGGTGTCCTGGTACTCGTCGACGAGGACGTGGCGGAAGCGTCGCCGGTAGTAGTCGGCAACCCCCGGGAAGGCCCGGAACATGTAGACGGTCTGGGCGATCAGGTCGTCGAAGTCCATCGCGTTGGCCTGGCGCATCCGCTGGGCGTAGCCCGTGTAGACCTCGGCGACCGCCTGCTCGAACGGGTCGGAGAGGTTGACGGTCGAGGCGAAGGACTCCTCGTCGATCAGTTCGTTCTTGAGGGCTGAGATCTTGTGCTGGACGGCCTTGGGCGGGACCTTCTTCGGGTCGAGGTCCAGGCCCTTGGCCACCAGGGTGATCAGGCGCAGGGTATCCGCGGAATCGTAGATGGAGAAGTTCGAGTTGAGGCCCACGGACGCCGCCTCCCGCCGGAGGATCCGCACGCACGAGGAGTGGAAGGTGGAGATCCACATGCGCTTCGCCACGTCGCCGATGAGGGCCTCGATTCGCTCCCGCATCTCCGCCGCGGCTTTGTTCGTGAAGGTGATGGCGAGGATCTGCCCCGGGTGGGAGCGGCCGGTGGCCAGCAGGTAGGCGATGCGGTGGCTCAGCACGCGTGTCTTCCCGGAACCTGCGCCCGCGACGATCAGCAGGGGCGAGCCACCGTGCTTCACGGCCTCTTCCTGCTGCGGATTCATCCCCAGCAGGAGCTCGCGCGCACGGTGCTCGTCGACGCCGACGCGCGAGGGCACGTGTTCGGCCGCGGGGTCTCCGGACTTGGATGTCGTCCTCGCCGTGGTTGCCATGGCGGCCTCGCGTGCTTGCTTCTTCTCGGCGGGCGTGGGCGGGGAGACGTAGGGGTCGAAAAGCATGTCCATGGTGCCTCAAGTCTAGGCCGTGCCCCCGACACTCTCCCTTACACCCGGAACCTCGGGCGCTTCCGCCGGTATACCTCGGCGGCTACCGGATATCACCCATACTGGAACGGTGGCAAAGACGAGGGCACAGATCGCACGCAGGTACGCTTCCCGCGCCCCGGCGCCCTCCGCCCCCGGGCCGACCGGTGGACGCAGCAGCCAGAAAAACAACGGGACCCTCGTCCTCGTCGCTGCTGCGGCGGCCTCGCTACTCCTCTTCTGGTACTTCCACCTGCTGACCCTGGGACAGATGACGCAGCTCGCCGACGGCCTCACCATGCCGGACATGCTGGTGGGCGGGTACGACGCCGGCTACGTGCAGCGCCTCCGCGAGGCGATGGACGACGACGCCCGCGGCCAGTTGAGTTACCTGCACAAGACGGCCGGAACTCTTTTCCCCCTCATTTTCGCGTTCGCCTGGCTACTGCTCGTCCAGCTCAACGCAGGGCGACGGTGGCTCCGCTGGGTACTGTGGTCGCCCGTGATCCTGTTCGTCGTCGTCGACCTGTGGGAGAACATCGCCATCGACGCCGTGCTGGCGCAGGCCTCGCCGGACGCCGGTGCCGTGGGCCTGGCCTCGACGCTCACGGTCCTGCGCTGGGCACTGCTCGTGCTGAGCCTCGTGGCGGGCGCGGTGTCCGTCTTCCTGCCGCGGCACCTGCGTGCCCGTCCGGACGGCGCGGACACCACGACACGGAACGGGTAAGCTGGGACCGCCGGATCGGGAATACACCGTTTCCGCGCCTCTGTAGCTCAGTAGGATAGAGCGTCCCTCTCCTAAAGGGAAGGTCGTCGGTTCGAATCCGGCCAGGGGCACGAGCGTTCGGCGACTACCGCCGCACAGCGGGGAGGATGGGCTTCTGCCCATCCTCCCTTTTCGTCGGGGTCGTTCCTCGTGGCCGGTGCAAGGTCGGAGCGGGTGGAAAGGGGTGGGCGTGTGATGATCACCGTCACCGCCCTGTGCCTCCTCGACGAGGCGAACCGCTTGCTGCTGGTGCGGAAGCGCGGGACGTCGATGTTCATGCAACCCGGCGGGAAGCCGGAGCCGGGCGAGACTGCTGCGCAGACCGGTGTCCGGGAGCTGTCCGAGGAACTCAGCCTCACCGTCCCGGCCGAGGAACTCACGCTGATCGGCACCTGGGAAGGGCCGGCGGCGAACGAGGCCGACACCCTCCTCATCGCCACGGTGTTCCTCTGCCCGTTGACGGCGGAACCCCGTCCCGCTGCCGAGATCGAGGAGCTGGACTGGCTCGATCTCGGACAGGCGTCCGGACGCCACGACCTTGCCCCACTGCTGACCGACTACGTCATCCCCCGCCTGCGGGACCGCAGGGACGCCCGGGCCTAGACGCCGGTCAGCGCCTCGGGCTCCTCGTCCATCGCCACGTTCTTCTGCACGGCGAACTGGGTGCGGTGCAGTTCCTCGTACCGTCCGCCCAGCGCGAGCAACTCGTCGTGCGTCCCGCGCTCCACGATGGAGCCGTCCTCGACCACGAGGATCAGGTCGGCGCTCCGGATCGTGGACAGGCGGTGTGCGATCACCATCGCCGTGCGACCCTCGAGCGCCTCGCTGAGCGCCGCCTGCACGGCCGCTTCCGACGTCGAGTCGAGCGCCGCCGTCGCCTCGTCGAGGATGACGACGCGCGGCTGCGCGAGCAGGAGCCGCGCGATGGTCATGCGCTGGCGTTCGCCACCCGACAGCCGGTAGCCGCGCTCACCGACCATGGTGTCCAACTGGTCGGGCAGTGACCGGACGAGAGTCTCCAGGCGCGCACGCCGGACCGCGTCCCAGACCTCGTCCTCCGTGGCCTCGGGCCGGGCGAGGCGAAGGTTCGAGAGGATGGTTTCGTGGAACAGGTGCCCGTCCTGCGTGACCATACCGAGGGTGTGCCGCATCGACGCGAACGTCACGTCCCGCACATCGGTGCCGGACAGCCGGACCGCGCCGCTGTCGACGTCGTACAGGCGTGCCAGGAGCTGGGCGATGGTGGACTTGCCGGCTCCCGAGGTGCCGACCAGGGCGACCGTCTGTCCGGGTTCGATCCGGAAGGACACACCGTGGAGCACCTCGTCGCCGCCGCGCGTATCGAGCGTCGACACCTCCTCGAGGGACGCCAGCGAGACCTTGTCGGCGGACGGGTAGGCGAAGCGGACGTCGTCGAACTCCACGGTGGCGGGACCCGCCGGGACGGTGACGGCGTTGGGCTTCTCCTGGATGAGCGGCTCGAGGTCGAGGACCTCGAAGACACGCTCGAAACTGACGATGGCGCTCATGATCTCGACCCGCGCATTCGCCAGGCTGGTCAGCGGCGCGTAGAGCCTCGTGAGCAGGAGGGCGAGCGTGACGACCTCGCCGGTATCGAGCTGGCCCCTCAAGGCGAGGAAGCCGCCCAGGCCGTAGACCAGGGCCAGGGCCAGTGCGGAGACGAGCATCAGGGCCGTGAAGAAGACGAACTGCAGCATCGCGGTCCGTACCCCGATGTCCCGCACGCGTGCCGCGCGGACGCGGAACTCCTCGGCTTCCTCGTCCGGCCTGCCGAACAGCTTGACGAGCGTGGCGCCGGGGGCGGAGAACCGCTCGGTCATCTGCGTGCTCATGGCCGAGTTGTGGTCGGCGGCCTCGCGGCGGAGAGCGGCAAGGCGGCTGCCCATGCGCCGCGCCGGGACCAGGAAGATGGGCAGCATGACGACGGCGAGGACCGTCACGAGCCAGGAGGTACTCAACATCACCGCGAGGGTGAGGACGAGCGCCACGAGGTTGGTGACGACGCCGGAGAGGGTTCCGCTGAAGGCCTGCTGCGCGCCGATGACGTCATTGTTCAGGCGGCTCACGAGGGCACCGGTCCGCGTGCGCGTGAAGAAGGCGATCGGCATCTTCTGCACGTGGTTGAAGACGGCGGTGCGGAGGTCGAGGATGACGCCCTCACCGATGCGCGCCGAGTACCAGCGCGTCACCAGGGACACCGCGGCGTCCGCGACAGCCACCAGCGCGATCACGACGGCGAGCCGCACGACGGTGCGGACCTCGCCCTGCGCCACGATCACGTCCACCACCTGACCGGCCAGGACCGGCGTGGCGACGGCGAGGAACGCCCCGGCGACGGACAGGACGATGAAGAGGACGAGCTTGGACCGATAGGGCACCGCGAAGGTGAGGATGCGACGCACCGACTCCTTCGAGAAGCCGTGCTTGCCGTCCTTCGCCGTGGAAATCTTGTACAGCGAGCTCCAGGCCGCGCCTTCCATGCTCATAGCTTTTCCTTCCATGGATGCCAGTTCCAGCTTAGGCCGCTGGTTCCTGGACCCCCGCCGCAATACTTCGGAACAATAAGTACATGCTCCGGTGTTCACCTCAGTAGTGTTCGACTCCGGTCCCGGCCGGGTGGAGCGGATGCACCTAGGCTTCAAGCCTTCGTCGGTTCCTCCCATTCCCACCCGCCGTGCCCGTTCCACCAGACCGAAGGAATTCCCATGAACAACCGCCTGTCCATCCTTGGTGCCGCTGCCGCCCTCACCTTCGCGCTCGCCGGCTGCGGGTCGTCGTCGACCCCTGCAGGCGAAGGGGGATCCTCGGAATCCGCGGCGTCGAATTCGCTGCAGGAGATCCAGGACTCCGGTGTCCTCACCGTCGGCACCGAGGGCACGTACAAGCCCTTCAGCTTCCACGAGGACGGCAGCGGCGAGCTCACCGGCTACGACGTCGAGGTCATCACCGCCGTCGCGGAGAAGATGGGCGTCGAGGCCGAGTTCGAGGAGACCCAGTGGGACGCGATCTTCGCGGGCCTCGAGGCCGGCCGGTTCGACGTGATCGCGAACCAGGTCTCGATCACGGACGAGCGCAAGGAGACCTACGACTTCTCCGAGCCCTACACGGTGAGCTCCGGCGTCATCGTCACCAGCGCCGACAACAACGACATCTCCTCGTTCGAGGACCTTTCGGGCAAGACGACCGCGCAGTCCCTGACGAGCAACTGGTACGAGCTCGCGACGGAGAGCGGCGCGAACGTCGAGCCCGTCGAGGGCTGGGCGCAGTCGGTCACCCTCCTCGAGCAGGGCCGCGTGGATGCGACCATCAACGACGAGCTGACCTACCTCGACTACCAGAAGACGAACAACAACGAGGGCATCAAGATCGCGGCCACCACCGACGAGACCTCCGAGAGCGCGGTCGCCGTCGTCAAGGGCAGCACGGAACTCGTCGACGCCATCAACACGGCCCTCGGCGAACTGCGAGCCGACGGCACGCTCACCGAGATCTCCGAGAAGTACTTCGGCTCCGACGTCAGCGAGTGATCCCGTCGAAGGGCCGGGGAGGGCCGCTCCCCCCTGGGTACGGGGGCGCACCGGCCGGAGGAGCTGACTGATGGACTGGGAACTGCTGCGCACGTCCTTCTGGCCGATGCTCTCCGGCGGCCTGGCGGGCACCATCCCGCTGTCGCTCGCCTCCTTCGCCATCGGCCTCGCGCTGGCTCTCGTCGTCGCGCTCATGCGCATCAGCGGGCAGCCGGTCCTCTCGGCCATCGCGCGGTTCTACGTCTCGGTCATTCGCGGCACCCCGCTGCTCGTGCAGCTGTTCGTCATCTTCTACGGGCTTCCCTCGATCGGACTGACCATCGATCCGTGGCCGAGTGCGATCATCGCGTTCTCCCTCAATGTCGGCGGCTACGCGGCCGAGATCCTGCGCGCCGCCATCCTGTCCGTGCCCAAGGGCCAGTGGGAGGCGTGCCACACCATCGGCATGTCCCGCACCCTGGCCCTGCGCCGGGTCATCCTGCCGCAGGCAGCACGCGTGTCCGTACCGCCGCTGTCGAACACCTTCATCAGCCTCGTCAAGGACACGTCCCTGGCGTCCGTCATCCTCGTGACGGAGCTGTTCCGCGAGGCCCAGCAGATCGCCGCGTTCTCGCAGGAGTTCATGCTGGTCTACGTCGAGGCCGCAGCAATCTACTGGGTCTTCTGCCTCGTCCTGTCCAGCGGCCAGTCCGCACTCGAGAAGAGGTTGGATCGCTATGTCGCCCACTGACCCGCTCCTTCCGCCCGCCACCGAAGGACCGCTGCTGACCGTCTCGGGCCTGCAGAAATCCTTCGGTGACAATCAGGTCCTGACGTCGATCGACCTAAACCTCGACAGCGGCCAGGTTGTGGCCCTCGTCGGGCCCTCCGGTTCCGGCAAGACGACCGTCCTGCGCTGCCTCAACGGGCTCGAGACGCCCGACGGCGGGACGGTGGCCTTTCGGGGCGGGCCGTCGCTGGACTTCGCCGGCAGGGTGTCGAAGAAGGATGCACTGTCCCTCCGCGATCGCAGCGGCATGGTCTTTCAGAACTACAACCTCTTCCCGCACATGACCGTCCTCGAGAACATCATCGAAGGCCCCGTGCAGGTGCAGACACGGCCTCGGCGGGACGCCGTCGCGGACGCGGAGCGGCTCCTCGACCGGGTGGGCCTCGCGTCGAAGCGGGACGACTATCCCTTCAACCTGTCCGGCGGCCAGCAGCAGCGCGTGGGGATCGTCCGCGCACTGGCGCTCCAGCCCGATCTGCTGCTCTTCGACGAGCCGACCTCGGCCCTCGATCCCGAACTGGTCGGCGAAGTGCTGACCGTGATCAAGGAGCTGGCCGAGGAGAACTGGACCATGGTGATCGTGACGCATGAGCTCGCCTTCGCACGCGAGGTCGCGGACGAGGTGGTCTTCATGGACGGCGGAGTCGTCGTCGAGCACGGCCACCCCGACCAGGTGCTGCGCAATCCGCGCGAGGAGCGGACGCGCCGCTTCGTCCAGCGCCTGCTCAATCCGTTCTAGGCGCTTCCCCGCCCAGACCTCAGGCCGTGATGCGGTCCGGGTGCGAGTAGCAGTTCAGGGACGTCCCGCGGCTGAATCCGACGAGCGTGAGGCCGGTGTCGTCCGCCAGGTCAGCCGCGAGCGACGACGGCGCGCTGACGGCCGCCAGCACCGGGATGCCCGCGAGCTGCGCCTTCTGCACCAGCTCGAAGGACGTCCTGCCCGAGACCTGCAGGATCGTTCCGCGAAGGGGCAGCATCCCCTCCCGCAGCGCCCAGCCGACCACCTTGTCGACTGCATTGTGCCGGCCCACGTCCTCCCGCAGGCACAGGAGCTCTCCCTCGGCGGAGAAGAGACCGGCGGCGTGCACGCCGCCCGTCCGGTCGAAGAGCTTCTGGCTGGCGCGCAGCCGGTCGGGCAGGGATGCGAGGATCCCGAGGTCGACGGACGCGGTGTCCTCGCGGAGGTCGAACCGGGACGATTTCCGGACAGCGTCGATGGACGCGGTACCGCAGATGCCGCAGGAGCTCGACGTGTACACGTGGCGCTCCATGGCCGTGTCCGGCAGTTCGACACCGGGCCGGAGCTGGGCCTCCACGACGTTGAAGGTCTGCTGGCCGTTGTCGTCCACGCCGGCGCAGTACCGGAGGCTGGGAAGCTGGCCCGGCTCCCAGACCACGCCCTCGGACACCAGGAAACCGGCCACGAGGTCGAAGTCATCACCCGGGGTCCGCATGGTCACGGTGAAGGCCCGACCGCCGAGGCGGATCTCCAGAGGTTCCTCCCCCGCCAGGACGTCTTCACGGCGCCCGGTCTGCGCTCCGATCCGGAACTTGGTGATGCGGCGACGCTGCGTGACCCGGTTCATCGACTCTCCTTATCTCGGCCCTATGATGAGGTTAGTTGACCCCAGACACCACGTGGTGCGTCGACTTCGACACGAGGATGTGGACAGCGTGGCAACCAAGGCGCCCAAGGACAATATCGACGAGTCCGAACTGGCGGTGGGGGCCCGGAAGACGCGGGCGGTAGGACTTCCCGCGGTCATCAATTCGCTGAAGATCTCGATCGACCAGATGGGCCCTGTCCGCAGTGCCCAGACGCTCCTCGCCGTCAACCAGGTCAAGGGTTTCGACTGCATGGGCTGCGCCTGGCCCGAGGGCGACAAGCGGCACACCGCCGAGTTCTGCGAGAACGGCGCGAAGGCCGTCGCCGAGGAGGCGACGCGCCGCACCGTTCCGCCGTCGTTCTTCGCCGAGCACTCCGTCGAGGATCTCCTGACCCACGATGACTACTGGCTCGGCCAGCAGGGACGACTCACGCACCCCATGCTGCTCGACGACGGCGGCACGCACTACCGTGCCGTGTCCTGGGACGAGGCGAACCAGGTCATCGTGGACGAACTCGGAGCACTGGACAGCCCGGACGAGGCGGTCTTCTACACGTCGGGACGCACCTCCAACGAGGCTGCCTTCCTGTACCAGCTGATGGTGCGGGGTATCGGCACGAACAACCTGCCGGACTGCTCGAACATGTGCCACGAGTCCTCGGGATCGGCGCTCAACGAGACGCTCGGGGTCGGCAAGGGCACCGTGTCGCTGCTCGACCTCGACACCGCGCCGCTCATCATCATCGCCGGGCAGAACCCCGGCACCAACCACCCCCGCATGCTGACGTCGCTGGAGAAGGCGAAGAAGAACGGCGGGGCCATCGTGGCCATCAATCCGCTGCCCGAAGCCGGCCTCATGCGGTTCGAGAACCCGCAGAACCCGCTGGGACTGCTCGGCACGCGCTTCGGCGGCGGGACCGCACTGGCCGACGACTTCCTGCAGATCCGCATCGGCGGTGACCAGGCCCTGTTCCGCGGCCTCGGCAAGCACCTGCTCGAGCGCGAGGAAGCCACGGGCACGGTGTTCGACCACGCCTTCATCGCCGAGCACACCCTCGGCCTCGAGGACTATCTCGCCAGCCTGCGCGAGACCAGCTGGGACGAGATCACCACGGCGAGCGGCATCTCCAAGGCGGAGATCACGAAGGTCGGCGACCGCATGATCGCCTCCCCGGGCACGATCGTCTGCTGGGCCATGGGCCTGACGCAGCACAAGCACTCCGTCTCCACCCTGCGCGATGTCGTGAACGTGCTCCTGCTGCAGGGCAATGTCGGCAAGCCCGGCGCCGGCGTCTGCCCGGTCCGGGGCCACTCGAACGTCCAGGGCGACCGCACCATGGGCATCTTCGAGCGCATGCCTGCAGCCTTCCACGACGCCCTGGACAAGCGGTTCCGTTTCGAGTCGCCGCGTCGGCACGGCTATGACACGGTGGCCGCAATCCGTGCCATGCGTGACGGAACGGCGAAGGTCTTCATGGGCATGGGAGGCAACTTCGTCCGGGCGACGCCGGACACCAACGTCACCGAGCGGGCACTGCGGAACACGCGGCTGACCGTGCAGGTCTCGACGAAGCTGAATCGCTCCCACCTCGTCACCGGCACGCGCGCACTGATCCTCCCCGCCCTCGGCCGCACGGACAAGGACACCCAGTCCGGCGGCGACCAGCGCGTCACCGTCGAGGACTCGATGAGCGCGGTGCACGCGTCGACCGGACGGCTGAAGCCCTCGAGCTCGGAGATGCGCTCGGAGATCGCGATCGTCTGCGAGCTCGGCGACCGCCTCTTCGCGCGGGAGGACAGCCCCTTCCGGAACAACGCACCTCAGCTCGACTGGACGGCCGCGCAAGCCGACTACCGCGTCATCCGCAGGCACATCAGCGCGGTGATACCGGGCTTCGACGACTTCGAGGACCGTATCGACAAGCCCGGCGGCTTCGTCCTGCCGAACGGGCCGCGTGACAGCCGGACCTTCACCACCGCCACGGGCAAGGCGAACTTCACCGCCAACACCCTCGAGTACCCGCAGGTCCCGGCCGGCAGGCTCATCCTGCAGACCCTGCGTTCGCACGACCAGTACAACACCACGATCTACGGCAAGGACGATCGCTACCGCGGCATCTCCAACGGACGCCGCGTCGTGTTCCTCAGCCCGGAGGACATCGCGGAGGCAGGGCTCGACGACGGCGACATGGTCCACCTCGTCTCGGAGTGGGCCGACGGCGTCGAGCGCCGCGCCGAGGACTTCCGCGTGGTCGCCTACTCGACGCCCAAGGGCTGCGCTGCCGCCTACTACCCGGAGACGAACGTCCTGGTGCCCCTCGACTCGACGGCGGACATCAGCGGCACGCCGACGTCGAAATCCGTGATCATCAGGGTCGAGAAGGCCGCCTGACGAGAGGGCAGCCTGACGCGAGGGGTGCCGGCCGGGAGATCGGCGCCCCTCGCCGCTTGCCCGGAACCTGTCAGACGACCCAGGGCAGGGTCAGTGCCGGTACGCCGTCGCCCGCCTCGCAGCCTTCGCCCGGCACCACGAGGACGCCGTCCGCGGAGGCCAGCCCCCGCAGCATGCCCGACCGCTGATGGGTACTCGGTACTGCCCGGCCGGCTTCGAGGCGATACGGCACGAGTCGGCTCCTGCCGTGCAGGGGCTCGAAGGCGTCCGCGCTCGTCACCGTGACGGGATCGGTCAGGGGAGACCCGCGGAGTCCGGCGAGCAGGGGTCCGGCCACGGTGAGCATGGCCATCATCGCGGCAAGCGGGTTCCCGGGGAGTCCCACGAGGAAGCGACCGTCCGGCAGGCGTGCCAGCAGTGTCGGGTGCCCTGGCCGCATCGCGATGCCGTCGATGATCATCTCGGCGCCCAGCTCCATGAGGGCCCGGCGGATGTGGTCCGCGGACGAGCTACCGGTTCCGCCGGTGGTGATCAGCACGTCGCCCGAGGCCCTCACCAGCGAGAACTCATCCGTGGCCTCGGCGCTGATGGCCGCCACGACGTCGTCGAGGTCGTCCTTCGCGCGGCCGGCGACGTCGACATGCCCGCCCAGCATCGCCACGAAGCCGGGCAGCTGCGGCCCGAAGGTGTCGCGAACCTGGCCCGCGTGGGGCAGCCCGTGGTCGATGACCTCGTCACCGGTCATGAGCAGGGACACGCGCGGCGCCCTGAGGACCGCGAGGGTGTCGTGTCCGCACACCGCGGCGAGCGCGATCTGCGCCGGATTCAGGACGACACCGGCGGGTACCGCCTCGGAGCCTTCCTCGGCCTCCTCCCCCGCGGGCCGGACATGCTCGTGCAGCGACGGCTCGTCGGGGCGCGCGGACTCGTTGCGGTCAAGGACGTTCCCGCGGATGGCGCCATGCTCGGTCCTGAGGATGCCGACGGCGTTCTGAGGGACGACACCGCCCGTGAGGATGAAGGTCGCCTCTCCCGGGGCGAGTGACACCTCCCCGGAATCGGAGTGCGGGGATGGCCTTCCCCGGGGGTGCTCCTCCGGCTCGGCATGACTCACGAGTGTCCAGGGCGCGTCCCCGTTCACAGCCCAGCCATCCATCGCCGACGATGCGTAGTGCGGAATGGACTGCAGGGCGTGGATAGGTTCGGCGAGGGTCTGACCGAGGCCGTCCGCGAGGTTGACGGTCTGGAACGGCAGTGGCCTACCGGCACCGTGCGCGAGGGCCCGGGCGGTCTTCCAGTCGACGTTGCGCGCCGCGGTTGCCTCGCTCATTCGGAACCGCCGTCCGTCGCTGCTTCCGCGCACAGGGCATCGGCCACCGCCATGGCGGACCGCATGGCCACCTGTTCCTCGGCCTGACCGCTACCGACGGCAAGGCCGGCAGCGTATCCGACGACGAACGTCGTCAGCGGTGCCGCCGGACGCACCACGCCGTGGGCGGCCTTGCCGGCCAACCCGAGGACGGCATCGATATCAACCTCCGCCCCGTCGATCTCGAAGGCGGCAAGCAGCTTCCCGGTCCAGTCCTGCAGCAATTTCTGACGGTCGTCCATGGGCCCTCCGGGCGTACTAGGGGACGTCGATGCCCAGCGCTCGCGCGTCATTCCAGGTGTCGACGTCGTGCGTCGTGCCCGGTGGAACCGGGACCGGTCTGGTCCTCACAGTAGCAAGGAGGCTGCGCATCGACAGATTGTCCGCGGTCCCGCCGGCGAGGACGGCGTCGATGCCTGACGCCAGGTCCGCGGTCCGGTACAGCGCGGCCAGCGGCTGGTCCCGGCCGTCGTCGACCGCTACCAGCGAAAATGAGTCGTCGGCGGCTGCCTCCGCGAGCAGGATGTCGAGCAGGCCACCGACACGGGGCATGTCGCAGGCGACAACAGCGCACCAGGGTGCCCGGGGGCCTTCGAAGCTCAGAAAGCCGGCGACGAGGGCGGCCGCAGGCCCCGCGAACGCGGGCTCCTCCCGCACGAACGTCGGGGACCCGACCAGGGCCGGCGTCGTTCCCGCACCCGGATCCGGACCGACGACGACCACCAGGCCGGCACCCACGAGGGCGGAGCATGTCCGCTCGAGAAGGGTCTGCCCGTCGAGGATCAGTCCCGCCTTCGGGACGCCGCCCAGGCGGGAGGACCGGCCACCTGCGAGGACGACGGCGTCGAACCGGAGGGCGTTCGCCGTCATGCAGCGGTTTCCGCGAGGAACTCGGACCACTGGGGTGCGGGCTTCTCCAGTTCCCTGATCTGCCATTGGGGTCCACGCGGGGGAAGGGGGACGATCCGCAGGCTCCAGCCAAGGCTGCCCAGCGTCTTGTCGCCCTTGGCGTTGTTGCACTTGAGGCAGCACGCCACGAGGTTCTCCCAGGTGTCCTTCCCTCCACGGGATCTCGGCATGACGTGGTCGATGGTCGAGGCGGTCTTGCCGCAGTAGGCGCACAGATGATTGTCCCGGCGGAGGACACCACGTCTCGTGGCCGTCACATCGTGCCGGTACGGGACCTTCACGTACCGGTTGAGCAGGATTACCGAGGGCCTGCCCAGAATCTCCGTCGGTCCCACGATCGGCTCCTCGTCCTCGGCGACGACGCTCGCCTTCCCGGTAAGGACAAGCACCAGCGCCCGGCGGAACGTGATGACCGCCAGTGGTTCATACCCTGCATTCAGAACAAGAGTGCGCATACAACTTGCCTCTTTGCTGACCTGTTCCCCGCAACCAGTTGCCATCCCGGGGTTCGGGAGAAGTGCTTCGGATTGACACTGCAAGGGTAATCCGGAGACCGGGCGCGGGCTAATCGCCGCTATCGACCGGTTGACGTGCCGCGAGAGGTTGCTTCTGCTACCCCTTAACGGAAGAAGGACCGGCGCAGGGCGGCGGTCCTTCTTCCGATACGGTGTGTCCTGATCAGCCGCCGACGCGGATGTAGACGCCGCCCGAGCCGAGCTCGGCCGGTGCGATCGCCGTCGTATTGCCGTTGAACCCACCGTGAACGGCCTGGCCACCACCGATGTAGACCGCGATGTGGGCCACGCCCGCCCCGCCGTCCGCGTAGTAGATGAGGTCGCCCGGGACGGCTTCCCCGGCGCTGACGGTGCGGCCGAGGGACAGGTAACCTGCCGGCCAGCCGTGGAAGTTGATGCCTGCTGCGGCAAGGGAGTTGCTGACCAGCCGCGTGCAGTCCTGCATAACCCCGAGCTGGCCCTTGGCTGCTGCGGCAATCTTGGCGGCCACTCCGGAGGAGGCGACCGGTGCGGGCGCCGGGGCAGGTGCCGCAGCCGGTGCGGGCGCAGGAGCCGCGACAGTGACGGGAGCCGCAACAGCGGCCGGCGCGGCGGGTTGGGCTGCAACCACGACCGGAGCCGCGGCAACAGCGACCGGAGCCGCTTCGACGACGGGTGCCGGTGCTGCCGGCGCCTCGACCACAGGGGCCTCGACCACAGGGGCCTTCTCGACGACGACCGGCTTGGCGTTGACCTTGACCGGCGTCTTGTTGAAGGAGAGCACCGTCGAGCTGGAGGCGACGACGGCCGGGCGGGCCGTTGTCACGGAAACGTTCGAGGTGGCGACCTCGCGCTGCGGGTGGAGATCCGCCGCATTGGCTGCGACGCCGCTGGTCAGGACGAGACCGGAGGCCGCGGCGATGACGGCGGCCTGGCGGCCCATCCCGCCTGCGTTGGTGGTGACTGCTTTGGCGAGGGCCGAGAAGCTGGCAGTGGTCTGCGCTTCTCCTCGGTGGCGGGCGATCGTGGCGCGTGAGGACATGAAGGAGTTCTCCGTGTGTGGGGTTCTAGCGGACGCGGACGAAGCTGGCGCCGGAAAGGGTGTGTGGGGTTCTAGCGGACGCGGACGAAGCTGGCGCCGGAAAGGTCTGACAGGCTGTGGAGGCCGGTGTTCATGCCGTTGAGGCCACCGCTGATGACCTGGCCGTTGCCGACGTAGATCGCGACGTGGCCGCCGGTGATGACGAGGTCGCCC
Source organism: Arthrobacter cheniae (assembly GCF_003602275.1). GTDB lineage: Bacteria > Actinomycetota > Actinomycetes > Actinomycetales > Micrococcaceae > Arthrobacter_D > Arthrobacter_D cheniae. The sequence continues at coordinate 50,394 of NZ_QZVT01000009.1, read as the reverse complement.
GCTGCGGGCGTTCCGACGACATCGCCGAACTGGAAGAACTGGCCGGGAGCGAGATCGCCCACGGACTTGCCGACGGAGCGCAGAGCGGTCTCGACCATCGCGGTGCAGTCCTGGGCGACGCCGATCTGGGCGTAGGCAGAGGCAACCAGACCGGCACCGACACCCGACGACTGGACGGGAGCCGGCTGCTCGACAGGAGCGGCAGGGACTGCGGCAACCGGTGCTGCAGCGGGCGCAACAGGCACTGCGGCGGGAACCACGGTGACGGGAGCGGCGGCCGGAGTAGCGGCCACGACGGGAGCCGCAACGACGGGAGCGGCTTCGACGGGAGCAGCGGCTACGACGGCGACAGGCTCGGGAGCCTCGACCACAGGAGCGGGAGCTTCCTCGACGACCACGGGAGCAGGAGTGACCTCGACGGCCACGCGCTCGAAGGAGACCTTCGCGCTGGCGGGAACCGTGATCTCCGCGGCTACGACGCGGTCGACGGTCAGTGCCGCAGAGGACTGCACCTCACGCTCGGGGGCGGTGACGCCGTGGGCAGGAAGGCCCGCGGTGAGGACGAGCCCGGAAGCGGCGACGATCACGGCTGCCTGGCGGCCGACCGATCCTGCATTCGACGTGACTGCGATGGACAGGGTGGTCAGCGGACTGACGGTCTTGGGCGCGCGATGGCGGCCCAGCGAAGAGCTGGTGGACACGTTGGATTGCCTCTCCCAACGCCTGCGAGGTGAGCTGTCGGATTCGGATGGGAGTCACCCGGCCGCTGGTTGAACAGCGACTTAACCCCAAGGATCTCTTGTCAGAGATCCACAAATTGGTTCCCCCGCCTCTGCCATGCGATGGTGCGAACGGACCTCCGGCAATGGCAGAGCTAGGCGATTTGCAGGAGGGTGCCGGATCTAGAGCGAATTTGGCACGAGATGTAGGCTACCTGAGAAACCGTCATATGTCACGTTCCGATCACGGAACGATATGTTTCTGGTGACGGTGGCTAGGTAAGGTATAGGTCAGCAGGCTGGAAATGGCTGGTGCGACCCTGCGGGATCGTCACGTAACACTGTCTGCGGCGTGACGGTCGTGGCGCCGTCAGGCGACGGAGACGAAGACATGCGATGCGACCTCGGGCGGCAGCTCGAGGGCCCCCTCGACGCCTGGGACACGCACGGACACGTAGCCGCCTACGGATTCCAGGGCCAGCTGGGCACCCGGGCGCAATCCGCCCTCGTCGAGCTGCGTCAGGAGCTCCGGATCCACCTGGATCGGCTCGGCCAACCGAAGCAGCGTGACCTGATTCTCGGGTGAGTATGTGTCCATGGCGGACAGCAGGGTCACCACACCATCGGTGAACAGCTTCGACTGGACGCCGCCGATCGCCTCGAGTCCGGGGATGGGATTGCCGTAGGGCGATTCGGACGGCTTCCCGAGGAGTTCATAGAGGCGGCGCTCCACGCGCTCGCTCATCACGTGCTCCCAACGACAGGCCTCGTCGTGCACGTAGGCCCAGTCGAGGCCGATGACATCGCTCAGCAGTCGCTCCGCGAGGCGGTGCTTCCGCATGACGCCGGTGGCGCGGCGCCGGCCCAGTTCCGTCAGCTCCAGGTGCCGGTCACCGGAGACGACGACGAGGCCGTCGCGTTCCATGCGCCCGATGGTCTGGGAGACGGTGGGGCCGGAGTGGCGCAGACGCTCGGCGATGCGCGCCCGGAGAGCCACGATGTTCTCCTCCTCGAGCTCAAGGATGGTCCGCAGGTACATCTCGGTCGTATCGATGAGGTCCGTCATCCGGGTCAGCTCCTTGGTGCGGTGCGGGTGCGCGGCTGGACTGCCTCACGCCGGTGGGTGCCACGGCCGACACAGCCGGTTCCGCCCCACGCCTCCCAAGGTTAACCCATGCGGCAACAGGCCCGGCAATCAACCTGGGCGCGACGACGGCTGTCAGGGAACGCCGATCGGGGCCGTTCACAAATGGAGGCCCCCGGGCCTCTGGGGCACAATGATGGCGATACCCGCCGCCGAACAGCTGGAGCACCCATGAGCGAGACCCCCCGTGTCCCCCACCACCTCCTGCCCGCGGACGGCCGCTTCGGCGCCGGTCCGTCCAAGGTACGCAGTGGCCAGATCGATGCGCTCGTGTCCGCCGGCCAGTCGTTGCTGGGAACGTCCCACCGTCAGGCGCCGGTCCGCTCCCTGGTAGGCCGCGTCCGGGAGGGCCTGTCGTCGTTCTTCGGCGCACCGGAGGGCTACGAGGTCGTTCTCGGTGTCGGCGGTTCGACGGCGTTCTGGGACGTCGCGACCTTCGGACTGGTGGACAGGAAGGCGCAGCACCTCTCGTTCGGGGAGTTCGGCTCCAAGTTCGCGTCCGCGACCACCAAGGCCCCCTTCCTCGAAGCGTCGAGCGTCATCACCTCCGAGCCCGGCACGCGCCCGGACCCGGTCGCGGAAGCGGGGATCGACACCTACGCCTGGCCCCAGAACGAGACGTCCACCGGCGTCGCCGCTCCGGTTCGGCGGGTCGACGGTGCCGATGAAGGAGCACTGGTCATCGTCGATGCGACGTCCGCCGCCGGTGGCCTGGACGTCGATGTGTCCCAGGCGGACGTCTACTACTTCGCCCCGCAAAAGAATTTCGCTTCCGACGGCGGCCTGTGGCTGGGGCTCTTCTCCCCCGCTGCGATCGAGCGTGCTGCCCGGATCGCGACCGGAGGCCGGTGGATCCCGGATTTCCTGAACCTGCAGACGGCCATCGATAATTCGCGGCTCAACCAGACCTACAACACGCCGTCGCTGTCCACGCTGGTGACCCTCGATGCGCAGGTCGAGTGGCTCAACGCCCAGGGCGGCCTGCCCTTCGCTGCAGCCCGTACCGCCGATTCGGCCGGACGTCTCTACGGCTGGGCCGAGGCATCCCCCGTCGCGAGCCCTTATGTGGTGCGTACGGAGGACCGCTCGAACGTGATCGTCACGGTGGACTTCGACGACTCCGTGGACGCCGCGCGCATCGCCGCGATCCTCCGGGCCAACGGGATCGTCGACGTCGAGCCCTACCGGAAACTCGGCCGCAACCAGCTGCGCGTCGCCACCTTCGTGGCGATCGACCCCGAAGACGTGTCGGCGCTCATTGCCTGCATCGACTACGTGGTCGAGAACCTGCTCTAGGACTCCCAATGGGGGGCGCGAAGTACTACGGCGATGTGTCCGCCGCTCCCGGTTCGTGATCCAGCCGGAGGCGGCGGGGCGCGGAGCGGTCGTAGCGGAGCCGGACCTCGTGGTACTTCCAGGCCCAGAAGATGCCGACTGCTGCGGCGACAAGGCCCGACGCCGCAGCGACACCGAGGCTCCATCGGGGACCGAACGTGTCGGACACCCAGCCGACCACGGGCGCTCCGAGCGGAGTGCCGCCGAGGAAGATGGCGAAGTAGAGCGCCATGACCCGGCCGCGCATGACGGGGTCCGTCGTCGTCTGGACGTAGGCGTTGGCACTGGTCATCAGTGTCAGCGCGCACAGTCCGACGGGCACCAGTGCCAGCCCGAACAGCCACAGGTTGGGCGCCAGGGCGGCCAGCAGGCAGGCGACCCCGAACGCCGCGGACGCCCCGAAGATGAAGCGCAGCCGCGGCCTCTCCCGTCGGGCGGACAGGAGTGCGCCCGCGAGGGAGCCGACCGCCATCACCGACGAGAGGATCCCGAAGACCCGGGCATCCTGGCCGAACTCGGTACGGGCCATGGACGCGATGAACACGGCGAAGTTCAGTCCGAACGTCCCGACGATGAAGATCGCGAGCAGGACGATCATCAGGTCGGGCCGGTGGCGGACATAGCTGAATCCCGCGCGGATGCGCCCCTTGCCCGGCGCCTGCCGCGGCTGCCTGTTGAGTTCCGACGTGCGGAGCGCCAGCAGCACGTACACCATCGCGCCGAACGTCAGCGCGTTGATCATGAACACCCAGCCCGGACCGACCGCCGCAGTGAGGAGCCCGGCGACAGCGGGACCGATCAGCCGGGCGCCGTTGAAGGAGGCGCTGTTGAGGGCGACGGCATTGGGAAGGTTCTCATCGCGCACCAGCTCCGAGACGAAGGCCTGGCGGGCCGGGGAATCGAAGGCGGAGACCACGCCGAGGGCCAGGGCGAAGGCGTAGACATGCCAGAGGACCGCGACGTCGAGGAGCACCATCAGCCCGAGCCCCGCGCCGAGGAGCGCCATGGCGATCTGCGTCATGGCGAGGAGCTTGCGCCGGTCCACTGTGTCGGCGATGAGCCCTGCCCACGGAGAGATCACGAGCTGTGGGCCGAGTTGGAGTGCCATCACGATGCCGAGGGCGGACGCGTTCTGTGGCGTCAGGATGTCGTACACCAACCAGTCCTGGGCGGTCCGCTGCATCCAGGTGCCGATATTGGATATCGAGGCTCCGATGAACCAGAGCCTGTAGTTGTGGATGCCGAGCGATCGGAAGGTACTCAAGCTCCTCCGTCCTCGTTGCGGCGCCACGGATGCGTCACTCGGCGTCGGGTTGGTCCGGAGCGTTGTCCGCCGACTCGCCCAGGACCACCGCGTCGGTGTAGGCACCGTCACTGTCTGCACCCTCGGTGACTGCACCCTCGGTGTCGGTACTATCCAGGGCCTCGACCGGTGCCGGGCCGCCATCCTGCGATCCGCCGACCTGCGGCACGCCGTCGTCGGACTCGGAATCCTCAGGACGCACGCGCTGGGACCACGGCAGCCATTCGGGGGCCACCAGGGAAGCCGCGGACGGAAGCAGGCCGACCTCGCAGACAGTCACGTCCTTGCTCCGCGCCACGCGGGCCACACTCGCATACCACTGCCAGCCTCCGTAGCCGGGCAGGAAAGCCTCGAACCGGTGCGTGACGAGGCGTTCGCCCTCGATCACGGCGGACACGTGGCGGCCGATCTGGGACTCGGGTGCGACCTCGAGGACAGCGCTGCGGGCGCGCTCGACGGCGGCTTCGAGCACGGCATCCGACTTGGGGATACGGCGGGAGGCGCGGGGCTTCCTCGGCGCCTCGGTCGTCGTCGGCGCGACGGCGTCCCCCTCGGCGGGCGTCGCAGCGTCGTCGGTCGGGACGGCGCCGGCGGCGGTCCCCAGGTTGGTCGAGGTCATGATGGAAGCCTACGCGTCGAGGTCGTCTGCAACCGCGCGCAGGACCGCCGCCACTTTCGTCCCGTGCCCCTTCTCCGGGTAGCGTCCCTTGCGGAGGTCGTTGGACACGGCGTCGAGCAGCTTGATGAGGTCCTCGGTGATGACGGCCATGTCGTCCGCACTCTTGCGCGTGGCCTTGACCACGGACGGCGCCTGCTCGAGGATGCGTGCGGACAGGGCCTGAGGCCCACGCCGACCGTCAGCGACACCGAACTCGAGCTTGGTGCCGACTTTCACCTCGCTGACACCTGTGGGCAGCGCCGAGGAATGGAGGAACACTTCCTTGCCGTCGTCCGTGGCCACGAAACCGAAGCCCTTGTCCACGTCGAACCACTTGACCTTGCCGATGGGCACGTCGTCTACCTCTTCTTAGCTGACCGGGCGGCGTTCGCCTGCGGTGGTGGTCCCGGGTCCGTGGCATCGCCTGGTGTCGAGGCGGACCACCTCCGCCGGGGAAGTCTGTACCGCCTAGGATATAGCTTTCCCGGCGGCTCCCGGGTCGTGGTTCTTGTAGTCTTGGACGGCTATGCTCCCAGACGAATCGGCCCCAGACTCCCCCGCCCGCGACCCCCGGGATCCGCTGGCGCCTGACCTGACCGAGCCCGCCGGCCGCGGTCGGCTCGTCCTCACGGTGCTCGCCGTCGTCTTCGCAGCCATCGGGCTGGTGTCACTCGCCGCCATCCTCGCGACGGCGTTCCTCCAGGGGACGGTATGGCCCGGATTCGTGCTTGCGTCCTACTTCTGCCTCCCCATCGCGTTCCTGCTCATGGCCGCCCTGGTCGTCTGGTCGGTCCTCGCCCGGCGCAGGTCCTGAAGCCCCCGGCCTTTCCACCGATCATCGCCCGGCCACGTCGGCGATCTGCAGCTGCCGATCTGTCAGAGGTGACAGGTAGCCTTGATGTGATGTCCGCAATCCGAGCACTGGCCGAGCAGTTGGCCCACCGGAGCGATGACGACCTGCGCCGCCTCCTCGCCGTCCGGCCCGATCTCATCCTTCCCGCGGTGCCCGACTTCGCCGCGCTCGCCGCCAGGGCCTCTACCCGCGTCAGCCTTCAACGTGCGCTGGACACCGTCAGCCGACCTCAGCTCCAGGTCCTCGAAGCAGTCACGGTGCTCAGCGAGGACGACGGCGGCCCCGTGGCACGTGCGCGTCTGGTCACCGCCCTCACGGACGCTGATCCGCAGACCATCGACCAGATCCTCGCCGGCCTGGTGGAACGGGCGCTCGTCGCAGGTACCCCGACGTCGGGCTTCCTCCCCGTCGGTGCGCTGGCGGACGCACTCGGCCCGTATCCGGCCGGCCTCGGCCGGCCGTTCCGCACCCTCGCGCGGTCCATCCCCCGGTTCGGGCCGGCGCTCATCGGCGCAGTCGGGCTGGTCGCGCCCGAGGCGGACACCAATGACATGACCTCCGCTTCCGCTGCGCATGTCGTCGACGTCGTGACGGCTGATCCCACCCGGTGGGACAGCCTCATGGCGGGCGCCCCCGACGGCGCGGCCGCACTCCTCGCCCGGCTGCGGGACGCACCGGTCGGCTCGACGGCGACAGCGGGTGACGGCGGTGTCGCACCGGCAGTGCAATGGCTCCTGGACCGCTGCCTCCTGGCGCCCCTGGACGCCCTGCACGTCGAGCTCCCCCGCGGCGTCGGTATTGCACTGCGGGGCCATGCCGTGTTCACTTCCCTGGACGTCGCGCCGCCCGTCACGGTCGAGCGCACCACGCGGACGAGCCTGCGGGACAACGCCGCCTTCGGTGCGATCGCAGAGACCCTCCGGCTGATGACCGCACTCCTCGGCTCCGCCGCCGCCACGCCGGTGGCCACGCTTCGCTCCGGCGGTGTCGGCGTCCGCGAGTTGCGGCGCGTCCGTGATGTCCTCCGGACCACCGAAGGTGAAGCCGCGTGGTTGCTGGAACTCGGGGCCGCCGTCGGGCTGCTGACCCTCGACCCCGACGATTCTCGCTGGAAGACGTCGCGGCTCGACGCCTGGGAATCGCTCGATCGTGATGCGCAGTGGCTGCTCCTCGTGGAGGGGTGGCTGGCCGTGGATCGCGCGCCGGCCCTCGTCGGGTCGAAGCTGCCCGACGGCACGGCGATCAACGCCCTTGCCGCCGAGGCATCCCGTCCCGATGCTCCGATGGTGCGCCAGCGCCTGCTCACCGTGGCGATGGAACTGGCCGGTCTCCACGGGAAGGACGGTGCCGGCTCCGCCGACGCCCTGCCGGTCCTCACCGACCGGTCCGTCGTCAGCCTCGCTTCCTGGCACCAGCCCCGTCTCCAGCGACGCTTCGCCCGCCTGCTGCCCGGCATGCTGACGGAGGCGGCCTCCCTCGGGCTGACGGGCGGCGGAGCGGTCACGGATGCGGGCCGCCTCGTCGCGGCAGGGCTCTTCGAAGAAGCCGCGCTCGGCATCCGCGAAGCGCTTCCTGCGCCGGTCTCCCACGTCGTCCTGCAGGCCGACCTCACCGCCGTAGCGCCGGGGTACCTGCAGCCCGAGGTGGCCCGGGGGCTCCTCCGCATGTCCCTGCCCGAGGGCCAGGGGCCGGCCACCACGTACCGTTTCTCCGCCGATTCGATCCGCTCGGCGCTCGACGCCGGCGAGGACGCGCCGTCGATCCTTGCGTTCCTGTGCACCCATTCCGCCACGGAGATCCCGCAGGCCCTAACCTATCTGGTCGAGGACACCGCCTCGCGGTACGGCAGCCTGCGCATCGGCCGGGCGGGCAGCTACCTGCGCACGGAGGACGACGCCGTCGCCGCCACTGTCCTGGCGGATCCGCGAGCAGCCGTCCTCGGCGTCGTCCAGGTCGCCCCGACCGTCCTCGTCTCTCCTGCCTCGCCGCAGGAATTGACAGCACTCCTGCGTGATCTCGGGTTCTCACCGGCGTCGGACGCCGTTGCCGTGGCGCGGTCCGCCGACTCGGGGCAGCCCATCCCACCCGTCCGGATCACGCCGGAACAACTCAGGTCACGGCTCAACCCGTGGTCGGTGGCCGAAGAGGAGATCAGCGCGCAGCTGGTCGCCCTTCGGACATCAGGCCAGGGGTCCGCCGATCACGGGATCGGGTCCGACAGCGAGACGCTGCTCGGGCTCGAGGCACTGCGGGCCGCCATCCGGTCACGCAGCCGCATCCGCCTCGGCACCGCGGACAGCGAGGGGAATCACGTCCGGCAGGTCCTTGTTCCACTCTCGGTGTCGGGAGGCCGCCTGCGGGTTTTCGATCCCGAGAAGCAGGTGGAGAAAGTCGTGTCCGTGCACCGCGTCATGGACGTGGAAATACTCGAAGGGAGCCCCGCAGATGGTTGACGGGCCACTGATCGTCCAGAGCGACAAGACCATCCTGCTCGAGGTGGACCACGAGCAGGCCACCGAGGCACGCCATGCGATAGCGGCTTTCGCGGAGCTCGAGCGCGCCCCCGAGCACGTGCACAGCTACCGCCTCACGCCGCTGGGGCTCTGGAACGCCCGCGCCGCCGGCCTCGATGCCGAGCGCGTCCTCGACACCCTCCTGAAGTACTCGCGGTTCCCGGTGCCACACGCCCTCCTGATCGATATCGAGGACACCATGTCCCGGTACGGGCGGCTCCGTCTCGAGAAGGATCCGCAGCACGGCCTGGTGCTGCGGACCACCGACTATCCGGTACTCGAGGAAGTCCTGCACGCCAAGAAGATTCAGCCGCTGCTCGGTCCGAGGATCGATGGCGAGACCGTCGTCGTCCACTCCTCCCAGCGCGGACAGCTGAAGCAGTTGCTACTCAAGCTGGGGTGGCCCGCCGAGGACTTCGCCGGTTATGTGGACGGCACGCCGCACCCGATCGTCCTCGACGAGGCCGGCTGGACCCTGCGTCCCTACCAGAAGCTGGCGGTCGAGAATTTCTGGGCGGGTGGTTCGGGCGTCGTGGTCCTGCCCTGCGGTGCGGGCAAGACCCTGGTCGGAGCCGCCGCGATGGCCACCAGCCAGACCACCACGCTGATCCTCGTGACCAACACGGTGTCCGCGCGACAGTGGAAGGACGAACTGCTCAAGCGCACATCCCTGACGGAGGAGGAGATCGGGGAGTACTCCGGTGCCGTGAAGGAGGTGCGGCCCGTGACCATCGCGACCTATCAGGTCCTCACCACCAAGCGCGGCGGACTGTACCCGCACCTGGAGTTGCTCGACGCGAACGACTGGGGGCTGATCGTGTACGACGAGGTGCACCTGCTCCCTGCGCCGATCTTCAAGATGACGGCGGACCTCCAGGCCCGTCGCCGCCTCGGGCTCACGGCGACCCTCGTCCGCGAGGACGGTCGCGAGGGCGAGGTGTTCTCGCTCATCGGACCCAAGCGCTATGACGCGCCGTGGAAGGACATCGAGGCGCAGGGCTACATCGCGCCCGCCGACTGCGTCGAGGTCCGGGTGGACCTGCCGCGCGACGAGCGGGTCGCCTATGCGATGGCGGACGACGGCGACAAGTACCGGCTGTGCGCGACGTCGGACACGAAGTCGGACGTGGTCGAGAAGCTGGTCGCCGCGCACAAGGACGAACAGCTGCTCGTGATCGGGCAGTACATCGACCAGCTCGATGACCTTGCGGCCAGGCTCGACGCCCCTGTCATCAAGGGTGAGACCTCCGTCAAGGAGCGGCAGCGGCTGTTCAGCGCCTTCCGGGCGGGCGACATCCATGTGCTCGTCGTGTCCAAGGTCGCGAACTTCTCCATAGACCTGCCGGAGGCGTCCGTGGCGATCCAGGTGTCGGGCTCGTTCGGCTCTCGGCAGGAGGAGGCACAACGGCTCGGACGCCTGCTGCGACCGAAGGCCGACGGCCGAGCTGCCCGTTTCTACACCGTCGTCGCACGGGACACGCTGGATCAGGACTTCGCCGCGAAGCGCCAGCGCTTCCTGGCTGAGCAGGGATACGCCTACCGGATCCTCGACGCCGCTTCCATCGGTGACACCAAGCCCAGCGAATGAGCAGAGACTCTGCAGGCGGTGCCCAGCGAACTACCAGAAAACGTGCGGATACTGGTGGGGTGAAGAAAACAGGTCCCGAAGCCAAGCTGCTGGTCGTCGACGACGAACCGAATATCCGTGAACTCCTCTCGACCTCGCTGCGCTTCGCCGGCTTCGAGGTCGTTGCGGCCGCCAACGGGCGCGACGCCCTCGCCGCCGCGGAACTGCACAACCCGGACCTCGCGGTCCTCGACGTCATGCTTCCGGACATGGACGGGTTCACGGTCACCCGGCGCCTGCGTGCTGCCGGCCGCCACTTCCCCGTCGTCTTCCTGACGGCTCGTGACGACACGGATGACAAGGTCATGGGTCTCACCGTCGGCGGTGACGACTACGTCACCAAGCCGTTCAGCCTCGACGAGGTCGTTGCCCGCATCCGCGCTGTCCTCCGCCGCACGCACCCCCTCGAGGACGACGACGCCGTCATCCGCGTCGACGACCTCGAACTGGACGACGACGCCCACGAGGTCCGGCGCGCCGGCGACGTCATCGACCTCTCCCCCACCGAGTTCAAGCTGCTGCGCTACCTCATGATGAATCCGAACCGGGTCCTGTCCAAGGCCCAGATCCTCGACCACGTGTGGGAATACGACTTCAACGGCGACGCGTCCATCGTCGAGTCCTACATCTCCTATCTGCGCCGGAAGATCGACAGGGCCACGGACTCGGTCGCGTTGATCCAGACCAAGCGCGGCGTGGGGTACCTCCTACGCACCGCCGACAAGCGGTAGCGGGGGCCCTTTGGTCAAGCGCTGGAACGCGGCGTCGCTCCGCTCGCAGCTCGTCGCGATCATCATGCTGCTCATGATCGTCACGGTGGGCATCACGGGCCTGGCCACCGTGTCCCTCCTGCGCGAGGGGCTCGTGGACCGCGTCGACGCCGACCTCCTGACCAACGCCGGGAAAGTCGCGGAGGACATCTATGCGGAGGAACCTTCGTCCAACGGCTTCTCGCTCCGTTACTACGCCGCCATCCTCGACCAGAGCGGTGCCATCCAGTCGGCGAACCAGGCCGAGGATGTGACGGACGTCCCCGACTTCTCCGGGATGACGCTCGAGCGTTTCGCCGAGCTGGACGGCGAGGGCGTCGACCTGCCGAGTACGGACAGGGCCAGCGCCGACTGGCGTGTGAGGATCCTGCCCTTCGCCAACGGTCAGGGCTACCTGGCTATCGCCTCAAGGCTCAACACCGTGAACGAGTCCCTTCAGGAAGCGAAGGAGATCATCTTCACGTCGGGTCTCGTGACGACCGCACTCGCCTCGCTGATCGCCTTCGTCACGGTGACACGGCAGTTCGCGCCGCTCGCCAGGGTCGAGCGGACCGCCGCCGCCATCGCAGCGGGAGACCTGTCGCGTCGCGTGACGGTGGAGCGCCCCGCCACCGAGATCGGGCGGTTGTCGCGATCCCTGAACGCCATGCTGTCGCATATCGAGCGGGCCTTTGCTTCGCGCACGGCATCGGAGACGAAGATGCGGCGCTTCGTTGCTGACGCCTCACACGAACTACGCACCCCGCTCGTCACGATCCGTGGGTACTCGGAGCTCTACCGTCACGGAGCGCTGAAGAAGGAGGAGGACGTCGCCGCAGCGATGGGACGGATCGAGAGCGAGGCTATTCGGATGGGCCAGCTCGTCGAGGACCTCCTGACACTGGCAAGGATCGATGAGCAGCGCCCCCTCGAGGTCAAGCCCGTGGACCTCATGGTCCTCGCGCATGATGCCGCCTTCGACGCCCGCGCCACAGCGCCGGAGCGGTCCATCTCGGTCATCGGACTCGACGGCGGCGTACCGAGGTCCGCTCCCACCAGGGGCGACGAGGCACGCCTGCGCCAGGTGGTGGCGAACCTGATGACGAATGCTCTCCGCTATACCCCTGAGGGCTCCCCGATCGAGATCGCCGTGGGCGTGGCGCCCGTGCTTCACGGCCACAGTGATTCCGTCATCGAGATGCGCGATCACGGACCCGGTATCTCCGAGGATGACGCCGCCAAGGTCTTCGAGCGCTTCTACCGGGCGGACTCGTCTCGCTATCGGGAGACCGGCGGCACGGGCCTCGGTCTCGCCATCGTCGCCGCACTCGTCGCGCAGCACGACGGCACGGTGCGGCTGGAGGAGACACCCGGAGGCGGCGCCACCCTCTCGATCAGGCTGCCCCACACGCCGGCGGATTCCTCCGACGATCGGGGAAGCGACCCGGTCGACGGCCCGGAGAGGGACGGGATTACTGAGAACGGTCCGGCGGCACCCAACGACCACGCATCCGGCATCACTCCTCCACAGGCGCCGTCGTGGAAGCCTGTTATCCACAACAACCGCAACGACTCCTGATCGCCCGCTCCCGTGACCTAGCGTCGACAGCGTCAGGGAAGAGCGATCACACGGGAGCACAGCATGGCATTCTTCAACGTAGACACCGATAGCCTGGCCGCCAAGAGCAGCCAGGTCCAGGGCACCATCTCGAGGCTGCAGGCGGAGGTCAACACCATGCAGGCCGGGCTCCGGGAGCTCGAAGGGCTATGGACCGGCCAGGCGGCCACCAACTTCCAGCACCTCATTGTGCAGTGGCGAGCCACGCAGCAGCAGGTCGAGGAATCCCTCACCGGCATCAATGAGGCGCTCAACGTCGCCACCCAGCAGTATGCGGACGCAGAACAGAGCAATGCACGCATGTTCATGAGTTGATCCAGCAAAAAAGGGCGGCACCCCCTGTCGGGAGTGCCGCCCTTTCCTGCTTGCGCGGGTGGCGCGGTCAGCGCCGGGAGGGGGCTAGAAGCCGCCCATCCCGCCCATGCCACCCATGTCGTCGCCGCCGCCGGCAGGTGCTGCCTTCTCCGGCTTGTCGGCCACGACGGCCTCGGTGGTGAGGAAGAGGCCGGCGATCGACGCTGCGTTCTGCAGGGCCGAACGGGTGACCTTTACCGGGTCGTTGACGCCTGCGGCGAGCAGGTCCTCGTACACACCGGTTGCGGCGTTCAGGCCGTGGCCGGCGGGCAGTCCGCGAACCTTGTCGACGACGACGCCGGGCTCGAGGCCCGCGTTGAAGGCGATCTGCTTCAACGGGGCGTCGATGGCGACGCGGACGATGTTCGCGCCGGTTGCCTCGTCACCCGTGAGCTCCAGGTTGGCGAATGCCTTCGCGCCAGCCTGGATGAGGGCAACGCCACCACCGGCGACGATGCCTTCCTCGACGGCCGCCTTCGCATTGCGGACGGCGTCCTCGATGCGGTGCTTGCGCTCCTTGAGCTCGACCTCCGTAGCGGCGCCGGCCTTGATGACTGCAACGCCGCCGGCCAGCTTGGCCAGGCGCTCCTGCAGCTTCTCGCGGTCGTAGTCCGAATCGGAGTTCTCGATCTCGGCACGGATCTGGGCCACGCGACCGGCGATGGCGTCGGCGTCGCCGGCTCCTTCGACGATGGTGGTCTCGTCCTTGGTGACGACGACCTTGCGGGCGGTACCGAGCAGGTCGAGCGTGGCGGTCTCGAGCTTGAGTCCGACCTCCTCCGCGATGACCTGACCACCGGTGAGGATGGCGATGTCGGCGAGCTGCGCCTTGCGGCGGTCACCGAAGCCCGGAGCCTTGACGGCGACGGACTTGAACGTGCCGCGGATCTTGTTGACCACGAGGGTCGCGAGTGCTTCGCCTTCGACGTCCTCGGCGATGATCAGCAGCGGCTTGCCGGACTGCATGACCTTCTCGAGGACAGCAACCAGGTCCTTCACATTGCTGATCTTCGAGTTGACGATCAGGATGTACGGATCCTCGAGGACAGTCTCCTGGCGCTCGGCATCCGTGACGAAGTAGCCCGAGATGTAGCCCTTGTCGAAGCGCATGCCCTCGGTGAGTTCGAGCTCGAGGCCGAAGGTGTTCGACTCCTCGACGGTGATGACGCCTTCCTTGCCCACCTTGTCGAGCGCTTCGGCGATCAGGTCACCGATCTGCGTATCGCCGGCGGAGATGGAAGCCGTGGCGGCGATCTGCTCCTTGGTCTCGATTTCCTTGGCCGAGGCGAGGAGTTCGTCGATGACGGCCTTGACGGCCTTCTCGATGCCGCGCTTGAGGCTCAGGGGGTCCGCTCCGGCCGCGACGTTGCGCAGGCCTTCCTTGACGAGGGCCTGGGCGAGCACGGTGGCGGTGGTGGTTCCGTCGCCTGCGACGTCGTCCGTCTTCTTGGCGACTTCCTTGACGAGTTCGGCGCCGATCCTCTCGAACGGATCGTCGAGCTCGATCTCCTTGGCGATGGACACGCCGTCGTTCGTGATGGTGGGCGCGCCCCACTTCTTCTCGAGCACGACGTTGCGGCCACGGGGGCCGAGCGTTACCTTGACGGCATCAGCGAGGATATTGAGGCCTCGCTCGAGGCCACGACGGGCCTCTTCATCAAAAGAAATGATCTTGGCCATAACGGCGTAGGTCCTTTCGGGGACGGTTGCATTTCAGCACATGATGCTTGCCTGCGTGTGGTGCCCGCGACGGCCGGGCAGCGCCTGAACGATCTCTTTCACGTTCCGGCTCCACCCCCACCACAGAGGTTTGCCTGCTTCACCCACCACGCACAGCTTTAGCAGTCTGCGCGCGCGAGTGCTAACTCAATAATTAGCACTCCCACCCACTGAGTGCAACCTGTTGCAGCGCGTCCGGGCACCTCCTCCCCAGAAGGATCGGGCACGATCAGTGCCCGCCATGGCGCCGATTCCCCTCAGGGCATAGGTTGGGCGGACCACAAGCAACAGGAGGCATCGTGTCGACGCCAGCAACCGGCCCTGACAGCGGAAACCACGACGAGCAGGGCATGGGAGGCAAACCCGTCGGAGACGATCACCACACCCCCGCACCCGAGGCGGACGCAACGAGTACGGACGGATCCGGGGCTACCCCCGCGAACCCGTATACCCCGCCTTACTCCGCTACCCCGCCCTCGTCTCCCGAGGACTCCGCGGATCCGGGCACCCCTGGCGAGGGCGCTCCCGGCCAGGGTGGGGACGACGCCCGCAGCGGGCAGGGGCAAAGCACCTACGGACATGGCAACTATGGCGGAGGGTACGGACAGGGCACGTCAGGTCGGGGCAGCTACGGCCCCTCTGCCGATGCGCACAGTCCCTACCAGCCGAACCAGTATCCATCGCCGCCCTCCCACCAGGGACCGTACTTCCAAGGCCAGTACCCACAGGGCCAGTATCAGCAGTCGCCCTCCGCTCAGGGTCCTTACAATCAGGGCGGGTACAACCAGGGGCCCTTCGGGCAGCCCTACGCTCCCCAGAAATCACGCGTGGTGGCGGGCATCCTCGGCATCCTGCTGGGATCCCTCGGAATCCACCGGTTCTACCTCGGCTTCACCACCATCGGCATCATCCAGATCCTCATGTCGACGGTGGGAGCGATCTTCACCTTCGGCCTGAGCGCCATCGCTGCGGGTATCTGGGGACTGATCGAGGGCATCATGATCCTTGTCGGGACCGAGCAGTTCCGGAGGGACGCGAAAGGTATCCCGCTGAAGGACTGACGGCAGACCTCGGTTCGTCACCGGCAGAGAGCCGGGGCTACTGGAACTCGGGGCCGAGCACTACGGAGATGTCCGGCGAGATGTCCGGGTTGTCGACGGAGTCCGCGATCCCGAGATCCGCTGCCACAGCCTCGGCACTGGCACGCTGCGCCTCGCCGTTGTAGAAGACCACCGAGGAGTCGAGAGGGGCGCCCGCCCAGTTGCCGGGAAGCGCGGAGCTCCAGCCCGCGGATTCCAGACGCCCGGCCGCAACACTGGCCAGGCCCGGCGCGCCGGTACCGTTGAGCACATTCACGGTCTGGGCGAGGTCCGCGTCCCCCGCGGGGTCCGCGCCGCTGGACGCCGTCGGCTCATTGTCCGGTTCCTTCGTGGAACCGTCATCGGGCCCGCTCGTGGAGCTCGCACTCGAGTCCGGGGCTGCCTCGGCCGATGCCGGGGGATCCGCCGTCCCTCCGGCCGGCGACCCGTCGGTGCTCGAGGAGGCTGAGGTCATGGAAGCACCGTCGCCACCGGCGAAGAGGCCCAGGCGCGGGAGGATGAAGTAGGCACCCAGGCCGATCAGCAGGGCCAGGATCCCGACAGTGATCTTGAGCGCGAGGCCGCTTGACGAAGCGGGGACGAGCCGCTCGCGGTGGACACCCTGGCGCGCCGAAGCCTCCGGGACCTTGTCGAACTCGTCCCGCGGATGGTCTGTCATGGGTGAGGGGAGATCCTTCGTTCGTCGAGGGTGCGGGCAGGTCTAGATGTCCGCGCCGAGACGGCGCGCCGAGCGGGCCTTCTGGCGGGTCGATCGCAGGCGACGCAGCCTCTTCACGAGCATCGGATCGTGTGCGAGCGCTGCTTCCGTGTCGATGAGCGCATTGAGCAGCTGGTAGTAGTGCGTGGCAGACATGTTGAACAGGTCGCGGATCGCCTGTTCCTTGGCGCCCGAGTACTTCCACCATTCGCGCTCGAGTGCGAGCATGCGCTGCTCGCGGTCGCCCAACGCCAGCCTTGGATCCTGTCCGGAAGCCGGACCGTCTACATGCCGCTGTGGTTCCGCCATGTCCGCTCCCCGCCTTCCGTTCTTCGCCTTCTCGCACACGTGTCACCCCATGGTAGAGGGGAATTACACGCCTGTCATTCGTGGTAAACCCCGCGATCCGGCACGTCAGAATGGGGGCATGGTCCACGACGACGGCGCACTCTTCGATCTTCCTGCAACACTCCCCGACAGGGCCTCCGACCGCCGAGCCGGCCCACCGGGAAGGCCGGGGAACACTGCTCCCTCACCCAACGAGTCGGTCTTCCCGTTCGCGGCACCCGCCCCGATCGGTGATCTGGTCAGCCCCGATTGGGCCGCAGCACTAGAGCCGGTCGAGCCCGTCCTGCATCAGCTCGCAGCGTCCCTCGCCTCCGACCTCGACGCGGGTCACCGCATCCTGCCCGATGCCCGGCACATCCTGCGGGCTTTCACCACACCGCTCGACAGGGTTCGGGTGGTCATCGTGGGCCAGGATCCGTATCCGACCGCCGGCCACGCGGTCGGCCTGAGCTTCTCCGTCCATCCCTCGACGCGGCCGATCCCCCGCAGCCTCGCCAACATCTACCGCGAGCTGTCGTCCGACACGGGCTCCCCCGTACCGCCGTCGGGCGATCTCTCCGGATGGGCGGAACAGGGCGTACTCCTCCTCAACCGCGTGCTGACGGTCCGCGCCGGCGAGACCGCATCGCACCGGGGCCGGGGGTGGGAACTCGTGACGGACGCGGCCATCCGGGCACTCGTGGCTCGGGGCGGTCCCCTCGTCGCCATCCTGTGGGGGAAGGATGCTCTCCGCCTGAAGCCCCTGCTGGGCACCACGCCGACGGTCGAGTCCGTGCACCCGAGCCCGCTCTCGGCCTCACGCGGCTTCTTCGGGTCGCGGCCCTTCAGCCGTGCCAACGCGTTGCTGGTGCAGCAGGGCGCCGATCCCATCGACTGGTCGAGGACCTCGGCCGGTCCTGGCGCGGCGTAGGCGCGTGACGAACAGGCGCGGCAGCACATCACCCGACCGGGAGGAGGACCGGTGGCCGCTGCCATCAACAGAACCACGGCGCAGAGCCCCCGGCACAGCAGTGCGAGCCGTCGGACACCGGCGTCCCTAGCGCCGCCGGTTCCGCTGTCTCTCGTCGGAACTGAGCCTGCGTGTAAAGGGTCGGGCGAGGTTGTCACCGAGCACCACTCCCGCCGCGATCGCGAGCACCACGGTCAGCGCGTTGAAGAGCCCCAGGGCGCCGTCGTTCACCACCTCGGAGTCGAGGGTGAGCATGTACATGGATCGGAAGATGGTCAGCCCCGGGTAGAGGAACAGCACCGCGGGTACGGCGACGACGAGCTGTGGAGCCCCGAGGCGCAGGGCGACCACGCGGGAGAGCGCCCCGATCAGGATGGCGGCGAGGGCCGGGGCGAGCCGATACCCGACTCCCGCGGCCGTGGCACTGATCAGGAGCAGGTACCCCGCGACGGCGACGAGCGACGTCGGGATCACCAGCTTCACGTCCGTCTGCTCGGCGATACAAATCATTGCCACGGCGATGAAGGTCAGCACGGCCACCACCGGCCACGGATACTGCGAGCCCGATGACTCGAGGACCTCGAGGGGCGGTATGCCCAGCGCGTTCCCTGCCACGAGGGCGACGGCGATACCGGCGACCAGCGCCGCGAAGATCAGGACAGCCGAGAGGAAGCGGCCAGCAGCTGTGACCGGGAACCCATTGATGGCGTCCTGTGTGGCCGACACGAGCCGACCCGTCGGCAGGAGCAGGAGGATGCCACCCACCACCACGAGCGCGGGGGCGATCGGTACCTGCATCCACCAGAACATCATGGCGATCAGGGTCACGAGGACCGAGCAGGTGGCCACGGCGAAGAACTCCGGGACACGCCACTCGCCGAGTTTGCGGCCCACCAGGTCCACCAGGATGCAACTCACGAAGCCGATGAGTGATCCGAGCGGCGTTCCGCCGACGAAGGCGACGATGGCCGCAGCGAAGATGCCGAAGGCCGCGGTCACCATCCAGCGCGGGAAGGGTTTGGGTCGGTGCGTTATCTCGTCGAGCCGTTGCGCGGCCTCAATCCGTGAGACGCCACCGCCGGCGATGTCCGACACGAGCCGATGGATGGCCGTGAGCCCGGCGTAGTTGTTGGTCCAGGAACGCACCACGCGCAGGACCGTTGTCGGAGTCTGATCCTTGGCCGAGTAGTTCAGCACCACCGACTGGTTCGTGATGTCCACTTCGATGTTCTCCAGTCCGAAGGCAGCCGTCACGGCGATGATGCTCGTCTCCACCTCGAGCGCACCCGCTCCGTATCGGAACATGGTCTCGGCCAGGTTGAGGGCGAAGTCGAGCGCCTTGCGAGCGCTCGCGTCGGGGCCGCCCACGTGCATCATGGGGTTTGCGTAGGGACTTCCCGCCAGGCGTTCGACGATGCTCATCGCCTGGGTCGGTGGAGCCTCCCCCTGCACCAGCCGGCGCAGCATGGTGCGGGCCGCGGCGTTGGAACGACCGGACGGTGGAACGCTGTGCGGGGTGGTCGGCAGCGCATCGGTAGGGCGGGACGCTGGTCGTCGCTGGCGACCCTGCTGTGCTGCCTTCGGCTCCGCCTTCGGGCGTTTCGGCGGGGCCGGTACCCGCGGGCCCTTACCTCCACCGGCAGCGCCCGCCATCTTCTTCTTCTCGTTCTCGGACGGATCGAAGGGACGCTTGATCACGGGCAGGGCCTCCGCCACGGGCGAAGGGTTGGTGGAAGGCGATCGGCCGTCCCCAGGTGTGGAACCGTCTTTCACAGCCGCCTTTCATGCGTGCTTCACCGCGGCAGTCCGCGATGGTAGGTCAGTAGAACGGCTGGTGGGTGCGCCGCCAGTGCACCTGGCGCGCAACACGTTCAGCGATCGTGTTCCACACACGATACTTCCAGCCGCTGACCACGAGGTCGTAGCAGCCGGCATAGTCCGTGACGGTCTTGGTGAAGCTCGTCTTGAACAGCCCGAGCCCGTGGTGCGGGTGGTTCGTGTCCTTGAGCTGGTCGCTCGGCGGGGTGCCGCAGAAGTCGTACTCGACAATCCCGAACTCGTCCTTGAGATCGTTGATGGCTGTCCATTGGACGAGGTGCGAGTCGCCGTACTGGGTACGGCCGGGACGCGACCCACCGTCCTTGTACGTGCCCTTCGAGCCGTAGTTGATGACGAACGCGCCGACCGAGGGCTGACCGTCCTCATGGACGAAGTAGAAGCGGCCCTGGCCTGCGTCCACGAAGTTCTGCCAGAAGCGGCTGTAGTACTCGAACGAGCGCATGCGGGCGGCGGATCGGTCTTCGATGTGCGACATCAGCGAGTACATGGCGCGGAACGTTTCTTCGGTCGGCTCCATGCGCTGGACCTCGACGCCCTCGCGGATAGCCCTGCGGACCGCATTGCGCCCGCGGGAGTGCAGGTTCCGCAGCAACTGGTTGGACTCCGGCGTCGTGTCCAGGATGGCCGTGCTGTCATTGGGCTGCAAATTGAAGGTCTTGACGAGTCCGGCCGAGCGAAAGGCCTCGCGCACCTCGGGGCCGTCGACGAGGTCCGGTTCGACCTTGATGGCGAAGACACTGTGCTTCTGGCGCCGCGCGAGGTCGGCGACCGCCTGCGCCGCTGCGGGCACGTGGGCCGCCTCGGTGACTGCCGGGCCCTTGATGAGGTACCACAGCGCCCCGATCAGGGGCACCTTCTTCTCGAGGATGAGCGTGTGGCTGGTGTACCCGCCGCCCTCGATCACCACGAACCTCGGCCTCCAGCCGTGGTGGGACTTGACCTCCGCGAACGCTGCGGATTGGAGCATGTTGCCCCCGCCGGGGTTCGCCGTGACGAGCGAATCCCAGTCCTGCTGCTCTGTCCCGGTGGCGAAACGAGCGCTGAAGTGGACCAAGATTCCTCATTCACGGGTGGGCGGCAACGGAAGGACGCCCTCAAGTCTAGCGGCTGCGCATCACCCTCCCGCGTAGCATGGCAGGAATGTTGCCTGAGTGAACGGGTTGCCCTGTACTCGCCTGATCAGGGTGGTTAGCATCAGGATCATGGACTTCAGATATCTCGGAAACAGCGGACTCAAAATCTCGGAAATCACCTACGGCAACTGGCTGACGCACGGCTCCCAGGTCGAGAACGACGTCGCCACACAGTGCGTCCGCGCCGCGCTCGATGTCGGCATCACCACGTTCGACACCGCTGACGTCTATGCCAACACGGCTGCGGAGACCGTCCTCGGAGAGGCGCTGAAGGGCGAGCGCCGCCAGTCGCTCGAAATCTTCACGAAGGTCTGGGGGCCCACCGGGCCCAAGGGCCCCAACGACGTCGGACTCTCGCGCAAGCACATCATGGAGTCCATCGACGGGTCGCTGCAACGCCTGCAGACCGACTACGTGGACCTCTACCAGGCCCACCGGTACGACTACGAGACGCCCCTGGAGGAGACGATGCAGGCGTTCGCCGACATCGTGCGCCAGGGCAAGGCCCTGTACATCGGTGTCAGTGAGTGGACCGCCCAGCAGATCCGCGACGGGCACGCCCTCGCCAGGGACCTCGGCTTCCAGCTCATCTCGAACCAGCCCCAGTACTCGATGCTGTGGCGCGTCATCGAGGGCGAGGTCGTGCCGACGTCGGAGGAACTCGGCCTCTCGCAGATCGTCTGGTCCCCTGTGGCCCAGGGCGTCCTGACCGGTAAGTACTTGCCGGGCCAGCAGCCTGAACAGGGCACCCGAGCCTCGGACGACAAGGGTGGCGCCGACATGATCAAGCGCTGGATGAGCGATGACGTCCTTTCCGGCGTCCAGAAACTGGCGCCCATCGCCGACGGCGTAGGTCTCACCATGGCGCAGCTCTCCATCGCCTGGGTGCTGCAGAACAGGAACGTCGCCTCTGCGATCATCGGGGCGTCACGGCCGGAGCAGGTGGAGTCGAACGCCGTCGCCGCCGGTGTGAAGCTCGAGGACGACGTCATGAAGGCGATCGACGACGCGATCGGCGACCTCGCCGAGACCGACGTGGCGAAGACCGTCTCGCCCGAGACGCGCCCCGTCTGATGGCGGACCTCACAGTCGCGGTCACCGGATCGAACGGCAAGCTGGGGCGCAGCGTGGTGCGCGGACTGCGCGGCGCCGGCCACACCGTCCTCGAGCTGGATCAGTTCGGGGAACGCAGCCCGTCCTTCCTCCGGGTCGACCTGCGCGACTACGGGCAGGTGATCGATGCCCTCCTCGGCGTCGACGACATGCACACCGGACTCGACGCCGTCGTGCATCTGGGCGCCATCCCGGCCCCCGGTCTCCAGGCGGACTCGGCGACCTTCCACAACAACATGGCGGCCACCTACAACGTCTTCCAGGCATGCAGGCGGGCAGGCATCAAGCGAATCGTCTACGCCTCGAGCGAGACGGTGCTCGGCCTGCCCTTCGACACCCCTCCGCCCTACATTCCGGTGGACGAGGAGTACGCGGCCCGGCCCGAGAGCACCTACTCCCTCGTCAAGCACCTCGAGGAGCAACTCGCGATCGAGCTGGCCCGCTGGGACCCGGAGCTGAGCATCACGGCGCTGCGGTTCTCGAACGTCATGGATCCGGAGGACTACGCCGAGTTTCCGGCCTTCGATGCCGATGCCCTGGCCCGCAAGTGGAATCTGTGGGGCTACATCGATGGGCGTGACGGCGCACAGGCCGTGGAGCGCGCCCTGCAGAACGCGGCGCCCGGCTTCGACCGTTTCATCATCGCGGCAGCGGACACGGTGATGAGCCGCCCAAGTGCCGAACTGGCCACCGAGGTCTTTCCCGGAGTCCGGGTGACGCGGAAAGTGGGCCGGCACGAGACCCTCCTGTCCATCGACAGGGCCCGTCGCCTCCTCGGATTCGAACCCATGCACAGCTGGCGTGACCACGCCTAGACGGGCCGAATCCTGCCCGGGTGACGGCGCCGACTGTCGCCCGGGCAGGATCATCAGTAGGCTGATGATCCAAGGATGCACAGCACCGACGAAAGGCAGAGAAGATGACAGAGAACCTTCCCGATGAGGAACTGACCATCGTGGGCGAGGAGCCCGAGGTGCCTAATGATTCGCTTGCTCCCGAAGCCTTCGACCCGGTCCTCGAGGGCCAGCCGGACAGCTACGAGGATGCGGCTGAGCTCAACCCGGACCGCTGGCAGGAGGATCCACTCCTGCAGGACGAGCCCGGCGCCACCGAGACGGGCGACGACGAGAGCGACTTCGACGAGAACGGCGTCTCCGGCGTCGGTGAGGAAGGCGTCCTCAGCGACCAGACCCTCCGCGAGGAGACGGCCGAGGCCCGCTACCGGCATGGGGACGAGCAGTATCCTCCGGAGGAGCCGATGCTCGGCGAAGCCGCGGCGGACGTCGACTTCGGCATGATGGAGGACGACGAGGTCGATGCCAGCGATGATCCGGCGAATCGCGGCGGATCGCCGCTCAACGCCATGGACGAACAGGACATCAAGTAACGTCCGTCGCCGTCCCTCCGCTGCAGAAGCCCCGGGTCCAGCCCGGGGCTTCGTCATGTCTGCACCCGGCCACGCCAGGGTGCCGCCGCCCGGATGCCACGTGGCTCGGGCCGCACGCGCGCCTGATCGGCTACGTGACACCGAACACAGCCGGAATAGCACCCGGTGGCGCCCGGTTACCGAACAGTAGAACCGGCTCGCACCCCGATCAGGAAAGTAGGAACATATGAAACTGTTCTCCCCCCTCACGCTCGGCACACTGGAACTGCCCAACCGCGTCGTCATGGCGCCCCTGACCCGCGTCCGCTCCGGCGATGCCGGTATCCCCGGCGACATCGTCGTCGAGCACTACCGCCAGCGCGCCTCCCTTGGCCTGATCATCAGCGAGGGAACCTACCCGAGCCACGCCGGACAGGGCTTCCCCGGCCAGCCCGGCCTCGTCGAGGACGAGCAGCTCGCCGGCTGGAAGCGAGTCACCGATGCCGTGCATGCCGACGGCGGCCGCATCGTGGCGCAGGTCATGCATGCGGGTCGCGTGACCCACCCCGAGACCAACGGTGGCTACCAGGTGGTCGCTCCAAGCGCCATCGCCATCGCCGGCACCACGCGCACCAGCACAGGGAAGCACCCGTATCCCGTCCCCCATGCCCTCAGCACCGATGAACTCCCGGGAATCATCGACGAGTTCGTGACCGCCTCACGGAAGGCGATCGACGTCGCAGGATTCGACGGTGTCGAACTGCACGGCGCCAACGGTTACCTGCTGCACGAGTTCCTCTCGCCGGAATCGAACCAGCGCGACGACGCCTACGGAGGATCCCCGGAGAAGCGGGCGCAGTTCGTGATCGAACTCGTCACTGCGGTGGCCGCGGAGGTGGGGGCCGAGAAGGTGGGTCTTCGCATCTCCCCGGCCCACAACATCCAGGACGCCCTCGAGACCGAAGCCACCGATGTGCACGCCACCTACGGCACGCTGGTGGATGCGCTCGCACCGCTCGGCCTCGCCTATCTCAGCGTCCTCCACGCCGAGCCGACCGGTGAGCTCATCCAGGATCTCCGCTCGCGCTTCGGTGGCCCCGTCCTGATCAACAGCGGCTTCGGCGTCATCACGAACCGCGAGGAAGCCATCGCCATCCTCGAGGACGGCGTGGGCGATGCCGTCGTCGTCGGAAGGCCCGCTATCGCCAACCCGGACCTTGCACGTCGCTGGCGCGAGAACCTGCCGGAGAACGAGCCGAATGCGGCAACCTTTTACTCCACCGGAGCCGAGGGTTATACCGACTATCCGTTCTACGACGGTTCGGCTGACGCCAACTAGGCTTCGCCACGTCCCGACCGTCCTGCTGCACGAGGAAGGCGCTCCCATCACGTGATGGGAGCGCCTTCCTCGCTTCGCTGGACCTGGGGGCGACGGCGGACGGAGAGCCACCCGATCACGGATTGTCGCTGCAGGACGGCCCAGCCGACGAGGAGCGCCACCGCCAGGTGTGCGTGCAGCATGAGCATCAACTCCGGGGAGTGCCCCCGGGGCGCTGCCGTTCCGATCGGGACATCACCGCCATGATGTCCGTCCGCACCGGGAACAGTCGACGACGGCGCATCCGCCAGTCCGCCGAGGAGCCAGTGAAGCACCTGCTGGGCTACACCGAGGACGAGCATCACGGCCCAGCCCGGAAGCCTGCCGTGCGACACGAGGGTGGCGGCCAGGACGGCCAGTGCGGCCAGCCCGAACAGGATCGGCGTATCCGGTAGATCGCCTCCGGACACCACGTGGGCAGCGAGGCCCAGTCCCAACGACGCCAGCCCCACCGCAGCCGACGAGAGAATACGTCGCGAGCGCCCGTCGACCCGGCACTCCGTGACGCTCTCGCTCTCCATGCCTCGATGGTAATCATGCTGACGATGCCGCGTCACCCAGGGGTTGCGGGTTATGCCTGCGATGACAGATCCGTACACTGACGATAAGGGAGCTTACTTTCCCTTGAACCGAAAGGACGAGTGCATGTCAGAGAAGCCGAGTGACGACGAACGCCACCACAACGAAGCCCCTGCCGAGGGCGACCTCGACGCCGATCCGGAGGACATCAGGGTGCACACCGAGGATCCCGCCGAGGGCGCTGATCCCGCTGACTCGAACGGCTCGGGGAACTAGCACCCGCCAGCCGGTCCGGTAGCACCGGGCCCGATAGCACCGCACGAGGGAAGCGTCGGCCGATGGCCGGCGCTTCCCTGCTTGACCGTCATCCGCTGATCCGCCGAAGGAGTTGCCCGTCCGGATCAGCAATGCCGTCAGCGGGTGCCTTCGACGACCTCGCCGAACGGCACCTCCTGCGACAGTTCGGCCTGGCGATCCAGGGCGTGGCTGCTGACGAGGATTCCGTACTTCCCCTCGGCGAGGGACTGCTTCATGACCATGAGCACCGTCTCGGCGAAACCCTCGTCCTGGGCCTCGAGGAACGTGATGTATGCGGGCGGGAAATTCTCGGGAACTGTGAGCATGCCGTCCACGCTACCTGCCGCCACCCACGCGTGCCGAGGCTTTTTCAAGCCCGGTGACGACTCCATGAATCCTTCTCAGCGGCTCGCTCCGGGTGATAGACCATAAGTGTCCTTAGTATTCCGGCGCGGCGCCTGCACCGGATGAACCAGCACTTATACGACAGGGGATCTTCGTGACGAACCTACTCAGAGACCATGCCCAGCTCTTCGACTCTCCTGGACCATGGACCACCATCTACGTGGATGGCAGCACCGGCACCGTGGACGGCCTGGCCAACGACGAGATCCTTCCGCGCAGCGTCGCCCAGGAGATGAAGGACGCCGGCGCCCCGGAGCAGGACGTGGAGGCGGCGCTCAGAGCGCTCAGCACGTCCGCGAAGGGACTCCCCGATCCCGTGACGCGCTACGTCCTGGTGAACGACGGGACGGCCGTCGTCGACGAGTTCCTGCCCGGCGCCCTCGTGGGCCTCGCGGTGACAGCCACCGGACCCATCCCGGATCTCACCCCGCTGGTACGCCATACCCCCGAGGACTTTGCCTACATCGTCGCCGAGGTAGGGCACCACGGCGGCGAGGTGTACCTTCGTTTCGCCGACGGGGACGAGGCCCACATCACCTCCGGTGATCCGGATTCCGTGATCGAGGGAGACACCGACCACACCCGCAAGCTCGGCAGTGGTGGCTGGGCACACAAGCGCATGCAGCAGCATGCGGAAAAGGTCTGGAAGATGAATGCCGGCGAGGTCGCGTCGGAGATCGACCGCATCGCAGCCGAACACCGTGCACAGCTGATCATCGTCGCCGGTGACATCCGCGCCCGCCAACTGGTGGCCGACGAGGTCTCGCATGAGTCCCGGGCCAAGCTCAGCATCATCGAATCCAACACGCGGGCGGCCGGCGCGGATGAGGAGACCTTCCTCGAGCAGGTCCAGCAGCTCGTCGCCCTGACCATGGCGGACCGCCAGCGCGCTCTGCTGGAACGGCTCGCCGAGAAGGAGGGCCGCGGGACGCGGACGTCCGCCGTCGGCCGCGGTGCGGTGATCGCCGCCCTGCAGCAGGCACAGGTCGAATCCCTCCTCCTCGAGACGACGGCGTGGGACGGCGAGACGCTTCTGGCCCTCGACTCCGCTCCCTGGGTTGCACTGTCCGAGGCGGACACCGCAGGAACCGGCGTGCTGGGCACGGTGCCGGCGGTGGCCGGCCTGCTCAGGGCAGCCGCACTCACCGATGCGCAGGTCACCATGTACCCCTCGGGTGCGTTGCAGGAGAAGCCCATCGCAGCCCTCCTGCGCTGGCCCACCGGCCCAGACGTACCGGCTGCGGGCTAGGCGCGATGGCAGAGGACGCGGAGCAGGACGTGGCAGAGGACGCGGGCTCCGTAGCCGACTTCGTGGTCCGCCACCTGACAGCCTGGCGGGTGGACAGGATCTTCGGCTACAGCGGGGACGGTATCAATCCCCTCCTCGGTGCTCTGCGTCGGGCCGGGAAGCCTGCCTTCATCCAGGCCCGCCATGAGGAGGCAGCAGCCTTCATGGCGGTGGCGCATGCCAAGTACACGGGCCGGGTAGGCGTCGTGACGGCCACGCAGGGCCCCGGCGCTGTGCATCTGCTGAACGGGCTGTACGACGCACGGATGGACAGCGTGCCCGTCGTCGCTGTCATCGGCCAGCAGAGTCGGACCGTCCTCGGCTCGGGCTACCAGCAGGAGATCGACCTGCACAGCCTCTTCAAGGACGTCGCCTCCGCGTTCCTCCAGCAGGTCTCCGACCCGGAGCAGCTACCCCTGGTCCTGGACCGCGCCTTCAAGGCCGCACTTGCCACACGATCGCCCGCCGTCGTGATCCTGCCGCACGATGTCCAACAGGCACCGGCACCCGAGACGCCTCACGAGCACGGAGTGGTGCCGTCGTCGCCCGTCTGGTCCCTGGGTACTGTCGCTCCTCGCGAGGGCGACCTGCACGACGCCGCAGCCCTCCTGAATGGGGGACAGAAGGTTGCACTGCTGGTGGGCCAGGGCGCAGCACACGCACAGCAGGAGGTCGTCGCCATCGCCGAACGGCTGGGGGCCGGCATCACCACGAGCCTGCTCGGCAAGCCCTTCGTGGACGAATCCCTCCCCTACGCCACCGGCACCATGGGCCATCTCGGTACCACCGCGAGCGCGCACCTCATGGACACGTGCGACACCCTGCTGATCATCGGCTCCAACGACCCGTGGACCGAGTACTACCCGGCACCCGGTCAGGCGCGCGCCGTACAGATCGACATCGACCCGAAGGCGATCGGCAACCGGTACCCGGTCGAGGTCGCACTGCATGGCGACGCCGCCGCGACACTCAGTTCCCTGCTGGTCCTGCTGCACCGACAGCAGGACCATTCGTACCGCACCGAGGTCGAGGAGCAGGTGGACCGGTGGCACCGCATCGCCGCAGAGCGTGCCATGACCCCGGCCGAGCCCGTGAACCCCGAGCGCGTGGTGCACGAACTGAACGCCGTGCTGCCGCATGACGCGCAGGTCGCGGTCGACGTCGGCAGTTGCGTGTACTGGTACGCACGCCAGCTCCGGCTGCCGCGCGGAGTGCCGGCCCACCTCTCCAGCACCCTTGGCTGCATGGGTGCAGGCGTTCCCTACGGCATCGCCGCGAAACTCGCCCGGCCCGAACGCCCCGTCGTCGTGCTCGCCGGCGACGGCGCCATGCAGATGGCCGGGCTTGCCGAGCTCGTCACTGTCGCCCGGCTGTGGCAGGGCTGGACCGATCCCCGGTTCATCGTCTGCGTCCTCTCCAACCAGGACCTCGCAGAGGTCTCGTGGGAGCAGCGTGAGATGGAGGGCGAGCCGAGATTCGGGGACAGCCAGGCACTGCCCGACGTCGACATCGCGGCATACGCGCGCCTGCTGGGCCTCGAGGGCGTGCGGATCGAGGACCCCGACGACCTCGCGGACGCATGGCGGCGGGCCCTCGCGGCGGACCGCCCGTTCATCCTCGACGTCGTGACGGATCCGAACGTGCCGCTCCTGCCGCCCTTCCCGGCAGGGGCCGCGAAGCTCGAGGCCATGCAGGAGGCGCTCGCAGTGGAACGGAACAGCAGCGGGGCGGAACTCCTGCGTCGCTACGCGCACATCGAGGACGGCAAGGGCTCCCTGCCGACCGAACACTAAGGTTGCTGTCCACCTCCGCCTTCGGTAGCGTCGAGGGCGGACGTGGGGCCACCTGGTCGTCCCACGCTGCCCCAGGAACCCAGAGCCCGCTGCGAGGAGAAACCCATGACCGATGTCGCCAGCCAGCCACCCGCCGAGGGCGATGACCGCTCCGTCCTGACGAACCGCCAGGGCCACCAGGTCTACGACAACCAGAATTCCCGCACGGTGGGGGCCCGCGGCCCAGCCACCCTGGAGAACTACCAGCTCCTGGAGAAGATCAGCCACTTCGACCGGGAGCGCATCCCGGAGCGTGTGGTGCATGCACGCGGGTTCGTGGCCTACGGCGATTTCGAGGCGACCGGTACGTGGGGTGACGAGCCGATCGCCCGGTACACCCGCGCGAAGCTGTTCTCCGAGCCCGGCAAGAAGACCGACGTCGCCATCCGTTTCTCGACCGTCATCGGAGGCCGCGACTCCTCCGAGGCCGCGCGCGACCCCCGCGGCTTCGCTGTCAAGTTCTACACCGAGGACGGCAACTGGGACATGGTGGGCAACAACCTCGCGGTGTTCTTCATCCGCGATGCCATCAAGTTCCCGGACGTCATCCACGCGCTGAAGCCGGACCCCATCACCTTCCGGCAGGAACCGGGCCGCATCTTCGACTTCATGTCCCAGACGCCCGAGTCCATGCACATGCTCGTAAATCTCTTCAGTCCCCGCGGCATCCCGGCGGACTATCGCCATATGCAGGGCTTCGGCGTCAACACCTACAAGTGGGTGAACGCCGACGGCGGAACGAAGCTCGTCAAATACACGTGGCAGCCGCACCAGGGCGTGAAGAGCCTCACCGAGGAGGACGCCGCCAACATCCAGGCGACGGAGCTCGGACACGCCTCGAAGGACCTGTTCGAGGCTATCGAGCGCGCTGACTACCCGAAGTGGGACCTGTACGTGCAGCTGATGGACGACGGCGACCACCCCGAACTCGACTTCGATCCGCTCGACGACACCAAGACGTGGCCCGAGCAGGACTTCGAACCGAAGTTGGTCGGCACCATGACGCTGAACCGCAACGTCAGCGACCACCACAACGAGAACGAGCAGCTCTCCTTCGGTACGGGGGTGCTCGTCGATGGATTGGACTTCTCGGACGACAAGATGCTGGTGGGCCGTACCTTCAGCTACAGCGACGCCCAGCGCTACCGCGTGGGACCGAACTACCTGCAGCTGCCCGTCAATTCGGCGAAGAACGCCTCCGTACACACGAACCAGCGCGGCGGCCAGATGTCCTACGGGACGGACCTGGCGCAGGGGCAGAACCCGCACGTGAACTACGAACCCTCGATCACCGGCGGGCTGCGTGAAGGGCAGTACCCCGCTCATGACGACCAGGGCCCGGAGATCCACGGACACCTGACTCGGAAGCGGATCCCACTGACCAACGACTACCTGCAGGCGGGCCAGCGCTACCAGCTGCTCGAGCAGTGGGAGAAGGACGACCTCGTCGGCAACTTCGTGACGCTGATCGGCCAGGCCGCGCGCGCCGTGCAGGAACGCATGGTGTGGCACTTCTACCTGGTCGACGACGAACTGGGGAACCGCGTCGGCGACGGCCTGGGCATCGGTCTCGACGAGATCAAGGATCTGCCGCCGCTCGCGAGCCAGACCCTGTCCGAGGACGAGCTCGCCCGCCTGAAGAACCTCGGCAACAACGGACCACGCGACGTCGAGGGCCTGACCATGACGCACTGCGTGCCGAACGAGCACGTCGTCGTCAGCCGGTAGACAGGCCGGACCACTCAGGGAAAGGCGTCGGGGCCTAGCGCCGGCGCCTTTCCGCTGCGTTCCTGCTCAGCTGGGCCACTGCGGCTGCTGCGATGACGAGCGACAGCGCGACGACGACGAGCATCAGGTACAGCATCACGAGCGTGGTCATGGGCGAGGTTGCAGAATGGAGGATCCGCAACCCGCCGAGCAGCCCCACAGCCCAGAACAACCCGACCCCTGCCAATGCGTAGGCTGCACGCCTCGGACCACGATTGAAACCCATACTCCGGGCGCACTGCGCGAGGAGGCCTTGCCATTGATCCATGTTTCCATCATCGGGGGGACCGGCCCGGCCCGATGTCGGCAGCCCAGGTCGTGTCGCTCACATTGACAGGGCGCCGAGCTCGTGGTCAGCGGCCCGGGGTACGGCGCAGCCAGGGCAGCAGCCGCCAGCCACCGGTCACCCCCGTCACTTGCCGGTCGGCCTCGAACACGTTACCCGGTGATATCGGCAGCGATCCGCTCTTCAGGGCCATGGCCAAGTAGGCGCGGGCGATGACCGGCTCGTACAGCGCGGGGGCCAGGGCCCGGGCGTAGACGAACATCGACTGCACCCGCCCCACCTGTGTGAGCCGCCGGGGCCGCCGCGAGACCCGGACGATTGCACGGGCCACCCGCACCGGGTCCGTGACCGGCGGCAGGGGGCGGACCGGCCTACCCGTGAAGTTGGCGGCGTGCTGGTGGATGGGCGTGTCGATCGTTGCCGGGAGAACCGCGCAGACGTGGATGCCGGGGACGTCCCGCAGTTCCATGCGCAGCACCTCGAGGAAACCGAGGAGTCCGAACTTGCTGGTGACATAGGGACTCACGAGGGGGGACGTGATACGCGAGTAGACCGAGGCCACCGACACGAGGACGCCTCGCCCCTGGCTGCGGAAGACGCGGAGCGCCGCCCGAGCCCCGTAGACCTGCCCCAACAGGTTCACCGCGATGAGCCGGTCGAAGACCTCGGAGGGTGTCTGCTCGAAGGTTCCGAAGCTGTAGAGGGAGGCATTGCCCACCCACACGTCGATACGCCCGAACCGCTCGATCGCAGCCTCGGCGAGGCGGTCGACGTCGGCCTCGGAGGAGACATCCGTCCGCACGGAGATCGCTGTGGCGCCCCTGCCACGGCATTCCGCCGCAACAGCCTCGAGCGTTCCCTCGTCCCGACCTGCGAGGACGAGTTGAGCGCCGTCCTTGGCGAAGAGGCGTGCCGTCGCGCGTCCGATCCCGCTCGATGCGCCCGTGATGACCACGGTCACCGCATCACCCATCACCCTGCCCCCTGGTCGGACTGTCCGGATGATCGTTCCACAGCTCTCATTCGAGTCCTCGGCGGGGATGCGGGATCGTCAGGCGTAGGAGCCGGTCAGTGACCGCTCCGCCGGTCCTTGTCCGTCGTCACGTCCGGATCGAGCGTGTCCGCCTGTTCGACGTGGTGGGTCACTTTCTCCCGCAGCCCCTGGGCATCCGTCTGGCGCTCCTGGGCCTGCTGCCGAAGCCTCTCGGCCTCGAGTTCGGCCTGCTGCGCCTCTGCATCGGCCATCGAGGCCTTGGCTTCGCGCTCGCGCGCTTCGAGTTCCGTGGCCTTCGCCTTCTCGCGCATCTCAGCCGCGCGATGTCGATCCTTGTCCTGCTGGCGCTTGCGCTGGGCGGCACCGCGCTTGCGCGCGAGAAGCATCACGACGGCGATGACAGCCAGGAGGACGACAATCCCGACGATGATCCACACCACTTGACTTGTTTCCACTTCTGGCTCCCTCACTCGTCGACGGCGACGGGCCGCCGGACTCATTACTAAGCGTGCTTACGAAAATGATGCCACAGGGTTCCCGCCTTGTCACGGGGTGGGCCGGCGCGGAAGTGCACCATCGCCGCAGGACAATGGTTCCATGCCCCTTTCGCTGACGATCCTGGCCGATACCCACCTGCCGAAGCGCGCGAAGGTCCTGCCAGCGGAGGTATGGGCCGCAGTCGAGTCATCGGACGTCGTCGTGCACGCCGGGGACTGGACCGAGGTGCCGTTGCTCGATGAACTCGAGGTCCGCGCGCGCCGCCTGATCGCCTGCTACGGCAACAACGACGGCCCTGATCTCCGCAGGCGCCTACCTCTGGTCGCGACGGCGGAGCTCGACGGCGTGCGCCTCGCCGTCGTGCATGAGGCGGGCCAGAAGCAAGGCCGGGAGGGCCGCATGGCAGCGCTCTATCCCGATGTCGACGTCCTCGTGTTCGGGCACAGCCACATCCCGTGGGATACCCGTGCACCGTCGGGGCTCCGGCTCCTCAATCCCGGCTCCCCCACGGATCGCCGGCAGCAGCCGTCCTGCACCTTCATGACAGCGGTTCTCGAGGCAGGTGCACTGGAGGTGTCGACGCACAGTCTGCCGGCGCGCTAGCCCGGCTGCGATCCCCTGTCCAGAGGCCCGGTCAAGTGGGAATGCTTGCCCGTGCACCTGTTCGGTCAGTCAACAATCTGCCTAGGGTTTCAGGATGAGCATGACGAAGACCGGCGGCAGGACCGCCCCCTCCAGGCGTTCGAGCATCAAGTGGATCCTGATGCTCGGCGCCCTCGCCGCACTCCCGGCGATCACCACCGATATGTACCTTCCGTCCCTGCCTGTCGTCGCCGAGGATTTGGACACCACGCAGGCTGCGGCGCAGTTCACGATGTCGGGAATGCTCATCGGTGCCGGTGTCGGCCAGCTCGTGATAGGGCCCTTCTCCGACCGGTTCGGTCGCCGCCTTCCCCTGCTCATAGGCATCTCCCTGCATGTCGTAACCTCCCTCCTCTGCTCGCTCACCCCCGATATCGGCACCCTGATCGGGCTGCGGGTCTGCCAGGGGTTCTTCAACGCGGCCGCATCCGTGGTGGCCATCGCCGTCATCCGTGACCGCTTCGTGGGGTCGGACGCGGCCCGCCTGCTGTCCCGCCTGATGCTGGTCATCGGCGTGGCCCCGCTCTTCGCCCCGACGGTGGGGCAGGCTATCGCCGGGGTGTGGCAATGGCGGGCCGTCTTCTACGCGCTCGCCCTCATCGGCCTCTTCCTCGTCCTGATCGTGTGGCGCTTCATGCCCGAATCCCTCCCCCGGGAGCAGCGCCGCCCTGGCAACCCGCACCGGGTGGCGGGGAATTACGCATCCCTGCTCCGCGACCGGCACTTCATGGCCCTCGCCGTCATCCCCGGCCTCGGGCTCGCCGTGATCATGAGCTACGTCGTGGGTTCACCCTTCGTGTTCCAGGATCAGTACGGCCTCAGCCAGGGGCAGTTCGCCGTCGTCTTCGCCATCAACGGCGCAGCGATCGTCGGGTCCGCCCAGCTCAATGCCGCCCTCGTGCGCCGCGCGGCTCCGATCAGGGTGCTCCGCGTCGCCGTGATCGTACAGATGGGCTGCGCCCTCATCCTGCTCGCCATCGTCCTGACGGGCTTCGGCGGGATCGTCGGGCTGGTGGCCGGGTTGTGGCTGGTCCTCGGCACGCAGGGCATGATTCCCGCCAACGCCTCCGTACTCGCCCTGCACAACTACGGGCACATGGCCGGAACAGCCGCGGCTGTCATCGGAGCCCTGCAGTCCGGTGTGGCAGGGCTGGTCAGCCCTTTCGTGGGCTTGCTCGGAGGCGATTCGGTGGCAATGGTGTGCGTCATGCTGGCCGCAGTATCACTGACGCTGCTGGTCCTTGCGACAGCGACACCCGCCTACCGGAAGGGCGGTTGGCGGGAACGGGACGGCATGGAGCCCGGGGCGACGACGACTGCCGGCGAGACCGAGGAGCGCGAGGCCGAGCAGGTCGAGGCACAGGGCCCCGACCAGCGGGGATGACCTCCCGTCTCAGCCGACTGTTCCCGGGTCTGCCGAGGCAGCCGCACGGACATCGGCGATCGCCTGATCCGCGCAGTCACGCCGTCGTCGGGAAGAGTAGTACAGGGCCATCAGGGCCACGCCGAGCAGGAGTGCTCCCACTCCGATCACGAACGTCCCGCCGATACCTCCGATGACCGTTCGCCCGTAGCCCGGGTCGAGCATGGCGACCGCTGACAGGACGAAGGCCGCCGTCATCAGGAGGCCTCCCAGCAGCGGCAGGATTCCCCGGAACACCAGGTTGCGGGTGCTCGAGCGCAGCGTGTGCCGGAAGTACCAGACGCACGCGAAGCCCGTGACGCCGTAGTAGAAAGCGATGAAGAGCCCGAGCGAAGCGATCGAGTCGGCCAGGACGTTCTCGCTGACGAGGGTCAGGACGACGTAGTAGGCGGACGCGGTCACGCCCATCAGGATCGTGGAGAAGGTCGGAGTGAGGTAGACGGAGTGCACCGTCGCGAAGCGGCGCGGGAGCGCTCCGTGGGCAGCCATCGCGAGCGTCCCGCGTGCCGTGGGCAGGATGGTCGTCTGGGTCGCGGCAATGGCCGACACGAGGACCGCGACGACAGCGATCCAGGCCCACGGACCGAGCGCGGCCTCGCTGATCGCGTAGAAGACGTCTGCGGCGTGCGCTTCGTTGCCGAGGCCGATCCCCTCGCTCCCCGTGCCTGCGAACATGATCACCAGCGCGCTCACCCCGGTGTAGGTGACGAGCAGCACCACCGACGAGATAATGGCGGCACGGCCCGGCGTGGTCCTCGGACTGCGCGTCTCCTCATTGAGCGCGAGGCAGGTGTCCCATCCCCAGTAGGCGAAGAGGGCGATCAGGACCCCGTACACCGCGGTCCCGAGGCTCCCTATGGCGAACGGGTTGAACCAGTCCGCGCTGATCCGTGTGGCATCGAACGCCTGTCCCGAGGCCAGGCGCCAGGCCAGGAAAGCCACGAACACCGCGAGCGCGACGTACTGGACGATGATCGTGACGCGCTGCATCTTCTCCCCGAGGTCGATGCCCCGATAGTTGGTCCAAGTCATGGCCGCGATGAACGCCACTCCGGTAGCGGTAACCAGCGCCGTGTTGGATGCAAGGCCCTCGTCCACCAGCAGCCACAGGTAGGTGCCGGCGATCTGGGCGAGGTTCGCGAGGACGACGATTCCCGACAGTGCGACACCCCACCCGCCGAGCCAGCCCGTGAACCGGCCGAAGGCGACCGAGGCCCAGATGAACGTGGTCCCGCAGTCCGGTAGCGCGTTGTTCAGCTCGCGGTACGCGAACGCGATGAACAGCATGGGCACGAAGGCGAGGATGAATGCTGCCGGCGCGTGGACCCCGACCGCGAGGACGACGAAACCGAGGGTAGCGGCCAGGGAGTAGACGGGCGCCGTCGAGGACAGGCCGATCGAGACGCTGCCTGCAAGCCCCAGGTCGTTCCGGGACAAGCCCTTGTCCCGGAGGATCGGGGAGGACGTACCCGCGGTCATGGTGCGCCCACCGGAGGGGCGGGAGCGTTGATGACGTTCGGGACGAAGCGGCAGAAGTAGTCGGTGACATAGCCGTCCGATTCGCGGATTCCCACGCCGACGCTCTCGCCGTCGACCACCCACGAACCGAGGACCGGCCGGTTGCCGTCCATCGACGGCAGCGGGTGCCAGGCCTGGTAGCACCAGCCCTCCGAGCCGTAGTCCCCGGGCTGCTCGAGCTCGATGCCGTAGGCATGAATACGGATGTTGTCCCCTTCGCGTCCGTGCAGCGGCTTCGCCACCCATTCGGACAGTTCACGTGGCGAGTCGAGATAGGCGGGCAGGAGGTTGGGGTGGTTCGGGTAGAGGTGCCAGAGAGCGGCGAGCAGGGCCTTGGTGGAGAGGAGCATCTTCCAGGCGGGTTCTATCCAGCGCGTCGACGTCGGCCAGGCGAGGATGTGCCTGCCGAACTCCTCCTTGATCATGAGCTCCCACGGGTACAGCTTGAACATGGTGGAAATGGGCTCGTCGTCGAGGTCGACGAAGAGCTTGCTGTCGGCGTCCCAGCCGATGTCGCCCATGTTGATGCCGACGGTGTTCCAGCCGCCCTGCATGGCGACGTCGCGCATGTAGGCGGCCGTCATCCAGTCCTCGCCGGACGTCTCGACCTCCGTATGGGCGACGTGCAGCGTGGTCAGCCCGGACGCCGCGTACAGCTTCTGCCAGGATGCGACGAGCGCTTCGTGGATGCCGTTCCACTGGTCGGACTCGGGCCGGACGTCCTGCAGCCAGTAGTACTGCGCGAGCGAGGCCTCGATGAGGCCTGTGGGGGTGTCCGCGTTGTACTCGAGCAGCTTCGCCGGGCCATAGCCGTCGTAGGCGAAGTCGAACCGGCCGTAGACGGCGGGGTCGGACTTCTCGAGGGACTCTGCCGCGAGCCGTAGTGCGTCCGCGCCGATGCCGATCGTGCCCATGGCTCCGGTGGCGAGATAACGGGCAGCGTTGAGGGACATCTCGTGC
Organism: Arthrobacter cheniae; assembly: GCF_003602275.1. Classification (GTDB taxonomy): domain Bacteria; phylum Actinomycetota; class Actinomycetes; order Actinomycetales; family Micrococcaceae; genus Arthrobacter_D; species Arthrobacter_D cheniae. Next base: position 13,450 of record NZ_QZVT01000009.1, on the reverse strand, counting down.
ATCTCCTCGGTGACGGCTTCCAGCGTCTCCACTTCGCTCATCTCGAACTCGTAGTACGCCCCCTCGTTCCAGTATTCGATCGCCTCGCCGTCGGGCTTGATGGTCGTCGAGTAGATCAGGCCCACGCTCTCGATCTTCTGGCGCCAGTCCGGCCGCGGCGTCGAGGTGCGTCGTTTCACGTCATCCGCCCGTTCCGCCATTGCTGCTGCCGAAGCCGCCGCGCGAGACCGAGGAGGATCCGTCGGGTGTTACACCGGACCTCGACGTAGCACCGGGCGGTATGGAGTTCGTGCCTCCCGAGAGTCCGGAACCGACGGCCGGGATGCTACGGCTGTCCGAACCCATGGCCAGGAAGTACCAGCCGTACAGGCCCGAGGACACGCCTCGGTCGCTGCAGCGATCGTCCTCCGCCCGTTCCTGGGTAGTGCGGTCCTGGCACACCTTCGCGTAATCGGCATCGATGACCTCGCCGTCCGGCGAACACCCGGTCAGGAGTGCGCTCGAGAGCAGGGCCGTCACTCCGAGGGCGACGCTCGAGCTCCGGCGGAGGCGTGCACTACCTGCTGTTCCGCGAACGAGTGCCCTCGCGGCGGCCGGGGGGAGCTGGGGATCCATGTCTACCTTTCTACCGGGGCTGCCCGGCTGTGTCATCGTGCTGGCTGCTCGAGTTCCATCCACACCCTTGAGATATACCCCCTGGGGGTATATTCTCCTCGTGTGGTGGCATTGCACCCGTTCGGTTCGCAAGAAGCGCGACCGGTTCCCCGAGCGAACGTGCAGCGTCAACGCAGCGAAGACACAACACATCTGCGGGACCTCCCCTCCTTCTTCGGAAGTGATGTCGTTCGGCGAAAGGCCCGCCTTCGGGCGGGTTCCACCTTCATCCCAACACCCTTGAGTCTGGAAACGTCCCCATGCCACAGGTCAGCCGTCACCTACCGCACCCTGCGTCAGAACGAACAACCGTACGACGCCGGCGGCCACGGCGCGCGCTGAAGGTCACAGGCATCATCGCCCTTGCCGCGCTGGGAGTGACTCTTGCATCCACAGCAGGCAACTTCTTCCTGGAACAGCACGAGAAATCGAGCCTTGCCCCCTACGGCGAGCTCGTGGAGGTTGCCGACGGCGCGATGAACGTCTACCGGGCCGGCACCGAAGGTGCACAACCTCTTGTCCTGCTCAGTGGCCTGGGGACAACCGCGCCCGCGCTGGACTTCGCGCCCCTGATCCGGGAACTCGACTCCTTCGACGTCATCGTCATCGAAGGTTTCGGCTACGGCTACAGCGACTTGAGCGCACGGGAGCGGACCGTAGAGAACATCAGCACCGAGCTCCATGACGCCCTCTCCTCCCTTGCCCTCGGCCAGCCCTACGTTCTGGCAGGACATTCCATCGCCGGCTTCTACACCCTCGACTACGCGAACAGGTATCCCGACGAAGTTACCGCCGTTGTCGGCATTGACCCCACCGTGCCCTTGGCCAAGGCGGGCACAGCTTCCTCGACCGGCGGCGGCATCAATGCCGGCCGGATATTATCCGCAATCGGCTTGGTCCGAACCGTGGTCTGGATCGCCCCCAGCCTGGCGGACCCGTCGAGCGACGCCGACTTCACAGCGGCAGAACTCCAACACATGCGCACAATGACGAGCTGGAACTACGGTAACGCGGCGGTCGACGATGAAACCGCTCGAATGAGCAGCAATGCCGCAGCACTCGACGGAGTGACTTACCCCGACGACATGCCCGTTCTCGACCTCCTCTCCAGCGACAGCGTCGCCACTATTCCCAACTGGCTCGAGAAGCACGAGAACCAGCTCAAGAACGTCACTCACCACGAGATCGTCGAGCTCGAGGGCCCGCACTACCTGCACTGGACCCAATCGAAGGCCATGGCCGCGAAGATCACCGAATTCCTTCGTGAGCGCGCCATTCCTCAGGGCGATCCAGCTGCCCCAGGGGAACTAGGACCGTCTCCCCGCAACAGAGCGACGCCACAGACGGGTCGGTGGTGAATGCGGATAGGAGAAGAAGTCGGGGCTTTCATCAGCAGTTCACCCGGCGTTGACCGCATGGACTGCCGCAGCATGGACCGTCGAGCGAGGGACCAACACCACGTCCGAAAGGGACATCACCTTATGGCTTATCGCTTGACCAAGACTCTCGTCACTGCTGTTGCAGGGCTGACGCTCGCCACCATCGCGCCGGCCGGCGTCGCACACGCTGCGCCCGCCGAGCGGACGAACGAGGTACCTGTCCTGATCGGACACCGCGGAGCGTCTGGCACCGCACCGGAGAACACCGTCGCTGCCTTCAAGGACGGGCGTGCATCCGGAGCGGACTTCTTCGAGATCGACGTGCAACTGAGCTCCGACGGCGTTCCGTTCCTCTTCCACGACGACACGCCCGCCCGCACCACCGACGTCGAGGAGGTGTTTCCCGGCCGTGCGAACAACCCGGTCACCTCCTTCACCTGGGCGGAACTGCAACAGCTCGACGCCGGCTCCTACTTCAGTGACAAGTACGTAGGCGAGCGCATCCCTCATCTGGACGATGCCGCTCAGGTCGCGACGACGCAGACCGGTGTGTACATCGAGATCAAGTCACCCGTCTACTCGCCCGGGATCGAGCAGGTCGTTGCCGACGAACTGCGCAACGATCCGACGTGGAGCCGGCTGGTCGCAGCCGAAAAGATCCAGGTCCTCAGTTTCGATGAGGCGTCGAACCGTCGTTTCGCCGCTATCGCGCCGGAGATCGAGTTGCAGCAACTCACCGGTGTGGTGCCGACGCGCGCGGTCGTCGAGTCCTGGGCAACCTTCGCGGACTCCGTGGGCACGGACTACCGAGTGCTCACCCCGCAGAATGTTGCCGATGTCAAGGGCGCGGGTTTGATCCTCGGTGTGTACACGGTGAATTCACCCGAAGCAGTGCAGTATTCGCTGGACCTGGGAGTCGACGCGGTCACCACCGATTTCCCGATCGAGAATCAGCGCTTCCTCCAGGGCCAGCCGATGTTTCCCGGCGCCGGCGTCGAGGTCACCAGTTCGGTGAACAACCCCGCCGGGGACGACGTGCAGCCCGAGAACGGCGAGTACGTGCTGCTTCGCAACACCTCGGCAGCAAGCGTTGACGTGAGCGGGGCGATCATCCGCGATGCAGCCAGCAGCATCCTGACCGTCGGTGACGGCTACGTCCTGGCTCCAGGCGCCGAGTTGCGCGTCTACACCGGACCCGGAACCAACTCTGCGCAGGCCTACTACAACGGCGGCAGCGTTTCCGTGCTGAACAACGGCGGCGATTCGGTTGCGCTGTGGATCGGTACGCGACTGCAGGACGTCTTCGCGAACTAGTTCCTGCAGCGTCGGACTCCATGAGTGCCCGCCGGCTTGATCCGAGCCGGCGGGCACCATGGGGTGCGCATGACCAGTTATCGGAACAAGAGCAGTCGAGCGAATCCCGGCCCGACACTACCCATGCCGTGACGGCCCGGCACGCAGACGGGCGATGGCAGAGGATGAACTACACGCCGCCCGCTGACCTGATTGGTGAGCAACCGGAAGACTGACCGGTTCGCCACCACCCTCGGTACATGGGTCGATGTACCATCAAAGGGTGGAAATCATCACCCAGTCCTCCGTTCTGGCCCGGTTCGGCTACGCACTGTCGGACCCCACCCGGTCCCGGGTCCTGCTGGCCTTGCGGGAGGCGCCGTCCTACCCGGGTGACCTTGCCGAGATGGCAGGGGTGAGCAAGCAGAGCCTGTCCAACCACCTGACCTGCCTGCGCGGGTGCGGGCTGGTGGTCGCCGTCCCTGAGGGCCGGCGGGTTCGCTACGAGCTCGCCGACCGGAAGCTGGGCGATGCCCTCACCTCGCTCCTCGAGGTCGTGGCAGTCCGCGACCCCGAGTGCTGCTGCGCCACGACAAGTACCCACGTCGATGGAATGGCGTGCTGCTCATGAACACCCACACCTCATCGCACCGGGCGCAGGCAGCCCGGCGGGCGTCCACGGCTGAGCGGAGGGTGGTCCTGTCCCGCCGGATCCGGCTGTTGGTCGCGGCGACGATCACCTACAACGTCGTCGAAGCGGTCATCGCGATCAGTGCCGGTAGGATCGCGTCCTCGAGCGCCCTGATCGGTTTCGGCCTGGATTCCATCGTCGAGGTCCTCTCCGCTGCTGCCGTCGCCTGGCAGTTCGCCGGACGCGACCCCGAGGCGCGGGAGAAGACCGCGCTGCGCCTGATCGCGTTCTCCTTCTTCGGCCTCGCGGCGTTCGTGACCTTCGACGCCGTGCGGACCCTGCTCGGCGCCGGCGAAGCCCAGCACTCGTTGGTGGGCATCATCCTCGCCGCGGTCAGCCTCGCCGTCATGCCGTTCCTGTCCTGGGCCCAACGAAGGGCGGGACGCGAACTCGGCTCCCGGTCCGCCGTAGCCGATTCCAAGCAGACCCTGCTCTGCACCTACCTGTCCGGGGTCCTGCTCGTCGGACTGCTGCTCAACAGCACCCTCGGCTGGTCCTGGGCCGATCCGATAGCCGCACTGGTCATCGCCGCCGTCGCCATCAAGGAAGGCCTTGAGGCGTGGAAGGGCGACGCCTGCTGCGCGCCGACCTTCGGAACACCCGCAAACGACGGTAGCGCTGATACGTGCGGGGACATGCCGGCCAGCGGCATGGACTCCTGCTCCGGCACCGACACCACTGCAGAAGCGGTCACGCCAATGAGGAGCGCCTCCACGGAACCGGTTGCGTCGACGTTGCCGACCCGGCCCTCAGGAACCGGTACCACGGCAAGTACCCCAGCAGACCCTGACGTGGAGAAAGCCGCAACGTCCTGCGCCTGTTGCACACACGACCAGCGCGCCGCAGCAGGCCCGATCCTGCAATGATCGACGCGCTGCCTTGACACGGATCGGCATCATGCGCGACCTGGACTGCGACCCGTACGCGGAATGACCTCATCGCGCTCCCTGGAAACCGCCCGCAGCACGACAAAACCCTCCTGCTAGGTGTTTTGCCTAGTCAGGAGGGTTCGAAGAGCCTCCTGTCGGATTCGAACCGACGACCCCCGCTTTACAAGAGCGGTGCTCTGGCCAACTGAGCTAAGGAGGCGTGCTGGCCGGGCCAGCGGGCGTCGTCGTGCTCTGAACAAGAGCACTCTGAGCGCTCAATAAGGGTAGCCCAGCGCCGGCGTCGCGGAAAATCGGACTCCCCCTCGCACGTCGCCCACCACGCTCCCAGGTTGCACCAGCCGGCGACGACCGACCGCTGACGGTACAACCCGATAGAGTCGTCCGCAGACCGAACTACTGCGATGGAGCCAGTTTTGAGCGCAGCACAACCTTCCACCACACCGGGCGTGAACCCCTCGTTCCCGACCGACGGGCAGTTCGGCAATTTCGACTTCATCGTCGTCTCGAACCGGCTCGCCGTCGACCGCGTGGTGGACGAGCACGGTGAGAGCTCCTGGCGTCGCTCCCCGGGCGGCCTGGTGACGGCGCTTGCGCCCGTGATGGCCAAGGCCGACGGGGCCTGGGTAGGCTGGCACGGCGCCCCGGACGAAACCCTGGAACCCTTCGACGAATCCACCATGCACCTGGTTCCCGTGCCGCTCAGCGCTGAGGAGGTCGAGCTCTATTACGAGGGATTCTCGAACGCAACCCTCTGGCCGCTGTATCACGACGTCATCGCATCTCCCGAATTCCACCGCACCTGGTGGGATTCCTACCGCAAGGTCAACAAGCGCTTCGCGGAGGCGACAGCCTCGGTGGCCGCAGAGGGTGCCACGGTCTGGGTGCAGGACTACCAACTGCAACTCGTGCCGAAGATGCTGCGGCAGGCGCGTCCGGACCTGAAGATCGGTTTCTTCAACCACATCCCGTTCCCTCCGCTGGAGATCTACGCGCAACTCCCGTGGCGGAGGCAGGTGATCGAGGGGCTCCTTGGCGCGGATCTCATCGGTTTCCAGCGGCCGAGTGACGCGAGCAACTTCCTCCGCTGCGTCCGCCGGTTCAAGGGCTACACGATCAAGGCCCAGCAGGTGCAGGTACCGCAGGGTGACGACGGCGTCCCCGCCTACGTCTCTCGAGCCGAGGCATTCCCCATCTCCATCGACACCGCGTCCATCACGGAGTTGGCCGAGCGTCCCGACGTGATCGAGCGGTCCCGCGAGATCCGGCGTGAACTCGGCGATCCCCAGTACATCCTGCTCGGTGTCGACCGGCTCGACTACACCAAGGGCATCGGTCACCGGTTGAAGGCCTACGGGGAGCTGCTCGAGGACGGTGCGATCACCGTGGAGGATGCCGCGCTCATCCAGGTGGCGAGTCCGAGCCGCGAGCGCGTGGAGCAGTACCGCCTACTCCGTGAGGACATCGAGAGTGCCGTCGGCCGCATCAACGGCACGCACGACACCATGAAGAACACCGCTATCCGCTATCTCCACCACAGCTACCCCGTCGAGGAGATGGTGGCGCTCTATCTGGCCGCCGACGTCATGCTCGTCACGGCGCTCCGCGACGGCATGAACCTGGTGGCAAAGGAGTACGTCGCGGCTCGCACGGGCAACACAGGCATGCTCGTCCTCAGTGAATTCGCGGGTGCCGCGGACACCCTCCGCCAGGCGATCCTCGTCAATCCGCACGACATCGACGGCCTGAAGAGCGCCATCGTGTCCGCCATCAACATGCCGAAGACCGAGCGGATGCGGCGGATGCGGCTCATGCGGCGGCAGGTCGTCCATAACGACGTCGAGCGCTGGTCGCAGGCCTTCCTCGACGCCCTGCATCTCGAGAGCGCCGACCATGGCGCTTGAGGCGGACCTTCGTGCTGCACTGGAAGCCCTCGCCCGGACGCCCCACCTCCTGGTCGCGCTCGACTTCGACGGCACACTGGCGCCGCTGGTGGAGCGCGCCGAGGACGCGCGACCCCTTCCCGCCTCCGGGGCGGCACTCCGCGCACTGGCCGGTCTCCCCGACACGACGACGGCGCTGATCTCGGGCCGCGCGCTCGACAGCCTGCGCGCCGTCGCAAACCCGCCCGAGGTCACCATGATGATCGGCAGCCACGGCGCCGAGACCTGGACCGGGCCCGATGGTGATCCCCTCGCGCTGACACCTGCCCAGATGGATCTTCGCGCCCGTGCTATCGAGGTCGTCGAACGGATCGTGGCCGCGCACCCCGGGACCCGCATCGAGTTCAAGCCGGCCGGCGTCGTACTGCACACCAGGACCGCCGACGACGACGTCGCCCGGTCCGCCGTGGCCGCAGCGCGGACGGAACTCGCCCAGCTCGACGGCCTCAGCGTCACCGACGGCAAGCGGGTGCTCGAGACCTCGGTGGTCAAGGCGGACAAAGGCGAGGGGCTCGCTGTGCTGCGTGGAGCCTCCGGCGCGACGGCAGTCCTGTTCGCGGGCGACGACGTCACGGACGAACACGCCCAGCGGACCCTGGAACCAGGGGATATCGGCATCCGGATCGGCCCCGGCGAGACGGCCGCGGCCTTCACCGTCGCAACACCCGAGGCTTTCACAGAGGTGCTGGAGGAGCTGGTGTCCTTGCGTACGTCAGGTGCGCGCGGCTAGGGATCGTGTCATACTACGGGTGCGCGGCCATGGCCACCGGTACTGCTGGCGGGTCGCTCACCACAACTGAATAATCTTCCATTCACTACGGATCGTCGGGCACGTACCTGCCCGTGAAAAGGAACCAACACCATGGCAACGGTAACGTTTGACCAGGCCACGCGCCTGTACCCGGGCACCGAGAAGCCCGCCGTCGACAAGCTGAACATCGACATCGCGGACGGCGAATTCCTCGTCCTCGTCGGGCCCTCCGGTTGCGGAAAGTCCACCTCCCTGCGCATGCTCGCAGGACTCGAGGACGTCAACTCCGGACGCATCCTCATCGGTGACCGCGACGTCACGGATGTTCCCCCGAAGGATCGCGACATCGCGATGGTCTTCCAGAACTACGCCCTCTACCCTCACATGTCGGTCGCCGACAACATGGGCTTCGCGCTCAAGATCGCCGGCGTCTCGAAGGAGGAACGTGCCGAACGCGTCCGCGAGGCCGCGAAGCTCCTCGACCTCGAGGACTACCTCGACCGGAAGCCGAAGGCACTCTCCGGCGGCCAGCGCCAGCGCGTCGCCATGGGCCGCGCGATCGTGCGTAACCCTCAGGTCTTCCTCATGGACGAGCCCCTCTCCAACCTCGACGCGAAGCTCCGAGTGCAGACCCGCACCCAGATCGCCTCGCTGACCCGCCGCCTCGGGGTCACCACGGTCTACGTTACCCACGACCAGGTCGAGGCCATGACCATGGGTGACCGCGTCGCGGTCCTCAAGGACGGAATCCTCCAGCAGGTCGACACCCCCCGCAACCTGTACGAGCGGCCCAAGAATGTCTTCGTCGCCGGCTTCATCGGGTCTCCCGCCATGAACCTCCTCGAACTGCCCGTCACGGATGGCGGCGTCCTCTTCGGCGGCATCGTCTACCCGGTCCCCGGCAATGTCCTGGAGGCAGCGGTCGGCAACACCGTCACGCTCGGTGTCCGGCCCGAGGACCTGGTTCTCTCGGCCGCGGGCGAGGGCCTGCAGGTCGAGGTCGACGTCGTCGAGGAGCTCGGCGCTGATGCTTACATCTACGGCCACACCACGCTCGACGGCAAGAACCATGACATGGTCGTCCGCGTCGACGGCCGCCGCCCGCCGATGAAGGGTGACAGCGTGTACGTCCGCCCGGAGCAGGGTCACGTGCACCTGTTCGATACCACGAACGGACTCCGCCTGGCCGAGACGGTCTAGCTCCCTCACGGACTGCGCATCACGATCGAAGCGGTGGCGTCCGCCGGGCATCCTTATGGGGGCCCGGTGGACGCCACCGCTTCGTTAACGCCAACTACGCTTGATGCAGGACCCTTTTCCGCTCTGACCCGAAGGCAGCACCATGACCGAGACCTCTAACGCCCAATGGCATGACGAGCCGACAGACTACGCCCAGGCGGGCAAGCTGCCGCGACTGCGCTCCGCCTCCTCGGAGAGTCCGAACCTGGGCTCCCTGAACATCACTGCCGCTGCGACGGATCCCGAGTTGCTCGACCTTCCGTGGCATGTGGCTCTCGAGCAGTGGCCGGCCAGCGCCCTCGCTGCCCTGCCCCGCGGAATCTCCCGCCACATCGTGCGCTTCGCTCACCTGGGCGGTTCCGTCATCGCGGTGAAGGAGACCAGCGAGCACATCGCCCGCCACGAGTACCACATGCTGCGCAAGCTGCAGCGACTGGATGTGCCCTGCGTCGAACCCGTAGCCGTCATCTCCGGCCGCACCACACCCGAGGGCGATGAGCTCGATCCGGTCCTGGTCACGCGACACCTCAAGTTCTCCCTCCCGTACCGTGCCCTTTTTTCACAGACGCTGCGCCGCGACACCCTGACACGGTTGATCGATGCCCAGGCATTGCTCCTCGTCCGCCTCCACCTCATCGGGTTCTACTGGGGTGACGTCTCCCTCTCCAACACCCTCTTCCGCCGTGACGCGGGATCCTTCGCCGCCTACCTCGTGGACGCGGAGACCGGCGAACTGTATCCGGAACTGTCGACAGGACAGCGCGAGTACGACCTCGAGATCGCCCGCGTCAATATTGCCGGCGAACTGATGGACCTCGCCGAGGGCGGGCTCATCGAAGAGAAGGTGGACCCGCTCGCGACGAGTGAGCTGATCATGGACAGCTACCGCCGCCTGTGGACCGAGCTGACGGAGAAGGAATCCTTCGAGCTCGGGGAGCGCTGGCGGGTGGGCGCCCGCATCCGTCGGCTCAACGAACTGGGCTTCGACGTCGAGGAGTACGCGATCAAGACCGAGGCCAACGGCACACAGATCCAGCTGCAGCCCAAGGTCGTCGATGCCGGGCACCACAGCCGCCGCCTCCTGCGCCTGACCGGCCTGGACGCACAGGAGAACCAGGCGCGGCGCCTGCTCAACGATATGGACGCCTACCGGGCGGACAACAACCCGACGCTCGACGAGGAGTTCAGCGCCCACCTCTGGGTGAACGAAGTGTTCGAGCCTATCGTCCGGGCCGTGCCCCGTGAACTCGGCGGGAAGCTCGAGCCCGCGGAGGTGGTTCACGAGGTCCTGGAGCACCGGTGGTACATGTCCGAGCGTGAGGACAGGAACGTGCCGATGGCCGAGGCCGTGCAGTCCTACCTCGACGACGAACTGCGGCACCGACGCGACGAGGCCGAGATCATGCTGACTGCCGATTCCAGGACCATCGGCATCGATGAGGACTCGGGGTACGAGGACAACTAGGTCTTGAAAAAAGAGGAACCGGCAACCAATGGCTGCCGGTTCCTCTTCACATCCGAGGTGCTACGGACAGGTGATCGTCTGGCCCTGCACTGTGACGGTCTCACCGGAGGCAACACCCTCACAGGCCGTGGCGACTTCCTGGATGAGCGGTGCGGCTGCGGCAACGAGTCCGATGATCAGGATCAGACCGATGGTGAAGAGCACACCGATGATGATTCCGGCGAGGGCGAACCCGTTGCCCATTCCGGCCTTGCGGGACTTCACGAACGCCACGATGCTGATGATCAAGCCGACCGGGGCGATGAGGATGGCAAGGATGAATCCGACGATTCCCAATGTGCGGCCCGGGTTCTCCGCGGGTTGGCCCTGGTAGCCCTGCTGGCCGGGGTAGTTGTTCCCACCCTGCTGGCCGTAGGGCGACTGTCCCTGCTGGCCATAGGGACTTGGATTCTGCTGGCCGTAGGAGCCCGCATTCTGACCATACTGCGGCTGGTTCTGCTGGCCGTAGGGCGAGTTGCCCTGCGATCCTGGATTGTTGTCAGACATGCTGCTCCCCGAGGCGTGATGGACAGTGACGGTGATTTCCGGCATTTTCTTGAACATTATCACTGGGCGACGGCGTCCCTCCGACCCCCCGAGGCAACGATCAGGAGACGATCGCCTTTCCCGGATTGAGGATGCCGAGTGGATCGAAGACCTTCTTGATCTCTGCCTGGAGCCGGAGGACCTCAGGTGATTGCTCCCACGCGAGCCACCGCCGCTTGTACTGCCCGACGCCGTGCTCACCGGTAATGGTCCCGCCGAGATCGAGCGCACAGCGGATGGACTCATCGAGAGCCGCTTCCAACCGCTCCTGCGCCTCGGCTCCCTCACTTCGCTCGACCCAGAAGGTGGGGTGCAGATTGCCGTCCCCCGCGTGCGCCACCACCTTCAACTGCACGTTGTGGCGTTCCGCCATCGCCTCGAGTGCAGCGACGTAGTGCACCAGTTGCGACTTGGGCACGGCGACGTCCTCCCCCACCCGGTAGAGGTCGTCGACCTCATCGCCCCTGCTGTGCCGCCTCAGGTCGACCAGTCGATCCGCCTCCTCAGAATCCTCCTCGCTGACGCTTGCGCCCAATCCGACGAGCGCGGTCCGGATGGCTTCTGCCTCTGCTGCAGCGCCGTACCCGTCCGTCCTGACGAGGAGCAGGGAGCCGCCGCGGCTCCGGAGATCGGAACCATGCGCGCCGTCGAGTGCCTCGAGCGTCCTTCCGTCGAGGAGCTCGAGGATTGCCGGTTGCACCCGGGCACGGCCGATAGCAAGCACGCCGGCAGCGGCACGGGGAAAGTCCTCGAAGAAGGCGGCCAGGGTATGGACGGACCGCGGCAGGTAGCGGAGCCGCACGGTGATCCCCACGATGACGCCGAGTGTGCCCTCGGAACCCGTCATCAGCGCCGTGAGGTCATAGCCGGCAACCCCCTTGAAGGTCCGGTGTCCGGTGCTGATCAAGGTGCCGTCGGCCAGCACGACGTCGAGGGCCAGGACCGAGTCACGGGTGACACCGTACTTGGCGCACCGTAACCCGCCGGCGTTCGTGGCGACATTCCCGCCGATGGTCGACCACCGGTAACTGGCTGGATCCGGCGCATACATCAGTCCGTACTCGGCAACGGCATCGTTCAACTCGGTGTTGATGACCCCCGCTTCGACAACCGCGGTCTCGTCATCGGCGTTGATCTCCAGGATCCTGTTCATGCGCTCGAGCGAAAGGATGACACTGCCCGTCGTCGCGTGCGCACCCCCGGAGACTCCGGACCCCGCGCCACGGCTGACGATCGCTACGGCGTGACGGGTCGCCCAGCGCAGGAGCGCCTGGACGTCCGCGACGGTGTGAGCATGGACCACCGCGCCGGGAAGGACCGGCTCGAGCACCGGGCCCTGGTCCCGCGAGTACAGGGTCAGGTCGGCAGGGGCCGTCGACACACGACCCGGCAAGGCCGCGTCCAGTTCAGCAAGCGACGCCGCGTCGATCATGATCCCCCCATGAAGCGCCGGTACCGGCCCAAAGCGGATGGCCAGAACTCCCGATAGAAGTCGTACAGGTCCTGTGGGTCGCCGCTCGTCCAGCCACTGTGCGTCAGGTCCAGCGTGGCGCCGGAGATGCGGTCCGCATCCTCGACCGTCTGCACGCCGGGTGCGGAGCGGTGCCCCACCGAACTCTCGTCCGGTGTCATCTCCAAGCGGAGTTCCGTCGTCGAGTCAGAACCCGCGTGCCGCCACTTCAGTTCGAGCCAGTGCCCCGGCCTGGTATCGACAACCTCACCCCAGACATTCTCGTCATCCTGCGCTGACGTCTCGACCAGGGCGTTGTCCTCGAGGTCGAAGAAGCTTCCCTCTCCCCACCGGCTCAGCTCATCGGCAGGCCACCATAGATGGAGGTGCTCGGTCAGTCCGGCCCAGGCGTGATCGGCGGGAGCCGGCACCGTCACAGCCACTCGCAGGTCCTGCCTGTCACTCAACTCATCGTCAGCCTCGGGAGGGTGCGAGAACAATCCACTCATGGTCCGACATTACCGCTGAGGGGGAATGACCTCCTACCGCCGTCCCGACACCTGAAGCGGTCGAGTGCCTGCTTGGGCGACCCGCCTGGGACCGGGCTATCTGGGCGGCGGGCCGGCCGTGTGCGCTTGGAATGGCCTGGAGCATTGGGCCTAGCTGCCGCGGGCGGTGTGCTGGTGTGGCTGGTTGGCCGATGCGGCNCGTACGGAAGGCCCCGCACCTGGTGGTGTGGGGCCTTCCGTGTGTAATGGTTGTCCGGCGGTGTCCTACTCTCCCACACTCTCTCGGGTGCAGTACCATCGGCGCTGTGGGTCTTAGCTTCCGGGTTCGGAATGGGACCGGGCGTTTCCTCCACGCTATGACCGCCGTAACCCTTGCTACCAGGATCCCGGTACGCCCGCGGGTCCCCGTCTGCCCCTGTTGGGGTGGTGGGGGGTGTGTGCGGGTTTCGGGGTGGTAAATCTGTGGGGTTACATCAGTTATTCAGTTATTTCCGCAGGCTGTGCCCTTGTGAGGGTTGTGCCTGTGGTGGGGGTGGTTCCTGTTGTTGGTTGGGAACCGCATAGTGGACGCGTAGCATGCTTTGATCTTCACCCTCCCTGGTTC
>NZ_QZVT01000001.1 GCF_003602275.1 Arthrobacter cheniae | reverse complement strand
CGCCGGTTCAGGAGGCCTTCCTTGCGGACCTGCTTCAGCAGCACCGAGTAGGAGGCGACGACGTCGTTCGGCCTGGAAATACGGACGGTACGCGCAGCTGCGGCAATGCTCATGAATGTCCCTGGGGGTCGCGGTCGGCTTCCCAGCCAGGGGTGGGGTGCTAGCCCGTAGATGGTTTCATTCTACGGGAGCCCGCTGGACGGAACCTGATCGCCGATCCTCGCACACGAGAGGTGTGCGGGCAGGTGTTCAGGGGTGCTGTGGCGGGTTGCCGTCGTCGTAGTGACCCGGCCATTCCCCGACCGGTATCCGCGTGATCTCGCGGATCCGCCCTGCGGTCCCCCACTCGTTCCTGCCGAGCCGTGACAGTGGTCGGAGCGCGTCGATGGAGGGGAGCCCGCCGTCGAGAGTTTCCTCGGACACCACCGCGTGCAGCACTTCCCCGAAAACGAGCGTGCAATTCCCCATGTCCTGGATGAGGTGGAGCCGGCATTCGAGGGCCACGGGTGATTCCAGGACGCGGGGCGGCGTGACCGTTGCGCTGGGCTCCCGGGTGAGGCCTACGGCGTCGAACTCGCTGACGTCCGGCGGGAAGTCGGTGCCGGTCGCGTTGACGGCTTCGAAGAGGTCCTCCGGCGTGAAGCTGACCACGAACTCGCCGGTGGCCTCGATGTTGCGGACCGAATCCTTGCGGCCTACCGAGGTGAACTGCACGATCGGCGGGTTGACCGACGCGATGGTGAAGAACGAGTGCGGGGCGAGGTTGTCCACGCCGTCCACCGACGTCGAGGAGATCCAGGCGATGGGCCTTGGAACCACTACGGACGTGAGGAACTTGTAGAAGGCGCGGCTCGAGTGCGGATCAGGTACGACGTCCCTGCGCATGGCGGCGGCCTAACCTTCCTGCGCGAGCAGGTCGCGCAGCCCGAGTGGGCGGCGGCCGGTGAGGCGCTCGACGTCGTGCGAGACGTCCGCCATCTCGCCGCGTGCGATCGCCGTGTAGGTGCTGACCCAGGCCTCGACCAGCCAGCGCGGTGCGCCGTGGTGCGCCCGGGACTCCATGGCCGCCTCGTAGGTCTGGTCCTCGAAGCGGATCGTCGCGGGGGTGAGCTCGGTGATGGTCGCGGCCGCCTCGGCGAGGGTGAAGGCCTCCGGTCCGGTCAGGTGGTACGCCGTCCCCGCGTGGTCGTCGGGTGAGCGCAGCACGGCGGCGGCGGACCGGGCGACGTCGGCCTGCGCGACGGCCGAGAGCCGGCCTTCTCCGGCGGGGCCGCGGATGACGCCGTCCTCCGCGAGGGCGGGAACGAAGTCGAGGTACAGGTTGTCCCGGAGGAAGGTCCAGCTCATGCCGGATCGGCGGATGTGCTCTTCGGTGTACCAGTGGTCGCGGCCGAGGAGGAATACGGCATCCGGTGCTGCCCCGAGGAACGAGGTGTAGACGATGTGCCGCACGCCCGCCTCCGCGGCCGCGTCGATGAAGGTGCGGTGCGTCGCCACGCGGTCGGCCTCCTCCGCGGCCGACACCATGAAGAGGATGTCGACGCCGGCGAGGGCATCCACCGAGGAGTCGAAATCCGCATAGGTGGTCTGCCGCACCACGGACTCCGGGAGGTGCTGGGCGCGGTCGGGCGAACGGACCGGCAGCACCAGGGGGAATCCCTCGCCCGCGAGCATCCGGGCGACGCCGCCGCCTATCGTGCCGGTCGATCCCGTGACTGCGATGCGCTGGTCCATGTCGATGTCAGCCGTGGCGGGCCGCATATTATTTCCGCACCTCCTGGGCGGCGACCTCGGCATCGCCCTGCTGGACCGCGACTAGACTGGTCGGACTATGGATTCCATGCGCAAGCTCCGCACCCCGATCATCTGGCTCGTCATCGTCGCCCTGGTCCTGAGCGTCGGCGCCGGTCTGTTCTCAGCGGTGTTCTGACCGTTCTCCCCCGCTGAGGGTTCCCCTCCGCGCTGATCCGGCCGGGCTCAGCGTAGCCATGCGAGCTGGGTCGCGCCATCCCTTCCCGGCCCTCGAACCTGCTTGTAGGGGTAACCCCGCCCGCCTAGGGTAGTAAGCAGGCTTAGCTTGGTCGCTGGGCCGACCGCCCTTCTCGGCGCCACTGCGGCGCGGGACTCGCCTTCTGCACAGGGAGCACACGTATGACCTCGGAGAGCACGACAGGAACGACCGACCAGTACACCTTCCAGAACCCCGTGACGAGGTTCGAGAGCATCACGCCACCGGCCGACCAGACGCCCGAGCCCGGGCTCGAGGCCGACATGGAAATCAAGGCGGACCGCGGTGAGACCTCGTACCGGGGAACCGGACGCCTCGTGGGACGCAAGGCCCTCATCACCGACGCGGACTCCGGCATCGGTGCAGCCGTCGCCATCGCCTACGCCCGGGAGGGGGCCGACGTCGCCCTGTCCTACCTCCCGGAAGAGGAGGAGGACGCGCAGGTGATCAAGGGGATCATCGAGGCCGAGGGCCGCACGGCCGTCTGCATCCCGGGTGACCTGAAGGACCCCGCCTACTGCATCTCGCTGGTCCAGCAGGCAGCACAGGGCCTCGATGGCCTGGACATCCTCGTGAACAACGCCGGGAAGCAGGTGGCCGTCGAATCCCTCGAGGACCTGAGCGACGAGCAGCTGGACCACACGTACAAGACGAACATCTACTCGTTCTTCCGCGTGACGAAGGAAGCGCTCAAGCACCTCAAGCCCGGATCCGCGATCATCAATTCGACCTCCATCCAGGCATACGAGCCGTCACCGACCCTCGTGGACTACGCGAGCACCAAGGCCGCGATCAACAACTTCACCAAGGGCCTCGCGCAGCAGCTTGCTCCGAAAGGTATCCGGGTCAACGCCGTGGCTCCGGGTCCCATCTGGACTCCGCTGCAGCCCTCCGGTGGCCAACCCGCGGAGGCATTGCCCGAGTTCGGGAAGGACACCCCCTTGGGACGGGCGGGTCAGCCGACCGAGCTCGCACCCGCCTATGTCTTCCTGGCGTCGTCCGAGGCGAGTTACGTCCTTGGCGAGACGCTGAACGTCAACGGCGGAATGCCCTCGCCCTGAGACCTCCTGTCGACACAACAACCCCGGACTCTTCCGAGTCCGGGGTTGTTCTGTAGAACAGGACTGTTCTGGCCGGGCCTGCGCATGAAGCGGGCTACCAGGGGCTCCTCACGCTGGGTTCAGGCGGTCTCTTCGAGGGCATCGAAATCGGTGCGGTCGATCTTTCGGTGGTATCGCATGCCGGCGAGACCGCCGAGGATCGCGCCGACGAGGGCGATGGCGGCCACGATGAGGAGTCCTATCAGGCCGGGGCCCGTGAGGTCCTGCGCGGAGGGGACGCCGAGGCCCTGGAAGCGCTCGGTCACATTGGCCTGGTTGCCGACGATGAGGCCGATGATGGCGAGCACCACGGCAATGATGACAGCCCACAGCCATACGGCCACACCCTGCTTCACACCGCTGAAGCGCGCCATCCGTCCGGCGACGTAACCACCGGCGTAGTAGGAGAGCAGCAGGATGATGCCGAGCACGACGGCCGCGGTGATGCCCATGCTCTGCGCCTCACCGGAACCGCTGGTCAGGTCCGACGCCGAGAGGTTTGCGCCGTAACCGAAGACCCCGGCGACAGCCCCGACGAGGGTTGAGAGCAGGACGAACATACCGGTGGCAGTCAGCCAGCCGAAGAAGGCGGAGCCGAACTTCATGCCACCGAAGTGTTCCTTCTCGCGCTGGTGGATGAGCTTGCGGTCCTCGAGGCTCGGCAGACCCGAGCCGGTGCCGGCTCCGGCAGCAGCTGCTCGTGGGTACTGGCGGTCACGGTCCGCGTCGCGGGGCTCATCTCGGGACTTCGACGCCGTGACGGGCACCACCTGGGTGTGTGCCTGGGTCTTCGGCGCATCGCGGTGGGCTGCTGTGTCACGCGAGGCGGAGACGGGTGTAGGCCTCGTGTGCTCACGGGTGGGGGTGTCCGTGGTGGTCCTGTCACCCGACGACGGATCCGAATACATGCCCGGGACGTACTCACCACTGGTGTCGTCGTCCGAAGAGTACCCGCCGGGCACGTAGTCGCCCGCGCCGTCGTCGTTCGCTGAGGCGCGGGATGAACCCGCGGGGCGATCCGGGCCTGCGCCACTGTCCGCACGGCCGGCGCTGGTGGCTCCTGCGCCGGAGCGACCTGTGTCCATCAGCTCTGTGGGGCTGTCCTCGTGCCGCGGGCCGTTGTCCGCGCCGCGGCGCTCGTCGTCCCTGTTCCCTGTTCCTGGTGTGCTCACTGGTCCTCCTGATTTCAGGGCCCTCGGGCTCGCTAAGTTGGCTTAGTATTCTCCCAGTATTCCATGGTGTGACGCGTCGGTACCGCTCCACAGCGTCGCGTCGCGCAAGGCAGTGCAAGACTTGACCCATGGATCTACAGGTCTTCATGACAGTGGTGTGCGGTGCGCTCATCGCAGTCGGTATCGCAGGAGTTGTGGTACCGATCCTTCCGGGGAGCATCCTCATCATCGTGTCGCTGCTCACCTGGGCCCTGACCGTGGCGAGTACGGAAGGGTGGGTCGTCTTCGCGATCGGCACCGTCCTGGCGGGAGCGGGCCTCGGCGCAGGGGTGGTCCTCACCGGGCGGACGCTCAAGCAGCGCCGCATCCCCGGCCGGTCGGTGACAATCGGCGTACTGCTGGGTGTCGTCGGGATGTTCGTGATCCCGGTCGTGGGGCTCTTCGTCGGCTTCGCCCTCGGGCTCTTCGCGAGCGAGTACGCGCGGCAGCGGGATGGCCGTGCGGCCGTCACTTCGAGCCTTCACGCCCTGAAGGCGACGGGCCTCGGTATCCTCGCGGAGCTCGCCCTCGCCTGCCTTGCCGGGACCACGTGGGTCATCGGCGTGTGGGTCTACTTCGCCACGGCCTGACAGGTCCCGCACGCCGCGCGAACCAGTGCGGTGCCGTGCATCCGTCCGGTTCCCCGCCCCCGCCGCATGCCGGGGTCCTCAGGACTTGCCGGAGATGGACAGCGCGGCGACGATCAGCGCCAGGTGGCTCAGGCCCTGCGGGACATTGCCCATGAAGGAGTTGTCGGAGGGCTCGATCATCTCGGACATGATGCCGACGTCGTTCGCAAGGGGCAGGAGCTCCTCCATCAGGTCCACCGCTTCGTCGCGCCTGCCGACGCTGACGAGTGCCGACACCATCCAGTAGGCGCAGGCGACGAACGTAGCTTCTTCCTCCTGCATGCCGCTGTAGCGGTGCAGCAGGGGGCCGGCGCCGAGCTCGTCCCGCAGCGCGTCGATGGTGGAGGACATCCGCGGGCCGGTGTCGAACCCGCTCATGGCGTGCAGGAGGATAGAGGCGTCGAGGTCGGTGGACCCCGGGTACCAGACGTAGCTCTGGCGCTCCTCCGACCAGCCGTTCTCGTGGACCCAGTCGTTGATGCGATCGCGCTCTGCGGCCCACCGCTCCACCGGGCCCTGCAGCTGTCCGTGCTCCGAGAGGAGCACCGCGCATCGGAGTGCGTTCCAGCAGCCGAGCTTCGACGTGACGTAGTGGCGTTCCTCCGGCAGTTCCCACATGCCGGCGTCGCGCCGCCGCCAGATGTCGCAGGTCAGGTCCGCGAGGTCCGCGAGTTGCCGCATCGTCGCCGGATCCAGGACGTGTCCCGCCTGCACGTACTGCCACACGATGTCGAACACGTCCCCGAAGACGCCCAGCTGCAGCTGCCCGGCGGCGGGGTTGCCATCCACGACCGGACCGATGTTCCGCCACCCCGTCAGGTCCGGCCTGTGCGTGCCCTCGGGTATATCGCCGTTCAGCCGTGTGAACACCTCGAGATCGGCGCCCTGCGAGCGAAGGTTCTTGAGCATCCACGACACAGCGGCATGGACTTCTTCGCGGAGTCCCGCGCGGGTGAGGGAGTGCAGCGTGTACGCGGTGTCGCGCACCCACGCGTAGCGGTAATCCCAGTTCTTCCCGCCCTCAGCGCTCTCCGGGAGGGAGGTTGTCGCAGCGGCGGCGATGGACCCGGACGGGCTGTGCAGCAGCAGCTTCAGGGTGAGCGCGCTCCGGAGGACGGCGTGGCGGTAGTCGCCGTCGTAGGCGAAGTTGTCCGACCACGTCTGCCAGTTGAGGATGGTGCGGTCCACGCCGTCGTCGATGGTCTGTGGGTCCGGCAGGGGGAGCGGCTCGCCATGCGTGGAGACGACGGCGACGAGGTGGCGGGAACCTTCCGAGGTGGTGAAGGCGCCGTCCACGGACCGGCCCTCCGGTGCCTTCAGGCCGTGATTGATACCCCGGATGCCCAGTCCGACGGCGTCGATCCGCAGCACCGGATCCTCCGAGCCCCTGTCGAGCCACGGCGAGGCCGTGCCGAAACAGGTGCCGGGAGCGACGGACCACGCCATGTCCACGGTTCCGGTGAGCCCGTCGATGCGCCGTGCCAGCTCACCCCAGGGCAACCTCCCGGCGACACCGGTGTTGAGCGAGTCGGTGACGCGGGCTGTCCCGGAGGACGTGGTGTACAGGGTCTCGAGGACGTTCGAACCGTCCGCGTACCGCCGTTCCACGGAGAACTCCTCCGTCGGAGCCAGGGCCATGAAGCCCTCGTTCGCGTCGAGGAGGCGGGCAAAGGCCGGCGTCGAGTCGAGATCCGGAGTGGGATACCAGTCGATCGAACCATCCAGTGCCACCAGGGCGACCGTCCGGCCGTCTCCGATCGCCGCGTACGAGCGGATATCGGCGAAGCCGTCCTCGTCTCGCAGTGCGATGATCAGTCCTCTCCCACGCCCTGCGCCACCTTGGAGCGCCTACTTGCCGTTGTAGCGCATCTTGTTGGCTCGAGGCGCCTGGGCTGCGCCACGCTTGCTCATGACGCGGGAGACGATGACGGGCACCAGGGCCAAGAGGATCCTTTTCAGCATGATGAACTCCTTGAGGTCGGGGACCGGACTGTCGCCGCCGGCCGCATTCATCATCCTACGTACTATTCCTGGCCGGGCTGCGGCTCGGCGACGAAGGCCCTCAGCGCGCGCAATTGCGCATCCCGTGCTACCGGGTTCAGGTACATCATGTGGCCGGCCTCATGGTAATGGTGGGTGAAGCGGGCCCGGGCGTCGTCGTCCAGGTTCATGTGGGCCCACACGTATTCGGCGGCGAAGTGCGGCGTTGCGCCGTCGTGATAGCCGTAGTCCACGTGTACCCGAAGGTTCGGATTGTGGACGAGGAGCCGTTCCAGGACACCCGAAACATCGACCGGCGCGCCTTCGAAGGTGCGGTAGCTCCAGGGCTGGACCCGGGCGGTGAGGATCTCGTAGGGGAGGTCGTTCTCGTAGCCGAGCTCGGCGCGGACGTAGTGGTTCATCGCCGCCGAGTAGGGGCCCGTGATCGCCCGGATGCTCGGATCATCCATGGAATCCGAGGCCTGCAGGTTGCCCGGCCTCGCGGTGAAGCGGCCATCGATACGACCGACGGCCAATCCCTCGGATCGGAGGATCTCCGCGGCGAACTCGTGGTACGCCCAGCGGAAATTGGTGCGGCGGATGAAGGCCTCGTCCAGCGTGGTGACGGCATGGAGCCGCGCGACGACCTCCTCGTGCTGCTCGGCGGTCAGCCTGCTGCCCTGCGTGAGCGCGTAGCCGAAGTCCCCGGCGGCGTACTCCTCGGCGTCACGGACGACGTCGGCGAGCTCCCGATCCCCGTGGCGGCCGTGATAGTGCGCGATCGCCGCGTAGGTGGGCAGGTGCAGGGCGTAGGGGAGGTCGCTGCCGGGGAAGAAGCGCAGGGTGGACATGTTGAGCACCGTGGAGATGAGGCCCAGCCCGTTGACGGCCATGCCGTACGCGTCGAAGAGCCGCCCGGCGACGGCGACGGCACGCAGCGTCCCGTAGGACTCGCCGACGAGGTACTTCGGGGAGAGCCAGCGGTTGTTGCGCGTCGTCCAGAGCCGGATGACCTCCGCCACGAGGTCCCTGTCCTGCTCGAAGGCATGGAACTCGTCGGCCTTCTCGCCCTCGACGACGCGGGAGAAGCCGGTGTTGACCGGATCGACCATGACGAGGTCGCTGGACTCGAGGAGGCTGTCGGGGTTGTCGACAAGCCCGAACGGCGCCGGAGTCATGGTCCCCACATCCCCGGAATCGACGAGGCGGGGGCCGAGCAGGCCGAGATGCAACCAGACGGAAGCGGACCCAGGGCCACCGTTGAAGGCGAACGTGACGGGCCGGCCCGGCTCGGCGTCCTGCTTCGTGTACGCGACGATGAAGATCTCGGCCTTGGGCTTGAACCCGTCGGCCTTGCCGTCCTTCGTCTCCTCGCGTCGCAGCACCAGGCGCCCGGTGGTCGTCGTGTACCTCATGCCCGAAGGAGAAGTGTGGTCCCGCACGACGAAATCGTCGGAGACATCCTTGGTATCGGACGTCGCCGGATCCTTCTGAGCGTTCGCCGTGGTGCTTCCCGGTGTGTCCTTCGTCTCATCAGCCATGGCAGAAGACTACCGGTAGTTCCCAGAGGCAACAGCTCAGGACTCGGTGGGTGTCGCTCGTCCTTGGCTGGCGGCGCTGTCCTCGAGGGGCACGTCGGTCTCCGAGCCTCCCACGGCTCCGGCGTCGCCCTGCCACACCCGGTTCTGCTGTGGTTTCGCGAAGAACAGCGCGGCGGCGAAACCGACGAGGATCACGATGGCCGGCAGGTAGAGCGATTGGCCCATCGCGAGGGCGTACCCGGCCCTCGCCTCATCGGGAAGAGCGGTACCCGGGGTGGCTGTCATCCCGCCGTCGCCCAGGTTCGTCATCAGGCGTGACTGCATGATTGCGGCGATGGCCGCGCTGCCGAGGACCGCGCCCATCTGGCGCGTGGTGTTGTACACACCCGAGCCGGCTCCGGCGAGGGACGGTGCGAGGTTGCGGGTGGCCGTGAGGGAGACCGGCGCCCAGATCCCTGCGCTGGCGAGCCCGAGCAGGGAGATGGGCAGGAGGAGGTACCAGATCGGGACATCGGGAGTGAGGATGGCTCCCAGCCAGAACAGGGCGGCGGCCATGCCGGCGAACCCGGCGACGG
This sequence comes from Arthrobacter cheniae, assembly GCF_003602275.1. Classification (GTDB taxonomy): domain Bacteria; phylum Actinomycetota; class Actinomycetes; order Actinomycetales; family Micrococcaceae; genus Arthrobacter_D; species Arthrobacter_D cheniae. The sequence goes on along the minus strand of NZ_QZVT01000001.1, from coordinate 660,293 downwards.
CCATGTACTTAGGGTTGTTGCGCTGCACGTACTTGCCGACGAAGGGTGCGAGGACGCCCGAGATGACGGCCATCGGGGTCAGCAGGAGGGCGGCCTGGGTGGGGGACAGGCCCCTGACCGTCTGTGCGTAGAGCATGAGCGGCAACGTCATGGTGGTGATGGAGAACCCCATGGCCGTGATCGAGGTGTTGGCCAGCGAGAAGTTGCGGTCGCCGAAGAGCCCGAGCGGTACGAGGGGCTCGCCTCGGGTGATCTTCTGCCAGATCACGAAGGCGACGAGGAGCACCAGGCCCGTGATGATCAGCGACCAGACGGAGAGGGGTCCCGCAATCGTTCCCCAGTCGTAGCTCTCGCCCTCCTGGACGCCGAACACCAGGCAGAACAGGCCGACCGCGCTGAGGAACACCCCGGGTAGGTCGAACCCCTGCGACGTCGTCTGCAGGGTGGGCACGAGGCGGTAGGCGAGGATGAACCCGACGACGCCGACGGGGACGTTGATGAAGAAAATCCACTCCCACCCTGCGGTATCGACCAGGACACCGCCGAGGACGGGGCCGACGAGGGTTGCGATGCCGGCGACCGAGCCCCACAGTCCCATGGCCGCACCCCGGCGATCCGGCGGGAAGATCCGGGTGATGACGGACATGGTCTGCGGCGTCATCAGTGCGGCGCCGAGGCCCTGGAAGACGCGGGCGATGATGAGTACCTCCACGCTTCCCGACAATCCGCACCACGCGCTCGAGAGGGTGAAGACCACGAGGCCCACGAGGTAGATCCGCTTCGGCCCGAAGCGGTCGCCGAGCCGACCGGCAACGAGCAGGGGGACGGCGAAGGCCAGCAGATAGGCGCTGGTCACCCAGATGACGCTGTCGATGCCGGCATCGAGCCCGGCCATGATGGCGGGCGTCGCGACGGAGACGATCGTCGAGTCGACGAGGATCATGAAGAAGCCGATGACGAGTGACCAGAGGGCGGGCCAGGGCCTCACGCCGTCGTCGTGCAGCGGCGCAGGAGCCGTCTGTCGGGGATTGCTGGGCATGGCGAGAAGACTACTCTCGGGGGCCGACCTTCCGGAGTGGTATCCCGACGTGCATGGCACTTTGGGATCAGGCCGTCCTCTTGGGTACAGTGTTGGTGTCCGGAAGAGATGTGCGGGGCTTTAGCTCAGTTGGTAGAGCGTTTCGTTCGCAATGAAAAGGTCAGGGGTTCGATTCCCCTAAGCTCCACGGTTCCGCACCAAGAAGCGAGGCTCCCGCCCACGGGGGCCTCGCTTTTTCGTGATCAATTCGTGCGGTGATACCTGCTACTCGTCGGCGGACTTCCGTGCCCAGGGACGTGCCGCCAGGATCCGCGCGAGCGGACTGAGCCAGGACATCACCACCAGGAGGGTGAACGTGCTGCTCAGGGAGGATCCGATGCTCGTGCCAGGCAGCAGTTGATGCATTCCGAGGAGAATCGCGGCCACGAGCAGCAACTTCTTCACGCCGTTCAGGACGTGCAGGGGGACGGGGCGCGGCCAGGGTGTGAAGTCGACCGAGTCGAGGTCCCCCTGGGGGTACTGCGGGCTCATCGGGCTTCCTTCCTGTACTGGACCTGCACCCATTATCCCCTCGGCCGGCTGACGCGACAGCTATCCCCGGCCCCTGACCGGGGGCCGGGCAGGGGAAGGTCCCCTCTAGCCGAGCACCACCCAGCCACGAGCGGGGACCAGTGCCCTGCCGCCGTCGACCGTTGCTGTGCCTGCCAGGACGGTGGCCGCACCTCCGGCGTCGACCTGACGCTCGCCGTCGGACAGGTTGAGGGCCACCACCAGGGCATCCGGTCCATCGGCGGCCACGCGGTAGGCGAACACCTCGTTCGACAGTTCCAGGACCTGCGTCGTCGCGCGGTGCAGCCAGGGGTGGCGCCGTCGGAGGCCGATCAGCTGGTGGTGGACGTCGAAGACCGGCTTCCCGATGGGGGACAGGGCCGCGGGAGAGGACGGGAACAGGGGCCTGACGTCGTCGTCGCCCCCTGCCCTGTCCTCCTTGACCCCGCGGTAGCCCTGCTCGTCCCCGTAGTAGATGGACGGCGTCCCGCCCACCGTGAGGAGGAGCACGACGGCATGCGGCACCAGGGCGGAATCAGTCACCTTGCTCGCGATGCGGGTGACGTCGTGGTTGCCGATGAAGGTCAGCGGTGCGAAGGAGGCGAGGAGCGCGTTGTGGCGATCGAGGGCGGCCGCCAGTTCGAAGAAGTTGGCATCGTTGAGGGAGCTCCAGACCGCCTTCCACAGCTCGTACTGGGTGACCGAATCGAGGCCCCCGGCACGCACCTCGGCTGCGTAGTCGCCGTGGATGTACTCGCCGACGAAGTAGGCGTCGGGATGGGATGCCCGGACGTGTGCGGTCACGCCTGCCCAGAACGACGACGGGACGGCGTAGGCGGCATCGAGTCGCCAGCCGTCCGCGCCCCGGCCTAGCCAGTACTCCATCACGTCGACGACGAAGTCCGCGACGGCCGGTTCGTCGTGGTTGAGGGCCACGAGATGGTGGTGGCCCTCGAAGTCGCGGTAACGGGGCTCGACGCCGGGACCCGCGCCCTCCGGCCACTCCAACGTGAACCAGCTCACGGTGGCGGCTTCCGGACCCTGGGCCAGGACATCCTGGAACGCGGCGAACGAACGCCCTGCGTGGTTGAAGACGCCGTCGAGCAGGATCCGCAATCCGCGCTGGTGGGCTTCGGCCACGAGGGTGTCGAAGTCCTCGAGCGTGCCGAGGCGGGGGTCGATCCGGAAGTAGTCGGTGGTGTCGTACCCGTGCGTCTCGGAGGCGAAGACGGGGCCGAGTGCCAGCCCCGACGCGCCCAGCCCGACCACGTAGTCGAGCCACGGCACCAGATCCAGGAGTCGGTGTTCGGCGGACGGCTGCTCGATGGCCGACTTCTCGGCCCCGACGAAACCGAGGGGGTAGACCTGCCACCAGATGGCATGTTCGACCCAGGAGGAATTCTTCACGTGCTGGTTACCCTTCCAACGATTCTGCGGCCGGCCCGGGCCGCATCCCACTCAGCCTACGTCGACGAGGAGGTGCCCGGAGATCCCTGGCCTCGTGCGCGTCCTTCGATACTCGTCCCCTCCGGGGCGTTCGGTTCAGCCCCGCTCGGCGGCGGTGAACGTGGCGTCGACGAGGTCCTGGAGTTCGTCCTGGGTGCCGTCCGGCAGGGTGTCCTTGGCAGTGCGGAGGGCCGTCACGGCGAGGTCCCCGCGTGTGCCGATGATCGTCATTGTCTGCTGCTTCCCGCCGTCCGAGGACGACTGCACGGACGAGGTTCCCACGGTGCTCTCGGCCTTCGTCGAGGCATCCACCGCTTCGACGGTCTGTTCGATCACCACGCCCTGCGCGTCCACGCTGAACGACGAGCAGACCTCCAGCGCTGCTGCAGGAACTGCCGCGAGGCCCTTGGAGGAGTCGATGTCCGCGGAGGATGCAGCCGACACGATGGTCTGGACGGCGTCCCCGTTGGAGCTGGAGACGCCCGTCGCAACCCCCGCGCCCTCGGGCGCCTCGAGACTGTTCGACACGAAGACCTTGCAGTCCTCCGGAGTGACTGTCACGGCCTCGAGGAACTGCCGGGCCTGATCCATGCTCTGTTCGATCTGCGCGGTGGGGATCATCTGCAGGGATGTCCCGTCCGCCTGGGTCACGGTCCCGAGGATGGTCGCGAGGTCGTCGGAGGAGTAGGACCCCGTCTCCTCGCTACCCGCCCCGGTCCCGCTGGTGGCCGATGGGGACTCGGACGGACCGCTCGATGCCGACTCGGACGGACCGCTCGATGCCGGCGACGACGAGCACGCCGTCAGTGCGAGAAGGGCGGCAAGGGAGAGTCCCGCAAGGGGGATGACGCGTGGCATGGGGATCCTTCGGTGGCTGCCGGACCCTCGGCCCGCTCCGGCAAGGTTACACAACCCGGCCGGGCGAACCCTCCGAGCTGTGCCGTATCGGGAGCCGGGGGAGGTGCCTGCCGGTACGGCGGTAGATGTGCGCGCAGAAGACCACGAGCAGCAGGACGTGCACCGCGTCCCCGCCGTAGTACATGAGCTGGGCCGCCTGCTCGGCGTCGGGCGGTAGCCCACCACGACCGGCGGCGGAGTAGAGGTGTTTGGCCACGACCCCGTGCGCCGCGATCGACGCGAGGATCGCGGCCGCGCGAACCCCTTCGGAAGCCCGGTGGGGGTTGGGATCCAGTCCGACGACGGCGTAGGTGAAGAGTGCGCCCGAGGCCACGAAGTGCACGTGGATCAGGGGCCCGAGCAAGGGGTGGTGGAGCAGTGGAAGGGCCGTTCCGTCCCAGTAGAGGAATGCCATCGGCACCACGGTGAGCAGCAGCGCGACCATGGGATGCCCGATCATCCGGAGCGGCGCGCTTCCGGCCATTCCGGTGAGTCGCCGACCTGCACAAGCGGGGACGGCCCGGAGGACCAGGGTCGCGGGCCTGCCGAGTACCAGCAGGAGGGGGACGAGCAGGCCGAGGACGAGGTGGACCGCGGTGTGCACCGTGAGGCTCCCCGCAGCCGTCGAGGAGATGGGACCCGCGGTCACGGCAAGGCCCAGCCCGATGCCGGTGAGCCAGGACACCGTGCGCCGCACCGGCCACTGCGTCCGCCCGCGCAGCACGGCGGCGCGGCCCGCGACGAGGTAGCCCGCGGCGAGTCCCAGCCACACGAGGACGACGGCGGTTTCCAGGGCGAAGGCGCTGAGGTCACCCGTGCCGGACGCGGTCCCGGCTTCTCCGTGGTGAAGAACGAACGGATGCTGCAGGAGCGGGTTGTCGAGAGCCACCCGGTGGAGGACGTCAGGCATGCTGCGCGTCCGGGTCCCTGCCCCGGCCTTTCCCTCTGGTCCCGCCCTCTGTGCGCCGCGCCGCCAGCACTACGAGGAGCCCGGCCACGAGGAACGCCAGCGCCGCTCCGTTCCACATCAGGTCATAGGGGAGGAGGTCCACGCCGTACCGGATCTCGTGCAGGTCGAGGAGCTTGTGCTGCACGAGTCCGTCGAACAGTTGGAAGGCACCGACACCCACGAGGATGCCGCCCAACCATCGGCGGGTGTGCAGTGACCCGCGTCGCCTGAGGTCGGCGAACAGGAAGAGGGAAGCGACGGTCGCGAACCAGCTGAACGCATGGAAGAGGCCATCGGACACGAGACCGGCCGCGGGCGTGGAGCGGTCGTAGAAGTGGTGCCAGTGCAGGAGTTGGTGGAACACGGCCTCGTCGAGGAAGGCGATGATGCCGCAGCCGAACAGGATGCCCACGAGGACGTTCCGACTTTCGAGGCGCGCAGCGCCGGTCCGGGGACCGGGGGTCGGAGGGCGGGTGGACGAAGCGATGGTGTTCCCCGTCGTCGAAGGATCCGGACCCCTTCAGCGTGCCAGCAGTGCAGGAGGAGCGTCCAGCACATTCACGCCACAGGCGGAAGCAGTCGGCATCGGGGCTTCGCTGTGTCGAGACCTGGCCGGCGTGGAGCGGGCCACGGACGATCGGTTCGCCCGAGTGCGGACCTCGGACGATCGGTTCGCCCGAGTGCGGACCTCGGACGATGAGTTCCTTGTTCAGGAGACTTTTTTGCCATACCACCAGTGGGCGGTCTCGCCAGCCCGACGGGAGGCTACGGGAAGGGGAACGATGAGGGCTGTGCGCTGCGGGTGCGTGAGGATCATGCGGAGTGCGGCCAGCAACGCCGTGGGGAGGGAAACCAGGACAGCGACGGCGAGGGCGTACATCGCCAGGGCCGCGTGCAGCGGCGAGTGGTAGAGGCCTTCCATCAGGGCCGCGCTGCCGAGCCACAGCCACAGCCAGAACAGGCCGATCACGTACAGCAGCGATCGCGCGCGCCTGTAACGCAACGGATAATGCATCCGCCCACGCTCCATATTCGTCTCCCCAGACTTATGTTTCCGAACCCGCCCTAGGCAGGTCCACTGGATGAATGATAGACCGGGATCGAGGCTTTCCCGATCAGGACGATGCTTCCCTCGATAGTGGGTTGCGGGAGGGTGTTGACTTCGCCCTTGGGGCGGGGTCGATGCTGGACTCCACCGCGGTCGCTGGCCGCTCGAGGGAGGGCTGATGACTGATTCGACCTGGCTCACAGCAGGGGTCTTCGCGCAGCGTGCGCGACTCTCACCCAAAGCTCTGCGTCTCTACGCCGAGAACGGTCTGTTGGTGCCGGAGAAGTGGGATCCGCAATCGGGCTACCGCTTGTATGCCTCCGAGCAACTGCGCGACGCACGGTTGATCAGGATGCTGCGGCGCGCCGGTATGCCGATGCGATCAGTAGCAGAGCTGATGCAGGCACCGCGCGAACAACGTGACTCCCACATCGCAGCCTGGTGGAGCCGGGCTGTCGCGGAGTTCAACGACCGCCGCACCGTCGTCGAGCACCTCTCCCAGGTCATTACCGGTGGAAAAGATTCCTACACCATGTTCCCTGTAACAACTCGCAGAGTACCCACGCAGACGCTCCTTACCGAACAGGACTACGTCGACGTCGCACGTCTGAGCGATTGGATCGTACAGGCAGGGCTGCGACAACTTGCAGCCGCCGCTGCTGTCGGAGGACAGACGGCGGCATCGATCGTGATCTACCACGGCGACGTCTCCGAGGACAGCGACGGACCCGTCGAGTCGGCAGTCCCCATCGACCCCGGACGAGCCATCGAGGCGACCTTGCCCACCAGGGTGGAGCCGGCGCACCACGAAGCGTTCGTCACCATCAGCCGCGCCCAGATCCGTTACCCGGACATCCTCTCCGCGTACGACGCCGTCGAGGCTTGGATAACCCGGAGTGACCTCACGCAGACAGGACCGCCTCGCGAGTACTACTTCGCCGACCCCAGCACCGGACCCGAGGACGAACCGGTGGCACACATCGCATTCCCTGTCTCCGGGCCGGCCGACAGCTAGCGAGCTGGGCCGGAGAGGCCGCCGGATGGTGGCATCCGTTCCAGGGTGTGGGAATCAAGACGGAAGGCCGCACCACCTGGGGCGGTCCGGCCTCCGTCGACGGTTACGGGTTACTTCTTTTCGCCGTCTTTGCCGTCGAGGGTGTCCTTTGCCTTGTCTTTGGCCTGGTCCACCTTTTCCGGGTTGTCCTGTGCATAGTCCTTGGCCTTGTCGGCCATTCCACCGATGTCCGCCATAGGTTGATCCCTTTCGTCGAACCGGTCCGCGGCCCTGCCGTGGCCTGCCGCAGCATGACCCGATAATCGTGCACCCGGAACGGGCGCACTGGTAGGCACCGCGACCGCTGACGAAAATGAGGATGTGCCGACGACGATGTGGTACTGGTGGCGGGCCGCAGTCAGAGGGTCACGGCGGCCCTGGGTAGCTCCACATCCGCGGTCGCGTCACCGAGCAGGCGGACGTGGTCCGGGTTGAGGTCCTCGATGCGGTTCACGCCGAGCAGCTGCATGGTGCGGGCGGTCTGCGTTCCGAGGATCTCGATGGTGCGGTCCACGCCCTTGCGCCCGCCGGCCATGAGGCCGTAGAGGTACGCCCGACCGATCAGTGTGAAATCCGCGCCGAGGGCTACGGCCGCGACGATATCGCCGCCACTCATGATGCCGGTATCGAGGATGATGTCCGTCTTGCCCGTCAGCTCTGCGGCCACGCGCGGCAGCAGATGGAGGGGGATCGGAGCGCGGTCGAGCTGTCGGCCGCCGTGGTTGGACAGGATGATCCCGTCGGCTCCGTGGTCCACGGCCTTCTTCGCGTCGTCGAGCGTCTGGATCCCCTTCACCACGAGGTTCCCCTTCCAGACGCTGCGCAGCCAGTCGAGGTCCTCGTAGGTGAGCGTGGGATCGAACATCGAGTTGATGAGATCCGCGACCGTGCCTGAATAGCGCGAGAGCGAGGCGAAGGAGAGCGGTTCGTGCGTGAGGAAGTTGAACCACCAGGCCGGACGGTAGGAGGCGTCGAGAACGGTCTTCAGGGTGAGGGCCGGCGGAATGGTCATGCCGTTGCGGACATCGCGGAGGCGGGCGCCGGCGACGGCGGTGTCCACGGTGACCATGAGGGTATCGTTCCCGGCGGCGGCGGCACGGGCGATGAGCTCCATCGAGCGGTCCCGGTCCGTCCACAGGTAGAGCTGGAACCAGTTGCGTCCGTTGGGAGCGGCCTGCGCGACGTCCTCGATGGAAGCGGTGCCCATCGTCGAGAGTGTGTAGGGGATTCCCGCCGCCTCCGCGGCCTGCGACCCGGCGTACTCGCCCTCGGACTGCATCATGCGGGTGAATCCTGTCGGTGCGATACCGAAGGGCAGCGCGGAGCTGCCGCCGAGGATGGGCGTGACGGTGCTGACCGTCTGCACATTTCGGAGGATGCCCGGCCGGAACTCCAGATCGAGGAAGGCTTCGCGCGCCCGGCCGAGAGAGATCTCCGCTTCGGCGGCACCGTCGGTGTAGTCGAAGGGGGCCGTGGGAGTGCGCCGCTTCGCCATGTCGCGCAGGTCCCAGATGGTATTGGCCCGCTGCAGTCTCGCTGCCGCGCCGAACTCCGGCTTCTTGAACTGCATGAGGGGAGCGAGGTCCGCAACTCGAGGGATGCGGCGTTTGAGGGCCGGCGGAACAGCTGCGCTGGGGAGTGTCTGCATGGCGTGCCTTCGTTCGTCGGGCGGGTGCGGGTAACGCAGAGGACCTGAGGTCCGACCACAGATACTACGTCCTGTGGTCGGACCACACAAGCTAGGATGGCGGCATGCGTAACCATCAGGTGGTCTCGGTCTGGCTCGAACAGGAACTGGCTGCGGGGCGGCTCGCCATCGGTTCACGCCTGCCCGGAGAGCGCACCATGGCGGAGCATCTGAACATCAGCCGCGCATCCGTGCGGGAAGGAACCCGCGTCCTCGAGGCACTCGGCGTCGTACGGGCCGGCGTCGGTTCCGGTCCGCAGGCGGGCACGATCATCACGGGCAACCCGGCACTCGCCCTGGACGCCGCGCTGAGGCTCCACGTGGCAAGTGCGCACCTGCCCATCAAGGACATCGTCGAGACACGGCTCCTGCTCGAGACATGGTGCGTGGAGCACGCCTCGCGGGATTCTCCTGCCCTCGAGCGGGCCGCGGCGCTCCTCGACGAGATGGACAGGCACCACGACGGACCCGCCGGGTTCCTCGAGCGCGATGCCCTTTTCCACGTCGCGCTCGCAGAGGCCGCGGGCAATGTGCTGATCGGGGCCATGATGGGATCACTTCGAGGGTCGATCGCCGACTACACCCAGCGCCTGACCGCGGGCCTGCCCGTCTGGACCACCACCTCGGAACGGCTGCGCCGGGAGCACCGCGCTATCCTGGCGGCCGTCGTGGGAGGCCAGGGAGCTCACGCGGCACACCTGGTGAGGGACCATATCGAGGGGTTCTACCGCGAGTCGGGTATCCACAGGCATTCCGACAGCGCTTGACAGCCTGCCGGGCTTTCTAATATGACGCAGGTCACCTAAACTGCACCTACTGGTCGAGCAGACGGCCGTGGACCCACCGGACGTGGAGCTAACCATGGAACGCCTGCCGCAGATGCTCGACCATCCCACCGCACGCAAGGACGAGCCCTCGCCGCCCTGGAACGGGCGGTCCAGGCACCTCGCCCCGGTGCGCCAGTCGCAGGATCTGGACTTCCCCGCAGACTTCACGGACGTCAGCACGCGTGAGCTACGCCTGCTGTGCAACCGCACCTACGAGCAGCTGGACACGGACCACCCGGCCCTCGAGACCCGGGAGCAGTACGAGGCCCTGGTCGAGGAGCTCGAGCGCCGTGAACGCCAGGCCGAACGGCGCGGGACCGATGTGGCTGCCCGCGAGACGTTCCGCGACAACGCACTCTTCTCCCGGTTCGAGCTCTTCCGCGATGGCGTCATGGCCGGGTACATGCAGTACGAAATGCGCGGAAGCCACGTGCTCCTGCTGCACTCCGTCATCGATCCTCGGTTCCGCCGCATGGGACTCGAGCCCGTCCTGATGCAGGCGGTCCTCCTCAACGCGCACCGCCGTCGGCTCGCCGTCGTGCCCTACTGCCCCGAGGCACAAAATTTCCTGGCCGCCCATCCGCAGTACCTCTCGCTCATCCCAGCGGCGCAGCGCCGCCGCTTCGCCCGCCTTCTGGCCTCCCGAGCCGACCACGCGGGGCGCGACGCCTGATGGCGTCGGTCGAGGCGCTGGCAGAGGCGTTCAGCCGGCTGCCCGAACTTGTCCGGACCGCCGTCGAGGGCCTCGACGCGCATCAGCTCTCCCTGCGCCCGGGCGGCTCGGCGAACTCGATCGCGTGGCTGATCTGGCACCTGACGCGCGTCGAGGACAGCCACCTCGCGGACGCGTTCGGCCGTGACGAGCTGTGGCTGACGGGCGGGTACGCCGACCGGTGGGGACTTGAACTGGACCGGACGGATACTGGGTACGGGCACTCGTCCGCTCAGGTCGACTCCGTGAAGGTCGCCTCGGCCGAACAGTTGCTCGACTACTTCGATGCCGTCCATGACCTTTCGCAGGGCCTCGTCGCGGGCCTCAGCGACGCGGACCTCGGCAGGGTGGTGGATGAGCGGTGGGATCCTCCGGTCACGCTGCTGGTCCGGCTCGTGAGCGTGGTCGACGACGCGGTCCAGCACGCAGGCCAGGCCGCCTACGCGCGGGGGATTATCCTTGCCGGAGGTCAGCCGAGTCCGGTCTGACGGAGGGTGATGTTGAGCCGGCCCTCGAAGCCGATGCCGGTCGGGGCCGTTCCCGGCAGCGTCCTGAGGACCCCGTGGTAAGCGAAGCGGGAAGGTCCTCCGAAGACGAAGAGATCGCCCGAGGCGAGTTCGACGTCCTGCCAGGGGCGGTTACGGTTCTCCGTGTTGCCGAAGCGGAAGGTGCATGCCGTGCCGAGGCTGAGGGACACCACGGGAGCGTTGACGCGCTCCTCCCGGTCCTGGTGCATGCCCATCTTCGCGGCGTCGTCGTAATAGTTGATGAGCGCGGCATCGGGTTCGTACCGCGAGCCCTCGTCCGGTCCGTAGGCGGCTTCCACGGCCTCGCGGCCCAGGTCACCCAGCACGTCCGGGAAGGGTGCGACGGCGGCGCCTCCGACGTCGTCGGCCGTGCGGCTGTACCGGTAGGGGAGCCAGTGCCAGCCCAGGCTGACGCTCCTCACGGACATGACGCCGCCGTTCGGCATCTTCACGGCGCGCATCGGCACGGGGCCGCTCGCCCACGAGCGGCAGAGCCCCACCAGTTCGCGCTGCCGTCCGGCGTCGAGCCAGCCCGGAAGATGCACGGCACCGGGCGCCAGTTCCCGGCGGGGGCGTGGAATCAGAGCATCGAATGCCTCGGTCACACCACTATTGTGCTCCGCACCCGGTGCTGCCGGCATCGGGTGCGCCTCCCTCACCAGTCCTGCTGCTCGGCCCGGACGAGCTGCCATAGAACCCACGCCCTTCATTGATCCTTTCCTCGGTCTCCGCGTGGGACCCGGTTGAGGCTGACAGGGAAGACTCGGAGGAGAAGCACCGCGCCTGCTGGGGGTGGCGGTGCTGCATCCAGCCAGGCGCTCCAGGAGAAGCCGCCGGGGCCGAGGTCTCGAGAGAAACGAACCATGATGACGATGACGCACAGTGCCGCCCACACCCGCAGCCCGGACCCGGACGGGACCGGGCCGGAGGCGCCCTACGCGTCCAAGGGCAAGCTCGACCGCATCGTCGGTCTCGTGATCGTCGGTTTGGTCACTGCCGCCGCCGCTCTGCTATGGGTTGCCGTCGCGGCGAACGGACCCGATTCCACGATCACCGAACCGAACGACGCCGTCATCGGCCTGTGGAGCGTCCTCTACAGTTCCGACGCTCCGGAGGTGAGCATCATCCTCGCCGCCATCGCCCTGGCGCTCCTGGCAGGCACCGGACTCGCCCTGGTGGAGCGGCGCATCACCACCACGTCCCGCCGATCCATGAACCCCGGCCACCAGCCCCCAAAGTCGTCATGGGCGCCAACCATGGCGGGTTCGCAGGCGAGGTAACGGTCACCGTCCTCATCCCCGCCCATAACGAAGAGGCCTCCCTCCCGCAGACCATCGCGTCGCTCAAGAGCCAGTCGCACCGGCCCGATCGCATCATCGTCGTCGCCGACAACTGCACGGATGCCACCATCCGTCTGGCACACGAAGCCGGCGATCCTTGCCGTGTTCGTCGCCATCAACACGGTCATCTACGCCTCCTTGGCGCTTGTGAACATCCTGCCGAAGATCTATCCGACCCACTGGATCACCAGCCGGAACCGTCGGACCGAGACCCGGAGAATCTACCCCGGGAACCAGGCGGAGGGAGCGGGCTGTGCAGGAGATAGTTAGAGAGGTATATTGCTCATTTAGTTAGCTATTTTCTGCCGGAGGTCTTCATGCACCTGTTCCAGCGTCTTCCTCACCCCGTCCGGCTTCGGACCGTGACCCGGTGACGTCCGGGACATCCGCCATATCCGCAACCCCCGCGTTCGGGGGAAGCCAGGAGGCAGACAACGCGCTGGTGGTGCTCCTCGCCCGTATCGCCCAGGCGGACACGGCTGCTTTTGCGGAGCTGTACAGGCTGGCAGCACCCCGTGTACTCGGGCTCGTCCGGAGGGTCGTCGCGGATCCGGTGATGAGCGAGGAGGTGGCGCAGGAGATCTTCCTGGAGCTCTGGTCGAAGGCCGCATCCTTCGATCCCGACCAGGACAGCGCGCCGACCTGGATCCTCTCGATCGCGCGACGGAAAGCCATCGATCGGGTCCGTTCGGTGATGTCGCCGGTCGAAGCGGCCGGCGCCAGGGCGCGTCCCGACTCCGCAGCCGGCCCTACACCGGTGGTGCAGGACGTCCTCGACCATCACGGGGCCAGGCAACTCGCCACCCCTCTGGGCGGCCTTCAGCCACTGCAGCGGGAGGCCCTCGATCTCGCCTACTTCGGCGGGCTGACCTATGACGAGACGGCGCGGCAGCTCGGAACCGCAACAGGGACGGTCAGAAGCCGGATCCGCGAGGGCGTCATGAGCCTGCGAACCGATCGTTCGCCTGCCTGATCGGACGCCCAGCCTGGGAACCGACAACCGAGGGGTGCGTCAGGGGCGTGGCATCTTCTCGCCGGCCTCGACGGCGGCCCCGATGACGTTCCCGTCCACGGGCGCCGGGCACGTGCCGAACGGCGTGAACGCGCTCGGATAATTGACCGTCCTGTTGAAATCGAGGATCACAGTGCCATCCCGGCGCGGTCGGCGCACGGTCACCTTGCGCCAGGGGGCCGTCGAGACGCCGTTGGTGGCATCGTGGAAGGTGATGGCGAGGGTCCCGGTGTTCTCCTGCGAGGCGCGCAGCCGAAAGTCGCCGTCCTCACCCGGAAGCCGGAACACGACGTCGCCGACCGAGCGGTGCGTTCCGGGTACCTCGGGGTGGGCCGTGCCGATGCGCTCGTCGACCGGTTCGTCGTAGGGCTCGAATCGCCCTTCCACCACGAGGTCGGGCCGGTACTCGAAGGCAGGCACGCCCGTGAACCCGGTGAGGGTGGGCGCTTCGGCGTCCCTGGTCCGGATGACATAACGGCCTGCACGACGAGCGAGCTCCACCACGATGCGGCGTCCATCCGGCCCGTCGGAGGCGACCCAGGACAGCGATTCCTCGTCGTCGAGCGTCGCCGTGACGGTGCCGTCTATCGAACGGCCGTTCGTCAGGTCCGTGAGCGCGTGGGCGGCTCGGGCAGTCACGCGGGCGGTCCCATCCGTCTCCGACCAGAGCCCGGGGACCAGTTCGACCCCTGAGGGAGCATCGGCAAGCCACTGGAAGGAGGTCAGCGTCAACCAGCCGTGCGACTCCGCCAGCGCCGCCTCACGAGCTTCCCGGAAGCGCAGCCACTCTTCCTCTGCCGTTCGCGTGGTGGTGCTCATCATGACCTCCTGGTCCGTCGGATCCTGCACCCCCTCCAACCCGCGCCGCGCGCTCGGCATTCCCGGAACTAGCAAGGCCGTGTCGATCCGTCCACCCGGCCCGGCGACGTCGGGTCGGAGTGCCGGTCGGCGCTTCGTCTGCCACGATGAAGGATCGACGCGGCCATGGTGCATCGCCAATCCACGATGGCGCCGGTGCCACGGGAAGCCCTCCCATGGGTGCAGCAGGAGGAGACGGACATGACACACGGACCGGGCGCAGCAAGCGGGCTCACGGAGGAGCGGGAAGCAGGTTCTTCCGCCGACGAAGCCCCCAGCGCGCCGCCGGCCGTCCCGGTGCCGACGCCGCATGCCGAGGGCGAGAATCACGTGCTCCTGCCGCACCCGGACCAGCCGACGTGGCGGGAGGACTACCCGTACGACGTCCGGATGACGGAGCGCGAGTACCAGAAGGCGAAGCGCGCACTGCAGATCGAGCTGCTCAAGATGCAGGGGTGGGTCAGGGAGAACCGTGCGAAGGTGGCGGTTCTGTTCGAGGGGCGGGATGCGGCGGGCAAGGGTGGGACCATCAAGCGGTTCACGGAGAACCTCAATCCGCGCGGTGCAAGGATCGTGGCGCTGGACAAGCCGAGCGAGCGCGAACAGACGCAGTGGTACTTCCAGCGATACGTGTCCGTGCTTCCGTCGGGCGGCGAGATCGTGCTGTTCGACAGGTCCTGGTACAACCGCGCCGGCGTCGAACGCGTCATGGGCTTCTGCACGCCCACCGAGTACCTCGAGTTCATGCGCCAGGCTCCGGAACTGGAGCGGATGCTCGTTCGCAGTGACACCCACCTCATCAAGTTCTGGTTCTCGGTGTCGCGCGAGGAGCAGCGGCGCCGCTTCGCCCAGCGCCACACGGACCCGGTGCGGCGCTGGAAACTGAGTCCCATGGACCTGCAGTCACTCGACAAGTGGGACGAGTACACGGAAGCGAAGGAGGCCATGTTCTTCTACACGAACACGGCCGATGCTCCATGGACGGTCGTCAAGAGCAACGACAAGAAGCGGGCGCGGATCGAAGCCCTGCGGTATGTCCTGTCCGTCCTCGACTACGACGAGAAGGACCACGGCGTCGTTGGCACACCGGATCCGCTGATCGTCGGAACCGGTCCGACGTCGCATCTCTTCGATGCGGAGCGCCAGACCGGCAGCCTCTTCCCGACCCTCTAGGCCGTCGTCCGCGGACCGGCCGCCGGGTCCCTCACCCGTGCGTCACCGGCGACCCTGCCCGATCAGGTGCTGTAGCCCGCCGATGCGCTGATACCCGCGAGGAAGAGGACGAAGAAGAGGACGACTGCGAGGACCGCCAGGACGTTGAGGATGGTGACGATCCAGCCGAGGACCTTGCCGGCCGTTGCCTGCACGCCGAAGCTCTCCGCCTTCGATGCCTGCCAGATCGCAAGCGGCCCGAGGACGAATCCGGCCACGAAGAACCCCACCAGCCCGAGGATGAGGGAGAGTTGCGCCGCCTTCTCACCCTCCATCGACTGGTAGGACGGCTGATAGAAGCCCGGTTGGTAGCCGCCCGATGCGTACGGCTGCTGGTACGGCTGCTGATACGGAGGGAGGGGCTGGGTGGAAGGACGTTCGCTCGGGTAGGGATCCTGGGACATCGTGCTTCTCCTGCTCGGCTGGGCGGGTGCCCCGGAGCTGCTGCTCCAGGGCACCATCATCCCGCGTCCTCCCCGTTACCGCACGCCCGGACGTGCGGTCGGCGCTAGGAGTCGCTCTTCAGCAGGGCGTGCCGCGGGCTGTCGGGGTTCATCAGCGAGTGCTTCCGGCCGTAGAAGAAGTACAGGGCGAGGCCGATCAGGAGCCAGATGCCGAACCGTACCCACGTCTCCCAGTCCAGTTGCAGCATAAGGAACAGCGACGCGAGGACGCCGAAGGCGGGGACGACCGGCATCAGCGGAAGCCGGAAGGTGCGGGGGACCTCGGGCCGCGTCCGGCGCAGCACGATCACCGCGATGCAGACGACGACGAATGCCGCGAGGATGCCGATGTTGGTGAGGTCCGCGACGGCGCGGATGGGGAAGACCCCGGCGAGCAGAGCCGAGGCGATACCTGCGATCCAGGTGACCCGCTGAGGCGTGCCGTTCTTGTCCGTCGTGGAGAACCAGGCCGGGAGGAGTCCGTCGCGGCTCATCGAGAACCAGACGCGGGTCACGCCGAGGAGGAAGGTGAGCATGACGGTGAGGATGGAGATCACCGCGAAGGCCGAGATGATGGTCGCGACGACCGGGAGGCCCACGGACTGGAACGCCGACGCGAAGCCGGCCGTGGGGCTGATGTCCTGGTAGTTCTGCATGCCGGTGAGGACGAGGGTCGCGAGGACGTACAGCACCATGGCGATCAGGAGGGACAGGAGGATGGCCTTCGGCATGTGCTTCTTGCCGTCCGTCGCCTCCTCCGCCGCGGTGCTCATCGCGTCGTAACCGAAGACCGCGAAGAAGACGGTAGCGGCTCCCGTGAAGACGGCGCCGAAGCCCGACGGCAGGAACGGCGAGTAGTTCTCGGCGTTCACGTAGAAGAAACCGAGGCCGACGATCCCGAGGATGAGGAGGATCTTGAGGCCCACGGCGATGAGCTCGAACCGGCCGAAGGTCTTGGTGCCGCGGCTGAGAATGAAGGTGATGAGCAGGCACACCACGATCGCGGGCACGTTGATCAGGCCGCCCTCGATGGTGTCCGGGGTCCCCTGCATCCAGGTGGGCACGGTGACGCCGATGCCGGACATGAACTCGGTGAAGTACCCCGAGATGCCGATGGCGACGACCGCCACGATGGCGATGTACTCGAGCAGGAGGTCCCACCCGATGAACCACCCGATGATCTCGCCGAGCGCTACGTAGCCGTAGGTGTACGCGGAGCCCGCGCGGGGGATCATTCCGGCGAATTCGGCATAGGACAGGGCGGCTGCGGCACTCGCGAGCCCTGCGACGAGGAACGAGATCAGGACGGCCGGACCGACCGGGGTTCCGTCCTCGCCGCCGTTCGCCACGAGGCCGGCAAGGGTGAAGATTCCCACACCGATGATGCCGCCGACGCCGATCGCGGTCAGTTGCCACAGGCCCAGGCTCTTGAACAGGCCGGAGCGGCCCGTCTCGTCCTCGACATTATCGATGGGTTTCCGCCGTAGCACCGATTGCGAGCCCTGCGACCCTGAGTTCTCCGACATCGTCGTCCGTTCCTAGGAGGGAAGTGCTTTCTGCACCCAGCAAGTATGAAGGCGTCGATGGGTCAGGGGAAGTTCGCGGTCCCGAAGGAAAATCATTGATTCTGCTTACCTGTTCGTCGACGGTACGCGGGGCGAACAAGCCGAGCAGATGGCGTCGAGCCCGTCCGGCGGCTCAGGCGCGTGTCTCCCGCAGCACCGCCCGGTGCAGGCGGAACGTCAGGAAGAGTCGGTGGGCGGTGATGACGACGGCCAGCCATGCGATCCCGAGCGTCCAGGCGACCAGCACATCCGTGAGCCAGTGGTGGCCGAGGTACACCCGGCTGAGGCCCATGGTGACGGCGAAGAGGATGGCCACGATGATGGTGATCCCCCGCGCGCGCCGACGGTTCTGCCGCACCACGAGCAGGTAGGCGACGATCCCGGCGATCACGATGGCGTTGAGGGAATGCCCACTGGGGAACGAGGGCGACGACTCGTAGGGAGGTACGGCGAGCCCGATCGGGGGACGCAGGCGTCCGATGGCGTCCTTGCCCGCAACCGTCATGAGCAGGGAGCCGAAGGCGGCTGCCGGGAGCAGGATCACGGGTGTCCAGGATCGACGGCGCACGGCGAGCAGCACCATGATCGAGATGGCGAGCACGGGCATGCCGATCGGGCCACCGATGTTGGTGTAGCCCGTGATGAAGGCGTTGAACCAATCCTCGCGGAGCGAGACCGCGAGATCCAGGGCCGGTTGGTCCAGGGCCGCGACCCCGTTGCGCTCGACCACGGATTCGTAGACCTCGGCCGAGGCCGCCGTCAGGGCCGCGGCGACCCCGCCGCCCACGGCGATGAGGAGCAGGAGCGCTGCGTGCGGGCCGATCCACCGAGCGAGCGGACGGACGCACCGGACGAGGAACCGACCGACCGGCGACGACCATCGAGTGAGGTCGCGTGGTCCTACGTACTGGTCCTGATGCGCTGGCATCCATCGACTCTATGCCGCAGGAGACAGGATCGGCATCACGGCTGGTAGGCCCCGAGCCGGTTTGCGCGATCGCCGCCGATGAGTATCGCTGGTCCTGCTCCGCGTCCTCCCCGGCTGCGGGCCGTCACACCCCCGGGCTAGGCTGACGGCATGAGCGATCCAGTCCTGATCCGCGACATCGTCCGCGGCGTTCCCGTCTTCCCCGACGAGATGCCGCCCTTCGACCCGGCCACGGCGCCCAGCTCCCCGATCGACCTCTTCGTCGAATGGCTGCAGCGGGCGGTGGAGGATGGCGTCGCCGCTCCTCATGCCGTGAACCTCTCCACGGTGGGCGAGGACGGGCTACCGGATTCCCGGGTGGTGATCCTCAAGGATCTGACGAAGGACGGCTTCCAGATCGCCTCGAGCATGGACAGCCCCAAGGGCAGGCAACTCACCGCGAACCCGTCGGCCGCCCTGACCTTCTTCTGGCCCGCCGCCGGCCGCCAGGTGCGGATCCGGGGCGCGGTGTCCACCGGCGGTACCGAGGAGAACCGTGCCGATTTCCAGCGGAGGCACCCCGTGGCCCGCGCGCTCGTACTGGCCGGCAGCCAGAGCTCCGTGATGCCGGGCCGCAAGGAGCTCGATGCGGCGGTCGACGACCAGGTGCGACGCATCGAGGCCACGGAAGGGCTCGCTTCGACCACGTGGACGGTCTTCACCGTGGCTCCGGACGCCGTCGAGTTCTGGCAGGCGGACCAGGACCGGCGCCACACCCGCCTGCTCTACACCCGCTTCGGTGAGGGCTGGCGCCAGGAGATGCTCTGGCCGTAGGGCTTCCTACTGCCGGAGGGTGCCCTCGACGGGCTCCCCGACCCGCACACGCAGCTTGTGGACGAAGTCCAGCTTGGCGACGACGGCGGGAGCGGTGTCCACCGTGTCGCAGATGTGCAGGTAATGGGCGAAGGTTTCCGCGAAGTCCTCGTACGGGTGCATCGTGGCGTACATGGAGATGTGCTCCTTCTCCCAGCCCTCCGGAGCGCCCTCGTCGTAGTGCCCTTGATGGCGTCCAGGAGAAGCGTCGCATGAGGATTCTGGAATTCTGGGCGGGGAGTGGGAGGTGTAGCCGGGTCAGCCGAAGAAGACGATGCGGATCAGCGCGGCGGTGCCGATCACGAGGATGGTGGCGCGCAGGGCGAGCGGGGAGAGCTTCCGCCCCACCCTGGCGCCGAGGAAGCCGCCCAGCGTCGCGCCGACGGCGATGATGAGGACGAGCGCCCAGTTGATCGAGTCCCACGCGAACAGCATGAACGTCACGGCGGCGACTCCGTTGACGGCTGTGGTGAGCACGTTCTTGATGGCGTTGATCCGCTGGAGGCTCTCGATGGTCACCATGCTCATCAAGCCGACGATCAGGATGCCCTGCGCTGCGCCGAAGTAACCCTCATAGACACCGAGGACGCCGATTCCGGCCAGGAGGAGCAGCGCCCGACGGCGCGACGGCCGGGCATCGGGAGCGGTGTCGCCGGCCTTGGCTGCGGCAGCCCGCTGGACCCGGGGAGCCAGCGCCACCATCGCGAGGCCGATGATGATCAGCACGGGCACGATGGCCTGGAAGGCCTCCGCGGGCAGGATCAGCAGCAGGAATGCCCCGCCCAGACCACCGAGGACCGACAGGGGGAGCAGCCGCAGGAGGAGCCGCTTGTTCGCGGCGATCTCGCGGCGGTAGCCCCATGAGCCGGACAGGCCACCGCCGACGAGCCCGATGTTGTTCGAGATGTTCGCGACGATCGGTGGGTAGCCGAAGAGCAGCAGGGTCGGGAACGTCACGAGCGTTCCGGAGCCCACCACGACGTTGATCATGCCCGCCCAGAAGCCGGCGGCGAGGATGACGGCGATCTGGAGCAAGCGGGCAGAGTCCTTCCTGGTTACGTCGGTGCGTCCCGCGCGCCCGGTGGAAGGACGTCAGGACGTCGCGGCACCCGGGCGGGACGTCGCCACGCCAAGGATATGCCGGGAAGCGTGTCAGCCTGAATGCTGATGGCCGTCAGGCATCCTCGCGGTTCGGGCTCTCAAGGATGAAGAAGGTCGACTGGTTGCCGTCCTTGCGCTGCTCCTGGTAGATGAAATTCAACTGGCGTTCGTCGAACGTCCTGAACCACTCGTCCCAGCTCACGTGCCGCAGCTTGTCCGTCTCGCCGGTGAAGTCGAGCCGGAGTACGCCGAGGTGGTCGCCGTGTTCGGTCCCGTCGACCGTCGCCGGCCGCCCGCCGCGCGTTTCCGCCCACTGCTTGATGACCTCGTGATGGGTGGTGGCCAGGCTGCGTCCCTCGCGCTCGGGATCCTCATCGGGCGAGGTGATCTCCTGCGAGTACTTGAGGGACTTCGAGGTGTCCGGTCCCGTCCGGATCTTTCCGTCGTCGGGCCCTGCACCGACGTCGTCGGAAGACTCGTCCAGCTCGTCTCCCGAGCCTTCCTCCGCTTCGACGATCGCCTCGACGAGCTCGTCCTTGCGCATCCCGGACGTGCCCGAGACACCATCCTCCTTCGCCTGGTCGCGGAGTTCGGGAACCTTCCTGCCTCGGAGGTCGTCCTCGCCTGAATCCGGGGTGTCGGGGGTCTGATTGCCGGTTGCGTCCGCCATGATCGTCTTCCTTCCGGTCGATGTTCCAGCCGCTACCGGAGATATCCGTCCGACCGTGAACTAAGCGTGCTTACTACCTTCCCCACGGCTGCGGACGCTGTCAAGGAATTCCGGAAGTAAGGAGGGCCGCGCTCAGTGCCCGAACTGGTCCGAGTCGACGATCTCCGCCTCGCCCGACTCCAGCATGTAGAGCTGGGCGAGCTCGGCACCGGAGAGCTCGAAATCGAAGATGTCGAGGTTCTGGGCGAGGCGCTCAGGATGTGAGGACTTCGGGATCGCGACCATTCCCTGCTGCACGTGCCACCGCAGTACTACCTGGGCAGTGGTCCGGCCGTGTGCCTTCGCGATAGCGACGACACCGGGCTCGTCGAGCAGTCCGCTGCCTTGACCCAAGGGGCTCCACGACTGGGTGACGATGCCGTGCTCGTTGTGGAAGGCGCGCTCCTCGATGCGGGGGCGCTGGGGGTCGAGTTGGATCTGGTTCACATCGGGCACGATCCCGGCGTCGATGACCTGCTGGAGGTGGGACGGCTTGTAGTTCGACGTGCCTATCGCGCGCACGAGACCCTGTTCCATCAGAGCGGCAATACCCTGCACGGCCTCGACGTGGTGGCCCTGTTCGGGATTCGGCCAGTGGACGAGGAGCAGATCGATGTAGTCCAGTCCGAGCAGGCGGCTACTCGTCTCGAAGGCGCGCCGCACGCCGTCAACGCTGTGGTGCTCGCTGTTGAACTTCGTGGTGATGAACAGTTCCTCGCGATCGATCCCGGAGCGGCGGATGCCCTCGCCCACTCCCTTCTCGTTGCGGTAGTTCTCAGCCGTGTCGATCAGGCGGTATCCCGTTCCGATGGCAAGGCTGACGGTCTCCGCCGCCTGGTCGTCGTCGAGCGGCCAGGTGCCGAGGCCGAGGAGGGGGAGGTGGGCGCCGCCTCGCAGTTGGACGGTGGGGGCGACTGCCATGGGGGAACTCCTGCTCGCGGGGTGGTATCAGCCCAAGACTGTCCCGCCCGCGACGGTGGCGTCAACACGACCGACACCCTGGTCCCCATCTGCGGGGAATGAGCCGCTGTAGGTAGCCCGGGCTGCGCACGCGGGTAGGCCCGCGGCGAGGAGGTCGTCGAGGAGCTCGTTGAGGGCCTGGGCAAGGCAGTTCCGTTCCTCGCGGGGGAGCGGGGCGAGCCCGTGGAGGTAGGCGTCGACCTCGAGTTCGTCGAAGGAGCCGCCGGAATTGAGGTAGTGCAGGTGCACCTCGCGAAGAGTCAGGAACGACGTCGTCATGGCCGTGTAGGCGGTCTCGAATTGCACAGGAATCTCCTCGGACGCAGGTCTGCACGGGCAAGGGGGCCAAGTGCTCACGTCACGGTAGCCCGTAGCCCATCAAGCCCTCCTGAGGGGGACATCAAGATTCGATCAAGCGGGCAAGGGGGGGTGTGGACCCATGCGTCGGGGAATTGGTAAGGGTACTTGTTTGCACATGCGGAGAGATTGAGCCTATAGTTCCAGCAGGGCCTAGCAGCGGGCCATCGAACCACCATCGTGGAGCTGACCATGGAAACTTCCTCTTTCGTCGATTACCGTCCGCAGTCCGTGCAGCTCGCTGAGCCGGAGCAGTTCGGATGGCGCGCCCCTGAGCAGGTCCCGCCGAGCCCCGCGCCCCGCGCGGAGGATGCGGACTTCCCCGAAGACCTCACCGTCGTCTCCACCCGCCAGTTGCGGGTCCTCTGTAACCAGACCTATCGCCTGCTCGACCGGGACTTCCCGCCCATGGATGCGCTGCACCAGTACGAGTTGCTGGTGGAGGAGATCGAGCGGCGCGAGGTGCAGGCGGAGGCCCGTACCGAACCCGCACGCACCCGCAGCGGATTCCGGGACAATTCCCTCTTCTCCCGGTTCGAGCTCTTCAGCGACGGCACCATGGTGGGTCACGTGAAGTACGAGATGAAGGGGCCGCACGCGGTCCTGATCCAGGCCGTCGTCGACCCGCGGTTCGACGCCATCGACGTGGAACCGGCCCTCATCCGCCAGGTACTCCTCAACGCCCACCGGCGCCGCATCGCCGTCGTGCCCTACTGCCCGCGGGTGCGTGAGTTCCTGACCGAATTCCCGCAGTACCGCACCCTCCTGCCGGCGGACCAGCGCAGGCGGCTCGAGGCCACGCTGCGCGCGGCGGGCGACGACTAGGAACCACCGCCCGACGGCACGGCGACCAGGAACTGGTTGCGCTTCGTGACGAAATCGCCCGGGTCCCGGCCGGAGCAGGATTCGCTCCGCCACCGACCCGAGGACACTTCCGCTGAGCGTGTAGCGCCGGGACCCGCCGTCAGCGTGCCCGTCAGGCGCGGACGAGCATCTTGCCGGTGTTCGCGCCGTTCATCATGTCCAGGAAGGCGCCGACGGCGTTGCCGATCCCGTCCACCACTGTCTCGTCGAAGACAACGCTGCCATCGGCCAGCCAACCCGTCATCTTCCCGGCGAACTCGGGCTGCAGGTCCTGGTGCTGCGCGACGATGAACCCCTCCAGCTTCAGCGAGCGCGTGACGAGGTTCGCCATGTTGTCGGGACCGGGCGAGCGCTCGGTGCTGTTGTACTGGGAGATCGCACCGCACAGGGCCGCCCGGCCTCCGGTGTTGAGGCGATCGAGGGCTGCCTCCAGGTGGTCGCCGCCCACATTGTCGAAGTAGACGTCGATGCCGTCGGGTGTGGCCGCGCGCAGTTGCCTGCGGACGGGGGCGTCCCTGTAGTTGAAGGCCTCGTCGTAGCCGTACTTCTCCTTGAGCAGCGACACCTTCTCCGCGGAACCGGCTGAACCGATGACGCGGGAGGCGCCGAGCTTGCGGGCGAGCTGTCCCGCCATGGAGCCGACGGCGCCGGCAGCGCCAGAGATGAACACCACATCGCCCTCCCTGAGACCGGCTACGCGCTTGAGGCCGGCGTAGGCGGTGAGGCCGGTCATGCCGGCAGCTCCGAGGAAGACGGAGAGGGAGAGGCCCGTGTCCGGCAGGGCGGTGAACTGCGCCGCCGGGCCCTGGGCGAGGTCACGCCAACCGAGCCCGTGGAGGACTGCCGTGCCGACGGGGAGGACGTCCGAGGTGGACTCCACCACCCGGCCCACGGCCCCGCCCGTCATGGTCTCGTTCAGGCCGAACGGCTGGATGTAGGACTTCGATTCGTTCATGCGTCCACGCATGTACGGGTCCACGGACACGAACTTGTTGCGGACCCGCACCTCGTCGGGTCCGAGGTCGGGGAGGTCCACCGTCACCGTGGCGAAGTCCTCCTCGGTCGGCGTGCCGACCGGACGCCTGATGAGCTGGATCTGCGTACTGGCGGTCATGATTGCTCCTCGTGCTGGATAGCTTCCTGGTGGCGGCAACCGATGATCCGCAGGAATTGTTCCGTTCAGAGGGCGCGGGACAACCGTTCGCGGAGTTCGACGGCGGCCTCCGGGACAGAAGCGGGCTGCGGCGCGCGGCCCCATAGCCAGAGGAGCATTGGCTCGGCGTCGGCGCGCACCATTGCCTGCTCGTTCGCCGCTGCATGCCGATCCACGACAGCGCGCGTCGCGTCGAGTCGGATGTCCCAGGAGTCTCCGCCGGTCTCGAGCCGGAGTGTCGTGCCGCTCGCCGCCGGGTCCGGCCTGCCGCGCCGGAGCATCACGGTCAGCACCTCGTCGATGCCGTCCAGTGCCAGGTCGGCGTCCATGGACGTGACCGGACCACCTGCGGCATCCTCGAGGTCGAAGCGGTGGATCGACGTCTCGTGGGTCAGGCGGCGGATCCAGAAACCGACGGTCTGGTCCTCCGGAACCCAGGTCTCCGCTCGATCCTCGGGCTCGTGGCTGTCGAACTGCTCGACGAGGCGGGCATAGCAGTGGGCGAGGAGCGCCTGGGGAGGAAGGCTGCCCACGCTGACCGGAGGCCACCCGTGGCTAGGCCTCTCGCCCGTCCTGATGGTCTCCGCCTTGTGCAGGAAGACGATCGCCGTGTGCCTTACGAGGTCCTCACCGTTCCAGCCGGGGCACGCCGGCACCGGCCGGTCGAGGGTGGGGTGCACGAGGTCCGCGAGGGTGCGGTAGTCCTGGTCCAACAGCTCCCGGTACCGGCCGAAGGGAAGGGCGTGCGGGGAGGGTTGGTTCATCCACCGAGTGTAGGCGCGGTGGTGAGGGCCAGCTATGTTACCGCCGAGTAATATAGCGCCATGCACCTGATCATCCGTACAATACTGCTGCTGCTCAGATCCCGTAGGCGCTCGGCCCTCAGCATCTGGGACCCGAGCAGCATCGGGCTGCGGGTTCTCCTCACGGACATCGATATCGCGATGCACATGAACAACGGGATGTACTTCTCGGTCTTCGATCTCGGGCGGTTCGACCTCATGGTGCGCAGCGGTGTCTGGCGGCAGATGCGCCGGCGAGGGTGGAGCCCGGTAGCGGCCGGGGAGACCATCAGCTTCCGCAAGTCCCTGCAACTCGGGCAGCGGTACACCGTCGAGACGCGCATCATCGGCCTGGACGAACGCGCCATCTACTTCGAGCAGCGGGCCGTCGTCGACGGCGAGATCCACGCACGCGCCTACATCGCCACCCGCCTCGTGTCCAAGGCGGGCCCGGTGGGCAATGACGAAATCATCAGGGCGTTCGGGCCGCCACCCGCGGACATGGTGCTTCCGGAATGGCTGCACGCATGGCGGCTGGACACCTCCCTCCCCAGTACACGCAGGCCCGCTCCTCACGCGTGGTGATCGGCGAGCCGCCGGTCTCGTGACCAGGCTCGCCGGTTCAGGAGCCGGACGGCGCCTTCGCCCGGCCACGCACCAGCCGCTGCGCGCCGTACAGGGCAAGGCCGACCGCGAGGAGGATTCCGGTGCGGAGCCAGATCTCGGCGGTCTGCTGCGTGAGCAGGAGGACGCAGGACGCGATCGCCAGGTACGGGACGACCACCGGAATGCGGAAATGCTTGTGCTCCACCGTGTCCTTCTTGAGGACGATCACGGCGATGTTGGTGCTGAGGAACACGAACAGCAGGAGCAGGACGACCGTCTGGGACAGTGATTCGAGCCCGCCGGTGAGGGTTAGCGTCATGGCCACGAGGGTCGTCGCGACGATTGCCACCCACGGGGTGCGGCGGTGGGGCAGGACGCGGCCGAAGACCGAGGGGAAGAGCCCCTGCTCGGCCATGCCGTAGGTGAGGCGGCTGGACATGATCATGGTCAGGAGTGCGCCGTTGGCCACCGCGATGAGGGCCACGAGGCTGAACAGCCAGGCCGGGATGCCTGCACCGGTGGCGGCCACGACATCGAGCAACGGGGAGCTCGAGCCCGCGAGGTCATCCGGAGCGAGCGCCGCGGAGGAGGCGAGGCCGATCAGGAGGTAGACGACGCCGGCGGTCAACAGAGCACCGAAGAGCGCCTTCGGGTACACGCGGCTGACGTCCTTGACCTCTTCGGCCACATTGGCCGATACCTCGAAACCGACAAAGGAGTAATAGGCGATCAGCGAGGCGGCCAGGACGGCGGAGGCGGCACCGACCCCTGGTGGGAACTCGTTGACGCGCGAGATGTCCCCGTTGCCGCCGGCCACGAAGATTCCGACGACGACGATCACCAGGACCAGCCCGGAGACCTCGATGACGGTCATGACCACGTTGCTGCGCACCGATTCCTTGATGCCACGCATGTTGAGCAGTGCCAGGAGCACGAGGAAGACGAGAGCCGCGGGGACCGCGGGTACATCGACGAACGTGGTCAGGTAACCGCCAGCGAAGGCCTGCGCCAGCCCGGCGGCACTCGTGACTCCCGCTGCCAGCATGCAGAACCCGACGAGGAACGAGATGAACGGCTTCCTGAAGGCCCGTTCGGCGAAGACCGCTGCACCGCCGGCCTTCGGATACTTCGTGACGAGTTCGGCGTAGGAGCCGGCGGTCAGGAGGGCCAGCGCCAAAGCCACCATGAGCGGCATCCAGATGGCGCCGCCCACCTCCGCGGAGATCACCCCGACCAGTGCATAGACACCGGCACCGAGGACGTCGCCGAGGATGAAGAGATACAGCAGCGGGCCCGAGATGCCCCGCCGGAGTTTGGTGTCGGTGTGCTGTTGCGTGCTGGTCATGAGCGCAAGTGTAAGGGAATTAGTAAGCCTGCTGGTTGTTCTGTGCTGCACAGTACCGTTCGTCGCGCCAGAAATACCGCCGATCGTGGTCCGGTCACCGAACGCTGTGACGCACAGCATAATTGCCCTCATAAACAATGGCCGGGGGGCGGCCACTCATGCTCACAGAAGGGTTATCGATGAGTTGGCTTGACCGCGACCACACCATCGCGCCACCGGGGTTCAACCGATGGCTCATTCCACCGGCGGCACTCGCCGTCCACCTCTGCATCGGGCAGGCCTATGCGACGAGCGTCTACAAGACGGCGCTGACGGCCCACTTCGACGCAACGCTGACGCAGATCGGCATCATCTTCTCGACCGCGATCGTGATGCTCGGCCTCAGTGCCGCCGTCCTCGGCACCTGGGTGGACCACAACGGTCCCCGCAAGGCAATGTTCACCTCGGCCCTCTTCTGGACCTCCGGTTTCCTGGTCGGAGCGCTTGGCATCTTCACGAATCAGCTGTGGCTCGTCTACCTCGGCTACGGCTTCATCGGCGGCATCGGCCTGGGCATCGGATATATCTCCCCCGTGTCCACGCTCATCAAATGGTTCCCCGACCGTCCAGGCCTGGCTACGGGCATGGCCATCATGGGGTTCGGCGGAGGAGCGCTCATCGCGAGTCCGCTGTCCACTCAACTGCTCCGCATGTATGACCCGAACTCAGGGGCCGAAGGCTGGGTAGCCAGCGGCGACGCCGTGGGGAAGTTGTTCCTGACCCTCGCCGTCCTGTACTTCATCTACATGATGTTCGGCGCCTTCACCATCAAGGTGCCCGCCGACGGCTGGAAGCCGGACGGCTTCGATCCCTCGCAGCTGAAGTCCAAGCCGCTCGTCACGACCGACAACGTCTCCGCAGCGAACGCGATCAAGACCCGCCAGTTCTGGCTCGTCTGGATCGTCCTGTTCTGCAACGTCACGGCCGGCATCGGCATCCTGGAGCAGGCCTCACCGATGATCCAGGACTTTTTCCGCGGCGCTGACGGGACGACGGCCGTGACCGTCGCCGTCGCCGGCGGGTTCGTCGGACTGCTCTCGATCGGCAACATGGGTGGACGCTTCGTCTGGTCGACGACGTCGGACATCATCGGCCGCAAGCGCATCTACATGGTGTACCTCGGCGTCGGTGCTGCCCTCTACCTGGTGCTTGCCCTGGTCGGATCCTCCACGACACTGCTCTTCGTGGTGCTGGCCTTCGTCATCATCTCCTTCTACGGTGGCGGCTTCGCCACCGTGCCGGCGTACCTTCGCGACCTCTTCGGGACCTACGAGGTCGGAGCGATCCATGGTCGGCTCCTCACCGCCTGGTCGGCAGCGGGCATCGCCGGACCCCTGATCGTGAATGCGTTCCTCGACTCGCAGGGCACCCCCGGCGAGTTGACCGCCGGCGCCTACCAGCCCGCACTCCTCACCATGGTGGGCCTCCTGATCGTCGGCTTCATCGCCAACCTGCTCATCAAGCCTGTCGACCCCCGCTTCCATGAGCCGGTCAGGGACGCGCAACGAGAATCAGTAAGGGAGGCCTGACATGACACGAGCACGAATCGCCGTCGTCTGGGCACTCGTCGGAGTGCCGCTCGCCTACGGGGTCTTCCAGACCCTCACCCGCGTCGCTGCCCTGTTCGGCGGTTGACGAGGAGCGCCCGTATGCCCGCGGTGGGGCATTCAGCCCCACCGCGGCGGCAGGGCGATGACTGGCCCCGGGGCTTAACGCCTGCTCGAGGGGAAGGACCACCGGGGTAGGACGCATGAACAGTACGAGCATGCAGCAAGTGGACGCGATCGGGCGGGGAGAGCTGCCGTCGCTGGAGCAGGTGCGCGACGACGTCTGGGCGCTCGCGCAGGCGATGCCCGGTGGGCATCTCGCCTACTCCTTCACCTACCTGCTCCGGGAAAGGGATGGCGGCGTCCACGTCGTCGACCCCGGCTGGGACTCCGATGTGAACTGGAATCGGCTGGTCGCGGCTCTCGCCGTCGTCGCACCGGGTACGACGGGAGCCGACGTCGTCACCGGTATCACAGGTACGCACCTGCACCCCGACCATGTGGGGATGGCGGCGCGGCTGCGCCGGGAGTCCGGCGCTGAGCTGGGGATGCACGCGGTGGAACGACGGGCACTGGAGAAGCACAGCCACCGGCTCCTGGATCTGGACGAGGCCCTCGGACGGCTCGAGGCCTGGGGCGTTCCCGAGCAGCGGCGGCACGAGCTCGTCCAGTATGTGGACCGGTCGCCCGAGGGGCTCGTGCTGGCGGTCGACCACGAGCTTTCGGACGGTGATGTCCTGCCGGTACCCGGATTCGGTATCACCGTGGTGTCCACGCCGGGCCACACCGCAGGACATATCTGCCTGCGCGACGACGACCGCCGCCTCATCCTCACCGGGGACCACGTCCTGCCGACCGTGTTCCCGGGCCTGGGCCTCGGGGGAGTGACGTCGTCGAACCCACTGGCTGACTACGTGGCATCCATCGATCTTCTCCACCCCTTCGACGGGTACGAGGTACTGCCCGGGCACGGCTACCGGTTCTCGGGCCTCGCGGATCGGGCCGCCGAGTGCGCGGACCACCAGTTGAAGCGCGCACGTGAGGTGGCGGTGATCCTGGGGGATGCCGTCTCCGAGCAACCAACGGTATGGGAACTCGCTTCGCGCATGACCTGGACCGCGGGCTGGGACGGCCTGCACGGCTTCCAGCTCCTGTCGGCACTGAGCCAGACGGAGATGCACCGCGACTTCGTCCACACCAACGGTGCACCCGCGCGCTGACATACTCGGACTTTTCCGGGAATTGGGTTCCTGCTTGCCCCGGGCATCTATACGCTTCCCCCATGGAGACAGCGAAGGGTCCCGACGGCGCCGAGTTCGAGCATGCCATCGAAGTGCTCGAAGAGCAGACGAGCGTGCTGTGGCGCCGCGAGCGCACCACCTCCCACGCGCTCGCGAAGACCGTGCATCCCGAGATGGAGCCCGCTGCCTACGGGATCCTGACCCTCCTGCAGAGGGAGGGATCGCTGCGGGCAACGGATATCGCCCTGAGCATCGGTGTGGGCAAACCATCCGTCAGCCGCCAGCTCGCCGCGCTCGAGCGGCTGGGCCTCGTCAACCGGCAGCTCGATCCGTTCGACGCCCGTTCGCAACGCGTCCTGCTGACGAGCCTCGGTGAGCAGCAACTCGCGGCCGCGCAGACGGGTCGACGCATCGCCTTCACCGCACTGATGGGCAGCTGGAGACCCGAGGACCTGAAGAGTCTCGGAGCGCTGATTGCGCGGCTCAACAGCACCTACAGGAAAGACACCTGGTAGCGGCTCAGTCGTCGCTCCACCCGCGGCCCTCACGAAATCCGCCGACGCGCAGTCCGGACCCTGCCTCCAGGAAATCGCCGGGGTCGTCGAAGAGCTCCCCCGCATCCGCCTTGCTGTGCAGGAGGAGCTGCTCCGCCTCGGTCCGGGCATCCTCGAGTGATCCCGCCGCGATCCGGCTGCGGGCGGGCAGGGCGTCGATGTGGACCACCCGCTCGGCGGTTTCGCCGGCCGGCACCGTGGAGCCGTCATTGGCGTCGTCGACCGGTACCTCTGCTCCGCCGCTCTCTGCAGGGACGAGGTACTCGAGGAAATAAGCCATGATCCACGGTGGCACCGTCGGGGGAGGCACCGCCAGCCTGGCGCGCGCCTGCGAAGCCCTTGTGGGTGGACACATGGACTGCTACCCGTCCACGTATCGGGTGGCGATGCGGCTCATCCGCGGACCCCGGGTCAAACAGGACAGCGGGCCGAGGACCGGATGCGGAGGCCGCTGATACACGCCTAGATTGGAACCATGGCCAACACGACGCACCCCGAAGAATCCGACCCGGTGACACCCACGCCCCTCGAGCAGCTCGCCGAGGCGCACCGGGTCGGCACGAGCTTCAAGGGCTGGGACGGTCAGCCGGCCAAGGTCTCTCCCGAGACGCTCGTGACCGTTCTCGCGGCCCTCGGCGTAGATGCGTCGTCGGACGCCGCTATAGACCGGGCCCTGGAGGATGCCGAGGCCGGCCCCTGGCGATCCGTGCTGCCCGCCGTCGTCGTCGTGCGCCAGAGTGATACCGATGCCGTTCCGCTGCACGTACCGGTGGATGCGGATGCGGAGGTGTGGGCCGTCGATGAGGATGGGGTCCGCTATACGGGAACGGTGGCCCGTGCAACCGGTACGCGCCGAGTCGACGGGCAGGACGTCGAGCGACGCGAGGCCGCCCTGCCCCACGCCCTGCCCCTCGGCTGGCACACCCTCCATGCGCGCGTGGACGGACAAGAGACGTCCTGCGCCCTCGTGGTGACCCCGGATCGCCTGAGCACCACGGCCGCGCTGATGCATCAACGCACCTGGGGCCTCATGGCTCAGCTCTACTCCGTCCGTTCCTCCGGTTCATGGGGAATCGGCGACCTCGCCGACCTCGGCCTGATCGCCCAGGCGGCCGCAGGGCACGGTGGAGGCTTCGTGCTGGTGAATCCACTGCATGCCGCCGAGCCGGTGCCCCCCGTGGAGCCGTCACCGTACCTGCCCACGACCCGGCGCTACTTCCATCCGCTCTACCTCCGCATCGAGGACATCCCCGAGTACGCCCGGCTCGGCGACGCCGCCCGCAACCGGATCGCCGAACTCGCCGCAGGCTTCGCCGCGGCCAATACCCAGACCGACCTGCTGGACCGGAACTCGTCCTACGCGGCGAAGCTGGAAGCGCTGGAACTGGTCCACGCCGTCAAGCGGCCGGAACAGCGCCAGCACGACTTCGACGCCTACCGCGCCCACCAGGGCCAGGGGCTGGCCGACTTCGCGCTGTGGTCGGCGCTCGCCGAGACGCTCGAGCCCGGCGCTCCGGAGTGGAACGACGTCGGACGGCCGGGTTCGGCCGGTGCACGAGCCTTCGCGGAGCAGCACGCCGCTCGCATCGAATTCCACGAGTGGCTGCAGTGGCTCGTCGACGAGCAACTGCAGGAGGCGCAGCTCGAAGCCACGGGTGCGGGCATGTCGATCGGCGTGGTGCATGACCTCGCCGTCGGCGTGCATCCGAGCGGCGCCGATGCCTGGGCGCTGCAGGACGTCCTGGCCGCCGGTATCAGCGTCGGGGCTCCGCCGGACATGTTCAACCAGCACGGCCAGGACTGGAGCCAGCCACCGTGGCATCCGGAGCGTCTCGCCGAAGCAGGATATACACCGTTCCGGGACATGCTCCGCAACATCCTGCGGCATGCGGGTGGTATCCGGGTGGACCACATTCTCGGGCTGTTCCGCCTGTGGTGGATCCCGCAGGGCCAGGAGCCCGGGGCCGGCGCATACGTCTACTACGACCACAAGGCCCTGATCGGCATTCTGGCGCTCGAGGCGGAGCGCGCCCGGGCCATCGTGGTCGGCGAGGACCTCGGCGTGTTCGAGCCCGGCGTGCAGGAGTACCTGGGGGAGCGCGGGATCCTCGGCACCTCGATCCTCTGGTTCGAGCAGGACGAGGACGGGCCGCTGCCTCCCGAGTCCTACCGCAAGGGCTGTCTGACGACGGTGACCGTCCACGACCTTCCGCCGAGCGCGGGCTACCTCGCGGGCGAACACGTGAAGCTGCGGGACAGGCTGGGCCTCCTCAGCCGGCCTGCGGATGAGGAGCAGGCGGAGGATCGCGCGGCCCAGGAGAAGTTCATCTCCCTCCTGCGCGAGCGGAACCTGCTCACGAAGGGGGAAGCAAGCGTGCAGGAGACCGTGGAGGCGCTGCACGCCTTCATCGCGGAGACGCCGTCCGTCCTCCTGGGCGTCGCTCTCGCCGACGCGGTAGGAGAGCGGCGCACCCAGAATCAACCCGGCACCAACGACGAGTACCCGAACTGGCAGATACCCCTGGCCGACGCCGACGGCAGGGCAGTCCTGGTCGAGGACCTCACGGGGAGCGAGCGCTTCGCCTCCCTCGTCGCAGCCCTCGGTATTTCGCCCCCTGGCAAGCAACCCAACGGTCCGCTCACCTGACCGCTGACCGCAAGCGAAATCTCGCTCCGCATCAGCGCGGTAACGCGTGATCGGATAGAGGGATGGACAGCCAGCAGAGATACGACGTCGTCATCATCGGTGGGGGAGTGTCGGGCCTGAGCGCCGCGCTCGTCCTCGGACGAGCACGCCGCACCGTTGCGGTCATCGACACCGGAAAACCACGTAACGCCCCGGCCGATGCGGCCTACGGCTTCATCACGAGGGATGGGACCGCGCCGGACCACCTCGTCGCCCTCGCTCGGCGCGACCTCGACCCCTACGGAATCACGTTCTTCGACGGTACCGCCGAGGATGCCCGCGAAGACGGAGAAGGATGGTCCGTCGCGATCTCCGGCGGCACGTCGGTGGAGGGGAGGCACATCGTCGTCGCCACCGGTCTGCGCGACGTCCTTCCCGAGGTGCCCGGGGCACGGGAGGCCTGGGGTCGCGGCCTGCTCCAATGCCCGTACTGCCATGGGTGGGAGGTCCGCGACCAGGCGCTCGGGGTCCTCGGTTCCACTCCGACGTCCCTCCACCAGGCACTTCTCGTGCGCCAATGGTCCGACGACGTCACCTTCTTCCCCCACGACCTCGCCCCGCTGTCCGAGGATGACGAGCGCCGCCTCCGGACGCGCGGCATCCGCATCATGGAGGGACACGTGCAGGGTCTGGTCCTCGGACCGGTCGGCGACGGCGCACCCCGGCCCCTTCGCGGCGTCCAGCTCGACGACGGACCGCTGGTCGCGTGTTCGGCCGTCTTCTGCGAGCCGGGTTCGGACGCGGGACTGCCACTACTCGATGCCCTCGGCTGCGACATGCGCGACGACGGCTGCGTCGTCACGGACGATATCGGACGCACGTCCGTGGAGCGGGTCTGGGCCGTCGGCAACGCAGCCGATCCTGCAGCCCAACTCGTGCCGGCGGCGGGTGACGCCTACCGGGTTGCCGTGGCCATCAACGCGCTGCTGGTGGAGGAGGAGTGCCAGGCCTGCCTGGACTCGGAGGAAGCCATCAGCGAGGGCGTCTGACCTCCGGTCGGGCAAGCCCGGTCACACAGGCAGGGCCCCGGTCTGCACCGGAGCCCTGGCTGTATAACCGGCCGAATTCCTATTTGCCGAGATCGGGGCGTGTTTCCTGATCCTGGGCGAGGAAAGGCGTGTCCTCGACCGTGAGCGGATCTCCGCCGCTCGGACCGGTAGGACTGTTGCTGCCCGAGTCCATTATGGTGATGACCGGCGGCACGTCCAGGGGCAGGTCACCGCTGGCCCCGACATCCTTGCCCGGATCCTGGGGTGCCTTCGCGCCGTCCGAGTTCCCCGAGCCACCCTTCTTCATGACGCCCTTGAGGGAGTTCTGCAACCCGGGAGCCTTGCTCTTCAGGGCGCCGGTGGTCGAGCTGACCTTGTCCTGCACCTTCGGGCTGTTCCAGAGCTGCTGGGCCTTGGTTCTGATCTGCTCGTAGCTCTCCCGGCCCGCCCGCGTTCCCAGGACGTAACCGGCAGCCATACCCGCTGTGAACACGAGTTTGTTCTTCATGCTGTTCTCCCTCTGGTCGACTGCGTTGCTACTGAATCTAGACCAACGCGGCAGGGCAGGCGAGGGAAGTTTTCCGAATCGTGCTGTTGCAGTCGGGAGGAACCAGCCGGGAGCCTTCCACTCGGCGGCATGCTGCAGGAGGATATGCTGGAAAGCGCTATCCACCAGAAGGGTTCCGACGTGAAACAGCCCCGTGATGCCACCGATCGACGAGGGGTGGGGGCGTCACCTGCCCCGCCCCACGCCCGGGTCCTGTCCGTCATGGCCGCGCTCGCGATGCTGCAGGTGATCTGGCCCCTCACCATGGACCTGTACCTGCCGTCGTTCCCTGCGATCCGTCGCGAGTTCGGCTCGGATGAGTCCGCCGTGCAGTTGACGCTGACAGCGGCATTCATCGGGATGGGAATGGGTCAGCTCGCATCGGGTCCGGTGTCCGATGCCATCGGGCGAGCACGGCCCCTCGCGACGATGATCGCCGTGTACTGCGTGGCAACGGCATCCTGTGCGTGGGCGCCTTCCATGGGATGGCTCATCGCGAGCAGGGCGGTCCAGGGTATAGGCTCCGCAGCGTGCGCGGTCATCGCCCTCGCCATAGTCCGCGACCTCTACTCAGGCAGGCAGCTCCTCGTGTTGCTCGCTCGGCTGTCGATTGTCTCGGGCGTCTTCGTGGTCGCGTCGCCCGCCCTCGGCGCCCAACTGCTGGGCGTCGTCGGCTGGCGAGGTCTTTTCTGGATCCTGTTCGGCTACGGTCTGGTACTGCTCTGCGTTGCTGGGGTCCTCCTGCTACGCAACGAGACCCATACGGCGGAGCGGCGTCTCCTGCGAAAGGGTGTGCGCCTCCGCGACGACTACGGTGCGCTCGTCACGGATCGGCAGTTCAGATCCGTGGCGATAGGCGGTGGCCTGCTCTTCGCGGCCATGATGTCCTTCATGGCCGGCAGTGCCTTCCTCCTTCAGGAGGTATTCGGGCTGAGCCCTACCGGGTACGCGTTGATCTTCGGCGCACAGGGTGCGCTGATGGTGGTCGGTGCGCAGCTGGGAGGCTATGTGGCCCGACGTGCGGGCCCGGCGCTCGCCGTGCGCGGCGGTGCTGCAGCGCTCGTGGGAACTGCGACGCTCCTGCTGGTGAGCGTCGGTCTCGCACCGCAGATCGGTCTCTGGGGGCTGATGGCGCCCATCATGGGATTCACGATGTCATACGGCCTGATCAATCCCGCGCTGCAGGCCACGGCACTCGAGCACCATGGCCTTCGCGCGGGTACCGCTGCTTCGCTGCTCGGTGCCTCGAACATGGCCGGTGCTGCTGTGCTCGCCCCCGTCACGGGAGCCTTCGGGCTGTCCTCACCCGTGCCTACTGCGGTGGTCATGCTGTCGTGCGCGGTGGTGGCATACCTTCTGCTGGTGACCGGGGTGCGGATGGCCGAATCAACTCCATCGACGACGCACGGTGCATCGCTTCCCGGCCGGCGCTCCGGCCAGAGGGCAAGTACCTACTGACATCCCAATGGACAAGGGCGCGGGTGCCCGGAAGCGGCCGGCGCCGGCGAATGCAGCAGGGGTGGAAGGACGTCCCGATCAGCAGTGTCCGCGGAACGGTGTCGGCAGCAGTCCCGAACGACGGGACGGCCGCGTCAGGAGAAGCGGCGGGCCGGCTCGGCGACGTCGGGACGAAGGGGGGTGGACTCCGGCTGCTTGTCACGCCGGTCCAGTTCCTCGGTCAGTTCCTCGTGCCGGATCTCCGTCTCCAGGGACGGTTCGCCGTCGTGGGCGTACTCGTAGTCGAGTTCGCGGTGGATCTTGCTGTTCAACACCTCGACGGCGGGCAGATCGAGGGTGGTGAGATCTTCCGGGAAGTCTTCGGCGGGCGACAGTCTGGTGTTCATGAGGGCCTGTTCGGTGGTTCGACGCGGACATGGGAAAAGGCCCGCTTCTGGACCACGCTGGCCGGGCAGGGCCCGGCGCAGAATCAGGATATCGGTCTCCCGGCTATAACGGAAGCCGGCCCACGGGCCGGCGGCGTTGCTCATTGGGAACGGCGTGCGCTTGGTGCTGGGGCCTTCATCGGTGACGCAACGGCAACGTCGGAATCACCACACGGTGTCGACACTGCGCCGGGAGTGTCGGTGCCGGACGCTAGCCTCACTCCGACACACATCACAGCAGGGAGGCTTCATGCCCGAAGGCGACAGCGTCTTCCGCCTCGCGGCGCGGTTGAGGAGGTCGCTCGATGGCCGCACGCTCGAGCGCGGAGACCTTCGGGTCCCGGCCCATGCCACCGATGTCCTCGACGGTATGCAGGTGGTGGAGCATGTGACCCACGGCAAGCACCTGCTGACCCGGTTCAACGGCGGACTGACCCTCCACACCCACCTGCGGATGCAGGGGTCGTGGACCGTGACGGCGCCTGGCCGGAAGCTTCCCCGGGCACTGCTGCCGGACGCCCGGGTGATCCTCGGGGTCCGGAGTGGGCCCACGGCCTACGGGCTCGACCTCCCGGTGGTGGATCTGCTGCCCACGCGCGCGGAGCACGACGTCGTCGGGCACCTCGGACCCGATCCACTCCGATCCGACTGGTCCGCGGACGAGGCGGTGCGACGGCTGCAGCGAGAGCCAGGCGAACGCGTGGCGGCCGCCCTGCTCGATCAGCGCAACGTCGCCGGCTTCGGTAACCTCTGGGCCAACGAACTCTGTTTCCTGCGCGGTATCCACCCGGACACGGAACTGGGCGAGGTCGACGTGGCGGCGCTCGTGGCGCTCGGCGCGCGGTGCCTGCGCTTTTCCGCCACGCAGCCCGGGGCTCACCAGGTCACGACCGGCAACACGCGCAAGGGTGAACAGCACTGGGTGGCGGGCCGGGCCGGGAAACCCTGCCTGCGATGCGGGACGAGCGTGCGGGTCAGGGCCGAGGTGCCCGGCGACCCGGGCCGTCGCCGGACCTGGTGGTGCCCCCGGTGCCAGCCGTTCCTGCCCGCTGGTTGACGCAGCCCTCGGCGCACCGAAGCCCCGGCCCTATGATTCCCTGTCCTGTCCCCACGCAGGCAGGGTGTATCAGCGGCGCGCGGCCAATCCTGCCGCGAACGCCTCCGCCGACGCCGTCGTGCTGTTGATACGCCAGTCGGCTTCCTTGTCGATGTGGAACCAGACCAGTGCCACCACATCCGGCTGGGCCGAGACGTAGCTGAAGAGGGTGGTGATCCATTGCGCCTTGGACCCGCCCAGCTCCGAGGACGCCGTCTCCGCGATGACGATCGGTTTGCCGGGTGCGAGCTGCCGAAGCTGGGCGATCCCTTCCCCGAACAGGGCCTGAGGCTCCTGCCACGTGCTCCAGGACTGCGAGGTGCCCCAGTTGTAGCCGTCGAGCGCAACGCTGTCGACGTAGCCTTCGCCCGGGTAGAGCTGGGCCAGGGGGGTGGAGCCCCAGTAGGGCACGTTCGGGTTCCAGATCCAGCTGATGTTCGTGGCGCCGGTCGATTGGACGACATCGTGGACATGGCGGTAGGCGGCGATGTAATCACCGGTGTCGTTGCCGTTGACGCCCTCCGCCCACGGGTACCAGTTGCCGTTCATCTCGTGCGCGAACCGCAGGTACACCGGCTGGCCCCACTGCCCGAGGGCGGTACCCCACTCGCGGAGATAGGCGTCGAAGTCACCTGCAGCGATGCGGTCAAGCGAGAACGCGGGTTGCTCGGTTCCGCCACCCCACGTCCAGGGCTCCCAGGTCAGCAGCGTCTCTGCACCCCGCGCGCGGACCGCATCCAGCTCTGCGATGGGGACCGGCTGGTTGAAATCCTTGTAGGAGAGGACGATGGATGGTGCCTCGCCGGCCAGCGTGGACACCTCGTCGAGCTCGAGGCCGGCCGCCGGACCACCATTGGTGCCGATTCCGAATCGGATGGCCTTCGGAGCGGCGGGAACGGGAGCCGGTGCCACGACGGTGAAGCTTGCACTCGCGACGGAGCTGCCGACCGTTGCCGTCACGGTCACGGTCCCGGAACCCGTGGGAATGATCGACGCCTGGAAGGCGCCCGTCGACGTGGTCGTCACTGCTACCCGGTTAGAGCCTGCTACCACGGTCCCCTTCGTCCGCTTGGGAAAGCCGGCTCCGGTCACGGTGACCGTGGTGCCGGCCACCCCCGAGGCGCTGCTCAGCGTGATGCCGGCTGCTGCCTGTGCGGGAGCAGGCGTCAGGCCGATCGTCAGCACCGCGATGGCGGTGAGGAGCAGGAGGAGCCGGGCAGCGGTGCCACGGACGGCACCGACCGGGACGGGGACGGAGGGAACGTGAAGCATGAGCGGCACCTAGCTGGTTCGGTAGCCCGGCTGACCCGACGGGTCCCGTGGCTTTGCGTCGCCGGCTCGCACCGGGTTTGCCTTTGTCGCTGAGCGGTTACCCGAGCGCTGTCGGTTTCCCCGAAGGGGAAGCCACTGTCCATTGTCCTGCGCGCTCCACTTCGCGGAGGCCGGGTTGCACCGAAGGCTGACCAAGTATTGGTGCAGGTCTTCCGCAGGACTCCCAGCGAGCGCGGACGGGCCCCGAATCCGGGCAGAGACGGATGCTCGTGTCGCTGGGAATTTGGTGTGGTCTGGACCACAATGGTCCTATTGCCGACAGAGGCTCCCGCGCCAAGTGTGCTGAGGGGAACGAATGAAGCAAGAACCAATGTTCACGAACACCATAGCGACGCAGTTCGATGGATTCACATCGAACTTCGAAGCGCGGGTAGGCCCTGAACTCGCGGCGGTCTTCGCCAGGGAGCAGGCGGATCTTCGACGCGTCGGGCTTCCGAGCGGAGTTGCCCGCGTCGGTGACAGGCTTCCTGACGCCGACCTGTACGACACCGATGGACGCAGGGAACGCCTGGCGGACATTCTCGGAGGCGCCGCCGCGATCATCGTCTTCTACCGTGGTTCGTGGTGCCCCTACTGCAGCATCACGTTGCAGACCTACCAGCGGGAATTGCGGCCCGTGGTCGAAGCCTTCGGAACCAGGCTGATCGCGATCAGTCCCCAGAGCCCCGATATCGCCAGGGAAGCGGCGAAGGAGCTGGGCCTGCATTTCGCGTTGTACTCCGACGAGGGAAATGCCCTGGCCACGCGTCTGGGTATCGTGGCGACACCGAGCGCCGAGTCGGTTCGGGCTCGGGCCGCCCTCGGCATCGACGTCGCCGGATCGAACATGGATCAGACCGCTGCCATCCCCTTTCCCACGGTGATCGTCGCTGATGCGACCGGAACGATCCGCTTGATCGACGCGAGGGTGGACTACACCACGCGGACGGAGACCTGCGACGTCATCGACGCACTGGTGGCACTGTAGCCGGCATGCATCGGAGGTGCTCCGCAACGCACAGCAGGCCGAACCGGACGTACGCCACGGGGAGTAAGGATCACCGGCACGGTGAGCCGCCGACGGGCCGGGGACGGGTGAGTGGGGCGGTTGCCCTTATACCGGGTGAGGGCTGGTACGGGCCATGTGAAGTCACTCGATTCCGGTGTTGAGGGCCGGAGGCCGCGCGTAATACAGTGCACTGAGTGTCGTCGAACAGCGACGCGAAGAGGTCATGGTGGGCGTCCCTGACCTGTGCTTGGCGACAGGCGACGAGGACGGAGCGCCCGGGAAAGCAGGAGCAGACCGTGAGTGTCATAGGTTTCCACGCCTCGCACGAGCAGATCGCACCCTCCCAGCTGCTGATGGACGTGCAGCGTGCGGAGTCGGTGGGATTCGGGGCCGCGATGTGCTCTGACCACTTCGAACCGTGGTCCCTCACCCAGGGACACGCGGGGTACGCCTGGTCCTGGCTCGGTGCTGCCCTCGCCACCACCGGCCTGCGCTTCGGAGTGGTGACCGCCCCGGGCCAGCGGTACCACCCCGCCGTGACCGCGCAGGCCTCGGCGACCCTGTCAGCGATGTTCCCCCAGCGTTTCTGGATGGCGCTGGGCAGTGGGCAGAACATGAACGAGCACATCACCGGCGATCCGTGGCCGGACAAGGCGGTGCGGCAACAGCGACTGGAGGAGTGCGTCTCAATCATCCGGCGCCTGCACGCAGGTGAGGAGGTCACCCACCGGGGGCTGGTGACGGTGGACCGGGCCAGGCTGTGGGACGTGCCGGAGACTCCTCCGGCCCTGCTGGGTCCGGTGATGTCCGTGGAGACAGCCCGGCGGGCAGCCAGGTGGGCGGACGGCCTCATCACGACCAACCAGCCGCCCGAGCGGCTCAAGGAGCTCGTGGGTGCCTACCGCGACGAGGGTGGCACGGGCGCGACAGTCCTCCAGGTCCACCTCAGCTGGGCGCCCACGGAGGACGAGGCGGCGGCCCTGGCCATGGACCAGTGGCGGACCAACTCGGTCGGCCCGCCTGCTGCGTGGGACATCGCCACCGCGCAGGAGTTCGACGAGTACGCCGATGCGGAGAACCTCTCCCTGGAGGAGGTCGGCCAGACGGTCAACATCTCCTCCTCGGCGGGCCAGCACGCCCAATGGCTCCACGAGTATGCCGAGCTGGGGTTCGATGAGCTGTACCTGCACCACGTCGGCCAGGACCAACGCCCCTTCCTGGAAACCTTCGGGACGAGCGTTCTGCCGGAACTCCGCGTCTGACGTGACCCGGGAAGCAAGCGGGGACCGCGCCTGTGCCCACGCTCACAGGATCGCGGTGCTGTCCCTCACCAGGAGTTCAGTGCGCGGAAGCGACCGGACCCGGGCTTCCCCGGTATCGAGCAGGGACAGGAGCAGCTCGGCGGCGACGCGACCCTGCATGGTCGGGTTCCGTGAGAGGGCGGTGACGGAGGGGGAGGCCAGCTGGCAGTGCAACGAGTCGTCCCAGCTGATGACTGCCACGTCCTCGGGGCACCGCAGGCCGAGTTCGCGGAGCGCGAGCAGTCCGCCCATGGACATGAGGTCGTTCCCGAAGACGACGGCGGTCGCCGACTCGGCCGAGCGGGTGCCGAACAGGGCCACGACGGCTTCGCGTCCCGACTCGAGCGCGTAATTCGCCTCGTACTGAACCACGTCGATTCCGTGCCGGGCCGAAGACTTCCGCACGCCCCTGATCCGCTCTTCCTCCTGCCTGTGGGTCAGCGGACCCGAGACGTGGGCCACGCGCCGGTGGCCGCGCTCGTGGAGATGGTCGACGATCGTCGCGGCATCAGCTGCGTTCTCGGTCGTCGTAGCCGAGAAGGCGGGCGGTGCCTCCATTCCCGTCGCGCCGTGCAGCACGAACGGGAGACCGAGCCTCTCCAGCAGAGCAGGTCGCGGATCGTCATGCAGGTGGTCGAATATCAGGACGCCGTCCACTTTCCGCTCACCGGCCCACCGCTCGTACGTGGCCCGCTCCTGTGCCGGGTCCTTGCCGATCATCCGCAGCATCAGCGCCATGTCACCCTCGGCGAGGGCGGTCTCGATGCCGGCGAGCAACCCCATGTAGTACGGTTCCGTGCCGATCAGGAGGGGGTCCGCCGAGAGGACCATCCCCACGGCTCCGGAGCGGGAGCGCGAGAGGGCGCGGGCGGAAGAGCTGGGGTACCACTCGAGTTCCTCGGCCAGATCCAGCACGCGACGCCGGGTCAGCTCGCTGACACCCGGCTGGCCGTTGAGGGCGTAGGACACGGATGCCTTCGAGATGCCCAGCCGCCTCGCCAGTCCGGCGATGGTTTCCTTGGCCATGGCTACACACTAGCGGCCCCTTCTGCTTGACCGGCTTCGCGGTATCCCTTAGGTTCGACGTAGTACCTGAACCGGTTCAGTAACTCCACATTCTCAGCGAGGAGAATCCTTGTGACGTATTCACTCCAGCTCTACACACTGCGGACGGCTATGGGGGAGGACCTGCCGGGAACGATCAAGCGGGTCGCGGAACTCGGCTACACCGCCGTGGAGCCCTACAACTTCGTGGCCACCGCGGACGAGCTGGCCGAGGCGCTCACCTCCAACGGGCTCACAGCCCCTTCCGGCCACGCTCCGCTCCTGCGCGCTGAC
Organism: Arthrobacter cheniae; assembly: GCF_003602275.1. GTDB lineage: Bacteria > Actinomycetota > Actinomycetes > Actinomycetales > Micrococcaceae > Arthrobacter_D > Arthrobacter_D cheniae. Next base: position 617,930 of record NZ_QZVT01000001.1, on the reverse strand, counting down.
CAGGACGAGATCTTCGAGGCGGCCCGCAAGCTCGGCATCGGCACCGTGATCGACCCCCACGTCGAGCGTTCCCACTGGACTACCGACGCAGACATCAAGGCCACGGCGGACGCCCTCAACGCAGCCGCGAAGAAGGGCGCCGGCTACGGCATCACGGTGGGATACCACAACCACGAGTTCGAGCTCGAGGAGCACATCAACGGCACGTCAGCCCTCGAGGTCCTCGCGGGTTACCTCGATCCCGAGGTCATTCTCGAAGTGGACACCTACTGGGCCGCCGTCGGCGGTGAGGATCCTGCCGAACTGCTGCGCCGCCTCGGCGACCGTGTGCGGTTCGTCCACATCAAGGACGGTCCGCTCACCAAGAACGACAAGGAGCAGGTGGCGGTCGGACACGGCGCCATGCGCGTCTGGGACATCCTCGACGCCGTTCCCGGCCTTGAGGCTGCCGTCGTGGAACTCGATGATTTCGACGGCGATGTCTTCACCGCCGTCGCGGACAGCCTGACGTACCTGAACGAGGGAAAGAAATGAGCACCGGCACCACTGGAAGCCCACGAACCGGGCCCGTCGGCGTCGCCATCATCGGCGCGGGCGTCATCAGCAAGGAATACCTGACGAACCTGACGAGCTTTCCCGACGTGAAGGTGCACATCGTCGCCGACATGTTCGAGGAGGTCGCAGCGGCCCGCGCTGCCGAGTTCGGCGTCCCCGCGTCAGGTGGCGTGCAGGACGCACTGGACCATCCCGACGTAGAAATCGTCGTGAACCTGACAATCCCCGCCGCGCACGTCGAGGTGGCCACGGCCGCCGTCGCTGCGGGCAAGCACGTCTGGAGCGAGAAGCCCTTCTCCCTCGACCGCGAGAGCGGAATCGGCCTCCTGAAGACCGCCGACGCCGCGGGGGTCCGCCTGGGCTGCGCCCCCGACACCTTCCTCGGTGCCGGGTTGCAGACCGCGCTGCGCCTCGTGGCCCGCGGTGACATCGGTGTACCCCTGACGGCTTTGACCCTGATGCAGTCCCCGGGTCCCGAGTCCTGGCACCCGAACCCCGCGTTCCTCTTCCAGGAGGGCGCCGGTCCGCTGTTCGACATCGGCCCCTACTACCTGACGACCCTCGTGCAGACCTTCGGCGCCATCACGAAGGTGGCCGGGTTCGGGTCGACATCCCGTCAGACCCGGACCATCGGGTCCGGTCCCAAGGCCGGCGAGGTCTTCGACGTCACGGTTCCCTCCCACGTCAGCGCTATCGCCCAGTTCGCGAACGGCGAGTCCTCGCAAAGCATCTTCAGCTTCGACTCACCACTGAAACGCGCGGGATTCGTGGAGGTCACGGGCACGGAGGGCACGCTCGCGTTCCCGGATCCCAACAACTTCACCGGAGACCTCACGCTGACCCGACGCGGGTCCGACGAGCCCGAGGTGATTCCCGCCGTCGGTGCGACGTCGACGCGCGGCAGTGGTGTCCTCGAGATGGCCCGGGCGCTCCGCGAAGGCCGCCCGCACCGTGCGCAGGGCGAGATGGCGTACCACGTGCTCGATGCCATGGTCTCGATCGCCGAGAGCATCGACACCGGCGAGTTCGTCTCGTTGTCCAGCAGTGCAACTGCCGCCGAGCCGTTGCCGGAGGACTGGGATCCGCAGGCTTCCACCCTCTCCTGATCACAGGGGGCGCCGCGGGCATGACGCGGTGCCTCTTGTTCACGGCCCGACGGCGCCTACCTCCGGTACCGTCGGAAGCGCCCGAACGCACCCGTCACACCCGCCGTACCACGAATGGAAGTACCGATGACGTATCTACCCGCCGATGACCGCTACGAGAGAATGCCGTATCGCCGTGTGGGGAGGAGTGGGCTGCACCTGCCTGCTGTCTCCCTGGGCCTGTGGCACAACTTCGGGGACGATAAGGCCTTCGAGATCCAGCGGGACATCCTGCGCCGGGCCTTCGACCTCGGTGTCACGCACTTCGACCTGGCCAACAATTACGGTCCCCCCGCCGGCAGCGCGGAGACGAACTTCGGCCGGCATCTGAAGGACGATTTCCGGCCGTTCCGCGACGAGCTCGTGATCTCGACCAAAGCCGGCTACGACATGTGGCCGGGCCCGTACGGTGAATGGGGTTCGAGGAAGTACCTGCTGGCGAGCCTGGATCAGTCGCTCGAGCGCATGGGCCTTGATTACGTCGACATCTTCTACAGCCACCGGCCCGACCCGGGTACGCCGCTGGAGGAGACGATGGGCGCCCTGGATACCGCCGTCCGGTCCGGGCGTGCCCTGTACGCGGGTATCTCCTCCTATTCACCCGAGCGTACGCTCGAGGCCGCGGCCATCCTCCGGGACCTGGGTACGCCGCTGCTGATCCACCAGCCGTCCTACTCGATGCTGAACCGGTGGACGGAGGACGGGACGCCCAACCTCTACGAGGCGCTGGAGCAGGTCGGCGCCGGCTCGATCGCGTTCTCGCCGCTGGCCCAGGGTCTGCTGACCAGCAAGTACCTGCACGGCGTCCCGGAGGATTCGCGTGCCGCGGCGAACAAGTCGCTGGATGCAGGTCAACTGAGTGATGAGAACCTGCGGCGCATCCGCGGGTTGAGCGGTATCGCCGAGGGCCGTGGGCAGAGCCTGGCGCAGATGGCGATCGCCTGGGTCCTGCGGGACCGGACCAAGGGGACCCCGGTCACCTCGGCACTGATCGGGGCGTCCAGTGTCCACCAGCTCGAGGACAGTCTGGCTGCCGTCCAGAACCTCGACTTCACCCCTGAAGAACTGCACGCCATCGACGAGTTCGCCGTCGAATCCGATATCAACCTCTGGGCCGCCGCCCTCGAGGGATAGCGGATCGACAATGCCGATTCCGTTGTTCCCGCACCCGTCCTCGCGGGCGTCGGCTACCCGCCCGGCTCCCGGAGAACCCTGACGCGCTGCCCCGCCGAGCCGCGGCGGGGCGTCCGCAGGGATTGGTGCCTGCCCTGTCCGAAGGCCATCGCAGTGCTCCCTCACGCCTTGCAACGGCGTCCTCCGATGGCCGGTGGACATACGGGCGGCGCCGCGATCCGAGGAGTCCACGGCGGACTGGCGTAGGCTGGAAACCTGCGGACACGTTCGCGCCACCTCAGGCGCCGTTCGCGAGGAGGCGGAATTGGTACAGCGCATGGCAGACCCCACGTATAGGGCCCAGCAGTGGGAACAACGCTACGATCCGCAGATCGAGGACGTGAACCGACTCTGCGACACACTAGCCGAGTCGAAGCCCGGATCAGCGGTTCCGTACATCGATCCCATCCATGATGTCGATGGTTGCAAGATCGTCAGTCTTTTCTCGAACCCGGGAGCATCGTTGCCCTCGGGATTCGTCTCGTTCGAGAACGATGACCCGAGTTCCGTGCGCATGGCCGAGATCTACGAGAAGGTGGGCCTGCGGCCCGACGCCTTCATGCCGTGGAACGCCCACCCGTGGTACCTGCCCGAGGGCAAGGAGCGGGCGCTGACAATGGATCAGATCGCCGATGGCGTGAAGCCGCTGCTCACGTTCCTCCAGCAGGTTCCCCGCGCGTCGGCCCTCGTGGCACACGGAGCGGACGCCCACAAGGCCGCACGCAGGCTCATGAAGCTCGAGAACCGCGCTATCGCCAAGCGCGGCTTCAAGATTTACGAGGTCCGGTCACCGGGGGAGCGCGCTTTCAAGGGCACCCCGGCCAACCAGGAGATGTGGCTGAAGGACATCCAGTCCGCCTACACGGACGCAATGGGCCGGGCCGGGATCCGCGCTCGCCAGTCCATCTAGCTGCTTCAGGCCCTGTAGACGGCCAACGCCGTCGTCGTTCTCCGGAGCGACGACGGCGTTGCCATGTGTGGTGACGATTCCAGCCGCGCTGCGGCTCAGCCCGATTTCAGCCGCGCTGCGGCTCAGCCCAGCCCGATGAGCGCTCGCGGCGCGTCGGCTTGAGCGGACTTCTCGGTCGCGCGTCCGAGCGACAGCCCACGGAGGGTAGCCGAGATGTCCTCGAGGGACTGCTGGACCCACGCGAAGGCGTCGTCGTCCATGACCTGATCCTCGGGGTCCGGAGTGCAGGACCGGTGCGCGAGGGCGAGACGCGCGATCGTACCCCCGAGGGTGTCGAGCAGGTCGTTCGTCTCCCGTGCGAGCTGCTCGGCCAAGGGTCCGATGCCCTGGGCGTCCCGGCCGCCCGACATCACGAGGAGCGTGGTCCGGGGCAGTCCGGAGCCGTCGGAAAGCATCGTTCCAGGCGGGCGCGTTGTACTCATGACTGTGAGACCTCTTCTGACGTGCGCTGGCGCCCGAACGTCCCCATGGGCGGCGAAAGATTGACTCGAACAGTCTGCCACCCGCCGTGCTACTTCCCTATGCTTCGGGACGCAGGATATCCGCAAATTTTCGGACGGAGTGCCCACGTTGCCGGTCTCCCGCGGCGCCGCGGGACTCGGCGGACATGAATGTGCAGCTTCAGTCGGCAGCGCGTCGGCGAGGCGTGCCTCCTACTGTTCCCGCTTCGGCGTCAGGTAGGTGGAACCGTCCGGATTCCGTACCACGGTCCACTGCTGCAGTTCTGCCTGCCGTTGCCGCTGTGCCTCGTCATCGAGGTAGACGATCGGTCCGTCCGTGGATCCGCGCTGAGCTGGTCCGAAAAACATGCGCAGCTTGCCGGTCGCGGCCATGAATCGTGTCGACAACGGGTCTTTGTTGCTCATCGGTGGATCCTTTTCTCGGGGTGCTGGGGCGGGGTTGTCTCGGGGTGATGGGGGCGGGGGAAGAGGGGTCACGGCTGGTGTTCAGGGCGGGTCGACGCCGGCAGCTCGGTCCCAGTGGCCCTGATGATGGCGTGCATCGCCTCGTTGAGCGTGTCCACCTGCTCGCGTGTCAGTCCGAGGCGCTTCAACATGGTGACGGGTACTTCGAGCGCCCTGGACCGCAGCTGCCGGCCGGCGGCCGTGAGGTCTACGGCGAGGGCGCGCTCGTTACCCGGAACGCGGGTGCGGGTCAGGAGCCCCATCGCCTCGAGGCGCTTGAGCATCGGTGACAGAGTGGCGGACTCCATGGCGAGGGCGGAGCCGATGCTGCGCACGGTCCGGGGACTGCGCTCCCAGAGGACGAGCATCACGAGGTATTGCGGGTGCGTGAGGTCGAGCTTCTCGAGAACAGGCCTGTACGCGCCGACCACGCTCCTCGAGGCAACGGACAGGGCGAAGCAGAGTTGCCGCTCGAGCAGCAGATCATCGTCGGTAGTGCTGTCCATGGATCCTCCTGAGGCCTGGCTTGCATGACTAGTGTAGCAACAATTCGTACCCTAACTATTGCGGTGTCGGGCCACTCCATCTTGTTCTCGTCCGCGCACGGTCGGTCCTTGCCGCACTCGGTACGGACCTGTGAACCTCGCGAGCATCAACCGCAGGGTGCTCGGGCCGTATCCCGACCTTCTGTTCAGCCACGTGCCTCGTGGTGGAAGTCCCACAGCTCGGTGACAGGTGCGCGACAGCACCCGCCTACCTTGCGGCCCGAGAGTTGAAGCAGTCCACCACAGGGACGACAACTACCAGGAACAATCACCAATGCCGCGTTGCGGCAAGCGAGGACCAGACACCATGTTCACTTCCAAGAAGATCGCACTCGGCGTCAGTGCAGCAGCCGTCGCGCTCGGACTCAGCTTCGGCGCTACCTCGATGGCCTCTGCGACGACGACCACCCCCGCACCCACGTCCTCCGCTACTGCTGAGGCCGACAGTGGGGACGTGACCGCAGATAGGGACACCCGCGAGGGCAGGGGCGGTCACGGGCACCGCGGAGGTATCGACGCCGCGGGCCTTGCAACCAACCTCGGCCTCGATGAGACGACGGTGAGCGACGCACTCGAGGCGGCCGAGGACGCCGCACGGGACAGCGTCGACACCGCCGAGGGACAGAACGCCGACCGCGCGGCGCTCGAGAGCGCCGTCGTCGCCTCGCTGGCCGACACCCTCGGTGTCGACGAAGCGACCGTCCAGACCGTTGTGGATGACCTCGAAGCCGAGGAACAGGCCGAGCGCACCGCAGCTGTGCAGGACGAGCTCGACGCAGCAGTGGCAGACGGAACCCTAACCCAGGCAGAAGCCGACGGTGCCGCCACAGCAGTCGAGCTCGGCATCCTCGGCGGCGGCCGCCACTAACCGCTGAACCATTCAGGAGGCCCTGGTCACCAGCAGGGCCTCCGCGGCTTCCGTCTCGTTGCGTGGGGCACCAGGGTCCTCGGAGCAGGCGCCGGCGGGTCGCTGGCGAACCGGTTGCCGTAGCCCCGCCACCGCCCTCAACGAGCCCTGCGACCAGACCGGGGGCAATCCCGAGGAGCCGGGAAAGTGTCGGTGGCAATCGATATTCTGGTTCCCAGACCGGCACTACGAAGGGTTCCATGCTCCAGGCCAGCAAATTGCTCCAGATAAGTCGTATCTACGTGGAACCGGCCGCGGCCGCGCTTCCCAGGGGTCAGGAGATCCTCGCCCGCTGGCCGGATGCCGACGTCGTCGAGGTCGCGAGCCACTGGCGTATTCCAGAGCTGAGCGGGGACGAGGCCAACGTGCGCCGCTGGGTGCGCATCAAGACCGAGGCACTCATCATCGGAGTCAAGAAGTCGTTGACCGCGAAGCCCAACGGCCGTTCCGCTGACTTCATCGCGCCCTCGACGGCCAATGGGTGCGCCATGGCTTGCGCCTACTGCTATGTCCCCCGCCACAAGGGCTATAGCAATCCCATCACCGTCTTCGCGAATATCGACCAGATCAGTGGTTACCTCGAGCGGCACGTGGCCCGGCAGGGCATGAAGCTGGAACCCAACCAGTGCGATGACTCGGCGTGGGTCTACGACATCGGGGAGAACAGCGATTGCTCGGTGGATGCGCTTGTCAGCGACAACGTGCAGGACCTGGTGCACCTCTATCGGGATCTGCCCACCGCAAAGCTGTCCTTCGCCACCAAGTACGTGAACAGGGACCTGCTCACCTGGGATCCGCAGGGACGCACGCGCATCCGCTTCTCGCTCATGCCGGAGAAACTCGCTCGCACCGTGGACGTTCGCACCACGCCCGTCGCCGAGCGGATCACCGCCATCAACGACTTCGTCGAGGCGGGCTACGAAGTCCACGTGAATTTCTCCCCTGTCATCGTGACGCCCGGGTGGCAGGGGGACTGGACGGAGCTCTTCGGGCAGCTCGATGCGGCCCTCTCGCCCGCGGCCAAGCAGCAACTCGCGGCCGAGGTCATCTTCCTCACGCACAACCAGCAGCTCCATGAGATCAATTTGGGCTGGCACCCGCAGGCGGAGGAGATCCTGTGGCGGCCGGACCTGCAGGAGACCAAACGGTCGCAGAACGGTTTCGCCAATGTGCGTTACATCGCCTACGAGAAGCGGGGCTACCTCGACGAGTTCCTCGGTCTGGCAGCTGCAGGCCTGCCCTACTGCCGGATCCGCTACGCCTTCTGATGCTGCGGTACGGCCGCGCTCCGTAACGCCGTGGCGGTTGTAGATTGACGCTGTGGTCTCTCAACTTGCACGCGCACTCACGGCGCTGCTCCTCCTGACGCTCTGCGCCTGCAACATCAATCCTGCTGCATCCTGCGATGCCATCGACGGGCGGCACCTCGCGCCGGAGGACGGCACCCTGATGGGCGTGAACATCGAGTGGGGCAAGGAGACGCTGGCCGAGTACGCCGACAAGCTGGGTGGGCGCCCGGCGCTGGCGGTGTCCTTCGCCGACTTCCCCTTCTCGGCGGAGGATCCCGGGCTCGTCACGGCGGCGGCCGAACAGGTGCGCCAGGAAGGCGGGACGCTCCTCCTGACGCTCGAACCGCACGAGGGGCTGGCGATGGTCACGGATGACCGGGTCGACGAGCTGGCAGCGATGCTCGCGCGCTTCAACACCAACGGCGTCCCGGTCATCGTGCGTTTCGCCCACGAGATGAACGGATCCTGGTATCCCTGGGGTCAGCAGCCGGGCGAGTACATCCAGGCATTCCGCCGCATGGCCGATGCTGTCCATCGGGCCGCTCCGGGCTCGGCGATGATGTGGGCGCCGAACTACGCGGGGGGATACCCCTTCTCGGGCGGCGTTCATGAAGCCCTGCCGGGGTCGGCCGGTTTCGCCGACCTCGACACCACCGGTGACGGCGTCCTCACAAGCTTCGACGATCCCTACGGTCCCTACTACCCGGGCGACGACGCCGTCGACTGGGTGGGGATGTCGCTGTACCACTGGGGCAGCACCTACCCCTGGGGGGAGAGCGAGATGCCAGAGGAGGGCAAGTTCGCCAACCAGCTCACGGGCACCTATGACGGAGAGAACGGTGACGACTCCATGCTGCCGGACTTCTATGCCGACTACGGCGTGGGTCACGGCAAGCCTCTGGCGATTCCCGAGACCGCGGCCCTCGTCACGGACGATATCGGTACCCTGCGGACGCTCAACATCAAGCGTGCGTGGTGGGAGCAGGTCTTCGACCCGGCCGTGCACGAGCGGTTCCCGCAGCTGAAGATGGTCAACTGGTTCGAGTGGAACAAGGTGGAACCCGAGGTGGGCGCCGCCGTGGACTGGACCGTGGCAGAGGATCCGGCCGTCCGCTCCGAATTCACGGCCGCGCTGCCCGACTGGTACCGCTTCGCCGAGGAACCCGACGACTGCGGGGAGCAGCTCTCATGACCGACGATCACCAGCACGACGACACCTGGCACCTCGCGCCCGAGCTGCCCAGGCCCGTCATCATGGACCAGTTCTGGGCGGATGCCGTGTTCCTGCACTGGCGCGTCGAGGCGGAAGCGGTGGCGCGCTTCATGCCGCCCGGCGTCGTGCCCGACGAGGTCGACGGCTCGTCGTGGGTGGGCCTGATCGGTTTCCGCATGCTCGGTGCCGGCCTCGGGCAGGGCCTGCCGGTTCCCTACTTCGGCTCCTTCACCGAGATCAACGTGCGGCTCTACTCGCGCGGTCCCGATGGTACGCGCGGCGTGGTCTTCGTGACGCTCGACGCCTCCCGTCTGGCCGTGGTGCTCGCCGCGCGCACGGGGGGAATCCCCTACGTGTGGTCGCGGTGCTCACCGGTGACACGCGGCGGCGGCGATCGGCGGGAGTACGGGTACGACGTCGTGCGATTCAGGCGACAGGCGACGTCCCGTTTCGTGGTCCGGCCGGATACGGCGCGGACGGCGGACGATACGGTGTCGCTGGAACTCACCGCGCGCTTCGGACTGCACAGCACGCTGGCGGGCCGCACCCTGTACATCCCCAACACCCACACGCCCTGGCCGCTCCACCCCGCTACCCTGACCGACTTCGACGACGGCCTGCTGGGTGCTGCCGGCATCCGCGTCGAGGGTCCGCCGTCGTCGGTCCTGTTCTCACCCGGGGTGCAGACCCAGTTCGGGAAGCCACGCGTGGTGCGGGAGAGTCCCGGGCAGAAGGACTAGTCGAGCGTGATGCCCGACGGGCGGATGCTCAGCGTCTCGATGGCGGACTCGCGCGTGGCGTCGACCGCGAGCCGCACCGCTTTCGCTACCTGATCCGGCTGGATCCAGGCGTCGGGCACGTAGTCCTTGCCTTCCCAGGCATGCAGTTCCACCTGCATGTCGGTGGCGACGCGGCCGGGATGAATGGAACTGACCCGCACGCCGTGCGGCCTCTCCTCCTCGCGAAGGGCATCCGTGAGGGCACGCAACGCGAACTTCGTACCGCTGTAGACGGAGGAGCCGGCGCCGGACCTGTAGCCCGATCCGCTGTTGATGGCGATGACCTGCCCGCGTGCAGCGCGCAGGGCCGGCAGGAGCGCGCGCGTCAGGGAGGCCACTGCGAAGACGTTGACCTCGAAGCTTTCGCGCCAGGCGGCATCGGACAGGTCCGCGACCGTGCCCATCCGCAGGATCCCCGCCGAGTGGACGAGCACGTCGAGCCGGGGTATCCCGGCGACCGCGGCCGCCACCTGGCCCGCGTCACGCAGCTCGGCAGCGAACGGCTCGGCAGAAGGGAACGACGACGACAGGTCCGCCAGGGCGGCCAGGTCCCGGCCCCCGAGCAGCAGGTGGTGTGTTGCACCGAGTTCGGCCGCGATGGCACGGCCGATGCCGCGGGAGGCACCGGTGATGAGGGCGACGGGATTGGGGGACATGGTGCCACCCTAGCAACGCCTTCCCGACCGCCGGTGTGGAAGACCGCCCCGAACCGTCCAGCAGTCGCGGACCGTTGACTTGTGTTGCCTGCATCACACACAATCGCATGACAACAGAAGTTGACTGGGGGGCAACTCGACGGCTGGAAGGAACCGCATGACAGGGACAGAGCTGACAGAGGAGGAGGTCCTCACGGCAGCAGCGGGTGTCGTCGCGGCCTTCGGCGCAACGCGGACCCGCGCCTACTTCGACTGCTTCACCGAGGACGCAACCTTCGTGTTCCACACCGAGGCGCGGCGGCTCGACAGCCGGGCGGACTACGAGCAGCTGTGGGCAGGGTGGCTCGACGACGGTTGGCAGGTGACCGCGTGCGTCAGCAGCAATCAACGGGTTCAGCTGATGGGGCCCGTGGTCGTCCTCACCCACGACGTCCAGACCACCACCTCCACCGGAGGGGTCCCCGAGACGACGCAGGAGCGGGAGACCATCGTCTTCCGTCGTCTCCCCACCGGCATCCTGGCGATCCATGAGCACCTCAGCCCCACCCCCGACGACTCCCCGGAAGAGAGTGCACCATGACCACGAGCCCCTCCGCCTATCGGCGCCTGGCACAGCACCTCGACCAGCACTCCGACGGCTATGGCCCGTTGCGGGGCACACTCGGACCGGCGCGCATGGGGATGATCTGGCTCGCGGCGAACCTGGTGGTCACCACGCTGCTGACGGGGACTCTCTTCGTCCCCGGCATCGACTGGGGTCTCGCGATCGCCATGATCGTCCTCGGGACGCTGCTCGGCGGCTCCGTGCTGGTGCTGGTCGGCAACATGGGCACGCGAACCGGACTGCCCACCATGTCGCTCACCAAGGGCTCGTTCGGGCTGCGCGGGTCCTTCCTCCCGGTGGCCGCGAACGTCGTGACGCTCATGGGCTGGAGCTGGGTGCAGGCGATGCTCGCCGGTGTCACCGTCAACTTCCTCGTGGAGCAGGCCACCGGCTTCTCGAGCCCCGTCCTGTTCTCCGTGCTGTGCCAGCTGCTCGTGGTGTGCCTTGCGATCTTCGGGCATTCGGGCATCGCGCGGGTCGAACCGTGGCTTGCCCTCGTGATCCTCGCCTTCATGGCCTACATCTTCGCAACGGCCTTCCTCGCGCACAGCCCCGCCGATTTCGCAGGAATCCCGCAGGATGCCGAGGCAGGCTGGACGCCCGTCGCCGCGCTCGACGTCGTCATCGCGACCGCGATCTCGTGGACCGTCCTGTCCGCCGAGTTCAACCGGCTCGCACGGACGCAGGCTGCAGGAATGGTCGGTAGCGGTGTGGGATACGCGCTGTCCACGGTGCTCGCGATGACCCTCGGTGCCACGGCCATCGGCTACGTGGTGCTCGAAGGCGGTGAGGCTCTGGCCTTCGACCCCACGGTGATCGTCGCGGCGTTCGGTGTGCCGCTCGCCGTCGTAATCTTCCTGTCCGTCATGGCCACCAACACCATGGTGGTCTACGGCATGGTCGCGTCCGTGGTGAACATGGCGCCCTCGCGCAGGGTCACCTTCCTGCCGACGGCGATCGTCCTCGGGGCGATCTCGATCCTCGGCTCCACGTGGCTCGCGCTCCTCAACCAGTTCACCGCGTTCCTCGTGGTCATCGGCTCGCTGTTCATCCCGGTCTTCGCCATCATGATCGTCGACTACTACCTGGTGAGGTCGCGCCACTACGGGCGGGACATCCTGCGGGGCAAGGGCGGCGAGTACTGGTACAGCGGGGGCGTCAACATCGCGGCAGTCCTGGTCTGGCTGATCGGTGCGGGCGGATCCCTGCTCCTGACCTACGTGGTCCCGAGCCCGATCGGAGCCACCATCCCCACCTTCATCCTGTCCGCGCTGCTCTATCTGGGCTGGGCGGCTGCTGCCGGGCGGATCGACCGCTCGAAGCGACCCCACGTCCACCTCCTCGACCTGCCGGATACACAGCGGGCTCATGCGGATCGTTGATCTGACCCAGCCGATCCGCACCGGGATGCAGGTCTACCCCGGTGATCCCGAGGTCCTGGTGACCACCGTTGCGACCGTCGCCGAGGACGGCTACCAGGTCGCGTCGCTCCACCTCGGATCCCACACGGGCACCCATGTCGACGCGCCCCTCCACTCCGTGGTGACGGGACAGTCCGTCGACGACCTCGACCTCGCACGGCTCGTGGGGCCGGCGCTCATCGTGGAGTGCTCGGGGCTGGAACCACGGGCGGTGATCGGGTGGGACGCGGTACGGGGGCGGATGGACGACGTCGCAGGCATCGCCATGGTGCTGTTCCGGACGGACTGGTCCGAGCACTTCGGGGCGCCGCGGTACCTCGACCACCCGGTGCTCGCCGCCGAGGTGGCCGAGGGGCTGCTGGCGGCCGGAATCACCGTCGTCGGAACGGACACCCTGAATCCTGATTCGACCCTGCACAACGACGGCGTCCTGCCGTTCCATGCTCTCTTCCAGGGCGCGGGCGGGTTGATCCTCGAGAACCTGACGAACCTCGCAGCCGTGGATTGGGCGCGACCGCTGGTCTCGGTGCTCCCACTCGCCCTGGCCGGCGCGGACGGCTCGCCCGTCCGCGCCGTCGCGATCGACGCCACCGGCTAGCCGGCCGGTGATCGACTCCGCCGGCCGGCGTCCTGCGGTTGTGGCGCGGCGAAGGATCAGTCGGCGGTCGAGAGGATCTCGATCTCATCGGCGGAGAGCTGGAGGTCCGAGGCCTGCGCCGAGTCCTGGATGCTCTCGGGACGCGAGGCACCCGGGATCGGGATGACGGTCGGGGCGAGTGCCAGTTCCCAGGCCAGACACACCTGCTGCGGGCTCACGCCGTGCTTGTCGGCGATCTGCTGGAAGGCGGTGAAGTGCTCTCCGAGCCCGCCTGCCTTCTGGATGCCGCCGAGGGGACTCCAGGGCAGGAATGCGATGCCGTTCTCACCGCAGTACCGCAGCTCGTCCTCGCTGGACCGGAAGGCGGGGGAGAACTGGTTCTGCACGGAGACCAGCCTGCCGTCCAGGACCTGGTTGGCCTTGCGGATCTGGTCCACGGTGGCGTTCGAGATACCCGCCATGCGGATCACGCCCTCGTCCAGCAGGTCCTTGAGGGCACCGATGGAGTCCTCGTAGGGAACCTCGGTGTCCGGGCGGTGGTACTGGTAGAGGTCGATCGCGTCGCCCCCGAGCCGCTTGAGCGATGCCTTCGCGGCTTCCTTCAGATAATCGGGGTGGCCGTTCTGTGTCCACGACCCATCACCGGGGCGCAGGTGGCCGCCCTTGGTGGCGACGAGGATGCCGGTCGCATCCGAGCCGTAGCTCGCGAGGGCCTTGGCGATGAGCGTCTCGTTGTGGCCCACCTCGTTCGCGTCGCGGTGGTACGCGTCCGCTGTGTCTATCAGGGTGACGCCTGCTTCGAGCGCTGCGTGGATGGTGCGGATGGATCGGTCCTCGTCAGGACGACCCTCGATGGACATGGGCATGCCACCGAGGCCGATGGCGCTGACGTGGGTTCCGCCGAGTGAGCGTTGCTGCATTGTCGTTCTCCTTTGGATAGACGTGCTGCCCACATGGTAAGCAGGCTTCAGGAGGCGGTGCCAACGGTGACAGGGCCCTCGTCGAGGGTGAAGATCCGTCGAACCACGCGGCCTTCGGCGAGCGCGTCGAGGCTCTCGTTGAGGTCGGCCAGGGGCCGGGTGTCGGTGTGGAGCAGTTCGACGGGTAGGAGTCCCTGCCGCCAGAGGTCGAGGTATGCAGGGATGTCGCGCTCCGGTACGGCATCACCCATGTAGGACCCGAGCAAGCGGCGCCCCATGCCGGCGAACTGCAGCGCCTGCGTCGAGATCTCCTGATCCGGGTGCGGGAGGCCGACGGATACCAGGGCCCCGCCGCGGGCCAGCAGTTGCAGGCCCGCCTCCATGACGCGCGCGCTGCCCACGGCTTCGATGACCACGTCCGCCCCTCCGTCCGTCGACTGCCGCACCAGGTCGGCGGCGTCGTCGGGAGAGCCGGCATGCTGCGCGCCGCACCGGAGGCCGAGTTCCTGCTTGGACGGCAGGGGATCGATCGCGATCACCGTTGTGCCGGTTACCTGGGCCGCGGCCATGACGGACATCAGCCCGACGGCGCCCAGCCCGAAGACGACGACGGACTGGCCCTCCGTGACGGCTGCCGTGTTCAGGACGGCGCCGATACCCGTGAGGGCCGCGCAGCCGAACATCGCTGCGATGTCGAAGGGGACGTCGTCGTCGATCACGACCACCGACTCCCGTGCCACGACGGCGTACTCGGCGAACGCGGAGACGCCGAGGTGGTGATTGATGCGCTCGCCGTCGACAGTCCTCAGCAGGGCCGGACCGTGCAGCAGGTCACCGCTCCCGTTGGCCTCCGCACCGCGGTAGCAGAGTGCCGGCCGGCCCGAGGAGCATGCGCGGCAGGAGCCGCAAGCCGGAACGAACACGAGGACCACGTGGTCACCCGTCCGGACGTCGCTGACGCCGTCGCCCACGCGCTCGACGACGCCGGTCGCCTCATGGCCGAGGGCCATGGGGAGCGGCCGGACCCTCGAGCCGTTGATGACCGACAGGTCCGAGTGGCAGAGGCTGGCCCGGGCTATGCGGACCAGCACCTCGCCCGCCCGGGGCTCCGGCACGGGAACCGTTTCCAGGGAGAGGGGGTTGCTCCCTGCGTAGGGAACAGGCAGGTCGGCGGCGCGAAGCACTGCAGCGCGCATCATCGGGCTCATGGCATCCCCTCGACGTTAAGGTACGGACTGCGCCAGTCTAGGGGTGGGCCGGTACCGTTGCGAGCACGACCGAAGGCCCGGCACAACTGCACCCCACCGGCAGCATCCTCGAGGAGACCCGCAGCATGGAAGTACCGCTCTACGTCTGGACCGGCACGGTGATCGGCATCGTGGGCCTGCTCGTGTTCGACTTCTTCTTCCATGTGCGCAAGGCCCATACGCCCAGCCTCCGCGAGTCCGCGATCTGGTCCTCGATCTACGTGGGCATCGCGCTTCTCTTCGGAGTGGGCGTGCTGATCTTCGGCGGCCCCACCATGGGTACCGAGTACTTCGCCGGCTACGTGACGGAGAAGGCGCTGTCCGTGGACAATCTCTTCGTCTTCCTGATCATCATGTCGAGTTTCAAGGTCCCCCGGGCGGACCAGCAGAAGGTGCTCCTGTTCGGCATCGTCTTCTCGCTGATCGCCCGCACCGGCTTCATCTTCCTGGGGGCCGCGCTGATCAACAGCTTCGCCTGGGTGTTCTACATCTTCGGCCTGATCCTGCTCATCACGGCAGGGAACCTGTTGAAGCCCAGCTCACACGACGACGACAACGAGAGCGTCATCATCCGGCTCGCGAAACGCTTCCTGCCGGCATCGGAGCACTACGACGGCGACAAGCTCTTCACCATGGAGGACGGCAAGCGCGTCCTCACGCCGATGCTGCTCGTCATGGTGGCCATCGGTGCCACCGATATCCTCTTCGCGCTCGACTCCATCCCGGCCATCTTCGGCCTGACCCAGAACACCTTCATCGTGTTCACCGCGACGGCTTTCTCGCTCATGGGACTGCGGCAGCTGTTCTTCCTCATCGACGGGCTGCTGGACCGCCTGATCTACCTCTCCTACGGCCTGGCGGTGATCCTCGGCTTCATCGGCGTGAAGCTCATCCTCCACGCTCTGCACGAGAACAACCTGCCGTTCATCAACAACGGCGAGCACGTGAGCGTCGTCGAGATCAGCACGGGCCTCTCGCTGAGCGTGATCCTCGGCGTGCTCGTCGTGACAGTCCTGGCGTCGGTCCTCAGCCCCAAGGGCAGGGCGAAGAACGCCATCTCGGGTGCCAAACGCCACGCCGCCGAATACCTCGACCTCAACTACGAGACCGATATCACCGAGCGCGAGAAGATCTACGCCAGGCTGTGCGCCGAGGAACAGGACCTCAGGAAGCTCCCCGAGAAGTTCAAGCGGCTCATCCGCAACGAGACCGAGTTCATGGAGATGATCCGGAAGGCGCACGCGGAGCACGACGCCGCGCTGGAGCGTGAGCCGGGCAGGTAGGGCTACTCCCGCTCGCCGGAAACGATCCGGCCGATGATCCCGCTGTCCAGGACCTCGCGCAGCAGCTCCAATGGTGCGCCGGGCGGGAGCGGAATGCCGGGCCGGCCGGACAGGCAGCTGACATCCAGCCCGGTGAGGAGCATCGAGCCGAAGGTGTCCGGCGAGTGGGGGCCCACGAGGTCGTCCACCTCGACCAGGATGGGCCCGTCGTCGAGCCAGTCCAGGTCGCCGGTCATCTCCCCGGTCATGACGTCGATCGCGCCGTCCAGCACGGCGTCGTAGGAAGGCTGTTCGGAGTTCGACGTCCATGAGTAGGGGGCGCGGCAGAACCCGGCCTCGTCGGCCGGGCAGGCACCGTCGATCAGTCCGTTGACGGCCCGGGAGACGAGGTCGGCGTCCTCGCGGCCCACGCCGTAGAGACCGTGGAGGTAGGCGTCGACCTCGAAGTAGCCGGTGCAGCCGCCCATGCTGCAGTAGCGCGTCCAGGTCTCATAGGCGGAGAAACCGGCGAACGTCATCGCGGTCAGGGTGTCGTCATTCTGCATCGTGCTGAACTCCTCGTCGCGGCTCCCGGCTGAACCTGTATCGATCCTCTCCCGCGGACCTCAACCGAACCGGCGGTTCGCCCTCAGTTTTGACGCAGGGTCGTGCCGCTGTCTCAAGGCAGTGCGAGGAAAGAAGGGGGATTCGGGACGTCTCTCTGCCTGGGCAGCTTCGGGCGGGCATCCGCAGGTCAGTGTGTGAGCTTCAGCCCGATCACGCCCCCGACGATCATCAGGACGAACACGATCTTGAGCAGGGAGGCCGGCTCGGTGCCCGTGACCATCGCGTAGATGACGGTGAGGGATGCTCCGATGCCTACCCAGACGGCGTAGGCCGTGCCGACGGGCAGGGTGCGCATCGCATAGGCCAAGCCCGCCATGCTGGCGATGATGGCGACGGCGAACACGAGCGTCGGTCCCGGCTTGCTGAAGCCCTCGGACCTGCCGAGGGCGGTCGCCCAGATCGCTTCGAGGACGCCGGAGACTACGAGGACGAGCCAGGCCATGATGCACTCCCACGGGCCGTCTTGTCGCACACCGGGTACGGCACCCATCGTCCGGGAAGCGGGTCGCCCCCGCCTCGGCTTCCATGGTGCCACGCGCAGGTGATACCCGCCCGCCAGTCCTAGCCGACGGTGACCCGGCCGCCGTCGACCTGCCAGCGCTCGTCCAGGCGGACGTTCTCGAGCAGCCTGCGGTCGTGCGTGACGAGGAGCAGGGCGCCCGTGTAGGACTCGAGCGCATCCTCGAGCTGCTCGATCGCGGGGAGGTCCAGGTGGTTGGTCGGCTCGTCGAGGACGAGGAGGTTCACGCCGCGGGCCTGGAGCAGGGCCAGCCCGGCGCGGGTGCGCTCCCCGGGCGAGAGGGAACCGACGACGGCGCGCACCTGGTCCGCTTTCAGCCCGAACTTCGCGAGGAGGGTCCGCACCTCGCCCTGCGTCAGTTCGGGGACCAGCGCTTCGAAGGCCGTGCCGAGCGGCAGGGTCTCATCGAGTTGACCGCGCGCCTGGTCGATCTCGCCGACCGCGACGCTGGAACCGAGGGCGGCAGCGCCGTCGTCGGGCTGCTGGTGACCGAGCAGCAACCGCAGCAGGGTCGATTTCCCGGCGCCGTTGGGTCCGGTGATCCCGATGCGCTCACCTGCGTTGACCTGCAGCGAGACCGGCCCGAGCGTGAACGTGCCCTGCGTCGCGGACGCGTTGTTGAGGGTGGCGACGACGGAGCTGGAGCGCGTCGCCGAGCCGATGGTGAACTGGAGCTGCCACTCCTTGCGCGGCTCCTCCACCTCGTCCATCCGGGCGATGCGCGATTCCATCTGGCGCACCTTCTGCGCCTGCTTCTCGGAGGACTCGGCACTGGCCTTCCGGCGGATCTTGTCGTTGTCGGGGCTCTTCTTCATCGCGTTGCGCACACCCTGCGAGCTCCACTCGCGCTGCGTGCGGGCACGTCCCACCAGGTCCTGCTTCTTCTCCGCATACTCCTCGTACGCCTCGCGGGCGTGGCGCCGTGCCACTGCGCGCTCCTCGAGGAAGGCGTCATAGCCGCCGTCGTACACGGCCACCCTGTTCTGGGCGAGATCCAGTTCGACGACGGTGGTGACGCACCGCGCCAGGAACTCGCGGTCGTGGGAGACGAGGACCACGCCTCCGCGCAGGTTCTGGATGAACGCCTCGAGGCGCTCGAGACCCTCGAGGTCGAGGTCGTTGGTGGGCTCGTCGAGGAGGACGATGTCGAAGCGGCTGAGCAACAGGGCCGCGAGGGCCACACGGGCGAGCTGTCCGCCGGACAGGGCGGTGGTCGGGGTTGCGGGGTCCAGGGCGCCGGCGACGTCGGCCAGAACGGCCGGCATCCTGTCGTCGAGGTCCACGGCGCCGGAGGACATCCAGTGGTCCAGCGCTACCGCGTAAACGTCGTCGGCGCCTTTCTCACCGCTGCCGAGGGCAGCCGCGGCGTCCTCCATGGCGGAGGTCGCCGCCGTCGTGCCGGTCCGGCGGCCGATGTAGGCGGCGACGGTCTCGCCCTCGAGCCGCTCGTGTTCCTGCGGGAGCCAGCCCACGAAGGCGTCGGGCGGTGTGGTGCGGACGGTCCCTGCCAGCGGTGTGTCCGCTCCGGCGAGCAGGCGCAGGAGCGTGGTCTTTCCGGCACCGTTAGCCCCGACCACCCCGACGACGTCGCCTGGTGCGACGGTGAGGTCCAGCTTCGAGAAGAGGGTTCTGTGGGCGTGGCCCCCGGACAGGTCCTTCGCCACGAGGGTTACAGTCATCCCCCCAGTCTAGGAGGGGTGGGATGCCGGCCCGGGGCTCAGGCGCTGATCCGCCAGATGCTGTACTCGTCGAGGTGGAGGAGGGCCCGGTGGCCGGCGAGGTCGTCACGGATCCAGACGACGCCGAGGCCGGGAGCGGCATCCTCGACGCAGCCGCGGTAGTGCACCTCGTTCTTGCGTCGCGCCTCGACGACGGTCCCGGCGCTCAGGGCACCGAGATCGAGGATGCGGGCGGTGGTGGGAGTGGCGATGGCGGTCATGGTGCTCCTTGGCGGTTCAGGGTGCGGCCCGTTGAGACTGGCGAGCCGCTCCCTCCATGATTCGGGAGCGGTGTTGCAGGGATATTTCCGGAAGATTATCTTTCAGGAGCCCGGCCGCACTGTTACCCAGCGTTTACATAGGGGACAGCACGGCACCCTGATCGTTGCCTAAGCTACTCGAATGAGCCGACCCACCGAGCCCGACCACGCATACCTGCAGTCGATCGACGAGCGCACGCGGAGGCTGCTCGCAGAAGCGGTGCCGGATCCTTCGCCCTTCGGCGGGGCCTCCCCGGACCTGTCCGACGACGTCGAGCAGGGTGTGGAGGCTGTCGCGGAGCGCCTTCGCCATGTGGTCCAGTCCCTGCACGCACACCCGGAAACGGCGTACAGGGAGCACCGGAGCGTGATGCTGCTGCATCAGGAACTCACACGCCAGGGCCTCGATGCGACGCTCGGCGTCCACGGCGTCGAGACGTCGGTGCGGGCGGAGATCGGCAGCGCGGACCGGGGTCCCACCATCGCGATCCTCGCGGAGTACGATGCCCTCCCGGAGATCGGTCATGCGTGCGGGCACAACGTCATCGCGGCGGCCGGGCTGGGTGCCTTCCTGGCCCTGGCTTCCGTAGCCGATCGGCTACCAGGGCGCGTCGTGTTCCTCGGGACCCCCGCCGAGGAGGGCCACTCCGGCAAGGAGGTCATGGCGCGAAACGGTGCCTTCGACGGTATCGACGCCGCCATCATGGTGCACCCCTACGGTTACGACCTCGCGGATCAGGTCTGGCTCGGCCGGCGGCTGCTCACCATCACGTTCACCGGTGTGGAGGCGCACGCGTCCGCGCAACCCTTCATGGGCCGGAACGCGCTCGACGCCGCGAACCTCGCCTACCAGGGCATCGGCCTGCTGCGACAGCAACTGCCGCCGTCGGACCGGGTGCACACGAATATCTCCGAGGGCGGCGAGAGCCCCAACATCATCCCCGGCCGCGCTGTCCTCAAGCTCTACGCGCGCTCGCAGCAGCCCGCGACCCTGCGGGACCTCAGCGCCCGCCTCGAGGAGGTGGCACGCGGAGCCGCCCTCATGACGGGCACCGGCGTGGAACTGCTGTGGGACGAGCATCCGCCGTCGCTCCCGATCCGCACCAACAGTGCACTCACCGGCCGATGGGTCGCCGCCCAGCAGCGGCGTGGGCGCTCACCGCTCCCGCTCGGCGTCGTCTCGGAGACCCTCGCCGCGTCGACGGATTTCGGTAACGTCAGTTACCGGATCCCCGGCATGCACCCGCTGATCCGCGTGGCCGAACCGTCCACGGCCCTGCACACGCGCGGGTTCGCCGAAGCGGCCCGGAGTGGGGCCGCCGAGCAGGGAGCGCTGGACGGCGCCGTCGGGCTGGCGCTCACCGCGCTCGACTACCTGTCCGACGAATCCCTCCGCACCGCCGTCCACGAGGAATTCGAGGCGCAGGGCGGGGCGATCGACGTGCCGTCCTACTTCGCCTGACACTGCACGATCAGCCACTCCACGATCAGCACCCCACGCAGAATCCGCAGCATCGACCGCCCAGGAGAACGCATGTCATCCACAGCAGCAACACGCCCGGGACTGGCGGACCGGTTCCTCACCGGAGTGGAGCGGGTCGGCAACAAGCTGCCCGATCCCTTCATGCTCTTCCTGATCCTCTTCGGCATCACCGCCGTGGTCACCACGG
Organism: Arthrobacter cheniae; assembly: GCF_003602275.1. Taxonomy (GTDB): domain Bacteria; phylum Actinomycetota; class Actinomycetes; order Actinomycetales; family Micrococcaceae; genus Arthrobacter_D; species Arthrobacter_D cheniae. The sequence goes on along the minus strand of NZ_QZVT01000001.1, from coordinate 596,946 downwards.
GCATGGCGCTCGCCGACGTGACCGTCCAGGTGCCCGGTGCGGAGGAATCGACGGTCATCAAGGGCCTCTTCACGGGAGAGGGCCTGACCTGGCTCACCGAGAACCTGGGGGCCAACTACCTCGGGTTCCCGCCGCTGGCCACGGTGCTCCCCATCCTGCTCGCCGTCGGCGTGGCCGAGAAGTCCGGGCTGCTCGGGGCGCTGATCCGTCGTGTCTTCGGTTCGGCTCCGCGCTGGGCCCTGCCCTACGCCGTGGGCTTCGTCGGCGTCGTCGGATCCGTCATGTCAGACTCCGCGTTCGTCATCATCCCGCCGCTCGCGGCACTCGTCTTCAAGGCTGCCGGCCGCCACCCGGTCGCGGGCCTCCTCGGCGGCTTCGCGGCCGCCGGAGCCGGGTACTCCACCAACCTGCTGGTCACCAGCCTCGACGCCCTGTTCGCCGGCATCACGACGGCGGTCACGGAGAATCTCCCCAACCCGGGGTCGCCGGTGACGCCGCTGTCCAACTACTACTTCAACATCGCGTCCTCGGTGGTCCTGATCCTCATTGCCGGGTTCATCATCGACAAGGTCCTCGAGCCCCGCCTCTCCCGGCAGAACGTGCCGGTCGACGAACTGGCCGAGGACGGCGAGCACGCGTCCGCGCCCGCGGTCCTCAAGGCCGAACTGGAGCCCCAGGAGGCCCGTGCCCTGAGGTGGTCCATGATCGTCGGCGCCGCCGTCGCGCTGGCGGTCCTGGTCGCGGTGATCATTCCGGACTCGCCCTGGCGCAACGAGGCCGGCGGGTTCCTGCCGCGCTCGCCGCTCCTCAGCTCGATCGTCTTCATCGTGTTCCTTCTCTTCACCATCCCCGGCCTCGTCTACGGGCGGATCGTCGGTACCATCACCACGGGCCGGGATGTACCGCGCGTCATGGGAGAGGCCATCAGGGACATGGCGGGTTTCCTGGTGCTGGCGTTCATCCTCGGCCAGTTCATCGCCCTGTTCAACTGGTCCGGCATCGGGTCCTGGATCGCCGTCGCGGGCGCATCGGGACTCGAGGCCATCGGGTTGACGGGATACCCGGCGGTGATCGCCTTCATCCTGCTCACCTCGGTGCTGAACCTCTTCATCATCTCGGGCTCATCGATGTGGACGCTCATGGCATCGGTGTTCGTCCCGCTGTTCGCGCTGCTCGGCTACGAACCGGCCTTCATCCAGGGCGCGTTCCGCGTCGGTGATTCTGCCACGCAGGTCATCACCCCGCTGAATCCCTACATGATCGTGCTCCTCACCATGCTGCGGAAGTACGAGCCGGAAGCCGGCCTCGGGACGCTCATGGCACGCATGCTGCCCTTCGTGGTGCCGTTCTGGCTCGCGTGGGTAGCCATCCTGACGGTGTTCTTCTACCTCGATCTGCCACTGGGCCCGGGCAACGGCATCTTCATCCAGCAATAGGGGGACTTCGATGCGATCCTTGAACGAAGAAGGGAACCGCGACGACGATGGACGGGGGAGACGTGGACCGTGACGGGCACGGCGACCAGAATGCGGGGCGGCCTGCACCGACGGGGTCCGTCGGACTCCGGTGGCACCTGAGGGTGGCCCTGGCCCTCGGTGTCGTCGTCCTCGCCGCCTCGATAGCGTTCGTCCTCGTCTATGCCACTGATCTGTCCTGGCCGTTGGCCCTCCTCATCAGCGCCGCACTCGCCGGCGCCCAGGTGTATGCGATTCGGCGCAGCCTGTTCAGGGGCGGCGGGCACGACGCCGACGCCGGCTCCTGACCACCTGCGGGGCGGTCGGCGTGGAATAGGTGCCCGGCGGCTCCGGTTATGCGGATCGAAGCACTACCTGCACTCTGCCGATCGGAAGGACCCCCGTGACCACGGTCTACGCCCTGCATGAGAACCCTGAATGGTTCCCGCCCTTCGCCCGCGCCTTCGAGGCCGAAGGCGTCGAAGTGGTCGAATGGCTGCTCACGGATGGTGTCCTGGACCTCGATTCCGCCCCGCCGGAGGGCATCTTCTGGTCCCGGATCAGCGCCTCGGCCCACACCCGGGACCATGGCCTGTCCAAGGACTACGCCCGCTCCGTCCTGTCCTGGCTCGAGGCCCATGGGCGCCGGACGGTCAACGGCCGGCGCGTGCTCGAGCTCGAGATGAGCAAGGTGGACCAGTTGACCGCGCTGAAGGCCGCCGGTATCGACACTCCCCGGACGGTCGCCGCCGTGGGCAGGGACCGGATCCTCGAAGCCGCGCAGGGCTTCGACGTCCCCTTCATCATCAAGCACAACCAGGGCGGCAAGGGCCTCGGCGTCCGGAAGTTCGACTCGCACGAGGAGCTGGCCGCGTACGTGGCCTCGAGCGAGTTCGAGGAGCCGCAGGACGGCATCACCCTGGTGCAGGAGTTCATCCAGGCTGCCGAGCCCTTCATCACCAGGGCGGAGATCGTGGGCGGCAGGTTCGTCTACGCGATCAAGGCGGACACGGCCCGCGGCGGTTTCCAGCTGTGCCCGGCGGATGCGTGCGCCATCGACCCCGAGACGGGCAGGCCCATCATGCCGCCCGGCGCCACCATCGCCCCCGAGCCCGGACAGCAGCTCTTCAGCCTCCGCGAGGGTTTCGACCACCCGGTCATCGCCTCGTTCGAGGAGTTCGCGCGGCGCAACCAGCTCGAGGTCTGCGGCATCGAGTTCATCGAGACCGCCGACGGCCGCGTGCTGACCTACGACGTCAACACCAACACGAACTACAACGCGGCAGTGGAAGCAGTGGCCCCGACCTCTGCTCCGCGTGAGCTGGTCAGGTACCTCGCGACCCTGGGCTGACAGGTGCGCTGCTCCGGCGCGGATTCCGGGCGGGCCGGGACCGACGACGGGTCGGGCCGTCCGCCTGCGTTCATCGGGAGGCCAACCGGCGTCGGCCTCCTGCTCATGTCCGCTTCCTAGCGTGGTGCCGTCCCTGCACCTCGAAGGAAGCTGAACGCCCATGCCCGTCGCACGCCCCCTCGCCGCCATCCTCGCCGCCATCGCGCTCGCCCTGCCCGCCACTCTCGTCGCCGCCCTGCCGGCGTCGGCCGCCCCGGCCCATGACAACACCCTGCTCGGGACCCCGCAGGCGGCGGCCCATGCGCACAACGACTACGAGCAGAACCGCCCGCTGTACGACGCGCTCGCGCACGGTTTCACGAGCGTCGAGGCCGACGTCTGGCTCGTCGACGGCGAGCTCCTGGTGGCCCATGATCTCGAGGATGTGAGGCCCGGCGTGACACTCGAAAGCCTGTACCTCGATCCGCTCGACGACCTCGTCAGCGGCAGGGCGGGCAGCGTCTATCCGGGCTGGGAAAGCGGGTTCCAGCTCCTCGTGGACATCAAGGGCGACGCCGAACAGACGTGGGCCGCCATCGAGGCCGAGCTCGGCGAGCACCGAAGCATGCTCAGCCGCTTCTCCAACGGCAGGGTCCTGCAGGGTGCCGTGAGCGTGGTTGTCAGCGGAAACCGCCCCCTGGCCACGATGGAGGCTGATCGGCAGCGCCTGAGCTTCTATGACGGCCGCGCGACGGATCTCGGTTCGGCCCTGCCGTCCAGCCTCATGCCCCTGGTCAGCAACAACTGGACGCAGCTCTTCACCTGGCTGGGTGTCGGGGAGATGCCTCCGGCTGAACGGACGAAGCTGCGGGACTATGTCGCCACTGCCCACCAGCAGGGAGCACGCGTGAGGTTCTGGGCCACCCCCGACCTCCCCGGCGCCGCCCGCGAGGCAGTCTGGGCGGAACTCGCCGACGCGGGTGTCGACCACATCAACACGGACGACCTTCCGGCGCTCGAGGCATTCCTCACCGCCCGCGGCTGAGCCGGGGCGAGGCGAAACGCCGATCGGGCGCCAGGGATCTCCTTGCGCCAGCCCGATCCCGGCTCATCACGAACGACGGCGGCTCGTACCGAACGACGGCGGCTCGTACCGAACGACGACGGCTCGTACCGAACGACGACGGCGCCTCCGCCGAGTGCGGAGGCGCCGTCGTCGAGCCTGGCGAAGGACCTACGGCGTGACGGGGATGGTGCCCGCGTAGTCCGTGCTGTAGCCGGTGACCGGTGCGTGGGGGATGTCCTCCCACACCTCGGGATCCGTCTGCTGCACCTCGCCACTGGCGAGGCCGCCGAGCAGCGTCCGCATGGCCAGGATGTTCTGCTGGATGCTCTTCCCCCGTGCCTTCTGGCCGAGTGACCCGTCGCTGGTGTTGCCGGAGGTCTCGAAGAACACCACGGGATTCGAGTGGCCCTCGGGGTTGAGGTTCTGGTGGTTCAGCCCCAGCATCATGGCGGAAACGACCCCGCCCTTGATGTCGATCTCCAGGCTGTTGCCCACCTGGTACCGATCCATCGTGATGAAGCCGGTGCCCTTCAGCTCCTCGTACACGTACCCGTGCATCTGGCGGGTGAGGACGTCGTATGCGCCACCCTTGAGGGTGGGCAGTGTCGGTCCACCCGGAGCGAGGGAGATGCCGAGGGACAGGGTGACGTCGTCGCCCGTGCCGTACTGCTGCTTGAGGCCCTGGTGGTGGATGTCGATGCCGTACTCAGGATCCACCATGGTCCAGTACTCGTAGAAGGCGAGCGACTCCCGCGCCTGGAACTTGTCCGCCACCCAGTCGCGGTTGAGGTCCACGATGAGGTCCTGTCCGTTGGCGCCCTTGCGGGGCGCGTTCGCGGCGGTATCCCAGAGGACGGTCTGGCGGATGTTGAGTTCGCTGCCGTCCGGGTTGTACATCGGGATGAAGTGGATGGTGAAGGCGTCCCGGATCTCCTCGTACTCGGGGGAGCCGTTGGTTCCGAGGTCCTTGAGCAGGCTGAGGATGGCTTCGGCGCCGTAGGGCTCGTTTCCGTGGATGCGGCCCTGCACCCAGACGTCCTTCGGTCCGTCACCGACGGTTGCCACGTACAGGTCCCGGCCCTGCTCGCTGGTGTCGACCCCGGTGCCCGCCTCGGCGAGCGTGAAGACGTCCACCCCGTAGCGGGAGGTCTCCTCGATCCTTTCCAGTTCCTTGACGGTGTCGGCGTAGGTGAGGATGCTGGCGGTGCTGGTATTGCCCTCGGGTGAGGGGAAGTTGCCCTTGGCCTGTGCCGGCCCCGAGGTGAGAAGCGGCAGGCTGATGAGTGCAGCAAGGCCGAGTGCAAGTGTCCGGTTCCGGGCAGCTCTGGGCCGTTCCAGTGCTGTGGTGTTGCTCCTGATCACGAAAGTCCTCCATTGGCGCGTGAGTAGTGGCCGGCCGGCCGGGCACAGCCACCGCGTCCCCGCTGCGGTTGGCCTTACCCAATGGCTGGTGCGGTTCACGGTACCGTGCGGGAGGGACGATGGACAGGGTGCCGGATATGCTCGAGTGAGTCCGGGTAGCGCCCGTCCCGGCCGGGCCGCCTCTGGGGAGGCGGGGTCGAACCCACGAGAGGATGCAGCGGATGTCGCGATTCACCGAGGACGGCGAGGTCAAGGCCGAGACGCTTCCCAGCACGCTCCAGCGCTCCGACGCGAAGGCGCAGGACACCTTCGCCGCGACCCTCGACGCCGCGGAGGAACAGTACGGCGACGGCGAGCGCGCACGTCGGACCGCATTCGCCTCGCTCAAGCACGGTTTCGAGAAGGTGGGGGACCACTGGGAGCCGAAGGAGTCGAAGGGGCCGTCCGACGATCAGGCGGCAGGCGGAGGCGCCGACGGGCGCCCTACGGCAGGCGGGGTGGACGCGAACGCCAGCAAGAAGCACCTCTACGACCTTGCAAAGAAGCTCGATGTGCCGGGCCGCTCGGCCATGACGAAGGGTGAACTCGTCGACGCCCTGCAGAAGGCGAACGACCGGGAGACGCGCAAGGCCCGCGAGTCGTAGCTATTACGTAACGAAAACTTTTCGTAATTAGCTCGCCTTAGGCTACCCTTACTTCTATCCCGTCCCCATGGCCTCGTGCGAGGCCGTCGAAGCCAAGGAGCCTCATGGCCCCCCCACGCCTGCGCGGCCTGATTGCCGCTGCCGCCGTCGCCGTCCTCTCCCTTTCCGCCTGCTCCACCGGCCCTGCCGACAGCGGCACGGCGGCCGGCGGGGGAAGCAGCGCCTCCGCTGATGCGGACGCCTTCCCCGTCACCATCGAGCACGCTTTCGGCGAGACCACCCTCGCCGAGAAGCCCGAGCGGGTGGCCACCGTCTCGTGGGTGAACGCGGATGTGTCCCTTGCCCTCGGCGTCGTGCCCGTCGGGATGCCTGCCGACACCTATGGTGGCAACGAGAACCAGTCGACTCCGTGGAAGGACGCGAAGCTCGAGGAGCTCGGCGCCGCCATCGGGACCGGGACTGCGCCGGCGCAGTACTCGGAGACGGACGGCATCGCCTTCGACGACATCGCAGCCACGAACCCGGACGTGATCCTTGCCGCCTACTCCGGTCTGTCGCAGGAGGACTACGACACCCTCAGCAAGATCGCGCCGGTCGTCGCCTACCCTGAAGTGGCCTACGGCACGGCCTGGCAGGATTCGACGCGCATCATCGGTGAGGCGCTCGGCCTGTCCGAGGATGCCGAGCAGCTCGTGTCGGAGACGGAGGGGGCGATCGCAGACGCCGCCGCCGAGTATCCGCAACTCGAGGGCAAGACCTTCATCTACGGCAACCTCGAACCGGCCAGTGCGGACGGCGTGAGCGTGTACACCGCGAACGACAACCGCCCCCGCTTCCTGACCGAGCTCGGCATGGTCCAGGCCGATGTCGTCACCGACAACACCACGGGCTCCGAGGAGTTCTTCATCCCGTGGTCGGCCGAGCGTGCCAATGAACTGGATTCGGACATCTTCGTGACCTGGGTGCCGGACGAGGCCACCAAGGAGGCCATCTCCGCCGATCCGCTGCTCGCGCAGATCCCCGCCGTCTCGAAGGGCGCACTCGTCGCGGACAGTGACAACACGCTGACGCTCTCCATCTCCGCGGCCAATCCGCTGAGCCTGGTGTGGGCGCTGGACCGCTTCCTGCCGATGCTCGGTGAAGCCGCGGACAAGGCCTGACGCCGGATCCTGATTGCCCCCAGGCAGTATCTGGGCTGGAATGGGGAGCGAACCAATCCTCCTCCACCGAAGGGAAGCCGATGTCTCAGGCAGAAATCAACAAGCTCCAGGCGGCTGTCGCCTGGGACAGCAAGGGCAAGAAGCTCGGAGACGTGAACGACGTGCACCTCGAGAAGGAATCGGGTATCCCCGCCTGGGTCACGGTGTCACTGGGTCTGCTGAACTCGCGCAAGCACTACGTGCCCCTGGCGAACTCCCGGTTCGAGGGCGATGACCTGCACCTCGCCTGGACGAAGAACATGATCACGGACGCGCCCGACGCCGTCAGCAGCGTCGAACTCTCGCCCGAGGAGGAGTCGGCGCTGATCGACTACTACCGCCTGCGCGACGAAGCGGCGTCCTAGCGCGGATTTCCGCCGCACGGACGAAAGCCCCCATCCGCCGGCCGGCGGGTGGGGGCTTTCGCTTACCAAGAGATCAGAACATGTTGAAGAGGCCGACGATGTTTCCGACGATGAATACCAGCACGAGCAGCACGATCAGCCCGATCATGCCGAGCCACACTCCCTGAAGGCCGCGTGACGGGGTTTCATCGTCGGCATGTCCCTGCTGCCAGGTGGTGCTGGCCTCGCCCGGAGGTGTTTCGCCCGGTGGCACGCCGCCTCCTGGCTCGAGGCCGGTGATGTTGTTTTCGATCGGATCGGGGTTTCCCGCATTCGAGGGATCCGGGCGCTTCTCACTCATACTGTCCTCCACGTGGTTCGCCGTGTAATTTCCTGCAACACTACGCCGGAAATCATCAGTCTGCTTACTGATCCAGGGGCATGCGAGGCCGGCTGCTTTTCGCTACTGACCCAACCCTGCGGTGCTGCCGCCGGTCGGATCGAACCGTTCGCCCGATGCGCCGTGCTCCGGGCCGTCCTCGGAGGTGGGAGTCGCCGGGGGAAGGGCGGCCCGCTCTCGGGGCGTCCACGACATCGTGATGCTGACGCCGTCGTGGGTGTCCTCGACGAAGAGGTGGAGGTCCTCGCCGATCAATGCTTCGTCGTGTACCGGGTCGCCTGCCTCCCGCGCCATGTCCGTCAGGCGGCAGATCGCCACGGACATCGCCCGGCCCCAGTCGTGGGGATGCTTGCTCGTCGACTCCTCGGTAGCAGTGAATTTCCTGTCGGTCGTCGCCATTGTCCTACCTGCCGTCAGTGAGGAACTAAGTACCCTTGCCTTCGGGGTGTCAGCCACTGTAACAGTGCGGGCCGCGGGGGAGCACGTGATATCCCGTTAACCATGAGTAACAATTCCCCGCAGCCGAAGGCTGCCGAAGAACGCAGCGCAAGGATCGCCGTGACGCTGTTCCCGTTGCTGATCCTGGCCGGCGGACTCGTGGCCGTCCTCACTCCCGCATCCTTCGCGGGACTCGGTCCACTGGTCAATCCGCTGCTCGGAGTGATCATGTTCGGGATGGGCCTGACCCTCACGCCGGTGGACTTCGCACTGATCGGCAAGCGACCCATCCCCGTCGTGATCGGGGTGGTGGCGCAGTTCGTGATCATGCCGTCGATCGGGTGGGTCGTCTCGATGGCACTCGGGCTTCCGCCGGCCCTCGCCGCCGGCGTCATCCTCGTGGGGTGCTGCCCCGGCGGGACGGCCTCCAACGTGGTCTCCTACCTCGCGCGCGGCGACGTGGCACTGTCCGTCGCGATGACCTCGGTGTCCACGATCCTCGCTCCGGTGCTGACGCCGCTGCTCACGCTCTGGCTCGCGGGTCAGTACATGCCCGTAGATGCCGCCGCCATCGGCCTGTCCATCCTCCAGATCGTGCTGATCCCGGTCATCGTGGGCCTCGCCGTCCGGTACTTCCTGCCCCGGCTCGTCGCGACGCTCCTTCCCGCGCTCCCCTGGATCTCGGTGGGAGCCATCACGGTGGTGGTGATCGCCGTGGTGTCCGGCAGTGCCGGGATCATCTTCTCGGCCGGGCTCCTCGTCCTTGCCGCGGTGATCCTGCACAACGGCCTCGGCTACGCCCTGGGATACGGTGCCGCGCGTCTGTTCAAGCTTCCCGTCGCGGCGAGGAGGACGACGGCGATAGAGGTCGGCATGCAGAACTCCGGACTGGCCGCGGGCCTGGCCCGGACGTACCTGACACCGGAGGCGGCCCTGCCCGCGGCCATCTTCTCCGTCTGGCACAACGTCTCGGGGGCTGCCCTGGCCGCCTACTGGCGGCGCCGCGATGCACGCGCAGCCGCTCCTGCCGTAGCTGTGCAGCGCTGAGCGTCCTGCCGGAACGCCGGATCCTTTCCCGATCGACGTCAGCGGAATGACTTTCCGGGTCCGGTTGTTGGGAGAAACGAGGCTCAACGGTGCGCCGTTTCCTCCCGAACAAGCACAGGAGCACCTTCATGTCATTCAGTCCTGCACTGACGACCGCCCGTCTCGCCGATACGCGCGTCCCCATCGTGGACGAGCTCGCCAGGCGCTGGAGCCCACGCTCCTTCGATCCTGAGGCCACCGTCTCCGACGCCCAGCTGGACGCGCTTCTCGAGGCTGCGCGCTGGGCGCCGTCAGCGAGCAACAACCAGCCACGGCGCTTCATCGTCGCCCGGCGGGGGACGCACGCGTTCGACGCGATGGTGTCAGCGCTCATGGGCTTCAATGCAGCATGGGCGCACCGGGCCTCGGCACTGATCCTGGGGATCGCCGAGACATCCACGGTCGACGGCGACCCACGCCCCTACTCCGAGTACGACCTCGGGCAGGCCGTGGCGCACCTGAGCATCCAGGCAGAGAACGAAGGTCTCGCGACCCACCAGATGGCGGGTGTCGAGTGGGACAGGATCGTCGCCGCGTTCGACCTCACCGAGAACCTCAAGCCCATCACGATCACGGCTGTCGGCACAGTGGATGACGCGGACAAGCTTCCGGAAGCGCTGGCGGAACGGGAGACGGCTCCGCGGACGCGCCTGCCGCTCGAGGAGCTCGTGCTCCTGCGGAGCTGAGTGGCGACCGGCGGACCCTAGCCGCGCAGGGCTGCTCGTGCGGCATGCCCGATGGCCGCACTGTAGGTCGGGTAGGCGAACTTCACTCGCGCGAGCGTGGCGAGGTCCGTGCCGCCCGCCATGGCGGAAGCCACGGCGGTGATGACCTCGACGGCGTTCTCGCCGACGGCGTGCGCGCCGAGGATCAGCTCGCGACGGCGATCGACCACGAGCTTCAGGAAGCCCTGCTCGCGGTCGTCGATGATGGGGCGCTCGACGACGGCGTAGGGCACCGTGACCGCGTGGCATTCGGCGTCGCGCTCCCTCGCCGTCGTCTCGGTGAGGCCCACGCCCGCATAGTCGGGGTCGGTGAATCCGCCCTCGGGTAGGAGGTGGTGGGGCGTGGTGCGGTTGGCGCCCAGGACGGCGTTCTCCGCCGCCGTCTCTCCCTCGAACACGGCGGCCTGCACCAGCATGCTGCTGCCGTTGGCGTCACCCGCCACGAAGATGTGCGGGACGTTGGACCGCAGGTACCCGTCGACCGGGATGAACGAGCGGGAGGTTTCCACACCTGCCACCTCGAGGCCCAGCCCGGAGAGGTTGGCGGGCCAGCCGGCCGCCATGATGACGGCATCGACGGACCGGGATTGCGGTCGGCCGTCGCGTTTCCAGGTCAGGACGAGGCCGTCCCCTTCCTTGCCGATGCTGTCTATCCCGCCGATCCCGGTCTCCACCTGGACGCCCTTGCCCGCGAAGCTGGCGGTCACGGCGGCGGCGACGTCCTCGTCCTCCGTCATCAGGATGCGCGGCGCGAGATCGAGCAGGAGCACCTCCGATCCCAGGGCGTCGAAGATGGTGGTCATCTGGGCGCCGGTATGCCCGCCGCCGATGATCGCCACGGAACCCGGGAGTCGCTCCAGGTCCAGCACCTCATGCGGCAGGACGGCGAACTCCGCGCCCTCGATGGGCAGGCGGCGCCCGCTTCCTCCGATGCAGAGGATGATCGACGCGGCCGTGACCTCGCGTCCGTCCACGACGACGGAGTGCTTACCCGTCAGCTCCGCATCGCCCTCGATCAGCTCTATGTCCAGGCGCTCCATCGTGGGGCCGTACCCCTTCGCCTCGAGGACCTTCGCCACCGTGGCGCGGACGCGTTGCACGGTCTTCTGCCAGTCGACCGATGGTTCGGCGACCACTATTCCGTAGTCATAGGCCGTCCGGACCTCACGGAACAGGCGGGCGGTCTTCGCGAGCACGCGGGTGGGCACGCAGCCGGAGTTCACGCAGGTACCTCCGAGGGCGGACCGCTCGACGACGGCGGTTCGAGCACCGAGTTCGGCGGCGCGGGTGGCTGCCGCCATGCCGGCGGGTCCACCACCGATGACGAGGACGTCGAACGTGTAATCCATGGAAGAGCTCCTTCAGTCCGTGCACCGGTGGCTCCACCCATCCTGCACCTGTATACGGCCAGGGCTGCAACGTGCCTCCACCAGCGGCGAAGTGGTGTCCGTCGGCCGTCCTTGCGCCTAGGATCGAAGCCTCCGATCGACGGAAACCGATCTACCGGCGGGGGTTGGCGCGGACGGCGCAGGAAACGGGCCCGGATGATACCGGGCAGGAGCCGGACGGGGACGGATCGAGGACCCGACCGTGCAGGTACCAGCAGGACCTCCCACGCGCGAGCGTTTCGATCTACCGTTGGGTCAGTGAACAAGCAGAGCGACCTCCACGACCTCCCGACCTGGAGGCGCGCGCACATCACCTCCCGGCAGGCGTGCCGAACGGCGTTCGGGGGGAACCGCGACGGGCTGCAGGCGACAGTCGACCCCCACCCCACCGCCTCCGCCTACCCTTCCGACGTGCCGGCCGACAACCGGTAGGACGTCCGCGCCGTCGGGTGCCCTGTCCGGCGCTCGGGCCGGGACAAGGACCGGACCTCCCGATGCCGACCCGGCACCCTCGTGGTGCCACCCCCAGACCCACGGCCTGCACACCGCAGGCCGCCCTCGAGAACTCCCCAGGAGAAACCCTATGAAGACCGTCAATGCCTATGCAGCGCAGTCCGCCACGGAGCCGCTCATCCCCACCACCATCGAACGTCGCGACGTCGGAGCGAAGGACGTGCTGATCAAGATCGCCTACGCCGGCATCTGCCACTCCGACATCCACACAGTGCGCGGCGAGTGGGGTCCGCAGCAGTACCCGCTGACGGTGGGCCACGAGATCGTGGGCGTCGTCGAGGAAGTCGGCGCCGAGGTGTCCCGGCACAAGGTCGGCGACCGCGTGGGTGTCGGCTGCATGGTGAACTCGTGCGGCGAGTGCGCCAACTGCCGACAGGGCGAGGAGCAGTACTGCCTCGAGGGCAACATCGGGACCTACGGCGCCAAGGATGTCGACGGCACCATCACGCAGGGTGGCTACTCCACCCACGTCGTGGTCGTCGAGAACTTCGTGCTGTCCGTTCCCGAGAGCATCCCCTACGAGGCCGCAGCGCCCCTGCTCTGTGCCGGGATCACCACCTATTCGCCCCTCAGCCACTGGAACGCGGGCCCGGGCAAGAAGGTCGCCGTCGTCGGACTGGGCGGTCTCGGCCACATGGCCGTGAAGATCGCGCACGCCATGGGTGCCGAGGTCACCGTCCTGTCGCAGAGCCTCAGCAAGGAGGAGGACGGCAAGCGCTTCGGAGCCACGGACTACTACGCCACCAGTGACCCCGGAACGTTCACGAAGCTCTCCATGACCTTCGACCTCATCATCAATACGGTCAGCGCGAAGATCGACCTGGACGCATACCTCTCCCTCCTCCGCCTCAACGGGACGATGGTCAACGTCGGAGCGCCGGCGGACGCCCTTCCCCTGCACGTGTTCACGCTGTTCAACCAGCGGCGCTCGTTCGCGGGCTCCGGCATCGGCGGAATCCGCGAGACCCAGGAGATGCTCGATTTCTGCGCCGAGCACGGCATCGCACCCGAGATCGAGGTCATCTCGGCGGACGCCGTCAATGAGGCTTACGAGCGCGTCCTGTCCTCGGACGTGCGCTACCGGTTCGTGATCGACGCGGCCACCCTGGCGTAGGTCCGCGACCTACCACGGGGGCGGAACACCTCCCGGGTGCTCCGCCCCCGCGAGGGCGCAACCGACCAGCAGATATGCTGTGCATCACGTGGCCTGTCTCAGGGCGGCGTTCCGACGGTCCTGGTCCGGCCGCGCGGGAGGACAGCGATTCTTCTGATGGGTAGTGGGATGGGCGAGGCGCGGATGCACACGGTCGCGGGTAGGTTGGCAGCGCTGTCCCCGGCGTCCCTGCATATCCTGTTCGGCCTCCTGCTCGCTGCCGCCGCCGTCTTCGGTCGGCACACCAACCTCGAATCGACCGGACTGGCCCTTGTGTGGCCCGCAGCCGGTATCGCCTTCCTGTGGGGCCTCTGGGCGTCCCGGACCCGGCAGGATCTCCTCATCGCCCTCACCGCCGGCCTGCCCATCCTCGCCGTCGTCAACCTGGTCACCGGCCTCAGCGTGGTGCTCGCACTCGCGGTGGCCCTCGGAAGCGCCGCACAGACGGCGGTGGCCGTCGCGTTCTTCCGCCGGCTGGTCCCGGACATGAGCGTGCGCACCGTGGGCGACTATCTCCGTCTCGGCGCCGTCGCGCTCGTCGCCTGCTCGGTCGGCGCCCTGTTCATCGTGGTCGGCAGCGCCATCGAGGGGTCGGCCGAGCCGCTCGCCGCCTTCATCCCGTGGCTCGTCCGCCACGCGGTGTCGCTGACCGCGCTCGGCTCGCTCGGTATCGTCGTCGCCGCCAGCATCACGGCCCGTGCCGAGGGGCAGACGCGTGCGCCGCTCTCGGTGGCGCGGCGGGGCGAGTACGCGTTCCTCATCGTCATCTCGGTGATCCTCTACGTCGCCACGTTCGGTTCCGGTTCGGCCCTCCCGATCGCGTACACCACCATCCCCGCCCACATGTGGGCCGGGCTCCGGCTCCGTTCGGGCTGGGCCATGCTGCACGGGCTGGCCAGTGGTGCGTTCCTCCTCTACTTCACCCTGGAACGGCGGGGTCCGTTCCAGGACCTCGATCCGGGCATCGCCGCCTATGTCGCCCAATCCTTCATGTTCATCGCCTTCTCGCTCTCGGCCGTCCTGGCCCTGAGCATGGATGAACGGCGTCGCCTCATCGACCGCCTCTACCGTGCCAACGAGGAGGCGAAGGCCGCAGCGGAACTCCGCGACCTCGTGATCGGCAGGATGAACGACGGCGTCCTGGTCGTGGGAGCGGACCGGAGCCTGATCTTCCAGAATTCGACCAGCGAGCGGTGGCTGGGCGTCATGGCAGCCGGTCCCGGCGAGGTGCTGACGCGGGATTACGAGATCACCACCCCGAGCGGCCGCCGGCTGGCAGAGGGGGACAATCCACTGGACCTCGCGCTGCAGGGGACGGTCACCGAGCGGATGGACCTGAACCTCACGCACCACTCCGGGGAGGTCATGCACCTGTCGGTGGACGCACTTCCGCTTCCCGGAGACCGCGGCGCCGTCGTGGTCCTCCGCAACGTGACGCACGAGCGCCTGTACCAGCGGGACCTCGGCAGGTTCGCGTCCGTCGTCGCCCATGACCTCCTGACGCCCCTGACGGTCTTCGACGGCTGGCTCGAACTGCTCGAGGACCCGGACCTGCCGCCCGCCGAACGCGAGGCCAGTATCGGAAGGCTCCAGCAGGCGAGCCTCCGGATGCGGACGCTGATCCGCAACCTCCTCGCCTACAGCCTCGCCAAGGAGGAGCGGTCCACGGCATCGAGGATCGACGTCGGCCGCATGGTGGACGGCATCATCGACCTCCGTACCGCGCTACCGGGCACACAACTGCCCGAGGTGCACTTCGAGGTCGACGCACCGCATCCGGTCTACGCCGACGAGCGCCTGTTCCTGCAGCTCATGGAGAACCTCGTGGGCAACGCGATGAAGTACGGGAAGACCGACGGCACGGGCGAGGTGACGGTGACGACGTCGGTGGACGCACGCACCGGCAGGACCCTCGTGCACGTGCGGGACAACGGCATCGGTGTCCCCGAGGGCGATCTGGAGCGGGTCTTCGAAGAGTTCCACCGTTCCGAGAACGGCCTGGGCCAGGCCTCGGGAACAGGTCTCGGGCTCGCGATCTGCCGCCGCATCGCCGAGAGCCACGGAGGGTCCATCAGCGTGCGGAACGTCGAGGAGGGCGGCGCGGAGTTCACCGTCAGCCTGCCGGGCGCACCCGACCAACTGCCGGAGGGCATTCCCCTGGCCGAGGTGGGCGAAGTGGAGGCGCCGAAGGTCCCGGCATCCTGATCCGGCTTGCGACCGGTTAGCTCCCGGAGCGCGGGTACAGCTTCGGCGAGCCGCCGTGGCCCTTGCCCCCGCGGAGCCCCGCGAGCACCTCGGCCATCGCCTCGCGTGAGGAGTGCCGGGCCGCCCAACCGAGCTCCGTCCGTGCCCTCGAGGTGTCCATAACAGGGCACTGGGAGGCCATATCGATCCAGCCCGGATCCGTCCGCTGGACGCCCACTCCCCAGCTCGCGCCGACGATCCACCGGAGCAGGCGCACCGGGAACCCGATGACGCGGCGTGCTCCCAGCAGGTCGGCGACCCGCTCAGGCGTCAGTTCCGGTTCGGCGGCGATATTGAAGGCACCGGAAGCGCGTCTGGCCACGACACGCCAGTAGGCGTCGGCGATGTCCTCGGCGTGGACGGCCTGGAAGATGAAGGCCGCCGGTATCGGGAGGAGGGGCAGGGGCAGGCCACCCAGGAGGATCTTGGGGACGAGCGGTCCCAGGAAGTAACGGCCGATCTCACTGCCGGCCTGGCGCTGGAAGATGAGCCCGGGACGGAGGCGAGCTACCGGGATCTCGGGGTAGTCGTGCTCGAAGGCGTCGAGCAGTCGTTCCTGCTCCGCCTTGTGACGGCTGTAGTGCGAGGTGTCGATGCCGCCGGTGGGCCAGGACTCGTCCTTACGGGTCTCCTTGTCCGAGGGGGAGTAGGCGCCCACCGAAGAGGCGCACACGACGTGGCGGACACCGGCCGCCGCGGCGGCCGCCAGGACATTGGCCGTGCCGGTCACGTTGGTCCTGTGCATGAAGGCCTCGTCGCGGTTCGGCTGGATGGCCCAGGCAAGGTGCACGACGGCGTCCACGCCGGCCAGTGCGACCGTCAGCGCCGTCCGGCCTTCGTCGGTGCCGATGTCGATGGCATGCCAGTCGACGCCGTCGTACGGTGCCGTGGCCGTATCGGGGACGGAGCGGGCGACACCGGTGATCGAAATGCCGCCGGTGTCCTCGGCGGTGTCGTAACCCGTGCGCTGGATGGCCTCGCGGTCCGAGGCTGCACGCTGGAGTCGGGTGAGGACTGCGGTGCCGACGTTTCCGGTGGCGCCGATGACGGCGATGCGCATGCGCTACTCCTGGGCCTGGTGGTTCGGGGAACGCGGACGCGCACCGATCGGGACTGGACTACTAAGTAAGCTTATGGTGCAGTTGAAGCAGACGTACAGCCGTAGTAATTGCCCGACACCGATTCCAGGGCTCTACCGGGAGGTTTCCGTGAGCAGTAACAGCAGGGTCCAGAATGAACCACGAAGTGAAGCGGGCAAGAAGGCCCAGACCGCGCCCGATCCGAACGACCCCCGTAAGCCGGATGATCCCAACGACGTCAAGAAGCCGGCGTGGAAGTACGTGTTCAAGCGCTCCCTCAGCGAGTTCGGCAAGGACCAGTGCACGGACCTCGCCGCGGCCCTGACGTACTACGCGGTCCTCGCGATCTTCCCCGGCATCCTGGCCCTGCTGTCCCTCCTGGGGCTGTTCGGGCAGGCCCAGAACACCACGAACCAGGTCCTGGAGATCATCGGGCAGTTCGCCCCGCCGGACACGCTCGAGACGATCAAGCCCACCATCGAGGGGCTCGCCTCGAACCAGGCCGCCGGCCTGACGTTCGTCATCGGCCTCCTTGGCGCCATCTGGTCGGCGTCGGGCTATGTCAATGCCTTCTCCCGTGCCATGAACCGCGTGTATGAGGTGGAAGAGGGCCGGGGCTTCATCAAACTGCGCCCCCAGATGCTGCTCATCACCGTCATCGTCCTCGTCCTCATCGTGGCGATGGGATTGATGCTCGTGCTGTCCGGCCCCGTCGCCGAGGCCGTCGGCAACACCATCGGCCTGGGCGGCACCGCCCTGGTCATCTGGAACATCGCCAAGTGGCCTGTCCTGGTCATCTTCGCGGTCCTCATGATCGCCGTGCTGTACTACGGCGCCCCGAACGTCAAGCAGCCCAAGTTCCGCTGGATGAGCCTGGGCGGTTTCATCGCCCTGATCGTCCTGGCCATCACCACGGCGGCGTTCTCCCTGTACGTGGCCAATTTCGGCAGCTACGACAAGACCTACGGGGCCATCGCCGGCGTGATCGTGCTGCTCCTGTGGATCTGGCTCGCGAATCTCTCGCTCCTGTTCGGCGTCGAGTTCGACGCCGAGATGGAACGCGGACGGCAGCTGCAGGGCGGTATCGAAGCGGAGGAGACCATCCAGCTTCCGCCCCGGGATACGAAGGCTGCGGAGAAGAAGCAGGAAAAGAAGCTGAAGCTCATCAGGGAGGGCCGCGAACTCCGCGAGAAGTACGGGCGTGACTCGGGCCAGCGGTAGGCCCGATCGACAAGATGCACCAGGAGGCCCGGCCATGTCAATGGCCGGGCCTCCTGTCTGTCCGCGGACCTAGACTTGCAGCATGACCGATACGCAGCAGGCCGACACGTCAGGGCACAGCACCAAGGGGGCCTACGTCACCACCGGCGAAGAATTCACGCGGGACACCCAGTACATCGAGACGAGGATCACCCGTGATGGCGCGGACGGCTTTCCCGTCGAGGCTGGACGCTACCGCCTGATCGCCGCCCGCGCGTGCCCCTGGGCGAACCGGGCGATCATCGTCCGGCGGCTTCTCGGGCTGGAGGACGCGATCTCCCTCGGCACCCCCGGTCCCACGCACGACAGCCGCTCCTGGACCTTCGACCTCGATCCTGACGGGCGTGACCCGGTGCTCGGTATCGAGCGCCTGCAGGAAGCCTTCTTCAAAAGGGATCCCCACTACTCACGGGGCATCACCGTGCCCGCCGTCGTGGACACCACCACCGGGGCTGTCGTCACCAACAACTTTCCCCAGATCACCCTCGACTTCTCCAGCGAATGGACAGACTTCCACCGGGAGGGTGCGCCGGACCTCTATCCGGAGGCGTTCCGAGAGGAGATCGACCTCGTGAACAAGCGGGTCTTCACCGAGGTGAACAACGGTGTATACCGCTGCGGATTCGCCGGCTCGCAGGAGGCGTACGAGGCCGCCTACGACCGCCTGTTCACGGCGCTCGACTGGCTCGAGGAGCGGCTCACGGCCCAGCGCTTCCTCGTGGGGGACACCATCACGGAGGCGGATGTCCGTCTGTTCACGACGCTGGTCCGCTTCGACCCCGTCTACCACGGCCATTTCAAGTGCAACAGGAACAAGCTGACGGAGATGCCGGCGCTGTGGGGGTATGCCCGCGACCTGTTCCAGACGCCGGGCTTCGGCGACACGATCGACTTCGACCAGATCAAGCAGCACTACTACATCGTCCACGAGGACATCAATCCCACGGGGATCGTGCCCAAGGGCCCGGACCTCGCCGGGTGGACCACTCCGCACGGCAGGGAATCCCTGGGGGGCCGGCCCTTCGGCAACGGCACTCCGCCCGCCGCCGCGTAGCCGCGAAAGGGCTGTCGCGCAGCTGTCGCGACAGCCCCTTCATGGCCCGACCCCCTTCCGTATTAGGCCACAAACTCGTTTCGTAATTGCCCAAAGCATAGGCTAGCCTTACTTCAGACCGATCATCCGTCCGAGGGAGGCACCGTGGCAGTCCAGGCCGCCGCCCTCCAGGACGCCCCCGGCCGGCGGCCTGTGGATCGCCGTCGGTCCTCCACCCCACGCATCCTCGCGAAGCTCGCCATCACGGCCCTCGTCCTGCTCGCATTCTGCATCGCCTCGCTGATCATCGGTGCCCGATCAGTCGGCATCGGCACCATGATCGACGCCGTCACCGCCTTCGATCCCACCAACGGTGAGCACGCCGTCGTCCTCTCGCGAGTCCCGCGCACCATCGTCGGACTCCTCGTCGGGGCTGCGCTCGCGACGGCCGGAGCAGCTCTCCAGGGCGTAGCCCGCAATCCGCTCGCCGATCCCGGCATCCTCGGCATCAATGCCGGGGCTTCCCTCGCCGTCGTCGTGGGCATCTACCTGTTCGGGCTCAGCAGCGCCTCCGGCTATATCTGGTTCGCCTTCGCGGGCGCCGGCGCGGCGGCACTCGCCGTGTACGCGGTAGCGAGCCTCGGGCGCGAGGGCGCGACGCCGGTCAAGCTCGCGCTGGCCGGTGCGGCCCTGGCAGCAGGGCTCGCGAGCCTCACCAATGCGGTGCTGGTCTCCAGCCAGGAGACGCTCGACGCCTTCCGCTTCTGGCAGGTCGGCACCCTCTCCGGCCGGGGATGGGACGTCATCGGGGTGGTGGCACCCTTCCTCCTCGCGGGCCTGGTGCTCACGCTCGCCACGGGCAAGGTGCTCAACAGCCTGGCACTCGGGGACGACGTCGCCCGCTCCCTCGGCCAGAACGTCGGCCTCGCACGCGCGATGACCGCCCTCGGAGTCGTGATCCTCTGTGGCGCGGCGACCGCTGCGGCAGGTCCGATCGCCTTCGTCGGGCTCGTCATCCCGCACATGGTCCGGCTCGTCGTCGGCGCCGACTACCGCTGGATCCTCCCGTTCTCCGCCCTCCTCGGGCCTGTGCTTCTGCTGGGCGCCGACATCATCGGCCGCGTCATCCTCCCGCCGGGCGAGGTCCAGGTGGGCATCATGACCGCCGTCGTCGGAGCGCCGGTATTCATCTGGCTCGTCCGCCGCCGGAACATGGCCCAGCTGTGAGCACCTCGGTCAGGAGCGTTCCCGCTGTGCCCCGCAGCTCGCCCGACCGCGGGGCGGGGCTCGGCGCCATCCGGGCCCGACGGCGTCGCACCACCGCGACCCGCCTGGGCGCGGTGGCGGGCGTCGTCGTCGTGCTGTTCGCGGTGAACGTCCTGCTCGGCACCTATACGGTCACCATCCCCGATTTCCTGCGCATCCTCGGTGGCGCCGACATCCCGGGTGCGAGCTTCATCGTCCTGGAGAACAAGCTGCCACGCGCAGTCATCGGCCTCCTGATCGGCGTGGCCTTCGGTATGTCGGGTGCGGTGTTCCAGACCATGCTGCGGAATCCGCTGGCCAGTCCGGACATCATCGGTATCAGCTACGGCGCGAGTGCCTCGGCCGTGGCGGCGATCGTCCTCTTCGGAGCCGCGGGCACCGCGGTGTCGTTGTCGGCGCTCATCGGAGCCGTGGTGGTGGCCGCGGCGATCTACCTCATCTCGCGTCGCGGGGGAGTGGCAGGGTACCGGCTCATCCTGGTGGGCATAGGTTTCGCGGCGGTCATGCACGCCCTGGTCAGCTTCCTCATCACCCGTACCGACCTCCGCACCGCCTCGGAGGCCGTCCTCTGGCTGAACGGCTCGCTCAACTCGAGCAACTGGGACCGCGCCACCGTGCTCGTCGCCGCCCTCGTCGTCCTGCTGCCCGCGGCCGTCATCCTGTCGCGCAGCCTGCAGGGCCTCGAACTGGGCGATGACGCCGCAGCGGGGCTCGGGGTCCGGGTCGAGGCGTCGCGGCTGGGACTCCTGTTCACCGGCGTCGCCCTTGCTGCCTTCGCGACGGCCGCCGCGGGCCCCGTCGCGTCCATCGCCTTCCTGTCGGGACCCATCGCCCGGCGCCTGCTCGACCACCGGCCCTCGCTCGGCATGGCGGGGCTGGTCGGTGCGGTGATCGTGCTCGGCGCGGACTTCGCCGCGGCGAACGTCCTGCCGGGGACCTCGCTGCCCGTCGGCGTCGTGACGGGCGCACTCGGCGCACCATTCCTGCTGTGGCTGCTCGCCACCGCCAACCGCAGAGGCCAGGGAGGCTGATATGGGTCCACGCAAGGATCCGACGGCGGCGAACACGCTGTCTGCCGAGGGGCTGACACTCGCCTATGACGAGCGGGCGGTCGTGGACGGACTCACCGTCGAGCTGCCCGCGGGCAAGGTGACCGTCATCGTCGGCGCGAACGCGTGCGGGAAGTCGACCCTGCTCCGTGGTCTGGCCCGGCTGCTCAAGCCCGTGGACGGCGCAGTGGTGCTGAACGGCTCCGACATCCACTCACAGTCCACGAAGGCCGTCGCCCGAGTCCTCGGCCTGCTCCCGCAGACGCCCGTGGCCCCGGACGGCATCAGCGTCGCGGATCTGGTGGGCCGCGGCCGCTACCCGCACCAGGGCTGGTTCCGCCAGTGGACACCGGAGGACGACGACGCCGTCGCGACGGCACTCGAGGCAACCGACACGCTGGGCCTCGCCGACCGCAACGTCGACGAACTCAGCGGCGGGCAGCGCCAACGCGTCTGGATCGCCATGGCACTCGCGCAGCAGACCGGCATCCTGCTCCTCGACGAGCCGACCACCTTCCTCGACGTGACGCACCAGGTCGAGGTGCTCGACCTCATCACGGACCTGAACCGGCGCTCGGGCACCACCGTGGTGATGGTGCTGCACGACCTCAACCTGGCCGCGCGGTACGCGGACCACCTGATCGCCATGCGCGACGGTCGGATCGTGGCACAGGGGCCACCGTCGGCGGTCGTGACCGAGGAGACGGTCTCCGGAGTCTTCAACCTCGAGTGCCGCGTCATCGAGGACCCCGTGTCCCGTACACCGATGGTTGTTCCCATCGGCAGGCACCACGGGCCGGGGACCGCCACGCCTTCCCCGACCTCCCCCACCGCCGCGGCGGTACGGGGCTACCGACCCAATCCGCAGGACACGGTTCCTGCACGAGTGGAGGCAGCATCATGACCGACGTGACAGAGCGGACCGCGAGGCGGACCGCCGCCGATACCGAGCCGATGGTGCTTGCGTTCGACGTCGTCGTCACCGCCGTCCAGGACCTCACGGCGACCTTCCGCCGCATCACCTTCGGGGGAGCCTGCCTCGAATCGTTCGGCGTCGCAGGGGACACCCTGGACCTCCGGATCAAGATCGTCATCCCGTCCCCGGGTCGCGACTGCCCGGACATCGCCGGCATCATGAGCGGCCGCTCAGGCTCGAGCTGGTACCAGGCGTGGCTCGGCATGGACGCCGAGGAACGCGGTTCCATGCGCACCTACACCGTGCGCGAGTTCCGGTGCGGCGGTGCGAACCCGGAGATCGACGTCGACTTCGTGATGCACCTGGACGGCGACGGCCGCGGCGGGCCTGCGGCGGAGTGGGCTGCTGCAGTCCGGCCAGGTGACCGCGTCTGCATCATCGGCCCCAACTCGTCGGCGGCGCAATGCACGACGGCGGGCGCCTACGGTGGCATCGAGTGGAGCCCGGGCCTCGCGCAGCACGTCCTCCTGGCGGGAGACGAGACGGCCGTGCCCGCGATCAGCGCCATCCTCGAGGCGCTTCCCGAGGATATCAGCGGACGGGCGTTCCTCGAGGTGCCCCACGAGCGGGATATCCAGCGGATCGCGACGCGATCATTGGTGGCCATCACCTGGCTGACGCGGAGTGGCCGCTCGCACGGCGAGCTGCTCGAGGCCGCGGTCCGCGACGCCGTCCGCGTACCGGGCTGGGTCTCGCTCTCGGGGTCGGGGGCCGCGAGTGGCGGCAGCGAACCGGAGGATGTCGACATCGACCGGACCATCCTGTGGGAGACGCCCCAGCGCCTCGAGACGGCCATCGTGGAGTCGACGGTCAACCCGGGGCGCCTTCCCGGCACCCAACCCTTCTACGCGTGGATCGCGGGAGAAGCAGCCCTAGTGCGCGGACTGCGCCGGTACCTGGTGCGCGACGTCGGTGTCGACCGGAAGCAGGTTGCCTTCATGGGCTATTGGCGCAAGGGCCGGGCCGAGCTCGCCTGAGGGGTCGACGAAGGACCTGGCGCAGGTTTTCCCATGCCTTCCCGCAGGTTCCCGATGGCGGAAAGGATTATGGCACGGATCATCCACAGTTGGGATAACGGAATTGTTACATCGTGTTCCGTGGCCTAGGGTTTGAGCAGTCGAAGCTCGTTTCTTGAACCAGGTCCGCACGCTTAACCCTGTCAGCGGACCGCCTGAACAATCTGTGACAGGGGTGGAGGATCCACATTCCGGCGGTGCGAGCCGCCTCGGGGTGAAGCCCTCACGCATTGCTTATCAGCACGGTCCTCCTGCGGTCTGCCGCAGTTCGGCCGCGCCGAGGGGGCCGAGTCAACTCTTGCTCGAATCCGACAGCTAACTTCGCGGGCGTCCTCAGAGAGGTAAGCAGTTGACCCAGACGGTTACGTCGGGGCGCCGTCGAGCGTCCGAAGATCGCGCTCACCAGCAGCACCCGCTGCCACACCGCCCTGCCCACGCATCGGCGACCCACGCCCCTTCCGCCCCCTCCGCCTCGGTCCAGACCCTCCTGCCGAGCCGCCGATCACTCCGCGAGCGGGAGCTTCCCTCCTTCGTCGAGCACTCCTGTGCGGAGATCACATCGGCGTCCGCTGCTGCCCGATCGAAGGACGGAGCCGTGTCACCGACTCCGCCGTCCCTGACGCGCCGTGAGCTACGCGAGCAGGAGAAGGCCGCGAGCGGCGAGGCGGCACCCGGTGCGCGCCGATCCGCGCCGGCCCGCCGGGCAGGACGCGTCCCCAAGCCGTTCGAGCGGTTGCGCGAGAACGCGGCGACCGGCGGGATGGTGCTCGCCTCCGCCGGACTGCTGATGGGAGCGGTGGTCCCCGCGGCGTCGACCGCTGCCTCTGAGGTGGCCGTCGGGCCACCCACCCACACCCGTGCCGCCGCGATCGCGCCGGCGGTGACCGCTCCCGCTGGAGCGACGGTCGCGTTCGGCCTCGAGAGCGCTGGGCCGGCGGCCGAGGGCATCGCACCGGGCATTGCCACCGCCAGGGCTCTCTCTGCCTCCCTTGCACCCGCAGCGCAGGAGCGCAAGGCCTTCGGCGTTCCTGTGGACAGCCCTGTCGTCGCGTCCACCTTCGGGTACCGCATCAACCCGATGGGCGGGCCCGATTCGGAGCTGCACACCGGGCAGGACTACGCCAGTGCCTGCGGCACCCCGGTCAAGGCCGCCGACCCGGGTACGGTCACCGATTCCGGCTGGCACGCATACGGGGGTGGCCAGCGCATCGTGATCGACCACGGCGACGGCCTCAAGACCACGTACAACCACCTGAGCGCCCTCGAGGTGCCGGTCGGCGCGGCGGTGCAGCGCGGCGATCTCCTCGGTGCCGTCGGCAGCACGGGCAACTCCACCGGTTGCCACCTGCACTTCGAGGTCCTGGTCAATGACGAGAAGGTCGACCCGCAGCCCTGGCTGTAGCGCGCGCCTCGCCCTACAGCAGCAGGCCGGACCAGCGGGCGCCCGCGAGCCCGGCACCCGCGCTGCCGGGATTCGCGCGCGTCCTAGGGCAGGGGCTCGCTCACGACGGCCGGATCCTTGTAGCCGAGAGGCATCCGGAGCCGCAGTGAATCAGGCTTCACCTCGAAGGCCATGTGCCTCGCCTTCCCGAGCGGATCGCCGTCGAGCTGGACCTCCAGCGGCTCCCGCGAGGTGACCTCAGCAGTGCGGCACTGGAAGTACTCGAGGGAGGGGTCCTTGCTCGAGCCCTTGCCCTTGACGAACAGCTTTCCGGCCACGGCGAGCCAGCCGAGCTTGCCCTTGGGCGCCACGGTCATGAGGTCCATCCGACCGTCGTCGATCCTGGCGCCCGGGAAGATCTCGAGGCCACCCATGATCTTGCCGCAGTTCCCGCCCATGACACTGCGGAGCCTGCGCTCGAAGGGCTTGCCGCCGTCCACCGAGATGGTTGTGCGGGCGGGCCTGCCCGGCAGGTTCCTGATGCCGGCGTCGACGTAGGCCAGCCAGCCCACCTTGTCCTTCAGGTCGTCGCGGGTGTCGGACATGATGGCGGCGTCGTAGCCGAGGCCGGCCATGACGAGGAAGACGTGTGCAT
This sequence comes from Arthrobacter cheniae, assembly GCF_003602275.1. Classification (GTDB taxonomy): domain Bacteria; phylum Actinomycetota; class Actinomycetes; order Actinomycetales; family Micrococcaceae; genus Arthrobacter_D; species Arthrobacter_D cheniae. The sequence goes on along the minus strand of NZ_QZVT01000001.1, from coordinate 571,885 downwards.
CCTGCGCGCGGTCCACGGTCACGTGCACGACGTCGATGCTGCGCTCCGTGCCACGGAAGGCGGCTTCGACGGCGGCGTCCGGATCGTCGACGGCGATATCGAGATTGCGCGCAAGCAGGTTCCCGGTGCCCAGCGGGACGAGGGCCATCATGGTGCCGCTCCCGGCGAGCTCCTCGGCGACGCACCGCACCGTGCCGTCCCCGCCGGCCGCGATGACCAGGTCCGCTCCCGCATCCAGCGCCTGGCGCGCCTGGCCGTGACCGGGATCGTCCTCCGTGGTCTCGATGACCAGGGGTTCGTCCCAACCGTCCTCCGCGGAGATGCGCCGGACGGCGCCCTCCACATCGATGGTGGTGGCCTTGATCGGATTGATGATGAGGGCGGCTCGACGGCCGCCCGAACCGGCCTCGGAGCCCTGATCGATGGTCGCCTCGGGAGTAGCGTCGGTCGGCATGATGTCCTTCGTGCGTGATGTCAACGGGTGGCCTCGACGAGCTTATCCCGCTGCCCTCCGCGCCGAGGGTAATCTTTGGACGTGACCAACACCTCGCGCTACGTGGCCCTCGGCGATTCCTTCACGGAAGGGGTTGGCGACTGGGACCCGGCGTCACCCAACGGCGTCCGCGGCTGGGCGGACCGCGTGGCGGAGCAGCTCATCCTGGCCGATCCGTCCTGGTTCTATGCCAACCTGGCCATCCGCGGCAAGAAGATGCGCCAGATCCTCGGGGAGCAGATCGACGCCGCTCTGGCGCTCCAGCCGACGCTCGTCACGATCTACGCCGGCGCCAATGACATCCTGAGGCCGCGCGTCGACATCGACGCCCTGATGGCCGAGTACGACGACGGCGTGGGCCGCCTTCGCGAGGCGGGCACCGACGTCGTGCTGTTCACGGGGTTCGATGCCTCGGGGTCCGCCGTTTTCGGCAAGACCCGGGGGCGCACGGCCGTCTACAACGAGTGGGTGCGCGAGATCGCCGACACGCGAGGCGCCACGATCGTCGACTACTGGCGCCTGCGCGAGTTCCAGGACTGGGGCTACTGGGATGTGGACCGCATGCACATGTCGACCGCCGGTCACACGCTCATGGCCGCCCGCGTGCTCGAGGCGCTGAAGGCATCGCATCGGATCGACCTGCCCGAGCTCGAGGCCCGGCCCGCGCTGAAGCGCGCGGAGCAGCTCCGAGCGGACGCGCAGTGGGCGCGGGAGTACCTGACGCCGTGGGTCGGCCGGCGCCTCCGTGGGGCCTCCTCGGGCGATGACCTCCTGCCCAAATATCCGACGCCGGTCCACCCGCATTGGGCATCGATCACGGCCTGAGGGCGGCCCGGAGCATTCACCGGAACGCCCGCCCTGCAACCCCTGCAGGGCGGCGTGGGAGCCCGCAGCCGGCCTTGGAGCCGATGTGCCAGAATGACCAGATGGCGGCGCACTGGCTCACACCCGACGAGCGGCGGGCGTGGCTGGCACTCTATGCGCTGACGTCGCTCCTCCCCTCGAGCCTCGATGCCCATCTGTTCCGGGAAGCGCGCATCACCCTTTTCGACTACCACGTCCTCGCGATGCTCTCCGAGTCCGAGGACACGAGCCTACCCATGAGTGAACTGGCGGGACGTTCGGCGGCGTCGCTCTCGAGGCTCAGCCACGTGGTCAAGAAGCTGGAGGCGCGAGGCTGGGTCCTCCGGCTGCCGTCCTCCTCCGACGGACGGGTGACCACCGCGACGCTGACCCCCGCAGGACTCGGGATGCTCACGGATCTCGCCGTATCGCACGTCGCCCAGGTCCGCTCCACCGTGTTCGACGCCCTCGACCGGCAGGACGTCGCCGACCTCGAGCGGGTGGGGCGCAAGATACTCCGGGGAATGGACAGTGCGCACTGGATCCTCTCCGACGGCGAGGCCGCCGCGGAAGCAGCGGTGGCCGGCGGTTCCACGGTGCGCCCCCTGGGTGATGCCGCGGATGCCGCGGGAGCTGAGGACGCCGGGGGAGCAGAGGACGGCTCCGCCACGGGACGGAATGGCGGATCCGCCCAACCGCAGCTTCGCGGCAGCGGTCAGTAGGCCGCCAGCGGTGCGCCGAGACTCCAGGACAGGACAGCAGATGGACCAGCAGGTACAGTTCCGGCACCAGCCCCGCGTCCTCGCGATCGTGCTGGCGGGCGGGGCCGGAGGACTGCTCGGGGTCCTGACGGACCACCGCGCCAAACCGGCGATGCCGCTGGGTGGCAGCTTCCGGCTCATCGACATCCCCCTGTCCAACCTGCACCACAGCGGGATCTCCGACGTGTGGATCATGGAGCAGTACCAGCCGAAGACCATCAATGACCACCTCCGGAACGGCAGGCCCTGGGACCTCGACCGTACGCGGGGCGGCCTGCTCGTCCTGCCTCCCTTCAGCGGGCACGAGGGGGAGGGGTTCGCCGAGGGCAACGCGGACGGACTGCTGCGGCAGTCGGCGTTCATCCGCGACTTCGCGCCCGACCTCGTCCTGGTGCTCAGTTCGGACCACCTGTACCGCCTCGACTACCGCGACGTCGTCGACACCCACCTGCGGGCAGGCGCCTCCCTCACCATGGTCACCGTCGATTTCGATGGCGACGCCTCCCAGCACGGCGTGGTGTCGGTCGACGACGACGGCAGCGTGACCGATTTCGCCTACAAGCCGGAGGACCCGCGGACGAGCATCGTGGCAGCGGAGATCTTCCTCTACTCGACGGCGGCGCTGCTCGATGCACTCGACCACCTGAGCGGGAAGAACGACGGCCTCGGGGACTACGGACACCACCTGGTACCGCACTTCGTGGAGCAGCACGCGGTAGTCGAGCACCGGCTCCAGGGCTACTGGCGGGACCTCGGGACGCCGGCCAACTATCTCCGGGCGCACCTCGACCTCGTGGAGGGCAAGGGCCTCGACCTCGGAGCAGCGGACTGGCCGATCCTCACCGAGCCGCCGCAGGTGGTACCGGCGTTCGTCGGGGACAGGGCCGTGATCGTGACCTCGCTGATCTCGCCGGGGGCCGCCGTGCATGGCACCGTCCGCAGGAGCGTGATCGGGTCGGGGGCCTCCGTCGCAGCCGGGGCGGTCGTGGAGGATTCGGTGCTGCTGGGCGGAGTGCGGGTCGAGGAAGGGGCGGTTGTGAAGTGGGCGATCGTCGATTCGGACGCCGTCGTGTCCGGGGAGCGCATCGGCGCCGGTCCGGACACGCCCGCCGTCGTGGACCGCCACGGCACGACGAGTGACTGATCCGTTTTGGTCAAGCCAGATCCTGTCGGTAGTATGGTAAGGCGTTTGGCTACGGCGGGTGCCGCCCTGTTCCCTGGACAGGATGGGATTTGCCCGGCTACCCGTGACTACCTAGAATTTAAGGCTGTGCCGGCCGCAAGGCCGCGCGCCGCCTAATCTTCACCGTCTTCCCCGCGGCGAGGCACTCTGGCAGGTTCTCACCCTGCCGGGTCAACCTCCGGAAAGCTGCAGTAATAGCGGTGTCATTACTGGTGGCGGGACGCTCAACAAGTGATTCCGTCACGTTCATCTAATCTGGAGGAGAGTTATGGCAGCCCACTGCCAAGTGACCGGAGCCGAGCCCGGCTTTGGACACAGCATTTCGCACTCGCACCGCCGCAATAAGCGCCGGTTCGACCCCAACATTCAGAAGAAGCGCTACTACGTGCCTTCCCTGCGCCGCAATGTGACGCTGCAGGTCTCCGTCCGCGGCATCAAGACGATCGACGTCCGCGGCATCGAGGCAGTCGTTGCATCGATCCTCGCGAGGGGTGTGAAGCTCTAATGGCAAAGGACAAGGACGTACGTCCGATCATCAAGCTGAAGTCCACCGCCGGGACGGGCTACACCTACGTGACGCGCAAGAACCGTCGTAACGATCCGGACCGCATGGTCCTGATGAAGTACGACCCCAAGATCCGCAAGCACGTCGAATTCCGAGAGGAGCGCTAACCATGGCCAAGAAGTCAAAGATTGCTCGTAACGAGCAGCGCAAGGTCATCGTCGAGCGCTACGCGGCCAAGCGCCTCGAGCTCAAGAAGACCCTCGTCGACGAGAACGCCACCGACGAAGCACGCGAAGCGGCACGCCTCGGCCTGCAGAAGCTTCCCCGCAACGCTTCACCGGTGCGTCTGCGCAACCGCGACCAGATCGATGGTCGTCCCCGTGGAACCATCCAGAAGTTCGGTATCTCACGCATCCGGTTCCGCGACATGGCCCACCGTGGCGAACTGCCCGGCGTGACCAAGTCGAGCTGGTAGCAGTCGCCGGGGCATCATGCCCTCGCAGTACCTCCATCCGCTTCGAGCGGTGACACCGGGAAGCCGGCAACCTCCGGGTTGCCGGCTTCCTGCGTTTCGACGACGGCGGTCGGACGAGGCGTAAAACACCCCTGGAAACGGCGGGTTTATGCTGAAAAGCCGCGTAAACACGCGGAAGAGGGCGCCCAAGCTGATAGGTTTTCGGACAGAGGCTTTTCGAATACCGTGAAAAGCTCGTTCCGAAGAGTGACGTCCAGGAGGACCTAAATTGGCTAAAAACCGTAGTGAACTTGTTGCCGAGGTAGCGGCGAAGGCCGACACCAGCCAGGCCGCCGTCAATGGCGTCCTCGACGCCCTGTTTGACGTCTTCGCCGAGTCCATCGCCAAGGATGAGAAGATCACCATCCCCGGATGGCTCGCCGTCGAGCGCACCAGCCGTGCAGCACGCACCGGCCGCAACCCCCAGACCGGTGAGACCATCCAGATCGCCGCGGGCCACAGCGTCAAGCTGACCGCAGGCTCGAAGCTGAAGGCTTCCGCCAAGTAATTCGCAGGAACATTCCCGCATGACCGGAGGGTCGCTGCCATGACGGCGGCGGCCCTTCGTCATGATCGGGCGTGTCGGGCACGCGGTGGGACCCCACGATGGGAACCACCAGGAGATTGGCCCTATTTCTACTCCGGGTAGAGAATGGTGTACGTGTCGACTACTGCGAAGCAACCGCGCGAAACCCTCGCCACCGCCTCTTCGGAGCGCGCCGTCGCGACGGGCTGGCTGGTCCTCGCCGGCGTCGTCATGCTTGCCGCGCTCGTCGTCGCCCTGTTCTACTCGGGTGCAGCAGCAGCCCGGCAGCTCGGAGATCCCGGCGCCCTGACCCGGTGGGGCCTGCCCGTCGCCAAGGTCCTGAACAACACGGCGGCCGCCGGAACCATCGGCGCCCTCGTCTTCGCCGTCGTCATGCTGCCTCGCACGGCAGGCACGGGCGGACGCAAGCCGAAGGAGACCGCAGCCGAGCATCCCGCGTTCTCCCGCGTCCTGATCCTGGCTTCCGTCTCCGCGGTGGCCTGGACCATCGGCGCGCTCGGAGTCATGGTCTTCACCTACTCCGACGCCGCGGGACTGCCGCTCAGCACCGACCCCGCCTATACGCAGGGCCTCGCGGCCTTCCTCACCGACTTCTCCACCGGTCGTGCGTGGCTCGTGACGTCGATAGCCTCCGCCGTCCTCGCGACCATCCTGTTCGGGGTGCGTTCACAGACCGGGCTGGCACTGACCCTGGTGCTGGCGTTGCTGAACCTGCTGCCCGTTGCCCTGGTCGGGCACTCCGCCAGTGGCGATGACCACAACGCGGCCGTCAACTCGATCGCACTCCACCTCGTGGGCGTCTGCCTCTGGGTCGGCGGCATCATCTCCCTGGCCGTGGTGAGCGGCACGCTGGGGAACCAGGCACTGCCTGTCCTCAAGCGGTTCTCCGCCCTCGCCGGCTTCGCGTTCATCCTCGTGATGGCGTCCGGCGTGGTGAATGCGAGCCTCCGGATCACCGACCTCGCACAGCTCAGTTCCGAGTGGGGCCTGCTCGTCACCTTCAAGACAGTCGCCACCCTGCTGCTCGGCGGGATCGGCTGGATGCACCGGCAGTGGATCATCCCGCAGCTCGAGGCTTCATCCGGCACTGCCGCGTCGAAGCTCTCGGCACGCAGAGTGCTGTGGCAGCTCATCGCCGTCGAGCTGGTCATCATGGCCGCTGTGTCCGGCGTCGCAGGAGCCCTCGGCCGCACGGCCCCGCCCCGCTCCGAGGTGCTGCCGACGGAGGCGGGCCCGGCCCGGATCCTCACCGGGTACGATCTCCCGCCGGAGCCGACCATGGCCCGCTGGCTGACGGAGTGGCGGCCCGACTGGCTGTGGATCACCGTCGCGCTGACCTTCGGCGTCGCCTACGTCCTCGGGATGGTCAAGCTCCACCGCCGTGGGGATTCCTGGTCCGTCGTGAAGCTCCTCAGCTGGCTAGTGGGCCTGGCTCTCCTGACCTATTTCACCTCCGGGCCCCCCGCCGTCTACGGGATGGTCCTCTTCAGCGCACACATGGTCGACCACATGGCGCTGACGATGGTGGTGCCGCTGTTCCTCGTCCTCGGCGCCCCCGTGACCCTTGCCCTCAAGGCGCTCGGTGCGCGCCGTGACGGTACCCGCGGCCTCCGGGAGTGGATCCTCGTAATAGTGCATTCCTGGCCGTCGAGGATCATCACCCATCCGCTGTTCGCAGCGGGCAACTTCGTCGCGTCGATCATCGTGTTCTACTACTCTCCGCTGTTCGGATTCGCCCTGCGTGAGCACGTCGGACACGAGCTGATGATCACCCACTTCCTCATCACGGGCTACATCTTCGTGCTCTCGATGATCGGCTCGGACCCGGTGCCGTTCCGGGCTCCCTACCCGATGCGTATCCTGCTCCTCTTCGCGACCATGGCGTTCCACGCCTTCTTCGGCGTCACGCTCATGGGATCCACCTCACTCCTCGAAGCCTCCTGGTTCGGCAACATGGGCCGCGAGTGGGGTGCCTCCGCCCTCGCCGACCAACAGGTGGGTGGCGCTGTCACCTGGGGGGTCGGTGAGATCCCCACCCTCCTGCTCGCGATCGGGGTGGCCGTCGTATGGTCCCGTTCCGACGCGAGGGAGACGAAACGCAAGGACCGTGCGGCGGACAGGAATAACGACGCCGACCTCACGGCTTACAACAGCATGTTCGCCGACCTCGCCGTGCGCGACGCCGGACCCCGGCCTCCTGCGCAGCAATCCACGGCGCGGACGACCACCACCGCAGGAGACGATGAATGACCGAGACCACCGTGCGCACCGGCTACCGCGTGCGCGGCTCAGCGCTGACCGGCCGTAACTGGCTCAACACGGGCGGGAAGCAGCTCCAGCTCGAGGACCTGCGAGGAAAGATCGTCGTCCTCGATTTCTGGACGTTCTGCTGCATCAACTGCCTGCACGTCCTCGACGAGCTGCGGCCCCTGGAGGAGCAGTACTCGGACGTCCTCGTCACCGTCGGCGTGCACTCGCCGAAGTTCGAGCACGAGGCCGATCCGGCAGCCCTCGCTGCCGCCGTCGAGCGCTACGAGATCCACCACCCCGTCCTCGACGACCCGGAGCTGACCACCTGGCAGGCCTACACGGCCCGTGCCTGGCCCACGCTCGTGGTGATCGATCCCGAGGGCTACATCGTGGCGCACCTCTCCGGGGAGGGGCACGCCGCGGGGCTCACGTCCCTCGTCGAGGAGCTCGTCACCGAGCACGAGGCGAAAGGCACGCTCCACCGTGGCGACGGCCCCTACGTCCCCACCGAGAGTGCGGCGGGGGACCTCAAGTTCCCGGGCAAACTCCTCGCGCTGCCCGCGAGTGGCACGTTCCTCGCGGGCGATACCGGCCACCACCGGCTCGTCGAGCTCGAAGCGGACCTCGTCACCGTGCGCCGGACCATCGGCTCCGGCACCAAGGGCTTCCTGGATGGAAGCGCCGCGGAAGCGCAGTTCAACGAGCCGCAGGGCGTCGCGCTGCTGCCGGCCGGGCTGGCCGCCGAGGTCGGGTACGACGTCGTCGTGGCCGACTCCGTGAACCACCGCCTCCGCGGGGTCACCCTCGCCACGGGTGAGGTGCGTACGCTCGCCGGCAACGGCATTCAACGCCTGCTCGACGCCGGGAACCACACGAAGACGGGCCGGCAGGAGAACGCGTTCGAGGTCGGCGCCGAGAGCGTGACCCCGCGCCTGACGGAGACGCAGCTCGGCACGGACGCGCTGGACGTCTCGCTGTCGTCACCCTGGGACGTCCTCTACTCGTCCGTGTTGGACAGGGTCGTCATCGCCATGGCCGGCACGCACCAGATCTTCACCTACGACCCCCGTACCCACTCGGTCGAGGTCCTCGCCGGCACCGGGCTCGAGGGACTGCTTGACGGCGATGCCTCCGCGGCCTGGTTCGCCCAGTCCTCCGGCCTAGCAGAGGATGCCAACGGCACCATCTGGATCGCCGACTCCGAGACTTCCTCCGTGCGCCTCCTGTCCTTCATCGAAGTCAACGGGCGCAACCGGATCCAGGTGCAGACAGCCGTCGGCACGGGACTCTTCGACTTCGGCTTCCGCGACGGCGATGCCGACCAGGCCCGCCTGCAGCACCCACTCGGCGTGACCGCACTGCCCGACGGCTCCATCGCCATCGCGGACACCTACAACGGCGCCGTCCGTCGCTACGACCCCGCCACACGGCAGGTGTCCACGCTGCTCCGGGGACTCTCCGAACCGTCCGATGTGCTGGTGGACATGACACCCGTGGCCGATGGCGGAGACCCGCTGCTCATCGTCGTCGAGACCAACCGGCACCAGCTCATCCGCGTGCCGCTGCCCAGGGAGGCGCTCGCCGTCGACGAGGGTGCGTCGCAGACCCAGCGACCCACGACACCGATGTCCGCGAAACCCGTGGCCCTGACCGTTCGTTTCAGCGCGCCCAGGGGACAGAAGCTGGACGACCGCTGGGGGGATCCTACCCAGCTGAAGATCAGCTCATCTCCCGAGACCCTTCTGGTATCCGGGGGCGGCACGTCCACGGGCCTGACGCGGGAGCTCGTACTCTCCCCGGACGCGGGCGACGGCGTCCTGCACATCACCGCACGGGCGGCCTCCTGCGACGGCGAGCCCGGCGGCGACATCCCCGACCACGCCGCCTGCCACCTGTACCAGCAGGACTGGGGCATCCCGGTCACTGTCACGGCCGACGGCGGCACCGAGCTGACCCTGGACCTGCGCGGCCTCGACTGATCGGTTCCGTGGTCCACTCCCTGCGCAGCCGACGGTGGAAGCAGGAACCGCGACAGGGCCCTGTGGCACCCGCAGAAATCCCGCCGACGACTGATCGGCAGCACAGAAGGAGCGCATGACCATCGACACCGCACCCGCAACAGCACACGACGGACCACGCACGGCACTCGTGGTCGGAGCCACGGGCATCGCCGGCTCGGCGCTCGTCGAGAAGCTCACCGCGGACGGCTGGCCCGTCCTCGCCCTGTCCCGGAGGCCTGGTGCCGCGCGCGACGGCGTCCGCTGGCTCCCGGCGGATCTGCCGTCGGCTGAAGCGGTGGCTGCCGCCCTCGCCCCTGAGCACCCGACGCACGTCTTCTTCACCGCCTGGTCCCGGCAGGACACCGAGGAGGAGAACATCAGGGTCAATGCCGGGATGGTCCGGGACCTGCTCCTCGCCCTCCGCGGAAAGGGGATCGCCCACGTGGCCCTCATGACGGGACTGAAGCACTACCTCGGCCCCTTCGAGGCCTATGCGGCCGGCGAGATGGCGGACACACCGTTCCACGAGGAGGAGCCGCGCCTGCCCGTCCGGAACTTCTACTACGCGCAGGAGGACGAGCTCTTCGCCGCAGCGGCCGAGCAGGGCTTCACCTGGTCGGTGCATCGCGCGCACACCGTGATCGGGCACGCGGTCGGCAACGCCATGAACATGGGACTGACCCTCGCCGTGCAGGCATCACTGTGCCGGGAGTCGGGTGAGCCCTTCGTGTTCCCCGGCTCGGAGACGCAGTGGAACGGCCTCACCGACATGACGGACGCCGCGCTCCTCGCCGAGCACATGGTCTGGGCGTCGACCACCCGTGCCGCCGCCGATGAGGCCTTCAACATCGTCAACGGGGACGTCTTCCGATGGCGCTGGATGTGGCCGCAGCTTGCCGACTACTTCGGTGTCAGCTGGGAGGGCTTCGATCAGGCGCCGCGCCCGCTCGAGCAGGCCATGGCCGGACGGGAAGCGCAGTGGGCGGAACTGGCGGAGCGCCATGGACTCGTGGAGCCTGCACTGGATCGGGTGGCATCCTGGTGGCACACGGACGGCGACCTGGGCCGCGACATCGAGGTGGTCACGGACATGGGCAAGAGCCGTGTGGCCGGCTTCACCGGGTACCGGAGGACCGTCGACGCGTTCATCGGCCTCTTCGAGCGCTATCGAGCCGAGAATCTCATCCCCTGACCAGTGCCGGAAGCCGCTGGGTCGACGAGACCCGGTAGCAGGCTAGTAGCGGACGACGGGCGTGACGGTGATGGCGTCCTCGCTCACCGTGAGATCGGCGGTGAACTCGAACGGGACGGATTCCGAGACGTCCCGGACCTCGCCCGAGAAGAAGTCCCTGAGCTGCGTCTCGATGCGGGCACTTCCGCGGAGGGGGGCGAGCAGCCAGCCGCCGTCGTTCGGGGTGACGGAGGCGGCCGGATACTCCTCGATGGTCCAGGAGATGTCGCCGGCCAGCCGCTCGTTGGTGGGGTAGTTGAACGGGCAGTTCGTCGGCTGGAAGACGGTCTGTTCGGCGCAGCCGTCGAGGAAGGCGTGAAGCTGGTCGTCGACGGCCCGGATCAGTTCGGGCGTCGCCTCCGTGGCGAGCGCGAGGGGCGGCGGCGGTGTCTCCCGGCTCGTCACGGTCGCGTGACGCTCCGGTGCGGAGAAATACTTGCCCTCGTACTGCGCGGTGACGGAAGTCGGGTAGAAGGCGGCGAGGGCCGCGCTACCGTCGGGGAGGCCGACGTCGACCCCGTTCACCGCCGCCTCCACACTGTTCAGTGCCGTGACCTCGACGGTCGGCAGGACCGTCTGCTCGAACTCCCACACGTTGAACAATCCCCATTCGGTGCCCGTGCGCTCGAGGGCGAAGACGCTCGTGGCCTCGGCTCCCTCAAGGGTGTAGGTCACGGGTACCTCCACGCGGTCGTTCGCGGTCCGGCGCGCGTCGCCCACCTCCAGGTTCTCGAGGGGTTCGCTCGCCCTGCGGAGGGCATCACCGTCGAGCAGCGTGGGGTTGGAGCCTTCCGGTACGGAGGCGTTCAGCAGCCCGAGCGCCTTGCCGCCGTCACCGTCGCGCAGCGCATCGAGGTACAGCCTGACCTGATGCTCCGGGCTGTAGAGCTTTCCATTCATCACGGAGACGGTGGCGAAGAACGCGGCGCCGACGAGCATGAGTACCAGCAGCCAGGCTGCGAGGACTTTCACGACCGGGGTTGTCTGCACCCCACCACGGTACCGGCTGAGCTGCGTCAGGCGGGAAGGAAGCCGAGCAGTGCTCCGGAGATGGCGCAGGCGAGCCCGACGACGGCGATGACCCGGGTGCCGCGATACGGCTCGTCGAGGGACCAGTGGGTCGGCTGGCGCGCGTGGTAGTAGATCGTGACGTCCTCGCCCGGCGTCCAGGGCTGGGGCGCCGCTGAACCCCTACCGCGCCGTGGCGTGCCGCTGGACCACAGGGCCTCGACGATGCGATACCGGTGGTCGTGCCAGCGGAGGTAGGGATGGCCCTCGTGCTCGAAGGTGATGGCCTGCGTCTTGGTCCACGAGCCGTAGATCAGCCGGATGGTGAGCGCCGCTATCAGGAGCCCCAGGCCCAGCGCCACGAGCGTGGAGCTGACGATCTCGAGGGCGATCACCGGCGTGCGTCCAGGCGCACCAGACACGGGCGACGGTTCCTCAGCACCATTTCCGCTTGCAAACCCTGGTGCCGGCTGCCCCGAGGTGCAGGGTTGGACCCTCGACGACGTGTCCGGGGGTGGGGTCGGCGGCCTGCTCGGCGCCGTCGTGTTCGACCATAGGGCCAGACTACACAGACAGGACCGGCGCCCTGCCGGGTGCCGGTCCTGTCTGTACAGCTCGCGAGGATGTGCTCGTTTCCGGCTCTGTCAGCCTCCGGACTACTTGCCTCGGGCCGCCGTCGCGCCGCCCGAGCGACCCGCACCGGCATCGACGGTGGTGCCGTTCCCGTTCCCGTGCGTGGACGTGCCGAAACCTCCGCCGGCGGCCTGCCCGTCCGCCTGCTGCGCTGTTGCGATCTCCTCCGCCCGTTCCTCGCCCGCCTCGCGCGTGAGTTCGGCACCGGCCTCCGCATCGCGTGTCAGGTTCTCGCCGCTCTCGGCGTCGAACAGGTGGAGCTTGCGCGTGTCCAGCCAGATCTCCGCCTCGCGGCCGCCGCGGATCCGGCTGGCGGCATCCAGCGTCACGACCACCTGTGGACGCAACTCGTCGGCGTCCATATCCCGCGCGAGGTTGTTGAGCAGTTCGCGCATCTCCGGGGCCGGATCGAAGTTGATGTAGCCGTACTGCTCGTTCCCGAGCCATTCGGTATGCGTGAGTGTCGCCCTGAAGGTGGAGCCGTTGAACCGCTTGTGGTCCTCCACGAGCTTGGCGTCCTCGAAGAACTCGGGCCGGACGCCGACGAGGACCACCTTCTTGCCTGCGGCCTTCCGGGCCTTCTCGGCGGGAAGGTCGAGGTCTCCGAGGGCGGTCTTCAGGACATTGCCCTCGACGGTGGCGGGCAGGAAGTTCATGGACGGCGAACCGATGAACCCGGCGACGAAGAGGTTGACGGGCTGCTCGTACAGCTCGCGCGGTGAGGCGATCTGCTGCAGCTCGCCCTTCTTCAGTACGGCCACGCGGTCACCGAGGGTCATGGCTTCCGTCTGGTCGTGGGTAACGTAGACGGAGGTGACGCCGAGGCGCCGTTGCATCTGGGAGATCTCCGATCGCATCTGGCCGCGGAGCTTCGCGTCCAGGTTGGAGAGCGGCTCGTCGAAGAGGAAGGCGTCCGCCTGGCGAACGATGGCGCGTCCCATCGCGACGCGCTGCCGCTGGCCGCCGGAGAGGTTCGCGGGCTTGCGCTGCAGGTGGTCCGTGAGCTCGAGCGTTGAGGCGGCCTCGGTGACGAGCTTGTCCACCTGCTCCTCGGAGTGCTTGCCCTTGGCCAGGCGCAGTGGGAACGCGATGTTCTCGTACACCGTGAGGTGCGGGTACAGGGCGTAGTTCTGGAACACCATCGCGAGGTTGCGATCACGGGGCGCCTTGTCATTGACGCGCTTGCCGTCGATCAGGAGGTCCCCGTCGGTGATGTCCTCGAGTCCCACGATCATGCGTAGCAAGGTGGACTTGCCGCAGCCGGACGGGCCTACGAGGATGATGAACTCCCCGTCGGCGATATCGATGCTGACGTCATTGACGGCAGGGAAGCCGTCACCGTATTTCTTGACCAGGTGGTTGAGAGTGATTGAAGCCATGGTGCGAATCCTTTACTTGAACCGGGGGCGTTAGCCCTTGACGGCGCCCGAGGTCAGGCCTGAAACAATCTGGCGTTGGAAGAGCAGGACCAGCAGGACGATCGGGATGGTGACGATGATCGCGGCCGCCGAGATGGCCCCGGTCGGCGCCTCGAACTGTGAGGCTCCGGTGAAGAATGCGAGTGCTGCGGGCACGGGCCGCGCTGCCTCCGTGGACGTCAGCGAGATCCCGTAGACGAAATCGTTCCAGGCGATGAAGAAGGCGATGATGGCCGTCGTGAACACGCCCGGTGCGGCCAGCGGAACGATCGCCTTCCGGAACGCCTGCCACGTCGTCGCGCCGTCGACCTGCGCCGCCTGCTCCAGTTCCCAGGGGATCTGCCGGAAGAACGCGGTCAGGGTCCAGATGGAGATCGGGAGCGTCAGAGACAGGTACGGGATGATGAGCCCGAGCCAGGTGTCGTAGAGACCGATGGTGCGCCACAGGTTGAACAGGGGCGTCACGATCGAGATGACGGGGAAGATCGAGACCGCCAGTGCGGTGGTCAGGACGAGCTTCTTGCCCGGGAAATCGAGCCGGGCGATCGCGTAGGCGCACAGGGTGGCGAGGACGACAGCGATGAACGTCGCGATCAGCGTGATGCCGATCGAGTTGCGCAGCGCCGAGAGGAAGAGGCCCTGGGCGTCCCCTACCAGGATCTGCTCGTAGTTGCTGGTGGTGGCCGTGCCGGACGACGGCAGGAACTTCCCACTCGTGAGGTCGCTCGGTGACTTGAACGACGTGGCGAGGATCGAGATCACGGGAAACAGCGCGTAGACGAGGACGAGGACCGTGACGATCGCCCAGAGGACCTTGTTCCTGGTACTGGTGTTCGTCATTACTTTCCTCCCTGTGATCCGGCGAGATCGACCTTGAAGAGCTTGATCGCCACGAAACAGATCAGCAGTACACAGAGGAACAGGAGGACGGAGACGGCGGAGCCGAGACCGATCTCGAGCCTGCTGATCGATTGCCGGTAGGCGAGGAGGGACAGCACTTCGGTGCCATAGGCACCATTGGTCATGATGAAGACGTTGTCGAAGATGCGGAAGGCATCGAGGGCCCTGAACAGGACGGCCACCATGATCGCGGCCTTCATGTTGGGGATGATCACCTTGCGCATCTGCTCCCACCAGGTGGCGCCGTCGACCTTGGCGGCCTCGCTGAGCTCGTCCGGCACCTGGGCGAGCCCGGCGAGGAGGAGGAGCGAGATGAACGGAGTGGTCTTCCAGATCTCCGACGCCATGATGACGAACAGCGCAGTGGGGCCCTGTGCGAACCAGTTGAGGTTCTCGTCGATGCCCGGCAGCCAGCCGAACCAGTTGTTGATGTAGCCCGAATTGATGTCGAACGCGTAGAACCACGCGAACGCCGAGACGACGGTGATGATGCCGTAGGGCACAAGTATCGCGGTCCGGAGCAGGCCGCGTACCGACTTCAGGGCCTTGTGCATGACGAGAGCGAGGGCGAACCCGAGCACGAGCTCCACGGCGACGGTGATGATCGTGATGAGGACCGTCGTCCAGAGCCCGGACCACCAGACGGGGTCCGAGAGGATCACCGCGTAGTTCCCGAGGCCGATGAACTCACGCTCTCCGGGGGCTGTCAGCCGGAACTGGAAGAGCGATTCGAAGATGGCCTGCAGGATCGGGTACAGGGTGACGAGCAGCATGATGACGAAGGCCGGCCCGGCGAGGATCCAGCCGAGCCGTCGCTCCGCGCGGACGCGGTCGCTGTACTGTTTCGGCGCTTTCCGGGTCTTGCCGTTCGTCGTGCTGGTGCCCGTGTCGAGGCGCGGACCGGGGTCGGTCGACGACGCCGTCGTCGTCTTCGCTGGGATGGCGGAAGTCACAGGAGTTGCTCCCCTCTGAGGACCGAAGTGATGAAGTCGCTCGATGTTCCCGGAGTGCTGTCGGGATCGACGTCGGCGGGTGGTGCCCAGCGTTGCTGGATACCGGTGGAGACCTCGTTGTAGAACGGTGTCTGCGGACGGGGTGCTGCTACCTGCAGGGAGTCCCTGATGGTCTCGGCCATCGGGAAGGACTCCTCGATACGCGGGTCCTCGTAGGCCTCTGTGTTGGACGGCGGGTTGCCGTTGGTCACGAAGTACTCCGACTGGTTCTCGACCGAGACGATGCACTGGATCGCCTCGTAGGCGAGCTCGGGGTTGTCGCTCTCGGCACCGACACCGAGGTTGATACCTCCGAGCGGCGGAGCCGACTCCTGGTCGGCGGACATCCGCGGGAAGATCCCCCAGCCGAGGTCGTCGAGGACTGCCTGGTCGAGCGTGCCCGCTTCCACCGCAGCCGTCGTGGCCGGCCAGACGAACGGGTAGTTGACCATGAAGGAGCCCGAGTCGCCCTGGAAGGCGATGAGTGATGCGTTCTCGTCCTGCGTCGGCAGACCGGGCCCACCCAGACCGTCCTTGCCGATCGTCGAGATCACCTCGGCTGCTGCGACGCCGGCTTCCGAGTCGAGGCCGAGCTCGATCGTATCGGCGGTGGCCTCGGGATCGACGATAATCGAGCCACCCGCTGATTCGACGAGCGCGTTGACCCATACCGTCATCGATTCCGCCTGGGCGCCCTGCACTCCCAGGGTTTTCTCCTGGCTCGCGGCGGCTTCCATGATCTGGTCCCAGGTGACGGGCTTGGACATGTCGAGCCCCGCCGCCTCGGCAACCGATTTGCGGTACCAGAGGATCTGCGTGTTGGCCCAGAACGGAACCGTCACCAGTTCGTCCTTCCAGGTCGCGCCGACGAGGGCGCCCTCGACGACGTTCTCGGACGTGCTCTGCGCGAGGTCCTCGGGAACCGGTGCAAGGAAGCCCGGTTCCGCGAGCTCGGGGATGAAGGGAGGATCGAGGCTCATGATGTCGAGCGAGGAGTCTCCCGCCGCCAGGCGGCGCGCAAGCTGTTCGCGCTGGGATGCGGCGTCGCTCGGCAGGAGTGAGGTCTCGATGCTGTAGCGACCGCCGGAGTCGTCGCTGCATTTCTGCGCGATCGCGGCCTGGCCACCCGCGTCCGGATTGATGTACCAGGTCAGGGAGTTGTCCGCCCCCGCCGGCCCACAACCGCTCATGGACAGTGTGCCGATCACGAGGCCTGCCAGGACGGCGGCCTTCGGACGGTTTTTCATGATGCTGCGTGTTCTTCGACTTGTCGGCATTCGTACCGAGCCTCCACATCCTCGTAGACAACCCGGCTGGCGGTTCAATCGAATCGACAGCCTAAGCATGCTTGCTTTTTCGACCTTATTCCTAGACGACCGAAACCGCTAGACAGCCAGCTTACTATTACACATCGGGGGAATGGTCACGCTCGAAGGCAGTAGGATGCGGACCCCGTCGGGGGAGCGCCTCGAGCCCGGCCCTCAGGCGGGTAGCGCCGAGTTGTCCAGGGCGAAGGGAGGGCGCTCGACGTCGTCGGTCAGGGCTTCAGCCGGATCGGAGCCGAGCTTGATGATCCGGTTGTCCGCATCTACGTGGACGACGCTGGGGACGAAGGTGCTCGCTTCCTCGGTCGTCAGCTGCGCGTAGGTGATGAGGATGACGAGGTCGCCCGGTTCCACCAGGTGCGCGGCCGCACCGTTGATGCCGATGACCCCGGATCCACGCTCGCCGGCGATCGTGTACGTCTCGAGGCGGGCACCGTTGGTGATGTCCACGATAGAGACGAGCTCGCCGGGGAGGATGTCCGCGGCGTCGAGAAGGTCCAGGTCCACGGTGACGGATCCGACGTAGTGGAGATCGGCGTGGGTGACCGTGGCGCGGTGGATCTTCGATTTGAACATGGTGCGATTCACCGCTCAAGGATACTGCTCATGCGGGAGCCCGGTGGCGGCTACGGTAGGTGTCCTTCGGCACACCGAGGGGTGTGGAGGCAGCCTCTGAGGAAGAGGAAAGAGCGGGCGACGGGAATCGAACCCGCGTATCGAGCTTGGGAAGCTAGCGCTCTACCATTGAGCTACGCCCGCGCGGCAGTTGAAACCGCTCCATCACCTTACAACAGTTCTCGGGGCTTGCCTGGACCGGCATCGCGCGCCTCCTCCGGGGCCGCCTCCTCCGGGGTTGCGTCACCCGCGGTCCGGTGGTGGTCCGCAGGTGAGGGTGCCGGGGGTGGAGCCGCGGCTGGTGGCGTCGCTGCGGATGCCGTGGACGGGGCGGCCTTCGCTGACCGTGCCCTGTCGATCAATTCCCGCCACGGACCGTCGGGCCGGCCCTCGAAGACGTAGACCTCGGTATAGCCGATGGCGATGCGGTACGTGAATCGGTCGCGCTGTTCGCCGGTGCCTCCCGGGGCATCGGCGTGGTCGATGCCGCCCTCGGCTCTTGCCAGGGGGAGCCACCGCTGCTCCGCCTCCGTCGCGCTGACCTCGAGGCTCCAGCTGCGCGTGATGCCACCGAAGCCGCCCGAGCGCGTGATCTCGATCTTCATGCCGGTACGCCCACCTTCGACCATGCTTCCGCAACGGCTTCGGCTTCTCGGCTCCCGGCTCCGTACCGCTCGCCCGCGGCGTCGTTCGTGGCCCGTGCGAAGGTGGGGAAGTCGCAGTCCGCCGGAAGGCTGCCGCTGAGCACGGCCTCGTACCAGATGCGACCCACCCCCTTCCACGCCTTCCCGCCGAGAGCCACGGCCGCCAGGTAGAACGCGTGGTTGGGGATGCCGGAGTTGATGTGGACTCCGCCGTTGTCCGACGTGGTGTCGACGAAGTCGGCCATGGTGGCGGGCTGCGGGTCCTTGCCGAGGACGTCGTCGTCGTAGGCCGTGCCCGGTGCCTTGAGCGAACGCAGCGCCTGTCCCTCGACGGCTGGGGTGAAGATCCCCGCTCCCACGAGCCACGACGCCGCCCCTGCGTCCTGGCCGAGCTCGCGCTGCTCCACGAGGACGCCGAAGACGTCCGAGAGCGACTCGTTGAGGGCACCCGACTGGCCCTGGTACTGGAGGTTGGTGGAGTACTGGGTGAAGCCGTGCGTCAGTTCGTGGCTGATGACGGTGAGGGAGGCGGTGAAACGGCCGAAGATCTCGCCGTCGCCGTCGCCGAAGACCATCCGCTCGCCGTCCCAGAAGGCATTGTCGTAGTTGGAACCGTAGTGAACCGTCGCGTCGAGGGGCTTTCCCGCGCCGTCGATCGAGGATCGCCCATACTCCTCGCTGAACAGCCGATACGTGGAGCCGAGGCCGTCGTAGGCCTCGTCCGTGGCTGCATCACCGGTCAGGGGTGCGCCCTCGGCGCGAACGAGGTTCCCCGGGAGTTCCTCCCTTCCGCCGGCGTCGTGGATGCGCCGCCTCAGGGTCCCGACCACGGCGGACCCGCGGCGCACAGGAGCACGAAGTGCTTCCGACCGCTCGTGCACCAAGGGGTCGAGTTCGAGCAGTGCATGCCGCGCTGCCCTTGCTGCGACCGAGAGACGCGGATCCTGCAGGGCCGCGAGACGGGTGAGGAGGTGGGGTGGAACGATGCCGCAGTGGACTCTTCTGATGGTGGCTCCCTTGGATTGGTCCCAACGTAGACCCGCGGACCGACACTCGGATCCTCGTCCGTGGGACGTAGTCTTGCGGCATGAGTGTGGAACGGAACACCCGTGACCTCGAGCAGGGCATCGAGCGGGATTTCTCCGACAAGATGAGCTACGGCGCCTACCTGGAGCTGGACAGGCTGCTCGACGCCCAGCATCCGGTGAGCTCGCCGGAACACCACGACGAGATGCTGTTCATCATCCAGCACCAGACGTCCGAGCTCTGGCTGAAGCTCGTGCTGCACGAACTCCGGGCCGTGCGTGTGTACCTGCAGGCGGACGACCTGCGGGCCGCGATGAAGGGCATCGCCCGCATCAAGCACATCCAGCGCTCACTGACGGAGCAGTGGTCCGTCCTGGCGACGCTCACGCCGTCGGAGTACGCGGAGTTCCGCGGTGACCTCGGGTCCGCGAGCGGCTTCCAGTCCTACCAGTACCGGGCCGTCGAGTTCCTGCTCGGCAACAAGAATGCCGCCATGATCCAGGTCTTCGAGGCCGACCCGGCCGCCCAGGCCCTGCTGACGGAACTGCTCGGGCAGAGCAGCATCTACGACGAGTTCATCGCCCTGCTGGCCAGACGCGGGTACGACATCCCCGAGGACCTGCTCACCCGGGACGTCAGCGTGGCCCACGAGTTCACGCCCGCGCTCGTTGCTGTCTACAAGACGGTGTACGAGGACGCGGCAGGGCACTGGGACATCTACGAGGCGTGCGAGGAACTCGTGGACCTCGAGGACAACTTCCAGCTCTGGCGATTCCGCCACCTGAAGACGGTGGCGCGCACGATCGGCTTCAAGACGGGAACCGGCGGCTCCTCGGGCGTCGGGTTCCTCCAGCGGGCGCTCGAGCTCACGTTCTTCCCGGAACTCTTCGCGGTGCGCACCGAGATCGGCCGCTGAGGACGCCCGATCCGGGCTGGTAGTTTTGAACGGTGCTGATTTCAGACCGCGACATCAAAGCAGAGATTGCCGCCCGCCGGATCGTCCTCGAACCGCATGATGCCACAATGGTGCAGCCCTCCAGCGTCGACGTCCGGATCGACCGCTACTTCCGGCTCTTCGACAACCACAAATACGCGCACATCGACCCGGCCGAGGACCAGCCGGACCTCACGCGGCTCGTCGAGGTGTCGCCGGACGAGCCGTTCATCCTGCACCCCGGGGAGTTCGTCCTGGGGTCCACCTACGAGACCGTCACGCTGCCCGACGACATCGCAGCGCGCCTCGAAGGCAAGTCCTCACTGGGCCGTCTCGGGCTCCTGACGCACTCGACCGCGGGATTCATCGATCCGGGCTTCTCGGGACACGTGACCCTCGAGCTGTCCAACATGGCCACCCTGCCGATCAAGCTCTGGCCGGGCTCCAAGATCGGCCAGTTGTGCTTCTTCAAGCTGACGTCCCCGGCCGAGCACCCGTACGGCTCGGGTGAGTACGGCAACCGCTACCAGGGTCAGCGCGGCCCGACGGCATCCCGCAGCCACCTCAACTTCCACCGCACGGACATCTGAGCGCGCGGAGGTACGGGGCCTACGCCTCGGGAACGACGGCGCGGGTGACCTGCGCGGGCGGTTTGACCGGCAGCAGGACGAGGAGCCCCGCGAGCAGGACCACGAGGATGCCGATGACGCCGTAGAGCTGGGAGCCGAAGATCCCGATACAGAGGGCGAAGAGCGTGGGCGCAAGGAAGCTCACGGCCCGTCCCGTCGTCGCGTACAGGCCGAACAGTTCGGCCTCGTCGCCCACCGGAGCCAGGCGGGCGAGGTAGGCGCGCGACGACGCCTGCGCCGGTCCCACGAAGAGGGTCAGCAGCAGCCCGAAGACCCAGAACGTCGTGTCCGAGGTCCATTGCATGCCGAAGAAGGAATGTGTTTCGGTGCCCAGCAGGAGGATCGCGGTCCCCGCCACCAGGAGACCGATCAGAGCGCCGATGATGACGCGCTTCGGGCCGATACGGTCGTCGAGGAAGCCTCCGACCACGGCGCCGATCGCGGCGATGACGTTCGCGGCGATGGCGAAGACGATCACCATGCTGGCGGAGAAGCCGAAGGCCCCCGCAGCGAGGATGCCGCCGAACGTGAAGACCGCAGCGAGTCCGTCCCGGAAGATGGCGCTCGCGAGCAGGAAGAAGATGGTGTGCGGGCTCTCGCGGTAGATCGCCTTCACGCGCCGCACGAGGAGCCCGTACGAGGCGAGGAATCCGAGCTGGGCCGCCTTGCTCCTGCGCGGGACCTCCGGCACAGCGAACATCACGGGCAGGGCGAACGCGGCGAACCACAGCGCGGAGAACACGGCCACCAGGCGGATGTTCAGCCCGTTCTCGCCCGACGCGCCGGCCCAGTCCACCACCGGCTGGATGAAGACGACGAGGACCACCACCAGCGCGACGATTCCTCCCACGTAGCCCATCGCCCAGCCGAAACCGCTGACCCGGCCCACGGTGGCGGGCGTCGAGATCTGGGTCAGCATCGCGTTGTAATTGACGCCGGCGAACTCGAAGAAGATATTGGCTGCAGCGATGAGGGCGACGCCGAGGATGAGCATCTCGGGGCTGGGGAACACGAAGAAGCAGAGCGCCGTCAGGACGGCGACGATCAGGGTGTTCACGCCGAGCCATAGCTTCCGGCGGCCCCCGCTGTCGGAGCGCTGACCGGTGACTGGCGCGAGCAGGGCGATCAGCAGTCCGGCTCCGGCGAGCCCCCACCCGAGTACCTGGGATGCGCGCTCCTCCCCGCCGAAAGCCTCCGAGGTGAGGTACACGGTGAACACGAAGGTGGTCATGACGGCGTTGAAGGCGGCCGAGCCCCAGTCCCAGGACGCCCAGGCCAGGACGGGCTTGCTGAAGATGCGGCCGGAACCCACGGAGGGGACGAGGGCGGGGGCTTCCGCGGGCTGCGGAACCTGCTGGTGCGTACTCATAGGGTGAATGCTAACGCCGTATGATCCCTGTCACGCCTGGACCGCCGGGGTGTCGAGTGGGAGTGCCGCCCCGGCTGCGATGTCAGGTCCGGCTGCCCGGCTGGATAGACTGGAACCAGCCCGACCGACCCCCAGTGGAAGATCGAGACCCCATGCTCACCGTGCTGATCGCGATGTTCGCGTTGGCACTCGTGGCGCCCGTTCTCTTTCCCCGGCTCGGCAGGTCGGCCTTCCTCCTCCTCGCCGCCGCTCCTGCGGCCGGCTTCGCCTGGCTCCTCGTGCAGCTACCGCGGGTCCTGTCCTCCGATCAGGGCGCGCCGACCGGCCGGCCGAACGCCCCGCCCTCGGTCACCGTCCCCTGGATCCCCAGCCTCCAGCTCGAGCTGGCCTTCCGCCTCGATGCCCTCGCAGCCGTGCTCTGCATCCTGATCCTCGGGGTCGGGGCCCTCGTGCTGGTCTATTGCGCCCGCTACTTCGAGAGCGACGACCCGGATATCGGCGCCTTCGGTGCGCAATTGCTCGCGTTCGCCGCATCGATGTTCGGACTGGTCCTGGCCGACGACCTGATCCTCATGTTCATCTTCTGGGAACTGACGACGATCCTGTCCTACCTGCTCATCGGGTACTCACGGCACCGCCTCTCCGCCCGGCGTTCCGCCCTCCAGGCCCTCATCATCACGACCCTCGGCGGCCTGGCGATGCTCGTGGGACTCGTCATGATCGGCCAGGAGGCCGGGACGTACCGCATCTCGGAGATCCTCGCCGGGGCGGAGGCGCTCGTGGCACGCGGTCCGCTGATCGACGTCGCCGTCGCCCTCGTGCTGGTCGGTGCCATCACCAAGTCGGCGCTCGTGCCCTTCCACTTCTGGCTTCCCGGCGCCATGGCGGCGCCGACCCCCGTCAGCGCCTACCTCCACGCCGCGGCCATGGTGAAGGCCGGCGTGTTCCTCGTGGCGCGCTTCGCTCCCGGCTTCAGCGAGACGGCGCTCTGGCATCCGGTCATCTTCGTGCTCGGCATGGCGACGATGCTGCTCGGCGGCTGGCGTGCCCTGCGCCAGTTCGACCTCAAGCTCGTCCTGGCGTACGGAACGGTGAGCCAGCTCGGCTTCCTGACGATGGTGGTGGGACTCGGAGGGCGCGACGGCGCGGTGGCCGGCCTCGGCCTCCTCCTTGCCCACGGTTTCTTCAAGGCGACCCTCTTCCTGGTGGTGGGCATCATCGACCACCAGTCCGGGACACGGGACCTCCGCATCCTGTCCGGGGTGGGAGCCACGTCCCCCGCCCTGTTTGCCGTCGCCCTCGTCGCCGCCGCATCGATGGCGGGGGTACCGCCGCTGCTGGGCTTCGTCGCGAAGGAATCCGTCTACGAAGCCTTCGTGCACCGGGGCGGCGACGGTGTGGCCGGGACGCTCCTGCTGGGCGGGATCGTGCTCGGATCCGTCCTCACCTTCGCCTACAGCGCCCGATTCGTCTGGGGCGCATTCGCCCTCAAGCACGGGACGCCGCAGACCGACTTCGGGCGCGTCCGGGCTTCCTTCCTGCTGGCTCCCACCGTGCTCGCCGCAGCGTCCGTGCTGTTCGGTCTCTGGCCGGCTCCGCTGGACACCGCCATCCAGCCGTATGCCGACCTGTTCCCGTCCGATGGCGCTTCCTCGCACCTGGCACTCTGGCACGGCGCCAACCTGCCGCTCCTGCTCTCGGCCGTCACCCTCGCTGCGGGAGCGGCGCTGTACCTTCTCCGGGCACCGTTCGAGAGGGTGCAGGGGCGGCTGCCCGCCGTCCGCGAGGCCGAGGTCCTCTACCGGTCCGCCGTCGGTGTCCTGGACGACGTCGCGGTATGGATCACGGGACGGACCCAGCGTGGTTCGCTCGCGTTCTACCTCTTCGTCATCCTGTCCACTGCCGTCGTCACGCCCCTCACCGCCCTGATCATCTTCGACGCGCCGATGCCCACCAGCTTCCGGATCGCGCAGTCACCGGCGCAGGTCGTGGCCGCGGCCGCGATCCTCGTGGGCATCGTCGCCGCGCTGCGGGCTACGAAGCGCTTCATGGCCGTGCTCATGGTCGGTATCACGGGCTACGGCATGGCTGTCATCTATGCCCTGCACGGGGCACCGGACCTCGCCCTGACGCAGTTGCTCGTAGAGACGATCGTGCTGGTGGCCTTCGTCCTCGCACTGCGCTCGCTGCCGGCCCGCCTCTGGACGAGAGCCGAGAGCCGGCACCGGCTCCTGCGCGCGGGGCTCGGGATAGCCTTCGGCGGCATCATGGCTGTCATCGCGATGTCCTCCATGGCCTCGAGGAACGCGGCGCCCATCTCGCTCGCCTATCCCGAGATGGCCTATGACGAGGGCGGTGGTGCCAACGCCGTCAACGTGCTGCTCGTGGACATCCGCGCCTGGGACACGCTCGGCGAGATCACTGTCCTGGCCATTGCAGCAACGGGCATCGCGAGCCTCATCTTCATCCGCGGGCGCGGAGATCGACGGCGCCGGGCCGACGGCGTCGAGGACGGATCCGTGGACCGGGGCCAGGAGCCGCTGGACGCAGGAGGCAGGGCGGGCGCGGCGCGGACCCTCGCCGCGCGCTTCGCGGACGTCTCCCGTGACCCCTGGCTGGTTGCGGGGCGGACCCTGGCTCCCGAGCGGCAGTCCATCATCTTCGAGGTCATCACGCGGCTGCTCTTCCACACCATCATCGTGCTCTCGATCTACCTCCTCTTTGCCGGGCACAACCTGCCGGGTGGCGGATTCGCAGGAGGGCTTACCGCGGGCCTGGCACTCGCCATCCGCTACCTGGCGGGCGGTCGCTTCGAGCTTGCGGAAGCCAGCCCCGTCAGCGCCGGTACCCTCCTCGGCGTCGGTCTCGCGATCGTCTCGCTGACAGCGGCGGCGCCCCTGTTCTTCGGCGGCGCTGTGCTCGAGAGCTACATCCTGGAGTTCTGGGTACCGGTCTTCGGCGACGTGAAGTTCGTGACGTCGACCATCTTCGACGTCGGCGTCTACATCATCGTCATCGGGCTGGTCCTCGACGTACTGCGGAGCCTCGGGTCGGAGATCGACGAGCGGAGCGAGACCGACGACCCGGTCGAGGAGGACGCCGACACGGACGCCCTCGTTCCGCCCGCCACCGAGGGAGCGCGGCGATGACGGTCAACATCACCCTGATCGTGCTCATGGCGGTGTTCTTCGCCGCCGGGATCTACCTCCTGCTCGAGCGCAGCCTGACGCGCGTGCTCCTCGGACTGATCCTCATGGGCAACGGGGCGAACATCCTGATCCTCGCCACGAGCGGTGAGGGCGGGAAGTCACCGCTCTACGTCTCGGGCACCGCGGCCGAGGACTACACCGACAGCCTGCCGCAGGCCCTGATCCTGACGGCGATCGTCATCACCTTCGCCGTTACCGCCTTCATGCTCGGCATCATCTACAGATCCTGGGTGCTCGGCCGCGAGGACGATGTCCAGGACGATCCCGAGGACCGCCGCGTCGCCGACCAGGACAGCTACGACTACGAGGACGACGCCGACATCATCGCCGACACGACCGAATTCGCCGACGAGGGGGAACCACGATGATCGCCGCCGATCTCGCGCCGCTCGCCGTCGTCCTGCCGTTCCTCGGAGCAGCCGTCACCTTCATCCTCATCCGCCACTCCAGGGCGCAGCGCGCGGTGAGCATCACCACGCTGAGCGTGACGCTGCTGATCGAGGTGGTGATGCTGCTTGCCGCGCCTGCCGCCGGGACGCACGCGGTGCGCCTCGGCGGGTGGGAGCCACCCTTCGGCATCGTGCTCGTGGTGGATCAGTTCTCAGCGCTCATGCTCGTGGTCTCCTCCGCCGTCAGCCTCTCGGTGCTGATCTATGCCGCGGGCCAGGGCATGGCGGACGGCGACGAGGACGGGCCGGTCTCGATCTTCCACCCGACCTACCTGATCCTCGTGGCCGGGGTGTCGAACGCCTTCCTCACGGGTGACCTCTTCAACCTGTACGTGGGGTTCGAGATCCTCCTGACCGCGAGCTACGTCCTCATGACCCTGGGTGGCACGGCACCGCGCATCCGCGCGGGCGTGACATACGTCGTCGTGAGCGTGGTGTCCTCCATGCTGTTCCTCATCGCGATCGCCATGATCTACGGAGCCACCGGGACCATCAACATGGCCGACCTCGCCGTGAAGCTCGAAACGGTGGATCCCGCGACGCAGTTGGTGCTCCACCTCATGCTGCTCGTGGCATTCGGCATCAAGGCCGCCGTCTTCCCGCTCTCCTTCTGGCTCCCGGACTCCTACCCCACGGCACCGGCGCCCGTGACCGCGGTGTTCGCCGGACTGCTCACCAAGGTGGGCGTGTACGCGATGGTGAGGGTGGAAACCCTGCTCTTTCCCGGCGACCGCATCAACTCCCTCCTGATGGTGGTGGCCCTCCTCACGATGCTGGTGGGAATCCTGGGCGCTCTGGCGCAGTCGGACATCAAGAGGCTGCTGTCCTTCACCCTCGTCAGCCATATCGGGTACATGGTCTTCGGACTCGCGATCTCCACGCGGCTGGGGCTGGGTGCGGCCGTGTACTACGTGGCGCACCACATCACCGTGCAGACGAGCCTCTTCCTCGTCACGGGCCTGATCGAGCGCCGTGGAGGCACGGCGAACGTGGACCGCCTCGGCGGCCTCGCCAGGCTGTCGCCGCTGCTCGGGATCCTGTTCTTCCTGCCGGCCATGAACCTGGCGGGCATCCCGCCGTTCTCCGGCTTCCTCGGCAAACTGGGACTGATCCAGGCCGGTGTCGAGCTCGGTACGCCGCTGTCCTACGTCCTCGTGGCCGGGGGAGTGGTGACCAGCCTGCTCACGCTCCTGGTCATGGCGCGCGTCTGGAACCGTGCGTTCTGGCGCAGCCCGGTCGACGCCGAGAACCCGGATCCCATCCTGCTCGCCAGCAAGGCGGACGGCTCCAGCTTGGGCACGTCACGGCACGTGACGGAGGAGGACACCGGCCGGTTCGCCGGCAAGGACCCGGTCAGGCTGCTGCCCGGTTCCATGACGGGTCCCACGATCGGCCTCGTGGCACTCGGGCTGGCGCTGACGGTGCTCGCCGGCCCCCTCTTCGCGCTGAGCGACGACGCCGCCCAGGAGATGCTCGACCGTACCCCGTACATCGAGGCAGTGCTCGGAGCGGGGGCGGACGAATGAGCCGGCAGCACATACCCCTCATCACGGAGCTTCCACTCGTCATCTGGCTCGTCATCGTCTGGGGTGCGCTCTGGCAGGACTTCGGTCCCGGCAACCTCGTCTTCGGGGCGGTCATCGCCTACGCCGTCGTGAACTTCTTCTACCTCCCGCCCGTCGAGCTGACGGGCCGCTTCAACGTGCTCTGGGTGGTGCCGTTTCTCGGCCGGTTCCTCCTCCAGCTGGTGACAGCGAGCGTCGAAGTGTTCTGGCTGGCGGTGAGCAAGGGTCCGAAGCTGCGGAACGCGGTCGTCGCAGTGGAACTCCGCAGCCACTCCGACTTCCTCGTGACCGCGACCGGGCATGCCCTCTCCCTCATCCCCGGCTCCCTCGTGCTCGAGGTGGACCGTTCGACGTCGACGCTGTACCTCCACTGCCTGAACGTCGCGTCCGAGGAGGACGCCGAGGTGATCCGACGTGACGTCCGGGCCACGGAGGCGTGGCTGATACGGATCATGGGAACCAGGGCGGACTTCGCCGCGCTCCGGGCAGAGGAGGCTCTCCCGTGACAATCGTGATCTATGTCGTCGGAGGAATACTGTCGGTCGCCGCGGTCCTGGCGCTCTACCGGGCTGTCCGTGGGCCGTCCATCCTGGACCGGGTCCTTGCGCTCGACGTCGTCCTCGCGATCATCGGTGCGGGGCTCGTCGTCTCCATGGTGGCGAACCGGCACCTGGACAACCTGATCCTGCTCGTCGCGATCTCCCTCATCGGATTCATCGGCTCGGTCACCGTGGCCCGGTTCGTCACGGACAGGAAGTAGGGCCATGCTTCAGGACGTCGTCGTGTCCGTCCTCCTCATCGCCGGAGCGCTCATGTCACTCGCGGCCGGAGTGGGCCTCGTCCGCTTCCCCGACCTGCTCTCGCGGATGCACGCCGCGACGAAGCCGCAGGTCCTCGGGCTCCTGCTGTTCCTGCTCGCATTGGCCGTCGAGAACGGCACCTGGCTGCTCGTACCCCTTCTCGTGCTGTGCTGGGTCTTCCAGCTGCTCACCAGCCCGGTGTCCGCCCACATGGTGGGCCGCGCGGGCTACCGCACACGGCACCTCCGTCGGGATCTCCTCACCCTGGACGAGCTCGACGACGTCGTGGCGCGGGCGGCGGGCGAAGGTGCTCCGGAGGATCGCCGACCGCCCAGGCAGGGCGGGCACCCGGGCAGGGCGGTACCGCGGGGCGATTCCGGCGTCCCGGAAGCCTGACGGGCGCTCGGTTGCCGGGCCACGCATCGAGACGGAACGGCTCGGCGGATCCGCGAGCGGACGTCCGAACCGGTGTGCTCTACTGGGGGGCATGGTGGACAGGAGCAGGACTTCGCAGCCGGAGGGAGGCGCCCTGACGGCGGCCGCGGAAGCCTATGAGGTGGCACTGCCAGGGTTGCGGGCGCAGTTCGCCATCGACGGCCTCGACCGCACCGGCGTACCGACGTGGGCGACGTGGTGGCGGGGTTCAGGCGCGGCTCTGGGCGGCGTCGGGTACGGTCCGTCAGCGGCGCAGGCGCGCGTCGGCGCCCTGGGCGAGACGGTCGAGAATGCCTTTTCCCTCATGGCGCTGGCGCGCTTCGAGCGGACGACGGCGTCGTACCGGGAACTCCGACGTCGGTGCGGCGCAGCAGGGGTTGCCGACCCGCGGACCCTGGGGCTGCCGGCGGGCTCGTCCTATCACGACGACATGGTCCTGACCTGGCTGCCGATGCGTCGCGCCCGCGCCATGCAGGACGCGGGCAGCTCGGATCCGAGAGGCGTGCCGAACCTCGAACTCGACGGGGAGGCCGTGCTCGTACCGGTCGACCTCGTTGCGAGCAGCCCCTCGGAGCTCAATGGCCAGGACACGGGCGAGCGGCTCCTGATGCCTGTCGCGAACGGGATGGGCGCGGGGACGAGCCTGCGGCAGGCCGTCGTCCACGGCGTGCTCGAGATCCTTCAGCGCGACGGCAACGGCCTCACCTTCCGGGCGCTCGATCGGGGTGCCGTCGTGGAGCTGGGCCCCGATGACGGGGACGCCGAGACCCGCCAGGCGCTCGAAGCCCTCCGCGCGGCCGGCGTGGACGTGATGGTGAAGATCGCCTCGACCGACCGCGGGGTACCCAACCTCTACGTGGTCGGGCACGCGCCCGGTGATGATCTCGTCATCGCCACAGCCTGCGGCGAGGCGGCTCATCCCGATCGGGATGTGGCGCTGCGCAAGGCGGTGCTGGAGTTCGCTTCCGCCAGGGCGCGCAAGGCGTTCATGCACGGTCCCCTGGCCGCGGTTCGACGTGTCGCGCCGCGGGACTACCTGGACGACGCGCTGGCAGTCGTGGATCCGGCGGCTGAGGAACCGCGTGTCCTCGAAGCAACCGTGGGCTGGTTGACCTCCGGCCCGGAGCAGGAGGCAGCGGTGCGGGCTCGCCTGGACGCCACGGTGTTCTCCCGCCGGTCCACGGTGCGGTTCGGGGACCTGCCGACCAGCCCCACCGCCGATCCGGCGGTGATCATGGCCGAGCACGGTCTCGAGGTTCTCGTCGCCGATCTGACGCCACCGGAATCCACCGGCGACGGAGCCGCACGGGCAGTCAAGGTCGTGGTGCCCGGAACCGAGGTGGAGACGGTCGCCTATGCCCGGATCGGTGAGGCAGGTGTGCGGAGACTGCTCGACGATGGTCGGGACGATCTCTCGCGCGTGGGCCGGCGGCCCGAGGGCGACGGGTGGCGCGAGGTGATCCTGACGCCCGAGGCCGTCGAACGGCTCGGCGGGCCGGCGTGGCTGGACCGGGACGCCGTCGACGCCCTCGCGACCGGGCTGCTGCCGCTGTACCGAGAGCCCGGCCGGCATGCCGCTCGGCTCGTCCTCGGTGAGCGTCAGCGCCTGTGACGGCCGCGACGATGTGATGAGGACGAAACTGCAATGACGGCGAAACAGAGCGCCGACGAGTTCGAGAGATACGTCCTCGACCAGGGTGAGCAACCCGGGGGAACACCGGTGGTGCTGCTCGACGACGCCGCCGTAGCTGCCGGAGCAGACCCATCTTTGTTGATCCCGGGCATCATGGACCCGCTCCCGGAGCTGCTCCGACAACCCGAGCCGTTCACGTACGAGGCCTACGTCCTGCAGAGCGTCCTCGGGGAATTCCTGCTCGAGAGTGTAGGCGCCGGTTGGTCCCACGCGGAGCTCGAGGCCATTCCGCGAGTGGCCCTGAACTTCCACGACGTGTCGCCGGAACACCTCGAAGTGGCGGACAGACGGTTGACCAAGCTCGCAAGGCTTCGTGACCTCCTGGCGGACGGGGGGAACGGGGAGCTCCACCCCCGGGTCGTCGTCCTCCTGTTCGACGGGTACAGGGACGCGGCAGAAATGGTCGTCCCGATCTGCGAACGGCTCGGACTCCAGGTCGTGATCCTGCCCATCGCTCTCGAAGTCGAGGACGACCGTGCCGGCACCCTGAGCGACGACGAGTTGACCCGGCTGGCCCGCAGGCACGCTCTGGGTTTCCACACGCTCACCCATCGCGCGGCGGACCAGGTCACACCCACGACGGTGACCGCCGAGGTGACCGACGTCGTGCACCGGCTCACCGGTCTTGCCGGTCGCACACCCCGCGTCGGTGCGTGGTGCGGCGGTGCACGCTTCGATGACCGCCTCCTCGGGAACCGACGACTGCGTGAGCTCGGGGTGACCGACCTCATCTCCAACTGGTCCTGGGAGACGATCCAGGACGTAGCAGGAAGGGACGGGGTGTCCCACGTGGTCGGGGAGTGCGCGGACCACAACGGACTCCGGGCCCTCCCGGACGATTCATGACGGTGTAGCCCTGAAGTGGCGAGGGTGGAGGACGGTAGGGTTGCTGCTGATCGAGGGGTAGGACAATGGGCAGAGTGCGGGCATGAACGGGCGGCGGCGGCGGGATGCTGTGGTGATCGAGGATGACGCCGACATCCGCCAGCTGCTCGTCATCGTGCTGTCCTCGCGAGGCTTCACCGTGCACGAGGCCGCCACCGGCACGGAGGGCCGGCGACTCGTGGACGAGCTTGCACCCCAACTCGTCACGCTCGACCTCAACCTGCCGGATATGGACGGCATGGACCTCTGCCCGACGCTCCGGGCCACCTCGAACTCACACATCGTCACCATCTCCGCGCGGCCCTCGCAGCTCACCGCAGAGCAGTGCCTCGCGGTCGGGTCCGACCACTTCATCGCGAAGCCCTTCAGTCCCCGCGTGCTCGGCGCCTACGTGGACGGTGTCTTCCCCAGCCCCGGCGCTGCGTAGCCCGGGACCAGCGTCGAGGTCGTCCTGGACTTCTGAGGCCGGGCGTGAAGCGGCCCCCCATGCCTGGTCCTAGTGGTGGCCGTGGTGCCGGCGCAGGTAGGTCACTCCGCTGCAACCCGTCGCGACGGCCAGGCTGATCAGGCAGACGGCCACGCCGTTCCACGGCGCGAGGCCGCGGAAGGTGACCATCATCCCGAGCCCGGCGGTGGTGAGGGCGAGGACCGCGCAGGCGAGGACGACGGCGGCCGGGCGGATGATCGGGTGTGCGGTCGGGCGTACGGTTGCTTCCCTCATTCCTTCGCGTCCTTCCGGTCGGCCGCACCCATGAAACCGGCAGGGCTGTCATCGGGTGTGTGTACCTGCTGCAGCTCGGGGTGGTGGAGGTCCAGGGCGGGCCGTTCGGAGCGGATGCGGGGCAGCGAGGTGAAGTTGTGGCGGGGAGGAGGGCAGGATGTTGCCCATTCCAGCGACGCGCCGAAGCCCCACGGGTCATCGACGTCGACCTTCTTGCCTCGCCGCCAGGTGATGTAGACGTTCCAGAAGAACGGGATCATCGAGGCTCCCAGGAGGTAGGAGCCGATGGTGGAGAACTGGTGCATGGCTGTGAAGCCGTCCTCGGGCAGGTAGTCGGCGTATCGCCGGGGCATGCCTTCGACGCCGAGCCAGTGCTGGACGAGGAACGTGGCATGGAAGCCGAGGAAGAGCATCCAGAAGTGGATCTTCCCCCACCGCTCGTTCAGCATGGTCCCGGTGAACTTCGGCCACCAGAAGTAGAAGCCGGCGAACATCGCGAAGACCACGGTCCCGAAGACCACGTAGTGGAAGTGCGCCACGACGAAGTAGGTGTCGGAGACGTGGAAATCGAGTGGCGGGGAGGCCAGGATGATGCCGGTGAGACCGCCGAAGAGGAAGGTCACGAGGAAGCCGATGCTCCACAGCATCGGCGTCTCGAATGTGAGGGATCCGCGCCACATGGTGCCGATCCAGTTGAAGAACTTCACACCGGTCGGCACCGCGATGAGCATGGTCATGAAGGCGAAGAACGGTAGCAGGACCGCGCCGGTGACGTACATGTGGTGTGCCCAGACCGTCACGGAGAGGGCGGCGATCGCGATGGTCGCGAACACGATGCCCTTGTAACCGAAGACCGGCTTCCGGCTGAAGACCGGGAAGATCTCCGTGACGATCCCGAAGAACGGCAACGCGATGATGTACACCTCGGGGTGCCCGAAGAACCAGAAGAGGTGTTGCCACATGATGGCGCCGCCGTTCTCCGGATCGAAGATGTGTGCTCCGAAGCGGCGATCCGCGCCGAGGGCGAACAGGGCTGCTGCGAGGACCGGGAACGCCATCAGGACGAGGATCGAGGTGACGAGCGTGTTCCAGGTGAAGACGGGCATGCGCCACATCGTCATGCCGGGGGCGCGCATGCAGATGATCGTCGTGACGAAGTTGACGGAGCCGAGGATGGTACCGAACCCTGCCAGCGCCAGTCCGAAGACCCATAGGTCCCCGCCGATGCTGGGCGAGAAGGCGACGTTCGCAAGAGGTGGATAGGAGGTCCAGCCGAAGGAGGCACTGCCCTGGGGTGTGAAGATGCCGAGACCGGCGATGACGCCGCCGAAGAGGTAGAACCAGTACGCCAGCCCATTCAGCCGGGGGAAGGCGACGTCGGGTGCGCCGATCTGCAGCGGCATGATGACGTTCGCGAAGCCCGCGAACAGCGGCGTCGCGAAGAGGAGCAGCATGATGGTTCCGTGCATGGTGAACAGCTGGTTGTACTGCTCCTTGGTCTGCAGGATCTGCATTCCGGGTGCGAACAGCTCCGTCCGGATCAGGAGCGCCTCGACTCCGCTCAGGCAGAACCACACGAAGGACGTGATGATGTACAGGTAGCCGATCTTCTTGTGGTCCGTCGTCGTGAGCCAGTCCACGACGACACTTCCCCGCACCCGGGTGCCCGGCGCGGCTGCGGACTTCGCTGCCAGGGTCAGATCTGCATATTCAGCGGTCACTGTTGCTCCTGCCGTGCGGTGTCATCGTCTGGATCAGGGCGGGGCAGGGAGCATCTCCGGCGAGCGCCACCCATTCCCGGTCACCCAGGTTCTTTCCAGATTAGGAGGAGTAGTGAGTGGGAAGGGGACGGAATCGTCCTTGACAGTTTCTCCGCGAGGGCGCTCGGTGTCGTATCGGCTCGTTCAGGGTTCGACATGTGTTGCCGGTACTTCCTGCCCTACGAATTCCACGACGGTGGCCGCGACGTCACGGAGCTTCATGCTCCGGCCACTGGCGGCGGCGCTGAGAATCGTCATCGCCGCGTCATGGCTGCACCGGTTTTGGGCCATGATGATCCCCGCGGCGACGTCGATGGTGGTACGTGAGCTTATCGCCTGCTTGAGGTGGTGGTTGGTCGTGGAGAGTTGAGCGATATGGACAGCCACACGCAACAGATGCGAGGCCTCCGTCGCCAGGGCTTCGGCTGCGGCGATGATCTCGCTACCGAAAACGTCCGGGGCAGTCGCGTACAGGTCGAGAGCGGCGGCGGCGTTGCCGTCCAACCCGATGGGGATGCCCGGTGCTGAGTGGATCCCGTGGCCGATCATCGTGCGGGAGTATTTCCCGAACCGGTCCTCGGTCGTGAAATCCTGCACAACGTAGAGTCGTCCTTCGCGGGCCGCCCGCAGGCAGGGCCCGTCGTCGAAGGAAAGCTGGACCTCGTCCACGACTTTTGCCCGGTCGCTGCTGCTGGCCATGACGGCCTTGGTTCTCGGCCGCAGCACGGTAACACTGCACAGCACCTCCTCGATCTCCGAGGAGAAGGTCTGCGCGGCACGTTCGGCCAGTTTGGTCACGAAGCGTTCGAGGTCGGTGCTCTCCAGGACCAGATCCTGAAGTTGTGCGGGCTGGCGCACTTCATCATCGGCAGTTCCAGCGATCATGCGCGTTCCCTCCTGTCGGTTGCCCTTCGACGTGTCCGACCGGCGGACGGCATGAGCAACGCACCGACGGTAGGGGGATGCCCGACCTCCCGTGGAGGAGAGCCTGGATCACATGAAAGTTCCGGGGCTGGATCATGAGAGGCAGAGGTGGATCTCAAGCCGGGATGCGGTGGCGCTGCAGCCACATCTCGAGGACGCCGAGTTGCCAGAGGAGGTTGTTCCCGCCGGGGCTGAAGTTCGCGTTGGGCGCCGCGAGCAGCTCCTCGACATAGTCAGGGCGGAAGAGCCCGCGTTGCTTGGCTTCGGGGGCGTGGAGCGCATCGCTGACCTCCGACAGCAGCGGTTCGCCGAGGTACTTGAGCGGCGGGACCGGGAAGTACCCTTTGGGGCGGTCGATGATCGAGGACGGCAGGACCTTCCGGGCGACATCCTTGAGGATGCCTTTTCCTCCCTGCGTGGCTTTCAGCTCCGGGGGACAGTGCGCGGCGAGCTCGACGACGTCTTGGTCGAGGAACGGCACGCGGGCTTCGAGCCCCCAGGCCATGGTCATGCTGTCCACCCGTTTCACGGGATCGTCGACCAGCAACAGATGCGTATCGAGCCTCAGCACGGCATCGAGTGCCGTTTCGGCTCCGGGGGCATCCAGGTGGGTCTCCAGGAGCTCCCGGCTGACGTCGGTAGGATACAGCCATTCGGGCTCGACGACGTCGGGCATCCGGTCGTGGGTACGGTCCAGGAAGGCGCCGCGGAACGTTTCGAGCGCGGACGCGCGGGAGGCGGAACCGGCTGGCTGATGGTAGGCGTACCCGGCGAAGACTTCGTCGGCGCCCTGGCCCGACTGCACCACCTTGATGTGTTCGGACACCGTTTTCGAGAGCAGATAGAAGCCGGTCACATCCTGGGTGCCCATCGGTTCTGTCATGGCACTGATCGTGTCGCCCACTGCGGGCACGATCTCATTGCTATCGATGCGGATGCGGTGGTGATCTGTTCCGTACGTTGCGGCAACGAGGTCTGAATACTGGAATTCGTCGCCCTGCTCCCCGCCGGCACTGTCGAAGCCGATGCTGAACGTACTCACAGGCTGCTGGCCGAGTTCGGCCAGCAGTGCCACGATGAGGCTCGAGTCGACGCCGCCCGATAGCAGCACCCCGACCGGGACGTCGGAGACGAGCCGTCGCTGGACCGCGGTCCGGAGCGCTGCATGGATGGCATCCTGCCATTCCTCCGCCGTCCACCGTTCGGTGGCGGCCGTGCGCACGTAGTCGGGTTTCCAGAACACCCGGTCATGCCGGCTGCCGTCGGAGTGGATGACGCTCACGGTCGCCGGCGGTACCTTGCGTACGCCGCGCAGGATCGTGCGGGGAGCCGGCACGATCGAGTGCCAGCTCAGGTAGTGGTGGAGGGCCACCTCGTCGATGGTGGTGTCGATCCCGCCACCGGCTACGAGGGCCGGCAGGGTCGAAGCGAACCGCAGCCGGCCGGGCAGCTCGGCGACGTACAGGGGTTTGATGCCGAGCCGGTCGCGGGCCAGAACGACGCAGCTGCGCCGCTCATCGACGATGGCGACGGCGAACATCCCGACCAGGTGGTCCACGAAATCCTCGCCCCAGCGTGCGTAGGCCTTCAGGATCACCTCTGTATCACTGGTCGAGGAGAAAGTGAACTCCCCGCCCAGCTCTGCACGCAGCTGCGGATAGTTGTAGATACAGCCGTTGAAGACGATCGTGAGGCCGAGGTGCGGATCATGCATGGGCTGCGCACCTGCGTCCGAGAGGTCGATCACCGTCAGGCGGCGGTGACCGAGCGCCACCCAGCCGTTCGTCCAGCTGCCCTCCCCGTCCGGTCCGCGAACGTCCATCACCGCGACCATCCGCGCGACGGGGCCCTGATCGGCGGCGTGCCCGCGGAAGGCTATCTCTCCGGCAATTCCACACATCTGATCCACATCCTTCCTCTGGGTGCGATGGTGCCCACCAACGCAGGCATGCACGGTGCCTGCCTGCATGCCTGCTGCCGTCCGTCCGGATCGGTAGCGGTCGAGCTTCTGATGCTGGGCCATGCGTCAGGACCGGTCGCTGCGGCCGAAGCCGACGGTACCGGCCATGGAGTGCTGCCGGACATCCCTCGGCGCCGCCTCATGGCGTTCCGCGATGCCTCCTCCAGACAGGTTCGTGATGCGCACGGCGTCGCTGACGACATCGCTGAGGCTGCCCCGCATCAGCAGGGAGGCCCGCTGCCTACGGCATCCTGTTCCACGCGCAAGAAGCTGGCGCAGCAGTGACTCGGCAATCTCTGCGTCTCCCATGTCCCTGAGCGCAGGGCGCACGTACTGGAGGAGCGCGAGTGCAACGGCGGACGCATGCTGCGGCTGATCACTGATCGGATGCAGGAGGTTGCCGTCCATGCCGAACCGGCTGGCCCGCCAGTATGCCAGCCGCAATACCGCTGCGGGCATGGGCCGCGGCGGGATGCCCTGCCGCCACTCACGCGCGGCCGTCTCCACCAATCCGCGCGTCAGCAGTGCCAGGAGGACGGCGTCGTCGGAATAGAGGCACACGTCACCGACGCGTATCTCGACGGTCGGATGATGGTGGCTCAGCCGCGCGTCGAAGTAGATCTGGCCGAGGTCGACCGGAACGCCACAGTCGAGGAGACCCTCGACCAGCGCATGGTAGTTCTCCGCGGTGCCGAAGATCTCCGATGGTCCTGCCATGGGCCACCGGCTCCATGCCTGCCACCGGTAGCTGGCGTAGCCGGTGTCCGTTCCGTTCCAGAACGGAGAGTTGCTGGACAGGGCGATCAGCACCGGCAGCCACACCCGGATCCTGTCGAGGACTGCCACAGCCTCGTCATCGTTGTCCACGCTGACGTGCACGTGGCACCCGCAGGTCAGCTGTTCCTTCGAGGTGATGGCGAACCGGTGGTCCATCTCCTCGTAGCGCGCGCCGTTCGTGCAGGCGGGCAGGGCGGGCAGTGGCGAGGTTGCGAGCGCCGCTGCCCGTGCTCCCGCGCGCACCGCCGCATCGTCGGCCATCGCCCTGCAGCGGACCACATCGACGGCGAGGTCGTGGACGTTGTCGTGCGGTCGGGTGCCGGTCTCGATCTGCTCCTGCTTGATCTCGCGGGTGATGCGGCTGTCCAGCCCCAGGTCGAACACCGCCTGGCCGAGGGGGAGGGGAGCGCCATCCGCCGCATCGACCAGGAGGAACTCCTCCTCCACTCCGAAAGTCCTCATAGCGAGGCCTCCTGGGCGGGGGAGAACGGACGGGATGCTGTGCAGGCCATGTAGTGGACAAGAGTGACCATCGGTGGCTCCTCATTGAGGCTGGCGACAGGCCGCTGCTGAACCTGATGTCGTCCGGCAACCATAAGCACGCTGATTACCTTCGGACAACGCCAAAATGCACCCTTGGCAAGGGTGGCGGATCCCGGGTCGGAGGGTCCTGCGCTGGTGCCGATCTATATCAGGGCTGTCGTCCTTCCCGAAGGAGATGGGGTGCCTGGTGCTCCAGCGTGGTCCGGAAAACCTGTGCCGCGTCCCCGGGCAGTGCTGCCGCCGCCACGAAACCGTCGGGCCGCACGAGGTACAGCATCCCGGACCGGAGCCGGGTGGCACCTGTGGTGGGGAAAGTGTGGAGGGGGAGTCCGAGACTCCCCGCAGCCGTCTCCGACCGCTCCGCGACGGCAGGGTCCGCGGCGTACACGTGCACCTGCCAGATCGCAGGACGGAGCACCTCGAAATTGTCGCCGGTCCACGGCAGGCGGCGCCCGACGACGGCGCCCCGGCGTCGTCCGTGGGCCGGACCGTCCATCCAGTAGTGGATGCGAACCTGGCCCAGGTACCCGGCGAGGCGTTGGGCGAACGGCAGGTGGGGGATGATGGCGACGCCGACCGGCAGTACAACCCTCGGCACGTACCTCCGCACCAGCGTCACGATGCGCGAGCGGGAGGTGACGCCCCGGAACAGGAGGTCCGTGGTCCTCAGGAGGCGCACGGCCACAGGTCGGCGTTCCGCCTCGTACCGGTCGAGTATCTCCTCCGGCGCGCACCCCACGACGACGTCGGCGAGCGTGAAGGCGAGGTTGTGGGCGTCCTGCAGCCCTGTGTTCATGCCCTGTGCGCCCACCGGCGAATGGACGTGGGCGGCGTCCCCGGCGAGGAACACGGACCCGATCCGGAAGTGCTCGGCGATCCGGTGGTGCACGCGATAGGTGGAGAACCACCGGTAATTCTCGTAGGTGACTCCGAAAGCGTCGGCCAGCTGGCCCCGGGCGAAGTCCTCCGTCACGGCGGGAGCGTCGTCGTCGGACGCGATGCCGATCAGGCGTTGCCCGTTCCTGCCCTCGGCGTCGGGCCGCATCGGGAAGGCGAGGAGGAATTCGGTAGCGCCCTGCCGGATGTTGACGGAGGCCGGCGCCAGTCCACTTACGCCCACCGCGTCGACGAGGTAGAACGTCTGCCTGCTCGTGGTGCCCTCGAAGGCGGTGCCGCACTGGGCCCGGACGGTGGACGAGGCACCGTCGCACCCGACCACGAACCGCGCGCGGAGTGAGGACGGCCCGGCTGGACCATCGACGTGCGCGAGCACGCCGTCGTCCGCCTGATCCTGATCCAGGGATAGGAGCCGGTGCCGCCAGCGGACGGATCCGCCGATGGACAGCAGGTTGTCGGCGAGGACCCGCTCGTTGGCGCTCTGCTCGAAGATGTACATGCCGGGATACGGGGTGATGCCGCGGCCGAGGGCGGTCAGGGGGATGGGGGCGAAGGCGGTGCGCCCGAAACCCTGCCGCATCGACTCGGCGCGGACGGCTTCCCCCAGTACGCGGTCGGTGACGCCGAGCTGGTCGTAGATCTCCATCGACCTCGAGTGCACGCCCAGTGCACGGGACTCCACCGTTGGGCCGTCCTTGCCGTCGATCAGCGCTACCCGGACGCCCAACTTCACCAGCCAGTTCGCCAGCATCAGGCCCGTGGGGCCGGCACCGACGACAAGGACGTCCACGCCGTCCTCCGGTCCCTTCCCGTGGGTCATCGGGTCAGAGGAGGCGCGATCAGCGTTCAAGGATGGTGCACACACAGGCGCGGTTGCCCTCTGCATCGGCGAGGACCGTGAATGACGGCGCCTCGGCGTCGTCGACCACGGTTCCCCCGGCAGCGACGGCGGCGGCGATGCGCGCGTCCGCAGCATCGTGGGGAAGCCAGACATCGAGGTGGAAGCGCTGTCGCGGCGTCTCGTGTGCATCGGTGTGCTGGAACCACAGGAGTGGGACGCGACCCGTGGGATCCGCAACATCATCGCCGTCGACCGCGCTCGCGTCACCCGTCAGCAATGCTGCCCAGAACGGTCCGATACCCGCCACATCCGCGGTATCCAGCGCGAGCTCGACGACGGCGGGTGCCGCCGGGTCCGAGGTGATGCCGCGCTCGGCGGCGAGGTTGCTGATACGCCGGGCGAGATCGACGTCGCGCTGTGTCACCCCCGAGGCATCGTGGCTGAGGAGCTTCACGTCCACATGAGGGTAGGTCAAGGAGATGTCGGGGTGGTGGTTCGCGTCCTCGGCGAGTTCGCCGATGGCCGAGACGAGCGCGAGGCCCGTGGTGAAGTCCCGTGTGAGGAAGCGGGCGTGCAGTGCCTGGGCGAGCTTGCGCCAGTCGCCGAGCCCGGCGTCGAGGATCTGCTGGGTGCTGAGGATGCTCATGCCGCCAGTATCGTCCGGCGTCGGCCTGGTGCAAAGGCCACAGGGGAGGCGGATGTGGGTTCCCGTGCCCCAGCTGTGATTTGACTCGCGTTGACCCATCGTTCAGGGTTTTAGGTCTGTCCTAGTCCTCCAACCCACGCGCCCGCGCCCGACTACCTTCCTGCGCGCGCTGAAGGAACCCATTCCCCATGCCTGAATCCGTATCAAAGGCGCCGTCCACGACGGACCGCGCCGCCGGTGAGTCCCATCGGTCGCCGCACCTCACCCGGGCGCTGAGCAACCGCCACATCCAACTGCTCGCCATCGGCGGAGCGATCGGGACCGGCCTCTTCATGGGCTCCGGGAAGACCATCTCGCTCGCCGGTCCGTCGGTGATCTTCGTGTACATGATCATCGGCTTCATGCTGTTCTTCGTCATGCGGGCCATGGGGGAGATCCTGCTCTCGAACCTCGAGTACAAGTCCTTCAGCGACTTCGCGGGAGACCTGCTCGGGCCATGGGCCGGCTTCTTCACGGGCTGGTCCTACTGGTTCTTCTGGGTCGTGACCGGCGTCGCGGATATCGTGGCCATCGCCGGCTACGTGGACCTCCTCGCTCCCGGGACGCCGCTCTGGATCCCGGCCCTCGCCACCCCCGTGGTGCTCCTGCTCCTGAACCTGCCCACCGTCAAGGCATTCGGCGAGGCGGAGTTCTGGTTCGCCATCATCAAGGTCGTCGCCATCCTGGCGCTGATCGTCACGGGCATCGTCATGATCGCCACGCGCTTCACCTCGCCAGGTGGCGCGGTCGCCGACATCGCGAACATCTGGAACGACGGCGGCATGTTCCCCCACGGACTGTTCGGCTTCATCCTCGGCTTCCAGATCGCGATCTTCGCGTTCGCGGGTATCGAACTCGTCGGCACCGCCGCCGCCGAGACGAAGGATCCGGAGAAGACGCTGCCGCGTGCCATCAACTCGATTCCCGTCCGTGTCCTCCTCTTCTACGTCGGAGCCCTCACCGTCATCATGGCGGTGAACCCGTGGCGCACCATTGATCCTGCGAACAGTCCCTTCATCGGCATGTTCGCGCTCGCTGGTCTCGGCATCGCCGCCGTCGTCGTGAACCTCGTCGTGCTCACCTCGGCCGCCTCCAGCGCCAACTCCGGCATCTACTCGACGTCGCGCATGGTGTACGGGCTCGCCCAGGACGGCAACGCACCGGACTCCTTCGGCAAACTGAGCTCGCGCAAGGTTCCACAGAACGCGCTGCTCTTCTCGTGCATCTTCCTGTTGGCCGGCCTGATCCTGCTGTATTCGGGCGATTCCCTGATCGGCGCCTTCACCGTGGTCACGTCCGTCGCCTCGGTCCTGACGATGTTCGTCTGGTCCATGATCCTGATCAGCTACCTGGCGTTCCGCCGTCGTCGGCCGGAATTGCACGAGCAGTCCTCCTTCAAGATGCCCGGCTCCTCGTTCATGCCGTATGTGGTCCTTGCGTTCTTCCTGTTCATGCTCGTAGCGCTCGCGCAGGCGGATGACACGCGACTCGCACTGTTCGTGGCACCCATCTGGTTCGTCCTGCTCGGAGCTGCATGGCTCGTCAATCGCCGGACTCCGCTCCAGCAGGCACGCATCGAGGGGCACCGCGCCTCCCTGCGGGCCGAGCGCGCGCAGGCGGTGGCGCAGCACTAGCAATGCCGGATGCCGGAGGACAGCCCGGTGTGGGGCCGTCCTCCGGCGGCCCGCCGGCATGAAGAGTGCGACGGGCACATGAAAAAGGAGGAGCACCCTCAGGGGTGCTCCTCCTCGAGGTACTTCGGCTCAGGTGAGGTCGCGCGTTTTCGAGAAGCGGTCGATCGCCTTCTGCGTGGAGCGGTTGGTGAGCACCTGGATGGTGGTGCTGACCGCTCCCGAGATGATGGCGAACACCAGTGCCGAACGCAGGGTGTTCTCCAGTCCGTCCTTGCTCTTCGGCGGCGCCTCGCCCGTGATCCTCTGCCACAGGAAGTCGACGAGCTTGGTGCCGACGAAGCCCGCACCCACGCTCATACCCACACCGAGCAGCTTGAACACTACGTTCATGGTTTCTCCTTCTCCTCCGATAGTCCTGCTCCTACCCTAGCCTCGAAGCACGGGCCTCCGCAGGGAGGAAGCGCACGTCGCCGGTAGCCACAGGTGTAGGATCGGGATCGCTCAACCAACTTACGACAGGGGAGCGCCGACCCGCAGCATGCTGCCGGATCGGGCGCTGAGAGTGCGGACCGCCGCAGACCCTCGAACCTGATCCGGCTAGTACCGGCGAAGGGAGTCGAGTTCTCAGAGTGCGAGGGTGCTGCTTCGGCAGCGACCGGCACTATCCCCTCCTGTACCTCAGGAGGAAACACCATGGCATCATCTACCGCCCTCAAGGGCACCTTTGCGCAGACCAACCAGTGGCGGGTCGTCGACATCGTGGTGGCCTCGGTCATCGCCGTCGCCGTCGGCGTCCTGTTCTTCGCCTGGTCTGCCGGCTACTCCGGCATCAGCCTGCTCACAGCGGCCTTCCCGCCGCTCGCCGGTCTCTACTCCGGCGGCTGGCTCATCGCCGGCGTACTCGGCGGTCTGATCATCCGCAAGCCCGGCGCGGCCGTCTACTGCGAGGTCCTCGCGGCAGCCGTATCGGCCCTCATCGGCACCCAGTTCGGCATCCTCGTCCTCGTGT
This sequence comes from Arthrobacter cheniae, assembly GCF_003602275.1. Lineage (GTDB taxonomy): Bacteria > Actinomycetota > Actinomycetes > Actinomycetales > Micrococcaceae > Arthrobacter_D > Arthrobacter_D cheniae. The sequence goes on along the minus strand of NZ_QZVT01000001.1, from coordinate 529,278 downwards.
CCGGGCTCATCCAGGGACTCGGCGCCGAACTGGTCTTCCTGCTGTTCCTGTACCGGAAGTGGAACCTGCCCGTGGCGCTGCTCGCCGGCCTCGTCGCAGGTCTCGCCCTCGCCATCAGCGAGAACATCATGTACAACGCACTCTGGACCATCGAGTTCAAGGTCCTGTACACGGTCTTCGCCGCCATCTCGGGCATCGTCATCGCTGGTCTGCTGTCCTGGCTGGCGATGCGCGGGCTTGCCAAAACCGGCGTCCTGTCCTCCTTCGCGGCCGGCCGTACGGCGGACGTGTGACACCAGCCCACACACCGGACCCGGCAGCCGTGCACGTCAGCGCGCGGGGCTGGGGCTGGCGCCACGCCGGCCGGAAGGCCTTCGCTGCGCGCCACCTCGACCTGGACATCCAGGCGGGCGAGCGCGTGCTGCTCCTCGGCGCGTCCGGTGCAGGGAAGTCGACGGTGCTGCACGCGCTGGCAGGGGTACTCGGGTCCAGCGACGAAGGTGAGCAGGAGGGCGAACTCCTGCTCGACGGCGCGCACCCCGCCACCGTGAGGGGCCGCGCAGGCCTCGTCCTGCAGGACCCGGAGACGCAGGTCGTCCTTGCACGGGTGGGTGACGAGGTCGCTTTCGCTGCCGAGAACCTCGCCGTACCGCGGGATGAGATCTGGCAGCGCGTGGAACGGGCGCTCGACGACGTCGGTCTGGACCTTCCGCTCGATCATCCGACCACCGCACTGTCCGGTGGCCAGAAGCAGCGGCTTGCGCTCGCGGCCGTCCTTGCCATGGAACCGGGGTTGCTCCTGCTCGACGAGCCCACCGCCAACCTTGACCCGGACGGTGTCCTCGAAGTTCGTGACGCCGTCGTCCGCGTCCTCGAGCGCACCGGGGCCACGCTCGTCGTCGTCGAGCACCGCGTTGCGGTGTGGGCCGACGTCGTCGACCGGGTGATCGTGCTCGACGCCGGGGGAGGAGTGCTCGCGGACGGCGCGCCGGCCACGGTGCTGGTACAGGAGGCGACGCGGACACGGCTCGCGGAAGCGGGCGTGTGGGTGCCGGACTGGCAGCCCGCCGTCGGTGGGCCCACGCCGGGCGCAGGAGGCGAAGTGCTGCTGTCCGCCCCGGACATCACCGTTGCCCGCACGAAGCGTGGTCCCACTGCCGTCGGGCCCCTCGATCTCACGGTCCATGCGGCACATGCTCTCAGCATCACCGGGCCCAATGGTGCCGGGAAGTCGACGGCGGCACTGACGCTCGGGGGCCTGCTGCGCCCGCGGGCCGGAAGCGTGGAGGCGTCGCCGAGCCTGGCAGGATCGGCGGGCGCGGATCCGTTCCGCTGGCGCTCGTCGCAGCTCGTGCAGCGCATCGGCACGGTGTTCCAGGAGCCCGAGCACCAGTTCCTCACCGCGAGCGTCTCGGCTGAACTCGAGTTCGGCCCGCGGAGGGTCGGTGCTGCCGTGAATCCGGGGCGTACCGCCGAACTCGCCGAACGGCTCCGCCTCACCCACCTGCTGGGAGCCAATCCCTTCACACTCTCCGGCGGGGAGAAGCGGCGCCTGTCCGTGGCGACGATGCTCGCCACCGCTCCGCGGATCCTCATCCTCGACGAACCGACGTTCGGGCAGGATGCCCTGACCTGGGCGGAGCTCGTGACCCTGCTACGGGAACTGATCGACGACGGCGTGGCCGTCCTGTCGGTGACCCATGACGCCGAGTTCATCGAGGCCCTGGGGGGTGCCACCCTGCACGTCTCCGGTGGAGCGGGACGGCTGGTGTCCCCATGAGCACCGACTACCTGACACCGGTCCTCACCGGCAGGACGCTCCTGCGGGCGAACCCCCTGTCGAAGCTGTTCGCCGCCGTCGCCATCACCCTCGCCCTGCTCGTGAGTATCGACTGGGTGAGCGCCGCGGTTGTCTTGGCCTGCGAGCTCGCGCTCATGCCGCTCCTGGGCATCAGTGTGTGGGGACTCGCCCGGCGGATCTGGCCGCTCCTCATCGCCGCTGCGGTCGGCGCCTACGGAACCGCCCTGCTCGCCGAGAAGAGCGGCGGTGTCCTGGTCGATGCCGGGCCGTTCCTCTTCACCGAGGGCTCCGTCGCATCGGGCATCGCCGTCGGGCTGCGGAGCCTGGCGCTCGCGCTTCCCGGCATCTTCGTCCTGCTGACCACGGACCCCACGGACCTCGCCGACGCCCTCGCACAGAAGCTGCACCTGCCGCACCGGTTCGTCCTCGGCGGGCTGGCGTCCCTGCGGCTCGTGGGGCTGCTCGTGGAGCAGTGGCAATCGCTGGGGCTCGCGCGGCATGCACGGGGAATCGGCTCGGACGGATCGCTGGTCGCGCGGACCCGCAACCTGCTGGGGCAGTCCTTCGGTCTGATCGTGCAGGCCATCCGTCGAGCCACCCGGCTGGCGACGGCGATGGAGGCTCGCGGTTTCGGGGGCGATACGCGCACGTGGGCGCGTGAGAGTACGTTCTCGGGCCTCGACGTCGTCGTCGCCGTCGTCGGACTCCTGATCGCAGTGGGCGCCGTGACGGCGGCCGTCCTCGCCGGGACGTGGAACTTCATCCTGTCCTGACCGGCTCGGGGACCGGTCGGACGCAGAGAAGTGGCCGGACGCAGAGAAGTCGCCGGACGCGGAACGGCCGCGACAGGTTCGCCTGTCGCGGCCGTCGGGTGACTCCGGTGCTGCTAGAGCACGTCCGAGAGGAACGAGCGCAGGCGCGGCGTCTGCGCATCGTCGAAGATCGCGGCCGGGGGGCCGGATTCGACGACCACGCCGCCATCCATGAAGGTCACGGTGTCGGAGACGTTGCGGGAAAAGCCCATCTCGTGCGTGACGACGACCATGGTCATGCCGGCCGTAGCGAGATCCGCCATCAGGGCCAGGACGCCCTTGACGAGCTCCGGGTCCAGGGCGGAGGTCGCTTCGTCGAAGAACATCACCTCGGGATCCATGGCCAGGGCCCGGGCGATCGCGACGCGCTGCTGCTGTCCACCGGACAGGTTGCCCGGACGGACATCGGCCTTGTGCCTCAGGCCCACGAGGTCCAGCTGGGCGAGGGCCTTCTCCCGCGCCTCGCCGGCGGACATCCGGCGGAGCTTCCGGAGGGCCAGCGAGACGTTCTCCAGCACCGTCTTGTGCGGGAAGAGGTTGAACTGCTGGAACACCATCCCGATACGCCGACGCAGCTCGTCCGGGTTGTCCTTGAGGACGGACCGTCCGTCGAGCAGGATGTCCCCCTCGTCCGGTTCGATCAGTCGGTTCAGGACGCGCAGGAGTGTCGACTTCCCGGAGCCGGACGGGCCGATGACGGACGCCGTCGTCCCCTGCTCCACGTGCAGGTCGATACCTCGCAGCACGTGGTTGGTGCCGAAGGACAGGTGCAGGTTCTGCCCCGTCAGGGTTCCCGATTCGATGGTCGTCACGCCTTTGCTCCTTCGCCGATCCTCGCGGCCAGTTCATCCGGTTCGGGCTTCTGCTTCTTGCCCACGCGGAGCCGGTTGTCGATGAAGTTGACCAGGTGGGTCAGCGGAATGGTCAGGCACAGGTACAACACGCCGGCCGCGATGAGCGGCGACAGGTTGCCGGTGTTGCTGGCGGCGTCGTTACCGACCCGGAAGAGCTCGCGCTCACTGGCGACGAGACCGATGAAGTAGATCAGCGACGACTCCTTGATGAGCGAGATGAACTGGTTCACCAGGGCGGGCAGCACGCGCCGCACGCCCTGGGGGACCACGACGAGCTGCATGGACGAGCTGTAACTGAAGCCCAGGGCACGCGAGGCCTCCAACTGACCCTTCTCCACGCTCTGGATGCCGGAACGGAAGATCTCCCCGATGTAGGCCGAAGCAATCAACGACAGGGCGAGGATGCCCAGGGGGTACGGGCTGGTGCTGCCCGTGATCTGCCGGAGGATCGGACCGAGCCCCAGGCCGATGAGCAGGATGATCACGACGGCGGGCAGTCCGCGGAAGATGTCCGTATAGATGCGTGCGATCCATCGCAGCACCCGGTTCCGTGAGATCCCCATGATCGCGAGGACCATGCCGACAACCGTGCCGATGATCCCCGAGGCCAGGGCGAGCATGAGCGTGTTCGGCAGGCCGACGGTCAGGAGGTCGGGCAGGACGGCGGCCATCGCCTCCCAGTCGAAGAAGGTCTTGCCGAGTTGTTCCAGGGCGTCCATGCAGGGACCGCTACTTTACTTCCACGGCTTTACTGCCGGGCTTCCAGTCGGAGGGCATCTCGCGGTCCGGGTACCACTCCTTGGTGAGCTCCGTCCAGGTGCCGTCGGCGACGACGGCGTCGAGGCCCGCGTTGAGGGCGTCGATGAGCGGCTGGTTCTCGCTGTTCACGGCGTACGCGGTGAAGTTCTCGGTGTTGATGATCGTCTCGGCGATCGTGGTGTCGTCGCCTTCCTTCACCTGTCCGGTGGCCTGCTGCGACGGCGCAACCCACGCGTCCACCTGGCCGTTCTTCACGTTGGCGTACACGGTGTTGTAGTCCGGGAAGCGCACGGGCTCGAGGCCCAGGGTGTTGGAGACGTAGTCGTCCTGGACGGTGCCCTGGACCACGCCGATGCGGGTGCCCTCGGACAGGGAATCGAAGCCGGTGACCGGGGAGCCGTTCTTGGCGACGACGGCCATGTAGCCGAAGTCGTAGCCGTTGGTGAAGCCGACGTTCTCGCGGCGGGCCTCGGTCGTGGAGATCGACGAGGATCCGACGTCGTACTGCTTGTTTTGGACCTGGGCGAGGAGCGCCGAGAAGTCGGTGGAGGCGAACTCCACCTCGAGGCCGAGCTTGTCGCCGATGGCGCGCAGCAGCTCGTTGTCGTAGCCGGTGAAGACGCCGTCCTCCAGGAAGATGTTCGGCGGCGCGTCCGACAGCGTCCCGACGCGCAGCGTGCCGTCGGTGATGAGGCCGAGTTCCGCCGTGTCGATCTCCTCGACCGGGGTGGTGGTCTCGGTGGTGTACTTGTCCAGCGACTGCTGGTCGCTGCCGGCCAGGGCGTCGGTGGTCTCGGCGGGTTCGCTGCTGCTGCTGTTGCCGCAGGAAACCGTCAGGGCGAGGAGGGGGACGGCGAGTGCCGCGAGGACCTTGCGGGAGATGTTCATGATGTCCTTGTTCGGTGCTGGCCCGGGTACGGGCGATGGATCGGGTTCTTCCGGGATGCCGCATGGCGGCAGGGGGAACGCTGCTGGTTGCTGGGTGACACGCTCGCTGTTCTGGGCTGTGCGCGCAGTTGCGGGCCGTAGGTCCCGATGAATCCGGGACAGGGGCCGCACGACGCCGTACTTGCCTACCGGGGGACTTGGCCCGGCGGCCGAATCTTCACCTGGAGCACCCCACTACGGGAGAGGGTTGCTGTCCAGCCGGCCAGGGCCGATGGCTGGAACTCTTGATTTCATGAAAACGCTATGGCAGCACGGAGGTCCCGGTCAAAACGCGGGACCGGCGAAATCAGCGTTTGACGTAGGAAAAGGGTCATTCAGCGTCATTTTGTGGTGAGGATTACACGAAACGGTCGACGAGCTCGGTGAGTTCGGCGGTCAGGGCTGCGGAGGTACGGAGCTCCTGGCCGTCGAGGACCAGGACGGGTACGAGGAGCCGAATGCTCGAGATGAGCCAGACGGCGTCGGCGTCGAGGAGGTCGTGGGGTTCGAGCGGGCCGTAGCCGAGCTCCCAGCCCTGCTCCTTGGCGGCCGCGAAGAGCGCACTCTGGGACGTGCCCGCCAGGATGCCGCTCTCGAGCTGCGGAGTGAGGAGCGTCTTCTGCCCGTCCCGGTCGTAGGCCAGCAGGACCGTCGACGTCGGGCCCTCCAGCACCTTGCCGTCGGAGGAGGTGAAGATGACGTCGTCAGCTCCGTTGGCCCTCGCGTGGCGGACGGCTGCCATATTGACGGCGTAGGAGAGGGTCTTGGCGCCCATCAGCAGCCACGGTGCGCGCTGGGCGACGGTGCTGTCGTAGCCCCGCTCGAGGAAGAGGACCTTCAGGCCCGCCTTCCGCTGCGCCAGCGTCGATGCGGGAACGGGTGCCACCTGCACCCACGCCGTCGCCCGTCCGGCACCTTCGACTCCGCGGGTGGCGACGAGCTTCACGACGGCATTGCGCTGATCCGGTTCCGCGGCGGCGAACTCGCCCAGGCCGGTGCGGATCGCGCGGCTCCAGGCGTCGGCGTCGGGCACGTCCAGGTCGAGGGCAGCGGCCGACGACGCAAGCCGGCTCAGGTGTGCCTGCTCCTTGCGCGGGGAGCCGTCGACGGCCAGCATCGATTCGAAGATCCCATCGCCGCGGGTGGCGCCGAGATCGGTGGCCATGAGCTGCGGTTGCGAGGCATCGACGACCTTCCCGTCGTCGTGGGCCGGGTCAAGGAACACGAGAACAGTCATGGCTGACAGCGTAGCGGCAGGGCGTACGGTGCCGCAGGCCCCCGCGGATGCCTCGAGCCGCGTCACGGCCTTCGTTTGCAACGACATCCTCGTCTTCGCGGTGCTGATCGTACTGCGTCCACAGGACCTTCTCGGTCCCAAGGCGATCGCCGTCGGCTCCGGTGGGCGCCGTCGGTGTCGTCGGACAGACTGGGACGATGACCCTCGACGACGAGCTCGACCGCATCTTCCAGTTTCGCGACCGCTCCGACATGCAACCCACCATCGCCGCCCTGTTGCCACTCCTCGAGGCGCACCCGCATCAGGCCCGGGTACTGTACGAGGTCGGTGGAGCCTACGACACGGCAGGGGAGGAACGGCTCGCCTGCTCGTTCTACGAGCGCGCCCTCGCGGCAGGACTCTCCGGGGATCTGCTCCGCCGCTGCTACCTCCAGTACGGCTCGACGCTTCGCAACCTCGGACAGCATGACCGGGCACTGGAGGTCTTCGACCGTGCGCGCCGCGTCTTCCCTGCTTCGCCGTCGCTGGCTGCCTTCGAAGCCCTCTCGCTGCACTCGGCAGGTCTGCCCGATCGTGCGTTCGCCGCCCTGCTCGATGCGTTCGCCGCCCTGCTCGATGCGTTCGCCGACACGGTCCATGCGCCCGATATCGACCGCTACAAGGCTGCGCTCCGGGCGAACGCGGACTATCTTCGGAGCATGGGCAGGACGTGAGGCGCGGCCGGTTCTCGGGAGAGGTGGAACGGGATGGCAGCAGGAACCGTGCACGGCCGGCCCTTCTCCCTTGGCCTGCTGACAGTCCCCATCGTGCAGGCGCCGATGGCGGGCGGGCCCTCCACTCCGAGGTTGGCGGCCGCCGTCAGTACTTCCGGAGGGCTCGGTTTCCTCGCCGCGGGGTACAAGTCGGCCGACGCCGTACGGGCCGAGATCCTTGCCACCCGCTCGCTCACCGGAGCCCCGTTCGGGGTGAACGTGTTCGTCCCGCAGCCTTCCGTCGCCGATTCGACGGCCGTCGCGGACTACGCGGAGTCGCTGCGGGCGGACGCCGCCGCACTGACGACGACGCTCGGGCGCGCACGATACGACGACGACGACTGGGCGAACAAGATCGACGTGCTGCTCGACCTCGCTCCGGGCGTTGTGTCCTTTACCTTCGACATCCCGGAGTCCGGAGTGATGGAGGCGCTGATGACGGCGGGTGTCGCCGTCGTCCTGACCGTCACGTCCCGCGCCGAAGCGTATCGGGCGGTCGAATCGGGAGCCCGCGCCCTGTGCGTGCAGGGTCCGGAGGCCGGCGGGCACCGCGGGACCTTCGACCCGACGTCGGAACCGGAGGCGACGCCGCTCCTCCAGTTGATCGAGGAGCTCCGGGACGTACCCGTGCCGCTCATCGCCGCCGGCGGTGTCGTGACGGGCGAGGACACGCGCGTCGTCCTGTCGCGCGGAGCAGCCGCCGTGCAGGCGGGCACCGCGTTCCTCCGGGCCGACGAAGCGGGGACGAAGACGGCGCACCGGGCAGCGCTGATGTCTGGCGAGTTCATCTCGACGTCGGTCACGAAGGCGTTCTCAGGCCGCTACGCGCGTGGGCTCACGAACGGATTCATGCGTGACCACGATCATGATGCGCCCTTCGGCTATCCCGAAGTGCACCACCTCACCACGCCCCTCCGGGCGGCAGCGGCGGCAGTCGGGGACGCACACCGCCTCAATCTCTGGGCGGGCATGAACTTCGGCAGGACCATGACCGGCAGCGCGGAAGCCATCCTCGCGTCACTGCGGCCCTGAGAGCTCGATGCTCACGGTGGATGGCTGCGGTCGGTTCCGCCCGGAGGGCAGAAGGAGCCGACGGATCAGGCATGACGCGTCATCCTGTGGAGGAGGCCGTCCCGCACCATGGGCCACTCGTGGACGAGGATCGAGTAGACGACGGTGTCGCGCAGTTCGCCGTTCCGGGCCCGGGTGTGGCTCCGAAGGACGCCGTCCTGCTTCGCGCCGAACCGGGCGATCGCCTCGCGCGACTGGTGGTTCAGCCAGTGTGTCCGGAACTCGACGGCCGGACACCGGAACACCTCGAAGGCATGTCGCAACAGCAGGTATTTAGACTCCGTGTTGGTGCCGGTCCGCTGGGCCGAGGCGGCGTTCCAGGTGGAGCCGATCTCGACGCGGGGGGTGTCCTGGTCGATGTTCATGTAGGTGGTCATGCCGATGATCCTGCCGGGCGCTCCTGTAGCCTCGTCCGCTGATCGGGCGGTGAACGGGAGCATGGAGCCCCTGTCCTGCAGGGTGAGACGACGGTCGATCTCCTGCTGCATGCCTTCAGGGGTCGGCACCGAGGTGTACCAGAGATTCCAGAGCTCACCATCCCTGGCGGCCTCGACGAGCCCGTCGTGATGTTCGCGAACGAGGGGTTCGAGGACCACGCGGGTGCCGTGGAGGGTGGTCGGCTTGAGATCAGTCATGTACCGACAGTAGTTCGGGCTCGCCGTCGCCCGAGCGTGGAACTGGAACTGGAACGGCTCGGCCTCAGGCGATCACGTGAAACCTGGCTGCAGGGCGTCGACCGCGTCGAGGACCGCGAGCGACGGCAGGTCCGCCATCGCTGCGACCACGGCGAGGGGCTCACCGCTGCTGACGGCCGACGCGACGGCTACCTGGAGTTCCGTCACGGGGAAGGGATCTGCTGCGGGGTGCAGCCCCTCGGTGGAAGTGCTCGAGCGCGCCGCGGCGACGACCCGTTCAAGATGGCTCGAACTCATGATGTCTCCTCTACGTCGATGCATCCAGTTTCACTCTGGGTCATCAAGCTGGGAAGAAACGGGACGGCACCTGCGAGGTCTTGCCCTGCGGTCCCTGGTGTGAACGGACGGGCAGGCGCACAGGTCAGTCGGACGCCGCCGGAAAATCTGCCCCCAGCGCCGACAGGACGCCGCGAGCCTTCGTCCGCACCTCGTTCCACTCGTCCTCAGGGTCGGAGTCGGCGGTGATCGCCCCGCCCACACCGAGCGTGAGATGCGTGCCGCCGTCGTCCTCCCTGAGCACGAGCGTGCGGATGACGACGGCGAGGTCCGTGGCGCCCGTGAGGCTGAAGTACCCCGCCGCCCCCGAGTAGGGTCCGCGCGGCACCTGCTCGAGGCCGTCGAGGATGGCCATGGTGCTGATCTTGGGCGCACCCGTCATCGAACCGGCCGGGAACGCCGAGGCGACGACGCCGGCGCGGGCGCTGCCCGGCCGGAGACGCGCATCGATGGTACTGACCATCTGGTGCACGGTGGCGTAGGTCTCGACGTCGCACAGCCTGCTGACCGTGACCGAGCCGGGCACCGCGTGGTGCGAGAGGTCGTTGCGGAGGAGATCCACGATCATGATGTTCTCGGCGCGGTCCTTCGTCGACGTCCTCAGGTCCTCGAGCAGCGCCGCGTCCTCCGTGCCGTCCGAGGAGCGGCCGCGGGTTCCCTTGATCGGTTCGGCCCGCATCGCACCGTCGGACGTCAGCCTGAGGAACCGCTCCGGGGACGTGCTCGCGACGGCGAACCCCGGGAAGCGGAGGTAGTGGGCGAAGGGGGCCGGGCTGACGCTACGGAGGCGGAGATATGCCTGCAGCGGATCGAATTGTTCCACGACCGCGGAGAGTGAGGTCGTCAGGCATACCTCGTAGGTGTTGCCGTCGGCGATCTCGGCCTGCGCCCGCCGGATCTTTGCGAGGTACTCCTCGCGGGTATCCCGTCCTGCGAAGGAGGGGACGGGCAGGGGAGCCGACGCCGGCACGGGTCCGGGTGCGGGTCCGGGTGCGGCAACGGCCCGCCGCGCCTGCGCCAGCCAGGCCTCGCGCTCCGCATCGGGTCGCCCGTCGGTGAGCGTCAGGAGGAACAGGGCGCCTTCGGCGTGATCGATGACGACGGCCCTTCCGGCGAAGATGAGCGCGGAGTCAGGAAGGGCGTCAGCAGCAGGCGGGGAGGAGTTGCCGCCGGTCTCCCGCTTCAGCTCGTAGCCGAGGTACCCGAGCCACCCCAGGCCGAACTCGCACGCGAGGCCCTCCGGTACCCGGACCGCGCGACGCCCCCATACGTCGTCGAGCCACCGGAAGAAGGGCTCCCGGATGCGGGTGGTCACGGCACCGGCACTGATCTCGGTGATGCCATCCCTGTGGATGGCCTGCTGACCGAAGGCCCCACCGGCATCCGCCATGATGCTGAAGCGGTTCCGCCCGGGCTCGGCACCGGTGCCTTCCGGGGCGCCTGCGGCATCGGAACTGTCGAGCCAGGCCGACGCGGCGGACCCTGCGTACAGCGCGCGGAACAGTGCTGCGGGTTCCGGGTCCGCATCGATGCGCTCGCAGTCCAGCGTCAACCCGCGCCGCCCGGCCCGTTCCGGAGCCAGGAGCACGGCACAGGCGGGAAGGGCTGTGAGGGCGAGGCGCACTGATCGTGGCGATGGCGCGTTCAGGTGGCCCTGCACGACGACGTCGGCGGCCTCACGGGGATCGTCACCCGCCAGCCACCGGCTTTCCTGGTCGGCCCAGCGCTGCCAGAAGGGCGCGTACGTCTCTCCGTCGCGGCCGATGGCCGTGCGGTGCCGCACCTCGGCGTCGGCCTCGACCCAGATCACGGCGTCGAGATGGACCCGTGCCGCAGCAGCTGCCGACCCCACGCCTTCCAGCAGGACGATCTCCGCGGTCGCCGTCGTGCGCTCCGGCCCGTCCCGTCCCTCCTCCCAGTCCCAGGCGTTCCACCGTGCCGGGCGGCCTGATCGGAGGGGGAGAAGGACACGCTCCACATAGCGGGCGATACCGTCGTCGAGCCCGTCCCAGCCCGGATAGATGTCCTCGAGGTGGAAGACGGTGACGCTGTGATGCTCGCGGAGGAGAGCGGCGAGTTCGAGGGCGAGGGTCGTCTTGCCTGCGCCGGACCGGCCGTCGACGGCGATGAGGAGGGGCATGAGCGAGGACATGGCTCAGGCGTCCGGCTCCCCGCCGTCGAGCTCGTGCCGCACGTATCGGACCACGCCTTCGACAGCGCCGTCGACCATCCGCCATGTGGCGTCGAAGTCGCGGGCGTCGCCGTACCAGGGGTCGTAGATACCAAGTTCTTCGAGATCGGTATCCGTCGTCGAGGGATCGAATTCGCGCAGGAGGTGGATCCTGTCGCGGGATTCGTCGTCGGGCGCTCCTGCGCGGAGCACGCGGTAGTGGTCCAGGTCGAGGGCGAGGATGAGGTCACGCTCCCGGTACCAACCCGGTTCGAACTGGCGGGCGCGGTGCAGGTGGCTCTCTATGCCGAGCTCGGTCAGCTTCGTCGCCGCGCGCTCGTCGATGGGCCTGCCGGCCTCCCCTCCGGTGGTCCCGGCGGAATCGACGACGACGTCGTTCGCCATTCCGGCCCTCCCGAAGGCATGGGTCAACATGAGCTCGGCCATGGGGGAGCGGCAGATGTTGCCGGTGCAGACGGTGACGATGCGGTACATGCTCCCAGCCTACGCAGGCGCGGACGTCATCCCCGCGCTAGTATCTCGACGCTCGGCATCAGGAACAGGCCGTCGTCCTTGCGCGCCCACCTGCGCCATCCGTCCGCCAGCCGTTGAAGGGTGTCCTGGTCGGCGAGGCCGCGCTCCAGCGTCTGTTCGGCGAAGGCGGAGTGGAGCACGCGCTCGGCCCACGAATCCGCCAGGAACCGGCGGTCTTCGCCGGAGGCGTACGTCCAGTTCGACGACGACACCTCGACGTGCGCGAACCCGGCCGAGGATGCCCAGGACCCGAGGCGTCGGCCGGCGTCGGGCTCGCCGCGGTTGCCTCGGGCCAGCCGTCCGTAGAGTTCCCGCCATTCGTCGAGCTCCTCGACCGCCGGAAACCAGGTCATGGCGCCGAAATCTGCCTCGCGCACGGCCACGATCCCGTCGGACCGGACCACGCGTCGCATCTCGCGGAGCGCGGCCACCGGGTCGGCGAGGTGCTGGAGGACCTGATGCGCATGGATCACGTCGAAGGACTCGTCGGTTGCGTCGAGGTCGTAGACGTTGCCTTCACGGAAGCTGAGGTTCATGACGTCGGTGTAGGCGCCGGAGGCCTGCGCAACCACGTCCGCCGAGCTGTCGATGCCCACCACCGAGCCGGGGGCGACGATGTCCGCGAACCCCACCGTGATGCTTCCGGGGCCGCAACCGATGTCCAGCAGGTCCATCCCTGCTTCGAGGAACGGCTCGAGGTAGGCGGCCGACGATGCAACGGTGCGCGCAGCATGCGCCGCGGTCACGCTGGGGTGGTGTCCGTGGGAGTAGACCTCGTCTTCCATGCTTGGAGACTAACCCGACGAAGGGCTGTCAGTCAGCGTCGCGCCGTTCCGCGCCTCGTTCTTCGCTGCGACCGTCGCATCCGTTATCTTCTGCATCATGTCGTGCAGCAGGGCCAACTGCTCCTCCGAATACTGGTCGAAGACGTTGTTGATGTGGCGTGCGAGGGGCGCGAACAGCAGGGCGCCTGTGGTGCGCGCCTTGTCCGTCAGGTGGAGGTGCACCTGTCGCCGGTCGACGTCGCTTCGCCGCCGCGTGACGTGGCCTGCGGAGTCGAGGCGGTCCACCAACGCCGTGGTGGCCGGTGAACTCAGGTTGAGTTCCTCACGCAGCAGGCCGGGTGTCACCGTCAGGCCCGCCCGCGCTGCCCCCATCATGATGCTCAGGGCGTGAAGATCGGTGCGGTAGAGACTGTCGCGCTCACTTGCAACGTCGACATACCGGTCCGTCTCGACGGTGAACTGCCTCATGAGAGCCATGAGCTGTTCCCTCGTGGCCATGATTCCTCGCCTTCTTTTCGTCCAGTTTAGGCGGGCGCATGTATCTCCATTATGGATATACTTGTCTGTGGAGATACCTCGAGGAAGGCTTGGACATTCATGAGAAGTAGATGGTTGAGGGTGCTGCTCCCCGTCGTCGTCGTGCTGATCTGGCTGGCCGGGGCCGCAGTGGGCGGACCCACCTTCGGTCGGCTGGAGGAGGTCTCGAGCAACGACCAGGCGTCCTTCCTCCCTGCGAGCGCCGAGTCCACGGCCGCGGGCGAACTGCAGCAGCAGTTCAATGACTCCGACGCCATCCCGGCCGTCGTCGTTGCCGAGTCGGCCAGCACGATCGCTCCGCGTGATCTCGGTGCATACGAGGAGCTCGGGATCAGGCTCGGCGAGGTCGAGGGGCTCGTATCGCCTGCCGATGGCGCTCCCGCCGTCACCGGCCCCATCCCCGCTGAGGACGGGCTCGCGGTGCAGTACATCGCGTTCGTCTCATCGGATGCAGAGCTCGCCGACGTCGTGACGGAACTCCGCGCGGTCCTCGCGGACGAACTGCCCGACGGAGTGACCGGTTACGTCACCGGGCCCGCAGGTTTCACCAACGACCTCGTCGAAGCCTTCGGCGGCATCGACGGAATCCTGCTCGGCGTGGCACTCGGGGCGGTGTTCATCATCCTCCTCGCCGTCTACCGCTCGATCGTGCTGCCGTTCCTCGTGCTCCTGACGTCCGTGTTCGCGCTGGCGACGTCCATCCTGCTGGTCTTCGGCTTCGCACAACTCGGCTGGATCCAGCTCAGTGGCCAGAGCCAGGGGATCCTGTCGATCCTCGTGATCGGCGCTGCCACCGATTACGCGCTGCTTCTCGTCGCCCGGTTCCGGGAGTCGCTGGCCGAGAACCAGACGACGTGGGACGCCATGCGGGTGGCCTACCGCGGGTCGTTCGAGCCGATCCTTGCCTCCGGCGCCACCGTGATCCTCGGACTGCTGTGCCTGCTGTTCTCGGATCTCAACTCGAACAGGAGCCTGGGCCCGATCGCCGCCATCGGCATTGTGTTCTCGCTCGCGGCAGCACTGACCTTCCTTCCCGCGTTGCTGCTCCTCTTCGGCAGGTCGGCTTTCTGGCCGCTGCGCCCGCGCTACGACCCCGGGCTGGCCACCGCCGTCGCACCGCACCACGGCAGGCACGCGGCGCCGACGGAAGGCGGCCCGGAAACCGGTCTCGAGCGGCTCAACGGCCTCTGGAGACGCGTGGCACTGCAGGTGGCCCGCCGCCCACGCACACTGTGGATCGTGTCGCTGCTCATCCTCGTGGCCGGCGCACTCGGGCTCACCCAACTACAGGCCAGCGGCGTGCCGCAGTCCGCCCTGATCCTCGCACCGTCCAACGCGGTCGACGGCCAGGAAGCGCTCGGCCGTCATTTCGACGCCGGATCCGGGAGCCCGGTCTACGTCGTCGCGCCCGAGGCGGACCAGGACGCCGCCCTCGAGGTCGTCTCCGCCCAGGAGGGTATCTCCGAGGCGAGCCTGACCGCGGACCCGACCGGCGCCGCCGTCGTGGAGGACGGGCGCGTGCTCATCAACGGGACGCTCGAGTACCAGGCCGATTCGGAACGCGCGGAGGACGTGGTGCGCAGCCTGCGGACCACGCTCGACGACGCCAGTCCCGACGCGCTGGTCGGCGGGGTCACGGCGGTGGCGATCGACACCAATGACACGGCCCTCGCGGACCTCGTGAAGATCATCCCGATCGTGCTGGCGGTGATCCTCGTGGTGCTGATCATCCTGCTTCGCTCCGTGCTGGCGCCGGTGCTCCTCGTGGCGAGCGTGGCGCTCTCGAATGCGACGGCCCTGGGAGTCTCGGCCCTGGTGTTCAACAACGTCTTCGGGTTCGAGGGCGCGGACGCCTCGGTGCCGCTCTTCGCCTTCGTCTTCCTGGTGGCGCTCGGCGTGGACTACAACATCTTCCTCATGACGAGGGTGCGCGAGGAGTCACTGCGGATCGGCACAAGGCCCGGGATCCTTCGGGGACTCGGGGTCACGGGTGGCGTGATCACGTCCGCCGGCGTGGTCCTGGCGGCGACCTTCGCAGCGCTGGGTGTGATCCCGATCCTGTTCCTCGCGCAGATCGCGTTCGTGGTGGCGTTCGGCGTCCTGCTGGACACCGTGCTGGTGCGCTCGCTGCTCATCCCGGCTCTCGCCTACGACATCGGCCCGAGAATCTGGTGGCCGTCGAAGGCGGCTGGGGTCCCGTCCCCGCGGTAGCCGCCAGACAGGGAGTTCCGTGGACGACGCTGGAATGTGATCGCAGCGCAGAATGTCCGACTTTCGCGGGCGGGATCGCCTCTCGCATCAGCTGGTCAGTTGTCGGACGTGAACACGATCGAGTCGAAGACGGCGCGTGCCTCTCTCGTCAGCTCCGGGTTGATGGATTCGTGGAATTGGGTCACCCAGGTCAGCGCACGCTGGCCGTTCAGGTCGATCACCCGGTAGGTTTCGCGTTCCTCCTGGGTCGAGTACCAGCGGGTGCATTCGTTGGAGAATTCTGAGTGGATGCAGAACTTGTCGCGGTCGCAGGCTGTGATGTCCACGTCGCCCTCGATGGAGTGGTCGAACTCGAAGCCGGAGTAATCGCCGACCACGACCTCGACGGGCTGGGTGCTGGCCGTTGACGTCTGCGCCGTCATGGCGTCGACGAAGGCCTCAGCCGAGGGATCGACCTCGGCGAGAGCGCCCTGCCACGCGCAAGAGTCCGTCGGCACAAATGTCGCGGGCCACCACCCCACGACGACGGCCCCTTCATCCGGATGATCCGGGTCGTCCTTGGCCAGGACGTCACCACCGTCGCTCAACCAGCCGTCCGGGACGGTGATCTCGAAAGGCTCCGTGTAGCTGGTGACGAGGAATGTGCCGGCGTCGATGTCGCCGCTGTCCGGCAGCGGTGGGACTGCGCCAGCGTCGCCGCCGTCCGGCTGCGCTGGAACCGTGCCGGCCACCGTGGTCGGAGAACTGGCGGACGGGACGGAGGCGTCGTCAGGCGCAGACTCGCACCCGCTGAGACCTCCGATCAGTGCGATAGCCACCAAGGGCAAGAGATGGCGCGACCGCTGGGCGGCCTTTTCGAGGGATGTCAGGGAACTCATCGATCCACCAAGCCGCTATTGGTGCTGTGAGGCCCCGCAGCCGGTTGGCCTCGCGGGCGGCAGGGGATGGGATGCCGTCGCCCTAAGTCTCCTCCGGTACAGAAGCCGTAACAATGAAGAGTTGTACGGAGATCAGTTTCGACTCATGCACCCCCCCCGAACCTCGGCATGTCCCGCGCAACCTTCTACCGCCGGTCACGGGAGCTGAACACGAAGTAGGACCCGCCACCTACCGCGGCCAAGACGCCGCCACCCAGCGTTGCGGCTCACGACGCCGGGAGTTTCCTGCACAGCAACCGCACAGCTTCGGAAAAGCGGAGCGCTAGGTCCGGGCGCGAGAGTGGAGGAACAACGACGCACCAGGAGGACACCGTGATCAGCTACCGACCTACCCCCGAGCTCACCGCCGGACGCAAGGGCTTCCGAGCCGCGATCAGCGCGATGGCGCTGGCCGCCGTGCTCGGCACCACGGCCTTCGCTCCCATCGGGGCCGAGGCAACGGCACCGGTCGCCGATGCGCGGACCGCCGTCGTCGTCGGGACCACGGTGCCCGCAGAGCAGGCGGTCATCCGGCGGCAGGACACGGGCGGCTCGCTGGAGCAGGGCGCTGCAGCCGGACCCTCGACCGCCTGAGACAGCAGCATCCCGTCGCAGTCCATCACCTGGCAGGGCCTGTGCGGAATACTGGACCGGTACGCGAGCAGGACAACAAGCAGGACACCAAGCGACGCCCGAGCAAGACACCAAGGACACCACGATGGCTGACGCCTCGCACCATTCGATGACGGACAACCTGCCGCGGCTGGCGCATCCCGACGGCAGCCCCATCCGGGCGCTCGTGGTCGACGACGAGACGAGCCTGGCGGAACTGGTCAGCATGGGTCTGAGGATGGCCGGCTGGAGCGTGACGACGGCCAGTGACGGCCTCACCGCGGTGTCCGCCGCGCGGGACTTCCGCCCCGATGTCCTGGTGCTCGACGTCATGATGCCCGGTGTCGATGGTATCGAGGCGCTGAAGAAGATCCGTACCTTCGCCCCGAACGTCCCTGCCCTGTTCCTCACCGCGAAGGACGCCGTGCAGGACCGCATCTCAGGCCTCTCCGCCGGTGGTGACGACTACGTGACCAAGCCCTTCAGCATGGAGGAACTCATGCTGCGCCTGCACCGGCTCGTCCAGCGCTCGGGGGTCGCGGCGTCGGACTCCGCCGAACTGGTGGTCGGGGACCTCGTGATGAACGTCGACACCCGCGAGGTGACCCGTGGCGGGGAGGACATCGCCTTGACCTCCACGCAGTGGGAACTGCTGCGCTACCTCATGGAGAACCCGCGCCGTGTGGTGAGCAAGTCCCAGATCCTGGACAACGTGTGGAAGTACGATTTCGGCGGTCAGGCGAACATCGTCGAGCTCTGCATCTCCTACCTGCGCAAGAAGATCGACGTCGGACGCCCGGCCATGATCCACACCATCCGCGGCGCCGGCTACGTCCTCAAGCCCGCCGCTCCGTGACCCAGCGCGACGACGCCCTCCACGCACCTCCAGGGCATCACCCGCTCCATCTGCGCACGAAGCTGATCCTGGCGACCGTCGCCCTGCTCACCACGATCTGCGTCGCGATCGGCGTGTTCAGTCATCTGGCCATGAGCAGCTACCTCACGGGTCAACTTGACGAAGCCCTCAGTCCCGCCGCGGGTCGCGCCGGCCTTCCTGGCGGTCGAGGTGGGCCTGATGAGGATGATCAACGCTCCTTCCGTGATCTTGATCCGGGGAACGCTGCCGGGCAGCGGCCCGGCACCCTCAACGCCGTGTTCGGCGACGACGGCGCGGCGCGGAGCTCCGCCCTCGTCAAGGACGATGGCAGCACCGAACCACTCACCGACGACGATCTGGAGCTGCTCGCCGCCATCGACGCGTCCGAGGGACCCGACGAGCTCGTGCTGTCGAGTGGGCGCTACCGGGTCGACGCCGCGACGCTGCCTGTCGAGTTCACGTCCGAGGGAGCGGTCCTCGTCACCGGACTTCCCACCGCGGAGAGGGACAGCACTCTCCTGTCCCTCGACCTCACGGTCGCCGGGCTGTCCCTCGCAGGCCTGGTCCTGACCGGACTCGCCGGAACGGTGATCATCCGCCGGTCGCTGCGCCCGCTGGAGGAACTGTCCGCCGTCGCGACCTCCGTCTCCCAGCTCCCCCTGTCCTCGGGCGAGGTGGCCATCCCCGTGCGCGTACCGCCGGCCGCCGCGCAGCCTGGCACGGAGGTCGGCACGGTCGGGTTGGCCCTGAACGAGATGATCGACCACGTCACCGGCGCACTGCGGGCTCGCCATGCGAGCGAGATGAAGGTCCGGCAGTTCGTCGCCGACGCCAGCCACGAGCTCCGCACTCCCCTCACCTCGATCCGCGGGTACACCGAGCTGATCCTCATGAGCGAGACGGTGAGCCCGTCCGGACGGTCCGCGCTCGAGCGCGTGGACAGCGAGTCCAAGCGCATGTCCTGCCTCGTGGAGGATCTCCTGCTGCTCGCGCGCCTCGACGAGGGCCAGCGCGGGGATCCCTCCGACGTCGACCTGACCGAGCTGATCGTCGAGACCACGAGCGATGCCCAGGTTTCCGCCCCCGGGTATTCCTGGAGCCTGGATCTGCCGGATGAACCCGTCGAGGTCCGGGCCGTGGAAGCCGAGATCCGTCAGGTGCTCATCAACCTGCTCTCCAACGCACACAAGCACACCCCGCCCGGCACCGCCATCGCCACGGCCCTGACAGTGGGGGAGGGGGTCGCGAGCATTTCTGTCACCGATAACGGCCCGGGCATCGCCCCGGTGTTCCTGGACACCATCTTCACGAGATTCAGCCGGGGCGACGCCGCGCGATCCGCGAATACCGGCAGCACGGGGCTGGGGCTTGCTATCGTGCAGGCCCTCGTCGAAGCCAACGGCGGCACCATCAGCGTCGACAGCGAGCCCGGACGGACCGAGTTCCGCGTGGACCTGCCCGTCGCACAGCCCCTGACGGGGGCCGGCCATAGGTCCGGCTCGGGAACCTCCTAGCGCCCGCTTGCCGTGGGTGCGGGACTTCGCCGGGTCGATCCTCCGCTCGATAGAGTTCAGCCCATGGACGAACTCACTGCCTTCCTCGAGGCCCGCCTCACCGAGGACGAGAAGGCTGCGCGGACGGGCAATCTGCCCGAGGAGGTGTGGGGTGCCCGCGGCTGGCACGACCCGGAGCGCGTGCTGTCCGAGTGCCGGACCAAGCGGAGGCTCGTGCTGTATGCCACCACCCAACTCGACAAGTCACATGGCTTCGAGGTGCTGAAACTACTCGCGCTCCCGTGGTCGGCCCGTACCGATTACCGGCAGGAGTGGAGGACCTAGGAGCGCATTCCGCGGGGCAGGGAAGGGGTTCCGTCGTCCTTCCGCAAGCTTTGCGCAAGAAGCTGTTGATAATCCAACACGGCTGCCCGCCGTCGTTACCCTTGAAGTGTGCCTATCCATTCGACTCCCGTGGGACCTGGCCAGCACCAGGCCGACGGCATGGCACTCCCTCCCAGCGATGCCGCCCAGGTTGCCGGCGCGCCCGGAAAAGCGGCGCCTCTGTTCGACCCGTCGGTCCTCGACGACATGAGGGCCGATTTCTCGGACTCCGCCGTCGTCGGACAATTCGCGCGTGACTTCTGTGCTTCGCTCGACGGGAAGATCGATCGGCTCGAGCGACGCATGCAGGCCGGTGACACGACCGGAGCCGTGGATGGGGTCGTCAGCGTCTCCACGTCGGCGGCGATGGTGGGGGCGGTGCGCCTGACACAGGTTGCGCTCGGAATTCAGCGGCTCATGGCAGAGGACAAGCCCGATGACGCCCGACACTCGTTGGCGCTGCTGCGTGCCTGCGCGACGGACACCGTCGCCGAGATCAGGCGAGCCGTTCCCGAAGCGCGCTCAGCTGCGACGCCCTAGCGGGAGGTTGCGTGACGGCATGATGCGGAAGCCGACACCGCGCACCGTGGTGATCAGCTCCGGGTCCCCGGAGGTGAGCGCGAGCTTCTGGCGGAGATTGGCGATATGCACCTCGATGGCTCGCTCATCGGTCCGGCTGACGAAGTTGTAGCCGCGATAATCACGGCCACGGGAGATGCGAACCAGTTCCTCCTTGGTCCGTACGGCACCGTTGCTGCGCAACAATTCCTGGAGCAGGTTGAACTCGGTCTTGGTGAGCGGTAGTTCGACGCCGGAGCAGATCGCGATGCGCGCTTCGCTGTCCACGATGAGGTTGCCATGGCGAAGGAGGTTGCCCGCCTCGTCCACGGCGTCGTCGTCGGATGGGGCGGCGGCCGGAGTGGCGGGGACCGTGGGCGGGTGAGCCGCATCGTGGCCCACGCGCGGACGGCGGAGCATCGCGTCGATGCGTGCCCTCAACTCCCGCGGTCGGAACGGCTTCGAGACGTAGTCGTCGGCGCCCGCCTGCAGGGCGGTCAGGATGTCCATCTCGTCCGTGCGTCCGCTCAGGACGATCACGTAGCAGTCCGTCGTCGAGCGGATGCGTCGCAGCACCTCGTACCCGTCGATGTCGGGCAACCCGATGTCCAGGGTCACGATGGCCGGATGTTGCTGCCGGACGGCGTCGACGCCATCCCGGCCCGTTGCCGCCCCGCTGGCATGGAAGCCGCCCTGCTCGAGGATGGCACACAGGAGGTTGCGGATGTCGAGATCGTCCTCGATCACGACAGCTGCCCGGCGATCACCGGATGGAGGATTATTCATGGCGCGTGGCCCCGTACCGGTGCGGGATCGGGGCAGCTATCGACCCACGTGCAGGACGCCGGGTGAATGCGGGTACTTCAATAACGACGGATGTCCGAGACATGTTCCGTGATCCTGTTCTCTTCGGCGGCCCGGCTGACCGCGTGGGTCCCGTGGCTTTGCGTCCCCGGCTCGCGCCGGGTTTGCCTTTGTCGACGGGCAGCTGCCCGCTCCCTGATGTTAGCAACTTGCGGAGACATCGCCGGAACCGAGCAATTTTTCAGCGGTGGCGGCGGCACCGTGGCGGTGCTCGCGTGCCTCCTGCGGCTCCTGTGCCCTCATGCGCCCGCTGCCCGTGAGGTCGGTTGGCGGAGCAACACCGCTGCACGCCGGACGCTGACCCCTTGGGGTCTCCGCCGGACTACTCCCCGTTGGCCCGCGCTTCGATCCAGTCGGTCGCCGCATCGGAGAGGAAGATGCCGTCGGGCCCGCGCTCGCCGATCCACCAGGGGTCCGAGGCGATCAGGCCGCCCGCGCGACTGATATCGGCGGCGACTTCAGGTGTAAGGGCATCACCGTTGTTGTTGATGAGCCAGTCCCGTGTGCCTGGAAGGACGGAGGGCCACCACTGTTCGAGATCCATGCCCGCAGTATCCCCCGATTCCCCGGCATGGGGCCAGGGGAGGAGCCGGTCCAGGAGATGGTGTACGCGCACGTCGATGTCGTCGCGGACCAGGCGCATGCGCTCCATACCCTCGATGCCGCGCGTGCTCGGCTCGTCGGTCTCCCAGCGCTCGTAGCGTGTGCCTGCTACCTCCTGGACCCGGGCCTCACTCCCGAGGATCACGACGACGTCGGCCGCGTGCTGGGCGTCGTCCGTCACCGGCTTCGGGGTTCCGCCGCTGATGTCGATGCCCAGCTCCGCGAGCGATTCGGCGGACAGCGCGTTGATCGAGGTGCCGGGTGCGGTGCCCGCCGACATGACGGTGATCCTGCCGTCGGCATGATGCTCCATGAGGCCCGCTGCCATCTGGGACTTTCCGCCGTTCCTGGCGCAGACGAACAGGACGGTGGGCCTGGCTGCCTTGAAGGTCATCGACCGGTTCCCGTCCTGGTCGTCAGGACGTCTGCCAGGGCGTCGAGTGCGCCCGGGACGAGAGAGTAGTACGCCCAGACCCCACGCTTCTCGCGACGGAGGATCCCGGCGTCGACGAGGATCTTGAGATGGTGGGACACCGTCGGCTGACCGAGGTCCAGCGGTTCGGTCAGGTCGCAGACGCACGCCTCACTTCCGGGACTCGCGCTGACCAGGGATACCAGTCGGAGCCGATTGGGATCGGCGATCGCCTTGAACTGCCGCGACAGGGAGACGGCGCGGGCCGCGTCCATGGGAGCCGAGCCGGACGGCACGCAGCACGGCGCTGTTTCGACAGGTTCGCTTCCCCCGACGATGGCGGCGCGGGGATCGGTAGCAGTGGACATGACTTCAGTATGCAGGACATCGATGCTCATCGATGTAAAGTCCGACAAGCATCGATGACCATCGATGCTTGCGGCGTGGGTCCTTCCCGACCCGAGGAGGAGCACAGTGCGTACCGAAGTCCAGGCAGTGCGGCGGCCCGACCCGTCCGACGACACCGTACGCAGCAGGCTCTCCACGCTCGACAGATTCCTCCCGGTGTGGATCCTTGCCGCGATGCTGGTCGGTCTGCTGCTGGGTCGCTTCGTCCCCGGTATCGCGGGCGTGCTCGACGCCGCAGAAGTCGCGAACATATCGCTGCCGATAGCCTTGGGCCTGCTGGTCATGATGTACCCGGTCCTCGCCAAGGTCCGCTACGGCGAAACCGGCACGGTGCTGCGGGACCGCAGACTCATGGTCACCTCGCTTCTGCTGAACTGGCTCGCCGCCCCGGCCTTGATGTTCGTCCTGGCATGGGTCTTCCTTCCGGACCTGCCCGAGTACAGGACGGGGCTGATCATCGTCGGGCTCGCGCGCTGCATCGCCATGGTCATGATCTGGAACGACCTCGCCTGCGGGGATCGGGAAGCGGCAGCAGTCCTCGTACTTCTCAATTCGGTGTTCCAGGTGCTCGCGTTCGGGGCGCTCGGCTGGTTCTATCTCCAGTGGTTGCCCGATCGACTGGGCCTCTCCACCACCAGTGCGGAGTTCTCCTTCCAGGCCATCACCGCAAGTGTCCTGGTCTTCCTCGGAATCCCGCTGCTCACCGGATTCCTGACGCGTGTCATCGGCGAGAAGGCGAAGGGCCGCGCCTGGTACAAGGAGCGCTTCCTCCCGAGGCTCGGCCCGTGGGCCCTCTATGGACTGCTGTTCACCATCGCCCTGCTCTTCGCCCTGCAGGGCGAAGAGATCACGTCCAACCCCTGGGACGTCGCCCGCATAGCGCTGCCGCTGCTCGCGTATTTCCTGGTGGTTTTCGCCGCAGGGATGATCATCGGGCGGTTGATCGGGCTCGGTTATGCCCGCACAGCGACCCTCGCTTTCACCGCCGCCGGCAACAACTTCGAACTCGCCATAGCCGTCGCCATCGGCACCTTCGGGGTCTCGTCGGGCCAGGTGCTGGCAGGCGTCGTCGGGCCCCTGATCGAGGTTCCCGTCCTTGTCGCCCTGGTCTACGCGGCTCTGTGGTCGCGGCGCCGGTTCTTTCCCGATGCTCGACCGCCGGCGCGTGTCACGCCGGAGGCGGAATGATTCTCCTGGTGACCAGCTCGTGGAAGAGCTCGATGAACCTGTCCTCGGTGTCGAGGCAGTCGGCGAATCCATGGTGGCGGGCCTTGATGGTCGAGGTGACGTTGTCGAAGCCCGAGCGGAAAAGGAAGTCACCGAAGGACCAGCCGACGAGGTCCTCGAAGGGGGTGGGCACGAGGTTGTACTTGATCACCATCCGGTGCCAGAGATCCTCATGGTGGGGCATCGCTTCAGTCAGCGGTACGGGTTGCGGTTCGGCGTAGTCCATCTGGAAGTGCCTGGCGAACGCCGGCCACAGGTGACGCCACCGGATCTGATCCCCGTTGGTGATGTTGTAGACCTCTCCGGCGGCGCGGGCTTCCGAACCGGCCCAGACGGTTGCACGGGCCAGCAGGGACGCGTCGGTCACCTGGTACATGGCGTCGTAGGCGGCATGGGTTCCCGGAAACCGGAGGGGCTGACCTAGTTCCCGGCAGATACTGGCGTACACGGCGATAACCATCAGGATGTTCATGGGGTTGCCCACGGCATATCCCACAACCCCTTCGGGGCGCAGCATGGTCGCCTGGAAGCCGTGCGCGGCTGCGGCGGCGCGGAGGATGTCCTCCTGCTCGTAGTAGAAGTTGGGCTGGATCAGCCGCGGATCACGTTCCTTGGCGGGAGTGTTGAAGTAACCCAGGTGCGCGCCGTACGCCTTTCCGCCCTGATACAGGGTGCCGTGACGCAGCGGAGCACCCGCTTGTTCCAGTCCCCGCAGGGTGTTGGTCAGCAGGGCGGCATTGACCTGGATCTGCTCGCTGGTGGTAGGCCGCTCGACGTAGGCCGCGAAAACCAGGTGGGTGGTGTCCCGGGCACCTTCCAACCCGGTCCGGGCTGCTTCCCGATCGAGCAGGTCCACGGGCAGGTGCTCCCACTGGGCGCCGCTGACCGGACGGCGGCTCAACCCCCGCACAGCTACCCCCCGACGGGCGTATTCGTCCGCTACATGCCGGCCGATGACGCCGCCGGCTCCAGCAACGGCCACCACGTGCGTCTGGTCCGCTGCCGCTGCCGGCACAGCGGTAGCCGGTTCGATGTCGGTGCTGGTCACGGCGGGCTCCTGCGGTGGTGGGCGATCGATGCCGGCGGTAGCCGCTGCCGGATGCCCGCTTCGATGGTTGGACGTCCCCACGATATCCATACGGAAGGACTCACCGCAGGGAGGAATGTGGCGTGCCGATGGCCTTGCCCGCCGGGACGAGCCCTTGACGATCAGAAATCTGGCATGGGTTCGACGATCTGCCTCGGGTTATTGCCGGTCGCACTCCCTGGAAGCCTTAGGATCTCGGGAAGGGGATCCTGGAGGGGACACGGGGTGGATGACCGATGCAAAGAGTTGCTGCAGCCGGCGGGAAAGCGTGTATCAGCAAGCTCGGTCGCGCCCTGATCCGCCTGTCCTGGCTACCGGGTACGGAGGTCTCCGGGAAGGATGCACGCGATGTCATCAGGTGTAGCAACATGCTCGTGGACGATGCTCCATATGCGATCCTCGTCAACATGCGCGAGCTCCGCAGCCTCAGCATCGACGCGCGCTATGTGTTCGGAGGCGATCCGAGAGTGCTTGCTGCAGCCTTCCTCGGGTCCGGGCCCATGGACAGGGTGCTCGCGGCAGGATCGGAACTGGCCCGGCACCCTACCCGGTTCTTCCTGTCGGAGTCGGAAGCCATCACCTGGCTTCTTGAGCATCTTCAGGAAGCGTGAGGCCCGCTGACGGTGGTGTGCCTGGCATCGAAGGACGGTGTGGTCGCAGGGGGGACAGCGTGGACAGTGTGTCGGATGCAACGGACGTGGGGACCTTCACTGCCGGGATGAGGGACTCCATCCTCTGGGTGGAGTGGGGCCGTAGCGTGACGGTCAGTGATGCGATGGCCGTGGCGCTGATCGAGCGAGCCAACCAGGTGTGTCCGACCGTGTGCCCGCCGATGCTCGTGGAACTCAACGGCATGGTGACGCTGACCCGAGGAGCCCTGCACCACTTCGCCACCGGGCTGAACATCGCGGCGATGGCGCTGGTGGGACCCTCGGCAGTCGACCGCATGCTGAGTGACTTCTTCAGTCGGGTCCACCACCCGCCGTATCCCACCAGTCACTTCGGCGACTCCCGACAGGCGATCGCCTGGCTGAGCGATCACCCGCACAGCATCTGAACCAGGGGTGCGGTTCCTGACCGGCCCCGCAACGGCGATAGGTCGCGGAAGCAGCCCGGAGCGGTGACGACAAGCCTGCACATCTGTTCAGCCTGCTTGTGCTGCTGTGCGGACATCTCCTACTCTCGTGAACCTTGGGGGAAATCGGTCGATACAAAGGAGTACCACCCTTGAAGTCCCGCATCCCGTCCCTGTTCGCCATCGCCGCCGTCGTGCTCGGCGCCTTCACCGCCGCGCCATCCGCGAGCGCCGCAACGACGACCGAGCCGATCGTCGCGGTCCCGTCGGTGTCCCCTCCCGGCGCCAATGACTGGGCCTGCAAGCCTTCTGCTGCCCATCCCGAACCCGTCATCCTCGTCCCAGGCACCTTCGAGAGCATGGCGAAGAACTGGTCTACGCTCTCTCCCGTCCTCAAGCAGGCGGGGTATTGCGTCTTCGCCCTCGACTACGGCACGACCAACGGCGTCCCGGCCACCGGTCCCATCCGTGCGTCCGCCGCGGAACTCGGGCACTTCGTCGACGATGTCCTCGCCGCCACCGGCGCGCGCAAGGCCGATCTCGGGGGCCACAGCCAGGGCGGCATGATGCCGCGCTACTATCTCGGATTCCTCGGGGGAGCGAAGAAGGTGGACCACCTGGTGGGGCTGGCGCCGTCGAATCACGGAACGCAGGGCGTCATCAGCCCGGCGACCGGGGACCTGACCGCCGGCGGAGATGCGAGCCCGTTATGTCAGGCCTGTGACGACCAGGCGGCCGGCTCACCGTTCATGCAGGAGCTCAACTCGATCGGCGACATCGTCAACGGCCCGGTCTACACGGTCATTTCCACCCGCTACGACGAGGTGGTCACGCCCTACCCCAGCCAGTTCCTTGCAGGTCCGGCGAAGCGCGTAACCAACATCACCCTGCAGGACGTGTGCCCCCTGGATCCCTTCGAGCATGATCAGTTGCCGAATGATCCTGCCGTCCACCAGCTGGTCCTGCACGCACTCGGCAGGACAGCAGCGCCCGCAGATCCCGCCTATCGACCGCGCTGCCTGTAGGCGCTACCTCGAGGGTCCTCCCACGTAGTGAGTCCCCGACCGCCCGCACGGTGAACCCGGGTACCGTGGCCTGATGGCAGCCACCGATCCCCGTCAGCAGCACATCGTCAGCACGCTCGTCGAGGCGCATCAGGCCCTCATGGGCGTCGATCCACTCGCATTCCGCGCGAGGTTCCGCAAGATGGCCGCGGACCCCTACGCTTTCTACCGCGGCAGCGCCTCCCTGTTCTACACGGACATGGAGAAGCTCGACGACGCCTGGGCGGACGAGCGGACGAGTCGCGTCTGGATTCACGGAGATCTGCACGCCGAGAATTTCGGCACCTATATGAGCAATGAGGGGCGCCTCACCTTCGACGTCAACGACTTCGACGAGGCGTATGTGGGCCACTTCTCGTGGGACCTGCGTCGCTTCGTCGCCTCGCTGACGCTGCTGTGCTGGCAGAAGGCCCTGCCGTCGCGGGCGGTGCGGGACCTGGCGCGCACCTATCTCGAGGCGTACCTGGGGCGTGTCGAGGACTATGTCGACGACGAGAAATCCGCCTTCGCGTTCGGGCTCGAGAATACCGGGGGCACCATCTACCGGGTATTGCAGCAGGCACGAGCCGCGCGGCGGACACGCCTGCTCGACTCGCTGACACTCATCGAGGACTACGAACGCAAGTTCCGCGACGACGGCTCGATCCGCGTGCTCGACGATGACGAGCACGCCGAGGTGGAGGAAGCGTTCGAACACTATCTCTCGACCATCCCGGACAGCGAGCGCTCGCGGCGCCGTGTCTTCTACCGCGTCAAGGGCATCGTGGGGAAGAAGGGCTTCGGGATCGGAAGTGCAGGGTTGCCGACCTACAACGTGCTGATCGAGGGATTCGACGAGGCTCAGGAGAACGACATCATCCTGACCATGAAGCAGTCGAATATCGCCGCCCCGAGCCGGATCATCCACGACGAGCGCGTCAGCGGCTACTTCGAGGATGACGGGCACCGCGCTGTCATCAGCCAGCGGTCCCTGCAGTCGCACACGGACCCTTTCCTGGGATACACGACCATCCGCGGGGTTTCGTACGTGGTCTCGGAGCTCTCGCCCTACAAGCGGGACCTCTCCTGGGAAGACATCACGGAGCCGGACCAGATGGTGCCCGTGCTCGAGGCCCTCGGCCAGGCGACGGCCAAGATCCACTGCTCCACCGACGAGGACAGCGACCACGACCTCGTGCCGTTCCGCACCGAGACGGCGATTCTTGCCGTCGTCGACCCCTCCCGCAACGATTTCATCGAGGACATCATCGGGTTCGGTGAGGCCTACGCCGACACCGTGCGGAAGGACCACGCGCTGTTCGTCGATGCTTTCCGGGAAGGCCTCATCACCGCTGTCCCGGCGGCGTGAACGGAAGGACTTGAGTCGAACCGGCTCAACTTGATTTTGACCTCCGGCGCCCGGCACCTATAGTTGAGTGCAGAACGCTCAATCCACGCGCCCGGCGGATGAGCGCCTTGCAAATCCCGGGCAGTCGAAAGGAAATTGCATGTCACGTGCAGTAGGTATTGACCTCGGAACCACCAACTCGGTCGTCTCGGTCCTCGAAGGCGGCGAGCCCACCGTCATCGCGAACGCCGAGGGCGCACGCACCACGCCGTCGATCGTCGCTTTCTCCAAGTCCGGCGAGGTCCTGGTCGGCGAGATCGCCAAGCGCCAGGCCGTCAACAACATCGACCGCACCATCGCGTCGGTCAAGCGCCACATGGGTACGGACTGGAACGTCGACATCGACGGCAAGAAGTACACCCCGCAGGAGATTTCCGCGCGCACGCTGCAGAAGCTCAAGACCGACGCCGAGAGCTACCTCGGCGAGAAGGTCACCGACGCCGTCATCACCGTTCCGGCCTACTTCAACGACGCCGAGCGCCAGGCCACCAAGGAGGCCGGCGAGATCGCAGGCCTCAAGGTGCTGCGCATCGTCAACGAGCCCACCGCGGCTGCTCTCGCCTACGGCCTCGACAAGGGCAAGGAGGACGAGCTCATCCTCGTCTTCGACCTCGGCGGTGGAACGTTCGACGTGTCCCTGCTCGAAGTCGGCAAGGACGAGGACGCCTTCTCAACCATCCAGGTCCGCTCCACAGCCGGCGACAACCGCCTCGGCGGCGACGACTGGGACCAGCGCGTGGTCGACTACCTGCTCTCGCAGGCCAAGGCCAAGGGTGCCGACCTGTCGAAGGACAAGATCGCCCTCCAGCGCCTCAAGGAAGCAGCCGAGCAGGCCAAGAAGGAACTGTCCTCGGCGACGTCCACCAACATCTCGCTCCAGTACTTGTCCGTCACGGCGGACGGGCCAGTCCACCTCGACGAGCACCTGTCGCGCGCCAAGTTCCAGGACCTCACCAAGGACCTGCTGGACCGCACCAAGAAGCCGTTCCACGACGTCATCGCCGAGGCGGGCATCAAGGTGTCCGACATCGATCACATCGTCCTCGTCGGCGGCTCGACCCGCATGCCCGCAGTCGTCGAGCTCGTGAGGGAACTCGCAGGCGGCAAGGAGCCCAACAAGGGCGTCAACCCCGATGAGGTCGTCGCCGTCGGCGCTGCACTGCAGGCCGGTGTCCTGAAGGGCGAGCGCAAGGACGTCCTCCTGATCGACGTCACCCCGCTGTCCCTCGGTATCGAGACCAAGGGTGGCATGATGACCAAGCTCATCGAGCGCAACACGGCCATCCCCACCAAGCGCAGCGAGACCTTCACGACGGCCGACGACAACCAGCCGTCCGTTGCCATCCAGGTCTTCCAGGGTGAGCGCGAGTTCACCCGGGACAACAAGCCCCTGGGGACCTTCGAACTGACCGGTATCGCGCCGGCCCCCCGCGGCGTCCCTCAGGTCGAGGTGACCTTCGACCTCGATGCCAACGGCATCGTGCACGTGTCCGCCAAGGACAAGGGCACCGGCGCGGAGCAGTCGATGACAATCACCGGTGGAACCGCGCTGTCGAAGGAAGACATCGACCGCATGGTCCGCGAGGCCGAGGAGCACGCAGCCGAGGACAAGACGCGCCGCGAAGCAGCCGATACCCGCAACGGTGCCGAGCAGCTCGCCTACTCGGTGGACAAGCTGATCTCCGACAACTCGGACAAGCTGCCCGAGGAGGTCAGGACCGAAGTCCAGGCCGACGTCGACGCCCTCAAGAAGGCACTGGAGTCGCAGGACAACGACGCCGAGGTGAAGACAGCGTTCGACAAGCTGCAGGCCTCCCAGTCGAAGCTCGGCGAAGCGATCTACGCCTCCGCCCAGCAGGATGCGGGCCAGGCCGGCAGCGCACCCGCCGATGATCAGTCAGCCTCCGCAGGCACCGACGAGGACATCGTCGACGCCGAAGTGGTTGACGAAGATGCCAACGAGAAGAAGTAGTCATGCCGCACCACGGAAATGAAGAAGAGCACCAGTCAGAGCCGGTGAGCTCATCCGACAACCGGAAGATCGACCCCGAGACGGGCGAAGTCCGTGGGCAGCAGAACGACGCCGGCGCTCCGGCCGCGGAGGGATCCGCGGCCGGTAGCCCGGTGGCTCCCGCAGATGGCTCCTCCGAGGGGGATGCCCTGGCGCAGGCCGAGGCGATCCTGAACGAGGCCGGCGCCGAAGACGAAACCGACCCTACGGCGAATGTCATCGCGGAACTCCGCGACGACCTCCTCCGCCTGCAGGCCGAATACGTCAATTACCGTCGTCGCGTCGAGCGTGACCGCGATGTCGCTCGTGACCAGGCGGTCATCGGTGTGCTCAATTCGCTGATGCCGGTCCTCGACGACATCGATGCGGCGCGTCAGCACGGCGATCTCGCCGACGGTCCCTTCGCGGCGATCGCGGGCAAGCTCGAGAACGTCCTGAAGGCGTACGAACTCAACCGCATCGACGAGGTCGGCGTCGCATTCGACCCGAACATCCATGAGGCGCTCATGCAGCAGCCGAGCGCGGACGTCCAGGCTGATAGCGTCAGCCAGATCCTCCGTGCCGGTTACCGCAAGGGCGAACGCGTCCTTCGGGCTGCGCAGGTCATCGTGGCGGTTCCGGAGTAGGTTGTTCGCCGCTCTACGGTCCCGGGTTGCGTGGTCCTTCGGGATCACGCAACCCGACCACATTTCTTAATCGTTCCTAGGAAAGGAGACGCCAATTGGCTAGTCAGGATTGGGTCGACAAGGATTTCTACAAGATCCTCGGTGTCTCCAAAGATGCGTCCGACGTCGACATCAAGAAGGCCTACCGGAAGCTCGCCCGCAAGCACCACCCCGACCAGAACCAGGGTGATGCAGGATCCGAGCGGACGTTCAAGGACGTATCGGAGGCTTATTCGGTGCTGTCCGACGCCGAGCAGCGCCAGCAGTACGACGCCATCCGTGCGATGGGAGGCGGAGCCCGCTTCTCTGCCGGTGGCGCGGGCGGTGGAGCCGGCGGCAACGCCGGGTTCGAGGACATTTTCGGGAACCTCTTCGGCCAGGGTGCGGGGGCGCGCCAGGGCGCGGGGCCGCGTCAGCGCACCGGCTTCTCGAACAGCGACCTGCCTCCCGAATTCGCCGACCTGTTCGGCGGCGGGGGCATGGGCGGCGGTGGTTTCCCCGGCGGATTCCAGACCGCCCGTCCCCAGAAGGGCGCCGACCGCACGGCCAGCACATCGATCTCCTTCGCGGGAGCCATCAACGGGACCACGATCGGCCTGCGCGAACCCTCGGGTGAGCAGATCGACGTGCGTATCCCTGCCGGCATCCGGGACGGACAGAAAGTGCGCGTGAAGGGCAAGGGACAGCCCGGCCAGGCGGGGCCCGGAGACCTGATGGTCACGGTCTCGGTCAAGGAGCATCCGCTGTTCAAACGCGACGGCGATAACATCCGCGTGCACGTCCCTGTCAGCTTCCCGGAGGCCGCCCTCGGCGCCCAGATCGAGGTGCCGACCCTGACCGGGGAGATGGTGAAGATGCGCATTCCCGCCGGGACGCCGTCGGGCAGGACCCTGCGGCTCAAAGGCAGGGGAGTGACGACGTCCAAGGGCACGGGTGACCTGCTCGTCACCGTCGAGGTGAGCGTGCCCCAGAACCTGTCGAAGGAAGCGGAGGCAGCCGTCGAGGCATTCCAGGCCGCCACCAAGGACGCCGATCTGCGAGCGGGTCTGGCCGCGAAGGCGCGCCTGTAGCAGTACGTTCGAGCGATAGCCGAGAGCACCTGCAACGGAAGGAGGCCAGTCATGGATTACACGATGCCCATCTACGTCATCTCCGTAGCCGCTGAGCTCGCCGACATGCACCCGCAGACGCTGCGCCAGTACGACCGGCTGGGCCTCGTGACGCCCAGCCGGGCGCCCGGCCGGGCGCGGCGCTACTCGCAGAAGGACGTCGGGACCCTGCGCGAGATCCAGAGGCTCTCGCAGGAGGGTGTCTCCCTCGAAGGCATACGGCGCATCCTCGAGCTCGAGAACCAGGTCACCGCTCTACAGTCACGCATTACCGAGTTGTCCGCCGAGCTGGCGTCCCGCCGGGTGCTGTCCGAATCCAGCCGCATCTTCGCCG
Source organism: Arthrobacter cheniae (assembly GCF_003602275.1). Classification (GTDB taxonomy): domain Bacteria; phylum Actinomycetota; class Actinomycetes; order Actinomycetales; family Micrococcaceae; genus Arthrobacter_D; species Arthrobacter_D cheniae. Next base: position 496,770 of record NZ_QZVT01000001.1, on the reverse strand, counting down.
CGGGGCTCGCGGGCGACGTCGTCACGCTGGCTCGCGGACAGCGCCCCCGCCCCCGCAGCCAGGCGCTCGTGGTGTGGCGTCCCGATACGGTCAGGGCCCCCGCACAGTAGCCGGTACCGCATGCGGCCCGGTCCGGTGTCGCTCGAGCGGCACGGGCGGCACGGACGGCAGCGCCTCGACGCTGCCGTCCCGCGCCACCGGAGGGCGCATGCCCGTACGAATTCCGGGCTCCGTCCTGCTATTCGCTGCGCGTCATGATCCAGACGCACGCGTCGGGGGCGAGGAATCCGTCCACCGCGGCATCCGGAGTGCTCGCTGCGATGACCGAGCCCGATGGCAGGGGAACGGCGAACTCACCCATGTTCAGCAGCACGAGGACCTCACCGTTCAGGAAGGCCACGACGTCGGTCTGCTCGAGGTCGCGCGACCAGCTGAGCGAACCCGCCCCGAGGCGCAGGTCGCGACGGAGCTGAAGGGCCGTGCGATACAGCGACAGGGTCGAATCTGCATCCGCCGACTGGACGTCCCGCGCATACTCGGCCCATTCCTCCGGCTGGGGGAGCCATGGTGTCGGCGCGCCCTCGGCCTCTACGAAACCGAACGACGGCGCATCCGCCCGCCAGGGGAGGGGCACACGGCAGCCGTCCCGGCCCAGGCGCTCGCCACCGGTGCGGGTGAAGGTCGGGTCCTGCCGGGCGTCGTCGGGCATTGCAGTGTGGTCAGGAAGCCCGAGCTCCTCTCCCTGGTAGAGGTAGATACCACCGGGAAGCGCGAACATGGCGAGCGATGCCGCGCGGGCGCGGGCGAGGCCCGTCCGGATGTCGGGCTGCGCGTCGGCCCGACCGATTCCATCTCCGCCTCGCGGCGCTCCGGCTGTGAGGCCGAAGCGGCTGGTGTGGCGGACGACGTCGTGGTTGCTCAGGACCCAGGTGGTCGGGGCACCCACCGCGTCGAAGGCCAGGAGCGACGAGGAGACGACGTCACGGAGGCCATGCGCGCTCCAGGGGTGGTGCAGGTAGGCGAAGTTGAATGCCTGGTGCATCTCGTCCGGTCGGACCCAGCTCGAGAGCCGGGGCAGGGGATCGATAGAGGCTTCCGCGCAGAGGATGCGCTCGCCGTCGTACTCGGCGAGGATGCTGCGCCACCGGCGATAGATCGTGTGCACCTCCTCCTGGCCGAACATCGGCGCTTCCCAGCCCGGGTAGCCCTCCGAGGATCCGCCGTCCGCGCGGCCGTGCCAGTCCGGCAGGCCCTCGGCCTTGACGAGGGCGTGTGCGACGTCGACGCGGAAACCGCCGACGCCGCGATCCAGCCAGAAGCGCAGGATCCGTTCGAACTCGTCACGGACGTCCGGATTGTCCCAATTGAAATCGGGCTGAGAGGAATCGAACAGGTGCAGGTACCACTGGCCCGCGGTGCCATCGGCATCCGTGATCCGCGTCCAGGCGGGACCGCCGAAATGCGATTGCCAGTTGTTCGGCGGCTCGCTGCCGTCACCGCGTCCTTCACGGAAGACGAACATGGCGCGCTCGGCGGAACCTGCCGGAGCGGCGAGGGCTGCCTGGAAGAGCGCATGCTCGCTGGAGCAGTGGTTGGGCACGAGGTCGACGATCACGCGGATCCCGAGCTGGTCCGCCCGCTCGACGAGCGCGTCGAAGTCCGTCAGCGTACCGAACAGCGGATCGACGTCGCAGTAGTCGGCGACGTCGTAACCGCCGTCGCGCTGCGGTGAGGTGTAGAACGGCGAGAGCCAGACGGCGTCGATGCTGAGCTCGGCGAGGTGGCCCAGCTCCGACGTGACGCCCGGGAGGTCTCCCATGCCGTCACCGTTGGAATCGCGGAAGGAACGCGGGTACACCTGATAGATGACGGATGAGCGCCACCACTGGTCGCCGTCGGACGGGGCGTGCAGCGGGGGATGGAAGGAGTCGGTCGAGGTCAGTTTGTCGCCGTGGAGGACGGGGGCGATTTCAGGCATGCGGACTATTGTAAGGCGCACGGGGCCGGAGTTGTAAGCGCTTGCAAGGCCACCGTGTCCCCGTCGGTTCCCCCGCGCGAGCGCGATCAGGAATCCGCGTCCTTCGTTCTGCCCGGCCCACGGTTCTGGGACGCTCGTCAGGAATGGCCGGCGCGGTACTCATGGGTGGAATTTGTCAGGAGACGCGGGCAGACTGGAGGGATGGAAGCCACTCCCGGATCGCACCATGTTTGAGCTCTTCGTCGAGGCCCTGGCCATCGGTGCCGGGGTGCTGGCCACCCTGGGCGCGGGGACAGGTATCGCGGGTTGGCTCGTGGTCCGTAAGGTCCGGCGCTCACGGATCATCGAGCGCACCAGGGACCGCGGCATGCTGGCCGCACGGGCGTATGCGCCGGACCGCCTCACCCGCGAGCCCGCCCGCCTGATCGGCGACCTCAACCGGTCCTCGCGCGCTACCCACCTCGCCCTCTCCGAGGCCACGGCGCAGGGCCGCCCGGTTGGAGACCTGCCCCGGGCTGCCGCGGAGATCGACCAGGCGGCAGCGTCCCTGGGCAACCTGCTGCGGGCAGCCGACCGCGAGCCGAACCGGGCACTCAAGCAGGAGTGGACCGCGGACCTGGCCGCGCAGGCGGGAGCACTCGACGAATTGTCGGCCGATCTGCGCCGTTGCCTCCTGCAGACCTCACGGTCCATCGATACCCGGCAGCTGGATCAGGCTACGAACCGTCTCCGCACCGAGATCTCCGCCATGACAATATGGCGGGACAGCTACGGGAACCGGTAGGCCTGGTAACCGGTTCGACAGGTAGCCATTCCAACCAGCAACCCCAGGGGTCCAACGTGTCGATCAAACGCCGCATCACGCGCATCGTGAAGGCCAACCGCAATGCCGACCTGGAGGCGAAGCAGGATCCGCGGGTCCAGGCGCAGAATGCCCAGACGGCGCAGCGCACCCTGCTCGACCAGGCGCGGCGGGGTGCGGCCGACGTCGCAGCGCACCACCACCGCGTGGGGCTCGCTGCCAATGAGGCCGCCGCCTACCTCAACCGCGTCGAGGCTGCAGCTTCCCTTGCCGTACAGCGCGGGGATGACGACGCCGCACGGGCGGCGATCCGCGAGTCCATGACAGCGCGACGACGCCTCGAGACACTGACGGGTCAGCTCCGGGAGGCGGAGCAGCAGGCCCGCAGGCTCCACGACGACGTGCAGAGGCTCGAATACCGCGTGCAGCAGAACGCGATGGAGTACGACGCCCTGCTGGCCCGCCGCGCGGCGGCCCAGGCGGCGATCGGCGTTCACGATGCACTCGCATCCTCCTCACGGGAGGCCGCCGCGATCGACGCTGCGCGTCGCAACGCCGAACTCGAGGTGCGGCGCTTCGAAGCCCAGGCCCAGGCGCGCGAGGAGCTGTCCTGGTCGGACCCGTCCTCGCCGCGACTGCAGCAGGCTTTCGAGGAGCTCGAGGCGGAAGCGGCTGCGCAGCAGGAACTCGAGGAGCTCAAGCGGAGGGGATCGCGAGGCTATCCGCCAGCGCAGTACTGAGGGAGCGCAGCACGGCGTCGTCGACGTCGTCCGCACGCCGCAGCCGGACGCGCCAGGCGAAAGGGTCCTGGGCGGCGCGTACCGGTTCGAGCCCGGGTAGCCCGGGTATTTCCAGGCGGAAGTACAGATCGACCGCCGTCTTGGTGGACGGTGAGAGCTGGGCGAACTTCCGCCGGGAGGTCTGCAGCGACACGTAGGTCTTCCGCATCTGGATGATCACTCCCGGCGTCTCCGAGGCCCACAGGAGGATCCGGTCGGAGATCGGCCTGAGCGTCGATCGGTCCGCGTATTGCCCGTCGTAGAGCTCGTCGGCCGAGCGCAGGAAGAACTCGGGAAGCCCGAAGACCTCCCAGTCGATGCTCATCAGGTTGTAGCCGGTGATCCCTTGGCCCTTGAGCCACAGGGACAGCTCGTCACGGGTGCCGACACCCGCCGTCCGGGCCTCTGCGGCCCAGTCCGCAGGTGTCCTGCCGGTGGTTCGGATCAGCCGGGCCGCGTTCGCCTCGACCATCGACTGCCAGCTCTGCATCTCACTCATGCCGACACTGTAGTAGGGGACCAGCAGGAGGGCACCAGCGCGCGTGCCCGGGCGCCGGGAGGGGCGTCGGGGCGCGTTGCTACACTCGCCCCATGACTGATCTGAGCGGTTCGCACGTCCTCGTCGTCGGCGCCACGGGCGTTCTCGGTGCGGAGCTGTCCCGCCAACTCGTGACACAGGGCGCCCAGATCACCGTCTCGGGGCGCTCGAAGGAAAAACTGTCCGCGCTCGCCGACGAACTCGGGGACGGCGTCGTCGGCCAGATCGCCGCAGACCTGGGAAAGCCCACGGGACCAGCGGATATCGCCGCCGCCGTGTACGGTCGCGAACTCAACGGTGTGGTCTTCGCCTCCGGTGTCGTGGCCTTCGGCCCCGCCGTCGAGGTGGATGACGACACCCTGGACGAACTCATGCTCGTGAACCTGCTCGGCTACATGCGGCTCATGCGCGAGGTGGCGCCCAGGCTCGGGAAGGACTCCTTCATAGCGCAGATCAGCGCGGTCGTCGCCGAGAGCCCGACGGCAGGAATGGCCGCGTACTCCGCGACGAAGGCGGGTCTCAGCGCCTACGGGAAAGCCCTGACACTGGAACTGCGTCGGCAGGGTGTGCGCGTCCTCGATGCGCGTCCGCCGCACACGGAGACCGGGCTGGCTACGAGGCCCATTGCCGGGGCGGCCCCGAAGCTGCCGCAGGGGAAGGACCCGAAGGCCGTCGCCGAGCGGATCGTCACCGCTATCCGGGAGGGTGAGCGGGACCTGCCGTCCTCGGCGTTCTAGTACCTCCTCGCCCGACGTGGTCCTGCAGCTGTTGCACTCGCTGCGCAGACCAGGGCAGCGACGGAGAAGGCGAGAATCGGGCTTCCTGCCTGCACCATGAAGCCCGCGAGGGGTGCGCCTGCCGCCTGACCGAAAACCAGGGCTGTGAACAGCAGGGACGTTGCCCCCGCCCCGGATTGCCCACCCGGAGCCGACGCGGTCGCGGCCCACAGGATCAGCACGGACGTCGCCGCCGTGTATGCGAGGCCGAACAGGCCTGCGGCGAGATAGGCCAGGAGGGTATTGCCGGGGGCCGCGCCGACAACGGCTGTCGCACCGGCCGTGACGAGGGTGAACGTGGACCACGTCGTGGGGATCGAGTGGGCTGCGAGCCACGGCGCCAGCAGTAGTGCCCCGGCGCCTCCCGCGCCCAGGGCTATCCAGGCGCCCGCAGACGCCCCGACACTCATGCCACCGGCCTGCTCGAGGATCGCTCTGCCGTAGACCCATACCGCGGCACAGCCGACGCCGAAGGCAAAGGCTCCGACGAGCGGTCGGGAGAGGCCCCGCAGGCTCGATCTCGAGAAGGACGTGGAAGCGACCGCGCACGGCGTCCCGAGGCGTGCATCAGTGCCTCGGTCGAAGTGCAGGACCGCGAGCGTCGATGCAGCGGCGATCACTGCCGCGAGGATCCAGGCGATCCGCCAGGCGTCCCCCAGTACGAGGGACAGGATCCCCGCCAGGATCACGCCGAAACCCGTGCCCGAGTTCACCACCGATTGCAGTCGGGCCTGACGTGACTGCTCCGTATTCCGCCTCACCAGTTCGACCAGCGCGGGTGAGGCGAACCCCGCGCCCATGCCGGCCAGAAGCACCGCTGCGGCGAAGGTCCCGGTGCCGGGGGCGAGGGCAATCCCCGTGCTTCCTCCGGCCGCCGCGAGTCCGGCGAGGACCGTGACCGTCCTCGGACTGTTCCCGGCATGGCGGAAGCCGACGGCGGCCGCGACGCAGTAGAGCAGCGAGGCGCCGGAGGAGAGTAGCCCGCCGAGGGCGGGCGTCAGCTCGAAGGATCTGGAGAACGCAGGCAGGAACAGTCCGTATCCGAGCCGGGCCAGACCATAGGTGGCTCCGATCAGGGTGACGGCCGAGCCGGCGAAGGAGAGGTATAACGATCGTTTCATTAGAACGAACGTTATAGTCTTGCTGCATGGCACCACAACCCCCGGCACGTGAACGGTTACTTGATGCGGCGGAGGATCTCGCCGCCACCCAGGGTGTGACAACCACGCCCGTGGACGTGATCCTCGACCGGGCGCAGGTCTCGCCGGCGACGCTCTACGCGCACTTCGGCAATAAGGAGGGACTCATCACCGAGGCCCTCCGGCGCAGGCTGGCTCGATGGGACACCACGTGGCAGGAGTGCGTCGACGAGGCGGGCACGCCCGAGGAGAAGCTTCTTGCCCTTTTTTCCGCGCTCTCCCGGCACAGGCGCTCCCTCACGCCGTCGCGGTGGTGCGTGTTCCTGGGCGTCGCCGCTGAAACACCTCGGCCGGGCCAGGACCTGGCGGACACCCTGGCGGCGGACACGGATCTGCTGACCCACCGGCTCGAGGGCCTGGCAACCGCGCTGGTGGAGGACGGGCAGGCACGGATGCTCGCTCGCCAGATCATCCTGATCTACACGGGAGTCCTCGGGATGATCCTGCGTGGGGCGGAGGTGGAGACCGCCACCGCCGAGGGTCGCCGAATCGCTGCCCTGGCCGTTCGGTCCTGTACCGGTCCATCGGAATCCCACCTGCCCTGAGGGCGGCCCGTCGCTCGTTGTGCGGCTGTGTGGCAGGCGTCCAGCACGTCGTCGGACCCGTCATGCAAAATCCTGCACTTTCTTCCAGCCGGGATCGATCGCGTGCCTGATAGCGGCGGATCGATGTTCCCGGGCTGCGGTGTCGAGGACGTCCCTCCCGTTCTGATCCTCGGAATCCGAGTAGAAGTGGAAGGTCCGCACACCTTTCGAGGTCTCGGCCGCGACCAGCATGCCGCGGATCCCGACCGATCGCACGAGCGAGTTTTCGAAGTCGTCCAGCCGGTCGAGGGACTCCGGTCGGGGGAGCCCCTGCTCGTCGGCGTCGAACCTGACCCGCAGCGCCGTATGGAGGTCGAAGCGGGGATGGTCGATCCAGCGCAGCGGACGCAGGACGCGGACGAGGATCGGCTCGCCGGTCCCGAGGGTGCCCTGCATGGTGATCCAGCCCGGCGCGGGGAGGGTCCGTGCGAGGTCGGTGACCAGAGTGGGTAGCCCGACCGCCGGGATGCTGTCCAGGACGTCGTCCACGATGCAGTCGACGCGGCGTACCCACCGCTGGACGTCGTCCTCGCCCAGTAGCCACTCGAGTAGCAGGACGCAGAGGCCATGCTCGTCGTCCCATTGACCCGTGAAAGCAGGGTTGTGGACGGACACGATGAATCCGTCGCCTGCTCGCGTCACGGCCGCGTGGACGCGTGTGCGGCGAAGGTCGAAGGTCCTGCCGCGGTAGGTGATGGTGGAGTCCAGCATGTCCGGTTTGGCGCTTCGCGCCGGAACGAACTCCCAGCGCCTGTTCGACGGCGGCGACGCCCGGTACCACCGCTCGGCCACGGGACGCAGTGACGCGTCCCCGCCACTCGAGACGCACAGGGTGTGCTCCGCGTCGGTGCCCGTCCGGGTCTCCCACTCGAGTCCGCGGGAGATGGCCTGCACGCGGCGCGTCATCACGCCTACGTAGGCATCGAAGTCCCCGGCGCGTGTGGCGGTGGTCAGCAGGTCCTCGCCCTCGTCGGCCCACCACTGCCAGAACTCGGCGATCGGGTCCGTTCCGGTGCCCCGACCGGAGCTCTTCCGGCGGCTGAAAATACCCATGTCACCTGCGTTCCACTGGTTGGCAGCCGGGATCGTCCGGCTGCTCCGACTCCAGCGAATCTACCCGTGAGGAGCGCCGCCTGTGAGGCGGAGGCGGCGTGTCGACCGCCGTCGGACGTGGCCGGCGAATGTCGCCGGGTCGCCGGGGTCAGCGCGTCGTGCGCCCGGATGCGCCGGGCGCACCGCGGAGCACGAGAACGGCGAGGAGTCCCGCTGTGATCGCCAGGGCCGAGGTGAACCCTGCGACACCGATCCAGCCGTAGTGCCCGAAGAAGAGCCCGCCCACCCAGCCCAGGCTGCTCGATCCGGCGTAGTACGCGAAGTTGTAGAGGCCGGACGCCTGCGCGCGTCCCGTGGTTGCAAGCACGGACGTCCACCCGGACGCCACGGAGTGGGCGGCGAAGAAGCCGCCCGTGAAGATGACGAGACCGACGACGACGAGGGGGAGCCAGCCCGTCAGGGTGATGGCGAGGCCGGCCAGGATGACCGGCACAGCCGCGAGGAGCACCGGGAGTCGCCCGAACCGCCCGCTGAGGTCCCCCGCCAGGCGCGATGTCACCGTCCCCGACAGGTAGGCGAGGAACAGCAGGCTGACGAGGGAGGCGGGCAGCAGGAACGGTGGGGCTTCGAGCCGGAAACCCAGGTAGTTGTAGACCGCGACGAAACCGCCCATGAGGAGGAATCCCTGCGCGTAGACCACCAGTAGCCGCGGTGACCGGAGATTGGCGCCGATGCGGCTCGCCAAGGAAGGCCCCTGCCCGTGCAGGACCGGGAGGAAGCCGCGGGGACGGGGGGAGAGCAGGATGAAGGCGATGGCAGCGGCACCCGCCATGACGCTGACCGCCAGCACACCCGCGCGCCACCCGAGCAGTTCTCCGACGGGTCCTGCCACGAGGCGCCCCGCCAGGCCGCCGAGCGTCGTCCCCGCGATGTAGGTCCCCGCCGCAACCGCGGCGTGGAGCTTCTGCACCTCTTCGTGCAGGTAGACGAGCGCCGTCGCGGGAACTCCTCCCAGGGCCGTTCCCTCGAGGAAGCGGAGAACGATCAGCAGTTCGAACGTTGGCGCGAGAGCGGCCAGGAAGCCGAGGACGACGGCGGCCGCGATAGCCCACGTCATCGTCCTCCTGCGTCCCACCCGATCTGCCACGGCGGACCACGGGATGACGGCGAGGGCCAGGCCCAGCGTCGCCGCGGACACCGACAGTGCTGCATCCGCGGGGGAGACACCGAACTCGGAGGCGACGCCGGTCAGGACACCCTGCAGGGAGTACAGCTGCGCGAAGGTCGCGAGCCCGGCGAAGAGCAGGGCCAGCAGGATCTTCCGGTAGGCGGGCGAGTCCTTCGCGTGGCCCGGCCAGGCGCCGCTCATGCGTGGGCTTCGGGCGCGAGGCGTCGGAGGGTCATCAGCACCGACCGCTCAGCGGCGGCGGTAGGCGAGGTCGAAGACCATCCGTCCGGCCGTGATCGCCTTGTTCTCGAAACTTGTGAGCGTCCGGCCCTCGAAACGAGGTGCCCAGCCGCCGCGCTCGTCGATCCCCTCGTTGACGCCGGTGTTCCCGGTGCTCACTGGGTCCTTGCCTTCCCGGACGGGTGCGCCGCCCACGACCGATTCGACGCGGCTCTCCCACACCTGGGTGAGGGGGCTCGCGGCACCGGTGCGCTCGCCGTCGTGCAGGTTCTCGAAGTGCTCGCTGGCGTCGAGGACAGCGCGCATCTGCACCGCGTAGCTGGACCAGTCGGTGGCGAGGCGGAAGATGCCGCCGGGCTCGAGGATCCGCGCGGCACGTTCCACGTAGTCCGCCTTCACGAGCCGGCGCTTGTGGTGGCGGACCTTGTGCCAGGGGTCCGGGAAGAACGTCCACAGCTCCGCGACGGACGACGCCGGGATCATGCCCGCGAAGGCCTCGGCCGCATTCACCTGTGCGGTGCGCACGTTGGTGAGATCCTTCTGGCTGATGCGCAGCATGGTCTGGGCCAGGCCCGGCCGGTAGACCTCGAGGGCGAGGTAGTCGCGGTCCGGGTCGAACTCCGCAGCATGGGTGATCGCCTCGCCGAGCCCCGAGCCCACCTCGACGACGAGGGGTGCCGAACGGCCGAACGCGGCGTCGACGTCGAGCACGAAGCCGGGAGCTACCGACGTGTCGGCGGTCTCGATGCGCGGAACGTCGATGAGGAATGCCTCGGCGAGTTCGTCCCACGCCTCGCGACGTCGGCCCTGGAGGCGGGATCCCCGCCGAACGAAGGACACGGGCTGGGTGCGGTACGGCTGGTCGGGGGTCTGTTCTTGAGGCTCCATCACCTCCAAGGCTACCGGCAGCGGGTCAGCGGGCTGCGGTCAGCGGGCCCGTCCCGGCGGCCATCCGTGAGATGGCGAGCTGCGCGTAGAGCGCGGCACCGTCGGCGAGGATGCTGTCGTCGAAGACCGCGTACGGCGAATGGTTGAAGGGGGATGTACCCGGTTCCACCCCGGGGGTCACTGCCGAGAGGAACAGGAACGTCCCGGGGACGGCCTCGAGGATGCGCGAGAAGTCCTCCGATCCGCTCATGGGCTGCGGCATCGTGACGTACCGGCCCGCGCCGAGGAGTTCAGCGACCTGCGCCTCTGCGTGCGCGGTCTCGTCGTGGTCGGTGATGGTCACGGGGTACTCGTGGATGTACTCGATGTCCGCCTCGAGCCCGTGCGCGGCGGCGAGGTGCCGCACCAGGCGGGGTGCCGCCTCGGTCATCCTGTTCCTGTTCGCGGTCGAGTACGTCCTGACGGTCGCCTCGATCCGTGCCGTCTCCGGGATGATATTGCGCTGGGTGCCCGCGTGCAGCACGCCGACGGACAGCACCACGGGATCGAACATGTCGAACTGCCGGGTGATCATGACCTGCAGCTGCGTGACGATCTCCGCAGCCACGGTGACCGGGTCCTTGGCGGAGTGGGGCGAGGATCCGTGACCGCCCGCTCCGCGCACAGTGACCATGAGTCCGTCCGACGCCGACATGAGCGGACCACCGCGGCTGGCGAACACCCCGGTGGGTAGCAGCGATGACACCACGTGGAGCCCGTAGGCCGCATCGGGCGCCCTGCCCGCCGCGCCCAGGACGCCCTCGCGGATCATGACTCCCGCGCCGTCGTGGCCCTCCTCGCCCGGCTGGAACATGAGGACGACGTCGCCCTGCAGCTCTGCCCGGCGCTCGGCGAGCAGCGTGGCGGCTCCCGCGAGCATCGAGGTGTGGAGATCGTGCCCGCAGGCATGCATCACGCCGTCGATCGTGGAGGTGTAGGGAACACCCGTGGCTTCCTGGACGGGCAACGCGTCCATGTCGCCACGGAGCAGCACCACAGGAGTGACTCCCCGTTCGCGGGATGCCGCACCTCCTCGCAGGACGGCGGTGACCGACGTCGTATTCGAGCCGAGCGTGATCTCGTAGGGGAGGCCGTCGAGCGCCTGCAATACCTTCTCCTGCGTGCGCGGCAGCTGCAGGCCGAGCTCCGGCTCGCGGTGCAGGCGATGGCGCAGGTCGGCGATGTCACCCGCCATGGACCGTGCGTCCTCGAGAAGGGCGGCTGGGGACAGGGTCATGGATCTCCTCCTGGCGAAGCTTCGGCGCTGGTCCTCCCACTCTCCCAGACGGAAGGGTCGGGGGTGCGGGGCGGAGTTCCGGCACGGCCTTTCAGGTGAGTTTCACCTTCCGGGAGAAAAGCTTCTGCAGGAGGATGAAGGCGAGCAGCAGGGCACCGATCACGATGCGCGTCCACCATGAGCTGAGGGTTCCCTCATAGGAGATGAAGGTCTGGACGATCCCGAGGATGAGCACTCCGGCGAGGGATCCGAGGACGTAGCCGTACCCTCCGGTGAGCAGCGTCCCGCCCACCACCACTGCGGCGATGGCGTCCAGCTCGAGGCCTGTCGCTGCAAGGCTGTACCCGGAGAGGCTGTAGAAGGAGAAGAGGATGCCTGCGATTGCTGAGCACAGACCGCTGATCCCGTAGACGAGGACCTTGGTGCGCGGGACGGCCAGCCCCATGAGGAGCGCGGAGGACTCCCCGCCGCCGATGGCGTACACCGTGCGGCCGAAGCGCGTCTGATGCAGGACGTAGAAGGCGATGGCGACGACGACGAGCGCGATCACGACGCCGGGCGCGATGAACAGGTTCCCCGTCAGGGGGATCCGGGCCTGTGCCATGGCGGTGAAGAAGGGATCGGTGACGGTGATCGAGTCGACGCTGATCACGTAGCACAGTCCTCTGGCGAGGAACAGCCCGGCGAGGGTGACGATGAACGGCTGGATCTCGAACACCTGGATGACCAGTCCCATCAGCAGCCCAAACGTGGCGCCGGTCAGCAGGACGAGGGCGATGACGGCTATCGGGTTCCAGCCGGCCTGCAGGAGTGCCGCTGCAATCATCATGGACAGGGCGACGACGGAACCGACCGAGAGGTCGATACCGCCGGTGAGGATCACGAAGGTCATCCCGACGGCCAGCACGATCAGGAACGTGTTGTCGATGAGGAGGTTGAGGAAGACCTGTCCCGACAGGAAGCCCGGGTACATGATCGCTCCCGCGGCGAACATGGCCAGGAACAACCCGACGGTGGCGAGGGTGGGCGCATAGCGGGCCTTGCCCTGCAGCCTGCTGATACGGGTGCGGCCCTGCGGGGCAGGGGTACGGGTGAGGACCGACATCAGACTGCCACCTTCACTTCGGCTTGTTCCGTCAGCGGACGTTTGCGTTTCCCGAGGAGGGTCCGCGCCTTGCTGGACTGCAGGAGGCAGACGATGATGACGACGAGCGCCTTGAAGACGAGGGTGACCTCGGGCGGGATGCCCAGGGTGTAGACGGTCGTGGTGAGGGTCTGGATGATGAGTGCCCCGACGAGAGTCCCCACGAGGCTGTAGCGTCCCCCGGCCAGGGACGTCCCGCCGATCACGACGGCGAGGATGGCGTCCATCTCGATGTAGAGTCCGGCGTTGTTCGCATCGGCAGCCGTGACGTTGGAGCTGATCATGAGACCGGCGATGGCCGCGCAGAGGCCGCTGAAGACGTAGACCGTCCAGGTGATGGTGCGCGCATTGAGCCCGGCGAGGCGGCTGGCAACAGGATTGATGCCGACCGCTTCGATGAGGGTGCCGAGGGCGGTCCGCCGCGTGAGCAGCCCGGCGACCGCGAAGGCTGCTACCGCTATGAGGATGGAGATGGGAAGGCCGAGGAAGAAGCCGGCGCCGATCGCCTGGTAGGGGTCGTTGGAGACGGAGATGATCTGACCGTCCGTGACCAACTGGGCCAGGCCCCGGCCGGCTGTCATGAGGACGAGGGTCGCGATGATGGGCTGGATGCCGATGACGGCAACGAGGAAACCGTTCCACAGCCCGAGCGCCAGACCCGCGACCACGGCGATGGACACACCGATGGCAGCGGTCCGCAACGAGGTGGGATCGGGCGAGTTGTAGATGTAGGTGCAGGACACTGCACCGGCGATGGCGGCCACTGCCCCGACGGAGAGATCGATGCCGCGTGAAGCGATGACGAGTGTCATTCCGAGCGCGATGAGGATGGTCGGGGCCCCGTTGCGGAGGATGTCGATCAGGCTGCCGTACAGGTGGCCGTCCTGGACACGGACGGACAGGAAGTCCGAGCGGAACAACTGGTTCAGCACGAGCAGGAGCACCAGGGCGAGTACGGGCCAGGTGAGGCGATGCTTCAGCAGGGCGTTCATGCGTTGGATCCCGCGATGATCGTCATGACGTCTTCCATAGTGACTCCGTCGTTGGGTATGTCGGCGACCATCCTGCGGTCCTTGAGGATGGCGATGTGGTCACTCAGGCGCAGTACTTCCTCGAGTTCGGCGGAGATGAAGATGATCGACATGCCGTCGGATGCGAGGCTGCTGATGAGCTTCTGGATCTGCGTCTTCGCTCCGATGTCGATGCCGCGGGTGGGTTCGTCGAGGATGAGCAGCTTGGGGTTGGTGATGAGCCAGCGGGCGAGCAGCACCTTCTGCTGATTGCCGCCACTGAGATTCTGGATCAGCGCGTCCTTGTTGGCCGGGCGGATGTCGAGGGCCCTGATGAATTTCTCGGCCAACTGGTCCTGGGTGTGGCCGGGGACTCTCCGCAGCCAGCCCTTGCTGGCCTGCATGGCCAAAACCAGGTTGTCGCGCACCGAGAGGTCGCTGATCAGGCCCTCCTCCTTCCGGTTCTCGGAGGAGAAGGCGACGCCCTGATCGATCGCGGAGCGCGGGGTGCGCAGGGTCCGGGCCGTACCGCCGATCCGCAGCTGCCCCTGGTCCGCACGATCCGCGCCGAACAGCAGCCGGGCGGTCTCGGTGCGGCCCGAGCCGAGGAGTCCGGCGAGTCCCAGGATCTCTCCGGCGTGGATGGCGACCGTCACATCCTGGACCGACCCCTTCCGCCCCAGGTTCTCCGCCTGGACGAACGGCACCCGTTCCGACCTGTCCGGTTCCCTGCGGCTTTCCGCCTCCTCCAGTTCGGCGAGGGCGTCCATCTCCTTGCCGATCATCTTCGAGATGAGCCCCATGCGCGGCAGGTCCCGGGTCATGAACTCACCCACCAGCTTCCCGTTCCGCAGGACGGTCATGCGGTCGGAGATGTCGTACACCTGTTCCAGGAAGTGTGAGACGAACAGGATGGCGACCCCGCGGTCCCGAAGGGTCCGGATGACCGTGAACAGCTGCTGCACCTCGTCGGAGTCGAGGCTGGACGTGGGTTCGTCGAGGATCAGCACCTTGGCGTCGACCTGGACGGACCGCGCGATCGCGACCAGCTGCTGGATGGCGATCGAGTGGGAGGACAGGATCGACCCGGGGTCGATATGTCCCAGTTGCAACTGCTCGAGGACGTCCTTCGCCTTCCGCCGGACCTCGCGCCAGTGGATGCCTCCCCGACGGCGGGGCTCCCGGCCGAGCAGGATGTTCTCCTCGACCGAGAGGTTGGGGCAGAGATTGACCTCCTGGTAGACCGTGCTGATCCGTGCGGCCTGGGCTTCGGCAGGGGTGGAGAAGCTGTGCTGGACGCCCATGACGGTGATGGTGCCGCCGTCGATGGCGTAGACGCCGGTGAGTGCCTTGATGAGAGTGGACTTCCCGGCTCCGTTCTCGCCCATGAGTGCGTGCACTTCGCCCTGGAACAACCTGAGGCTGACACCGTCGAGGGCCTTGACCCCCGGGAACTCGATGGAGATGTTGTTCATGTCGACTACGGGGACGATCTCGTTCATGTCTGTGTCTTCCTGCGCGGGATGCGGTGGGTGGGAGCCCACCGCATCCCACAGGCCATGGACCCGTCCTCGGGCTGCGCCGCGTCCGGGTCCGGTCAGTGGTCCTAGTACTCGCGGCTCGCGAGCACTTCCTTGGCCTGCTCCGGCGTGAAGGCAGATTCCTCGGTGACCACGCGGGCCGGGACCTCTTCGCCTGCGACCACCTTGGCGGCCAGGTCCATGAGCTGGTCGCCGAGGAGAGGGTTGCACTCCACGATGTAGTTGATCTTGCCCTCGGCGAGCGCCGCCATGCCGTCCTTCACGGCGTCGACCGTGATGATCTTGATGTCCTTGCCGGGAACCTTGCCCGCGGCCTCGATGGCTTCGATCGCGCCGAGTCCCATGTCGTCGTTGTGCGCGTAGACGACGTCGATGTCCGGCGTGTTCTTGAGGAAGGCCTCCATGACCTGCTTGCCGCCGCTTCGCGTGAAGTCGCCGGTCTGCGACTCGACGATCTTCAGGTCCGGATCCGCGGCGATCGCTGCCTCGAAACCTTCCTTCCTGTCGATGGCGGGAGCGGCTCCGGTGGTGCCCTGCAGCTCGACGATGTTCACGGGGCCCTCCGTCGACGCAGAGTCCTCCACGAGCCAGTCGCCCGCCTTCTTGCCCTCCTCGACGAAGTCGGAGCCGAGGAACGTCTTGTACAGGGATGTGTCCGCGGAGTCGACGGAGCGATCGGTGAGGATGACGGGGATGTCGGCGTCCTTCGCTTCCTTCAGTACGGTGTCCCACCCCGACTCGACGACGGGCGAGAAGGCAATCACGTCCACCTGCTGCTGGATGTAGGACCGGATGGCCTTGATCTGGTTCTCCTGCTTCTGCTGGGCGTCGGAGAACTTCAGGTCCACGCCGGCCTCCTTGGCGGACTCCTGCACCGATTTGGTGTTCGCCGTGCGCCAGCCGCTCTCTGCGCCGACCTGGGCGAAGCCCATGGTGATCCCGTCCTCGGAGCCTCCGCCGCCGCCGCCGGTCCCGGCTCCTCCACCGCACGCGGTGAGGGCGAGGGTCGTGGCCGCGATGACCGTTACGAAAGTTTTCTTGAACACTGCTGCCTCCTGGATGTAGGAACCACAGCAAGGATCGAGTGCACCGTCGTTGCTGCGCGGGCTTCATGCCCTCCGAGAATTGTGAACGCTAACAATTTGCCGGTCAAGTGATTTGAGACACAACTCGGCCACACTCCTTGACAGCGGGTGTTTCCATCGAAGCAGGGGGATCGGCAGCGGTTGGGTGCGGCGGTCCGCCTGGATTCGCGGAGGAAGGGGTGGAAGTGTGACTGACGTGACCACCCCCCGGAATCCCAGCCTCACCGACGTGGCTTCCCTGGCTGGAGTTTCGCACCAGACCGTCTCCCGCGTGGTCAATCGGAGACCGAATGTCAGCGAGGCGACGCGGCGCAAAGTACGCGCTGCCATCCTCGAACTCGACTACCGCCCGAACGCCGCCGCACGCTGGCTCGCAACCGGGAGGACCCACTCCATCGGAATCCTCGCAGGCGAACTGGCTCAGTACGGTCCCTCGAGCGTCCTCATGGGCATCCAGGACGCAGCCCGGAGGGCCGGCTATTTCCTGACAGTGGTGACACTCAAGGACTATTCCGTGCCCACGATCGATGAGGCCCTCAGCGACCTGCTGAACCACGGCGTGGAGGGTGTCATCGCTATCACCCCCCACGTATCGGCCCTCGAGGTGCTCGCGACGGTGCAGACGGGCATCCCGATGCTCACCGTCGGCGGCGGCCACCATCGGGTCGGTGACATCGCGCTGGACCAGGAGAGTGCTGCGGCCGACGCCGTCGACCACCTCGTGGCTCTCGGGCACGAGCGGATCGCCCATCTCGCCGGTCCGCTCGACTGGGTGGACGCCCAGCGCCGGCTGGAGGGCTGGCGCTCGGCCCTGAAGGACCATCAGCTGGCCGAGGGCCCCGTCTATCAGGGCGACTGGAGCGCGCGGTCGGGCTACGAGGCCGGGCGGGCCATCGACGTGTCGGGCGGACCCACCGCCATCTTCGTGAGCAACGACCAGATGGCACTCGGGTTGCTGAAGGCTCTGAAGGAACGCGGGTGCCGGGTTCCGGCGGACATCAGCGTCATCGGGTTCGACGACGTCCCGGAGGCGGAGTACTACGAGCCGTCCCTCACCACTCTCCGCCAGGAGTTCCATGACCTCGGGCGTCTCTGCATCGAAGAGCTGATCGGTCTGGAGCCGGCGTCCTCCGCAGCAGATGCATCCAGCCCCAGGCTGGTGGTGCGCTCGAGTACGGCCCCGGCGAGGGGGCGCGACGCCCCCTGCTAGCACACGATGCGGGCATACGGGGCCTCTCCTGATAAACTGGACCTACTGGCCTGCGCACGTCGGATATCTCCGTCGGTTCACAGCGCGGCCTGCGTCGATGAGCGCATTCTTTTGTCCCGCATTTAGCTCCCAGGATCGTGAGCGCGGTAGACACTGTCTGACTTTTCTTCGGCGAACCCCTGCGTCAACCGATGCCGGGGAAGATGAGAAGAAAGTTCGTGTACTTCACATGACTACTTTTGCTGCCCTTGGTGTGCCCAAAGCGCTGGTCGAGAACCTCGCCGCGCAGGGGATCACCGAACCATTCCCCATCCAGGTGAAGTCCCTTCCCGATTCGCTGGCCGGACGCGACGTTCTCGGTCGCGGCCGCACCGGCTCGGGCAAGACCCTCGCCTTCGCGCTTCCCATGGTCGCGCGCCTTGCCGAGCAGGAAGCGGCCTACCGCCGCAAGCCGGGGCGTCCCCTGGCCCTCGTGCTCGCCCCGACCCGTGAGCTCGCCACCCAGATCAACGCGACGGTGGAACCCCTGGCCAACGAGCTCGGCCTGAATACCACCGTGATCTACGGCGGGGTTTCCCAGCAGCGCCAGGAGAAGGCACTGCGAGCGGGCGTCGATATCGTCATCGCCTGCCCGGGACGCCTCGAGGACCTGATGCGCCAGAGGCTCATCAGCCTCGAATCGGTGGAGATCACCATCCTCGACGAGGCCGACCACATGGCCGACCTCGGGTTCCTTCCCGTCGTCAAGAAGCTGCTCGACACGACGCCGGCCGACGGCCAGCGCCTGTTGTTCTCGGCCACGCTCGACAACGGCGTGGACAAGGTCGTCAACCGGTACATGACCAAGCCGGTCACCCACTCGGTCGATGATCCGCAGGCAGCGGTCACCACCATGGAGCACCATGTGCTGCTCATCGGTGACCAGACGCAGAAGAAGCAGCTGATCGTCCAGCTCGCATCGGGTACCGGACGCCGCCTGCTGTTCATGCGAACGAAGCACCACGCACGCAAGCTCGCCAAGACCCTCACCGATGCCGGTATCCCCGCCGTCGACCTGCACGGCAACCTGTCGCAGAATGCCCGCGACCGGAACCTCGCCGAGTTCTCCACGGGCGACGTACGGGTGCTCGTCGCGACGGACGTCGCCGCGCGCGGCGTTCACGTGGACGACGTCGAACTCGTGGTCCACGTCGATCCGCCGACCGAGCACAAGGCATACCTGCACCGCTCCGGCCGTACGGCCCGCGCGGGTTCGTCGGGCAAGGTGGTCACGATCACGCTGCCCGAGGAGAAGTCCGAGGTACAGAAGCTGATGAAGGCGGCCGGCGTCGATGTCGCCTTCCAGAACGTCAAGGCCACCTCTCCGCTGGTCCAGTCGCTCATCGGCGACGTGGCGGACAAGATCGACCCCCGCACCCGCGCAGCCCTTCTCGCCCAGCGCGAGACGAGCCGCGGTGATGGGACGTCGACGGGTGCCAACGCCGAGCGGAAGCGCGCACGCCGTGGAGCCGCAGCTCCCGCAGCAGGTGGACGCGGAGGACGTGGCGGACGCGGACGTGTCTCCGCCGACCCGCAGTCCGCCCAGGGCAACCGCGCCGAGCGCCGCAAGGACCAGCCGCAGGCGCCTCGCTTCGGCACCGACACCGGTGCTGCTGCCAAGACCGGTGGATCACGCCGCCGCTCCGAGGAGCCCCGCACGACGTCGGAGACGACGACGCGCAGCCGTCGTCCGGCATCGGGACAGCGCGTGGGCGACGCCGTCCGTCGCCCCGCCGCCGCGGCTCCTGCCGCCGGCGGCCAGCGCAGCCACGCGCCGTCGTCGGCACCGCGCGCCGAGGGTGCCCGCCGTCCCGGTGGCTCCCGCCGGGCGAATGCGCCGGCGTCGAATGACCGCCGCACGCGCTAGTACCAACGAGCCGCACGCATAATGAAGGTCCCTACCCGCACGGGTAGGGACCTTTCTGCGTCGAGGGAGGGTGCAGCAGCAGGCGGTGTGCGGAACAATGGAGAAATGAACGCACTCCTGAACGTCATCTGGCTCCTGTTCGGCGGCATCTGGCTGGCTCTCGGCTACTTCGCGGCAGGGATCATCTGTTGCGCGCTGATCGTCACCATCCCGTTCGGCATCGCCTCGTTCAGGATCGGGGTCTACGCCCTGTGGCCCTTCGGGCAGACGGTGGTGAACCGGGGCGCGCGCACGGGCGCGTTCTCCGCGGTCGGGAACGTCATCTGGCTGCTGGTCGCCGGAATCTGGATCGCCATCGGCCACGTGCTCACAGCCATCCCGATGTTCGTCAGCATCATCGGCATCCCGCTCGGTATCGCCAACCTGAAGCTGATCCCGGTGTCGCTGGCGCCGCTCGGCAAGGTCATCGTCCCGTCGTCGGGACCGTACCTGCAGACCTACCGCTGACGCGCGGGACCGCCGGGACAGCAAAAAGGGCCGCCGCATCATCCGATCGCGGCGGCCCTTTTCGCGGGTGCTAGTCCGAACCCCCGACGACGGTCGACCCGCCGGCGCCCTTCGAACCGGGCCTGTCCGCGTTCTTCAGCAGATCACCGAGTAGCGCGATGATGTCGAGTCCCGTGGTGTCCTTGACCATCTGGGTGGTCTGCTGGACACCTGTCGAGACATTCCTGCTGAGCTGGCTCGCGCCATCGTTGGAGATGACCGTCATGGTGTCGATCGCGCCCATCGGTGCTGCGATCTCACGGGCCATGGCCGGAAGGACCTCCAGGACCTTGGACAGGATGGCGGCCTGGTTGAACTTCTGGTAGGCCTCGGCCTGTGCAGCGATAGCGGCTGCTTCCGCCTTTCCCCGGGCTTCGGTCGACTCCGCCTCCGCGTTGCCGCGTGAGGCTATGACCGTTGCTTCCGCACGTCCCTTGGCCGTGTTGATCGCTGCTTCCGCGGTACCCCGTGCGGTGTTCGCCGCGGCGTCGGCTTCAGCTGCCACCCGGTCGCCTTCGGCGACGAGCTTCCGCTTCGCGAGATCCACCCGGGCTTCGATCTCGGTGGCCGCGGATGCCCTACGACGCTCCTCGAGCTTCGCTTCCGCCTGCTGGATCAGTCGGTACTTCTCGGCGTCGGCGGGCTTGCGGACCTCGGTATCGAGCTCGCGCTCACGCAGTTCCGCACGGCGCAGGGCAACCTGCTGCTCGCGGATGATGACCTGCTCGTTCTGCTCCGCCTGCGCCAACGGTCCTGCGGCGTCGGCACGGGCCTGCCGTGCGTCGGCCTCTTCCTTGAGCTCGGCGCGCCGGATCGTGAGCTGCTGCTGCGCCAGCGCCACCTGCTCGTCCGAGATGGCGCGGGCCTGCTCCGATTCCTGCACCGAACGCGCCTCTGCGATCTTCGCGTTGCGCTCCGCCGACGCCGCTTCCGGGCGCCCGAGGTTCTTCAGGTAACCCGAATCGTCGTCGACCGACTGGATCTGGAAGGTGTCGATCTCCAGGCCCTGGTTGTGCATGGAGTGCTCGGCCTCCTCCTTGACGCTCTTGGCGAAGGTGGCACGATCCCGGATGATCGACTCGACGGTCAGGGTGCCGACGATGGAGCGCAGCGAGCCGGAGAGCGTCTCCTGCGTGTAGTGGTCGATGGCGTCCTGCTGGTTGAGGAATCGCTGAGCCGCCTTGCGGACGGCGTCCGCGTCCCCGCCGACCTTGACCTGGGCCACGCCGGTGAGATGCAGCTTGATCCCGTTGAGCGAGATGCCCTCGATCCGGAGCGAGACCTGCCGCGAGGCGAGGGACAGCGGGTAGGCCCGCTGCGTGAACGGATTGATGAAGACGCGGCCGAAGACGACGCGCTGGCTGTCGACGTCGGGCTGGCCCTTGCTGTCCTTGGACGAGATGATCAGGGCCTGGTCGGGACTGGCGATATGGAGAGCCATCCTCGCGAGGATCGCCACAACGATGAGGACGACAACGAGGAGGATGGCTCCGATGACGATCGGTACGAACGAGAAATCCACTGCGACCCTTTCAACGGTCTTTCGAATTGCCTCCGGCGCAGCATCTGCGCGCCGGAGGATGGTCAAGCTACTGCCTGCCCTGCTGTGATCCGACCCCCATGTCGTCGAAGTAGATGTTTCTGGTCGTTGGATGGTTAACCGGCTGCGACGCCCGTCAGGAACGCCTGCATCAGGGGCCCGCCGGAGGTCGAGCCGAGTTCGCCCTCCTCGACGAAGACGGCGACGGCGAGGTCTCCCTGCAATGCAACGACCCACGCATGCGTCCGAGGGGGAGTCTCACTGCCGAATTCGGCGGTCCCGGTCTTGGCCAGCACGGGTTCACCCGGGACGTCCTGCAGCAGTTGTGCCCCGCCCTGGGCGACGACGGCGGTCATGAGGGTCTTGAGCGTCGCGGATTCAGCCGCGGTGAATGCACTCGGCTCTGCTTCATCGGTGGGCGCCGGGGATGCGGATCCCTGGGGCGCTTCGGAGGCTGCAGCGCTCTCGGTGCCCGGCTCCGGTTCCGCCTGCTCCCCGGATGCGAGGAGGGTCGGCGTGACGCGCGAGCCCGCACCGACGGACGCTGCCATCGTCGCGAGGGAGAGCGGTGAGACCAGGACCTCGCCCTGGCCGATCATGGCTGCGGCGTGCGCCGTCCCCTCGGCCTCGGTAGGCACGGAGCCGAAGAAGGCCGGCGTGCCGATGCTCGCCGTGACGCCGATGCCGAGGTCCGTAGCCGCGTTCGCGAGCTCATCCTGGCTGATGTCGTCCCGAGCGGAGATGAAGCCGGTGTTACAGGACTGCGCGAAGGTTTCCAGGAGCGGGATGGTGCCGAGGAACTGCGCAGGGAACGTGCTCGCGTTGTTGAAGGTCCGGCCGTCTACCGTCACCTCCTCGTTGCACTCGGTGGGGGTCTCCGGCGTGAACCCCTGCCTGAGAAGCGCGAGGCTCGTGGCGATCTTGAACGTGGATCCCGGCGGGTACTGGCCGAGGAGGGCGGTCTGCAGCCCTTCGCTGCCGGGCCCGTTGGCGGCAGCGAGTATCTCACCCGTGCTCGGCCGGATGGCCACGATCGACGACGCCGAGGGCTCGTCGGAGAGAACGTCCTCGCCGAGGGCCTGCAGACGCGGATCGAGCGTCGTTGCCAGATCCTGACCGTCGACCGCGGGCTTTTCGAACAGGCGTTGCGACGGAGTGTCGGGCGCCTCGATGGGGGCAGCGTCGACTGCAAGTCCCGGCGTTCCTCCGAGCCGGTCATTGTGCTGCAGCTGCAGCCCGCCGAGTCCCGTGACGTCCCCGGCGCGGATGGCGCCGTCGGACTGCTCCACGAGTTCCTCGGTGGCCGCGCCCACGCTGCCGAGCAGCTCCCGGGCGAACGTGCGGGTGGGTGCGAGTTCGAGCGTGTCCGACTCGCGGAAGGCGCCCGGGATGGCATCGATCTGTGCGTCGGTGACGGTTCGCGCGGCGTCGTCGCGCAGGACGACCGCCACGACGAACGCCTCAGCCCCCGCCTCCGCAACCTGCTGCTCATAGGCGGCAGGGTCGAGCTCGAGCAGGGTCGCGAGCGCGCGCGCCGACGCCGCCTGTTCCACCTCGGGGACCTGCGTCTTGTCGATGCCGACGCGGAGGACGGGCCGCTGGGTGACGATAACCTCGCCGCCCGCACCGGTGATGTCCCCGCGGTCCCCGGGGACGCTCGTCAGGACCAGCTTCTCGTCCGGGAGGAGATTCGGGACGAACACGCCAGGTGCCCACTCGGCCTGCCAGACGTCCTCGACGCGCGTGAGGTCCGCCGTCGTGCTGTAGGTCCAGTCCTGGTCGGTGTCGTCGAGG
Source organism: Arthrobacter cheniae (assembly GCF_003602275.1). Taxonomy (GTDB): domain Bacteria; phylum Actinomycetota; class Actinomycetes; order Actinomycetales; family Micrococcaceae; genus Arthrobacter_D; species Arthrobacter_D cheniae. The sequence continues at coordinate 473,713 of NZ_QZVT01000001.1, read as the reverse complement.
TCCCACACGTAGTCGAGGGTCGCCGTCGCGCTGTCCTCCCCGGTCTCCTCGACTCCTGCGACGGTGACCGTCGGAGCAGGCGGCACGAAGCCCTCGGTGATCGCGGTGAGCTGGCCGGTCACCTCGGCCGGCTGCGCGGCGGTGAAGGCCGACTGCGCGACGTCGAGCCGTGCCAGTCCCTCGGCAAGCGTCCGGGCGGCGTCCTCGGCCGTCGGACGGTCATCGGTGCAGGCCGCGAGCGTGAGGGCAAGGACGGCAGCGGTCAGGACGGAGGTCGCGCGATGAAGGTTCCCCATACGGCCCATTATGACCGAGAACAGGAAAGGCCCCGGCTGGAGCAACCGTGCGCCACGCCGGGAGCGTCGAGCGGGCCGACCGGTGCAGGTGGTTCACCTGCACCGGTCGGCCGCCTGGTCCACCGGTGCAGGCAGTATCCTGTGCCGGTCGGATCAGGCGGTGGCGGCCAGTCGCGTGACGAGGGAGTGGGCGCGAGCCTGTTTGACGAGATCGGCGCACCGCTCGCCGATCATCATGGTGGTGATGTTCGGGTTCACGGTCGTGAGTTCCGGCATGACGGAGGCATCGGCGACCCGCAGGTTCCGGATGTCCGTCGGGCCCTGCGGATGCCGGCGATCATCACGCGCATGTCGCGCGGATCGATGAAGTAGCGCGGGTCGACCATCGGCTTGTCCCGGAAGTCACTGCTCCGCAGTCACACGGTCCCGCGGGAACGGGCATGCCTGACGTTCGGTGTGAGGCAGGCCGGTCGAGGCCTTCCTCCGTCGTCGCGAAGGTCCCGATCCCCCTGTAACGCAGCTCAGCCACGCAGCCGTTCCATGCCTGGATCGAAAAGAGGCTCAGCCGTGACGGTGGCAGCGAGGCGTTTTCCGAAATACTCGACCTCTAGGGATCACCGATGCCGACGGTGGCGGGCAGCCACGCGTACGCTATCGGCTTCTGGACGGAGTAGCCGTACGCGGCACTCGTGACGTAGCCGGCGGCCTCACCACTGACGTACACCGGTTCCTTGCCGAGAACCATGGAGGTTCCGTCGTCGATCGTGAGGCAACGCAGGGCTCTGGTGGCAGGCTGGTCCTTCCGGGTAGCCAGCGCCTTCGCTCCGACCGAGCCTGCGTTGTCCTTGGCGATGGAGAAACCCAGGCCGGATTCGTAGGGGTGGTGCTCGGAGGTCATGTCCGTGCCCCACAGCCGGTATCCCTTCTCCAGTCGCAGGCTGTTGAAGGCGCCGCGCCCGGCTGCAATGATGCCGTGCTCCTGCCCGGCGTCGAACAGGAGATCCCAGAGCTTCAGTCCGTGGTCGGCGGTGGTGTAGAGCTCCCGGCCGAGTTCGCCCACATACGAGAGCCGCATGGCGGTGACCGGGATGCCGCCGACCGAGATCTGCTTGGTCCGGAAATACTTCAGCCCCTCGTTGCTGAGGTCGTCACTGCTGACCTTGCCGATGACTTCCCGGGCAAGCGGCCCCCACAACCCGATGCAGCAGGTGCTGCCGGTGATGTCGGAGACATGTACCCACTGGGCGGGGTCCGCGGCCGACTGTTTCCGGGCGTGGACCCGGAGGTAGTCGAAGTTCACGTTGCTGTTCACGCCCAGTTGGAACAGTTCCTCTTCCAGCCGTGCGACTGTCACATCGCTGCGGATGCCGGCGTCGTCATTGAGCAGCAGGCAGTACGTCACAGCGCCCGGCTTCTTGGCGATATTGCCCGTACTGAGTCGCTGCAGCAGGGTCAGTGCGCCCGGACCGGTCACGGACAACCGTTTCAGCGGCGTCATGTCGTACAGGGCAGCCGCGGTACGCGTCCTCCACGCTTCTGCTGCGGAGATGGGGGAGGAGAACCGGGCGGACCACTCGTCGCGGTCCGGCGCCTGCCACTCCGCCGGAAGGGTTTCGAGCAGTCCGCGATTGGCTTCGAACCAGTGTGGGCGCTCCCATCCCGCGGACTCGAGGAAGAACGCGCCGAGCTCCTTCTGGCGGACGTTGAACGGACTGACGCGTAGGTCCCGGGGCGACGTCCTGGGCTGTAGCGGGTGCAGGATGTCGTAGATCTCCACGAAGTTCTGCTGGGCCGTCTCGCGGACGTAGGCGTCACTGGTCTGGACTTCCTCGAAGCGCGTCAGTTCGCAGCCGTGCAGGTCCGTGCGGGACTGACCCTCGATCAGCAGCTCCGCCATTGCTTTCGCGACGCCGGCAGAGTGCGTCACCCAGACGGCCTCGGCGACGAACAGACCTCCGACGTCGGGGGCTTCCCCCATCAGCGGGCCGCCGTCGGGCGTGAAGGAGAAGATTCCGTTGAAACCGTCGTCGATCCGGGCTGCGCGGAGGGCCGGCAGCAGATCCTGGGAGTCCTCCCAGGAGGAGGCGAAGTCCTCGGGCGTGAAGTCCAGGCGGGAGGGCATGCGGTGGTCGGACATGTGCTCGGCGTCGACTGCGGGCAGGTTGCCCATATCCACGGGCATGGGCTTGTGGGCATAGCTGCCGATGCCGATCCTGTCGCCGTGTTCGCGGAAGTAGAGGTCGCGATCCTGGTAGCGCAGGATGGGCTTGCTGGCCCCGTTCGGCAGGGTATCGGCACCGCGCAGTCCGTTCAGCGGCGTGGTCCTGACATACTGATGAGCCAGCGGCAGCAGCGGCACATCGAGGCCTGCGAGCTTCCCCAGCTCACGTCCCCAGAATCCGGCGCACGACACCCCGATGTCCGCCGGGATCACTCCGGCGGAGGTCTCGACGCCTGTCACCCTGCCTGCCGACTGCGTGACACCGGTGACCGTGGTGGAGCCGAGGTAGGCCACCCCTGCTTCACGGGTGCGGCTGATCAGCAGCTGTACGGCGCGGGCCGCCGAGGTGGAGCACTCACTCGCCGCCTAAAGAGATCGCCGCGCGAGTCAGACCATGGGCAGCCCCAGCGGTCATACGTCCACTTTGAGTCTGAGACGTCTCCTCTGGTCTTATCATCACGGCAATGGTCGGACGCCGGATCTAGACGATCTGTTGCCGTTAAGACAACGAAAAGCACAGCCTTGGCAGTTCTACGACTTGCACTCGATGGACCGCGGACCGAACAAGCGCCGAACAGTGGGACAGTCCGTCCCGCTGTTGGTTGCCACAGAGCCCTTACGCCAGCGTGCCGTAAAATCGTTGAGGGGGCTCATCTGCACGCTATCCGAAGGTTCCCATGCACACCGTGTCCTCCTCCGGTCCCGCTCGCGTGGGGTCCCGCCGAGAGGCAGCGTCCGAGAGGACGCGCGTCCGGCCGGACATCCAGGGCCTGCGAGCCCTGGCGGTCGTGGTGGTGGTGCTGGATCACCTGATCGGGTGGCCGAGCGGCGGCTTCATCGGCGTGGACATCTTCTTCGTCATCTCCGGCTTCCTCATCACTGGCCTTCTCCTCCGGGAGTTCGAGAAGACCGGGCGCATCTCCTTCGGTGACTTCTACCGCCGGCGCATCAAGCGGATCATCCCGGCGTCCGCCGCCGCGATCCTGGCCACCCTGCTCGGCGCCTTCGCGGTCTTCGGGCCCTCCCGCTTCCTCGAGACGGCGCAGGACGGCGGGGCAGCGGCGCTGTTCGGGGCCAACTGGCGTTTCGCGGCCGATGGCACCGACTACTTCCGTGTTGGCGTCCCGGTTTCTCCCCTGCAGCACTTCTGGTCCTTGTCCGTCGAGGAGCAGTTCTACTTCGTGTGGCCCGCCGTCATGCTCCTGGTGCTGGCACTGGTGGCGAGACACCCGAGCGGCGGCCGTTCCCGGGCCAGGGTCGGCGCGGGCCTGATGATCGGCCTGATCTCCGCGGCATCGTTCGCGTGGGCTCTCTGGGAAACCCAGTCCTCGCCTACGCAGGCGTACTTCTCCACGTTCTCCCGTGCCTGGGAACTCGGTGCCGGAGCAGCGCTGGCCTGTGCCGCGCCGCTGTGCTCACGGCTCGCACCACGGGTACGCCCGTTGCTCGCCTGGCTGGGCATGGGCCTGATGCTGGCCGCGCTGTTCCTCATCGACTCGTCCTCGGCCTTCCCTGCGCCGTGGGCTCTCCTCCCGGTCCTCGGCGCGGTCCTCGTGATCCTGGCCGGTACGGGTGCGGAGCACCACGCGTTCCTGCTGCCCCTGACCAATCCCGTGAGCGGGTACCTCGGCAACATCTCCTACTCGCTGTACCTCTGGCACTTCCCGGTGGTCATTCTCGGCGGCGCCGTGTTCCTCAACCGCGCTCCCCTGTTCTACCTGGGATGCGCTGCCGCGATGCTCCTCCTCGCGGTGTTCTCCTACCACCTCATCGAGGATCCCGTCCGCAGGTCCACCTGGCTCTCCGGCTGGAAGGCGAGGGCCGGAGGTACGACGACGGCGGACAGGAGAACGGCGCGGGGCGCCGGCTTCCGGCGGGCCGCAGCAGCGACCGCACTCACGGCGGTGGTGTGCGCTGTGAGCATCCCCCACATCCCCGCGCATTCGCGGAGTATCCAGCTGTCAAACACACCCGCCGTCGATGTCTCGGAGGAGACCGCGGCACTGCAGGAGCAGATTCGCGCGGCCCTCCGCAGCAGTGACTGGCCCGAGCTGGACCCGACCATTGACGAGGCCATGAACGGCCAGTTAGCTCCCGCGGACATCACTGCCTGCGGCGGCACGGGGCCCATCACCGTCAGCGCCTGCACCTGGGGTGACCCCGATGCCACCCGGCGGGTGGTGGTGGTCGGTGATTCCATCGCCATCTCGTGGACGTCAGCCCTACGGGAGGCCGTGGGCTCCACCGACGGCTGGGCGGTCACCGGACTCGGGACATCGGGGTGCACCTTCACCGAGCTCCTGATCCGGAACCCGTCGGCAAGGCTGCTCCGGGCGTGCGAGGGGCGTAAGGAGCAGGTGGTGGAGGCGATCAATGATCTCCGGCCGGACGTGGTGATCATCGCCAACACCTACGAACCCCGCTTCCCCATGGGCCGGGATGAATCCCTGACCACCGAGGAGTGGAAGGACAGCACGGCGAGCATCGTCTCCCGCTTCAGCGATTCCGTGGGTTCCGTCGTCTTCCTCTCACCCCCACCCCTCACCACAGACATCCAAAAGTGCTACTCGAAGATCGCCGAACCATCCTTCTGCGCGGGGCAGGTCCGCCAGCGGTGGCGCACGTTCGCCACCGCGGAGCAGGAGCTCGCTGGCGAGCTCAACGGCTCCTTCATCTCCCCGGAACTGTGGTTCTGTGCGGAGGGCTGGTGCCCGAGCTTTGTGGGGAGCACCCCGGTGATGCGGGATCTCGTCCACATGACGCCCTCCTACCAGCTCGAGATCGCGCCCGCACTGCGCAGCGAACTCCTGGACCGGGGCATCCTCCGATCCCGACAGTCCTCCCCAGAAAATCGGTGACCAACCACAACAGCGGCCCCCGCTCCACATACGACCACCCACACTGCGTCAAGAGAGCATGAGACCGACCCACCACTGGCTCACTCTCATATCGCCCACTCATACCGTGGGAATACGCCCGGGCAGGTGGAACAGCAGTCCGATTGTCGACTCCTTTTGAAGCTCCGCCGGCAATCCGCCGATAACCGATCGTTATGTCTACTTTTGATGCCCCGTCCCAGCTCTACTACTCTGTGACTGGATTACTACCGTTCTGCTACCGAACCGCTTCACACGGATACCGCCAAGAGCCACCACGTCTGAACTCCGCGTCCAATGCACCTTGTCGAACATTTGTCGATACGAGTGACTGGCAGGCAGCGTCCGCAAAATTTGAGCCGACCATATCACCGCCGTCGTCGGACCTGGCAACGCTCTCGGTGCCCAGTTGGGCCACGCCTACGGTGGATGTCGTAACCACGCCGACCAGTACCTCAATCTGCGATGCGGAGTTGTAGGAGCCAGTAAAACGAGCTGCGGCGGTGTTCGTCCTCCGGGCTAGGTTGGGGAAGGCATAAGTCGAGAATGGCGACAAGGACCTGCCAGCTGGCTACCTGCTCGTTTTAGCGGTCAATGAGCGCCCCTCAGGCAACACCGTGGCGCTGCAGGACAAGCAGCACGAAAACCTCTGTGGGACTGCCCGACAAGTAACGGCGTCGCGGAAGCAATCCCTGATGCTGTCCGGCCGACATCAACTGGAAGCGGCTAGGCATCGATCACCAGATCGGTCCGCGCGGTGGAGCAGCAGGGCAGGAACTTGCCTGCATCGATCTCCCGAGCCCGGATCCCGCCCTGGTGGTTCATCTCGATCTCCCCGGAAAGCTTGACGACCTTGCAGGAGCCGCACATGCCTTCCTTGCAGTTCGCGCCGATCCTGACTCCCGCACGCTGGGCCACCCCCAGGATGTGTTCAGTGGGGTCGATGCGCACATTGACCCCGGTGCGCAGAAAGGACAGCCTGAGGCTTCCCGTTCCGACCGTGTCAAAGCTCGAGACATCGGGGGACGCCGCTTCCTGCTCCGCGTCCGGGCTCCCGTCGGGAGCTTGGAGACCGGGCGCATCCGGGTCGGCTGTTTCCAGCGGCAGTCCAGTGGCTTCCAGGGTTCCCTCGGCGTCGTAGCCGGGCTCGTAGAGCCCGAATGCGGTGGGCTGGCTTTCGTAGTAGTCCTCGGCGGAATCAGCAATTTCCTCGGCGATTTCCTCCGCGATGTCCACTGCATGGGCGAGCTCCACCTGGTATTCAAGGAGCGTCTGGCGGTTCCCAGAGAAGAATTCCATGTGGATGGAGGTGTCATCGACGCCGAGCTTCTCGAGAAGCTCGGCGGCGGTGTTCAGGTAAGCCTCGGGGCCGCAGGCATAGACCAGGCGGCCATTGGCATCGGGAGCCACCTCGTCGAGCATGGCCGCCGTGAGCCTTCCGGTGAGCCATTCCCATCCCTCGGGTTCCTTGGTGCGCTCCCCCAGGGAGTAGAAGATCTTGACGCGTGTGTCCACTGAGGCGATGTAGGCCAACTCCTGGTGGAACGCAAAGCCTCCGGCTGCCGCTCCGTGATAGAGCACCACGACATCGGCCTGGCCGGGCAGGGAGTGGATGGTCCGCAACATCGACATGATGGGGGTGATGCCTGCGCCGGCGGCCAGCAGGAGGTACCGTGCGCGCCGGTCGGCGTCGGGCAGGTGGAATGCCCCGACCGGCCCGAGCATCTCGAGGACGGTGCCGGGTTTGACGTTTTCGTGCACCCACGGTGAGACCAGTCCCGTGGGGTCGCGTTTGACGGTGATGTCGAAGGTCCACGGCCGGGTGGGTGAACTGGACAGTGAGTAACTTCGGTCCACCGCGTCCTGGTCCTCGCCGTTCACGGGAAAGGCGACGTTCACGTACTGGCCTGAACGGAACGCCAGGGGCGCACCGTCGGAGCGGCGGAACACGAAAGTCATCATGCCGCCCACCTCGGGAACGATCTCGACACATTCGGCCATGAACTCCTGCGGATACCAGGGACCCAACGCCCGGGCAGCACCGGCGGGTCCCTCGGTACTGCTCATCACCCTGTTCCACGGCATCTCAAGACCACGAATGCGCCGTGGTTCCTGAATTGTCGTGTCGCTGTGGAGTTCGATCATGCCAAGTGCTCCTGCACACGCTGCACGTACCAGTTGATGAACGCCTCGACCTGGTATTCGCTCTTCATGTACGGGCCTGGCTCATAAGCGGGGCTGCCGGCGCCCTTCTGGCACAGCTCCACGAACGCCTTGTCCTGCAGATTGGTCTGCTTCCAGGTGTGGGTGAGTTTCTCCAGGTCGTAATCGACGCCTTCCTCGGCGTCGTCGGCCACCAACCAGGTGGTGCGTACCAGTGTCTGGTGTTCGTTGACGGGGAAGACGGCGAACGTGATGACGTGGTCCCCCAGGAGATGGAACCAGCTGTTGGGCTGTAGGTGCATCGAGCAAGCGCCGAGGCGGAAGTCCCGCAGGTCGCCGAGCAGCTTCTTGGACAGCCTGCGGCCATCGGGCGAGAACGATTCGCCGACCCCGTCGAGCGACTCCCGTAAGATGCGGACACCCGCTACGCGGGTGTCGAGCTCCTCGACGATCTCATAGGGAAGACCATAACGGCGGCAACGGTCCTCGAGCGAGGACTGTGCATCTTTGTGGCGGTCCCACGCCCCCTCGAGATGGGGCGGGATCAGTCCCTCCGTCAGTCCCCAAGTGGGAAAGAGGGAACAGGCGAGTTCCGGGTGGCCGTCGCAGTGGTAGCACTCACGGTTGTTCTCCATGACGAGCTTCCAGTTGCCCTCCTCGACGATGTTCTGCTGGTAGGCGATTTTCGTCTTCGACAGCTCGTGAGGTGCGACGTAAGGTTCGAAGATCTTTGCGGTTTCGTCGAAATCCGTCGGTGGTTCGTCCGCAACGCAGACGAAGATGAGTCCGGCGACCACGCGGCTGTGGGCGCGCTTGAGGCCGAAGCAGCCCTTGTCGAACTTCGTTTCCCCCGGTGCCGAGGCATGGATCAGATTGCCGTTCGGGGAGTAGGTCCAGGAGTGATAGCCGCATACCAGGTTTCCCGTTGTCCCCGCGGGTTCGGTCATGACGCGGGCGCCGCGGTGGCGGCACACGTTGTGCAGGACGTTCACGCCGCCGTCGTCGTTGTGCAGCACGATCAGGGAGTAGGGCCCGTAGTCGACGGTGACGTAGTCGCCCGGCTCCGGGAGCTCGGCCATGCTCGCGGCAAAAATCCAGTGCTGACCGAAAATGGCCTGCATGTCGATGGTGAAGATCGTCGGATCGGTGTAGAAGGGGGCATCGAGGCAATATCCCACGCGCCGGAAAGCGAACAACTCGGTGATCTCCGCCAGCTGCTCGGCAGGCAAGGATGAAGCAAGTTTTCCGCGTGAGTTGAGGGGTACGTTCACTGGAGCAGACATGTGTTTCCTCCCGGGAGGGGTGGGTCAGGATGCGATTCGTAAAGACCCCGGGCTCGTAGGTGCAACCGGCGTTGTCTAAAGCGTGTAGTCATGAGATTAGTCACAATCGATCTGCACGAAAAGCGCAAGATTTGGGAGATAGCCGTGCACAATAGGTGCATGATCGATCCACGGCTTATCACCCTTCGGGTGTTCGCGGGGTGCGGCACCGTTGGCGCAACCGCGGAGCTCACGGGTTACTCCCCCTCCGCCGTCTCCGCGCAGTTGCGCGAGCTCCAGCGCGTGCTTGGAATGCAGCTGCTGACGAAGGACGGCCGGGGTGTGCGGTTGACCGCCACGGGCCGCTTTCTCGTGGCAGGCTCGGACACCCTCATCGCGGAATGGGAGAGCCTTCGCGCCGCGGCATTGAAGGCCGGCGACCAAGTGCAGTCCCATTTTGGCCTCGGCGGATTCTCCACGGCGGCCGCCCAGTTACTCGCTCCGCTGGCCGCCACCCTGCGCTCGACACGCCCCCTGCTGGAGGTGCAGGTACTCGAGGCCAATCCGGCCCGCTGCTTCGACTTGTTGGTTGCCGAGCGAATCGACCTCGCGGTGATCGTCGCCATGCAGTCCTACGCCTTTGTCGAGGACGATCCGCGCTTCGAGCAGACCGTTTTACTCGACGACCCCCTGGACGTGATCATTCCCTCCGACCACCCGTTGGCATCGCGGGAAACGGTGACGCTCGAAGAGCTGGCGTCGGAACCCTGGATCACCGAGACCGCCGGTTCCGCCTACCATTCCCTCTTCACCGCGGCGTTCACGGCAGTCGGGGTGACACCGCGGATTGCCCATGAGGCCGTTGAATGGGAAACCCAGATCGCCTTCGTCGGTGCGGGGCTGGGCGTGGGTCTGCTCCCACGACTGGCGCCCCTGCATAGTGGCGAGAACGTGGTTCGACTGCGCATCACCGGCAAGGGGAAGCCCGCGCGCCGCATTGTCGCTGCGGTGCGCAGGGGCAGCATCACATCGCCCCTAATCCAGGAGTCGCTCGGCATCCTGAAGGTAAGCGCTCATCGGATCCTTACTGCCCGACCCGAAGACGATCTTTAACATCGCCCAACCGCGGACGCGGTAGGCACCGGAGACGTCCCGCCCATCCGGGACTTTCACGATGCCTCGGAGGTGGGTGGGCCTCGGCAGCACGGGCTGGAATAAGCCTGTGCCGCCGAGACCGTTGCTACTCAAGGTGCTCGGTTATTTACTTTCCGGGCCTGGATGCCGGGGCTCCAGGGTCGGGATCCTCGCCGTAGGAGTTTCTGCCGGGCAATCCGAATTGACGCACTTCTCCGCGCATTCGTGTTTCGTCACGAGGTCGAACTGCACGCCGCCGTGTTGTTCCACGCCAGTGCGTATGGCCCGTTCCACCACGGATGTGGCCAGGCGACGCCGCAGGGAGAGGGGATCGCGACGCAGGTCCTTTGTGAGGGCGAAGCAGAGCAACATCATGACGAGCACGAACGGTAGCGCTGCCACGATGGTGATTCGCCGCAGGCCATCCAGGGCTTCCGATGGTTCATCGCCGCCGGCCAGCAGCATGACCGCCGCTACGGCGCCGGTGAGGCAGCCCCAGAAGATGACCACTCCACGACGGGGGTGCTCGGCACCATTGGAGCTGAGCGATCCCATCACGATGGAGGCAGCATCGGCGCCGGTGATGAAGAAGATGGCTACCAGAACCATGGCCAGCACGATGACGGCAGTGGTAGCCCAGCCAGGCATGCTCAGGTTCTTGATCAGGTCGAAGAGTGCTCCGTCGAAGTTGACGGACGGTGTCCCGTCCACCATGGTGACCAGGCCGGGTATGTTGGCCGCATCGGCTTCCTGCTGGACCTGGAAGGCGGCGCCTCCGAAGATCGCGAACCAGATCACGCTGACGATGCTGGGCACCAGCAACACACCGGTGACGAACTGGCGGATGGTGCGGCCGCGGCTGATGCGGGCGATGAAGAGGCCTACGAAAGGCGTCCAGGACACCCACCAGGCCCAGTAGAAGATCGTCCAGCCGGACATCCAGCTACGCAGTGACTCATCTCCGACCGCTTCGGTCCGGGACGACATCTCGGCCAGATCGCGGGCGTAGTCGCCGACCGCGGAGGGGATCAGGTTGAGGATGAAAAGGGTGGGGCCGACGACGAAGACGATCAGCGCGAGAACGACGGCCAGGACCATGTTGATGTTGGAGAGCCACTGGATGCCGCGGCTGATGCCGGAGACGGCTGAAGCGACGAAACAGGCGGTTAGGACGGCGACGATCACCACGAGTACGGGGGTGCCGATCTCGCCGAACCAACCGTTGGAGGTCATGCCGCTGCCGATCTGCAGGGCGCCCAGGCCCAACGATGCAGCGGTGCCGAACAGGGTGGCGAAGATGGCCAGGATGTTGATGAATTTCCCGATCGGACCCTCGACCGTCCTGACGCCGAAGAGCGACGTGAAGGCGACGGAGATCAGTTGCCGGCGACCCAGGCGGTAGGTCCCGTAGGCCATGGCGATACCCACAACGGCGTACATGGCCCACGGGTGCAGGGTCCAGTGGAAGATCGAGGTAGCCATCGCCGTCTGGATCGCTGCAGGTGTCCTTCCGTCCACTGTTCCAGGCGGTGGGGAGACGTAGTGGTAGAGCGGCTCGGCCACGCCGTAGAACATCAGCCCGATACCCATGCCGGCGGCGAACATCATCGAGACCCAGGAGACAGTACGGAATTCGGGCTTTTCACCGTCCTTGCCCAGCGGGATGTCACCGAACTTGCCCAGGGCCAGCCACAGGACGAAGATCACGAAGAGCGATGCCGTGAACATGAAGAACCATCCGGTGTACTCCATGACCCAGTTGAGGGCACCCGTGGACGTGCTGGACAGACTGTCGCGCCCCGTGAAGCCCCAGATGACGAAGGCGATGGCGATGGCGCCTGTGATCCCGAAAATAGTCTTGTCGAGTACGAGCTTGTGGCTCCGCCTATCCGCGACCGCCTGCTCGGTCTTGGCATGACGCAGCTCTTCGAGGATCTCGTCGTACTCGGCGTCCGGCAGAGAAGGCTCGCCTCCTTCCTCGGTCTCGAGGGCAGCAGCATTCCTGTCTCCTCCGCCGGAGGCACTGCTGACTGCTGAGCTTCTCTCCCTGCTTCCGAGTTCTTCGCGGAGTGAACCCTCTGCCACCCCGCTGTCAGCGGGCGGCTCCTCGGGTGTTTGGGACTTCAGGTCACTATTGAAAGCCATGAGCGGGTCCTTTGCTCTGTGCGGCATGGGCCTGCGATTGCGCAGGGCCCTCTGGAGTCAGACCGGGCGGAAGGCTTGGGCTTCGTCCGATTCGATAATCATGTTGTTGCCGACGACGATATGGATCTCGTGGGGCACTTCTCAGGGTCAAACCCCGAATCACTGATATGTTCTGATTACCATTAAGATATATCAGGGCTACTGTAGGGCAGGTCGGGGGACATGTCTATAGTTCTCGAGGACTACATAGCAGGCGGAGTGCATCCGCCGGGGCTATTGGTAGGCGGAGATCCCTGCAAATGCCGGGCCTGTCATTCTCATGGTTAAATATTGATATATCAGGATACTGAGTAGTAGGAGTCGGGGCGTCAAGGCTCGGACGTACCTCAGGAGGAGGCTCGGACATGGCGCGCGCTGGCGGATTACCGGTGGAAGCAGGCAGCTCGTTGGCGCCGCTTAGGCAGGATGACGAATCCTTCGCCGACTTCGCCTACAGGATGTTGTGTGACGAATTGATCGTTCTGGACATCAAGCCGGGTGAACCTCTCAATGACGAGGCGATCTCCCGGCGACTCGGCGTCGGCAGGACGCCGATCCGCGAAGCCATGAAGCGGCTTGAGAGTGACCATCTGGTGGTGGCCTACCCTCGGCGCGGAACATTCGCCGCTGGCGTGGATATCAAGGACCTGGCTGAGATCTCCGAGATCCGACAGCTCCTGGAGCCTGCGGCAGCCGCACGGGCCGCGCGGATCGCTTCGCCACAACTCCGGCAGGAGCTCCGGGAGTTCGCGTCGGAGGTCGGGCAGCTGTTACCAGGGATGCACTCACAGCAAGATCTCATGCGCCTGGACATGCGGGTTCATCGGACGATTTACCGGGCCACTGGCAGTCGGCACCTTGAAGACATTCTGGTCCGATACGACAACCTTGCGACGCGGATCTGGAGCCTGGTGCTCGAAAAGCTCCCGCCGGTATCCGAGCACATCGCCCAGCATATCGAGCTACTCGAGTGCATCGCGGCGGGGGACTCCGAAGCTGCTGCGCGGTTGACCACCCAGCACGTCACCGACTTCGAAAACCTCATCAGGGCGGTACTGTAGCGCGAGCCCGTACCCGCCCCGCATGAGCGGATATAGGAAACGGTGCCCCGAATACCCGAAGGATGGCAGTGGCCTTGGTGTGGATCTCTGCCAGTTCATCGTCAGGGTCGGAGTCGGCCGTGATGGCCCCGCCGATACCCACGGACAGCCGCTGGCCGTCCGTGGAATGAGTGGAGAACACGGCGCTACGAATAGTGACCGCCAGGTCGGCGGCGCCGGTGGGCGAGAAGTAGCCGACCACACCTGAATAAGGCCCGCGTGGTCGGGATTCCAATCGGTCGAGGATGTCCATGCTGCTGATTTTGGGAGCCCCTGTCATCGAACCCGGGGGATAGGCAGCCGCGACAACAGCCGCCCTTGACCGGTCCCGGGCAATCTTGGCTTCGATCGTGCTCACCAGTTGGTGCGCCGTCGTGTACGTCTCGACGTCGCAGAGCCGTGTGACCGAGACTGTTCCCGGCTGGGCATGGCGGGAGAGGTCGTTCCGCATCAGGTCCACGATCATGATGTTCTCCGCCCTGTCCTTCGTCGAGGTCCTGAGCTCATGCTTCAGCTGCCTGTCCGACTCTGGTGACGCGTCCCGCCGGCGGGTTCCCTTGATGGGTTCGGCACGGACCTGACCGTCCGCAGTGATACTGAGGAACCGCTCCGGCGAGGAGCTCGCGATCGCCACGGTGCCCAGCTGGACGAAGCTCGCGAACGGCGCCGGGCTGGCCCGGCGGAGTCTGCGATAGAAGTCCCACGGATCCAGGCTCTCGTGGAGGTCGTCGAAGATCTGAGTGGTGAGGCACACCTCGTAGGAATTCCCCTGCACGATCTCGTCCTGGCAGGCAGCGATCTTGCGCAGGTAGGACTGGCCGGAGTCCGCTCCGCTGAACTGTACGACCGGCAACCCGCTGCTGAGTCGGCGGGCCGCGGAGGGCAGGCGCCCGATTCGCAGTGCAGCGTCACTGCACCATCGCCTGCCTTCCGCACCGGCCTCGGCCAGAAGAAACACGCACCGCGCCTCATGATCGAAAACCACGGCCCGGCTGCAGCGGATCAACGAGGCATCTGGCAGCGGTGATTCCACTGCGTTCCCGCCACACTCCCGCTTGAGCTCGTAACCTAGGTAGCCCAGCCAGCCGAGGGCGAACTCCAGCCCGGAGGGAAGATCCGGATCCGGTGCCGGGTTGCTGTACCAGTTCCTTTCCAGCCAGCTGAAGAAGGGACCGGAAATTCGGGTGACCACCAGCTTCGATTCCACGGTGGTCACGCCGTTCGCATGCTGTGCCCTCATTCCGCGGGTGCCCGAATCGTCAGCCATGATGCTGTAGCGATTGCGTCCCGCCACGGGATCCGTGGCCGAGTTGGAGCTGTCCAGCCAGACGCGGTGGCTGGACAGTCCATAGAATTCGTGGAAAACCGCTTCCGGATCCGGATAGGCCTCAAGCGAGACACGGGAAAGGGACGGGGGAGCGGACAGTTGCCCGAACCCGCGAACTGCGGCGAGGGCCGGAAGCTGGGCCAGAGCATCGGCGGCGTGTAGCGGCGCCTCCGGGTGCGAAAGGTCCAGGACTGAGATCTCCGTCGGAGCCCCGAACCGGGAGTCCTGTGGCCCGGGGAGAACCCGGAGCATGCAGTGCCCGGAGGTGCCTCGGCCGGTGATGAGAACGACGTCGGGGCATTCGCCGGGCGCGTGCGGCAAATCCCTGTCGGCATCCCAATCGGTGTGGGTCCGCGCCGTACACACCGAATTCAGTACCTGCACGAGCATGGACACAAAGGCTTGCCCTTCACGTGTTTCCATATGTTCGACGGATACGACAACGGGTTCCACGGGATTACAGGTGTGCCCGGGGTGGATCATCCGGCCGATCCCCGGACCAGGGCACGTGATCGTTCCCGCGCGGCTTCGGTCGTGTGCAGAAGAAGCAGGGACGTGGTGACGGAGCCGACGCCGCCCGGAACAGGAGTCAGGGCCGCGGCGACGCCCCGCACGCTGTCCTCGTCGACGTCGCCGACGAGGGAGCCGTCAGGGAGGACGTTGGTGCCGACATCTATCACTACGGCCCCGGACGAAAGATGGGTGCCGTTCAACAGTCCCGTACGCCCGGCTGCGACGACTACGACGTCGGCGCTCCTGGTGTATCTCTCCAGGGGGCCTGATCTGGAGTGGCAGACAGTCACCGCGGCGTCGCGCTCGAGCAGCAGCAGGGATAGCGGTTTTCCCACCACGGCGGAACGACCGATGACGACCACGTTCCGGCCCGCCAGCGGGATGTCGAAGTGGTCGAGGATCTCGATCACGGCGCGGGCGGTGGCAGGTGCGAACGAGGGCAGGCCCACAGCAAGGCGGCCAAGACTCGACGGGTTCGCCCCATCGACGTCCTTCTCGGGGGTGATGTGCCCGACCAGCTTATCCGCCGCGACGCCGGGAGGCAGAGGCGTCTGGAGGATGATGCCGTGAATGGATGAATCCTCGCTGAGATCCTGCAGGACGGAAACCAGGATCTGTGCGGTGGCATCGGGGCCGAGGTCCACGATCCGGCAACTGATGCCAGTACCCTCGGCGGCACGTTCGATGGACCGGACGTACCAGTGCGTGGAGCCGTCGTCGGTGGCAACGACCACTGCAAGCGAGGGGTGGAATCCGTCGGCTTCGAGGTCGCGCGCCTCCTGGTGGGCCTTTTGCTTGATGGTCCTTGCCAATTCTTTCCCGGAGAGGAGTACGGCACTCAACCGAGGATCCTGTTCCGCACACGCCTCACGAGGGCGTCCGCCGCCAGGACGACCTTCTCTTCGAGGCCGTCGGTCTGGTCAGCCAAGCGCGAACGGGCCGCGGCGTCCTTAATGGCCACCACGTTGATGTCGATGTTCACCCGGGCGGTGGTCGCGGCTGCGCGGGCTGCGTCGGCAGCAGCAGCGATGTCGCTGATCACAGTGGTATTCGCAACCTCGAAGAGCTCCGTCGCCAGTTCCACGACGGTGCTGGCGAGCCCGATGAGCTGTGCAGGCGTTTGCGCCGCCAGGATGAGCGCCTCCTGGAGCGATGCCGTCCGTGCGGCTTTGAGCTCTTCCGTTCCGGACGGAAGCTTGTACGACTTCATGACGCCCTGGAACGCTTGTTCGTCGGCATCCGCTAGGCGCAGGGCTTCGGCTACCAGCCCGTCGGCGGCGCTGATGATCCTCCTGACGAGTTCGTCGTGCTGCTCGTATTTCACGCCGGTGGTGTATCTGGCCACCATGGCGACGAGCGCTGCCCCCTGGGCAGCGTGGAGCGCCGCGGCTGCGCCGCCGCCCGGGGTTGGTTCGCGTGAGGCAAGCCTTGCGAGGTAGGCGTCGATCGTTTCTGAACTGATCATGGATTCTCCTGGGCTGGAGCTTGGGCTGGAGCTTGGGCCGACTGGGCAGGGGTCGAGACGCCGTGGAAGAGCAGCGGCCCGGACGTCGCTTGCGGGGCGACGAGTCCGGGCCGTGCTCTTGGATGATCCTGTGGGTAGGTCAGCCGCGGAGCCTGGTCATCGTGGGGTCGTAGAGCGGATCAGCGGTGACGGTGGCCTGGATGCGCCGTCCGAAGTACTCGATCTCCACCGAATCCCCGATGCTCACAGCGGCAGGAAGATACGCGTAGGCGATCGGCTTGGCGACGGTGTAGCCGTAGGCGGCACTGGTGACGTAGCCGACTGCCTGGTCCTTATAGAAGACCGGTTCCTTGCCCAGCACGACGCTCCGGCCGTCGTCGACGGTCAGGCAGCGCAGGTGGCGGGCGGAGTCCTCCTCGGTGCGGCCTTCCAGGGCCGTCTTTCCGACGAAGTTCTCCTTGGTCATCTTCACGGCAAATCCGAGCCCGGCTTCCAGGGGATCGTGCTCGGTGGTCATGTCAGTGCCCCACGAGCGATATCCCTTCTCCAGACGTAGCGAGCTGAAGGCGGCCCGGCCCGCGGCGATGACGCCGTGGGGCTGCCCGGCCTTCCACAGGGCATCCCACAGGCGCTGGCCGTTGTCCGCGCTCGTGTACAGTTCCCAGCCCAGTTCACCGACATAGGACAGGCGCATCGCGGTTACGGTGACGCCGCCGATGACAACCTGCTTGGTCCGGAAGTATCGGAGACCGTCGTTGGAGAAGTCGTCGCTGCTGACGGTGCTGATCAGGTCCCGGGCGAGGGGGCCCCACAAGCCGATGCAGCAGGTGCCGCCTGTCGTGTCGCGCACCTGTACCCAGTCGCTGGCAGTTCCGGTTTCGGTTTGGTGACGTGCGGCCCGCTCGAAGTATGCGGTGTCGATGTTTCCGTTGGCTCCAAGCTGAAAGGTGTCTTCGTTCAGCCGGGCCACGGTGATGTCGCTTCGGATGCCACCGGCGTTGTCCAGCAGGAGTGTATAGGTGACGGCCCCGGGCTTCTTCGCCATGTCCGCTGTTGTGAGCTCCTGCAGTAGCTTCAGTGCTCCCGGACCGGAGATTTCGAGGCGCTTGAGCGGGGTCATGTCGTACATGGCCACCGCCGTACGGGTCTTCCAGGCTTCAGCTGCTGCGATGGGCGAGCTGAACATCGCGGACCAGGCATCACGGGCCGGGGGCTGCCACTCGGCTGGCATCTCCTTCAGCAGTTCCGCATTGGCCTCGAACCAGTAGGGTCGCTCCCAACCGCCGGACTCCAGGAAGACCCCTCCCAGTGCCTTATGACGGGCATGGAAAGGGCTGACACGAAGGTTCCGGGGGGAAAGCTTGGGCTGCAGCGGGTGCAGGACGTCATAGATCTCCACGAAGTTCTGCTGGGAGGTCTCGCTGACATACTCAGGGGTCAGCTGGACCGCTTCGAAACGGTGGACGTCGCATTCACCGAGGTCGACCTGGGACTTGCCGGTGATCAGGAGCTCGGCGACAGCCCGGGCGATACCGGCCGAGTGGGTCACCCAGACGGCTTCGGCCACGAAGAAGCCATCGAGCTCCTTGGACTCGCCCACCAGGGCCCCGCCGTCGGGAGTGAAGGAGAAAACGCCGTTGAAGCCATCCTCGATGTCGCTCTCCCGCAGCGCTGGAAGCAGCTGCTTGGTGTCCTCCCACGCCGGGAGGAAGTCCTCCAGGGTGAAGTCGAGACGGGAGGGCATGTTGTGGTCACTGATGCTATCGGCGTCGTAGGAGCCGAGGTCGGCGAGATCCACGGGCATGGGACGGTGCGCGTACGAGCCGATGCCGTAGCGGTCGCCGTGTTCGCGGTAATAGAGGTCCCGGTCCTGGTGGCGCAAAATCGGCAGTGAAGCGCCGTTGGGCAGTTCGTTGCAGCCCTTCCGTGCCGGCACCGGAGTGGTCGTGACGTACTGGTGCGCCAGGGGGAGAAGGGGAACGACCATGCCGATCATCTCGCCGATCTTGGCGCCCCAGAAACCTGCGCAGGACACCACGATGTCGGCGGGGATGACACCTTCGGAGGTCTCGACACCGGTCACACGACGGCCGGCCTGCGCGATGCCCGTGACCGTGGTGTTGCCTCGGTAGGTGACGCCTGCGGCCTCCGTGCGCTTGATTAGCAACTGAACGGCCCGCGCGGCACGTGCCAAGCCGTCAGTGGGTACATGGAGCCCGCCCAAGATGTCCTCCTCGTTCAGGAGCGGGTAGAGCTCCTTGCACTCGGCGCGGGACAGAATTTTTCCACTAATACCCCATGATGCGGCGTATCCGAGCTTCCGCTTCAGATCTGCCAGGCGGGTCTCGGTGGTGGCGACTTCGAGGCCACCGACCTGGTCGAAGCAACTGACGCCGTCCTCGGTCAGGGACAGGAACTTCTCGACGGTGTACTTGGCGAATTCGGCCATGGTCTTCGAAGGGTTCGTCTGGAAGACCAGACCCGGGGCGTGGGATGTGGAGCCCCCGGGCATGTTCAGCGGTCCCTTATCCAGGACCGTGATGTTGTTCCACCCCCGGGCGACCAGTTCATCGGCCAGGTTCGTGCCGACAATTCCGGCTCCGATGATGACAATGCTTGGCGTCGATGCCATGTGGCTTCTCCTGCTGATGTTCGTGTGGTGGCTCTGCTGATATGGAAGTTCTTATTTACCGGAACACGACGGTGCTGGTCCGATCCAGCAGCACACGGTGCTCGCAGTGCCACCGCACGGCGCGTGACAGTGCCAGTGCTTCGGCGTCCTGGCCAACGGTGGAGAGGGCAGTCGGTCCATAGCTGTGGTCGACCCTGATGACTTCCTGTTCGATGATCGGACCCTCATCCAGTTCCGCAGTTACGTAGTGGGCCGTCGCGCCCACCAGTTTGACGCCCCGATCGTAGGCCTGGTGGTAAGGGCGTGCACCCTTGAATCCCGGAAGGAAGGAATGGTGGATGTTGATCGCCCGGCCTTCAAGGGCGCGGCAGAGGTCGTCGGACAGTACCTGCATGTACCGGGCGAGCACGACGAGGTCGATGTCATACTCGTCCACCAGTTCCAGCAGGCGCTGTTCGGCAGCCGCCTTCGTCTCGGAGGTCACCGGAAGGTAGATGAAGGGGAGGCCGGCGGCGTCGGCCATGGCCCGATGGGTCTCGTGGTTCGAGACCACCAGGGCGATATCGCCCCCGAGGCTTCCGCCCCGCCAGCGGAAGAGCAGGTCGTTCAGGCAGTGGCCGAACTTGGACACCATCACGAGAATGCGTTGCTTCGTCTGGTCATGGAAACTGAACTTCATGTCGAAGCGGTCGGCGATCGAACGAAATTCCTCCTCAAGCCTCTCCGGGGTGTAGGCCGACGAGCCGGAAAAGGCGGAGCGCAGATGGAGTGTCTGTCGGAGGCCGTCATCGAACTGCTGGTGCTCGTCGATGTTGAAGCCACGTTCGAAGAGGAAGGTGGTCACGGCTTGGACGATGCCCGCCCGTTCAACGCACGACAGGGTGAGTACGAACTTCCTCGTCTGTTCCTCCAGGTGGACCTCCGACTGAGGCAGCGTGCTGGTCGATGGGTCTGTCGCCACTAGGGTCATGTCCCCTCCTTTAGGTATATGCCGCAACATGAGACTGATATATTAGAACTGACAGTGAGCGTATACTGGTCAGGAGTGAAGGTCAACAGCCTGTTGGCTCGAATGAGAAAGGGTCCACGCTATGGCTCACGAAGTTCTGGCAATCACTGATGCGGCAAAGAGGTCGCTGGCCGAGGTGGCCTACGAGCGCATCCGGGACCGGCTGCTCATGCTGGACATCAAGCCCGGCGACCTGATCAATGACGACGACCTCGCCAAGGACCTCGGCGTGGGCCGGACGCCGGTGCGTGAAGCCCTGAAGCGGTTGGAGCTGGATCGCCTGGTGATCTCCTATCCGCGGAGGGGGACCTTCGCGACCTGGGTGGAGGTCACCGATCTCGCGTTCATCTCCGAGATCCGTACCCAGCTCGAGCCCCTTGCGGCCTCCCGGGCTGCGCGGGTGGCGACGCAGCCGGTGAGAGAGCAGTTGAGGGCTGTCATGCACGCTGTCGAGTCCTTCGACGCAAGTGCGGCGTCCGTCGTGGAGACGCTGCGCCTGGATGCCCGTGTGCACCAGGGCATCTACGCAGCCGCCGGCAATCCCCACCTCGAAGACGTCCTGATCCGCTACGACAACCTTGCGACACGGATCTGGTGCATGGTCCTGGATCGCCTTCCCGACCTGTCGCACCACGTGCATGAGCATGTGGACCTGCTCCGTGCCGTCATCGACGGGGACGAAGTCCGGGCCGGAGAGCTCGCGCGTCTCCACGTCAGCGGCTTCGAGCACGCTGTGCGCGAGACCCTCTTCGCCGCCTAGGGCCGTTCTCCAGGGCAGGAATGGAGCCCTGCCCTGTAATGCTGCGTTCCACGTCCTCGTGAACTGTGCGTCTGCTCCTGGCTCCGCCGGGGAGCTGCAGTCACCTGTTGACACCTCCCGCGGGAGATATAATACTAGAATCACTCAACTAATATATCAACGGGATATTAGCTAGCAGACTTAGGAGAAACGATGGTCGACGTGTTGACCCGCTCGCTCGAAGAGACCGATCCTCTAGTGCATGCCGCTGTTCAGCAGGAACTGCTGCGCCAGCAGGGCACCCTGGAGATGATCGCCTCCGAGAACTTCGCGCCGACCGCGGTCATGGAGGCGCAGGGGTCCGTCCTGACCAACAAGTACGCCGAGGGCTACCCGGGCAAGCGCTACTACGGCGGATGCGAACACGTGGACGTGGTCGAGCAGCTCGCCATCGACCGCCTGAAGTCCTTGTTCGGCTCCGAATTCGCCAACGTGCAGCCCCACTCGGGGGCCCAGGCCAATGCAGCGGCGATGTTCGCCCTCATCCAGCCCGGGGACACGCTGCTCGGACTGAATCTCGCGCACGGCGGCCATCTCACCCACGGCATGCGCATCAACTTCTCCGGCAAGCTCTACAACATCGTCCCGTACGGAGTGCGTGAAGACGATTTCCTGATCGACATGGCCGAGGTCGAGCGCCTGGCGGTCGAGAACAAGCCGAAGCTGATCGTCGCCGGCTGGTCCGCGTACTCCCGGCAGTTGGACTTCGCCGAGTTCCGCCGCATCGCCGACCTGGTAGGCGCCTACCTGATGGTGGACATGGCGCACTTCGCAGGCCTGGTGGCCGCAGGACTCCACCCCAACCCCGTGCCTCACGCCCACATCGTCACGAGCACCACCCACAAGACCCTTGGTGGCCCGCGCGGTGGTGTGATCCTGACCAACGACGCCGGTATCGCCAAGAAGGTCAACTCCGCGGTGTTCCCCGGACAGCAGGGTGGCCCGCTGGAGCACGTCATCGCCGCGAAGGCTGTTGCCTTCAAGCTCGCTGCCGAGCCGGAGTTCCGCGACCGCCAGGAACGCACCCTCGAAGGAGCCCGCATCATCGCAGAACGCATGCTGTCCGCCGATGTCGCAGAGTCCGGCGTGACCGTCGTCAGCGGTGGCACCGACGTGCACCTGGTCCTGGTGGACCTGCGCAATTCGGAGTTGGACGGCCAGCAGGGCGAGGACCGCCTGCACCGAATCGGGATCACGGTCAACCGCAACGCCGTGCCCTTCGACCCGCGTCCGCCGATGGTCTCCTCCGGTCTTCGGATCGGCACGCCGGCGCTGGCCACGCGTGGCTTCGGGAAGACGGAATTCACCGAGGTCGCGGACATCATCGCCGCAGCACTCAAGCGCGAGTTCAGCGACGAAACCGTGGCGGAACTCCGGCAGCGGGTCGAAATCCTGGCGGGGAAGTTCCCCCTCTACCCGAACCTCTCCTCCGACGCGACCGAGGTGGCATGATGGCCGATCTGCTTCCGGAGCACCCGGAATTCCTCTGGCACAACCCGACCCCCAAGAAGAGCTACGACGCCGTGATCGTCGGCGGCGGCGGGCACGGCCTGGCCACCGCCTACTTCCTGGCCAAGAACCACGGCATGACCAACATCGCGGTCCTGGAGAAGGGCTGGCTAGCGGGCGGCAACATGGCCCGGAACACCACGATCATCCGCTCCAACTACCTGTGGGACGAGAGCGCGGCCATCTACGAGCACGCCCTCAAGCTCTGGGAGATCCTGCCCGAGGAGTTGGAGTACGACTTCCTGTTCAGCCAGCGCGGCGTGATGAACCTCGCGCACACCCTGGGCGATGTCCGCGAGAGCATGCGCCGCGTCGGAGCGAACAAGCTCAACGGCGTAGACGCCGAGTGGCTCGACCCCCAGCAGGTCAAGGAACTGTGCCCCATCCTGAACATCAGCGACAACATCCGGTACCCGGTCATGGGTGCCACGTACCAGCCTCGCGCCGGCATAGCGAAGCACGACCACGTGGCCTGGGCCTTCGCCCGCAAATGCGACGAGCTCGGCGTGGACATCATCCAGAACTGCGAGGTCACCGGCTTCCTGAAGGACGGGAACCGCGTCGTGGGCGTCAAGACCAGCCAGGGGACCATCCACACCGAGAAGGTGGGGCTGTGCGCTGCCGGCCACAGCTCGGTCCTGGCCGAGATGGCCGGATTCCGGCTCCCCATCCAGTCCCACCCCCTGCAGGCCCTGGTCTCCGAACTCCACGAACCAGTCCACCCCACGGTCGTCATGTCCAACCACGTCCACGTCTACGTCTCCCAGGCCCACAAGGGCGAACTGGTCATGGGCGCCGGCGTCGACTCCTACAACGGGTACGGCCAGCGCGGCTCCTTCCACGTGATCGAACACCAGATGGCCGCCGCCGTCGAGCTGTTCCCCATCTTCGCGCGGGCACACGTACTCCGGACCTGGGGCGGGATCGTGGACACCACGCTCGACGCCTCACCCATCGTCGGCACTACCCCGGTGGACAACATGTTCGTCAACTGCGGCTGGGGCACCGGCGGCTTCAAGGGGACCCCCGCGGCGGGGCTCACCTTCGCCCACACCATCGCCACAGGAACCCCCCACGAACTGAACAGGCCGTTCGCGCTGGAGCGGTTCGAGACCGGCGCCCTCATCGACGAACACGGCGCAGCCGCCGTGGCCCACTAGAAGAGAGTCCGGACATGCTCCTCATCTCATGCCCCAACTGCGGCTCCCGGGACGAGACCGAATTCCACTACGGGGGTCAGGCCCACGTGCCCTACCCCGAGAACCCGAACGAGCTGAACGACCGCGAATGGGCCGAGTTCCTGTTCTACCGCGACAACACCAAGGGTGCCTTCGCCGAACGCTGGCTCCACAGCACCGGCTGCCGCCAGTGGTTCAACATGCTCCGCGACACGGTCACCTACGAGATCCAGGCCGTCTACCCGATGGGCACGGCCCGTCCGGACGCAGCCGCCGCCGCACCTGACTCCGGCACCGCCAGCACCGCCCCGGACAGCACCACCACCGGGACTACGGCCCCGGACATCTCCGGTACAAGCACGACCCCCGCCAGCACTCCCGCCCCGGAAGGAGCAACAACGTGACTTCCCACAACGCCCGCCTCGCCGCCGGCGGGCGCATCGACCGCACCATCTCCTGGCGTTTCACCGTGGACGGCGAGGAGTTCACCGGTCACCCCGGCGACACCCTCGCCTCAGCCCTGCTCGCCAACGGCCGCATCGCCGTCGGCAACTCGCTGTACGAGAACCGCGCCCGCGGCATAATGTCCGCCGGCGTGGAGGAATCCAACGCGTTGGTTCGTATCGAACCCCGGTTCACGGGCCACGTGGCCGAGTCCATGCTCCCGGCCACGACCGTCACCCTGGTGGACGGCCTGAAGGCAGAGCTGCTCAACGGACTGGGCAGGCTGGACCCGGAGGACGACCGCGCCGAGTACGACAAGAAGTACGTCCACACCGATGTCCTGGTCATCGGCGGCGGGCCTGCCGGCCTGGCCGCCGCCCGCGAAGCCGTCCGCAGCGGCGCCCGCGTCATGCTCCTGGATGACCAGCCCGAGCTCGGAGGGTCACTGCTGTCCGGGTCGACCGCCCCCGGGCTGGCCGAGTCGATCGAAGGCAAGCCTGCCCTGGAATGGGTGGCGGACGTCGAGGCCGAGCTCGTTTCGGGCTCCGAATCCACCGTTCTCAACCGGACCACCGCGTTCGGCGCCTACGACGCCAACTACGTCATCGCCGTCCAGAACCGCACCGACCACCTGTCGAGCCCCGCCGCACCCGGCGTCTCCCGCCAGCGTATCTGGCACATTCGTGCCGCGCAGGTGGTGCTGGCCCCCGGCGCCCACGAACGCCCCCTGGTCTTCGAGAACAACGACCGTCCGGGCATCATGCTGGCTTCCGCCGTCCGCAGCTACCTCAACCGCTACGCCGTCGCCGCCGGACACCGCGTCGTCGTCAGCACCACGAATGACAGCGCCTACGCTCTGGCCGCGGACCTGCGCGCCGCCGGTGTCGAGATCGCAGCTGTCGCGGACGCCCGTCCGCAGCTCACCGATGTGGCTGCTGCCGCCGTCGCAGCCGGCACACGGGTGCTGATCGGCAGCGCGGTAGTCGACACTTCTGCGGACGGCACCGGTCGCCTGAACACCGTCACGGTCCGCGGCATCAACGACGACGGCGAACTCACCGCGCCGACCGAGCAGATAGCCTGCGACCTCCTGGCCGTCTCCGGTGGCTGGAGCCCGCTGGTCCACCTGCATTCGCAGCGGCAGGGCAAGCTGCGCTGGGACGACGAGCTGGCCGCTTTCGTGCCGAGCACGGTGGTCCCCAACCAGCAGACGATCGGTTCCGGCCGCGGTAGTTTCGACCTCGCGGATGTCCTGGCCGAGGGTATCTCCGCCGGCGTAGCCGCCGCCACGGCCGTGGGCTTTGAGTCGGCTACGCAGCCGTCCGTTCCCGGCGAGCCGAAGGCGTCCGCCCCGACCCGCCAGCTGTGGCTGGTCCCGGGTCAGACCGGCACGCCGGATGACTGGCACTCCCACTTCGTGGATTTCCAGCGCGACCAGTCCGTGGCCGACGTCCTGCGCTCCACCGGGGCGGGCATGCGCTCGGTGGAACACATCAAGCGCTACACCTCCATCAGCACCGCCAACGACCAGGGCAAGACGTCCGGCGTCAACGCGATCGGCGTCATCGCCGCCGCACTCCGCACGGCCGGTGAAGCGTCGCGGGGCATCGGTGACATCGGGACCACCACGTACCGTGCGCCGTTCACCCCGGTGGCCTTTGCAGCACTCGCCGGACGCCAGCGCGGTGAACTGTTCGACCCCGCCCGCAAGACGTCCATCCACCCGTGGCACGAGGCCAGGGGGGCCCTGTTCGAGGACGTGGGACAGTGGAAGCGCCCCTGGTACTACCCGCAGGCCGGCGAGGACATGGACGCGGCCGTGCTGCGCGAGTGCGCTGCCGTCCGCGACTCCGTCGGCTTCATGGACGCCACCACCCTCGGAAAGATCGAGATCCGCGGCAGGGACGCCGGTGAATTCCTCAACCGCATCTACACCAACGCCTTCAAGAAGCTCGCCCCGGGCTCTGCCCGCTACGGCGTCATGTGCACGGCGGACGGCATGATCTTCGATGACGGCGTGACCCTGCGTCTCGATGACGACCGCTACTTCATGACCACCACCACCGGCGGTGCCGCGAAGGTGCTGGACTGGCTGGAGGAATGGCTCCAAACCGAATGGCCCGACCTCGACGTGCACTGCACCTCGGTCACCGAGCAGTGGACCACGATCGCCGTCGTCGGGCCTCGATCCCGAGCGGTCATCGCCAAGCTCGCACCGGAACTCGCAGCGGATGGCGGGCTCGAGGCAGAAGCCTTCCCGTTCATGACCTTCCGAGAGACCACCCTCGCCTCCGGCGTGCAGGCCCGGGTCTGCCGGATCTCCTTCTCCGGCGAACTGGCCTACGAGATCAACGTGCCGGCCTGGTACGGGCTGAACACCTGGGAAGCCGTGGCAGCCGCCGGCGCCGAATTCGACATCACCCCCTACGGCACCGAGACCATGCACGTGCTCCGTGCCGAGAAGGGCTACCCGATCGTCGGCCAGGACACCGACGGCACCGTCACCCCGCAGGACGCAGGCATGGAATGGGTGGTCTCCAAGGCCAAGGAGTTCATCGGCAAGCGATCCTTCGCCCGGGCCGATGCCCAGCGCGAGGACCGCAAGCACCTGGTGAGCGTGCTGCCCGTGGATCGTGCCTTCCGGCTCCCCGAAGGCACCCAGCTGGTGGAGCACGGCATCGACGTCGACCCGGCCGCCGGTCCCGTGCCGATGCAGGGCTTCGTCACCTCCAGCTACTCCAGTGCCGCCCTGGGCCGGACCTTCGCCCTGGCACTGATCAAGAACGGCCGCAACCGTATCGGGGAGACCCTGGTGGCCGCCGCAGGTGACCAGCTGGTCGACGTCGTCGTCGCCGAAACCGTGCTTTTCGACCCCGAAGGGACCCGCAAGGATGGCTAACACAGCAGCACTCAACGGCATTCATGGACTCCGGGACATCCGGCGCAGCCCTGCCTCCCACCTGACCGCCGCGATGGAGGCCGGGTCCGTCGAGGGGACGGTGATCCTCGAGGAGGGCCCGTTCCAGACCATGGTGGGCCTCCGCGTGGACCCCCGCTCCGAGGAGGGCGCGCGGGTCGCCGCCGTGGCCGGCAGCCTGCCGACCCGCTGCGGTGGAGTGGGCGGCGCCGACGGCGTCAGCGTCCTCTGGCTCGGGCCGTCCGAGTTCCTGGTGGTCGCACCCGAAGAGGCCCACGATTCGCTCGGCGGTGACCTCATCGGTTCCCTCCACGCTGCCCTGGGCGAGTCACCGGGCCAGGTGGTGGACCTGTCCGCGAACCGCACCACCTTCGAACTTTCCGGCGCCCGCGCCCGAGCAGTGCTGGAGAAGGGCTGCTCCCTGGACCTGCACCCCCGCGCCTTTCCTCCGGGAACAGCCCTGAACACCGAGGTGGGCAACATTCCGGTGGTCCTCGAGAAGACTGGTGAGGAAAGCTACCGGCTCTTCCCCCGCGCCTCCTTCGCGGACTTCCTGGGCCGGTGGCTCCTCGATGCGATGCGTGAATACGCCTCGCCAGAGGTCCCCTGACAGCGCTCAGCGTCCTGGATCCGCCTGCTGTATTCCTCCGAGTCCCGCGTCGGCGGGATGACCGACGCCCTTCCGACAGGATGTTCTGCCGGGCCACCGAGAACGAAGGAACGACAACATGGCTGTAGGAGTTTTCGACCTCTTCTCCATCGGGATAGGACCCTCGAGCTCGCACACCGTCGGACCGATGCGGGCCGCCGCGGTGTTCAGCGAAGAGCTGAAGGCCGCCGGCATCCTTGCCGATGTGGAATCACTGCGGGTCGACCTCTACGGGTCCCTCGCCGCGACAGGACACGGACACGGAACCATGACGGCGATCCTTCTCGGTCTCGAAGGTTTCCATCCGGAGCTGATCCAGCCCGAGGAGGTGGAGAAGCGGCTGGCAGCCATCGCCGGCACCGGCATTCTGGAGCTCGGTCAGGGCGTGTCCTTGCCCTACGGGGTCAGGGATATGGTCCTGCGCCCGCTGACGATCCTGCCGCGGCACACCAACGGCATGACGTTCACCGTCTACGGTTCGGCCGAGCAGGTCCTCCATGCGGCTACTTTCTTCTCGGTCGGCGGAGGTTTCATCGTGCGGGAGGGTGAGGAGGACGCCGCCCAACAGGAACTCGACACGTCGAAGAAGGTGCTTCCGCTACCGTTCCGCACCGCTGCGGAATTGCTGGAACACTGCCGTCGAACCTCTCTCGGTATCAGCGACGTGATGCTGACCAACGAAAAGGACAGCCGCACGGAGGAGGAGATCCGGAAGGGCCTACTCCACATCTACTCGGTCATGGAAAGCTGTGCGGAGGTCAGCCTCACGCGCGAAGGGCTGCTACCCGGCGGACTCAAGGTCCGTCGGCGCGCCCCCGACTGGCATGATCGCCTGCTCAAGGAGGACAAGGACCATGACCCCAAGTACTGGCAGGAATGGGTCAACCTCATCGCCCTCGCCGTCAACGAGGAGAACGCATCCGGGGGCAGGGTAGTCACCGCACCAACCAATGGAGCTGCGGGCATCATCCCCGCCGTGCTGTACTACGCCCTGCATTTCGCGCCCGGCATGCGGGATGCCGACCAGCAGGATCGCGATGACGTGGTGGTCAAGTTCCTCCTGACGGCTGGTGCCGTCGGAGTCCTTTACAAGGAACAGGCCTCGATCTCGGGCGCGGAAATGGGATGCCAGGGCGAGGTGGGCTCTGCATCGTCCATGGCTGCTGCCGGCTTGGCCGAAGTGATGGGCGGAAGCCCATCGCAGGTCGAGAACGCGGCCGAAATCGCGATGGAGCACAATCTCGGACTGACCTGCGATCCCATCGGTGGTCTGGTTCAGGTGCCCTGCATCGAGCGGAATGCCATTGCCGCGGCGAAGGCGATCAATGCCGCCAAGATGGCGCTCTGGGGAGACGGTATACACCGGGTATCCCTCGACGAGGTCATCATCACCATGCGGGAGACAGGCAAGGACATGAGCTCCAAGTACAAGGAGACAGCCATGGGTGGGCTGGCCGTCAACGTCGTGGAGTGCTGAGCAGCAATGACAGGACATGGGAAGCTCGACGGTCGGGGTGCATACCCCGAACCACCTCCAGGAGCCCGTTTCCGGACACCGCGTGCACGGCAACAGGTCACAGACTGTTGCGTCGCTCTCTCTGCCCTGTCCATCATGTCGGTTCTCCTGTACTTCACGGCGCAGTACAACGGCTGGTAACCGCGTAGGCCCGGAAACGGACCAGGAATCACGTCCCCAAAAAGGTCATGGCTGTCGGTTCGGGAAAGGCACCCGTCAACCCTGCCCGACCGCCCCAATGCGCACAGCAGCGATCATTGCCGAAGAAGATCGATCACAATCTCGATGAGGAGTGGAACAGCATGCAGCAACTTGCGAACCGGCTCGAACGTCTGGGCACCGAGACCGCCTTCAGCGTCGCCCAGGCAGCGGCCGCCTGGAAGGCGAAGGGGAACCTCGTGTACCCCTTCCATCTCGGCGACATCAACATCCCGACGGCCCCGCACATCATCGAAGCCATGAACCGGTCCATCGCCGACGGCTACACGGGGTACTGCCCGGGCCCCGGTATCCCGCAGTTGCGCGAGGCACTCGCGGACGACATCGGGGCCCGCCGAGGTATCGAGTTCCTCCCTGACAACGTGGTCGTGATGACGGGAGGCAAACCCGTGATCACGAAATTCCTGCAGGCGGTCATGAACCCCGGCCAGGAAGTGCTCTATCCCAACCCCGGCTTCCCGATCTACGAATCGCAGATCGAGTACCTCGGCGGGACAGCGGTGCCGTACCGCTACCTGCCCACGAGCGAGGGCTTCGCGATCGATCTCGACCAGGTGCGCGCATCGATCACCCCGAATACCGTCGCGATCATCTACAACGACCTGCAGAACCCCATCTCGGCCGAGTCGACGTCGGCCGAGCGGGAGGCTGTCGCACAGCTCGCCCAGGAGCACGACCTCTGGGTACTCTCCGATGAGGCGTACTTCGAGACGCGCTACGAAGGTGTCTCCAGCTCCATCGCCTCGCTTCCCGGCATGATGGAGCGCACCGTGATCCTCTACACGTTCAGCAAGAAGTTCGCCATGACCGGATCCCGGTTGGGCTGCGCCGTCGCCCCGATCGAGATCGCCAGAATTCTCAGCACCCTCAACACCAACGATGAATCGTGCACGACGCACTACGTTCAATGGGCCGGCATCGAAGCACTCCGTGGCACCCAGGAGCCCGTACAGCAGATGCTCGACGTCCTGCGCGAGCGACGGGATGCCGCATGCGAACTCGTGAATGACATCTCCGGCGTGCAGGTCGCCGTGCCGACGTCGACGTTCTACCTCTTCCCCGACGTCACCGAGGCCATGCAGCGGATGGGATACACGGCAGTCGGTGATTTCGCCTCCGCAGCCCTGCGCGAGACCGGTGTCTCCTTCTGCACCCGTGAGCACTTCGGACGCCGCCAGCCCGGCGAAGAGCGGCAGTACATCCGGCTCGCCTACTCGGGCATCGACGTCGCCGACATCCGCGAGGGCCTGGGCCTCCTGCGCAAGTGGATCGAGACGGCATGAGCCGGGTCGTCGTCACGGGACGGATACCCGAAGCCGCTGTCGAGAAGCTTCGCGCCGAGCACGAGGTCGATGCCTGGCAGGGGCCGGAGTCGATCGGCCGCGAGGAGCTCCTGCGCCGGGTTGCCGGGGCCCACGCCGTGGTGAGCCTGCTCACCGAACGCATCGACTTCGAGCTGCTCGACGCCGCCGGCCCGCAGCTCAAGGTGGTCGCGAACGTCGCCGTCGGCTACGACAACATCGACGTGGCGGCCTGCACCGAACGGGGCATCGTGGCCACCAACACCCCTGGCGTACTCACGGACGCTACAGCCGACATCGCGCTCGGCCTGATCCTCATGGCGACCCGCCGGCTCGGCGAGGGCGAACGACTCGTCCGCTCCGGCCGGCCCTGGACGTGGGGCATGTTCTTCCTGCTCGGTAGCAGCCTGCGCGGCAAGACCCTCGGCATCGTGGGCATGGGTGGCATCGGCCAGGCCACCGCGCGCCGGGCCAGAGCCTTCGGCATGGAGATCATCTACCAGTCGCGCAGTGAGATCGATCCCGGGATCGCCGCAGAACTGGGCGCCCGGCGCGTCGACCTCGACGAGCTGCTGAGCGTCTCCGACATCGTCTCCGTGCACTGCCCCTATGGGCCCGCCACCCATCACCTGATCGGCGCCGAACAACTCGCCATCATGAAGGATTCGGCCTACCTCATCAACACCGCCCGCGGACCCATCGTCGATGAAGCAGCCCTCGCTTCTGCCCTGGGCGACGGACAGATCGCCGGCGCCGGACTCGACGTCTACGAGAACGAGCCCCGCGTGCACCCTGGATTGCTCGAGCTCGAGAACGTTGCGCTCGTCCCACACCTCGGATCCGCCACCGTCGAGACCCGCACCGCCATGGCGATGCTCGCAGCAGACAACACCCTCGCCGTACTCAGCGACCAACGACCACCCGCGCCGATCAACTAGAGGGAAGGCGGCTGATGCCGGCGGCAGCCGCGGAACCAGGTGCATTCGGGATGCACCCTTCCGGGTTTCGCCATAGTCTGGCCGGGTGGATACAAGGACCGTGAACCCAGGCGAACAGGTTGACAGGCAGTCCCGCATCCTCGAGGCGGCGTTGACCGTACTGTCACGACATGGCATCTCAGGTGTCAGCATGCGCGCTGTGGCGCGTGAGGCCGATGTGGCACTGGGACTCGTGAATTACTACTACGAGGACAAGGCAAGCCTGATCCGGGCGATCCTGCACCGGATCGATGAGCACGACCGGATGCTCGTCGAGCCAGACCCGGGCTCGCCGCCGGACGAACAACTCCGCAACGCCCTACGACGCGTTGCGGGCGCCGACCTCCTGACCACTCCTTACCTGTCCCTGCGTCTCCACCTGTGGGCTCTCGCGCAGGCCCACGAGGATTTCGCGCTGATCAATGCGACGGCGTTCGACCGGTATCTCGACGCGCTCGCGACGCTCATCGGCAATGCCAACACCGGGCTCACCCGCGCCGAGTGCAGGGAGCGTGCAGATGACATCGTCGTCATACAGAACGGCATGTGGCTGACGGCGCTCCTCGGCATCGACAAGGCAGCCATCCAGAGAAGCATCCTCCGCACCGAACACATCGCCTTCGCCGGTCAAGGAGCGAACGAGCACGACCCGGACAGACCGCGAGAATCCTGACCACCCTCGCACCGGGCGGATGGGGCCTCATGGCCGAGATTGAACATTCGTTCAGTAGAATTATTGAACAGTTGTTCAACCTGAACTACTGTACGTCGTATGACTCACGCCACAGTCCTCCGGTTCCCGTCCGACGGACGTCGACCCCACCGACACCTCGGGCCGGTACGCCTGTCCGAGGACTTCGGCGCCCCGTCCCGGCTGCAGGGTCGGCTGCACGGTCGGCTGCGCGGTCGATAGCGCGGGTCTGAACGCTCCGGACCATCCCTTCATCCGGACACCTTCCTGCGCCGGGACTCACGGACCGGGCGCGCCGGTGGTGCGGGCCCACCCGTCGCCATGAACTCCAAGCGGGGCCGTCGCTGCATCACCGAAGCCGTACTACTCAAGGAGACACATTGACCGATACCGCAGCCACTTTGTTCATCGACGGCTCATGGGAGCCGGCCGCGTCCGGCGCGGTGCGGCAGATCCGCAATCCGGCCGACGGCGAACTGGTCGCCACCGTGTCCGAGGCCGGCCGGGAGGATGCCGAGCGCGCCATCGCTGCGGCCCGGACAGCCTTCGACTCCGGTGTTTGGTACTCGGTGCCGGCGCCCGAGCGCGGCGCCTTCCTCCTCAGGGTCGCCGCGGAACTGCGGAACCGCCGCGAGAAGTTCGCCCGCGCCGAATCACTGGACACCGGCAAGAGGATCATCGAGAGCCGGATCGACATGGACGATATCGCCGCGTGTTTCGAATACTTTGGAAGGCTCGCGGGCCAGCAGTCGGGTCGCGTGGTCGATGCAGGGAACCCCGTCGTCATCAGCAGGATCGTTCACGAGCCAGTGGGTGTCTGCGGCCTGATCACGCCCTGGAACTACCCCCTGCTTCAAGCCGCCTGGAAGATCGCCCCGGCGCTGGCCGCCGGTTGTACCTTCGTCCTCAAGCCCTCCGAGCTGAGCCCGTCCACCGCCATCCTGACCATGCAGCTGCTGCAGGACCTGGGCCTGCCGGACGGCGTCGCCAACCTCGTGACGGGCCCCGGCGCCGAGGCGGGCGCGCCCCTCTCGGAACACCCCGACGTCGACCTGGTCTCCTTCACCGGGGGTCTGGAGACCGGCAAGCGTATTGCCGCTGCTGCCGCCGGTACCGTGAAGAAGGTGGCCCTGGAGCTCGGCGGCAAGAACCCCAACGTGGTGTTCGCCGACGCGGACTTTGACTCCGCCGTGGACAACGCACTGAACGGGGCATTCGTGCACTCCGGTCAGGTCTGTTCCGCCGGAGCGCGGCTGGTGGTGGAGGAATCGATCGCCGAGCGCTTCGTCGACGAACTGGTCCGCCGCGCGCAGGACATCCGCATCGGTGGCCCGTTCGACGAGGCTGCGGAAACCGGACCCCTGATCTCCGCGGCCCACCGCGAGAAGGTATCCACCTACGTCCAGCGTGGGGTGGAGGAGGGTGCACGGCTGCGGTGCGGCGGTGCGGCACCCGAAGGGGAGAAGTACGACGCCGGGTTCTACTATCAGCCGACCATCCTAGACCGCGTGCAGAGGGGAATGTCCGTCGTCGTCGACGAAGCCTTCGGCCCGGTGGTGACCGTCGAGACCTTTCGCACCGAAGAGGAGGCGGTGGCAACCGCCAACGACACCATCTACGGACTGGCCGGGGCGGTCTGGACGCAGGACGCCGGGAAGGCGCAGCGCGTCGCCAACCGGCTGCGGCACGGCACGGTCTGGATCAACGACTACCACCCCTACCTGCCACAGGCCGAATGGGGCGGCTTCGGCCAGTCCGGCGTTGGCCGCGAGCTCGGGCCGACCGGCCTCGCCGAGTATCAGGAAGCCAAGCACATCTACCAGAACATCACCCCGCAAGTGACCGGCTGGTTCGCCGACCACGGTAAGGAGAACTAGATGCATATCGACACCATCGAGAACCTCGACGACCGCGAGTTCGACTACATCATCGTCGGCGGTGGATCCGCCGGAGCTGCAGTCGCTGCCCGGCTGAGCGAGGACCCGGCCGTGTCCGTCGCGCTGGTGGAAGCCGGCCCAGATGACCGCGGCGTACCCGAGGTCCTGCAGCTCGACCGCTGGATGGAGCTGCTGGAATCCGGCTACGACTGGGACTACCCGATCGAACCGCAGGAGAATGGCAACTCCTTCATGCGCCACGCCCGTGCCAAGATCATGGGTGGCTGCTCCAGCCATAACTCCTGCATCGCTTTCTGGGCCCCGCGTGAGGACTTGGACGAGTGGGAGTCCAAGCACGGCGCCACCGGCTGGAATGCTGGGTCCGCGTGGCCGCTATACCAGCGGCTGGAAACCAACGAGGACGCCGGTGCGGACGCGCCGCACCACGGTGACTCGGGCCCCGTGCATTTGATGAACGTGCCTCCAGCAGATCCCACCGGCGTCGCGCTCCTCGACGCCTGTGAACAGGTCGGCATTCCGCGCGTGAAGTTCAACACCGGCACTACCGTGATCAACGGCGCCAACTTCTTCCAGATCAACCGCCGGGCGGATGGCACCCGTTCCTCCAGCTCAGTCTCCTACATCCACCCGATCATCGAGCGCGAGAACTTCACACTGCTGACAGGACTGCGCGCACGCCGACTGGTGTTCGATGCGGACAAACGCTGTACCGGAGTCGAGATCGTCGACTCCGCATTCGGCCGGACCCATCTGCTCTCCGCGCGTCTCGAGGTCGTCCTCTCGACCGGCGCCATCGACTCGCCCAAGCTGCTCATGCTTTCCGGTGTCGGTCCCGCCGCCCATCTCGCCGGGCACGGCATCGAGGTCCTGGTTAATTCGCCCGGCGTGGGCGAGAATCTGCAGGACCACCCCGAGGGGGTCGTGCAGTTCGAAGCCAGGCAGCCGATGGTGCAGACCTCTACGCAGTGGTGGGAGATCGGCATCTTCACCTCTACGGAGGACGGCCTGGACCGCCCGGACCTAATGATGCACTACGGTTCGGTCCCGTTCGATCTCAACACCCTGCGGTACGGCTACCCCACCACGGAGAACGGCTTCAGCCTCACCCCGAACGTCACGCATGCCCGCTCCCGCGGCACCGTCCGGCTGCGCAGCCGGGATTTCCGCGACAAGCCCGTCGTCGACCCGCGGTACTTCACCGATGCGGGGGGCCACGACATGCGCGTCATGGTCGCCGGTATTCGCAAGGCCCGGGAGATCGCCGCCCAACCTGCCATGGCCCCTTGGACCGGCCGTGAGCTCTCTCCCGGCATTGAGGCCCAGACCGACGATGAACTGCAGGATTACATCCGCAAGACGCACAACACCGTCTACCACCCCGTCGGCACGGTCCGCATGGGCCCGGTGAACGACGATTCGTCACCGCTCGACCCCGAGATGCGGGTCAAGGGGGTTAGCGGCCTGCGCGTGGCCGATGCCTCGGTCATGCCCGAGCACATAACGGTGAACCCCAACATCACCGTCATGATGATCGGAGAGCGATGCGCAGACCTCATTCGAGCTTCCCGAGCCGGCGCAAGAACTGCGGAGACGCACTTCGCCGTCGCTCCCGCCTGACCTGCGGGCATCGATAGCGGTTCAGCTCACATCAAGCGTTTCTGATGGAAGGGGCTCATCCTCCTTCCACCAGAGGCGCCTGCACACGAGCGGGTCGCTCCTTAAGAACTTGAACATCTGTTCGCACGACCGTTACACGAAGGCCTTGAACACCTGTTCAATGCGAACTAGTCTGCATCGTATGAGTCAGGTCACACCGAACCCAGCCCGCACAAAAGCGGGTTCGGCGGTTTTTGTTCCCGCTACCCCTGGGACCAGGTCGACCACATAATCGGGCAGGCATTGCTGAAGGCGCCGGGGGTCGTCGGATACACCGGGCCAGGGTGATCGCGGACGACGATCCGGGCCGCTCAACCGGTGCGGCCCGAACGTCGCATACAGCCTGACGAGTACCACGAGGCTGTTACATCCGCCAGGACGTCGCACCCAGAGGCTGGTTGAATCCCTTTCCCTGAGAAACCGGCGCAGGCACAGGGCCCAGGCAAAAACAGAGGCGTAACGGCGGGGACCAGAACTTGGTGGTAGCCGTCGAGTTCACCTGCGTCCAATGGCGACCGCGGTTCATCACCATCGTGCTTTTCCAATCTAGGAGTTCAGATAGTGGAACGCAGCAAGAGTATTGATACGAGCGGCATGCACGAGTTCGGCTACGCCCAAACGCTGGATCGGAGTATCGGCAAGTTCGCCAGTTTCGCCGCCGGCGTCAGCTACATCTCCATCCTCACCGGTGTTTTCCAACTGTTCTACTTCGGTTATTCCATGGCCGGCCCGGCCTACGCGTGGTCCTGGCCGCTCGTTTTCGCAGGCCAGCTGATGGTGGCGCTGTGCTTCGCCGAATTGGCGGGCCGCTACCCGGTGGCCGGTTCGGTCTACAACTGGGCCAAACAGCTAACCTCCGGAACCTGGTCCTGGCTCGCGGGTTGGCTGCTGTTGATCTCCTCGACCATGGCACTGGGAGCCGTCGCTCTGGCGCTGCAGCTCACTCTGCCGCAGATCTGGTCAGGGTTCCAGATCGTCGGGGACGGTACCGGCGCGCTTGATTTCGCGATCAACGGCGTCCTGCTGGCTACTGTCCTGATCACCATCTCCACCCTCATCAACGCCTTCGGCGTGAGGCTGATGACCAAGATCAACAGCATCGGCGTCTTCATAGAGCTCACCGCTGCCGCGCTCCTCATCCTGGCCCTCGGATGGCACGTAGTGCGCGGGCCGGGGGTCCTTTTCGACACCGCAGGCTTCGGCGAGAACCATGACCTCGGCTTTTTCGGGGTATTCCTGATCGGCGCCATGGCCTCCGGCTACGTGATGTACGGATTCGACACCGCCAGTTCCCTCGGTGAGGAAACGAAGAACCCCAAGAAGACCGCCCCCAAAGCTATCCTCCGAGCAATCACGGCGTCCTTCGTGCTAGGCGGCCTGATCCTCCTCGGTGGGCTCCTGGCCGCGCCGGACCTGAACGATCCCAAGCTGGGATCTGCCGATGGCGGCCTGCAGTACATCGTGCTATCCGTACTGGGCGGTCCGTTCGGAAAGGCCTTCCTGGTGTGCATCGTCGTGGCCATCAGTGTCTGCGCGCTCGCTGTCCACGCTGCCGCCATCCGCATGATGTTCGCTATGGCCCGAGACAACAACCTGCCCTTCAGCCGCCAGCTCAGCAAGGTGCACCCACAACGGAAGACGCCCACCGTCGCGGCCATCGTCATCGGAATCATCGCCATCATTCCGCTGATCGTTAACGTCTCCCAGCCGGCGATCTTCACAATCCTCTCCAGCATCAGCATTGTCCTGATCTACCTGTCCTACCTGCTGGTCACAGTGCCGCTGCTGCGGCGGCGTTTCAAAAAGGTGTGGCCGCTTCCCGACACAGGGACGGACAACGGTGAATCTGAAGCAGGATTTAGTCTGGGCAAGTGGGGCCTCCCCGTGAACATCCTCGCGGTGCTCTGGGGCGGGGCCATGACCCTGAACCTGATCTGGCCGCGAACGGAGATCTACAACTCGGTCCCGCCCTTCGCGTGGTACCTGCAATGGGGCGGCGTCATGTTCGTGGCCGCCGTGACCATCGGCGGGGCACTGCTCTATCGTCTGCGGATCCGACACCGGACAGGAATCTTGGCCGAGCACGCTGCGGGCATCACCGGTCAATCGTCGCCAAGCTCCGCCCGAACCGGCGCCTCAGCAGTTACTTCAATGGTGTCGGACTCAGACCGGACCAGAGCCGCGCGGCCCAGTGCATAGATTGTGAAGAGATCCCTTGGCATCCCTCCGCCGGTGTCCGCCGGCGGAGAGATGCTTGTTGGACATGTGTTTAGGCGGGATGCAAAACCCCTTATAAAGGCCCGTCTCCTGACAGGCCATTGCTAGCTCTTGGCGGTTCATGTGGTACCGCCGATGTTCGGGTCGCCACTGCGACCTCAAAACCAAGCCAGTTGAGTTGTGGGGGAGCACCTTGGAACAAGAATCCCGTCCAAAACTTCGAACCCTGCGCCCAGACTTCAACATGCAAGCAGATTTCCCCAGACTCTTTTCACGGAAACGCCATAATTCCGCCTGCATCGGGGGATTCCGCAGCTACTGCTACTCCCGTTGTTCGATCGCCGATAACCCTGCGTTATGACGGCGACATACTGACTTCCGAAGCAAATTAGGCGTGGCAGCACGATGGCACTGCCGGACAAGCAGCGTGAAGGCGTCTCCAAGACCACTCTGACGACGACAGCTTCCGTCACACCCCACGGCACGTCAGTACGCGCGGCAGTGGTTTGAGCGCTTCGCGCACCTAAAAACGTTGAGCCCTCACGACCGCACTGACGTGAACACCCTGCTCGAACAACTAGCTGGCGACTTCGATGGCGAATCCCATCCCGAAGTCCTCGGCGAGGGGAGCGAACGCAGCCGTGAGGAGCTCCGCCGTATGAGGTGTCGGCGAGGCGTCCGGCGCTCCGGCGGTGAAGGCGGTGCGTAGGTAGAGATTCCCGCTCACGTGGTCGTCGAACTGTTGGTGTTCCACGATGTCGAAATCGAGGTCCGCCAGGAATGCCGTCACGGCCCGGACGATGCCGGGTTGCTCGGGGCAGGACAGTGTGAGGACGAATTCGGCGCGTCTGGTCCTGGTTGCCGTCGCGGCGCCGGCCGTGGCAGTCGTGCTGCCCGCTGGTCGGCCCTCGACCAGGATGGTCACGACGTGCTCCTGGGTGCTGGCGTCGGTGTCGAGGCCATCGTGAGACCCGGGGGAAGGTTGGGTGCATCCTTCGATTCCGTGATCATGATGTCGCCATCGATCACGGTGACGGCGTGGGATCGGATCGGCAGCTTGGCAGGCGGGGCGTCGACGGCTCCGGTGCGGAGGTCGAACCTCGAGGCGTGAAGGGGACACTCGACCCAGCAGTCCTCGACCCAGCCGTCAGCGAGGGACGCGTCCTGATGGGTGCAGGTGTCGTCCAGGGCGAAAAGTTCGCCCTCCTCCGTGTGGAAGACGGCGATAGGGGGCGTCGTGTCCAATCGGAGCGCTTCCCCTGGTGCAAGTTCGCTGAGTGGACAAGCCTTGTGCACGCGGAACCTCTTCTCCATGGCCTACTGCGGGCGAATCGCGTCGAGCCACTCCATACGGCGCTGTTCCGTAGTGAACAACCGTGATCGCTATATGCAACAGGCTGGGCCAGTCCTCGTGCCCTGTCAAGACCGCCTCCTGCCGATGTGTCCTCCATCCCGTTCCGACCGCCACTTCACTCTTGACACTGTTATCCGATCCAAGGACGCTGTTGCATATAGCGATCAGTGTTGCGCAAAATGCGATCGAAGGATGTTGGTAGATGGAGACGCTGGCAATCGTAGGAGCTTCCCTGGCCGGCCTGTCCGCGGCCCGGGCAGCGCGCGCCCAGGGCTTCTCCGGTCGGCTTGTTCTGATCGGGGACGAGCCCCATCGGCCCTACGACCGGCCCCCGCTGTCCAAGGACTTCCTCCTCGGCAGGGTCCAGGCCGAGGACATCCTGCTGGAGTCGGACTCGGAGGAGCTGAGGGCCGAGTGGATGCTGGGGTCCGCAGCAGTGTTCCTGGATGTATCGTCACGAACCATCGCGCTCGACGACGGACGCACCGTCCAGGCGGACGGCATCGTCATCGCCACGGGTGCGAGGGCCCGCACGCTGCCCGCCCTCGTCGGCTCCGGCAATGTCCACACACTTCGAACCCTTACCGATGCGGAGAACCTGGCTTCCGCCCTGGTGTCCGGAAACAGGATGGCAGTCATCGGTGCCGGTTTCATCGGTGCTGAAGTTGCCGCGGCGGCCGCCTCGCGGGGTATGCAGGTGACCATCATCGATACCAAGCCCGTTCCGTTCAGCGTCCAGCTCGGTGCGCAGATGGGCGCCCTGGTCGGCGGCCTCCATGCAGCGAACGGTGTGGAGCTGATCTCCTCCGCGGTGATCGAAGCCTTCGACGGCCAGGAAGGCGGCGTCACCGGCATCCACCTGAAGGATGGACGTTACATCGCAACCGACGTCGTGGTCGTCGGCATCGGCGCCGAACCGAACGTCGAATGGCTGGCAGGCTCAGGCGTGGACCTGGCCGGCGGGGTTCTGTGTGACTCCGAGGGGCGCACCAGCGTTCCCGGAATCGTGGCGGTGGGTGATTGTGCCGCCTGGTTCGACCCCGCAACCGGTTGCCACCACCGCATGGAGCATTGGACCGGGGCCTTCGAGCGCGCAGCCCTTGCCGTCGAAACGCTCCTGGACCCCGAAGCGCAACCGAAGCCGGTCAAACCACACTATTTCTGGTCCGATCAGTACGGGGTCAAGCTCCAATTCGCCGGCGACTCCACGGGTTACGACCGGCTGGAGATCGAGGCCGGCGAGATGGACGCCCACAGTTGCCTCGCCGTCTACTACCGGGCGGATGCGCCGGTTGCAGTCCTGGCCCTGAACCAGCCGCGGCTGTTCGGCCGATGGCGTCGAAGCCTCCCGGTTCGGGCGCAGGTAACTCCTGCCCGGCCGGCTTCGCCCCTGACCGCCCCGCTGCCGGCATGGGAGAACCGGGTAGCGGCTCACACGGATGCTCCCGCGCTGGTGTGACCGACGCCGCGCACCTGCACTCTTCCTGTCCTGACCGGTTCCGCCCCCATCCCGCTGTTCGTATCTGTTCGTGAGGAGAACGAGTTGTCCGTTGAACTGACTACCCCGAGCCTGATC
The DNA here is from genome assembly GCF_003602275.1 of Arthrobacter cheniae. Lineage (GTDB taxonomy): Bacteria > Actinomycetota > Actinomycetes > Actinomycetales > Micrococcaceae > Arthrobacter_D > Arthrobacter_D cheniae. The sequence goes on along the minus strand of NZ_QZVT01000001.1, from coordinate 432,630 downwards.
CCGACCCTTCCGGGGTACACCTACGTGGACGAGGGGATCTTCCGGGCGGAGCAGGAACGGATTTTCGAACAGATGTGGTTCTGTGCCGTCCGTTCCGCCGATCTGGACAGGCCGGGCGCCTGGCGGACAGTCCAGATCGGGCGCGAGAGCGTCCTGATCAGCCGCACCCGGAAAGGTGGGATCCGCGCCTTCTACAACGTATGCCGGCACCGCGGCGTGAAACTCCGCATGGAGGAACAGGGGGTGGCTGCCCGGTCGTTCCAGTGCCCGTACCACGCCTGGACCTACGACTTCGACGGCAGGCTCATCGCGGCGCCCAATCTGACCAAGATGCCGGACATCGACCGGGACGAATACGGTCTGGTGAAGGTGCACATCCGTGAATACCTCGGTTATGTATGGGTCTGCCTGGCCGATGAGCCGCCGTCGTTCGAGCTGGACGTCATGGGCGCCATCGAGGAGCGGCTCGGCGATGTAAAAGCGATCGAAGGATACGACGTCGCCAACCTCAGTCTGGGCCGGCGGGTCCGCTACGAGGTGAAGGCGAACTGGAAGCTCATCATCGAGAACTTCATGGAGTGCTACCACTGCGCCACCATCCACCCGGAGCTGACGGAGGTGCTGCCGGAGTTCGCCGATGGACTCGCAGCGCAGTACTTCGTGGGACACGGCGCCGACTTCGGCGACGACATCAAGGGCTTCACGGTGGACGGCTCCGAAGGACTGGACCGCATTCCGGGGATCGATGAGGACCAGGACCGCCGTTACTACGCCATCACCATCAAACCGACGGTCTTCGTGAACCTGGTCCCGGACCATGTGATCATCCACCGCATGTTCCCCCTGGCCGCGGACCGCACCGTGGTGGAGTGTGACTGGCTGTACGTGCCCAGTGTCGTGGAAAGCGGCAAGGACGTCAGCGCGTCCGTGGAGCTGTTCCACCGTGTCAACCAGCAGGACTTCGACGCCTGCGAGCGCTGTCAGCCGGCCATGAGCTCGAAAGTCTATGCCAAGGGCGGTGTCCTGGTGCCCAGCGAACACCACATCGCCGCCTTCCATGACTGGGTGTCGGGCAAGGTAGGGGACGTCACCCCGAGCTCCTGAACGCAGCCCCGTGATGAACCCGGTGGTCGAACCTCCTGCTTGCGGGAGGCTCAACCACCGGCCATGCGTTCGGGCCCGGCATAACCCATCTTCGCGCTGATACGCAGCCCGGCTTGCTTCAATCCCTCGAGGAGCACAGACGCCTCCTCGGGATCGAAGCGGAACGCAGGGCCCGAGATACTGACTGCACCGATCACGGTGCCCAGATGGTTGAAGATCGGAACCGCGGCCGCGTTCAGCCCGATCTCGAACTCCTCCCGGACGATCCCATAGCCGCTGCGGGCGACCTCCAGCAGCTCGGCTTCCAGCGCGTTCCTGTCGGTGATGGTTCGCGGAGTCCGAGCAGGCATCCCGATTCCCCCCAGCACCCGATCCCGCTCCTCCGCGGACAGCGCCGCCAGCAGCACTTTTCCACTGGACGTGGCGTGGAGCGGTGTCAGACTACCCACCCAGTCGAACGTCGCCAGGGTCGATGGCCCCATGGCCTGATCCAGATTGACGGCGTAGCCCGAGCGCAGGACGGCGAGATTGACGGTCTCCTTGAATTCCTCGGCCAGGCTCTCCAGCACTGGACGCGCCTCTCGAACCAGCCCCAATCGGCCGGGAATCGAGCTCGCCAGTCTCAGGATGCCGAAACCCAGCTGGTACTTGCCGCGCTCGCTGTTCTGATGAACCATCTCCCGGCTCACGAGCGAACCCAGGAGCCGGGAGACCGTGGACTTGTGGATGCCCATCTCCTCGGCGATGTCGCTCACCCCGGCATGGCCATCCCGCGCCAGGATCTCCAGGACCGTGAGTGCCCGGTCCACCGATTGCACGCCACCCTGCTGGCCTGTCTCCACATCGACGCCGACGTCGCGTTCATTGTTCGAAGCCATAGTTCATACTCCCAGAGATCACAGGCCCCGAAATGACTGTCGTACCCGGCCCCGGGAATGCCGCCGCGATGGTCACAGGACGGTCCGGATCTGCGCCTCGAACTCCTGGACGTGCCGCAGCATGATCGAGCTCGCCTTCTCGCAGTCGCCCTCCAGAACCGCACCCAGAAGTGCGTCGCAGGCGTGCCGTGGCCCGATAGGTGCGGAGTAGTGACCGGCAGCGCGGACGCCGTCGCGGTCCTGTGGCTCGGGCCCGACGAGTTCCTGCTCGTGAGCTCCGACGAAACCGTCATCCCCGAGGAACTCACCGACCGGCAGGACCGGGAGCCCGGAGCCCTGATCAGCCTGGCAACCCACCCGCTGACCGTACGGATGAGCCGTGAGCTCGCCCGTGCCGGGTCCTTCGGCCAGGTCGTCGACCTGTCGGCGAACCGGACCACACTGGAGTTGTCCGGCCCCTCTGCGCGGGCGGTGCTGGAGAAGGGATGCCATGTGGATCTGCACCCTCGTGCGTTCGGCCCCGGGAAAGCTGTCTCCACCACACTCGGTCCGGTGCAGGTGCTGCTGTGGCAGGTCGGCGACAACGAGTATCGGATCATGCCTCGTGCCTCTTTCGGCGACTACACCGTGAAGTGGCTGCTCGACGCGATGACGGAATTCACCAGCGCCAAGGTCGCCTGACGGCCCTGTCCACCGTGCATCATCACCGTGTTCCGTGCGCGAAGGGCGGGGAATTTTTGTTCCGTCCGCAAAGTTGAGTCGAGTACACTCAATGTGACTGCCGGAACCCCTCGGCAGAACGGAAAGGAACCGCGCGTGGATACCAACTTCACCACCAAGAGCCGTGAGGTGCTGTCAGCTGCTGCAATGAACGCCTCCACGGCGGGCAACGCCCAGATCGATACGGCGCACTTCCTCAAGGCGCTCATGGATCAGCGGGAGGGCATCGCCGTCGCACTCCTTAGGGCAGCGGGAGTCGATCCGGACACGGTGAGCGTGCAGGCGAGCTCGGCGATCAAGGCCCTGCCGTCGTCGTCGGGTTCTTCCGTGGCACAACCCCAGTTCTCCCGCGGCGCCCTGCAGCTGATCAGCGCCGCCCAGCAGGAGGCCGAGACCCTGGGTGACCAGTTCGTGTCCACCGAGCACCTCCTGCTGGGCCTGGCCGCCGATGGCGGGGCAGCGGGCAACATCCTTCGTTCCGTCGGGCTCACACGCGAGGCGCTGGCCTCCGCGCTGCCTGGTGTGCGGGGCGAGCGACGCGTGACCACACCCGACCCGGAGAACACCTTCCAGGCACTCGAGAAGTTCGGCGTCGACCTTACCGAGGTGGCCCGCAGCGGCAAGCTCGATCCCGTGATCGGACGCGACGCCGAGATCCGCCGCGTGGTGCAGGTGCTCAGCCGCCGCACCAAGAACAACCCGGTGCTCATCGGTGAGCCCGGCGTCGGCAAGACCGCGGTGGTCGAAGGGCTGGCCCAGCGCATGGTGGCGGGCGACGTGCCCGAGTCGCTGCGCGGCAAGAGGCTCATCAGCCTCGACCTCGCCTCGATGATCGCCGGCGCGAAGTACCGCGGGGAGTTCGAGGAGCGGCTCAAGGCCGTCCTCGAGGAGATTCGCTCGTCGAACGGCCAGGTGGTCACCTTCATCGACGAACTCCACACCGTGGTCGGAGCGGGTGCGTCCGAGGGGTCCATGGACGCCGGCAACATGCTCAAGCCGATGCTCGCCCGCGGAGAGCTGCGCCTGATCGGTGCCACCACGCTCGACGAGTACCGCGAGAACGTGGAGAAGGACCCGGCGCTGGAGCGCAGGTTCCAGCAGGTCTACGTGGGGGAGCCGTCCGTGCCGGACACGATCGGCATCCTGCGCGGGCTCAAGCAGCGCTACGAAGCGCACCACAAGGTGTCCATCGCGGACTCTGCGCTCGTCGCGGCAGCCGCGCTGTCCCATCGGTACATCCCGGGCCGCCAGCTCCCGGACAAGGCCATCGACCTCGTCGATGAAGCCGCCTCGCGCCTGCGGATGGAGATCGACTCGGCACCGGTGGAGATCGACGAGCTGCGCCGGTCCCTCGAGCGCATGCACATGGAGGAGATGGCTCTCTCCCGTGAGAAGGACGAGGCGTCCGCCGAACGGTTGCAGGCGCTGCGTGCGGAGATGGCGGACCGGCAGGAGGAACTCGATGCGCTGAACGCGAGGTGGGAGGCCGAGAAGGCGGGCCTGAACCGCGTCGGTGACCTGAAGGCGTCGCTCGACGACCTGCGTTCGCACGCCGACCGCGCCCAGCGCGAGGGCGACCTCGAGACGGCGTCCCGCATCCTCTACGGGGAGATCCCGCAGGTGGAGCGCGAGCTCCGCGAGGCGCAGGCCGCAGAGGAGCAGACGGCCAGCACGCCGGAGCTCATGGTCGCGGAGGAGGTCACGGCGAATGACATCGCCGAAGTGATCTCTGCCTGGACCGGAATCCCGGCCGGCCGCATGCTCCAGGGCGAGAGCGAGAAACTCCTCGCCATGGAACAAGCCATCGGTGCCCGGCTCATCGGTCAGCAGAAGGCGGTGGCCGCAGTGTCCGACGCCGTCCGCCGCGCCCGGGCAGGGGTGTCCGATCCCAACCGGCCCACCGGCTCGTTCCTGTTCCTAGGCCCCACGGGTGTGGGCAAGACGGAACTGGCGAAGGCGCTCGCTGACTTCCTGTTCGACGACGAGCGCGCGATGATCCGGATCGACATGTCCGAGTACTCCGAGAAGCACTCCGTGGCGCGCCTCGTCGGTGCTCCTCCGGGCTACGTGGGCTACGAGGAGGGCGGCCAGCTCACGGAGGCCGTGCGGCGCAGGCCCTACAGCGTGGTGCTGCTCGACGAGGTGGAGAAGGCGCATCCCGAGGTCTTCGACCTGCTCCTGCAGGTGCTCGACGACGGTCGCCTGACGGACGGCCAGGGCCGGACGGTCGACTTCCGGAACGTCATCCTCGTGCTGACCTCGAACCTCGGCTCCCAGTTCCTCGTGGACCCGTCGCTCGACGAGGCCACAAAGCGCTCGGCCGTCATGTCCGCGGTGAACGCGAACTTCCGGCCGGAGTTCCTCAACCGGCTGGACGACGTCGTGATCTTCGATCCGCTGGGCCTCGACGAGCTCTCGCGGATCGTCGACCTGCAGGTCCGGGCGCTGGGTGACCGGTTGCACGACCGCCGGCTGACCCTCGACGTCAGTGCGGCAGCCGGCGAGTGGCTCGCCCTCACCGGGTTCGACCCGGCGTACGGCGCCCGCCCGCTGCGCAGGCTCGTCCAGCGGGAGATCGGCGACCGGCTCGCGCGCGGCATCCTCGCCGGTGAGATCGTCGACGGGGACACCGTCGTGGTGGACCGCCGGGAGGTGGCCACGGATGCGCTCGGCGACGCCGGACCGGACACGGGCGGCCTGCTGGTGCACGCGGCCCGCTAGCCTGACGCACGAGGGGGAGGGGCCTTGCGCTTCCTCCCTCTCGCGCATCCGGGGCCCGACCCGTCAGGGGTTGAGCAGGCTCTGCGTGAGCGTGTCGCCATTCTCGACGACGGCGAAGCAGTCCACCGTCCGGTCGCCATCTGCCCAGGTCTCGGCGGTGGGGGTGGCGCGGAGCAGCGTCACCTGCAGTTCCTGGGTGACGACGTCCGGGTTGATGTCCGCGGAGGCTGCGGCACAGGCGGCCTCGGCGCGGATCCCCAGCTGGTCGCGACCAGGGAATTGGGCGTCATCGGGATAGTCCTCGCTCGCCACGAGCTGCGCATTGTGGGCCTCCGTGCAGTCCACCAGGACGGCATCCTCGGTGATGCCCGCAAAGTCAGCGAGGCACTCACCGGCCGCGAGCGACGACGGGTCCACGCGCGCTTCATCATCCGCTCCGCCGAAGAGGGAGACGAGCAGCCAGATGAGGAGCCCGAGAAGGATGATCGCGCCGCCGATGATCAGCAGCAGCGGGAGGCGGGTGCCCGTGGACCGGGCGCGGTCACGCTTGGGATGCTCTGCCGGTTCCTCGCCCGGGTCCGGAGGTATCGGGATCCATCCGCCGCGGGCTGCCGCACCACCGCTCTGGTCGAGCGCCGACGGCGAGGTGCTGCCCGATTCCGCAGGGTCCGTCGGTCGTGCCGGTCCCACGGACCCTGGATCGGTACCCGGGTACAGCCCAGGATCCCCCAGACCGGGTTCGCCGCCCTGCGGCGCGAAGGCGTAGGGGCCTCCGACGGGCTGGTGCTCCTCGGCGCCTTGCGTCGGCTCCGGCCCGGGCCCTGGCTCGTGGCCCGGACGCCGCGCTGCCTGCTCCTCATCGCTCATTGTGGGCCGCTGTCTCCTTGTAGTCCTCTTACTCGCAGTCGGGAGGCTCCGACGCGGTTTTGACTCTATCCAAGATCGACCGTCATCGGGTTCCACGGCGTCTCGGGCCAGTGCGTCCCCGGCCCCCTGCGTCCGGCTCCGGAGCGCCAGGGACAACCGGCATTCGGGTGGCCCTGAAAGCATGTAACCTATAGTTACGACAAATTGACCGAATAATCCGGGGCCTCGCTGCAGCCTTGGGCCTTTGTGCCCCAGTGACCACCTCCGGATCGACGCACAAAGGGGGTCACGCCATGGGGCGCGGCCGTCAAAAGGCAAAAGCTACCAAGCAGGCCCGGGATATGAAGTACTTCAGCCCGGCCACTGATTATTCGGCACTGCAGCGAGAGCTCACAGGCCCGGGTAGTCGTGCTTCGAGCCGACGTACCGAAGCTATCGAGCCAGTTGAACCTGACTACTCGGAGTATGCGGACAAGTACGCCGACGAGATCGACGACGACAGTGGGGGGAGCGGCTCACGCCGCATCGGCTGACCCAGGGTCTGCCGTTCTCCTGTGAACACACACGGCGCATCAGCCCGACAGGGCGATGCGCCGTTTGGTGTGCCCTCAGGCGGGCGAGGCGAGCAAGGGCCGGAAGGCCAGCTCGGCTGCACCGACCAGCAGCAGCTCGGGTCCGAGCGCGGCCCGGCGCACGTGGACCCTGCCGGCGAGGGATGCCTCGTTCACGGCATCCCCGAGGCTCTGGCCCGCGAAACCGACGAGAGAACCCAGGAAGCCGCCGAGAAGGATCAGCTCCGGGTCGAAGATGTTCACGAAGTCCACGAGAGCTACGGCCAGGAGTTCCACCTGGCGCTCCGCCTCGAGGCGGACGGCCTCCACGGGCCCGTCGGACAGCACGATCTCCAGCGCTTCGATACCGCCGCCGTCGAGCCCGGCTGCGCCCAGCAGCCGCTCCAGCCGGACTTCCGCGTCGAGACAGCCTGATCGGCCACAGTGGCACGGTGATCCGCCGGGACGAACGAGTGTGTGCCCCAGCTCGCCCCCGTACCCGCGGCTGCCCACCAGCTGGGCGCCTCCGGTCACGATTCCTCCACCGATGCCGCTCGCGCTGCCGTTGAGGTAGAGGGCGTCGGCCACCCCGAGTGCGGCCCCGAAGATGCTCTCCGCAAGGGATCCGAGGGAGGCGTCGTTCGCGGCGACGGCAGGGAGTCCCAGCGCGGCGCCGAAAGGCCCCGTGAGGTCGGCGTCCTGCCACCCGAGGTGGGGTGCGACCAGGACGCGGCCGGTACCGGCATTGACCAGCCCGGGAAGCGCGATGCCGACGCCGAGCAGGCTGTCGAGGCCGGCGAGGAGGGGCTGCAAGTCGGACACGATGTCGAGGGTGAGCTGAACGGCGTCGTCGAGCGTCGGGATACCCCGGGTCTCGCGGCGCACCCGTGCGTGCACGCGGCCGCCCAGGCCGACGACGCCGACCGTCAGCGCATCGATGTCTGGATTGACGGCGAGCACGGCCACACCGGGATTCACCTGCACGATCGGGCTCGGCCGACCGACCCGGCCACCGGCGGCGGGCTCCGTCTCACGGACCAGGTTCCGCTCCGTGAGTGTGAGGACGAGGGCGCCGACCGTCGAACGGTTGAAGCCCGTGCGCCGTGTCAGTTCCGATCGGGACAACGGGCCGTACCGGTGCACCATCGTCAGGATCTGGGACAGGTTCTGTGCGCGAAGGCCCTCGGTGCCGTTCGCCACGCCGGGTAGTGACCGCACAGCCCTGGTTCTCCTTCGTCCTGCAGGAGCCTTCTGCGCACCTGGCCTGGCTCCCATCGTAACCAGCGGCGGAGGGTGCTTCTCTCAGGCCCGCTGCTGCGCTGCGCTCGTGGTCCGAGCGCTGCCGCCGGACGGAGCCGCCGTGCTCTGGCGCACCACGAGGCTGGTCGCGAGGTCGAGCCGCAGATTGTTGGGACGCTCGCCGTCGCGCAGGCGCAGGACCATCCGCGTTGCTTCCTCCGCCATCTGGATGAGCGGCTGGTGGACCGTCGTCAGGGCCGGGCTGGACCATTGCGCCAACTGCAGATCGTCGTAGCCGACGATCGAGAGCTCATCGGGTACGCGGAGTCCGATCTGCCGGGCGGCGTCGAGCACGCCCAGGGCCTGGAGGTCGCTGCCGGCGAAGATCGCCGTCGGGGGGTGGGGACTGCGGAGCAACGAGAAGGCGTGGTCGCGTCCGCCGTCGACATGGAAGTTCCCGTACCGGATGAAGCCGGGAGGGATGGGCAGGGACGCCATGCCCATGGCCGATCGGTAGCCGTCGATCCTGGCGAGGGAGCACATCATGTCCTCCGGACCGCTGATCGCGGCGATGCGTGTATGGCCGAGGTCGATGAGGTGGCGCGTGGCCATCATGCCGCCCGACCAGTTGGCGGAGCCCACGGAGGGGACGTCGGGGGACGGGTCCCCTGCAGGATCGATGATGACGAAGGGGATCGACCGCGAGTCGAGTTTGTTCCGGAAGTCCTGTGGCAGGTCGGAGAAGACGAGGACGACGCCGGCGGGGCGGCGCGCCATGACGCCCTCGATCCATTCTGAGCCGGGGGCATGGCGCGTACCGGTCTCGGTCAGCACCACGCTCAGGCCGTGCTCGCGTGCCACGTTCTCCACGCCGCGGATGAGTTCGAGCGCCCAGGCGCTCTCGAGCTCGTGGAACACGAGTTCGACGAGTCCCGCCCTGGCTACCGAGACCTTCCGCCGCCTGTAGCCGTGCTCCTCGAGGAGCTCCTCAACTTTCGCCCGTGTTTTCGGCGACACGTCGGTCCGCCCGTTGAGCACCTTGGAGACCGTGGAAAGGGAAACGCCGGCCACCGTTGCGAGCTGGGCGAGTGTGACGCGCGGTTCTTCCGCCGGAATCGACATGCCCCACAGCCTACCCCTGCGGCGCGCGGCGCCCGCGAAGCCATTGACCGCGAAATGTGACCGGCTGCACATCTGGCCTTGCGCATCCCGGCAACTGCTACGTAGACTCAGCGCATCACATAACTTTCGACGGAATCGTCGAAACTTTCGAGAGGCGTTCAACGATGAACAACCGAACCTGGATGTCCCGCAGCCTTGCGGGCACCGCGGTCATGATGCTGGGCTTCACCCTTGCGGGATGCGGCGGCGGAGGCGGCGACGCGTCCGGTCGGCCCGAGAACGAGCTTCACCTGGCGGTCTACGGAGATGCCAGCAACAAGGTCGAGCAGGCCATGGTCGACACGTTCAATGAGACCTCCGACGTCAAGATCGTGCTCGACACGATCCCCGGCGCGGACTACCAGACCAAGCTGCAGACCATCATCGACACCGACTCGGCTCCGGACATCTTCTTCAACTGGGGCGGAGGAAGCATCGCGAATTTCGTCGAGGCGGATCTGCTGATGCCCCTAGACGACCTCATCGAGGAGGACCCCCAGCTGAAGGAAGCCTTCCTGCCGTCCGTCTTCGAGACGGCCGTGGTCGACGACAAGAGCTACGGTATCCCGATGCGTGGCACGCAGCCCGTGATGCTCTTCAACAACTCCGAGGTGTTGCAGCAGGCCGGCATCGATGCACCCCCCGCCACCTGGGACGAACTGCTGGAGGACGTCGAGAAGCTGAAGGCGGCCGGCGTCACGCCCATCGCACTCGGCGGCGCAGACCAGTGGCCCACCCAGATGTGGTTCCAGTACGTCTTCGACCGCGTCGCGGGTGAGGGCCTCTTCCAGGCCGCGCTCGACGGCGACACCGAGGTGTGGGACTCCGAGGAGAGCCGCGAGGCGCTCGGCAAGCTGCGGGAACTGATCGACGCAGGTGCCTTCGGCACCAACTTCGACTCCGTGAAGTTCACCGACGGCGGGTCTCCCACCCTGCTCTCCAGCGGCCGGGCCGGCTTCGAGCTCATGGGCTCATGGGCGTACGCGACGCATCTGGATGCCAACCCCGAGTTCGCCGAGAACGTGCTCGGTTACAGCGAGTTCCCGGCGATCGAAGGCGGAGAGGGCGATCCCGACAACCTCGCGGGCAACACCAACAACTTCTACTCGATCCACAAGGACACCCGGTACCCCGAGGAGGCAGCCGAGTTCCTGAAGTTGATGTACTCCGACGAGTTCGTGCAGGAGCAGATCGCCATCGGCAACCTGCCCACCACCACCAACACCGAGGAATTCCTCGGCGAGGCCTCCAACCCGGAGTACGCCAAGTACCAGTTCGACCTCGTGAAGGAAGCGCCCCACTTCCAGCTCTCCTGGGACCAGGCCTACCCTCCCGAGGCGACGGTGACCATCCATACCGCCGTGGCGCAGTTCTTCAGCGGCCAGATCGATGAAGACGGCTTCATCAAGGCCATGCAGAGCCTCTAGGACATCACCATGACAACGCTTGCTACGCGCAGGCAGGCAGCGCCGGGCGGCTCCACCACGAGCCGCCCGGCCCGCTCGGGCGCCTCGTCCGTGGGACGCCCCGGTTTCGCCTGGGCCCTGCCCGCCACCATCTTCTTCGCCCTCTTCGCCCTCGTGCCGCTCGCCGCGGTCGCCGTCCTGTCCTTCACCTCGTGGAGCGGGCTCGGTGACCCGGAATTCGTCGGGTTCGAGAACTGGGAGACGCTGATCGCCGATCCGGTGATGCTGAAAAGCCTCTGGCTCAGCCTGCTGTTCATCGTCCTCGGCGTCGTGACCCAGACGCCGCTGAGCATCCTGCTCGGGGTGTGGGCCGCCGGCAACCAGCGCAACCGCGCAATCCTCAGTGCCATCTACTTCATCCCGCTGTTGCTGTCCTCGGCGGCGATCTCCGTCCTCTGGCGGGCGCTGCTGGATCCCAACTTCGGGATACCGGGCCAGCTCTCCTGGCTCTTCGGCGACGGCAACCTGCTCGGCACGCAGTCCGGCGCGATCGGCGTGCTCATCTTCGTGGGGATGTGGCAGTTCACGCCGTTCCACACCCTGATCTACCAGGGTGCCGCGAAGGGTATTCCGACCGTGCTGTACCAGGCGGCGGCGATCGACGGAGCGGGGACGATGCGCCAGTTCTTCGCCATCACCCTGCCGCAACTGCGCAACACGGCCATCACCTCGATCATCCTGATGGTGGTCGGCGGGTTGACGACCTTCGAGACGGTACTGATCCTGACCAACGGCGGACCCGGTACCGACACCACGATCACCGCCTTCTACATGTACCAGGAGGCGTTCCAGAGCTTCGACTTCGGTGTAGGCAGCGCGATCGCCCTGGTGCTCGTCGTCGTCGCGACCCTGATCTCCCTCGTGGTGGTCAAGGTGTCCGGCTACGACAAGATGAACAGCTCGCTGGAAGGCCTCTGATGAAGACCCGTCCCAATTACGCCGCCGGCATCGGCTCGTTCGTCTGGCTGCTGATCGTCGCCATCCCGCTGTACGTGATGATCTCGGGCACGTTCCAGACGAGAGAGGAGTTCGGCGACAACGGTCCGCTGTCCTTCCCCTCGAGCTTCACGCTGCAGAACTACGCTGACGCGATCACGAGCGGTTTCGGCCGGTACTTCCTCAACACCGTCGTGGTGACGGTCGGCGTCGTCGCGATCGTCCTCCTGCTCGTCCCGCCGCTGAGCTACGCGATCGTGCGCAGCCGAAGCAGGGGGGCGTCGTTCGTGTTCCGCTTCTTCCTCCTGGGCCTCGCGATCCCCGCGCAGGCCGTGATCGTCCCGGTGTTCTACCTGATCAACGCGGTAGGGCTCTACGACAACCTGCTCGGAATCATCCTCCCCACCGCGGCGTTCGCGCTGCCCATCTGCACGCTGATCCTCAGTGGCACCATGCGGGACATCACAGGCGAGCTGTACGAGGCGATGGCGATGGACGGCGCGAGTCCTGCGCGGGCCTTCTTCCGGCTGGTGCTGCCGCTGTCCAAGGGAGGCATCTCCACGATCGCCGTCTTCTCGGCGCTGCAGGCCTGGAACGGCTTCCTGTTCCCCCTGATCCTGACCCAGTCCGAGAGCACCCGCGTGGTGACCCTCGGCCTGTTCAACTTCCAGACCCAGTACGGCATCAACATCCCGGGGCTGCTGGCCGCGGTGACGCTCTCGATGGTGCCCGTCCTGCTCGTCTACCTGTTCGCGCGCCGCGCGCTTGTCCAGGGCCTCATGGGCGCTGGCGGAAAGTGACCATGACTGAGACAACTCTGAATGACGCCCGCTGGCGCGATCCCGCCGCCACCCCCGAGGACCGGGTGGACGCCCTGGTCGGAATGATGACCCTGCGCGAGAAGGTCGCGCAGCTCGTCGGCGTCTGGGTCGGCGCCAACACCGAGGGCGGCGAGGTGGCCCCGCACCAGCACGAGATGAACGAGGCGGTGGACCTCGACGAACTCCTGCCGCACGGCCTGGGCCAGTTGACGCGCCCCTTCGGGACGGCGCCGGTGGAACCCGGACTCGGCGCCCTGTCCCTGCAGCGCACGCAGGAGCGCATCACGGCGGCGAACCGTTTCGGCATCCCCGCGCTCGTCCACGAGGAGTGCCTCGCAGGCTTCGCGGCCTGGAAGGCGACGGCGTATCCGGTACCCCTCGCCTGGGGTGCCACCTTCAACCCGGACCTGGTGCGGACCATGTCCTCGGCCATCGGCGCGGACCTCCGCTCCGTGGGCGTGCACCAAGGGCTCGCCCCCGTGCTCGACGTCGTCCGCGACGCCCGCTGGGGCAGGGTCGAGGAGACCATCGGCGAGGACCCGTACCTCATCGGGACCGTCGCGACGGCCTACGTGCAGGGGCTCGAGCGCGCCGGGATCGTGGCGACGCTCAAGCACTTCGTCGGCTACTCGGCGTCGAAGGCGGGCCGTAACCTCGCCCCCGTGTCGATCGGCGAGCGGGAGCGCGCCGACGTGCTTCTCCCGCCGTTCGAGATGGCCGTCCGCGAGTCGGGCGTCCGTTCGGTCATGCACGCCTACACGGACATCGACGGCGTCCCGACGGCGGCCGACGGATCCCTCCTCACGACGCTGCTCCGCGACACCTGGGGCTTCCAGGGCACGGTCGTGGCCGACTACTTCGGCATCGCCTTCCTCAAGGAACTCCACCGGGTCGCGGCGACCCTCGGGGAGGCCGCTGCCGCGGCGCTCACCGCAGGGGTCGACGTCGAACTGCCCACCATCCACACGTTCGGCGAGCACCTCGTCGCGGAGATCGACGACGGCCGGCTGTCCGAGGACGTGGTGGACCAGGCGCTCCGCCGGGTGCTGCGGCAGAAGCTGGACCTCGGCCTGCTCGATCCGGACTGGTCGCCCGTCCCGCCGGCCCTGGCGGGCGGGGGAGCTCCGATCGTCGATCTCGACACGCCGGGCAACCGGGCGATCGCCGCGGAGCTCGCCGAGCAGTCGATCGTCCTGGTCGGCAACAGCGGCATCCTTCCCCTCACCGCCGCTCCCCGCATCGGCCTGATCGGACCGAACGCCGCCACGCACCGCGCTTTCCTCGGCTGCTACTCGTTCCCCGCGCACGTGGGCGAGCAGCACCCCGAGGTCGAGCTCGGCCTGGCAATTCCCACGGTCGCGGAAGCACTCGAGCAGGAGTTCCCCGACAGCGACATCACGATCGCCACGGGCTGCACCATCGACGGCACCGCGACCACCGGCTTCGACGAGGCTCTCGCCGTCGCGAACGGGTCCGACGTCGTCGTCGCGGTCCTCGGTGACCGGGCCGGGCTGTTCGGCCGTGGAACGAGCGGCGAGGGGTGCGACGCGGAGTCGCTGGAACTGCCGGGGGTGCAGCAGCAGCTCCTCGACACCCTGCTGGCGACGGGGAAGCCCGTCGTCGTCGTGCTGCTGACCGGGCGGCCGTACGCGCTCGGGTCTGCCGTGACCCGCGCGGCCGCCATCGTCCAGGGCTTCTTCCCGGGCGAGGAGGGGGCCGCCGCCGTCGCCGGGGTGCTCAGCGGACGGATCAATCCGGCCGGGCGCCTTCCGGTCAGCATTCCCCGGTCGCCCGGCGCGCAGCCGTCCACCTACCTCGCTGCGCCCCTCGCGCAGTCCAGTGGAGTGTCGAACATCGATCCGACGGCGGCGTTCGCCTTCGGTCACGGCCTCAGCTACACCAGCTTCAGCTGGGATGATGCGGGATCGGCTGCGGACTCCGCCCCGACCGACGGTGAGGCCGGCGTACATGTCACGGTCACGAATACGGGCGAGCGCGATGGGGTCGAGGTGGTGCAGCTGTACCTGCACGATCCGGTGGCGTCCGTCGTGCGACCGGTCCAGCGGCTGATCGGCTACGCACGGGTCCCCCTCGCCGCGGGATCCTCGGCGAGGATCGCGTTCACGGTCCCGGCCGACGTCACGGCCTTCACCGGCCGGGACCGGGTGCGGATCGTCGAACCCGGTGCGCTCGAGTTGCGGCTGGGTGCCTCGAGCAGTGACATCCGCGCGGTTGTCCCGCTCACGCTGACCGGGGCTGTCCGGCCCGTCGACCACACCCGGCGCCTGCACTGCGATGTGCAGGTCACACCGCTCTGACAGCGGCGGCACGTTTCGTCAAGGCCACGGCCCGCTTCCGCTTCGGCGGTCGCGGGTCGCGGCCTTTGTGCGCGCAGGGACAGGTACTCCTGCGGTCGGCCACGACGACGCCACGACGACGACCGCCGGGCCGGGTGACGGGACGATGGTTCCGCGCCCCATACCCTCAGCAGGCCCTCGAGGCAACGAACAAAGAGGTCACGAAAGTCGTCGGCTTCTTCAGCCGCAGTGTCGCCCCTCTCGAATTCCTGCTCAGAGGTCATGGATCCGCACCACCGCGCGGAAATCGAAGGTGTTCCTGTCCAACAGGACCTCGCATCATGGATGGCGGGCGCCCTAAGCAGCTTGCATCCGCGTGCAGGCAGCGTTCAGGGTAGTAAGCAGACTGATCATGTTGTCCAGCAGCACTGTTGCGGGAACCGGATCATCCACACCTACCAGGGAGCACGAGCATCATGGCATCAGCAGACAACACATCGGGCGCGAGTACCCCGAAGAGCAGGCGCAACGACGTCGTCGCTGCGGAGAAGGAGCAGTTCGGCGGCATCAAGTTCGGCTCGGCGTTCTTCGGCTGGCTGACCGCGATCGGCCTCACGGTCATCCTCAGTGCGCTCGCCGCGGCAATCGGCGTCGGAGTCGGAGCAGCGAACTCGAGCACTGCGAATGACGCTGCCAGTCAGGCCCAGGAGAACGCCCAGACCATCGGGATCATCAGCGGGATCGTGCTCGCGATCATCCTGTTCGTCGCCTACTACTGCGGCGGCTACGTCGCCGGCCGGATGGCACGGTTCGACGGCGTCAAGCAGGGCCTCGCGGTCTGGCTCTGGGGCATCATCATCGCGATCGTCCTGGCCATCCTCGCAGCTGTTGCGGGCGACCAGTTCAACGTGCTCTCCAACCTGAACGGTGCGCCGAGCATCCCCGTGGACGGCAGTGCACTGACCACCAGCGGCCTGATCGGGCTCGCCATCGCAATCCTGATCCCGCTGATCGGGGCCATCCTCGGAGGCAAGGCCGGGATGCGCTTCCACCGCAAGGTGGACCAGGTGGGCATCGACCACCAGGCCGGCCTGGTCTAGCACGGACCCCGCACAACGCGAGAGGCACCGCCCGGATGGGCGGTGCCTCTCGGCATGTCCGGAGAGCGGCTAGAACGTCAGGGACGCCACCGCTGTCCGATACTGTTCCCGGATGACCGGCCGGTGATCGGAAGGGCGGTCCTCCACGGTGTCGACCGTCCACGAAGGCCTCGACCCCGTCAGGACCCAGGCGGCCTGCACTGCGGCACCGCGGGCCACGTACTCTCCCGGAGCCGGGATGCTCACGGGCAGATCGAAGACCTGAGCCGCCACCTGCTGCACGGCAGCGTTCTGTGCGGCTCCGCCGATCAGGAGCAGCCGGCGCGGTGTCACGCCCGTTGCACGCACGGCGTCCAGTGCATCCGCCAGTCCGCACAGCATCCCCTCGATCGAGGCCCGGGCAATGTTCTCCCGGGTGCTCGAGGCGATGCTGAGGTTGTGGAAGCTCGCCTTCGCCGTGGGGAGGTTGGGTGTGCGCTCGCCCTCGAAGTACGGCAGCAGGACCACGCCGCCCGCGCCCGGAGCCGCAGCCAGCGCCAGTGCGGCGAAGCCATCGTGATCGACGCCGAGGATCCCTGACACCGAGGACAGCACACGTGCCGCGTTGAGGGTCGCAACGAGCGGGAGGAACAGTCCGCCGGCGTCGGCGAAGCCCGCAACCGTCCCGCTCGCATCCGCCACTGCGTCCGCGGTGACCGCGAAGACGGTGCCGCTGGTGCCGAGGGACACGACGACGTCGCCCTCCACCGCGCCCAGCCCGAGGGCGGCGCCGGCGTTGTCGCCGGCTCCCGCTCCAAGCACGACGCGGCGGCCGCCCGATGCCGTGTACGACGGGTGCACGACGCCGGCGGATTCGTCTGCTCCGAGGACGCGGGGAAGCACCACCGCGTCCGGGCCGTTCCCACCATGGCTTCCACCTTCACGGGCAGGCCGACCGAGGAGCTGCTCGAACAGCTCGAGATCGTACGCACCCGTGGCGGGGTTCCAGTAGCCGGTGCCGCTCACATCCGAGCGGTCGGTCACGAGCTCCTCGAGGACCGGACCCAGGGGCGCCTCGCCCTCGGGTCCGAAGCCGCGGAGGCGCCACGTCAGCAAGTCATGGGGGAGCGCCACAGCGGCGATCCGCGGAACGAGGTCGGGCTCGGCATCGCGCACCCACCGCACCTTGGTGCTGGTGAAGGATGCGACGGGCGCCAGTCCTGTGCGGGCGACGAGTTCATCGACGCCCAGCTCAGCGATGAGGTCCCGGGCAGCACCTGCGGAACGGGTGTCGTTCCATAGCAGCGCGTCGCGGAGGACCCGGCCGTCACGACCCAGCAGCACCATGCCGTGCTGCTGGCCCGCGATGGAGAGGGCATCGACATCGTTCCCGAGCCCGTTCCCGGCCACCAGCGCGGCGAGCAGGGCCTGCCACCACGACTCCGGGTCCACCTCCGTGCCCTCCGGGTGGAGGGCACGGCCGCTGCGGATGTCGGCGCCGGTCAGGGAGTCGACGACGACGACCTTGCAGCTCTGCGTCGAGGAGTCGACGCCCGTGACGAGCGCCATGGGTCAGCGGGCCCCGAGCAGGTGCTCGATGAAGAGCTGCTGCAACTTCACGAAGCCGAAGCCCTTGCCGTTGAAGTAGGCATCGGTGTCGAAGTCCTCGTAGGAGGAGCGGTCGGCGCGCAGCACCTCGTAGCCCTCACCCTCGTTGAGCGTGGGCTCGTTGATCTCGGACACGCGGGACGCGGTGAGTGCCGCCTGCACCTCGGGATCGGCGCGGAAAGCTGCGGCGCGTTCCTTGAGCAGCAGGTAGGTCTGCATGTTCGCGGCGGCAGAATCCCAGACTCCGTCCATGTCCTCGGTGCGGCTCGGCTTGTAGTCGAAGTGACGCGGTCCGTCGTAGGACGGCCCACCCGTGGGGCCACCGTTCTCCAGCAGGTCCACGAGGGAGAAGGCGTTCTGCAGGTCGCCATGACCGAACACGAGGTCCTGGTCGAACTTGATGCTGCGCTGACCGTTGAGGTCGATGTGGAACAGCTTGCCCTGGTAGAGGGCCTGGGCAATTCCGTGTGTGAAGTTGAGGCCGGCCATCTGCTCGTGGCCCGTCTCCGGGTTGATGCCAACCAGTTCAGGGCGCTCGAGCGTCTCGATGAACGCCATCGCGTGTCCGAGCGTGGGCAGCAGGATGTCGCCGCGCGGTTCGTTGGGCTTGGGTTCGATCGCGAAGCGGATGTCGTAGCCCTTGTCGGTGACGTAGTCGCCGAGCAGGTTGACGGCTTCGCGGTAGCGTTCGAGGGCTCCGCGGATGTCCTTGGCGGCGTCGTACTCGCTGCCTTCGCGCCCGCCCCACATGACGAACGTCTTGGCGCCGAGCTCGGCTGCGAGGTCGATGTTGTCGAGGACCTTGCGCAGGGCGAAGCGGCGGACGCCGCGGTCGTTGCTCGTGAAACCGCCGTCCTTGAAGACGGGGTGGCTGAAGAGGTTCGTCGTCACCATGGGCACGATCAGGCCGGTGGAGTCGAGGGCGCCCTTCAGCCGGTCGATCTGCGCCCGGCGCTCATCGGCGGTGGAACCGAAGGGGAAGAGATCGTCGTCGTGGAAGGTGATGCCGTACGCGCCGAGGTCGCTCAGGCGTTCGACGGCCTCGACTGCGTCGAGGGGGGCGCGGGTAGCGGAACCGAACTGGTCCTGGGCTTCCCAGCCCACCGTCCAGAGTCCGAAGGAAAATTTGTCATCGCGAGTGGGCTCGATCGCCATTGAGTGCTCCAGGAAGTGTGTGTGACTAATATGTTGCCGTTACAAACATATTCGTTCCGCGCGGGGAGAGTCAAGGGGAACCATGTGCTTGCGTCCGGTGGCGTCGTTCCGGTGCTGTCCGGTCAGGCGGGCCGTGGGCGGACGCTGGCCCGGGGGATCAGCCGGGTGGACAACTCGATGCGTGGGCTCTCGACCGGCTCGCCCCGGATCAGTCGCACGAGGGTACGGGCGGCAAGCGTCCCCATCTCCGACAGCGGCTGCCGGACGGTGGTCAGGGGCGGCGACGCCCAGGAGGCCTCGGGCAGGTCGTCGAACCCGATCACGCTGAGGTCGTCCGGGATGCGCAGCCCCTGCTGACGCGCGGCCTCGTAGACCCCGAGGGCCATCTGGTCGCTCGCGGCGAAGATGGCGGTGGGGGGTTCCGTGAGGGTGAGGAGCTCGGTCCCGGCCGAGAAACCCGAGTGGTAGTCGAAGTCGCCGCTGATGACCAGGGCGGGGTCGAAGGCCACGCCGGCGGCATCGAGCCCTGCGCGGTAGCCGTCCAGCCGAGCCCTGCTGCACCACAGTCCCGGCCGTCCGGCGACGAAGCCGATGCGACGGTGGTTCTGTCCGAGGAGGTGCTCGGTGGCCGTCACGGCACCCGTCCAGTTGGTGGCACCGATGGTGGGTACCTCGAGGTCGGGCACTCCTGCAGGGTCGATCACCACGACAGGGAGGTTGAGGCGCTGGAGTTCCGCATGCAGGAACGAGTCGAGGTCGGTGGTGACGAGGATGGCCCCGTCACTCGCCCGGGCCGCCAGGATGTCGAGCCACTTGCGTGTCGAATCGGCGCCTCCGCGCCGGTGGATCGCCGAGACGACCACGGACAGGCCGTCGCCGTTGAGCGATTCCTCGACGCCACGGATGATCTCGACAGCCCAGGGGCTGTCGAGATCGTTGAACACGAGGTCGACGAGGCCAGACGGAGTGGGGGTGGTGGTGCCGCGGCGCCGGTAGCCGTACTCGCGGAGCAACGTCTCGACGCGCTCGCGCGTGGCGGGGGCGACGTCGGACCGGCCGTTGAGGACACGGGACACGGTGGGGACGGAGACGCCCGCCGCAGAGGCGATGGCGGAGATGGTCACCACTGGTTGGGCATTGTCCTGCACTCATCCTCCTCGGGAACACCGACGCTGCAATTGCGCACCCCCGGAAGCGAAATACATTTCACCCTTGACCTCTCGGGTGCAATGTTCCTCACCTACAGCAAGGGTATTTCCGGAAACTTCCGGAAATCAGAGACCGAAGTATCGGTCACCGCACCTCAGCACCTCAAAGGAGAGCTCATGCAGGTTCGTTCATCCATCGCCGCAACAGTCCTCGCGTCGGCCATGATCCTCCCCATGGCAGCCCCGGCACTCGCAGCCCCCGATCAGCCGTCCCGCTCGCAGGCGGTCGAGAAGAAGGACACCCTCCGCTGGGTGGCACCGCAGGACCTGAAGATCGGTACGGCCGTCGCGGGAGGCGGCCACCACGAGACGCAGCCCTACCCGGCCCCGTTCACCTTCGACCAGGAGTACCGGCAGCGCCTCGCGGCCGAGTTCAGCTCCGTCTCCCCCGAGAACCAGTCGAAGTGGGAGTTCGTCCACCCGGAGCACAACACCTACCGCTTCGCGGAGATGGACGCCATCGTGCAGTTCGCCCAGGAGAACAAGCAGGTGGTCCGCGGCCACACCCTGTTCTGGCACAGCCAGAATCCGGCCTGGCTCGAGGAGGGCAACTTCTCGAAGGACGAGCTGCGCGCCATCCTGAAGGACCACATCCAGACCGTGGTCGGCCGCTACGCGGGGAAGATCCAGCAGTGGGACGTGGCCAACGAGATCTTCAACGAAGACGGGACGCTGCGGACGACGGACAACATCTGGATTCGTGAACTCGGCCCCGAGATCATCGCCGACGCGTTCCGTTGGGCGCACGAAGCGGATCCGAAGGCCAAGCTGTTCTTCAACGACTACGGCGTGGAGGGCATAAACGCGAAGAGCAATGCCTACCTCGACCTGATTCCGAAGCTGCAGGCACAGGGCGTCCCGGTGGACGGCTTCGCCATCCAGGGGCACCTCAGCACGCGCTACGGGTTCCCGGGCGATCTCCAGGCCAACCTGCAGCGCTTCGACGCCCTCGGCCTCGAGACGGCGATCACCGAGATCGACGTGCGCATGGATGTCGCGGCGGGGACAACGCCCACCGACGCGCAGCTCGCGACGCAGGCGAGCTACTACCAGCGGGCCCTCGAGGCCTGCGTCTCGGTCGAGGAGTGCAACTCCTTCACCATCTGGGGCTTCACCGACAAGTACTCCTGGGTGCCCGTCTTCTTCAGCGGCGAGGGCGAGGCGACGGTCATGTGGAACGACTTCACGCGCAAGCCCGCCTACTACGCGCTGCAGGACACCCTCGAGCAGGCATCCTCGGGACGCGGCAACCGCTAGCCGGCCGGCCCGCTGGTCCGGGCGGGCAGGGGGCCCGCCCGGACCGTAGCGGAATCGGTTGTTCGAGACGAAGCACGTCATGAAACACGAAGAGCAGCACCCCCCCGGCGGCCGCGGAATGCCCGCGGCCGCCGCCTCGCCCCTGACTGGGAGCGGGGCGACATAACAAGGAGAATGATGAGACGACGTTGTCTGATTGCGGGCGCCACGGCCTTCGGCCTGGTGGCCGGAGCCGGTGCCCTGGCGCTGCCGGCGGCGAACGCCGAGGAGCCGGCAGTGCTCCTGAGCGAGGACTTCGAGGACGGTGACTTCGGTCCGCTGACCCAGAACGGCGGGGCTGCCCTGTCCGTGGTCGACGCCGACGGTGACAAAGCACTGCTGATCAAGGGCAGGGCGAACGACTACGACGGCGTGAAGACGCCGGCCAACCTCCTGCAGGCCGGTGGCACGTACTCCTTCTCGGCGCAGGTGAAGCTGTCCGCCGCCGCCGGAACGACGACGTCGGCCCGCTTCGTCGTCGAACCCGCGTACAGCTGGGTGGGAAACACGACGGTGTCCGCCGATGCATGGACCACGGTGAGCGGGACCTTCAACGCTCCTGCCGGTGCGGATCCCGCCACCCTGCGCGCCTACCTGGGAACAGGGGATCTCGGGGCGCCCTACGACTACCTCGTGGATGACGTCGTGATCACCGGCACCGCCGAACCGGGCGATGGCGGAACCTGGCAGCCCACCCCGGACCCGGCTTTCGTGCCCGGCGGTGCCGTCAACCCGACCACCACACCCGTCGCGACGGCCCGCGGCACCGGGAACGTCGTCGCCCTCACCTTCGACGACGGCCCCAACCCCGGCGAGACCACCGCGATCCTCGACCTCCTGCGGGACAAGGGCATCACCGCGACCTTCTGCATCATCGGCCAGAACGTGCAGGCCGACGGCGGAGCCGAACTGCTACGGCGCATCGTCGCCGAAGGGCACACCCTGTGCAACCACGGGACGTCCTACGCGGACATGGGCTCATGGACACAGGCGCAGGTCGAGTCCGATCTGAAGGAGAACCTCCGCATCATCCGCGCGGCCGGGGGCGACCCTGCGCTGGCGGTGCCCTACTTCCGGGCACCCAACGGCAGCTGGGGTGCCACGGGCGAGGTGGCCGCAGCGCTCGGAATGCAGCCGCTCGGTCTCGGGAACGTCATCTTCGACTGGGACGGCAACGACCTCAGCGAGGCCACGCTCACGGAGAATCTCCGCAAAGCCTTCACCCCCGGAGCCGTGGTGCTCGCACACGACGGCGGCGGTGACCGGTCGAACACGGTTCGGGCCGTGACGACCGTCGTCGGTGAGAAGCTGGCCGAAGGCTGGACCTTCGCGCTGCCGAGTGGTGGAGCGAGCGCCGGGGAGACAACCGGGATCACGAGCAGCTTCGAGTCGGGCACGGACGGCTGGACGGCGCGGGGCGACGGCGTGCAGGTCACCGCCGGAAGCGACGCACGCACCGGGACCGGGAGCCTGCTCGTCACCAACCGCACCCAGCCCTGGCACGGCGCGGCCCTCGACGTCACCGCGGGACTACCCGTGGGAGTAGCGGTGGAGGTGTCGGTCTGGGCGAAGCTCGCACCGGGACAGCAGCCGGCCTCCCTCAAGGTGTCCGTGCAGCGTGACAACGGCGGAGGGAGCGCCTACGACGGCGTGGCCGGTGCAGGCGCGACCGTCACCGCCGACGGCTGGACGCAGCTGAAGGGCACCTACACGCTCGGCGGCGCGGCGGACAAGGCTCAGGTCTACGTGGAGGGCCCCGTCGGCGTCGACTTCGTCCTCGACGACTTCAGCCTCGCTCCCTTCGCGGAGAAGCCGATCCAGACGGACGTCCCGGGGCTGAAGGACGTCCTCGGCGCCGACGGCATCGAGCACGTCGGTGTCGCCATCGATGCACGCGAAACCACGGGAACAGCGGCGGACCTCATCCGGAAGCATTTCAACGCCTTCACCCCGGAGAACGCCGGCAAGCCCGAGAGCGTGCAGCCGGTCGAGGGTCAGTTCGCCTTCACCCAGCTCGACCAGCTCCTGGATTTCGCGGACGCGAACGGCGTCGAGGTGTACGGACACGTCCTCGCCTGGCACTCGCAGACGCCTGCCTGGTTCTTCAAGGACGGCACCCGGGACCTGACGAACAGCCCTGCCGACCAGGCGCTGCTGAAAGCCCGCATGGAAGCCCATATCAAGGGCATCGCGGATCACATCGATGCGCGCTATCCCGAGGGCGACAGCCCCATCTGGGCCTGGGACGTCGTGAACGAGGTCATCGCGGACGGAGACACGGCGAACCCGCACGACATGCGGGACAGCCGCTGGTTCCAGGTCCTGGGTGAGGGCTTCGTGGACGAGGCCTTCCGCCTGGCGGACCGCTACTTCCCCGACGCCGCGCTGTTTATCAACGACTACAACACCGAGATGCCCGAGAAGCGCGCGGACTACCTCGACCTGATCCGCGGACTCGAGGCCCGAAACGTACCGATCGACGGCGTCGGGCACCAGGCCCACGTCGACGTCGCCCGGCCCGTGCAGTGGCTCGAGGACTCCATCAAGGCCGTGGAGGCGCTGAACCCCGAGCTCCTGCAGGCCATCACGGAACTCGACGTCAACGCCTCGACGGAGAACCAGGGTGCCGATGTCAGTGGCGCGCCGGTGGACCCCTACAGTCCCGCCTTCGAGAACGACGAGGATGCGGCAGCCGAGGTGGGCTACTACTACCGGGACCTGTTCTCGATGCTCCGCGAGCACAACGAGTCCGTCGATTCGGTGACGTTCTGGGGCATCAGCAACGCGCGCACCTGGCTGCGGACGTGGCC
The DNA here is from genome assembly GCF_003602275.1 of Arthrobacter cheniae. Taxonomy (GTDB): domain Bacteria; phylum Actinomycetota; class Actinomycetes; order Actinomycetales; family Micrococcaceae; genus Arthrobacter_D; species Arthrobacter_D cheniae. The sequence continues at coordinate 408,713 of NZ_QZVT01000001.1, read as the reverse complement.
GATGGCCCGCCCATGGGAGCAGCCGCTGCCCTTCGACGACGACCTGCAGGTCACTCCGGCCTACTGGGGCATCGTCGATCCGTCACGGCTCCCGGCCCGTCCGGCCGACGTGCTGCCGCCGCGGATCGCCGACCAGTCGGACATCCAGGCCGTCTCCAACGGTGCCAGCGGCGCCAAGGTGGCGTACACCCTGCCGTCCGCCATCGACACCCTCGACGGCGCCGTCCCGCTGAACTGCGTGCCCGCTCCGGGCACCCGTTTCAGAATCGGTGTCACGACGGTCACCTGCACGGCTGCGGACGAGGCGGGCAACGTCCGGACCAGTTCGTTCGACGTCGTCGTCACACGCACACTGCACGGGAAGCCCTGACGGGTCCCGCTGCACGACGAAGCCCCTGTCCTCCTGGAGGGCAGGGGCTTCGTCGTGTCGTCCGATGCTCGTCGGCGGTGCGCTTCCTCCCACTGATCGACGTCGTTCGGTGGGAATGTTCGAACCTGCCCACTGTAGGTACCCGATCAGTGGGCAGGAGTTGTTCCTGCCCACTGTAGTGACCCGATCAGTGGGCAGAACCGCGCGCCGAGCCAGGTCCGGGTGACTCCGCGGAGACCGGGGGGGGGTAGGTCAGGCGTAGGTGCCGAGCAGCCTTACCGACCCGCCGTCGACGCCCTTGGCGCCCTGGATGTAATCGGGCCCGTCGACACTCCCGCCGCTCGCGGCGCGCACGCTCCCCATGACCCAGGACGGCAGTCCGGCGGCGTTCAGCTGGGCGAGCGCGGCATCCGCGCCCGACGCCCCGACGATCGCGACCATGCCGACGCCCAGGTTGAGGGTGCGCTCGAGGTCCGGCAGCGGCACGTTGCCGAGCTGGGAGACGAGCGTGAAGATCGGCGGCAGCTCCCAGGTGGAACGGTCCACCGAGGCTTCGAGCCCGCGGGGCAGCACGCGGGCGAGGTTCGCCGCCAGCCCACCACCGGTGACGTGACTGAAGCCGTGCACCTGTGCGGCGTCGTTGCGGGTCAGTGCGAGGCAGTCCGCGGCATAGATGCGCGTGGGCTCGAGGAGTTCCTCGCCCAGTGTCCGTCCGAGTTCCGAGACCTGCCGGTCGAGCGCCCAGCCCGCCTGGTTGATCACCCGGCGCACCAGGGAGTAGCCATTGGAGTGCAGCCCCGAGGAGGCCATGCCGATGACGACGTCGCCCTCGCGCACGCGCTCGGGGCCGAGCACGCGGTCGGCCTCGACCACGCCGGTCGCCGCACCCGCGACGTCGTACTCGTGCTCGCCGAGCAGTCCCGGATGTTCTGCGGTCTCCCCACCCACGAGGGCGGTGCCGGCGGCGGAGCAACCGGCCGCGATGCCGCGGACGATATCGGCGATCCGCTCGGGGACCACCTTGCCGCACGCGATGTAGTCGGTCATGAAGAGCGGCTCCGCGCCCACCACCACGATGTCGTCGACCACCATGCCCACGAGGTCGAACCCGATGGTGTCGTGGATGTCCATGGCCTGCGCGATGGCGACCTTCGTGCCGACGCCGTCCGTCGACGTGGCCAGGAGGGGCCGCGTGTAGGTCAGGAGGCGGGAGACGTCGAAGAGACCGGCGAAACCGCCTACCCCGCCGACGACCTGCTCGCCGTGCGTCGCGCGCACGGCGTCCTTCATCAGCTCGACGGCCCGGTCACCCGCTTCGACGTCCACTCCGGCGCTGGCATACGTGGTGGGGTTGGACGCGCTCATACCCGCTCTTTCTTGTCTTCATCGGTCAGGACCGCTTCGAATTCGGCATCCGGCCCGGGATCGCATCCCGTGGCACCGGACTTGTCGGCCGGGTCGAGGCGTTCCAGCAGGTTCTTGCCGAGACGGTCGTCATCGGGCAGTTCGATGGGGTAGGTGCCGGTGAAGCACGCCGTGCACAGGCGCTCGCGGGGCTGCTGCGTGGCGTCGATCATGCCGTCCTCGGAAATGTACGCGAGGCTGTCGGCTCCGATCGACGCACTGATCTCGTGGATCGCGGCGCCGTTGGCGATGAGTTCGGCGCGGGAGGCGAAGTCGATGCCGTAGAAGCAGGGCCAGCGCACGGGCGGCGACGAGATCTTCACGTGCACCGAAGCTGCCCCCGCCTCCCGGAGCATCCGGACGACGGCGCGCTGCGTGTTGCCGCGGACGATCGAATCGTCGACGACGATGATGCGCTTGCCGCGGATGACGGATTCCAGGGCATTGAGCTTCAGCCGGATGCCGAGCTGTCGCAGGGTCTGGCTGGGCTGGATGAAGGTCCGGCCCACGTAGGCGTTCTTCACGAACCCGTGAGCGAAGGGGATGCCCGATTCCTCGGCGAACCCCACGGCGGCGGGTGTACCCGACTCCGGGACGGGGATCACGATGTCCGCCTCCGCCGAGTTCTCCCGGGCCAGCTGGCGTCCCATCTCGACACGGGACTCGTAGACCGATCGGCCCGCGATCGCGGCGTCGGGCCGGGCGAGGTACACGTACTCGAAGACGCAGCCGGCGGCGGTCGGCGTCGCGAAGCGGCTGCTGCGCACGCCGTCCTCGTCGATGGCGATGAACTCGCCGGGCTCGATCTCGCGGATGTAGCTCGCACCGACGGTCGCGAGGGCTGCCTGCTCGGAAGCGACCACCCACCCGCGCTCGAGGCGACCGAGGACGAGAGGACGGACACCGTAGGCGTCGCGGGCGGCGTACAGGGTTCCTTCATCCATGAAGACGAAGCAGAAGGCACCGCGGATGCTCGGCAGGAGTTCCATCGCCGTGTCCTCGAGCGAGCGGCCGTCGTTGCCGGCGAGGAGTGCGGTCACCAGTGCGGTGTCGGTGGTGTTGCCCTGGGCGAGTTCACCGGCCCGAGGCTTGCCGTGGCGCGCGAGGACCATCTGGTAGAGCTCGGCGGAGTTCGTGAGGTTGCCGTTGTGGGCGAGGGCCACGGTGCCGGCGGCGGTGGCGCCGAGGGTGGGCTGCGCGTTGGCCCAGTGCGAGGACCCGGTGGTCGAGTACCGGCAATGCCCGACGGCGATGTGCCCGGTCAGGGTATTGAGGGTGGACTCGTCGAAGACCTGGGAGACGAGGCCCATGTCCTTGTAGACGTTGATCCGGCGGCCGTCGCTGGTCGCGATGCCCGCCGATTCCTGGCCGCGGTGCTGCAGCGCGTACAGGCCGTAGTAGGCGAGCTTCGCCACCTCCTCACCGGGCGCCCAGACGCCGAAAACACCGCAGGCATCCTGTGGTCCTTTTTCGCCGGGAAGAAGATCGTGGGAAAGTTGTCCGTCGCCGCGCACCATTCGGCCATTCTCTCACGGCACGCAACGCCACCCGAGCGAAGAGTCGGTTGCGTACGGCCCTGCGGAGCGCTGCCGAGCCCTGCCGGGTCAGGCGGCGTCGTCGTCGAACGTGCGCTCCGCCCGGGCACGCTCGGCCTTCTTGATGCTGCGGCGGTCGAAGACGAGGACCAGCAGGGCTGCCAGAAGCAGCCCCGGCAGCGCGAAGGCGACGGTGAAGAAGCCCAGTACGGATTCACGCGTAAGGGTGGGATCAACCGGACCGGTGTAGGCGACGACGAGCGCGGCCAGGAAGCCGACGATCGCACCGACCGCCATGAACGGCACGAACTTCGGAGCCCTGCGCACGGTCACTTCACGGTAGGCGGAAGGATCGACTCGGGCCGCGGCGGCGCGCTCCGACGGCTGTCCGACCGGCGGTGCCACGCGGTCGGCAGGCCCGGGCTGCCCGTCCGCCGGCACGGCGCCGCGCGTATCGGGCTGCTCGGGGGTGCTGCTCGGCGTGGGCTGCTCGGAGGTCATGCTTTAAGGCTACCGGGCATCAGCGTTCCCGCTGGACGAGCTGGTAGCCCGCTTCGCTGAACACCAGGGTGTAGTCGGACCCCGGGTAGCGCTGCTCGGCGTGGGCCTCGGCGTTCCCCGGCCTGACCGGCCCCCAGCTCCAGTCATCGGCGTCGACGATGAGGTAGTCCGGCGGCGGGTTGAGGTTGCCCAGCCAGTAGACCCGGGTCTCGGGGACCAGGTACGCCATGAGCACCACGCCGGTTTCGACCGTCGACGCCTGGGGGATGAGGCTCATCATGCGGTGCGCCGCGTCCCAGCGCTCCGACTGCCGGTAGGTTTCCGGCTCGGCGAGGACGGCGAACTTCTGGCTGGGCAGCAGCACCAAGGAGGCTGCGACGGCGGCCGGGACCCCCATCAGGGCGACGGCGCGGACCCAGCTGCGGCGGCTCCTGCGGAGCGAGAGCACGCCGTCGAGCAGGGCGAGGAACAGGACGGGCATGAGGACCGCACTGTAGTGCCATTCGGGACCCCAATAGCCCTCCTGGCCCGAGGCGAACCGCCAGAGCAGCGTCGGCAGGAGGACGAGGGTGAGCGAGGACCGGAGGAACAGGAAGCCGCCGGAGACCAGGAGCAGCAGGAGTGTCTCGTGCTTCGCGGTGCCGGAGACGAGGTCGACGACGGCGCCTCCGGGGTCGGCGATCATCGAGCCCAGGTCGATCCGGTCCGAGTAGTCGTACTGGCCGGTGGCGTTGAGGGCGGGCAGGATCAGGCGGACCGAGGCGATCAGCCAGAGTGCCCCCCACAGGGACAGCCACAGCCCCGCCGCGGTCCGGAGCCGCCAGGCGATGACCAGTCCGAGGGCCATGACCGTGAGCCCGAGGTCCTCCTTCACGAAGACCAGCAGCCCGCCCCAGACGACGGCGGGCAGCATGCGCCGCCGCAGCAGGGCTTCCAGGCTCAGGGCGAGGAGCGGGACGGCGAAGGCGATCTCGTGGAACTGCGCCGCGACGGCGGACTGCAGCCCCCAGGACAGGGCATACGCGACCCCCACGGCGATCCCCATCACCGGTGAGACCAGGCGCATGCCGGTTCGGGCGATCACCACCACCGACAGCCCGAAGAGGAGGTTCTGCACCATGAGGATGGTGAGGCCCGACGGCGCCAGCGCGTAGGCAGGTCCCAGCAGCACGAGGAGGGGATGGAAGTGGTCCCCCAGGAGGTTGAAGCCCTCCCCCTTGATCGGGACGATCGGTGTGCCGAAGCCCGCGTATGCCTTCGCGAGCTGCGTGAAGATCCCGAGGTCCCACGACGGTGACTCCAGGGTGTTCCACTGGGTCACCGAGAAGACCGAGTAGATGAGCGTCGCGGCGAGGCCGGTGAGCCAGGCTCCGAGGGGCTGGCGGTGCAGGGCTGCGACGGAGCGCTCGCGGAGGGTTCGGAGCCGGTCCGCCCGATGGCCGGACGAGCGGTGGCCGGCTGCCGTGGAGGCGCGCCCTGCAGTGCCGGCTCCGGTCGTTCCCGCCGCGGACGGTCGGTCGGTACTCATCCCCGAGGTCCGAAGAGAGGCAGCCAGGCGCTCAGGTCGGCCCGCTGTCCGGACGCAGCGACCTTGCCTGCGGCGACGGCATCCGGCCACGTCGTCCTTCCCTCGACGAGGGCCAGCCACGTGGACGCATCCATTTCGACGACGTTCGGGGGAGTGCCGCGGGTATGGCGCGGGCCCTCGACGCACTGCGTCACGCCGAAGGGTGGCACGCGCACCTCGACGCTGTTGCCGGGCGCCAGCTCGGCGAGTTCCTCGAGGGTGAAGCGCACCGCCATCGCGAGGTCCGGCCGGCCGGCCGACCCGGCGGCAACCGACGTCAGTGCCCGCCGGCCGTCCTCCGGCGTGATGCGTCGTCGTGCCATGGTCCTGCCGTCCCTAGTCGAGCAGGGCCATGACCGGGGCGGCGAGGCGCAGGCTGCCGACCGGACGGCCTCCACCGAAGACCGGCTGGACGACCTTCTCGAGGACGGCGCCCACCTTCTCGGCGTCGATCGCTCCGGACGCGGCGAAGAGCGTGAGGCCGACGAGGGTGGCCGCGCGGGAGTTGCCGTCGAGGACCTTCAGGGCCAGCGACGCCCCTGTCCGGGCGCCCAGGACGAGCACGCCCTCCGCGCCGCTCTTGGCGACGACCCCGAGGTCCTCCATGACCACCGAGTTCTCCATCCCGTTGCCGTGCACGGCCCATGGATAGTCGAGCATCGCGGTCGCGATGGTCGCCGCGCGGGCATCGGCGTGCTTGTCCGACGGCGCCCTGGTCACCTTGCCGATGCCCCGTGCGAGTCCCGTCAGCGAGACGGCGGCGACGGGAGCACCGCAGCCATCGATGCCCCAGGCCGACACCGGCTCCTCCGTGTACTCCTCGATGACCGAGGCCACCGAGCGCTGGAGCGGATGGGAGGGTTCGAGGTAGGTCGAGGTGTCCCACCCGTTCTCGGTGCAGGCCCACAGGAAGGCCGCATGCTTGCCCGAGCAGTTGAAGGCGATGCGCTGCTTGCCTTTGCCCTCCCGGACGAGGTCGTTGCGGGCTTCCTCGTCCTGCGGCCAGTCCTCGGGGCACTGGAGGTGCTCCTCGGTGACGCCGGCGGCATCGAGCATGGTCCGCACCACGTCCATGTGCTCCTTGCTGGCGACGTGGCTGGCGGCCGCAAGGGCCACCTGCGGTCCGCGCAACGGCACGCCGGCCTTCATGCTGGCCAGCGCCTGGAACGGCTTCAAGGTGGAGCGGGGGAAGATCGGGCTCGTGATGTCCCCGAGCTCGGTCACGACCGAGCCGTCCGCTGCGAGGACGACGGCGGCACCGACGTGGCGGGACTCGATGAAGCCGTTGCGTTCGAGGACGGCGAAGTCCACGGCGTCAGCCGTAGTGAAGGTGGAGGGCATGATTCCAGTATTCCCTATCCTCTCCGTGTGATCGCTGTGGGTTCAGGGCCCGGCCTGCACGGCTGCGCCCACCGGAGTGGACGGTCATCCGATGGGCGCAGGTCGTGTGGAGCGCGCCGCTCCTGGTTCAGGGGTCGGTCCGCCGGCTACTTGACCGTGAACTGCACGGACTGCCAGCCCGACGCGCCGTTGGGGACGGTCTCAGCACGCTCGTCGGTCTGGACGCCATCGACCGCGTCCGTGGCCCGCGCCCGTACGGTGTGCAGACCGGCGTCCAGGGTGAGCTCGTGCGACCACTGCCGCCAGGTGTCCACCGAGGCCTCGGCCGCGAGGGTCACGGGCTCCCAGTCGCCGCTGTCCACGGAAACCTCGACCTTGGTGATGCCCCGCTGCTGGGACCAGGCGACACCACCGATCATCACCGCACCGGCGTCCAGCGAGGCGAAGGACTGCGGTACCTCGACGCGGGCCATCGTCTTGATGGGGCCCATCTCGGACCAGCCGCGATCGGTCCAGTAGGCCGTCCTGTCGGCGAACCGCGTCACCTCCAGGTCGACGACCCACTTGGTCGCCGAGACGTAGCCGAACAGGCCCGGCACCACCATCCGGACGGGGAAGCCGTGCTCGACGGGAAGGGGCTCGCCGTTCATGGCGACTGCCAGGATGGCGTCGCGGTCGTCCTGCAGCACGGGCAGGGGAGTGGAGGCGCTGAAGCCGTCCGAGCTCGTCGACAGGACCATGTCGGCGCCTTCGAGGGGTTTCGCCCGGGCGAGGACCTCGCGGAGGGGGTATCCGAGCCACTTGGCGTTGCCGGCCAGGTAACCGCCCACGGGATTCGAAACGCACGTCAGGGTGATGTGGCGCTCGATCAGGTCGGCGTCGAGGAGGTCCTGGAAGGTAAGTTCGAACTCCTCCTCCACCATCCCGTGGACGCGGAGCACCCAGTCGTCGGTCGTGAGCTGGGGGACGCTGAGCGCCGTGTCGATCCGGTAGAAGTCCCCGTTCGGGGTGACGAAGGGTGTCACGCCCGGAACGGGGGACTGCACACCGGCAGGGAGCGCGGGAGCCGGGCTCGACGGTGCGGGGAACTCCAGGCTGTCGCGCACGGCGGCGATGTTGTTGCGTGCTCCCGACAGCAGGCGCCCACCACCGGCAGCCGCGGCGGCGACGACGGCGGTGACACCGGCGGCGGCGAAGAACCCGCGGCGCGAGGTGCTGCCGGGTGTCCTCGAGGTGGTTGCGGCAACCGGGCCCGCGACGTCGTCGTCGTTCCCGAGTGTCCCCTCGCCCGACTCGACGACGGTCACGCCGGGACGAGTGCGGTCCGAGCCCGGGTTCTTGGCTGCGGTGGCGGGTGTGGAGGTGGCGGGAGCGATGGCGGCGTGGCGCAGGCGAGCGACGAGCCAGCGGAGGGCGAGCAGGCCTGCAGTCGTGCCGACGACCGTGGGGATGGCATCGGGGAGGGAGGCTCCGGCGCGCGTCAGGACGCAGGCCACGATGATCGCACCCATGAGGAGCACTCCGGCGGCGCCCAGCACCCACCTCCGAAAGGCGACGAGGCCGAGGATCGCAGCCAGGAGGGTGATGGTGACACCCATCCCGATCAGCAGGGCAAGCTTGTCGTTCGTCCCGAACGTCGCGATCGCGAAGTCCTTCATCCAGGGCGGGGTGAAGTCGATGAAGGTGGATCCCATAGCGATGACGGGTGTGGCGCTGGCACGGAAGAAAGCGCCGACGAGCTCGGCGACACCGAGCACCATGCCCGCAGCGATGATGCCTGCGAGCGCGGCAAGGAGGGGGAGGCCGCGGCGGGGCTTGGTGGAGTTGCTCATGCGAAGTATTCGGAGAGGCAGCGGGGCAGTATGGGTACCGGCCTCCGTAACAGGCGCCGCACACTGTGTGGGCCCGGGCACCTCCAGTACGCTGTCCTACTGTGAAGGTTCTAGTGCTGGGCCCCGGAGGCCGCGAACATGCCATCGTCCGGGCGTTGCTGGCCGACCCCTTCGTCCGGGAGGTGCACGCAGCACCCGGCAACGCCGGTATCGCCGAGGACGTGCCGACCCACGACATCGATGCCAGCGATCCGGCCGCAGTGACAGGCCTCGCCCGACACCTCGGCGTCGGCCTCGTGGTCATCGGTCCCGAGGCGCCGCTCGCCGCGGGGATCGCGGATGCGCTCCTTGACGAGGGCATCCCCGTCTTCGGCCCTACCAGGGCAGCGGCGCAGCTCGAGGCCTCCAAGGCCTTCGCGAAACAGGTCATGGCTGCTGCCGGCGTACCGACGGCGATGGCGCGCGTCGCCGCGACCGACGAAGAGGCCGGTGAGGCGCTCTGCACCTTCGGCGCCCCCTATGTGGTGAAGGACGACGGCCTCGCCGCGGGCAAGGGAGTCGTGGTCACCGACGACCTCGACGAAGCCCGAGCCCATGCGTCCGCCTGTTTCGCGGCGGGGGGCACGGTGGTGATCGAGGAATACCTCGACGGACCCGAGGTGTCCCTCTTCGTCCTCTCCGACGGGCGGACCGTCGTCCCGCTCGCGCCGGCCCAGGACTTCAAGCGCATCCACGACGGCGACCAGGGTCCGAACACCGGAGGCATGGGCGCCTACTCACCGCTCGAGTGGGTCCCGGCGACCCTCGTCGAGGAGGTCATCTCACGCGTTGCCCAGCCCGTGATCGACGAGATGGCCCACCGCGGCACGCCGTTCGCCGGCGTCCTCTACGTGGGGCTCGCCCTCACCTCCCGCGGCATGCGCGTCATCGAGTTCAACGCCCGCTTCGGCGACCCCGAGACCCAGGCCGTGCTCGCCCGGCTGGCGACGCCCCTCGGCGGCGTGCTGCTCGCGGCCGCCAAGGGCACCCTCGACCAGATCGATCAGCTGAACTGGTCGCCGCAGACGGCCGTCGCCGTCGTGCTCGCATCCGAGAACTATCCCGACACTCCCGTTACCGGACGACGCATCCGGGGCCTGAAGAAGGCAGGCAAGGTCGACGGCGCCACCGTGCTGCATGCGGGAACCGCGCTGCGCGACGGCAAGGTGGTCAGCGCCGGCGGCCGCGTGCTGGCCGTCGTCGGGCTCGGGGACTCCCTGGAGGACGCGCGCTCCACCGCCTATGAGGGCCTCTCCCTGATCGAGCTCCAGGGCGGGCAGTTCCGGACGGACATCGCGCTCAAGGCATCCCGCGCCGAAGTCACCGTCTCCGGACCCGCGGCGGCTACGACATGAGCGGCTTCGTGCCCCCGCACGTCGACCTCCCGGGCTGGCGGCACGTCTACTCCGGCAAGGTACGCGACCTGTACGAGCCTGAGGACGGGCCCGACGACGTCGTCCTCGTGGTCGCCAGCGACCGCATCAGCGCATACGACCACGTCCTCGCCACCGAGATCCCCGACAAGGGCCGCGTGCTGACGCAGCTCAGCCTCTGGTGGTTCGAGCAGCTCGGCGGTATCCCGAACCATGTGATCGCCGCCGATGCGGCAGGCGGTGTCCCCGCCGCCGTGGAGGGCCGGGCCATGATCTGCCGCAAGCTCATCATGTATCCCATCGAGTGCATCGCGCGCGGCTACCTCACGGGAAGTGGGCTGATCGAGTACCGGGCGTCGCGGACCGTGTGCTCGTTGCCGTTGCCCGAGGGCCTCGTGGACGGCTCGCGCCTGCATCCCGCGCTCTTCACTCCCTCCGCGAAGGCCGAGGTGGGCGAGCACGACGAGAACATCACCTATGACGCCGTCGTCATGACCGTGGGTGACGACGCCGCGGCCGAGCTCCGCACGCTCACGCTCGACATCTACGCGAGGGCCGAGGCGATCGCGCGCGAGAGGGGCATCATCCTCGCGGACACGAAGGTGGAGTTCGGGCTCGACCCTGCCACGGGGCGCATCACGCTCGGGGACGAGGTGCTGACGCCGGATTCCTCGCGTTTCTGGGATGCGGCCCTCTACGCGCCCGGGCAGGCGCAGTCGTCGTTCGACAAGCAGTTCGTCCGCGACTGGCTGACGTCCGACGCCACGGGCTGGGACCGCTCGTCGGAGCCTCCCGCGCTGCCCGACGACGTCGTCGAGCGCACACGCGCACGCTACGTCGAGGCGTACGAGCGGCTGACGGGTCGCGCGTTCGCCTGACGCCTGACCCGCCGGCGGCGTGGTGGCCCGAGCTACCGGTGCGTCCGCCCCTCGGCTACGGGGGACAAAGCTCGTGACCGGAGCGTTATCGTACAAACCTGCCTAGGCCGGTCGGTACCACGGCTGCAGCCGCAGTTCACGATGATCAGCGGTTCCATCGCCTTCTCAGCAACCCATCCGCTACAGCGCCGTGCGGAGCCCCGGGCAGGGCCGCGCTCGAACCAACGAGGAGCACAGTGACTACCACCTCCCGCAGCACCAGCCATTCAACGTCTGCGCGCCGTATGGCGCTGACACGCGCGGCGGTTGCGATCGTCGCGACCGGCGGGCTCCTGCTGCCGGCCACAGGAGCCGTCGCAGCACCGCCGTCATCGGTCCAGGCGGCGTCGGCCGCAGCTCAGAAGCACCCGGGAGCGTCCATCCCGCTCCCCGGTGCGTCGGGAGCTGAGGGTATCGCCGCAGGCAGGGGATCAACGTTCTACGCGGGAGACCTCGGCGACGGCGACATCTACCGTGGCGATATCCGGAAGGGCACTGCGGAACCCTTCATCGACGCACCGGACGGCAGGGTCGTTGTCGGGTTGAAAGCCGATGTGAAGAACGATCTGCTGTTCGTCTCAGGCGGTGCCAAGGGTCAGGCCTACGTGTACGACACCCGCACCGGCGCCCCCGTCGCCGACGTCCGGTTGACGACGGCAGAGGCCTTCATCAACGACGTCACACTCACGAAGGACGGGGCATACTTCACCAACTCCCGCCGCGCCGAGCTCTACTTCATCCCGGTCGGCCGGCACGGGGAGCTCGGTGAGGTGCAGACGATTCCGCTGTCCGGCCCGGCGGCCCTGGTGGAAACCGGTTTCAACCTCAACGGCATCACGTCGGTCGACGGCGGAAGGACACTGATCGTGGCGCACTCCGTCAAGGAATCCCTCTACACCGTTGACCCGGACTCCGGAGTGAGCGCTGTCATCGCAACCGCCGCACTGCCCAACGTCGACGGCATCCTTGCCAAGGGCGACACCGTGTACGCCGTCCAGAACAGGAAGAACCAGGTCAGCCGCATCGACCTGTCGAACGACCTTGCGAGCGGTCAGGTGGAGGACGTCATCAAGAGCCCGCGGTTCGACGTCCCGACGACGGTGGCCCTGTTCGGCAAGACGCTGGCCCTCGCCAACGCGAAGTTCGGCGCCCTGAATCCCCGCGGCTATGAGGTCGTGACCCTCTCGGCCCGCTGAACCAGCCGGATACACAGGAAGCCCGCTGGTCCCCAGCGGGCTTCCTGTGTATTGATCCGGTCGGGGTGACAGGAATTGAACCTGCGACCTCGTCGTCCCGAACGACGCGCGCTACCAAGCTGCGCCACACCCCGGTGCTCCCACGCGGGAGGACGAACCTCCCGAACAGCAACTGTCCCAGAATAGCCGAGGATCAGCGGCGAGGAAAACCGGGCGCGCCGGCACCGGAGGTCGTCAGACGAGTGAGTCCTTCCACGCCGCGTGCAGCGTCGCGAATCGCCCCGAGCCGCCGATGAGCTCGGAGGGGGTGCCATCCTCGACGATGCGCCCGTCATGCACCACGAGGACGCGGTCGGCGATCGCGACGGTGGACAGGCGATGCGCGATGATCAGCGCCGTACGGTTGCCGAGGAGCTTCTGCAGGCCCTCCTGCACGAGGCGCTCGCTCGGGATGTCGAGGGACGACGTCGCCTCGTCGAGGATGAGGACCGCCGGATCCGCGAGGAACGCCCGCGCGAAGCTGATGAGCTGCCGCTGGCCCGCAGAGACACGACCGCCGCGTTTGTTCACGTCGGTGTCGAAGCCCTCCGGGAGCTCGAGGATGAACTCCTCGGCGCCGACGGCACGCGCCGCTGCGATGATCTCCTCCCGGCTGGCCTCGGGCTTTCCGAGCGCGATGTTGTCCGCCACCGACCCGCTGAACAGGAACGCCTCCTGCGTCTCCATGACGACGGCGCGGCGGAGGTCCGTCGACGCGAGGTCGCGGAGGTCCACGCCGTCGAGCGTGAGCCTGCCCTCCGAGACGTCGTAGAAGCGAGCGATGAGCTTCGCGAGCGTCGACTTGCCCGCGCCCGTCTGGCCCACCAGGGCGACGGTCTGGCCCGCCCGGATGGCGAGGTTCATGGTGGGCAGCACCACGGGCCCCTTGCCGTAGCGGAACTCGACGTCGTGGAACTCGACGGCACCGCGAGGGTCCGGCAGCGACACCGGGTTCTTGGGCGGGCGGACGGTGGGAACCTCCTCGAGCAGGCCGGAGACCTTCTCGAGTGCGGCCGCAGCCGACTGGAAGGAGTTGTAGAACATCGCCATCTGGTCCACGGGCTGGAAGAAGCGCTTGCCGTAGAGGAGCAGCGCGAGAAGGGCCCCTACCTCGAGGGTGCCGCCCAGCACCCTGAACCCGCCGACCATGAGCACCACGGCGACCGTCACGTTGCCGATCAGGACCAGCCCGGGCTGGAAGATCCCGTTCAGGTTGATGGAACGGACGGTGACCGTCCGGTAGTCCTCTGCCAGCTCGTCGTAGCGACGGGCGTTCACGGACTCGCGGCGGAACGCCTTCACGGCACGGATACCGGTCATGGTCTCGATGAAGTGCACGATCAGCTTCGCCGACACCACCCTCGACTCGCGGAAGGCGATCTGCGAGTGCCGCTGGTACCAGCGTGTCAGGAAGAACATCGGCACCGCGGCGGCCAGGATCAGGAAGCCCGTCCGCCAGTCGAGGGCGAAGATGGTGACCGCCGTGAAGATCATGAAGATGGCGCCCGAGGCGAGCGAGCTGACACCCGAATCGAGGAGCTCCCGGAGCGCCTCCAGGTCCGATGTCTGCCGGGAGATGATGCGGCCCGAGGTGTACTTCTCGTGGAACTCCAGGCTCAGCCGCTGCGTGTGCCGGAAGACGCGCACACGGAGGTCCAGGAGCATGGCCTGGCTCAGCTGTGCCGTCGCCCGGACATAGCCTGCGGTCAGGACCGAGGCGAGCACGGCCGCCAGGAGGTAGGTGCCACCGGCGACCCACAGCATGAGGGAGTCCCCAGCTATCAGGGCAGGCAGGGCGCGGTCGATGCCGAACGCGATAATGGCGGGACCGGCGACGCGCGCCGCCTGCGAGATGACCACCAGCAGGACGGTCCAGACGAACTGCCTGCGGTTCGGGCGGATGAGGGAGCCGAGGAGCTGGAAGGACCTCGAGCGGACGGACTTGCTCTGGGCGCGGTCGAGGAGGATCGCGTCCTCGTTGAGGACGCCGACGGACGGTCCTCCCTGGGGCTCCGTGCCGGTGTTCCTGTCCGGGACTCTCTTCCTCTTCCTGTCCTTCGGCGTCCTGCCGGTGGGCGTCGTGGTCCGGCTCATGCCAGTGCCTCCTCGTCGTCGAGCTCGGGTCGGACCGCGCGCCCGAGCTGGGCGATCTCCTCGTCGTCGAGGCTGGCGATGACGTACCGGTAGTGGTCGTTGCGGGCGAGGAGTTCGGAGTGCGTGCCGACGTCGGCGATGCGCCCGTCCTGCAGCAGGGCGACGCGATCCGCCAGCGCCACGGTGGACGGGCGGTGAGCCACGATCAGTGTGGTCGTCGAGCCGAGCACGGCGCGTAGCCCTTCCTCGACGCGTTCCTCGGTGGCGACGTCGAGGGCGGACAGGGGATCGTCGAGAACGAGGACCGTCGGTTGTGCCGCGATGGCCCGTGCCAGGGCGATCCGCTGGCGCTGACCGCCCGAAAGGCTGAGCCCCTCCTCCCCGATGAGCGTCTCGAGTCCCTCGGGCAGATCGTAGGCGAACTGTGCCTGCGCCACCTCGAGCGCTTCCGCCAGGATGCGATCCGCCTCGGCTCCCGTGGCGTCCGAACCCATGAGCACGTTGTCACGCACGGAGGTGGAGAAGAGCGTCGTGTCCTCGAAGGCCACGGCGACGAGGGTCCGCAAGTCCTCCAGGGTGAAGCTGCGCACGTCCACGCCGTCGATGGTGATGCCACCGCCCGTCACGTCGTACAGCCGGGGGACCAGCTGGAGCAGCGTGCTCTTGCCGCAGCCGGTGACTCCGACCAGGGCCATCGTCTCGCCGGCACGCAGCCGCAGGTCGATGCCGTTCAGCACGTCCCCGGCGTGGTCCTGTGCGTCGGGGTAGCGGAAGTGGACGGCTTCGAACACGACGTCGCCCCTGGCCGCTCCGAGATGGACGGGCGCCGCGGCATCGGTGATGGTGTTCTCGGAATCCATCACCTCGTAGTGCCGGTCGATGGCCGTCTTCGCCGTGAAGGTCATGGCGAGCAGGGGACCGATGAACTCGACCGGCCCGGCGACGGCTGCAGCCGTGGCGAAGAAGGCCACGAGTGCACCGATGGTCACGTCGCCGCTCGCAGCCAGGCTCACACCGACGACGAGCGAGGCCCCCAGGGCCAGCTCCGGCAGCAGGGTCACGATCATGGAGAAGTGGGCGAGCGATCTCGCCTTGAAGATCTCCGTCTGGCGCAACTCCTCGGCCTGCGCCTCGAAGTCCTCCAGGGCTTCGCGGCTGCGCCCGAATGCCTTGAGGACGCGGATGCCGTGTACCGACTCCTCGACCGTCGTCGCGAGGTCTCCGGTCTGGTCCTGGCTCTTGCGGGAAACGCGGCTGTAGGAGGTGCGGAAGCGGTACCCGTACACCATGAGGGGTACGGCGGCCGCGACGAAGATCAGGGCAAGGGCCCAGCTGGTGAAGAACATGATCACCACGCCCATCACCACGGTCAGCGACGTCACCACGAGCATGATCAGGCCGAAGGCCATCCATCGGCGCATGAGGTTGATGTCGCTCATTGCACGGGAGAGGAGCTGCCCGCTGCCCCAGCGATCGTGGAACTCGACCGTCAGGTTCTGCAGGTGGCGGTAGAAGGACGTGCGCATGTTCATCTCCACCGTCGTCGCCGGTGCGATGACGAACTGACGCCGCAGCGCCACGAAGACCGCCTCGAGGACACCGAGGACCAGCACGACGCCGGAAGCCACCCACACCGTGCGCGCCGAACCACCCTCGGCCAGCGCGTCATTGATGAGCACACGCAGCACCTGGGGGATGGCCAGTGCCATCATGCTCGCGCCGAGCGCGCAGAGCAGCCCCAGGATCAGGCGGGGGATGATCGGTTTGACATGCGGGTAGAGCCGGCCGAGCGATTGCCACAGTGTGTTCTGGTTCGTCATGCCGTCTCTTCGGTGAACGATGGTTGTTGGTGTCCCTTGGCAACCATGCTAGGACAGGAGGGCTGTATCGCCGACCACGACCGGGAAACCCGAAGAAGCAGAAACTACTGGCTAGCGGGAACTCCGGGGAGTAAGCGTCAGGAGCACTGCTTCGGGTCGGCAGGCGAACCGGACCGGAGCGAAGCGCGAAGTACCGATGCCCGCCGAGACGTTCAGGGGAACGCTTCGGCCCTCATGGTCCCACTGGGTCAGGCCCCGTGCCCGCCAAGTCGGCAGGTCGCAGTTGCTGAGGAGTGCGCCGTAGCCCGGGATGCAGACCTGGCCACCGTGCGTATGCCCCGCGAGCATGAGGTCCGCACCGCCGGCGGTGAAGTAGTCGAGGACGCGCTGGTAGGGAGCGTGCGCGACGGCGACCCGGATGTGCGGCGCCTCCGCCGAGGTGCTGCTGCCGGGAGGGTAGGACGCGTAGCGGTCCCGATCCAGGTGCGGGTCGTCCACTCCCGTGAAGTCAATCCGCATGTTCCGGAAGCCGATGGACTGTGACCTGTTGGTCAGGTCGACCCAACCGGCGGCACCGAAGGCGCTGAACATATCGGCCCACGGCAGGTCCTGCGCCGCGGATTCCTTCGGAGCGATCGATGGCCCCGCGAAGTACCTCAGGGGATTCTTTAACACCGGGGCGTAGTAGTCGTTGGAGCCCGGGACGAAGACCCCCGGAACCTTGAGGAGTGGTTCCAGCGCCTCGAGTAGTGGCCCCACGGCCTTCTTGTGGCTGAGGTTATCGCCCGTGTTGACCACCAGGTCGGGATTCAGGCTGGCCAGACTGTGGAGCCAGTCCGCCTTCGACTTCTGGCCGGGGACCATGTGGATGTCCGAGAGGTGCAGGATGCGCAGGGGAGCGGCGCCCGGAGGAAGGATGGGCAACGTCTCCTCCCGCACCTGGTACAGGGTGCGCTCGACAGCCGCGGCGTAGGCGAGGGTTGCGGCCGCGGTGGTCAGGGTGAGTCCTGCCGCCCAGCCGAGCGGTGCCCCGCTCCGGGATGTCTGAGTCGATGTCACGCTAGCCGTTTCCTCCGTTGCCGTTGTTGCCGCCGTCGCCGGCCGCTCCTCCAGTGGTACCACCGGTGGTGCCGCTAGTGCCAGTACCACCGGTGTTGGTGCCGGTACCCGGAGCGGCGGGAGACGTCTGCCTGCCGGGGTTGGTCGGCGTCGTGGTGCCGCGCTGTGCGCCGTTGATGACGCTCGCAGGGGGCGCAGCGAAGGGTGCACCGACGTACAGGCCCGGGATCTGCTGCATGAACTCCGCCCACGACGGTCCGGCGATCAGGGAGCCGTCGATCTCGGGGTACACCTGACCGCCGATCTGGAGGCCGCCCAGCGAACTGCCCGGTCCTTCCGCCTGCCAGTTGCCCACCCAGCTGGCCGTGACCATGTCGGAGTTGTAGCCCATGAACCAGGTCTGCGAGCGTTCGTCGTTGGTGCCGGTCTTGCCGGCCATGGGGATCCCTCCGTATTCCAGGAGCTGTCCCGAGCCGTCGGTCATGACGCGCTGCGTGGCGTAGTTGACGCCTCGTGCAACATCCTGGGAGATCTTCCGTTCGCAGGCGACGGCGGGGACCGGGTAGCTGGTCCCGTCGATCGCGGTCACCTCGGTCAGCGCGCGGGGCCGGCATACGACACCGTCATTGGCGAACCCCGAGTAGGCCGTCGCCATCGACATCGGAGCGGCCTCGCCGCCACCACCGATCAGTGCGGACGGCTGGAAGCCGAACGCCACTTCCTCGCCTTCGGCACTCTTGGCCTGATGGACGCCGAGGTCGTAGGCCATGTCCCGGATCCGGCACAGGTCCAGCTGCTTCGCGCTCGACATCGTGATGGTATTCAGCGACTGCGCGAGGCCGTCGAGGACGGAGGTGTACCGGTAGTTGATGTCGCCGTAGTTCTGCGGGGCGTACCCATCCTCTTCCTGGATCTGGAACTCACCGCCCTGCGCGCAACTAGCCCTCCACTCGTCACCCTGCCGATAGGTCTTCTTGGTGCCGTCGACCACCTGGTTGAGCGCCTTGCCACTCTCCACCCATGCGGCGACGGTAAACGGCTTGTAGGTGGAGCCGGGCTGGAATCCGCCGCCGCCGCCCAGGCTCTTCGTCGGGTCGCCGCCGTCGAACTGGTCGACGTTGAAGTTGAGGACCGTGTTGCCCTGGGCCACCTCGGGGTTGTATCGCGTGTTCTGCGCCATCGACAGGATGCTGCCGGTCTTGGGATCCAGGCTGATCATCGTGTGGCCTACCGCGCCGTCCGTCGTGTCCGGGTTGGCAGTCTCGTTGACGGCTGTCTGCGCGGCACCCTGGACGCGGGGGTCGAGGGTCGTCTTGATCGTGAGGCCGGAGCGGTACAGCACCTTCTCGCGGTCCTCCGTCGTCTCGCCGTACGCGGGGTCGTTCATGATGAGGTGGGTGACGTAGTCGCAGAAGTACGGTGCCTGTGCCGCGCCCACGCAGCCGTTCAGCGTCGGCGTGATAGCCAGGTCCAGTTCGGTGGCGACGGCGGCGTCGTGCTCCTCCTGCGTGATCTTGCCCCGGGTCAGCATGGCTCCGATGACGAGGTTGCGGCGCTGCAGCGATGCTTCGGGATTCAACTCGGGGCTGTAGAGCGTAGGGCCGTTCACCACGCCGGCGAGCAACGCGCTCTGCTGGATGTTGAGGTTCGCCGCGTCGACGTTGAAGAAGTATTTCGAGGCCGCCTGGACCCCGTAGCTCGTGCCGCTGAACTGGACGATGTTGAGGTAGCCCTCGAGGATCTCGTCCTTGCTCAGTTCCTTTTCCACCGCGATGGCGAGCTTCATCTCGCGGAGCTTGTCGCCCACCGTCTTGTCGCCGCTGAACACTGCGGTCTCGTTGTTCTGCAGCGCGGAGTCGATCAGGACGTTCGTGACGAACTGCTGCGTCAAGGTCGAGGCTCCCCGCTCGGTGCCGCTGGTGAGGTTGCTGGCGAGGGCGCCCATGATGCCCTCGACATCCACGCCGCCGTGATCGTAAAACCGGTAGTCCTCGATGGCGATCAGGGCGTCCTTCATGTAGGGCGACACCTGGTCGAGCGTGATGGGCTGCCGGTTCTCCTCGAACAGCGTCGCGATCAGCGATCCGTCCGCTGCCACGATCTTGGTGGGCTGGGCTAGCGCATCGCGCTCCAGCTCGGCAGGCAGTTCCTCGAAGAACTGGATGGAGGCGGAGGCTCCCGTGCCGGCGGCAGCAGCCACGGGGACGAGGAGACCTGCGGCGAGCACGCCGGCGAGTCCACTGATTCCGAGGAACGCAATGATCTTGCCGAGGGTGGTAGCCGTGTCGAACAGGGGGGATTTGCGCGCAGCCATTATTCCAGTTTACAAGCACGCGCTAGGCTTTCCTCATGACGAAATGGGAGTACTCCACGATTCCGCTCATCATCCATGCCACGAAGCAGATTCTGGACCAGTGGGGCGATGATGGATGGGAGCTCGTGCAGGTGGTTCCCGGACCGGACGGCAAGGGACTCGTCGCCTACCTGAAGAGGGAGAAGAACTAGCCTTGTCGGCTCAACTTCCCGCAGTTTCCGCCGTCGAGGCACGCCTGGCCGAGCGAGGAGTGACCCTACCCGGTGTCGTTCCTCCGCTGGCCGCCTACGTGCCGGCAGTGATCAGCGGCAACCTCGTGTACACCTCCGGGCAGCTGCCTCTGATTGACGGCAAACTCCCAGCTTCGGGCAAGGTCGGCGCTGCGGACGGCGGCGTCGACGCCGAGACGGCCACGGCCCTGGCTGCCACTTGTGCGGTGAACGCCCTCGCTGCGATC
The DNA here is from genome assembly GCF_003602275.1 of Arthrobacter cheniae. Taxonomy (GTDB): domain Bacteria; phylum Actinomycetota; class Actinomycetes; order Actinomycetales; family Micrococcaceae; genus Arthrobacter_D; species Arthrobacter_D cheniae. The sequence continues at coordinate 388,855 of NZ_QZVT01000001.1, read as the reverse complement.
AAGAGCCAGATCGGCGACCTCGACCGCATCACCCGCATTGTCAAGGTCGTGGGGTTCGTTGCCTCCGACCCCTCCTTCACCGGTCAGCCCGGGGTCGTCAACGGAGCCTCCGAACTGCTCGGCGCCGTCCTCGGAGATGCCGGCGTCCACGCCCGTTCCGCCGTCGGCGTGGCCGTCCTCCCCCTCGACTCGCCCGTCGAGGTCGAGGTCATCGCGGAGTTCACCTAGGCCGTGGACCGTCTCAGCACCAGGCTGTTCCCCGTACATCCGGACCAGCGCACCGCGGCTCAGAGCTGGATAGAGCACGGGGACCGCACTCCCCTCAAGCCCAGGGCGGCGTCGTCGGTGGTCCTCCTCCGCGACACTGCGATCGGCACGGAGACCTACCTCTCCTACCGGCGCGGGCAGTCCCCGCTGGGGGTTCTCGGTTTCCCGGGCGGAAGCATCGAGGAGTCCGACGACGACGACATCAGCTGGTTCGGTCCTACGCCGTCGGTGTGGGCGAAGACCCTCGGCGTCGACGACCACCGCGTTGCCCGTCGGCATGTACTCTGCGCCATCCGTGAGCTGTTCGAGGAGACCGGTGTCCTGCTCGCAGGACCGGATGCGTCGTCCCTCGTGGAGGGAACGCAGGCCAAGGAATGGATGAAGGCCCGCGAAGCCATCAACGAGGGCGAGTGCCGGTTCACCGATATCCTCTCCCGCCGCGGACTCGGCGTGCGGACCGACCTCATCAAGCCCCTCTCGCACTGGCTGACCCCGGACTTCGCGCACCGTCGCTTCGACACCCATTACTTCGCCGCAGCCCAGCCCGTGAACCAGGAACCGAGCATCCTCGGAAGCAAGGGCGTCTGGGGACAGTGGCGCTGGGCCGCCAAGGAGGTCGCGGACCGCGACACCACGAAGCTGGGGGACGAGGTGGGCCAGCCGAACACGGTGGGTCGCACCCTCAGTGAACTCGCGGTACCAGCGGTCGAGATCATCCTCGAGAAGATCGGGTCCTCCCGGGGCTGCATCGCGTACCTCTCGCACAAGCGCCCGGTGAAGCTCTACCACCCCGAGCTGTCGGAGCACGACGGCGACCTGATGCTGCAGGTCGAGTGCCCCAAGCTCACCGAGGGCGGCTCGGTCCAGCGGGGCCGCTGACGCCCGCCTGATCGCAGCAGGAAGAAGGCACCTGCCGTTCGGCAGGTGCCTTCTTCATGCGACGGCTCGGATCAGCGGCTGCGCTGGCGCAGCCGCTGGATGTCGAGGATGACGACGGCGCGCGCCTCGAGGCGCAGCCAGCCGCGCTGGACGAACTCCGCGAGGGCCTTGTTGACCGTCTCCCGTGATGCGCCGACGAGCTGCGCCAGTTCCTCCTGCGTGAGTTCGTGGGCGACGAGGATGCCGTCGGTGGCAGGGCGGCCGAACCGATCGGCGAGGTCGAGCAGCGCCTTGGCGACACGCCCCGGGACGTCGGAGAAGACGAGATCGGCGAGGGACTCGTTGGTGCGGCGCAGGCGGCGGGCGAGGGCCTGGAGGAGCTGGGCCGAGACCTCGGGCCGGGTCTCGAGGAGGGTGCGGAGGTTCTCGTTCTTCAGGCCGGCCAGGCGCGTCTCGGACACCGCCGTCGCCGTCGCCGTCCGGGGGCTCGGATCGAAGAGTGCCATCTCGCCGAACAGTTCGCCGGGGCCGAGGATGGCCAGGAGGTTCTCGCGACCGTCCTGCGCCGTGCGACCCAGCTTGATCTTGCCGGAGACGATGAAGTACAGCTGGTCGCCCTGGTCGCCCTCGCGGAAGACCGACGAACCGCGGGGGAGGTCCACTTCGATCAGCTCGTCCGTGAGTGCGGCGAAGACATCGTCTCCCAGTGATGCGAAGAGGGGCGCCCGGCGCAGTACCTCGATGTCCATGAATTCTCCTGATGCGTCTGTCGTGCGTCGATCCGCGGCGGTCTCCGCTGTCTTCCCCTGTCCATCTTGCCGTACCGGAGCGGATGTGACGACTGATACACGCTGCGTCCGGCGCATTCGGGTCCCCGGGGGTCGAGGGATCGGTCCTCCCACGCTCCTCACATCCTGCACAGCTAGAATCGCTCGCAGTGTAGGGAGGTTCGCGTTTCTCCCGCTGTCCATAGCAAGGGGAGAACCTACGTGCCCGAAATCAGCTTCGCGGAGTTCACGCTCCTCGATCTCGTCCTGCTGGTGGTGCTGCTCGGTTACCTCGTGACCGGTATCCGCAACGGCTTCCTGGTCACCCTTGGCGGTATCGCCGGCTTCGTGGCGGGCGCGGTCGCGGCCTTCTTCGCGATTCCGCTCGTCAGCGGCTGGGTCCCCGACAACCCGTGGCGACTCATCGCGGTCATCGCCACGGTCGTTGTGCTGATCATTCTCGGACAGGCCGTCGGTTCGGCTCTCGGCGCGTCCATCCGCCGCTGGTCGGACTTCCCGCCGCTCCGGATCATCGACCGGATCCTCGGCGGTGTGGTGAACGTGGTCGTCGCCGCCCTGGTCCTTTCGATGCTCGCATTCAGCGTCGGGACCCTCGGCGTCCCGTTCCTGTCCCAGCAGCTCGCGGCCTCCCAGGTGATCCGCGGCATCGATACCGTGACGCCCGGACCGGTCCGTACCTGGATGGCCGAGCTGCGCACGATCGCCGTCGACGACGGCATCCCCACGATCCTGGCGACCGTCGGACCGGTGGCGCCCGCCGAAGTGCCCGATGCTTCGGTCGACACCCCCGAACTGGCCGCCGCTGCTGCCTCGGTGGTCCGCATCACGGGGACGGCCTTCCAGTGCGGGCAGAACCAGACCGGTTCCGGCTTCGTCGTCGCCCCTGGGCGTGTGGTCACCAACGCGCACGTCGTCGCCGGTGTCGATGAGCCCGTGGTCGAGGTCCCCGGCGGAGGAGCCCTGCCCGGGAGGGTGGTGCAGCTCGACACCGACCGCGACATCGCGGTGATCGCGGTCGACGGATTGCAGGCCGCCCCGCTACCTCTCGGCGAGGAGCTCGACACCGGCGCGACGGCGGCCTTCGCGGGATACCCCGCCGGTGGTCCGTACCGGATCCAGCCGGCAAGCGTCCAGAGCCTCTCGCCCGTCCTGGTCAAGAACATCTACGGCGCGGATCCACAGCCGCTCGAGGTCTACAGCCTCGCCGCCGATGTGCAGCAGGGGAACTCGGGCGGGCCGCTGCTGGATCTGCAGGGTCGCGTCGCCGGCGTCGTGTTCGCCAAGTCGACTGCGAACGCCCCTGTCGGCTATGCGCTGTCGCTGGCTGAGCTGCGTCCCATCGCGGAGAGCGCGCCGGGCCTGGACGACGCCGTCTCTGCCGGGCAGTGCGCGCGCGGGTAGGTCCATAGCCACTCGATGGACTGCTGGGGAGGACCGGTGCGTGCGTGCACCGTGTCCGTGCTCTGTCCTCCGATGTCGGGGGTATTTCGCGCTCGTGACAACCGCGCACCGGACTGTGCGTGATGCCAAATCGTGACCATGGAAGCCCGGGAAATACCGATCACGGTCGTCCTGGAAGTTAGGCTCGTCACACGGATCAGCGCGTTCGCGCTGTGGTCCCCATGGATACCGGTAGATCCGGTAGGAATCACTCGTTCACCAGGGAGCAACACATGTCCAACCGAGGCACATCCGTGCGCGGCGCGGGTTTCACAAGAAAACGCGCTGCGCTCACAGCAGGAATGTCCATCGCAGCTCTCCTCCTCACGGGCTGCGTTCAGAGCCAGCGCGAGGAGGACACCGCGGCCGAGGGCGATACCGCGGTCGACTCCACCTTCGTCTTCGCTGCGTCCTCCGATCCGAAGTCGCTCGATCCTGCCTTCGCCAGCGACGGTGAGTCCTTCCGCGTCAGCCGCCAGATCTTCGAGGGCCTCGTGGGCGTCGAAGCAGGCACCGCTGATCCGGCACCACTGCTCGCCGAGTCGTGGGAGACCGCCGAGGACGGACTGTCCACGGTCTTCCAGCTCAAGGAAGGCGTGACCTTCCACGACGGCACCCCGTTCGACGCGGAGGCCGTCTGCTTCAACTTCGACCGCTGGTACAACTGGACCGGCATTCAGCAGGCCGAGACGACGTCGTACTACTACGGCTCGCTGTTCCGTGGCTTCGCCGACAGCCCCGAGAACGCCGTCTACGAGTCCTGCGAGGCCAACAGTGACAACGAAGTCACCGTCAACCTCGCCAAGCCGTTCGCCGGATTCATCGCAGCGCTGTCCCTGCCGGCCTTCGCCATGCAGAGCCCGACGGCGCTCGAGCAGTACTCGGCCGACGACATCGGCGGCACCGCCGAAGCCCCCTCGCTGAGCGAGTACGCCCTCGGCCACCCCGTGGGCACCGGTCCGTTCAAGTTCGACTCGTGGGACGTCGGGCAGCAGCTCGAGGTCTCGATCTACGACGACTACTGGGGCGACAAGGGCCAGATCACCAACACGATCTTCCGCATCATCGACGACCCGCAGGCACGCCGCCAGGCACTCGAGGCCGGTGACATCGACGGCTACGACCTCGTTGCACCCGCCGACACGCAGTCCCTGAAGGACGCCGGCTACAACATCACCCCGCGTGACCCGTTCACCATCCTCTACCTCGGTATGAACCAGGCCATCCCCGAGCTCAAGGACCCGAAGGTCCGCGAGGCCATCGCCCACGCAATCGACAAGGATGCGCTCGTGGCGCAGACCCTGCCCGAGGGCACGAAGGTCGCCACGCAGTTCATCCCCGACGTCGTCGACGGCTACAACGAGGACGTCACGACGTACGACTACGACCCGACCCGTGCGAAGGAACTGCTGGCCGAGGCCGGCTACCCGGATGGCTTCGAGGTCACGTTTAACTACCCGACGAACGTCTCACGCCCGTACATGCCGACTCCCGAGCAGGTCTTCACCAACCTGCAGGCGCAGCTCGGCGAAGTGGGTATCACGGTCAACCCGGCTCCCGCGGCCTGGTCGCCCGACTACCTCAACCAGGTCCAGGGCACCCCGGACCACGGCCTGCACCTTCTCGGGTGGACCGGCGACTACAACGACACCGACAACTTCATCGGCGTCTTCTTCGGTCAGGAGAAGCTGGAGTTCGGCTTCGACAACCCTGAGCTGTTCGCGGCCCTCGACGAGGCACGCGGCGTCAGTGACCGCGACCAGCAGACGGAGCTGTACAAGGACATCAACGAGCAGATCGCCGAGTTCAACCCGGCCATCCCGCTCGCCCACCCCGCTCCATCGCTGGCGTTCGCGCCCCGTGTCACCTCCTACCCGGCGAGCCCCGTCAACGACGAGGTCTTCACCGCGATCGAGCTGAGCGAGTAGCAGCACCACGCTGCACGGGCCGGCCACTGATCCCGGTGGCCGGCCCGTGCTGTTCGACCCGTGTCCGGCTCCCGCCGGTCGACCCGGAAGGATCCCTGAGTGTTACGCGTCATCGGCAAGCGGATAGCCCTGCTCGTCCCCACCCTGTTCGGACTGTCCATCCTGCTGTTCCTCTGGGTACGGAGCCTGCCCGGTGGTCCGGCGACCGCGCTGCTGGGAGAGAAGGCGACCCCCGAGGCTATCGCCCGGGTCAACGAGCTGTACGGCTTCGACCGCCCCCTGATCGTTCAGTACCTGACCTACATCGGCAAGCTGCTGCAGGGTGACTTCGGGGTATCCATCAACACCGGTCGCCCGGTACTCGAGGAGTTCGCCACGCGGTTCCCCGCCACGCTCGAACTCACCGTGATCGCGCTGATCTTCTCGATCGGCGTGGGTGTGCCGCTCGGATACCTCGCAGCGAGGCACTACGGCAGGTTCCTCGACCACAGCTCGGTGGTGCTCAGCCTGGTCGGCATCACCGTGCCGGTCTTCTTCCTGGCCTTCATCCTCAAGTACCTGTTCGCCATCCAGTGGTCCCTCCTGCCTCCCGACGGTCGGCAGAGCCCACGCATCGACGCCACGCACTACACGCAGTTCTACGTGCTGGACGGCCTGCTGACGGGCGAGTACGACGCCGCCTGGGACGCCTTCCTCCACCTCATCCTCCCGGGGCTGGCCCTGGGCACCATTCCGCTGGCGATCATCGTCCGCATCACGCGAGCCTCGGTGCTCGAGGTGCAGAACGCCGACTACGTGCGGACCGCGCGCGCCAAGGGCCTGATGGAGCGGACCATCCGCGGGAGTTTCATCCTGAGGAACGCGATGCTGCCGGTGGTCACGACCATCGGCCTCCAGCTCGGCCTGCTCATTTCGGGAGCGGTGCTCACCGAGACGGTCTTCGCCTTCAACGGCATCGGCAGGTTCCTGCGTGACGCGATCTTCGGGCTGGACTACCCCGTGCTCCAGGGCTTCATCATCTTCATCGCGGTCCTGTACGCGCTGATCAACCTGATCGTCGACCTGTCCTACTCCGTCATCGACCCGAGGGTGCGTGTGCAATGAGTACCATCCTGCCTCCCGCCGTCGGCGGTTCAGCGGCTCCGAACGATCCCGCAATCGACACCGGACGGGGAACCGGACTCTGGAAGGATGCTTTCCTCCGCCTGCGCACCAACCCGCAGGCGATCGTGGGCGCCGTCATCATCGGGCTCTTCCTGCTCGTCGCGATCCTCGCCCCGCTCCTGGCACCCTACGGCGGGAACGACCTCCCCGGCCGTACCTCCATCACTCCCACCACCATCCCCGGACCGGGCGAGATCGAGGGCTTCCCGCTGGGCCTCGACCGCTTCGGTGGGGACGTCCTCAGCAAGCTCATCTGGGGCGCCCGGGCATCGCTGCTCATCGGTGTCATCTCGACGGCGCTCGGTCTCGCGGGCGGTATGCTGCTGGGCGTCCTGGCCGGTGGCCTCGGCGGCTGGGTGGACAGCCTGATCATGCGGTTCGTGGACATCCTGCTGTCCGTCCCCAGCCTCCTCCTCGCCGTCAGCATCGCCGCGATGCTGGGCCAGAGCACCTACGCGATCATGATTGCCATCGGCGTCTCCCAGATCCCGATCTTCGCGAGGCTCCTGCGCTCGTCGATGCTCTCGCAGCGTGGTGCCGACTACATCCTCGCGGCGCAGACCCTCGGGCTCAGCCGCCGCACCATCACGATGAGCCACCTGCTGCCGAACAGCATGGGTCCCGTGATCGTGCAGGCCACCCTCAGCCTCGCCACCGCCGTGATCGACGCCGCCGCGCTGGCCTTCCTCGGCCTCGGCGGCGGGCTTCCGCAGACCGCCGAGTGGGGACGCATGCTGACCTACGCGCAGGCTGAACTCGCGGTCGCACCGCAGCTCGCCTTCCTCCCGGGCGCGTGCATCGTCATCACGGCACTCGGCTTCACGTTGCTGGGCGAATCGCTGCGCGAGGCCCTCGATCCGAAGACCCGCAGAAAGTAGCCCTCGTTCGTCCGCGTAGCCGGCGGCCATCACCTCAGAAGGTGGTGGCCGCTCTCATGTGCCTCGTGAACGAGCACGCCGGCCTGATGCGGACGGAACACGAGGCACGGAGTGAGATCCTCCGGCCGCATCAGCTGGTGATGGCGACTAGGAGGCGAGGTCCTCGGGGATATTGAGTTCGTTCCCGGGAATGGAGGCGAGGAGCTTCCGCGTGTACGGATGGCGGGGGTTCTGGAACACCTCTTCGGAACTTGCCGCCTCCACGAGCTCGCCGTCCTTCATGACGCAGACGTAGTCCGAGATGAGCCGCACCACCGCGAGGTCGTGCGAGATGAACAGGTAGCTCAGGCCCAGCTCGGACTGCAGGTCGCCGAGGAGTTTGAGGATCTGCGCCTGTACCAGGACGTCGAGCGCCGAGACCGGCTCGTCGCACACGATCAGCTCGGGCTGCAGGGCAAGGGCCCGGGCGATCGCGACGCGCTGCCGCTGACCGCCGGAGAGCTCCGCCGGGTAGCGCCTCAGCGCGTTCTGCGGAAGCGAGACCTGGTCCATGAGCTCACGGACGCGCGCCGCCCGATCCTTCTTCGAGCCCCGCTTGTAGGCGTTGAGCGGTTCCTCGACGATGCGCTCGATCGTGAACATCGGGTTCAGCGACGAGTAGGGATCCTGGAAGATCGGCTGCACGCGCTGCCGGAAATCGTTGAGCTGCGCCTTGTCGAGGGTGGCGACATCCATGCCGTCGAAGGTCATGGTGCCCGATGTCGGCTCGATCAGCTTGAGCAGCATCCTCGCCGTCGTCGTCTTGCCCGAACCGGACTCCCCGACGATCGCGACGGTCTGCCCGCGGGGCACGTCGAGCGTGACGTTCTTCGCTGCATAGAAGTCATCCTTGCTGCCGCGTCGCTTGTAGATCTTGGTGAGGTCGCGGATCTCGACGATGTTCGCCGGCGGGGTGGCTGCGGTGGTCCCGGCGGTCCCGGCAGAGGTTCCGGCGGTGGACCGGGGCTGGGCCGGTCGGTCCGTCGAGGACGTCGCTGCGTGGGCACCGGTGGGCGCAACGGGAGTGGGCGGGGCAGCCGTATCCGCGATTGCGGGATCGGGGTGCCTTGCGCCGTCGTGCCCTTCGTGCCCAGCTTCGTGCTCGGCGAATACCGCCTCGGCGAGCTTGAGGCGCGTCGCAGCGTCCGCGTTGAAGGCGCCGGGACGCAGTCGGACCGCGGCGACGCTGGGAGCCGCCCGGACGAGCGACTGCGTGTAGGGGTGCTGCGGATCATTGAGCAGCTGCTCGGCCGGGCCGGTCTCCACGACGCGCCCACGGTGCATCACCACGAGCTGCGAGGCGCGCTCGGCGGCGAGGCCGAGGTCGTGCGTGATGAGCAGTACAGACGTACCGATCTGCTCGGTCATGGTCTCGATCTGGTCGAGGATAGTGCGCTGCACGGTCACGTCCAGGGCCGACGTCGGCTCATCGGCGATGAGGAGGCGCGGCTGGCAGGCGAGGCCGATCGCGATCAGTGCCCGCTGGCGCATGCCGCCGGAGAACTCGTGGGGGTACTGCTTTGCGCGCTCGCCGGCGTCGGGCAGGCCTGCCGCGGTGAGTACCTCGATGACGCGCCGCTTGACGTTCTTCTTGGTCGCCATGCCGTGTACGAGGAGGGTCTCGGCGACCTGCGTGCCGATCTTCGTCACCGGATTCAGGTTGGACATCGGATCCTGCGGGACGAGGCCGATCGCCCTGCCGCGGATGGCTCGCATCTTCGCTTCGGACAGACCGACGAGGTCCCGTCCCTCGAACGTGATGCTTCCCGAGGTGACCCGGCCGTTGCCGGGCAGCAGGCCGATGCACGCCATCGCCGTCGTCGACTTCCCCGAACCGGACTCACCGACGATCGCCAGGGTGCTGCCGCGCTTGAGGGTAAAACTTGCATCTTCGACCGCCTGGACCTCGCCGTGGGTCGTCCGGAAGCTCACCGCCAGGTTCCGTACCTCGAGCAGGGGGGCGTCGGGGTTTTCGGGCAGATCGGCCGAGCTTCCGGCAGGAGTGATGTCCGTCATAGCTCCATCGTGCCCTATGGGAGGTGCCATCCCCACTCAACCGGCGGCGGTCGGCCTAACTTTTCGGGAACGATGCCGCGCGGGCCGCCGGGCCGCCGGGCCGGCTCAGGAGCCGGTCAGGCCCCTGGCGAGGTGGTCCACGGCGAGCCGGTAGCCATCGATCCCCGCACCCACGATCACGGCGTCGGCCACGCCCGAGATGTACGAGTGGCGCCGGAAGTCCTCGCGCCGGTGCACGTTGCTGATATGCACCTCGACGACGGGGAGGGCGACGCCGGCGAGGGCATCGCGGATGGCGATGGAGGTGTGGGTGAATGCCCCGGCGTTGATGACGATCGCGTCCGACGTCTCCCGGGCGGCGTGGATCGCGTCGATGATCTCGCCCTCGTGATTGGACTGCATCGCCGTGGCGGCGCACCCGCCCCTGCGCGCCGCGTCGGACGCGAGCCGGACGACGTCGTCGAGCGTCGCCGTACCGTACACGTCCGGTTCCCGCGTACCGAGCAGGTTCAGATTCGGTCCATTGATCACGAGGATGCTGGGGGTGCGTGCCGGCGTCATGCCCTAACTATGCCGCACCCGCGCCGGCCGTTCCGGGATGCGCGAACCGCGACCGCAGCCGGACGGCGCCGAACGCTCCGGCGACGGTGATCAGGCTCATGGCCGCGAGGACGACGCCGGGATGCCACCAGGCGCCCCCGGTCGCGATACCGAACTGCTGCGTGATCGAGGGGGCGAAGCCCGCCACGATCGCTGCGATGCTGTAGGCGAAGGACAGGGCGGTGAATGCCGTCGCGGGTTTGAAGATATCCGCCATGAGTCCGCCGAGTGCGGCCCAGCTCGCGGTCGGGAGCATGCCGCCGAGGATGATCGCGGCGATGTACACCGGCTCCGTGGCGACACTGATGATCCAGTACAGGGGAAAGGCGATGAGCGCCGTGCCGACGGCCCCGCCAGCAACGACCTTCGCCGAGCCGATGCGCATCGCCAGGTAGCCGAACGCGGGAATGGTGCCGAGCTGCAGGACGGATCCCACGAGCGCCGCGTTCAGCACGGTTTCCTGGGAGAGGCCGAGGGTGGTGGTTCCGTAGGCCTGCGTGTAGGTCACCATCAGGAAGTAGGAGCCGATGCCCAGGACCGCCGAGGCGATGGCGACGACGATCGCGGCGGGCTGCGACTTCAGGACCTCGAGGAACGGCACGCGGGGGAGCTCGTGGTTCCGGCTCGCCTGCTCGAAGACCGGTGTCTCGTCGATGGCGAGACGGAGGTAGATTGCGACGGCGAGGAAGGGGAACGCGAGCAGGAACGGGATACGCCAGCCCCAGGTGGTCATGACCTCGGGCGCGACGACGGCGAGGACGAGGAAGATGGCGGAGATCAGCATGGTGCCGACGGGGGAACCGAGCTGGGGGATCGACGCGTAGAGTGCCCGCTTGCGGGGTTCTGCGTGCTCGGTGGCGATGAGGATGGAGCCGCCCCATTCGCCGCCGAGGGATAGTCCCTGCAGGAACCGCAGCGCCGTGAGGATGATCGGTGCCCAGATGCCGATGGAGGTGTAGTCCGGGAGGAGCCCCACGGTGCCGGTCGCGAGGCCCATCAGCGTGATGGTCCAGATCAGTGTGCGCTTGCGGCCGATGCGGTCACCGAGGTGGCCGAAGATGATGGCGCCGAGTGGACGGGCGACGAACCCCATGGCGAAGACCAGGAACGCCGAGAGCGTGCCGGCCAGCGCATCCTGTTCCGTGAAGAAGACGGTGTTGAAGACGAGTGCGGCAGCTGTGCCGAAAACGTAGAAATCGTAGGACTCGAGGGCGGTTCCGACGAAGGAGGCTCCGGCGACGCGGCGGGCCATGCGCGGATTCGATACGGGGGGCTGCTGCAGGGTTGTGGACACGCTGAAATCATCCTCCCGGTGGCGGACGCGGGCCATCTTTCAGGATCAAGATCACACAGGCGTACACGCCAGACCCTGTTCCACTGCAGGCGGTTCCGCTGCAGGTCGTTCCGCTGCAGTGAGGTCAGGCGGGAAGGGGTGTGCGGAGGTGAGCGGTGATGATGGCCCGTCCGGCGGTGACGAGCGCGTCGGTCACGGAGGCGGGATCGCCCATGAAGCCGTGCACCATCGCGCCGTCGCGCAGCATGATCAGTTGGTCGGCGACGACGTTCGGCTGCTCCGCACCCAAATCGCGGACCAGCTCCGCGACGAGGCCGTGAAGCCACGTCCGGTATCGCTCGACGGCGGCGCGGACCACGTTACCGTCGGCGGGGTACTCGGCAGCAGCATTGATGAAGGTGCATCCGCGGAAGCCCGGTCGGCAGGCTTCGCTGCCATGAGCGGAGGCGAGCTGCAGCAGGACGGCGCAAGCGTCCTGGCCGGCAGTGGTCTCGCGGTCGACGGCGCCCTTCAGCAGTTCGAGCCGACCGTCGAGATAGGCGACCACGAGGTGATCCTTGGTCGGGAAGTGGCGGTAGAACGTCATCTTCGTGGTGCCGGCGTCGGCAATGATCCTGTCGGCGCTGATCGAGCGGATGCTGGTGGCCTCGAACAGCGCGGTCGCCGACGCCAGGATGCGCTCGCGGACGGGCGGCTGGGCGTTCATCATGCTCCCTAGGGGATCGGTAGCGCTCGGTGGACGATTTGGTGCAGGTAGACTGACTAGTTAGTCTACAGGAGGAGCGGGAGCCAGCAGGGTACCCGGGACGAAAGGATCGACACCATGAGTGCTCTCTACACGGCAGTCGCCACGGCGACCGGCGACGGACGTAACGGCAAGGCTCACACCGATGACGGGATGCTCGTCGTCGATCTGGCAGTTCCCAAGGAGATGGGTGGCGCCGGTGGGGCAACCAATCCCGAGCAACTCTTCGCCGTCGGCTACGCCGCCTGCTTCCACAGCGCCCTGAAGCTCGTCGCGGCCCGAAGCAAGGCCAGGATCAGTGACACCGCCGTCACGGCCGAGGTCAGCATCAACCCCACCGACGGCGGGGCCTTCACGCTCGCCGTCGCCCTCCACGCCGAGATCGGCGGAGTGGACCAGGAGACGGCAGACCTGCTCGTGGAGCAGGCGCACCAGGTATGCCCGTACTCCAACGCCACCCGCGGCAACATCGAGGTCACGGTCGACGCCACGATCGGCTGACGTACCTGCACGATCCGCGAAAGGCCCCCGTAGGTGCGGGGGCCTTTCCCGCTCCGTCCTGCAGCCGCTACTTCCGCAGGGAAGCGGCGATCTGCTGCATGATCGTCGGGTCGGACAGCGTCGTGGCATCCCCGACCTCGCGACCCTCGGCGACATCCTTGAGCAGCCGGCGCATGATCTTCCCGCTGCGCGTCTTGGGCAGTTCGGGAACCACCAGGATGTTCCGCGGCTTCGCGATCGGGCCGATCTCCTTACCCACGTGATTGCGCAGCGTGGTGACGATGTCGTCGTCATCCTTCGCCGAACCGCGCAGGATGACGAATGCGACCACGGCCTGGCCCGTCGTCTCGTCGCTCGCGCCGACGACGGCGGCCTCCGCCACGGACGGGTGGCTCACCAGCGCCGACTCGATCTCCGTCGTGGACAGTCGGTGGCCCGAGATGTTCATGACGTCGTCGACCCTGCCCAGGAGCCAGATGTCTCCGTCATCGTCCTTCTTGGCGCCGTCGCCCGCGAAGTACATGGCGTCGAAGCGGGACCAGTAGGTGTCCTTGAACCGCTGGGGGTCGCCCCAGATGCCGCGCAGCATGGCGGGCCACGGTTCCCGGATGACCAGGTAGCCACCGGAGCCGTTCGGCACCGACTCGCCCATCTCGTCGACGACGTCGACGGCGATTCCGGGTACGGCCACCTGCGCGGAGCCCGGCTTCGCCGCAGTCACGCCCGGCATCGGCGCGATCATGTGCGCGCCGGTCTCCGTCTGCCACCATGTATCCACCACAGGGGCCTTGCCGCCGCCGATGACCTCCCGGTACCACATCCAGGCCTCGGGATTGATGGGCTCCCCGACGGACCCGAGGACGCGGATGGACGAGAGGTCGTACTTCTTGGGGATGTCGCGGCCCCACTTCATGAACGTGCGGATCGCCGTCGGCGCCGTGTAGAGGATGGAGACCTTGTACTTCTCGATCAGCTCCCACCACCGACCCTGGTGCGGGGTGTCCGGCGTTCCCTCATACATGAGCTGCGTGGCGCCGTTGACGAGGGGGGCGTAGGCGACATAGCTGTGACCGGTGACCCAGCCGATGTCCGCCGTGCACCAGAAGACGTCGGTCTCGGGCCGCAGGTCGAAGGTGTTCTTGTGGGTGAACGCCGTCTGCGTCAGGTAGCCGCCGGTCGTGTGCAGGATGCCCTTCGGCTTTCCCGTGGTCCCCGAGGTGTACAGGATGAAGAGCGGGTGCTCCGCATCGTGCGCCACGGCGGTGTGCTCCTCGGAGGCGTGGGCGACGGCGTCGTGCCACCAGACGTCGCGTCCCTCGGTCCATTCGACCGGCTCGTTGTTGCGGCGGACGACCACGACGCTCGTGACCGTGTGGCCCTCCTTCTCGAGGGCGCCGTCGACGGCCGGTTTGAGGGCGCTCGGCTTGCCGCGACGGTAGGTGCCGTCGGAGGTCACCACGAGTTTGGCCTCGGCGTCGTCGATGCGGCTGCGGAGCGCATCGGCCGAGAAGCCACCGAAGACCACGGAGTGGACCGCACCGATCCTCGCGCAGGCCAGCATGGTGACAACGGCTTCGGGGATCATCGGAAGGTAGACGGCCACGCGGTCGCCCTTCCGGACGCCGAGGGACTCGAAGGCGTTGGCCGCCTGCTTGACCTCCCGGGTGAGCTCCGCGTAGGTGATGGTGCGCGTGTCCCCGGGCTCACCCTCGAAGTGGATCGCGACGCGGTCGCCGAGACCGGCCTCGACATGGCGGTCGAGCGCGTTGTATGCAGCGTTCACCGTGCCGCCGACGAACCACTTCGCGAAGGGCGCGTCCGACCAGTCGAGCGTCTGGGTGAAGTCCTTCTCCCAAGTGAGGAGCTCGCGTGCCTGCCGTGCCCAGAATTCGGTACCCTGCTCGCGTGCCTCGTCATAGAGGGACGGCTGTGCGACGGCATTCGCGGCAAACTCCTCGCTGGGCGGGAAGCGGCGTTCCTCGTGCAGCAGGTTCTCGAAGGCGTCGCCCTGGCGTTCGGCGCTCATGTTCTACCCCTTTGTGACGTGTCCGGTGACGTTTCTCTGTGCAAGGCGGGGCGCGGGTGCCGCAAGGATTTCCCACGCCACAACGTGCTCCAGGGGGAAGACTATCGAGTTCTCCGAGCAGGCGTGTGCCGGACATCACAGGACCTAGCCGAGATGCGCTGATTGTGCGGTGAGCGGCGGCCTGTCTCCCTTCCGTGTTGGTGGAGATGCCGCGGGCCGGTGGCTAGGGTGGAAGGAGGTATTCAGCGCCGGCGGTCCGTGGGGCCGCGGGTGACCAGCGCTATGAACGGGAGTAGACCATGACCGAAGCATCCGAGGGGCAGCGAGCCACCGGCACCACATCGGCAGAATCACACCCAAGGCCCAGACACGGCAGCGGGCCCTCTACCTCGGGCTCCTCAGGAGTCGATACGACGGCGCCGTCCCGGTCATCGTCTACCGCGTCATCGTCTACCGCGTCATCGTCGACCGCGTCATCGCCGACTGCAGGTGATGTTTCCGCCGCCGAAGTTTCGCGGAAGGGTGGTGCATCGCCCGCGGGCAGTGCGGCCTCTACCGGCACAACGTCGGCTCCCCTCGGGCCCAGCGAAGCTCTCCTCGGTCCGTTCACCCTGCGCGAGGTCATCTTCGGGGGAGGAGTAGCGCTCGCCTTCATCGGAACGCTCCTACCGTTCATTGACGGTGTGGTGCGCTACTCCACCTTCTGGAACAGCGAACCGCTCTTCTTCATCGGGATCGGTATCCTGCTGCCCGTGGTCGCAGCGGCCCTTATCGCCGGACGCCGGCTGGGCTCCGCCGGCCTCCGTGTCGGCTCCCTCTCCGTCGATCAGTTCGCGTCGGTCGCCGCCGTGCTGGCCGCTACCTACTTCTTCCTGCAAACCGTCACCGCCTTCCACTACGGGCCGCTTCTCGCGCTGATCGGTAGCTTGGGCATGCTGGCCGCGACCGTCGTCGGGTCGTTCCTGCCCGTCATCAGGAACGACTTCGCGGACCGACCCGAAATTCCCGCCCACACAGCCGCGCGCCCCATAACGGCCGCGCGCCCGCGGCCGCCGAAACCTGCGAGGGCCGCTCCCGAGGCGAAGCCCCGCGCGAAGGACGAAACCACGACCGCTGCCACGTCCGCTCCGGTCCGGTCCAGTGACCGCGCGCGACGATCCCCGGAGGACGGCGTCAATCCTGCTGCTGCGGCAGTTCGGCAGAACGGAGCAGGTCTCTACGGTGCCGGCGGAGCGGGCGCGGTCGGAGCAGGAGCCGCTGCATCAGGTCAGTCCGGTCTCGAGCGGGCTAGCTCCCAGAAATCCGATCATGATGCAGCAGCATCCGCGGATACGGCCGATCGCTCGGACTCCGTGGTGAAGCGCGTCGACGAGACGCGCGTTCACGACGTGGTGCGTGACGAGCCCACGAGGACCTATGCGGAGGCTGACAGCTCCTCGGAGGACCGGAGTCGCCAGGAACCTATCACCGCAACCCGGTCGGCCGACGAGGAGCCCGTCGTCGAGGCCTTCTGGTTCGCGGTCGGTTCCCCGCGACCGGCCTTCGACGAGCAGACGGGGCGGGAGGTCTTCACCCTGCAACCCGGGGATTGGGAAGTAGGCATCGAAGACCGTGGTCGTGAATTCCTGGTACAGGACAAGCGCACGGGCGCAGTAGGCGTCCTGCGGGACCTGCGCAACATCGAGCGCGCTCCCCGCGACTGACGCTCCGCCCTCGCCGCTGCCCCAGTGGCCTGAACAGCACCGCCGAAAGGAAGCCCATCGTGGCAGGCAGGAAAGCGAAGGTCGAGGAGGAGGCGCCTCTCGCGCTCAAGCGTCGGGCCCGTAAGATCAACAGGATCCTCAGCGAGACCTACCCCTACGCGGTTGCCGAACTGGACTTCAAGAACGCCTTCGAGCTGCTGGTGGCGACAGTGCTCTCCGCCCAGACGACCGACGTGCGGGTCAACCTCACCACGCCGACCCTCTTCGAACGCTACCCCGACGCACAGGCCCTGTCGGAAGCGGATGAAACGGACCTGCAGGAGATCATCCGGCCCACCGGCTTCTACCGGGCCAAAGCCAACAGCCTCCTCTCGCTGTCCCGGCGCCTGGTCGACGAGTTCGACGGAGAGGTCCCAGCCAGACTGGAGGACCTGGTCACCCTGCCCGGAGTAGGGCGCAAGACGGCCAATGTCGTCCTCGGGAATGCGTTCGGCGTTCCCGGTATCACCGTGGACACGCACTTCGGACGACTGTCGCGGCGGTTCCGCTGGACCACCTCCGAGGATCCGGTAAAGGTCGAAATGGACGTCGCAGTCCTCTTCGAGCGCAGGGACTGGACGATGCTGTCCCACCGTGTCATCTTCCACGGGCGGCGGATCTGCCACGCGAAGAAGCCCGCGTGCGGCGTCTGCCCGATCGCGGCGTTGTGCCCCTCCTACGGTGACGGTGAGACGGACCCGATGAAGGCGGCGAAGCTGCTCAAGTACGAGCTGGCGCCCGGGCGGGAAGAGCTGCTGGAGTTGATGCGTGGCGGACGGACCCGGGCCGAACTGCGCGAGGCAGGACACGGACTGGGTGCCTGAGCGACCACCTCCATCCAGGAGTAGTCCCCGAAAAGGACTGTCCACCGATTCGTCGGCGTCGGTGTGCCCGATGCCACGGTTGCTGACATGACCGCCTACGAGGAGCTGGCCGCCTGGGTGAGTTCGATGGACCGACCGGATGCGACCCTTTTGAAGCCGAGCGGCTGGCAGCTCGCCACCCTGGACGCGGCGAAGAGCCGACGCGCGGCCGTCCTCATCCTCTTCGGGGGCCAGGGCGACGGCTCCCGCAGACCCAGCCCGCGGAGCCTCGGTCGCAACGACCTGGATCTCCTGTTCGTGATGCGAGCGAGCTCGTTGTCCAGCCATCCGGGACAGGTCGCTTTTCCCGGCGGAACCATCGACCTGGGTGACGCTGACGAGGGGGCCGCAGCCCTTCGCGAAGCGAGAGAGGAGACGGGGCTGGACCCCTCCGGCGTCGAACTCCTGGGGAAGCTGCCGGAAGTAGGTCTTCCCATCAGCAATTTCCTGGTCACCCCGGTCCTCGGGTGGTGGGCGGAGCAGTCGGCTATTCATGCCGTGGACACGGCTGAGTCCGAATCGGTGTTCCGGTGTCCCGTCAGTACGCTCCTTCATCCTGCAAACCGGAGGACAGCGGTCCTCCGGCGCAACGGCTCCGTCAGTCGGACCGCTGCGTTCCTTACGCCCGACGCGGTGGTCTGGGGCTTCACTGCGATGTTGCTGGATGCGATGTTCGAGGGACTCGGGTGGGTGCAACCGTGGGATCGTTCGCAGGAGATCCCCGCGCCGCTGTGAGCCGTCCCGGGCCGGAGTCCGCGAGCGACTGGCTCGTGATCCTCCGGGGTGCATAGCGCGCCCGGATCGTGGTGGGAAGCGCGGCCATCTCGGTCGCCGTCCCGACGCGGTCCTTGGTCCTGATCGCCGCCTCCACTGCGGGAATGAGGGGCGAGGTGCCGAGGCCCTTGTTCCTGAGCATTGCGAAGATCTGATCCGAAGCGCTTCCCTTCATCACTACGGAACGCAGCGCGGTGCCCCGGGCCGCAAGCGGAAGCAGGTCCAACGCCAGCCGGGCAGGGTTCGAGAGCGCGACGGAGACCGCGGTGGAGTCGAGTACCTTGATGCCCACCGCGCCGAGGGGGCGGACAATCCGGATCGCGGGCGCCAAGCGGGACCGCTGGTCGGAGAATGCGTTGTGCCCCGACACCGAGGAGAGCGCCTGCCGTGCCGGCTGGGTCCTTGACGACAAGGCAGCGGAGGCCTTCGACAAGGAGTGGAGACCTGCAGTCAGCCTGCCCGCTCCCGGCAGGCGTGTGGCAATGACGGCTACGCTGCGAGCGACGACGACGAGTCGCGAGAGCACCTCGTGCACCCTGGCCACCATTTGGGCAGCCCGGGCAGCCCCGACGAGGGACGTAATCGCAGCAGATCCTCCCAGGGTGACGAAACCCAACGCGATTCCGACCCCGGCCAGGAGCGCACACTCGGCCGCGAAAGACCGCGTCTCATCGATCAACTCCTCATGGGCCGTTCCGATCGCATCGGCGAGGGATACGCACCCGCCGGCGATCTCCCTCGACGCCTGCGCGATCTGGTAGCCGTAGTCCCGGGTAGCGGTGCTCCGCTCGCGGAACACCGTGAGGTCCCGTGACAGCAGGCCCTGGACAGTGTCGCGTGCAGAAGTGGAAGGGCCGGTGATGCCTGCCTCGAGGTCGCTCGCGAGTCTCGTCCAGGTGGTGCCGGCTCTCCTCAGCACATCCGGATCACCAGCCGGCCAGACGACTCCCGCTATGCCGGCGACGATGTCCCAGCAGGGTGGCGGCCAACCGGGACTGCCGTCAGCGGCTGACGGGAGGGCTGATCCGTAGGTCTCGGGCAAGGCCGCCGGCACGAACGGGATGATCAGGGCGGACAGGCCCATCGACGCGACGTGCTCGGCCTCGACGTAATTACCCGCTGCCACGGAGAGTGCACGGGACGTGTCCGAGGACGCGAGCGCTAGTTCGCGACAGGCATCGAGCACCTCCCGGGCGGCCGGGTCGTACGAAGCCGCCCACCCCGACCCCATGGCATCCCAGCCCGCCATTCCGGCCGTCCGTTCGAGTGTCGAGCTCGCCGCTGCGACAGCATCTGCAATACCTCGACCGGCCGCATCCTCCAGTCCCGCAGCTTCCGCATACCGGTCGGTATCGACCTTCAACACGCTCACCCTGCCCACCTCTCGCCATTCGTCCTGCCACCGTACGGGCCGAACGAGCCGGCGACCGGCTCAACTGCACTATGTGCATAAGTGCTCGTGAGCGCCTGGTCGAAGAAGCTATTTGGCGTCCGCGTAGGAACGCACGGTGACCGTTGCGATAGAGAACTCGATCGGTATGTCACCGAAGATCAGACGTGTCGCAGACCGGGCCGATTCCTCGAGGATCGCCCGCGCTTCTTCCGCGTGGGCGATGGGCACGTGGAGGACCACCTCGTCGTGGAGGAAGAGCGCGATGCGGCTTCTCGGGTCCGGGATGCTGCTCGCCGCGAGCCGGCGTCGTATCTCTGCCAGCCAGCACAACGCCCATTCAGCGGCGGACGCCTGCACCACGAAGTTCCGCGTGAATCGCCCACGGGCACGCGCTGCGCCGTCCGCGCGGCGCTGTTCCTCCGCCGTCGTCGTCAGCTGCCGAGCGCGCCACTCATCGGATGCCGGGGGGCATCCCCGACCGAGATAGCTCGAGACTCCGTCGCCCGCCTCACCGGCCCTCGCTGCTGCTTCGACGACACCGATCGCACGCGGATACGCGCGCGTCAGTTCGGGCATCAGCCTGCCGGATTCGCCGCTGGTAGCTCCGTACATGGCACCGAGCATCGCGAGCTTGGCCTTCGAGCGATCGCCACCGAAACCCTGATCGGCGATGCCCTGGTAGAGATCTTTGCCGCGGGCCGCCGTTGCCAGCGCCGAATCGCGTCCCAGCGCGGCCAGGACCCGTGGCTCGAGCTGGGCGGCATCCGCCACGATGAAGAGGTGGCCGTCGTCAGGCCGTACGGCGTCGCGCACCTGTCGCGGGATCTGCAGGGCTCCGCCACCGCGAGAGGCCCATCTCCCCGACACGACGCCGCCAACGACGTACTCGGGCCGGAACCGGCCGTCGCGCACCCAGGCATCGAGCCAGTTCCACCCGTTCGCCGTCAGGAGTCGCGACAGCTTCTTGTAGGCGAGCAGGGGTTCGATGACGGCATGCTGCTGCCGCTCCAGCTCCCAGGAGCGCGTCGTCTTCACCTCTATACCGGCGCGATGCAGGGCGCGCAGCACGTCCTGCGGCGAGTCCGGATTCAGCGCCGGGTGGCCCAGAATTCGTCGCAGCTCGCCCGCGAGCCCTTCCAGTTCCGCCGGCCGGGAACCCTCCGGGGGGCGCGGACCGAGGGTCTGCTCAAGGAGGTTCTCGTGAACGTCCCTGCGCCAGGGGAGTCCCCAGTGCTCCATCTCGGACGCGATCAGGCTACCGGCGGATTCGGCGGCGATGAGCAGGTTGAGGCGCCTGGGGTCGGAGGATCGAGAACTCGCAGCGAGTTGATTGCCGAACTCCCTGATGACGTCCTCGAGGAAGGGGCCCTTTTCCTCCCGCGGTTCATCGAAGAGGGAATGCTGGTTGGGGGCAGGCGGGGGTGGCAGGAGGGCTCTGGGCGGCTCGGCCCCGTCAGCAGGGTGCGTGGTTGCCCGCAGGGCGTCGATGTACGGCGAGGAGTGGCAGAAGGGCGAGTTGGAGAGGATGGAGCGCGTGAGGGTGAGGTCCCAGCAGCGGTCGACAGTGATGCCCGTCGCCAAGAAAGAGGGGTACCAGAGCCTCGTGCTGCTCCACACCCAGCGCGGAGCGCGGGCTTCTTCCTCTGCGACGACGGATCGCAGCAGCCTGCGTTCGACGGTTCTCGTTTCGCCGACCCGCGTCCCGCCTGCATCGAGGCGTTGCAGCTCGACAGTGCCACTGCTGCCGTGAGTGCCACTGCTGCCGTGGCTCGACGACGAAGGCGCCACGGCGATGTACATGGTCATATTGTCGGCCGTCGCAGTGTCATTCCTGCAATTCGCAGATTCGTCCGGTGCTGTTATCCACATACCGGTCGTTCGACCCGGGAGATCACCGGCCCTCGGGGAGGCTAGCCACATGACGCAGCAGACATGGAGCTTCGACGCCCGACGTCGGCCGGTGGTTCTTGCGGGCGGTTCGCAGCTCGTGCAGGACCAGGTTGCCCGCGCGTGTGCGGCAGCAGGGGTCACGCCGGTGCTCGTGGGGGGACTCGCGGATGCCCTGCCGCTGGACCCTACCGTGCTGCTGGTCGGTGCAGATCAAGCTCTGGGAGGGCTGCCACACCACCGCGACGTCATCGTGGTGGGAACGGCGGATGACGAGACGAGGGCCTGGGCGCGGGCGGCAAACCTCGCGTCGTCCCGGGTCGTCATCCTGCCTCAGGGAGGGGGTTGGTTGGCCGAGCACCTCGGCCGTCGGGTGAACCCGGCTGCCGCGGGATCGCTGGTCGGTTTCCTCGGCGCCGTCGGCGGGTGCGGCGTCAGTACATTCGCGTTCTGGTGCGCTCGCAGCCTTGCGCGTCGAGGGCGAACCACCCTGCTCGTGGACGGGCATGCAACCGGCGGTGGTCTGGATCTCGCCCTCGGGCTGGAGGAGCGTCCGGGTGTGCGCTGGCAGGATCTCGGTGACATCCGCGGGACGCTCAATTCCGAACAACTGGCGTCTGCGCTGCCCTCCGACCACAACTTGTCCGTACTGTCCCATACTTCAGGGGTAGCTGACATCGGGCCGAGCGACGGACTGGATACGGCCGGGGTTGTCCTCGACGCAGCGCGCGGAGCCTTCGATCTGACCCTCGTGGACTGCGCCGTCAGCAGTGCTGCGGGCGCAGTCCTGGCGTCCATGTGTGACGAGCTGGTGTTGCTCGTTCCGTCCCGTCCGAGGGGCGTCGCTGCGGCACGTGGCATCTCCCGAACCCATTCGTCCCTTCCTCTGACCGTCGTACTTCGTGGCCCGGTCTTCGACGGACTCGATGCCTGGCATGTTGCAGAGTTGATGGAACAGCCAGGACCGCTGCCGTACCTACCCTCTGTACGCGGTGTCTCCTCCGCCGAAGCAAGCGGACGCATGCTCGATGTCCGACTTCCGCGAAAGGCACGGAAAACTGTGGACTCGATCAGCCGCGGTCTCGAGCGGTTCGAATGAGGGACGGCGACCTGCCGGTGGGGCAGACACGTCGGCAACTCCGTGCCGCGAGCCACGATGCTTCTACCCATCCCGTCGGTGGTCAGGCAACGTCGGACGCAATGACACATGAACGCCACGGCGCCTCGATGGTGGAGGCGGTGCGGCGAGCCGTCCTCGCCGGTGATGTCGTGACGACCGGTGCGGCATTCGCGGATGCGATCGGATCGAGTGGGAGGCTGCTGGGGTCGGCGGGTGTGCTGTCAGCCCTCGATCACGTCCGAGCCGAGCTCAAGGGCCTCGGGCCACTCGAGTATCTCCTGGCGGATGATGCCGTCACCGACATCCTGGTCAACGGGCCGGACGACGTCTGGGTCGACGGCGCCAATGGACTTCGACGAATCGGTCGCGCTTTCGCGACCGACGACGAGGTGCGCGCCCTGGCCGTCAGGCTCGTCGCTGCGGGAGGCAGGCGGCTCGACGACGGCTGTCCGGCAGTCGACGTGCAGATCGAGGGACTCCGCGTCCACGCGGTCCTTCCTCCCATCTCCACAACGGGCACCCTCCTGTGCATCAGGATCCGGCGCCCGCGCGTGTTCTCGCTCCAGGAACTCACCGCAGGCGGGACGGTGGGACCGATGATGGCTCAGGCGTTGACACTGATGATGCGGTGCCGTCTGAACTTCCTCATCAGTGGCGCGACGGGGACGGGCAAGACCACCCTGCTCTCCACCCTGCTCGGGCTCGCCGCTCCGCACGAGCGCGTGGTGCTGGTCGAGGACGCGGCCGAGCTCAATCCGGAGCACCCACATACGGTGGGATTGCAGGCACGCCACGGCAATCTCGAAGGTGCTGGAGTGCTGGACCTCACCGAGCTCGTGAGGCAGGCGCTGAGAATGAGGCCGGACCGGCTCGTCGTCGGCGAGTGCAGGGGGGCGGAGGTTCGTGAACTGCTGGCGGCTATGAACACGGGGCACGACGGCGGTGGAGCAACGATCCATGCCAATTCGGCCGAAGCTGTACCCGCGCGGTTGAGCGCACTCGCTGCGCTCGCGGGCCTGACGTCCGAAGCACTTGCCCTCCAAGCCGCAAGTGCCCTCGACGTGGTGGTGCACGTAGCCCGTGGCTCTCAAGGCCGGCACGTTCAAAGCCTCGGTCTGCTGCGGGTGGTGCAGACACAAGGGTTGGTCGTTATTCCGGTGCTCGTCCACACGGACACGGGATGCCGTCGCTCGGCGGGTTGGGAGGACTTCGCACGCCGCGTCGGGTGGGTCGAGTCCGACTCTGACCGAGGCGCAGAGGAGCCCCATTACCGTCACACGCCATGACCGGCCTGACCGTCGCCTTTCTGCTGGTGTGCGCCAGCGCAGTGCTCGCGCTGCCCCGCACCACCCCAGCGGGTTCCATCGGGTTCGCGCCGGTGCTGAGAAGCCCTGCCCGCACCGGGCCGCAAGGCGGCCGACTCTCGACAGCGACCCGCTCGCGGAGGTGGACCCGGCGCACGCCACGCGGCGCCTTGGGCGTATACGAACTTCCGCTCTTCGTTCATCAACTGGCAGGTCTGCTTCGTGCAGGCCGCCCTCCGTTCGTGTTGTGGGCAGACATGGAGCGGATCTACGCCGATGGGAACAGTGACTTCGCAGTCGCTGCACTGCCGGTGATCTCGACCGCGCGTCGGGCCGCCGAACTCGGGCTCAGCATTCCCCATGCTCTCCGGATGGCAACCGGTCCATCCTCAGGGAGGGCTCACGGACGGGGCGCCAACACGCACATGGATCACCTGTGGGTGGACCTTGCCGGCTGCCTGATCGTCGCCGAGCGAAGCGGCGCTCCCCTCGCCGGGATCCTGGAACAGTATGCAGCGCAACTCGATGCCGACCTCGATGGACTATCGGCCCAAGAGACGGTCCTGGCAGGCCCTCGTGCCACCGTCGTCCTACTCGCATGGCTGCCCGCCGTGGGGTTGATTCTCGGCTTTGCCCTCGGCGTCGATCCGCCAGAAGTCCTTTTCGGATCCCCCCTCGGGAGACTGACCCTGGCAACGGGCGTTCTCCTGATGATCACCTCGCGGTTGTGGTCCCGAAGATTGGTTCGGCGCGCCGGTGCGGTGCCGTGATGGCGGGCTTGGCAGCGTTCCTCCTGCTCGCCAGCGGAGCCTCCCTGCTCACGCTTCCGTCCGGACGCCACGGGAGCACGAGCACGACGACCGAAAGCCGGACGGTGGGAGGGGGCATCAACGATGCTCCGCTCCTGCTCGACCTGATGGCAGCGATGCTGACGGCCGGCGCGTCAGTCGAGAGCGCCCTGTCTGTTGTCGCGGAGGCGTGCGGTTCCGATGTCGGCTCGTCCCTGACGAGGGTTCGGGCCGCGCGACTCCTCGGTGCCTCCTGGGAAGCGGCATGGGAAGCCGGATCGACGCACGATGCACGACGGGTCGGAGCACCGGAACGGCACCAGCGGGAATCTGCCCGATCCAATGCTCGAATCATCGCGGATGTCCGTCAGGGTCTCCATTTCGCTACGTCCACCGGTGCACCATCGGCGGCGCTCCTGAACGCTCACGCTGCCCAGATCCGGCGACACCGCAAGCGCGAGATCGACAGGAAGGTTGCTGCGCTCGGAGTGCAACTCGTCCTTCCACTCGGTCTGTGCTCGCTCCCGGCGTTCATCTGCCTCGGCGTCATACCCGTCGTGCTGGGTCTCCTACCGGCACTCTAGGCGCGTCGGGCAGTGGCCCTCATGTCAGTGAAGGGCCACTGCGGTCAGGACCGCCGCTGGGCAGGCTCCACCGCCCGTCCGGTTATCCACTTAAGTCGCTCGGCCGGCCGGCACCGTGGGTGGTATCAGCAGAGTTGGTCCTGCAGCGATCGTCGCTTGCACACCGTGGATGAGCTTCCACGTCGATGAAAAGGAGATGTCATGGTGAAGCAATTGCACCCGAGTCCGGCGAAGGGCAGGAGCCAGGAGGAGGTGGCGCAGGACCTGACCGTCATCCGCCCTGCAACCGACCCGTTCTCGCATCGGGCAGGAGCCGGAGTTGCACATCCGGACGCAGCGGAGGTCGGTGGCGCGGGGCTTAGGAATGCCGGCTTCACCTGTGCCGTTTCCGGCCGGCCGGAGGCCTGGAAAGAAAGCAACCCGCACGGGGGGTTGCACCGGGTCCGGATCGAAGGCCGGGATACCGTCGGGTTTCCCGCGCCCGTTCTGTCAGTCGTTTCGGCACGGATCCTGACGCTTGGACACGGAGGAGGACGCACCAAAGGCGAAGAGCCCGCCGCTCCTATGAGCGACCATCGTGGCGCCCGTCCCGACCGGATTGCACGTCGCGTGCGCGCCCGGCGTCGTCGATCGAATGAGCGGGTCATCCGGCACTGTCGGGATGGCGCTGCCGACCGCGAGGCGGGTATGGCGACGGCGGAGTACGCGATCGCCACGCTCGCGGCGGTGGGATTCGCGGCATTGCTCGTCGCGGTCCTGTCCAGTGGTGAGATCAAGGGCCTCCTCATGTCCCTGATCACGTCCGCGTTGAACTTCGGCTGATGCGGAAGGGCCAGGGCGGGTCGGGACACAACGACGCAGTGCCTGCAGCAGCGCGGCCTCCGACCGGACGAGTCGGTCGTGCATGCGGCGGCAGACAGGGGCGCGTCAGCACCCGCAGCCGCGCCGGAGGTGCAGCCGCGCCTCGGCTCGCGGCGCGGTGGGCCGACCGGCGAGTGAAGCGAGCCGAGCGAGGCTCGGTCACTGCGGAAGTCGCCGTCGTGCTCCCTGCCCTGGTCGTTCTGCTCGGCCTTCTGCTCGGTATGGCCCATGTCGGGATAGTGCAGTTACGCATCGAGGAGGCGGCGCGAGCCGGCGCCCGCGAGGTCATGCGGGGTGAAGGCAGCGCCTCCGTCGAGCAGACGGTGCGGCGGCTCGCCGGCAGCGAGGCCTCCGCACAGGTGGTCTCCGACTCGGGCTGGACAACCGTGGAGGTACGGGCCCGCGTAGAGGGGCCCGTCGTCGAACTGATGAACATCGAACTCGTCGCTTCGGCAAGCGGGAAGGAGGAACACGGTGGGTAGGAGGGAGCATTCAGCCAGCAGGCGGGATCGCCTTGATCCCGAGACAGGCGCCGGGACGTTCCTGATGGCCGGACTCGCGCTGCTGACTCTGCTGCTAATCGCATCGGCAGTCCTGCTGACGCAGGCCGCGTCGGCCGCGTCCATGGCGGCGACCGCTGCTGACCTGTCTGCTCTGGCGGCTGCGGACACCGCCAGGGGGCTCGCTCCTGGAGACCCTTGCGACGCAGCTGCATCAGTAGCGGATCGGCACCGGGCAACGATCGAGGAGTGCGTGATCGGAGAGTCGGGGGCCGGCACGGCCTTCATCCGTGTCTCCGTCGGTATGGGGGGAGTGCTGCCCGATGCGGTCGGGGCCGCGAGGGCCGGTCCGCCACCATAGCGAGTGATGCATGAGCGAAGCAGTGCCTCGGCGACGGAGGCGATAGTCCCCAGACGTCTCCGCGCCCGCTCGATCAACGGGATCGCGTAGCTGAGCGGACGGCGCAGCGATGCTCCGCGCGACAGGGTCAGGCGGTCTGCGGGTCAGGCCGTCAGCCGGCCAGGCGGGTAGGGGAGGAGGAAGGGGATTCGTCGGCACCTCCGGACGGCTGGGGGCGGGGCGGTGCCACGGGATCGCTGGCCCCGGGGTCAGCAGCGGGTCCCGCCTGCTGCAGGATGAGGGACAGTACCGCGACGGCGCCGCCCTTGCTGAGGGGATTGTTCCGGTTGCCGCACTTCGGGGACTGGACGCAGGAGGGGCACCCGGACTCGCACTCACAGGCGGCGATCGCATCCCGTGTCGCCGACAGCCAGATGCGAGCCGCGTCGAATCCCCGCTCGGCGAAGCCGGCTCCGCCCGGGTGCCCGTCGTACACGAAGATGGTGGGTTGGCCCGTATCCGCGTGCAGGGCTGTCGAGACGCCTCCGATGTCCCAACGGTCACTCGACGCCACCAGCGGCAGCAGCCCGATAGCGGCGTGCTCGGCAGCGTGGAGTGCACCCGGGAGCTCCTCCGCGGAGATACCTTCGGCCTCGAGCAGCTGCGGGCTGATCTCGAACCATACGCTTTTTGTGAAGAGGTCCCTCGCCTCGAGTTCAAGGGGCTCCTCACCCAGGATCTCGTTCGATGAGAAGGCCTTGCGCTGGAAGGAGACCACCTGGGTGGTGACCTTCACATCACCGAAATTGGCGAGCACGCCGCCCCACAGCTGGCTGACGTCCCTGCCGATGACTTCGATCTGCGTGACGTCCCGCGCCTGGGTGTAGTAGTCCGGGTGAGCGCGGGCCACCACGGCGCAGTGGTCCTGCTCGTTGAGCTCCTGCACCACGTACGTCCGGCCCTGGTGGACGTAGACAGCACCAGGGTGCGCCTGGTAGTGGCTCTGGGGCGAGTCCATCGTTCCGAGCAGCGCGCCGGACTCGGCTTCGACGATGTTGATCGGCCCGCCGCCGTCCGCGCGGAGATTGACCATCGCAGCGGCACTCTGCGGGTGCGTCCAGAACCATCCTGCGGGTCGACGGCGCAGGAAGCCCTGCTCGCACAGGGTGCCGAGGAGATCCTCGGACGTGGCTCCGAAAAGATCGAGGTCCTCATCGGTGAGGGGTCGTTCGGCCGCGGCAGCGCAGAGGTGCGGGCCGAGTACGTAGGGGTTCGACGGATCGAACACCGTGGCCTCGACGGCGAGATCGAACACCGCCTCCGGATGGTGCACCAGATAGGTATCCAGCGGGTCGTCGCTGGCGACGAAGGCAGCGATCGCATCCTGTCCCGACCTCCCCGCCCGGCCGATCTGCTGCATGAGGGAAGCACGCGTGCCTGGCCAGCCGGCTATCAGGACCGCGTCCAGGCCCGAGATGTCGATCCCGAGCTCCAGCGCGGAGGTACTCGCGACACCCAGCAGTTCTCCGCTGCGCAGGGCCGTTTCGAGGGCCCGTCTCTCCTCGGGCAGGTACCCCGATCGGTAGGCGGCTATCCGGTGGGGCAGGCTTGGATGCACATCCTCGAGCATCCGCCGAGAGGTCTGCGCGATGCTCTCGGCGCCACGTCTGGACTTGATGAACGCGATGGTCCTCACGTGCGACGAAACGAGGTTCGCAAGCAGGTCGGACGTCTCGGCGATCACCGTGCGCCGGGTGGCTGCGCCGTTCTCACCCTTCATGCCGGTGAGCTGCGGTTCCCAGAAAGCAACAGTGGTCGAGCCATGGGGCGAGCTGTCGCGGTCTACTGCACGGACAGGAGCGCCGATCAGCCGGCCGAAGGACGCAGCCGGCTCTGCTGCCGTCGCTGACGCGCCGATGAACACCGGGTGCGCCCCGTAGCTTGCGCAGATCCGCCGCAGCCGCCGCAGTAGATTCGCCACGTGGGACCCGAAGACGCCCCGGTAACTGTGCGCCTCGTCGATGATGACGTACTTGAGCCGCCGGAAGAAGCGTGCCCACCAGGTGTGGTTCGGCAGGATTCCGTAGTGCAGCATGTCGGGGTTTGCGAGGACGAGGTTGGCGTGGTCCCGGATCCAGCGGCGGGCGCCCGACTCCGTGTCGCCGTCGTACGTCTCCGCCCGGACAGTAGGCAGCTTCAGCGCGTTGATCGCGGACAACTGGTCCGCGGCGAGCGCTTTGGTCGGCGCGAGGTAGAGGGCCACGGAGCCGTTCGGCGCGAGGGTGGCGCGGTCACGCAGCTCGCTGCGGTGGATCTCGTCGAGCACCGGCAACTGGTAGCACAGGGATTTACCGGACGCGGTGCCTGTCGCGATGATGGTGTGCGCTCCATCGTGAGCGGACGTCGCCCCCTCCACCTGGTGCCGCCACGGCTCGCGCACCCCGCGCGTAGCGAAGGCCTCGACGACGTCAGGGTGCGCCCACTCCGGCCAGGGCGCGTACTCGGCCTCACGGGCCGGGATCTCGCGGACGTGGAGGAGCTGCTCAGGATCGGGTCCCCCGCCGAGGAGCGGTATCAGGGAGTTCTGCGCACTCACGCGGCAATTCTCCCATCGGACCAGGTGCGGCAGCGGCCGAAACGGCGCTTATCCTCTGATGACGAACACGTCGATGAGGTGTCGCCAGCCGAGGAACTCATACAGTGCCCGACCGTCGGCCGACGCCATGAGGAGTCCTGTCGTGACGTCATCCTGCAGCACTCCGGCGGTCAGAGCGCGCATGACGTACGTTGCGAGTCCCCGACGTCGGAAGCCCTCCTCCGTGACGATGCGGTCATACACCGCGAATTCGCCGACCACGGAGACGGAACCGCTAGCCGCTACGGCGTCGCCTGCGCGGACCGTGACGCGTCGGCATGCGCCGGCGCTCTCCCGCTCGAGAGCGAATTCGTCACTGGGAACCCGCGGGTCCTCGACATCCTGCCTGTGCATGTCCGCGCTCATCAGGGATTGCTGGCGATCGGTCACGCGCATGTGGAGCGGATCGGCGGCGTCGATCAGGTCCTGCATCCGAGTGGTGACGACGGTCAGCACCCGCCGGGGGTCCTGCTTCGTCTCGGCGGCGAGTTCGAGGAACCGCTCGGTCGTGGGCTCGAACAGGAAGTGCTCCGTCTGGTGTTGCTGGTCCGTCAGGAGTACGGAGGTGCTGCGTCCGTCGTCGTGCGGCTCGTACCCGCGGCACGCGGACCATCCGGTGATCCAGGTCTGGAAGAGTTCTGCGTCTGCGCCCATGTGCTGAACGATAGTTCTCGCGCACGGGTAATCACAGAGACGGCGGCGACGTGACCGTTATGAGACGCCAAGTAGGCTTTAAACCGTGTCGATGAACCGTATTGCCCTGTATTACTGCTTCACGCCCCTGCCCGATCCGGAAGCGATCAGGCTGTGGCAACGCGCACTCTGTGAGAAATGGGGGCTGCGGGGAAGAATTCTCATCTCGAAGGACGGCATCAACGGCACGGTAGGCGGCGAGATCGCTGCCGTGAAGCAGTACGTCAGGACGACGCGCGAGTATCCCGCCTTCAGGGGGCTGGAGGTCAAATGGTCCGACGGCGGCGCCGGCGACTTCCCGCGCCTGAGTGTGAAGGTCCGCGACGAGATCGTCTCGTTCGGCGCTCCCGGTGAGCTGGAAGTCGACGAGAACGGCGTAGTGGGCGGTGGCACCCACCTGGCGCCCGAGGAACTGCACGCGCTGGTCGATACCAAACGCGCAGCGGGGGAGGAAGTCGTCTTCTTCGACGGTCGCAATGCTCTCGAGGCGCAGATCGGCCGTTTCAGGGGAGCGGTGGTTCCCGACGTGCGGACGACGCAGGACTTCGTTCGTGAACTCGACTCCGGGAGGTACGACAACCTCAAGGACAAGCCCGTGGTCACCTACTGCACCGGGGGGATCCGGTGCGAAGTGCTCTCCAGCCTCATGATCAACCGCGGCTTCCAGGAGGTGTACCAGCTCGACGGCGGCATCGTCCGCTACGGCGAGAAGTACCGTGACGGCGGACTGTGGGAGGGCTCGCTCTACGTCTTCGACAAGCGCATGCACCTCGAGTTCAGCGACGACGCCGTCACCCTCGGTACGTGCGTGCGGTGTCAGACCCCCACGAGCACCTTCGAGAACTGTTCGAATACCGAGTGCCGGAACCTCACCCTGTACTGCGTCGGCTGCGCGGCCGATCCTGTCACCCTGCGCTGTCCGCAGGGGTGCGAAGCCGACGAGGCCGAGGCGACGGCAGCCGGTGCTGCCTGATGACGGGGCAGGATACCGACCGCACGGCGGGGGACTCGACGGAGGGCACGGGCATCGCGCAGCAGGGTCGGATGACACTGTGGACGGTTTGGACACTGTGGGCATGACGGAATGGCGCGAGTTCGACGACGACGTCGCGTCGGCGCCGTCGAGCGCTGACATTGCAGCGCTCACATCCCTTGCCGCGGATCTGGAAGCCCTCGACTACACCGTCGACGGTGTCGGAGCACTCCTGGGCGCCCAGGCCTACGCGGCCCTCGGCAGGGGGCAGCTGGCGCCCGCACTCCTGGAGAGTCGGCGCATCCTCGAGGGAGCCCGTGTCGGTGCCGGTGCGAGTGCCGGTGCCGGTGCCGGCGGACACAGTGCCGTTCCCGTGCTGCTGTGGCTCCTCGGGGAGACCGTGGCCGGAAAGGATCTCGCGGCAGCCTTCCCGAGGATCGGGGTGGCGGGCCTCGAACGGCTCCGGCTCATCGAGTGCGAGACCCACGCCCCGGCCAGCAATGCCGGGACAATCCAGGAGACCGAGGGGGCCGCGCCGTCCCCGCAGGCAGCGACCCCTACCGACGACGCAGCACAACGGTGGCGGGCGGCCGTCGAGCTGCGGCCCTATGGCTCGGACGTCGGCGGCAACCTCTGGGTGGCCAGCGACCTCGGCTCGGAGCAGCGACCCGGTCCCTTGCGCCACGACCACGTCCTCGGGATCGGCGGCGCATCCCTGACGCTGGCGCAGACCGTCATGAGGTCCCCGGTGGACCGGGCCCTGGACCTCGGCACCGGCTGCGGTATCCAGGCCTTCCACCTCCTGTCCCACGCCCGCCACGTCACCGCGACGGACATCTCGGACCGAGCGCTCGCCTTCGCCCGCTTCAACCTCCTCCTCAACGCCCCCGCGCTCGACCTCGACCCGCGACGCCTCACGGAACGGGTGAGCCTACGGCGGGGCAGCCTGCTCGAGCCGGTCGCGGGGGAGCGCTTCGACCTCGTGGTGTCCAATCCGCCCTTCGTGATCACCCCGCGCACGGATTCGCAGAACGAGGCCTACACCTACCGCGACGGCGGCCTGGCCGGGGACGCGATCGTCGAGACCCTGGTCCGGGAGCTCCCCGGGGTGCTGACGCCGGGCGGGGTGGCACAGCTGCTCGGCAACTGGGAGATCACCGAGGGGACGCCGTGGGACCGGCGGATCCGGTCGTTCGTCCCTGCCGGCGTGGACGCCTGGATCATCCAGCGCGAGCAGTTGTCCCCGGTCCAGTACGCGGAGACCTGGTTGCGGGACGCAGCCGAGCATCGCGACCGCGGGGCGTACCTCGACAGCTTCGGTGACTACCTTGCGGACTTCGCCCTGCGCAGCGTCGAGGGCATCGGCTTCGGCTGGGTCTGGTTGAGGCGGCCGCTCGACGCGAGGAACCTCGTGCGGGTGACGCTCGAGGAGATCACCCATGAGATCGAGCAACCTGTGGGCCCGCACCTGGCTGCCGCTGTCCGGCGCAACGACTGGCTCGCCGCGCACACGGAGCAGGCGGCGTCCGGGATAGGCATCGCCGACGAGTTCCTCCTCGTCGCGGACGACGTCACCGAGGAACGCCACCAGCGGCCCGGGGCGGAGCACCCCGGAGTGATCCTCCTGAGGCAGGGAGCCGGCCTCCGGCGCACGACCCTGCTGAGCACGGAGCTCGCCGGATTCGCGTCGGCGTGCGACGGTGACCTCACCGCGGGCCAGATCGCGGGGGCCCTCGCCATGCTGCTGGAACGGCCCGACGCGGCCTTCACCTCGGAACTGCTGGTCGATGTCGAACAGCTCATCCGCGAGGGTTTCCTGATTCCAGCCCCCTGAGACCAGCGGTTACCCTTGTGCAGGTACGCATGACGCATACTGTGTGGTGAGGCCCAGCAGGGGGTTCCAGCCCGATACCCACGTTCCTGCCGCGGTATCGCACCCGTATATATAGGAGAGAAGTGCCGACCAAGGCCACGGACAAGAAGCACGGCAAGAAGCTCGTCATCGTTGAGTCCCCCAGCAAGATCAAGAGCATCTCGGGGTATCTCGGTGAGGGTTTCCAGGTCGCGGCGTCCATGGGGCACATCCGTGATCTCCCCCAGCCGTCCGATCTCCCCGCCGAGTTGAAGAAATCCTCGGTGGGCAAGTTCGCCGTGGATCTCGACAAGGATTTCGAGCCGTACTACGTCGTCTCGCCGGACAAGCGGAAGACGGTCGCGGAGCTGAAGGCCGCCCTGAAGGACGCCGACGAGCTCTATCTCGCAACTGACGCCGACCGCGAGGGCGAGGCGATCGCGTGGCACCTGCTGCAGGTCCTCAAGCCGAAGGTTCCCGTGTACCGCCTGACGTTTGGCGAGATCACCAAGGAAGCAGTCACGCGTGCCCTCGGCGAACTGCGCGACGTCGACATCCCCATGGTCGACGCACAGGAGACCCGCCGCATCCTCGACCGCCTCTACGGCTACGAGATCTCGCCCGTCCTCTGGCGCAAGGTGGCCCGCGGACTGTCCGCCGGCCGCGTGCAGTCCGTCGCGACGCGCCTCGTCGTCGAGCGGGAACGGGAGCGCATGGCGTTCCGCGCGGCGTCGTACTGGGACCTGACCGGAACGTTCACGCCGGAGGACTCGTCGAAAGGCAGCACCTTCCCGGCGAAGCTCGTGGCCGTGGACGGCAGCCGCATCGCCTCCGGCAAGGATTTCTCCGACCGCGGCGAGCTGAAGGCCTCCACCGTGGTCCGGCTCGACGAGGACGCCGCCCGCTCGCTGGCGACCGGCCTGGAGACGGCCGAGTTCACGGTCCGGTCGCTCGAGACCAAGCCCTACACGCGTCGGCCGGCGGCCCCGTTCACGACGTCGACCCTGCAGCAGGAGGCGGCCCGCAAGCTGCGCTTCAGCTCGAAGGTCACCATGCAGGTGGCGCAGCGGCTGTACGAGAACGGCTACATCACCTACATGCGTACCGATTCGTCGTCGCTGTCGGACCAGGCCATCAATGCAGCCCGTCGCCAGGCGTCGGAGCTGTACGGCCCCGAGTACGTCCCCGAGTCGCGCCGCGTCTACAAGGGCAAGGCCAAGAACGCCCAGGAAGCGCACGAGGCCATCCGTCCCGCCGGTGACTCCTTCCGCACGCCCGCGCAGGTGGCGCAGTCCCTGCGTGGCGACGAGTTCCGCCTCTACGAGCTGATCTGGAAGCGCACGGTCGCCTCCCAGATGGCCGACGCCAAGGGTTCGACGGCGTCGCTGCGTCTGGGTGCGAAGAGCGCCGACGGCCGGGATGCCGAGTTCGCCGCGTCCGGCACGGTCATCACCTTCCGCGGTTTCATGGCCGCCTACGAGGAGGGTCGCGACGCCGACCGCACCGAGGACGGCACGGACGACGACGCGCAGGGCACGCGCCTGCCGAACGTCGTCAAGGGCGACTCCCTGGGGGCGAAGGCCATCGAGGCCATCGGCCACGAGACATCCCCGCCACCGCGCTACACGGAGGCATCGCTCGTGAAGGTGCTCGACGAACGCGGTATCGGCCGCCCGTCGACCTACGCCGCGACGATGTCGACCATCATGGATCGCGGCTACGTCCGTACGCGCGGTCAGGCCCTGGTGCCGAGCTGGATCGCGTTCTCGGTGGTGCGCCTGCTGGAGGAGCACTTCAACGATTACGTCGACTACGACTTCACAGCGGAGCTCGAGGAGGACCTCGACCGCATCTCCCGCGGGGAGGCGGGTCGCGTCGAGTGGCTCAACCGCTTCTACTACGGCGACCGCAAGGAGACAGGTCTCCATACGATCGTCAACGACCTCGGGGAGATCGATGCGCGGCGCATCAACTCCGTGGAGATCGCCGAGGGCATCACCCTGCGCGTCGGCAAGTTCGGCCCGTACCTGGAGAAGCCACTGCCCGCCGATGCACCCGAGGGCACGGAGCCTCAGCGCGCCAATGTCCCGGAGGACCTCGCCCCCGATGAACTGACGGCCGAGAAGGCCATCGAACTCATGGAGGCGCCGACGACACAGGAGCGTGTCCTCGGAACCGACCCCGAGACGGGCCGCTCCATCGTCGCCCGCGACGGTCGCTACGGCCCCTACGTGATCGAGCTGATCCCCGAGGTGACCGCTGAGGAACTCGCGAACCAGCCGGTCGAGTTCTTCAAGAACGGCAAGCCCAAGCCCCCGAAGAAGGCTGCAAAGGTGAAGCCGCGCACGGGCTCGCTGTTCGCGTCCATGTCGGTGGACACCGTGACGCTCGAGGACGCCCTCAAGCTCATGAACCTGCCGCGCGTCCTGGGGACGGATGAGGACGGCAAGGAGATCACGGTCCAGAATGGCCGCTTCGGCCCGTACCTGAAGAAGGGCAGCGACTCCCGGTCCATCGGCTCCGAGGAGGAGATCTTCTCCATCACCCTCGAGCAGGCGCTGGAGATTTACAAGCAGCCCAAGCAGCGCGGCGGCCGCACGGTGACCCCGCCCCTGGCCGAGTTCGGTGACGATCCCGTGAGCGAGAAGCCCATCGTGGTGAAGGACGGCCGGTTCGGCCCCTACGTCACCGACGGCGTCACCAACATCACCGTGCCCGGATCCATGGCGATCGAGGAACTCACGCGTGAGCAGGCTATCGACATGCTCGCCGAGAAGCGCGCCAAGGGGCCTGCGCCGAAGAAGACGACCCGGCGGGCGCCTGCCAAGCGCAAGGTCGCGGCCGGCAAGTAGCCGCGGCACGGCGTGAGGAACTGACAATGGCCTGGGTAGAGTTGGAAGCGCGGGAACAATGCGGCTAGGTGTGCTGGATATAGGGTCGAACACGGTCCATCTTCTCCTTGTGGATGCCCGTCCGGGCGGTCGGCCGGTGCCGTTCGCGTCCCATAAGAAGCCCCTGCAGCTCGTCGCCTACCTCGACAAGCACGGCAGCATCACGCGGGCGGGCCAGGACGAGCTCGTCGGCTTCGTCCGTGAGGCGCGCGCCTTCGCCGCCGGGCACGACGCCGAGGATTTCCTCGCGTTCTGCACCTCCGCGATCCGTGAGGCCGGCAACGGCCGTGATGTCCTGGAGCGCGTGCGGAGGGAAACCGGCGTCGACCTGCAGGAACTCTCCGGTGACCAGGAAGCAGCGGTGACCTTCCAGGCCGTCCGCCGCTGGTACGGCTGGGGTGCGGAATCCATCCTGAACCTCGACATCGGCGGGGGCTCCTTCGAGATGGCGATGGGAACGGACGAGCTTCCGGAGGTGGCGCTGTCCGTCCCGCTCGGTGCGAGCCGGCTGACCCGCGACTGGCTGCAGGGGGATCCGCCCTCGGCCAAGAGTGTGAAGGAGCTGCGCCGCTATATCAAGGCAACCCTGCGCGACGCCGTCCCACAGTTCGCGCATCTCGGGACACCCCACCTGGTGGCGGGTACGTCGAAGACCTTCCGGTCGCTGGCGCGCATCGCAGGGGCCGCGCCGTCGGCTGCCGGTCCCTTCGTCCGCCGCGAACTGCGCCTCGAGGACCTCACCCTGTGGACGAAGCGGCTGGCAGCGATGAGCGCCAAGGACCGCACCAACCTCGACGGCGTGTCCGATCTGCGGGCGCCCCAGGTCCTCGCCGGTGCGCTCGTCGCCGAGTGCGCCCTGGAGCTTTTCGATGTCCCAGCCATGGATATCTGCCCGTGGGCGCTCCGGGAGGGACTGCTGCTGAGGCGCTTCGACGCCAAGATGTTCGAGGCCGACGAGCCGCTTCCGGGAGCCGGGGTAGGACACTCCCAGCTGGACTCCACGCGACGCGAGTCCCTTCCCCGTGGAGCCTGACGTGGAGGACCCGACCGGCAAGCCGCGGTCGATCCCCGTTGCCCTCTCCAGTGCCTCGGTCTACCCGCTCGCGGTCCACGATGCCTTCGCCCTGGCCCAGGACCTCGGCTACGACGGCGTGGAGGTCATGGTCACGAACAATTCGGTGAGCCAGGACCCGGACCAGCTGACCGTCCTCAGCGATCGCTACGAGATGCCCATCCTCGCGATCCACGCGCCCACGCTGCTCCTGACCCAGCAGGTGTGGGGCAAGGCCTGGACGAAGATCGAGATGTCGGCCGCGATGGCCGCGGAAGTGGGCGCGAAGACCGTTGTGGCCCACCCGCCCTTCCGCTGGCAGACCGGTTACGCGGAGGAATTCCCCGAAGGGATCCGGCGGGTGGCATCGGAGTACGGGGTCGAGATCGCTGTCGAGAACATGTACCCGTGGAAGGTCCGGGGTCGTGAGGCGAAGGCCTACCTGCCGCACTGGAATCCGGTGCCGGAGCCGTACGAGCGGATCACCTGGGACTTCTCCCACGCGGCGATCGCAGGAATGGACTCCTACGAGGAGATCCGGGGCCTGGGGAGCCGACTCGCGCACGTACACCTGACGGACGGGACCCCGAACGGCAAGGACGAGCACCTGCTGCCGGGCCAGGGGCAGCAGCGATGCGCCGAGGCACTGGAGCATCTCGCCGTTTCGGAATGGGACGGGGTCGTGGCCGTCGAGGTGAGTACGCGGCGTGCGCGTGCTGCCGGCGAACGCGAGGAGTGGCTCGCGGAGACGCTCCGGTTCGCCCGGTTGCACCTGCAGCATTGACGGCTGGTCCGGCCGACCAGGTGAGGGCGAACGGTCCTTGAACGAGGAATGGCGCCGGCGGACTGTCCAGATGCTGGGGGAATCATCTGTTGCCGCCGACGCCGGACCGGATCAGGAATTCCGGTCCCCATCACTCGCACCCTTATGAGGTGGTCCCAACACTAGGGACCCTCCTTGTGCTCCAACGGCAAGGACGCTGGGAGTGGGCTGTGAGCCCCTCGTGGCAGGATGGAATCATGACGACGGACAACTCCCAGCGCATCGCCTTCCTCGGTTGCGGATCCATGAACGAGTCCATCCTGGCCGGGCTGCTGGCGGCAGGGACGGACCCCTCGAACGTGACCGCGACGGTCCGCCGGCCGGAGCGGGCGGGCGAACTCCGCGCTCGGCACGGTGTGACGGTCCTCGCGACCGGTGATGACGAGGGCGCCAACACGAGGGCGATCCGCGGGGCCGACGTCGTCATCCTGGGCGTGAAGCCCATCGGTATCGTCCCGCTGGCCCGGGAGATCGCACCGGCACTGGCGCCGTCCGCCGTCGTCGTGAGCGTCGCGGCGGCAGTGACCACCGCAATGATCGAGGGAGCCCTGCCCAAGGGCCAGGCCGTCATCCGTTCCATGCCCAACACCCCGTCCCGGCTCGGCAGGGGAGTCCTGTCCATCTCCGCCGGGTCCGCCGTGAGCACAGAGCTGATGGCGGGGGCGCGGAACCTCCTGGAGTCCGCCGGCACCGTCGTCGAGATCCCGGAGGAACAGGTGGACGCGCTCTCCGCCATCAGCGGATCCGGCCCCGCCTACGCGTTCTACCTCGCGGAGGCGATGGCGGCTGCGGGGGTCGAACTCGGCCTGGATGCGGACCTCTCGGCACTGATAGCCCGTGAGACCGTCGCCGGAGCGGGCTTCATGCTCGCCGAGGAGGGCGCTGACGCAACGGCGCTCCGCCGCGCCGTCACGAGCCCCCACGGGACGACGCAGAGCGCCATCGAGACCTTCGAGAGACTGGGGCTTGCGCGGGTCGTTGCCGACGGCGCTCACGCCGCGACGGCACGGGCTGCCGAGATCACCCGCGATCTGGCAGGCCCTGCCTCGTCCTGACCGGCCGCAGCGCCCAGAGCGCCAGCAGGGCCACCGGCAGTACCACTCCGAGACCGGTGAAGAGCCGAAGCGGAAGGGGACCCTCTCCGGACACGGTGCCGGTGAGGGTCAGCGTGACGGTGATGGAGGAGAACATCATGACAGGAGCGAGCGCCGCGAGCAGCACCCAACTGGTCGTGCGCCGTGCCCCCGTTCGTTCCCGCGCATAGACGTAGCCGACGGGAAACAGCAGGGCGATCCAGACCCAGTGGTGGAACCACGAGATGGGCGAGATCGCGAGCATGACGACCGCGTTGGCCGTGATGGCTCGGACCTGGTCGCCGGCATCGTCGGCCCTGCGGACGGCGCGGTAGCCGAGCGCGATGACCACGAGCGATGCCAGGACCCACACCGGCCGTTGCACACCCTCGGCGAGTCCGGACTGCGCGACGATCGAGTTCAGCGAGACGTTGTAGAGGTCCGCCGTCGACCCCACCCGTGAGGCGTCGAACAGTGCGCCGAGCCAGAAGAATGCCGATTCCCGGGGTGCCAGGGCCCAGCCGACGGCCACCGTCGCGGCGAACGAGCCCGTCATCCACGCGAGCGAGCGCCAATCGCGCCGCGCCAGGAAGACGAGGCCGAACGCGAGAGGCGTGAGCTTGATGCCCGCGGCGACGCCGATCAGGACGCCGGAGGGCAACCGCGTGGAGCGCAGCAGATCGGCGAGGATCAGGACCATCAGGAGCGCGTTGACCTGGCCGAAGCCGAGACCCTCACGCCAGGGGCCGCTGATGCC
The DNA here is from genome assembly GCF_003602275.1 of Arthrobacter cheniae. Taxonomy (GTDB): domain Bacteria; phylum Actinomycetota; class Actinomycetes; order Actinomycetales; family Micrococcaceae; genus Arthrobacter_D; species Arthrobacter_D cheniae. The sequence goes on along the minus strand of NZ_QZVT01000001.1, from coordinate 349,386 downwards.
GGTCAGCAGCATCGTCACCAGGACGGCGGCGGGCATGGTCCACGGCCTGTCGCCGCGGACCATCCCGGAGGCGCGGAGATAGCGTGCGACCACGACGGCCACACCGACGAGACAGACGCACGACAGTGCGGTGACGATCACCAGCGCAAGCGCTTCGGGAACAAGCGCCAGGGGTACGAAGAGGATCGCCGCGAAGGGCGGATAGGTGAAGGGCAGACCACGGGTATCCGTCTGGATGAGCGCGTCGTCGTAGAGCTCTTTGTCCCCGGCGTGGCCCAGGAGCGCCAGCGACCCCTCCCGGTACACCGTGAGGTCGAGCCCGTGGATCCGGGCTGCCAGAACGACGACGGCGAGCACGAGCGCGGCCCCCGCCGCCGTCGCTACCCGGAACCGGCGGGGCAGCGGTGCCACGCCGGCGGATCGGGGTCCGGCGGAGAGGACCCGCACCCTAGGGCCGGCCGGCGAAGCGTTCGAGCAGGTCCACGTGCCCGGAGACGATCAGCATGTCGCGTCCGGACACCTTGGTCTCGGGCCGCGCATAGGTGAAGTCCTCGCCCGGTGACTTCACGCCGACCACGGTGACGCCGTACTTCGAGCGCACGGACGATTCCGCGAGCGTGAAACCCTGTGTCTCCTTCGGCGGGTACATCTTGACGATCGCGAAGCCGTCGTCGAACTCGATGAAGTCGAGCATGCGGCCGCCCACGAGGTGGGCGGCACGCTGACCGGCGTCCGATTCGGGATAGATGACGTGGTTGGCGCCGATGCGCTTCAGGATCTTGCCGTGGGAGGGCGTGATGGCCTTGACCCACAGGTGGTCGATGCCGAGGTCCACGAGGTTCGCCGTGATGAGCACGCTCGACTCGATCGAGGTGCCGACACCGACGACGGCTGCCGAGAACTCCTGCGCGCCCAACTGGCGGAGGGAGTCTATGTTCGTCGCATCGGCCTCCACCACATGGGTGAGGATGCTGGCGAACTTCTGCACGAGCTGTGGGTCCCGTTCGATAGCCAGGACCTCCCGGCCCTGGCGGACGAGCTGTTCGGCGGTGGCCGCTCCGAAGCGGCCGAGGCCGATCACGAGCACGGGGGCGTTATGGGCGGGTCTCTCAGCCAATGATCGGCCTTTCCTCGGGGTAGCGGTACAGCGTGCTGCGTTGCCTCAGCGCAAGGGCCGAGGCGAGCGTGATGGTGCCCATGCGCCCGGCGAACATCAGGGCGGACAGGACGTACTTGCCGGCGGGCGGCAACTCGGCGCTCAGGTTGGTGCTGAGACCGACGGTCGCGAACGCGGAGATGACCTCGAAGACCACTTTGTCGAGCGGTTCGTCCGACAGGGCGAGGATGAGGCCGCTGCCGACCAGCACGAGGGTGGCGCCCATGAAGATGACGGAGATGGCCACCCGCATCGCGCCGGCAGGAATGGTGCGGCCCCAGGCGCGGACATCGGAATCACCGCGGGCCTCGGCCACGATGGCGAGGAACATGACGGCGATCGTCGTGACCTTGATGCCGCCCGCGGTCGATGCCGACCCGCCTCCGGCGAACATCAGCGCGTCCGTGAGCAGCATCGTCGTCGAATTCATCTCGTTCTGGTCGACGAGGTTGAACCCCCCTGACCGCGTCATGACGGAGGCGAAAAGGGCATGGATGGTCTTGTCCGCGATGGTCAGGTTCGAGATCGTGCGATCGTTCTCCCATTCGAGGAAGCCCCAGGCAAACGTGCCGGCGACCAGCAGGATCAGCGAGACCGACACCGTGAGCTTCGCGTGGAGCGTCCACTTCCTGAAGCGGTGGCGCACCTGTACGAAAACCATGATCACGGGGAACCCGAGGCTGCCGAGGAACACTCCGACCATGAGGGGCGTGAGGATCCAGAGGTCGGTCTCGTAGGGCACCAGTCCGTTGCTGTGCGGGGTGAAGCCTGCGTTGTTGAACGCCGAGATGGAATAGAAGATGCCGTGCCAGATGGCCTGCCACCAGGGTTCCCCGAGAATCATGAACCGCGGGATGAGCACGACGGCGAGCACGATCTCGATGAGCACGGAGGTGGTGATGACGATCCGCAGGAGCGTACCGATCTCCCCGAGGCGGCTCGCGTTGTTGAGCGCCTCCTGGGCGAGGAGCTTCCCGCGCACGCCGAGCCGCTTGCTCACGATCAGGGCGAGGAGCGAAGCGAGTGTCAGGGTGCCCAGTCCGCCGATGAAGATGCCGAGAAGGATCACGAGCTGCCCGAAGAAGGACCAGTGCGTGGCGGTGGAGACGACGGTGAGGCCCGTGACACACACCGCGGACACAGCGGTGAAGAAGGCGTCGTGAAGGGCGGTGACTTCGCCGTTGCTGGCGGACACCGGCAGGCTCAGCAGCGCCGTGAACACCAGGATGACGCCCGTGAAGATGAAGAGGGCGAGTCGCGCGGGCGAGCTGTTCGCGAAGGAATCGACGAAGTCACGGACCGACGCCAGCAGCCTGACGTATCCGCGTCGATCGTCCGTCAGCCACTGTGGCTGTTGACTTAACATTGACGTCCGCTCTGCCCCGTGTGCTGGTCCTCCCGCCGAAGCGGCTACCCTGATTGTCCCCTGCAGTAGTAAAGCATCTCACCAGGAATCGTCGTGGGAATATCACGCATCGCGTAGCCTTGCAGTGATGTCTACGCATTCCGGGCCGGCGGTGCCACTCCAGGTCGTCTGGGACGATTCCATGCTGGCCTACGACTTCGGTGGCCAGCACCCCATGAACCCGGAGCGGCTGCACCTGACGGCACGGTTGATGCGTGAGTGCGGGCTGCTCGACCTCGCCGGCGTCAGCGTGACGGCCCCCTTCGTCGCCTCCGACGACGAGCTCGCCTCAGTACACAGCCCTGACTACATCAGCGCGGTCCGCCGGGTGAGTAGCAATCCCGACACCTCGGATCCGGCCCGCGGCCTCGGCACGGAGGACAATCCCGCCTTCGCCGGCATGCACGAGGCGAGCGCGCGACTCGCCGGCGGATCGCTGGGAGCGGCGGAAGCCGTGATGAGGGGGGACGTCCTCCGGGCGGTCAATTTCGGTGGTGGCATGCATCACGCGGCGCGTTCGCTGGCCAGTGGTTTCTGTATCTACAACGACGCCGCCGCCTGCATCCAGCGACTGCTCGACCGCGGTGCGCAGCGCGTCCTCTACGTCGACGTCGACGCCCATCACGGGGACGGCACCGAGAGCATCTTCTGGAACGACTCCCACGTCATGACGATCTCCCTGCACGAGACGGGCATGAGCCTGTTCCCGGGTACCGGGTTCGCCAATGAGACCGGCGGTGCCGGCGCCGAGGGGTATGCGGTGAACGTCGCCCTCCCCACGACGGCCGGGGACGCCGCCGTCCTGAGGGCCTTCCACGCCGTGGTGCCGCAGCTGGCCGGGGCCTTCGCACCCGACGTCATCGTCAGCCAGCACGGTTGCGATTCACACCGTGAGGACCCGCTGACGAACCTGCGGGTCAGTGTGGACGCGCAGCACTCGCTGATGCTGTCGGTACGCGATCTCGCGGACAGGTTGTGCGGCGGTCGATGGATCGCGACCGGTGGGGGCGGTTATGCGCTCGCAAGCGTGGTGCCGAGATCGTGGACCCTGCTCGTCGCGGTCGCGGCGGGCGCGGCGATGGGTCCGACGACGCCGGTCCCCGCCGCGTGGCGGGACTACGTCCTGGAGCGGCACGGCATCGATGCCCCGCGGCTCATGGGCGACGGCGCCGAGCTGTGGTGGCGCTCATGGGAGATCGGCTACGACCCCAGTGACGAGCTCGACCGGACGGTGATGGCGACCCGCAAGGCGGTCTTCCCTCTCCACGGGCTCGACCCATGGTTCGACTGAGCACTGCCGGGCAGGATGCCCCGCCGCGTATATATCGCTAGGGTAGGCGAATGGGTATCGATGATGTTTTCGCTGTCATCGCCGAAGGTACGCGCAGGCAGATCCTCAAGAACCTGCGCGACGGCGACAAAGCAGTGGGTGAGCTCGTCGTCGAGCTGGAGGTGAGTCAGCCGACGGTGTCGAAGCACCTCAAGGTCCTGCGGGAAGCGGGCCTGGTCACCATGCGGGCCCAGGGTCAGAAGCGTTACTACTCATTGGAGACGGCCCCGCTCGGCCTCGTACGGGACTGGCTCGCAGACTTCGAGCCGCCGGTACCCGCGGCTGGATCGGACGGACCGGCCGAGCAGGGGGCAAGTAGCCAGGCACCCGTCGTCGAACCTGAAGCCGGAACGGGCCAGACCGGTGCGGAGGCCGGGGTGCTGGCCGCCGCTGTGCTGGCAGGTCCGGAGGTCCTATCGGGAGCTGATGGCTCCCGGCCGCAGATCGGTCGGACCATGGGTCGTGCAGCGGAGCGTGCCGCCGACCTGCTCTCCCAGCTCCGGCGTCGACGCGACCATTCGTCCTAGTCCTCGGGTATCCGGCCAGAACGGGCGGCGCATGCGAGGCGAGGTGCAGGAAGAGGTGGAGGGCCTCGAGCTGCTCTTTCACTTTGGTCACATCAGCCACTAGAGTGAACCCTTAGGCGGATAATCCTTTTGCTACAAGGCGACACGCCGATCAGTCGCCCAGGGTGTCTTTTCTCGATGCCGGTCTCAGGTGAGTTACGGACATCCAAGCAAAGGAATAGTGGTGTGATGGCAGACGGGAATAACTTCTCGGATGTGCAGTTCTTGACGGTCGCGGAGGTCGCTGACCTCATGCGTGTCTCGAAGATGACCGTCTACAGGCTCGTGCACGCCGGGGACCTGCCCGCCGTGCAGTTCGGTCGTTCCTACCGCGTACCGGAGTCGGCCGTCGAAGAGTTCCTCCAGCGGGCGCAAGTGGACGGGCAGTCCGAGAGCGCCTGAGCCGCCAGGGGTCGTCCTGACCGTCCGTCAAACGGATGTACCCTGTTAAGGAGCGTTTTGGGCGGGCCTAGGCCCGCTCGACTTATTGCATCATTCGGGCGATTGCCACCAGGTATGCGCCTTTCGTCAGCCCCAGTGCCGCCTCCTGGCTCACCGCCGGAGTACGTGCTGGCACCACAACAGTTTGTGAGGACTCTATGGGTTCAGTAATCAAGAAGCGCCGCAAGCGTATGGCAAAGAAGAAGCACCGCAAGCTGCTGCGAAAGACCCGTCACCAGCGCCGCAACAAGAAGTAGCAACGCTTCCGGCTCTATGCCGGAGTGTGCCGACCGGCCCGGGACCCTGCCATCACGGCACGGGTGCCGGGCCGTCGTCGTTCCCTGGCCTCGCAGCACCGGCGACAGCATCGCCCAGGTGCGGACCGGGTCAGCGGCCCCTGAACCGCGAGAACCCGCGCCAGAGCCCATAGATGGATCCTGCGACCGTGGCCGCCCGCAGTCCGAGCGTCGCAGCGCGGCGTCCGCTCCGGAAGTCGTAGACCGGCCAGTTGTTCGCGCGGGCATGGCGGCGGAGCTTGCTGTCCGGATTGATGGCCACCGGATGTCCGACGACGCTCAGCAGCGGGATGTCGTTGAAGGAGTCGCTGTAGCCCCAGCACCGCGCGAGGTCGAGGTTCTCCCGCTGCGCCAGTGCCAGGACTGCGGCGGCCTTCGCGGGTCCATGCAGGAAATCGCCGACCAGTTTACCCGTGTAGAGACCCTCGGCGACCTCGCCGACCGTGCCGAGTGCGCCTGTGAGCCCGAGCCGGCTCGAGATGACGGCCGCCACCTCGACGGGGGTACCCGTCACGAGCCATACCTGGCGGTCCGAGGACAGGTGGTGCTCGGCGAGGGCACGGGCCCCGGGCCAGATCTTCGACGCGATCATCTCGTCGTACACCTCCTCGCCGAGGGCGAGGATGTCCTCGTGGGCGATGCCGATCGCGAACGCCAGGGCAGCGTCGCGCACGGAGTTCACATCCGTCATCGTCTCGCCACGCATGATGAAACGCAGCTGCTTCCACACGAGGCCGGCTGCGAAGCGCAGGGTGAAGGCCTTGCGCTGGTACATCTTGCGCCCCACATGGAACAGGCTCGCGCCACGCATCAACGTGTTGTCGACGTCGAAGAAGGCTGCCTCGCCCGAAGTGGTCGCCGGAGGCTCTGGCGTGGGCTGAGTGCCCCCTGCGGCGTCCGGCATGATCAGAGTCTAGTTCGTCGCCCCGCGGCCGGGCCCGCGGCGCGGCAGTACGGTGGAACGATGGAAACACCCGCCCAGCTACCCGGTCCCGGCGTCGTCCTGCTGACCCGCCCCGCATGTCATCTCTGCGAGGACGCGAGACTCGTGGTGGCACGCGTGACGGACGAGCTCGGGCTGGAATGGCGGGAGCTGTCGGTGAGTGACGCGCCTGCCCTGGGGGCGCGGTTCGCGGAGGAGTTGCCCGTGCTGTTCATCGACGGAGTGCAGCGCGACTTCTGGTCCATCGACGAGTCGAGGCTGCGGCGGCTCCTGTCCCAGGGGTGACCGGCCATGCCCGGGCTCATCCCGGGCACCGGCCGCCCCACGGGCGCGGCCTGCATCCAGGGTGTGCACAAGCTTGGTGGCCCTGCGTCCTCAGCATAAAGTGGACCTACGTCCGCCCGACGTGGAGGGATCCTTCCGCCGATCGGGTGCTTTGGCGCTAGCAACGGAGCCGATAACAGTGACAACGCCGGACACGCCAGGCCTTGAGCCCGTGGGCGATCCGGTGCGCCACATACCGCCCGCCTCGGTGGCACGCCTCACCATCTACCTCCGTGCCCTCAACTCGCTCCTGGGCGAGGGCATCCAGCGGGTCTCCTCGGAAGAATTGGCGGATGCCGCCGGGGTGAATTCACCGATGCTCCGTAAGGACCTCTCCTACCTCGGGTCCTACGGGACGCGCGGTGTCGGCTACGAGGTGCAGTACCTCAACCGGCAGATTTCCCTCGCCCTCGGTTTGACGCTCGACTGGCGCGTGGCGATCGTCGGCGTGGGCAACCTCGGCCGTGCGCTCGCCGGCTACTCCGGATTCGTCTCGCGGGGCTTCGAGATCGTTGCACTGTTCGATGCCGATCAACTCGTCGTCGGGTCGGAGGTGGGCTACCTCCGGGTGAGTGCCGTGGCCGACCTCGAGGCGGTGCTCGACCGCACACGCACCAACATGGCGGTTCTTGCGGTCCCCGGAGCGGTCGCGCAGGAACTGTGCGACCGCCTCGTCGCCGCCGGGATCTCGAGCATCCTCAGTTTTGCACCCGTGGTGCTCCAGGTGCCGTCACACGTGCAGTTGCGGAAAGTGGACATGTCGACCGAACTGGAGATCCTGGCCTATCACGCCCAAAGGGCGCAGGAACCGGACCTTGGTCCGATCTCCCGCGCCCAGTAGGTGCGTGCTGGTCTTCAGTACCCGAGGCGCTGCGGAGCGAAGTAGGGGCGCGCGGGCTTCAGGTACGTCATGACGACGCCGGCCACACCGAGGAGCATGACCAGGATGTCGAGCGCCGTGCTGAAGCCCGATATCGGGGGAATCGTCTGCCCGCTGGCTTCGACGGCCCGGTTGGCGATGGGCAGGAGCAGCAGCCCGCCGAGAACCAGCAGCACGTTCAGTGCCGCCAGCACGGTTGCAGTGATGCGGGCCCAGTTCTGCCCCTTCCTGATGAAGACGGCCAGGACGACGTAGACCGCCGCGAAGAGCACCGCGAACACCAGCCCCACCCCGACGCCGAGTGATGCCCCCGCCATGTCCGGGATCTCGGCGGTGAGGGAGGAGATGATCGAGGACACCAGGTAGGCGGCACCGGCAGCCAGGATCAGGTAGTAGGCCCTCATGACTTCCTTGGGTGCCGGCCCCTTCTCGGTCCGGCCAGCGTCGCCGCCCGAGCTCGGGTAGGCGTAACCCGAGGGCTGTGCCGCCTGGTAGCCGTACGGGCTGCCGACGTCCTGCCGGCCGTAGGGGGTCGGCTGTGCCTGCTGCCCCTTGCCCTGCTGCCCATCGGGACTGTGTCCGGAGCCGTTCCCGCCGGGCGGGTTCCATGCTTGTCCGTCGTTGTTCCTGTTGCCTGGGGTGTCCTGTGGCGTGCTCATTACGGCGTCCTCCGTCGTGCATTCGTCAGGTTGTTCCGGACCTTCATCACCGCATCGGTGCCCCCATGGACGTACCCGGCGCGGTTGCCTTCACCGCCAGCCTAGTTCCCCGCTTCCGTGCCATGACACCGCTTAACGCCGACGGCCGACGTCGTCAAGGGGACGACGTCGGCCGGAAGGCGTTCGGACGGGAGCGGTGTGCGCTCCGGATCAGACCGTTACGACGGCGGGCGCCACGAACTGTGCCTCGATGCTGATGGTCACCTTGTCGCCGACGAGGACGCCGCCGGCTTCGAGGGCCGCGTTCCAGGTGAGGCCGAAGTCCTTGCGGGAGATGCTGGTGGATGCCGAGACGCCGGCGCGGGTGATGCCGAAGGGATCGACAGCCACACCGTTGAAGTCGGTGTCGAGGACGACGGACTTGGTGATGCCGCGGATGGTGAGGTCGCCGGTGATGGTGTAGCTCTCGCCCGAGCCCGCATGCGAGGTGGAGACGAAGGTCATCTCGGGGAACTGCTCGACGTCGAAGAAGTCGGCGCCCTTGACGTGGCCGTCGCGGTTCTCGTCACCCGAGGTGAAGGAAGCCGTCTTGATCGTCACGACGATGGCGGAGTCCTCGAGGGAGGAGCCGACCGTGAGTGCTGCATCGACGTCCTTGAAGGAGCCGCGAACCTTGCTGATGCCTGCGTGGCGGACGCTGAAGCCGACCTCGCTGTGTGTGGGATCGAAGGACCAGGTGCCGGAGGTGAGGCCTGAGGGGACAGTCATGATGAACTCCTGAAGTGGGTGGGAGGCGATTGCTTACACATTAGAAAAGCATGCGTATGCATGTTTTATTCCACAACTAGGTCAAACATTCAACCAATCCTCCGACAAGGGGGTCCCTCACGCCCTGCCCCGCCGATTGGCCGTGGCACGGAGCATGCGGGAAACTGGAGGAATGCAGAGATCAACCGTCCACCTGGTGCGCCACGGTGAGGTCCACAACCCGGAGGGGGTCCTCTACGGGAGGCTCCCCGAGTTCCACCTCTCGGACCTGGGCCGGGAGATGGCCGCGCAGATGGCCGGGCATTTCGAGCAGCGGCGGAATGAGGGGGCCAACCTCGTGCTGCTCGTTGCCTCCCCCTTGGCACGGGCGCAGGAGACCGCGCAGCCCGTCGCGGACGCGCTGGGCCTCCAGATCACCACGGACGAGCGCATCATCGAGGCGGAGAACCGCTTCGAGGGCATGTCGAAGATCAAGAGCCGACTCCGCCAGCCGCGGTATTGGCCACTGCTCGTCAATCCCTTTCGGCCCTCATGGGGGGAGCCTTACAGCCAGCAGGCGGAGCGCGTCATGGAGGGCGTGCACGCAGCGCGGCGTCGTGCCCTCGAGCTGGCCGGGAGCAGCACGTCCGACGCTCCCGCCGAAGCCATCCTCGTGAGTCACCAGCTCCCGATCTGGGTGACGAGGCTTGCTGCGGAGCGCCGTCGCCTATGGCACGACCCACGCCAGCGTGAGTGCACGCTCACCTCCGTCACGTCGATCGACTTCGACGGAGACACCATCCGGCGCGTGCGCTACGCGGAGCCGTGCGCGGACCTGCTGCCCGGTGCGGCGAATGTCCCCGGGGCGTAATAGAATTACTACACGTCGTAGAAATTCATGAGGGAAGTCGTGACACCAACCGTTCGCTCCACGAAGCGCCGAGTCCTGCTCAAGCTGGGCATGGCGCTGGCACTCAGCGTGCCGGTGTCCCTCGTGGTGACGTCCTGCGCCGCCGATGATCCCCTGGCCCAGCAGGCCGACGCCGGCGACGGCAAGAACTACATTGCCGGTGATGGCTCCGTCACCGAATACACGGCAACGGATCGCGGCGAACCCGTCGAGCTGACCGGAGCCCTGTTCGACGGCACGTCGGTGTCCAGCTCGGAGTGGATCGGACAGGTCACCGTGCTCAACTTCTGGTACGCCTCGTGCGCGCCATGCAGGGAGGAGGCGCCGGACCTGGTCGCGCTCCACGACGAGTACGTACCGCAGGGTGCCGCGTTCTACGGCGTGAACATCCGTGACGAGCAGGCTACCGCGGAGGCCTTCGAGCGGAGCTTCGGCATCCCTTACGAGAGTTTCGACGACAAGGACGGCGATGTCCTGCTCGACATGACGCAGTACGTCCCGCCGCAGGCCGTTCCCACCACCATCGTGCTCGACAAGGAGGGCCGGGTGTCCGCCCGAATCCTCGGCCTCGCTGATCGCAGCACGCTGAAGGCCCTGATCTCCGATGCCCTTGCCGAGTAGCGCTCGGCGCGCATCCTGCCGATGACCCTGCCGATGATGGGTCTATCGGCCGCCTCCGTTCCCTCCGTCGCGGGGAACGCCTTTGCCGACGCCGTGCTCAACGGGTCCATGCTCCTCGCCCTGCCCGTCGCGCTGCTGGCGGGCCTCGTCTCGTTCGCCTCACCCTGCGTCCTGCCGCTGGTCCCCGGTTACCTCGGGTACGTCACGGGGCTGACAGGCGTGGACCTCGAAAAACAGAGGAAGGGCCGGATGGTCGCCGGGATCGGGCTGTTCGTGCTCGGTTTCTCGGTGGTGTTCATGGCGTACGGCACGCTCTTCGGCCAGCTCGGGGCCTTCCTCCGTGTCTCGCAGGGATGGCTGATCCAGGTATTCGGCGTCGTCGTGATCCTCCTGGGCATTGTCTTCATGGGCGGATTCTCCTGGTTCCAGCGCGAGAGCCGTCTCCATACGAAGGTGCCCGCCGGGCTGTTGGGAGCTCCGCTGCTCGGACTCACCTTCGGACTCGGCTGGGCGCCGTGCATCGGCCCGACCCTCGGTGCCGTCCAGCTCCTGGCCATCTCCGGAAATGACGCGACCGCGCTGAAGGGGGCCCTACTGACCTTCGTCTACTGCCTGGGGCTCGGCCTCCCGTTCCTGCTGATCGCGCTCGGCGTCCGGCGGGGGATGGGAGCTCTCGCATTCTTCCGGAAACACCGGCTCCTGCTGCAGCGGGCCGGGGGAGGCATGCTGGTCCTCGTCGGCGTGCTCATGGTGACGGGTCTCTGGAACTTCTGGATCACGCAGCTGCAGGATGTTCTGATCGGCAACGTGGTGTTGCCGATCTGAGGGGCATGACCGGTTCACGCAGGACTTCACGCAGGACTTCACGCATGAGTTCACGCACGAGGAAACGACAGCTGATGGAAAGGGAACAGTGAAGCAGGACGTCTCGCAGGATACGAAGGGCAGGGCCGGCGCCGGCAGCAGCGGTACCGACGTCGTCCTGCCCTCACTCGGGTTCCTCGGAACCCTGCGGTGGGCCTGGACGCAGCTGACGAGCATGCGCTCCGCGCTGTTCCTGCTCCTCCTGCTCGCCGTCGCGGCGGTCCCCGGATCGTTGTTCCCCCAGCGGCCCGCGAACCCCGCCATCGTCACGCAGTACATCCAGAACAATCCGGACACCGGTCCCGTGCTCGACTGGTTCCAGCTCTTCGACGTGTACTCGTCGGTCTGGTTCTCCTCGATCTACCTCCTGCTCTTCATATCGCTCATCGGCTGCGTGGTGCCCCGTGCCCTCGCCCACTTCAGGGCCGTCCGGTCGACACCGCCCCGCACGCCCAGGCGGCTCTCGCGCCTTCCCGTCTACGGCACGCTCGAGGTGCCCGCACACCAGGCGCGCGCTGCCGGCCTGACGCCGTCGGCCGCGGCAGACCAGGTTGCCGCCCTCCTTAAGAAACGCGGTTACCGCGTGGATGTCCGCGATGCCGGAACGGACCGTCCCTCCGTTGGAGCAGAGAGGGGCCTCGCGAAGGAACTCGGCAACCTCATCTTCCACACCTCGCTCATCGGCGTGCTCGTCTCGGTCGCCGTCGGCGGGCTCTTCGGCTACAACGGCCAGAAGGTCATCGTCGAGGGGGACAGCTTCGTCAATACCCTGATCGGCTACGACAGCTTCAATCCGGGCTCCAACTTCTCCGATGACCAGCTCCAGCCCTACTCGATCCGGCTCGACGCGTTCGATGTCCGCTTCGATCGTGAGCAGACGAGCCACTACGGACAGCCGCTGGACTTCACGGCCAACGTGACCACGCAGGACGGCCCGGGTGAGGGAGAGGAGTCGCAGGTCCTCAAGGTCAACGCGCCTCTGACGATCGGCGGAACCAACGTCTACCTCGTCGGCAACGGCTATGCGCCCGTCGTCACGGTGCGCGACGGCGAGGGCAACATCGCGTCGCAGGGGCCGGTCGTGTCGGTTCCATCGGACGGCCTGTACACCTCGCTGATCGTGATCAAGGCTCCCGACGCGAAGCCGGACCAGCTCGGCTTCGTGGGCTTCTTCCTCCCGACCGCCTTCGTCGACGAGAAGGGTGTCTCCTTCTCGCGGGACCCCGACCCCTTCAATCCCCAGCTGAACCTGAACTCCTACTACGGCGACCTCGGCCTCGACGACGGGACGCCTGAGAACGTCTACGTGCTCGACACCGAGAACCTGACCGAGCTCAACAGCCGGAACAACGAGGACGGCGGGATCGTGCTCGGCGTCGGCCAGACCTACGACCTGCCGGAGGGCAAGGGCTCGGTCACCTTCGATGGCCTCAAGCGATACGCAGCCCTCGACATCCACCACGATCCGGGCGAGGTCGGGGCGTTGGTGTTCTCGACGCTGGCCCTTCTCGGGCTCACCGCCTCACTGTTCATCGGCAGGCGCAGGCTCTGGGTCAGGACCGGGGAACACCCGGACGGCCGGATCATGGTGGAGTACGGCTTGCTAGCCCGCGGCGAGGACCATCGCCTCCCCGCGGAGGGCAAGGCCGTCGAGAAACTACTGGCGGACAGCTGGTTGGTGCCGGACGGCGCCGAGCAGGAAAATAGGGTGCAGGGTGCCGTCCCATCGGCAGCAGGCACAGGGCAGTCGCACCACAACCCAAAGGACAACTGATGCCACAACCAGTCAACGCCGGCCTCGGGGAGATCAGCGAGCTCTTCATGCTGCTGGCCTCCATCGCGTACGTGGTGGCCCTCATCTTCTTCGTGCTGGACCTCGTGAAATCGAGTTCGACCATCACCGCCCTCGAGTCCCGACTCGCCGGCGAGAACGCCGCTCCCGAACGCGCCCTTGCGGGTATCGGGGCACGGGCGGCGGGTTCGACGACGTCGGGCGCTACGTCGTCGCCCGCCACGGCCGACGATTCGATGGACTACGGCTCCGGTCCGCGACGCGGGACCGCCCGCGTCGCCGTGTCCCTGACGATCCTCGCGGCCGTCATCCACGGCGCCGCCGTCGTCACCCGCGGCGTCGCTGCCCACCGTGTGCCCTGGGGCAACATGTACGAGTTCTGCACCACGGGAGCGTTCCTCGTGGCTGCCATCTTCCTCATCACGCTCACCCGCAAGGACCTGCGCTTCGTCGGTTCGTTCGTGGTGGGTCTCGTCGTCATCATGCTCTGCGCAGCCACCGTGGGCTTCCCCACGCCCGTCGCCCGGCTGATTCCGGCCCTGCAGAGCTACTGGCTGATCGTGCACGTGTCGATCGCCGTCGCCTCCTCGGCGCTGTTCACCATCACGTTCGCCATGTCGGTGCTCCAGCTGCTCCAGACCTCCCGCGAGGCGAAACTGCTCGCGGGCAAGACCGACACGGCGAAGTTCCTGCGCCTCGTGCCGTCCGCCCTGAGCCTCGAGAACCTCTCCTACCGCCTGAACGCCATCGCCTTCGTGGGATGGACCTTCACCCTGATGGCCGGTGCCATCTGGGCCGAGCAGGCGTGGGGCCGCTACTGGGGCTGGGATACCAAGGAGGTCTGGACCTTCGTGATCTGGACCGTCTACGCCGGCTACCTGCACGCTCGTGCGACGCGCGGCTGGACAGGTACGCGCGCCGCGTGGCTCTCGATCGTCGGGTACCTCTGCATCGTCTTCAACTTCACGATCGTCAACATCTACTTCTCGGGCCTGCACAGCTACTCGGGAGTCTAGGGGCAGCACCGGCAGCCCTGACAGTCGCCCTCGACGTCGGAAGCCCCGCGGCACACAGCCGCGGGGCTTCTTCGTGCGCTGCGTGCCTTCCGGGGTGCCGGGTGCTCCCGGGTGCAGCAGTCCTGCCGCTCCTCGGTCGGACCCCTGCGTCATCGGGCGGCTACGCTCCTCCCACCCTCCGGCAGCCGGAAGTGGGAATGTTCGAACATGCCCACTTCGGAGCGACGAACAGTGGGAGACCCCGACACGGAATCGCCAGGAAGGGTTGTCGGAACGGCTGCGTGCATGGACCCGAGGGCGTGCGTCCTACGGGTGGTGGGCCCCCGCCGGACCGGATCCGGCGTCGTCGTTACCTTCGCCGTCGCGCTTGTCGTCCTTCACGGGACGGTCCTTGCCTGCGTCGCGGGCCTTGGCGTCGAGATCCTTCTGCTCCCGCTCACGGCGGCGCCTTTCCTGCTCACGCGCCTGCTGCCTGCGCTGGGCCTCGAGGTTCTGGAGGAAGGCAGGGTCGTCGTCCGGAGCGGTCGGCTTGCGCGGGGCAGGACGGCGCGGCCCGGAGGGGCCTTCGTGCCGTGGGCGGCCGAGGAGGAACCACATACCAGCACCGATGAGCGGCAGAATCAGGATGGTGACGAACCAGGCAGTCTTCGAGATGCTCCGCACTTCGTGTTTTCGACTCATGACGCAATCGATCAGTGCATAGATGACGACGGCGACTCCGAGGATCGCGGCGAAGAGCAGGAGGCGGGGCATGCGCCAATTGTAGGCGAGTAAACTTGGAGTGTGGCCTTCCTCAAATTCAGCGCCCTGCGCCTCCTGCTGATCGTCGTCTTCTATGTGGCGTGCATGCTGCTGGGCCTTGGAATCTTTATGTCCGCCGCGGTGGCCGCGATCCTTGCCTGGTGCGTGACCTACCTCTTCGCACGTAATCTCCGGGATGCCGCCGCAGCAAACCTCCAGCGCCGCTTCACACCTGGAGCGCCGCCCGTCCGCACCGCCGTCGAACTCGACGACGCCGCCGCAGAGGACGCGCTGGACCCCAACACCCCGGTCAACTCGGACCGCAAACCGCGCTGACGGCGCCCTGCAGGGACGGTGCCCGGACGTCGTTGCGGGTCGTAGGACGGGCAGTGTCGTAGGACGGGCAGCGAGGCTGCAGGGAACAGCGGTCGAGCACCGCGTATGAGCTAGGCGAGCACCGTCGTGATCCCGATGCCCGCCGCGAACAGGACGCTGAACGCGAGGTTGATCAGCCCGGTCTGCTTGAGCACGGGGATCAGGCTCTTCCGCTTCTTCCCCTTCAGCATGAGCCAGCTCGGCATGAGGCAGGCCGGGATGAGCAGCAGGACCAGCAGGACCCACGGGTAGTCGTAGCTGAGGAACAACGGCAGCAGGATGGCTGCGGCGAGCATCATGACGTAGGTGATGCGCGCGGCCGTGTCCCCGAGCCGGACCGCGAGCGTCTTCTTGCCCACCACACTGTCCGTCGGGATGTCGCGGACGTTGTTGGCCATCAGGAGCGCCGTGGCGATCAGGCCGGTGCACACCGCACCGATCCACGCGGCGGCGCTGAGCTGGTTCGCCTGCGTGAAGGTGGTACCGAGGGTGGCGACGAGTCCGAAGAACACGAAGACGAAGACATCGCCCAGTCCCAGGTAGCCATAGGGATTCTTGCCGCCCGTGTAGCCCCAGGCTGCGGCGATGCAGCCGATGCCGACGAGCAGCAGGAACCAGGTCTGCGACAGGATGATCAGCGCCAGACCCGCGAGCATCGCGAGTCCGAGGGCAGCGAACGCCGCGGCCTTCACCTGATGTGGCTTTGCTGCGCCGGAGCCGGTGAGGCGCAGGGGGCCGACGCGCTCGTCGTCGGTCCCGCGGATTCCGTCGGAGTAGTCGTTCGCGTAGTTCACACCGACCTGCAGCAGCACCGAGACGATCGCGGCGAGGAGTGCGTTGAGGGGCTTGAACGAACCCAGTCCGAAGGCGGCCGCACTGCCGATGATCACCGGAGCGAACGCCATCGGGAGGGTGCGGGGGCGGGCTCCTTCAAGCCACTGAGCGGCAGTCGCCACGGATTGATCCTTCTGGTCGGTTCGAGCGTCGGGTGGTGCTGGACGTGCTAGGCGTGTTCGAGCAATGAGTGGATGGTGCGGCGGTCGGGTTTCCCGCCTGGAAGCAGCGGGAAGGCGTCGAGAGTGACGATCACCTTCGGGACCGCGTGTGCTCCCAGTTCGACATGGACGGCCTGCCGGATGACGTCGGCATCGACATCGCCCACGATGGCGGCGGCAACGGCGGTTCCCCATTCCTCGCTGCGGACACCGAGGACCATGGCTTGTCCGACGCCGGGAAGCGCCTCGATGACGTCGGCGACCCTCGTCGCGGACACCTTGAGGGCACCCGTGATGATGACGTCGTCGAGCCTTCCATGCACCGTGACCGAACCGTCGAGCGCCACGTCACCGGCGTCGTCGGTGACGAACCACCGCTGCCCCGAGTTGAAGGCGAACCGCTCCTCGGTCAGGGCAGGGGCTCCGAGGTACCCATCGGCGAGGACGGCTCCGCCGATGCGCAGGCGCCCGTCCACCGAGCGGAGCTCGACGCCGTCGAGCGGGGTGCCGTCGTAGACACACCCTCCGCAGGTCTCGCTCATGCCGTAGGTCTCGACGACCTTCAGGTCGTGGCTGCGTGCCAACGCACGCAGGGCGGCGCCGGCGGGTGCCCCGCCGAGGAGGATGCGGTCGAAGCGGCGCAGCAGCCGGAGCGTCTCGGGTGAGGGGTCTGCCAGCAGCCTGTGCAGCTGTGTGGGGACGAGCGAGGTAAACCGGACGCGGTCGGTCAGCTCCGCCGCGGCGTCGGTGAAGGCCTTCGTCGTGAAGCCGTCCGACCTGTCCATGACCCAGGGCTGCGTGCCGGCGAAAAGGGAGCGGACGAGTACCTGGAACCCGGCGACGTAGTGGACGGGAAGTGTGAGGAGCCATTGGCCCTCCGCCCTGAGGGCGAAGGCGGTGCCGCTGGCGGATGCGGCGAGGGCGTCGACGCTGAGCATCGTCTGCTTCGGGGTGCCTGTGGAGCCCGATGTGCTGATCACGGCGGCGATCTCGTCGTTCGGCAGCGTTCCCTCGAAGACCTGGTCCGGCAGGGCATGGGGTGCGACGGCGGGACCCTCGCCCGCGAGCGCGGCGGCGAGGGGTTTCAGCAGGTCGAGGGGATCGAAGCCCTCGGGCGTGTGGATGGGAAGAAGTTCCACGTTGCTCCTAGAAGTAGTAGGGGAACGAGGACCAGTCCGGAGCGCGTTTCTCCAGGAACGCCTCCTTGCCCTCCACCGCCTCGTCGGTCATGTAGGCGAGGCGCGTGGCCTCGCCCGCGAAGACCTGCTGGCCCGCGAGACCGTCGTCGGCGAGGTTGAAGGCGAACTTGAGCATGCGGATGGCCTGCGGGCTCTGCCGGGCGATGTCGGCGGCGTAGAGGAGCGCCACCGTCTCGAGCTCGTCGTGGTCGACCGCTTCGTTGACGGCACCCATGTCCACCATGTCCTGTGCGGAGTACTCCCGCGCGAGGAAGAAGATCTCCCGAGCCTTCTTCTGGCCGATCTGCCGCGCGAGGAGCGCAGATCCGTAGCCGGCGTCGAAGCTGCCCACGGTGGCGTCGGTCTGCTTGAACTTCCCGTGCTGGGCGGAGGCGATGGTGAGATCGGCGACGACGTGCAGGCTGTGGCCGCCGCCGGCCGCCCAACCGTTGACGACGGCGATGACCACCTTCGGCATCGTACGGATCAGTCTCTGCACCTCGAGGATGTGGAGGCGGCCTGCTCGGGCGGGGTCGATGGTCTCCCTCGTCTCGCCCTCTGCGTAGCGGTAGCCGTCGCGCCCGCGGATCCGCTGGTCGCCGCCCGAGCAGAACGAGTGGCCGCCGTCGCGCGGGCTGGGACCGTTGCCGGTCAGCAGGACGGTGGCGACGTCGGGCGTCATGCGGGCGTGATCGAGGGTCCGGTACAGCTCGTCGACGGTGCCGGGGCGGAAGGCGTTGCGCACCTCGGGGCGGTCGAAGGCGATGCGCACGGCCGGAAGGTCCCGCACGACGGCGCCGTCGTCGTCGCGCTCCACCTGGCGGTGGTATGTCATGTCCGTGAGGTCCTCGAAGCCCGTCACCACCCGCCAGCAGGTGGGGTCGAAGATGTCGGATACCTTGGCCGGGAGCTCTGAAGTCACCCGACGAGTCTAGCCGCGCGGCAGGAGGGCTTCCCTTGCACACCGGTCAGGAGATGCAGAACTCGTTGCCCTCGGGGTCGAGCATCACGTACCAGGAGTGCGGGCCCTGCGAGTGCTGTTCGATGTAGCGGGCACCGCGTGCCTCGAGCCGTGCCCGGTGCCCATCGCGATCCTCGCCGCCGAGGTTGACATCGAGGTGCACGCGGTTCTTCGTAGTCTTCGGCTCGGGTACGGGTTGGAAGAGAATGCGCTCGCGGCCCGAGCGGCCCACGTCGCCGGACCGACAGATGGCGGCCCCGTCTTTCCAGACGCGCTTCCCGTTGCGTTCGATCACGTCGGATTCGCGGGCATGGCCCTCGGCGATCATCCTGTCGAGGAACGCCCCGTCCGTGGGCTCGACGGCCCAGTCGAGGGTCGCGGCCCACCAATCGGCCTGGGCGTGCGGGTCCGTGCAGTCGATCGAGATCTGGATGGAGAAAGCCATGGCCACAGGGTAGGGCCAACGCCGGAGCTTTAGGAAGGGCGGGATGCGGGCGCGGTACGCCGTCGTCGCCGTCTTTCGACTCCGGCCCCACCATGCCGGGCCGTCCGGCAGGAGTGGCCGGGATCCACCGGTAGGAGTGGCCGGGCGTTGCCGGCGCAGGAGTGCTTGTTAGGCTTCGGGCATGGACGCCGGACCTGTGCCCACCCCGCGATCTACTGCCGCACCCGTGACCAGCAGCAGGCCGCCGCTCCGAGCCGAACTCGAGACCCCGCTCTGGGACGGAGCCGTCAATGCTCGGGACCTCGGCGGGACAGGAGGCCTGGTCCAGCCGGGACGGCTGTACCGGATGGGTCGCCACGAGTGGCTGACGGAGGCGGGCTGGGAGTCGGCCTGGGAGCACGGTGTTCGGACGGTCATCGACCTGCGGAATCCCTTCGAACGGGGACGCCGCCCCTCGGACCCAGACGTGGGACGTGAGGTTCTCGACCGGTTCACGCTGGTGAACCTGCCCACGGAGGACCAGTCGGATGCCGAGTTCATGGCTCTGGCGGGTCCCTACCTGAACACGCCGGAGCACTACCGCGACAATCTGGGGCGCTGGCCGGAGCGATTCGCTGCGATCGCCAGGGCCTTCATCGTCGCGCCCCGCGGGGGAGTGGTCATTCACTGCGCTGCGGGCAGGGACCGCACCGGCATGGTGACGGCGCTCCTGCTCGACGCCATAGGAATCACCCCCGAAGCTATCGCCGGAGACTACGCGACGGCCGTCACCGCCATCAACACCCGGTACCGCGGACAGGAGAAGCCGCACGAGGCGCCGCGCTCGGACGAGGAGCTCACGCTGTGGCTCGAGCACGCGCAGGGACACCTCGCAGGGCTGCTCTCTTCGCTCGACTCCGCGCAGTATCTCTTCGACGCCGGTCTCACTCGGGCCGAGCTCGATCACCTCAGGAGGAGGTTGACCGACCCCGGGTGGGATTGGCAGTCGTAGGTCGTGACGGCAGGGATCCAGCACTGCGGGAGGCCCAGTCCGACCGGCGACGGATAGGGTCCCGCAGGGAACTCACCGCTGCAGCTGGGCCAGAGTGACAGCGCTTCGGACTGCGGGTAAGTACGCGGACTTGTACCCCTTCGCCGTGGGGTGCAGATTGTCGACGGCGCCGTCCCGGAAGGTGATCCAAGGGGACGGGGAACCGAGGCCGCGACCCTCGAACCTCGGTACCACATCGACGAACGTGAAGCCGTGGGCCTCGGCCTGGCTCCTGATGAGCGCATTGAGCGCATCGGTACCCGCATTGAAGGCCGTCTGTGACTCGATCGGGATGACCGGGACGCCGAACTCGGGCGAGAACAGGTGCGGATAACCCGTCACAACCACTTCTGCATCGGGTGCAGCTGACTCGATCGATTCGTACAGGGCGTCGAGGGACTTGCCCAGGACGGGAAATGCCGTCGCGTTCTTGAACGCAATGAGATTGGCGCAGTCCGCGGGGGATCCGACTGCGCAGACTCCCGCCACCTCGCCGAAGCCGACGTCGTTCCCGCCGGCCGAGATCGTGACGAGGTCGGCGGTCTTCAACTCGGTACCGGCAGAGGCCACCTGGTCGAACAGATCGGCGTCGTCACCCTCTACGTCGACGACCTTCGCACCGGCGCAGGTCGCGTCGGCGACCAGGTCGAGCCGCTTCTTCTTGTCGAGCAAGGCGGGCAGCCCCAGTGGAGTCTGTCCACAGCCATTGACGTACGAACCAGCACCGAATCCCGACGCATAGGAGTCGCCGAGGGCCACGTAGGACAGCGGTGCTTTCGGCGCAGCAGCAGCAGGACCGGCCGGGCCGCCGATGAGCGCTGCGACCGCACCGGAAAGGGCGACGAGTGTGATGGTGCGAATCCGGGTGGCATGCGCCGTTGCAGTCATGCGCTAACGGTACTCCCGGGAATCCGCTCCTCCAGCAGCAGATTGGTGATGCGGAGCGTGCACAGGCGTTGGCCGGTCTCGTTGGTGATCAGCACCTCATGGGTCGTCAGGGTGCGGCCGAGGTGGATCGGAGTCGCCGTGACCGTGATGCTGCCCTCCCGCGCACCCTTGTGGTGGGTGGCTGAGACGTCCACGCCCACCGCCGTCTTACCGAGCGTCGAGGCGTGGATGACCGCGGCCCACGAGCCGACCGCCTCCCCGACCGCGAGGGACGCTCCGCCGTGCAGGAGGCCGAAGGACTGGCGGTTGCCTTCGACGGGCATGGTCGCCACGACCCGCTCGACAGACTGCTCCAGGATCACCACGCCCATCTTCAGGTCGAGCTCACCCAACTCGATCTTCCATGGGACAACAGGCTCCGGCGTCATCGGGTACAGCTCCTGGTTCGGTGATCGGCTAAATCGCCACTCTAACGTCGCGTTGCCAGGCAGCGTGACGAGCCGGTGCGTAACGATCGGGTCACAGGGTTGTGGCTGGGCGCCTCCTGACCTGCGGTGATACCTGTCCCGACTGCATCCCGAGGTCCTATGGAAGCGCTCCCACTTGACAGTGGTGTGCGTCACAGTCAGGATGAATGAACAGCGTGAGAGCGCTCCCACCGGAATTGATCCGCCAGTGGGCGGTTCCTCCCACTGCCACCGCTACCCGCACCGGCGGTGCTTCGCAGGTGCTCCCGCAACGCACCGCCGCTACCCCCGTCCTGGAACGAACCCGCACCAACCAGCGCTTTCCGCCGACGTACCGCCCGGACAGAGTGCCGCCAGGAAGTCCCACCCAGATCCCGCTGCAACCGGCAGCGGGATCGAGCTGACAAAGGAGTCAACCGTGCGCGTCAAAGCACGATTCACAGCACTATCCGCCGCCGCCGCCCTTCTGGCCCTGACCATGACGGCCTGCGGGTCGGGGTCCGGTACCGAGAATGCCGGCGTCGAAGGCGAAACCGGCACCGATGACGTCACCGTCTCCGTCGGAACCTTTAACGAGTTCGGCTACGAGGAGCTCTTCACGGAGTACGAGGAGCTCAACCCGAACGTCACCATCGAGCACAAGAAGGCCGCTACCTCCAACGAGGCCCGCGACAACCTCACGACCCGCCTCGCAGCCGGATCCGGTCTGTCCGATATCGAGGCCATCGAGGTCGACTGGCTCCCGGAACTGCTGGAATTCCCCGACCAGTTCGCTGACCTGAGCGACCCCGCCGTCGAGGGCCGGTGGCTGGACTGGAAGACCGCCGCCGCCACGACCGAGGACGGCCAACTCATCGGCTACGGCACCGACGCCGGACCCCAGGGCGTCTGCTACCGCGCCGACCTCTTCGAGAAGGCCGGACTGCCCAGCGACCGCGAGTCCGTCGCCGCGATGCTCGACGGGTCCTGGCAGGACTACTTCGACGCAGGCAAGGAGTTCGTCGCGGCGAGCGACGGCGTCGCCTGGTTCGACTCCGCCGGAGCTACCTACCAGGGCATGATCAACCAGGTCCAGAATGCCTACGAGGACAATGACGGCAACGTCATCGCCACCGAGAATGCCGACGTCAAGGACATCTACGAGCAGATCCTGCAGGCATCCGTGACCGACGGTCTTTCCGCGCACCTCACGCAGTGGGAAGACGATTGGGTGGCAAGCTTCCAGTCGGACGCCTTCGCCACCAAGCTGTGCCCGGGCTGGATGCTCGGTGTCATCGAGGGCAACGCCGAAGGCGTCGAGGGTTGGGACATCGCTGATGTCTTCCCCGGCGGCGGCGGTAACTGGGGCGGGTCCTACCTGACCGTTCCTACCCAGGGTGCGAACCAGGCCGAGGCCAAGAAGCTTGCAGAGTGGCTGACCGCCCCTGAGCAGCAGATCAAGGCCTTCGAGTCCAAGGGGACCTTCCCGAGCCAGGTCGAAGCGCTCGAGAGCGAAGAGCTCACAAGCCAGACCAACGCCTTCTTCAACGATGCACCGACCGGCGAGATCCTCGCCAACCGTGCTACCGCCGTCGAGGTCACGCCGTTCAAGGGCCCCAAGTACTTTGCCATCAACGATGCGATGCAGCAGGCACTGACCCGTGTCGATGTCGACAAGACCGATGACCCCGCTTCCTCCTGGGAGAAGTTCGTCACCGCTGTAGGCGCTCTGTAGCCGATGGCCGTCACGGACCGGGTCCAACCCCCACCACCCACCACGAAGCAGCAGACTTCGCGCGACAAGAGCGTGAAGCGGCTGGCCTTCTCCCACAAGGTACCGAAGTGGGACGTCAAGCTGTCCCCGTATCTCTACATCTCGCCGTTCTTCCTCCTCTTCGCCGTCACGGGGCTGTTTCCCCTGGCCTACACGGCGTGGGTCTCGTTGCACTCCTGGAACCTCATCGGAGGCAAGGGAGCATTCACGGGGCTGGAGAACTACGAGTTCGTGCTCGCACAGCCGTTCTTCTGGAACGCCGTAGGCAATACGTTCAGCATCTTCCTCCTCTCGTCCGTCCCGCAGGTCGTCCTTGCCATCGCGATAGCGGCGGTACTCGATGCCAACCTCCGGGCCAGGACGTTCTGGCGGATGGGCGTCCTCGTTCCCTTCGTGGTGGCCCCCGTGGCCGTTGGGCTGATCTTCAACAATCTCTTCGCTGACCAGGCAGGCCTGTTCAACGAGATGTTGACGGGGATAGGGCTGGACCCGGTCCGCTGGCACTCGGACTCGCTCGCGAGTCACGCGGCCATCGCAACAATGGTCAACTTCCGCTGGACCGGCTACAACGCGCTGATCTTCCTTGCCGCGATGCAGGCGATCCCGAGGGACGTCTACGAGGCCGCGACGATCGACGGCGCAGGACGCCTCCGGCAGTTCTTCTCGGTCACCGTGCCGATGCTGCGCCCCACCATCATCTTCGTGGTCATCACCGCCACCATCGGCGGCCTGCAGATCTTCGACGAGGCCCGGGTGTTCGACCAGGCCGGCCTCGGCGGTGCGGACCGGCAATGGCAGACCCTCACGATGTACATCTGGGAACTCGGCTGGGGCCAGCGCAACTTCGGCAGGGCCTCGGCGGTAGCTTGGCTCCTGTTCCTGATCATCGTGCTCATCGCGATGGCAAACTTCCTCATTACCCGCCGCATCGCAACGCAGGGAGGCCGACGATGAGCTCCATCCCCATGATCGAGCAGACCGCCGGCAAGGGCGCTGCCCGTGCAGCCCAACGGGGTCTCGGCACCAGGCGCCGTGGCGCCCCCGGCGGCACCCAGCGTCGGCCAGGCTTCCTGACCTACGGATTCCTCGGAGCGGTTCTCCTCGGCTCGGTGTTCCCGCTCTGGTGGTCCTTCCTGGTCGGCAGCCACGACAGTTCGGTCATCAGCAAGGGTGTCCCGCTGATCCCGGGCGGCAACTTCCTCGCCAACGCGTCCACCGTGCTGGACAGCATCCCGTTCTGGAAAGCCCTCGGTAACAGCATCATCGTCTCCACCGTCACGGCGGCGTCCGTGGTGCTCTTCTCGACCCTCGCCGGATTCGCCTTCGCCAAGCTCCGCTTCCGCGGCAGCAAGGGCCTGCTCGTCTTCGTGATTGCAACGATGGCGGTTCCCACCCAACTGGGAGTGGTGCCCCTCTTCATCGTCATGGCGAAGCTCGGCTGGACCGGTTCGCTCTGGGCGGTCATCATCCCGGGCGTGGTCACCGCCTTCGGGGTGTTCTGGATGACGCAGTATCTGCGGGACGCCCTGCCGGACGAGCTCATCGAGGCGGTCCGCATCGACGGCGCCTCGATGATCCAGGCCTTCTGGTACGTAGGCCTGCCGGCTGCCCGACCGGCCGCGGCTATGCTCGCTCTGTTCACTTTCGTGGCAACATGGACCAACTTCTTCTGGCCGTTCATCGTGCTGGATCCCTCGAACCCAACCCTCCCGGTGGCGCTTCAGCTCCTTCAGGCGGCGCACTTCGTCGACTACTCGATCGTGCTCGCCGGAGCCGTGCTGTCCACCATCCCGCTGCTGATCCTCTTCGCAGTCGCGGGACGCCAACTCGTATCAGGAATCATGCAAGGAGCAGTCAAAGGATGAGCAGCACCGACATCACCTTCCCCGAGGGCTTCCTCTGGGGTGCGGCGACAGCCGCCTACCAGATCGAGGGAGCCGCCCAGGAGGGCGGCAGGGGACCATCGATCTGGGATACGTTCTCGCGGATTTCGGGAGCGGTGGCCGACGGACACAACGGCGACGTGGCGTGCGACCATTACCACCGGTCCGGCGAGGACGTGGCGATGATGAAGAGCCTCAACCTGCAGGCGTACCGCTTCTCGACCTCGTGGTCCCGCTGCATGCCCGACGGCGTGACGCCGAACATCGAGGGCATCCGCTTCTACTCGACCCTCGTGGACCAGCTCCTCGAGGCCGGCATCAAGCCCTGGCTGACCCTGTACCACTGGGACCTTCCGCAGGCCCTCGAGGACGAGGGTGGCTGGACCAACCGCGACACCGCCTACCGCTTCGCCGAGTACGCCGCGGTGATGCACGAGGCCCTCGGTGACCGGGTCCGCATCTGGACCACGCTCAACGAGCCTTGGTGCGCCGCGTTCCTCGGCTACGCCGCTGGAGTGCATGCGCCGGGGCGGCAGGAGCCGACGGCGGCGCTCGCTGCCGCGCACCACCTCCTCCTCGGGCACGGTCTCGCAACGCAGGAGCTGCGCCGCCGCGACGCGGAGGCCACGCTCGGCATCACCCTCAACCTCACGGTGCCCGATCCGCTGGACCCGGACAGCGAGGCCGACAGGGACGCCGCTCGTCGGATCGACGGACAGTTCAACCGCATCTTCCTCGATCCCGTCCTCCGCGGCGCCTACCCGGAGGATGTCCTCCGGGACGTCGAGCACCTGGGGATGAGGGACCATATCCGTGAGGGTGACCTCGACATCATCGGCGCGCCGATCGACGTGCTGGGCGTCAACTACTACCACGGTGAAGCAGTGACCAGGACGCCGTCGGACGAGGCCGCACCGCAGGAAGGCCACGCCCCGCTCGAGCGGCCGGTCTCCTCGCCCTACGTCGCCGCGCACGGTGTCCGCTCGGTTCCCCGAGGCCTGCCTGTCACGGCGATGGACTGGGAGGTGCAGCCCGAGGGACTCCGCCGTCTGCTCAACCGACTCCAGAACGAGTACACCGGGCCCGCCGGGATTCCCCTCTACGTCACGGAGAACGGTGCCGCCTACAACGACTCAGCGGACGAGTCCGGTTTCGTGGACGATCAGGACCGGCTCGGCTTCTTCGACGTCCACGTCCGCGCGATGAAGGATGCGATCGACGACGGCGTGGACCTGCGTGGGTACCTCGCGTGGTCCCTGATGGACAACTTCGAATGGGCGTGGGGCTACCACCAGCGCTTCGGCCTGGTGCGCGTCGACTACGAGACGCAGGAGCGCGTGCCGAAGGCAAGTGCCCTCTGGTATTCGCGCCTGGCGGCCACGAACACCGTGACGGCCGGCGTCCCGTCGCAGGACGCCGGTAAGGCGGGTGTCGTATTGTCGAGGTGATGAACACGTCCCCGCCCCGGTCGCTGCGCCATGCGGCAGGTCGCCCGAGCCCTACGCTCGAGGATCTGGCCCTTGCGGCCGGGGTGTCGCGTTCCACCGCTTCGCGCGCCATCAACGGAGGGGACCGTGTCAGTCCCGCGGCCCAGGCTGCGGTGGACCGGGCGGTCGTCGCGCTCGGGTACATCCCGAACAGGGCGGCCCGCAGCCTGGTGACGCGCCGGACGTCCTCGATCGCCCTCGTCATTCCCGAGCCTGACGTCCGTGTCATGATGGATCCCTTCTTCGCCGTCGTCATCACCGGCATCACGGAGGCTCTCCGGGAGACCGACGTGCAGTTGGTGCTGCTGATGTCGAGGACCGACGACGATTCGGCCCGCACCCTGCGCTACCTCCGCGGCGGGCACGTGGACGGGGCGATCGTGGTCTCGCACCACGAGGCCGATTCCTGGGCGAGGTCCCTCGCCGAGACCGGTCTCCCGACCATCTTCATCGGGCGCCCCTGGGACATGACCTTCGACGTGACCTATGTGGACACCGACAACGTGGGGGGCGGGAAACTTGCCGCGCAGCACCTCTCAGGCATCGGTCGGCGACGCCTCGCGACGGTCGCAGGGCCCGCGGACATGACTGCGGCCGTGGACCGCCTCCGTGGGTGGAAGGCCGGTCTCGCCGAGGCCGGCCTCCCCGAGGGTCCCGTGGTCCACGCCGACTTCACGACCGACGGCGCTGCTGCTGCGGCGCGTCTGCTGCTTGCCGAGCATCCCGACATCGACGGGATCTTCGCGGCCTCGGACCTCATGGCACTCGGCGTCATGGAGGCCATCCAGGCAGCGGGCAAGACAGTGCCCGGAGACATAGCGCTCATGGGCTATGACAATCACGCCGTCGCAGAGACAGCGTCCACCCCGCTCACCACCATCACGCAACCCATGGTCGAGATGGCGGTGAAGGCGGGCTCGATGCTCCTGGAGGAGATCGAGGCTCCGGGCTCGCACCCGGAGCCCGTCATCTACTCGACCAGGCTGGTGGAACGCGAGAGTACCTCGGTGGCGCCGACGGCATCAGCGGCGAACGCGTAGTCCCAGGCGACGTCGCGCCAACGCGAGTAGCGTCCGCTGGCCCCGCCGTGGCCGCCGTCCATCTCGGTCTTGAGCACGATCGGCTCCGACCCCGTGGTCGTCTCGCGTAGCTGCGCCACCCACTTGGCAGGCTCGACGTAGAGCACCCGGGTGTCGTTGAAGCTGGTGACGGCCGCGATGCGCGGGTAGGCCACAGGACGGACGTTCTCGTAGGGCGTGTACTCCTTCATGTACCGGTACACCTCCTGGTCCGTGATGGGGTTGCCCCACTCCTCCCACTCGAGCGCCGAGAGCGGCAGCTCCGGGTCCAGGATGGTCGTCAGCGCGTCGACGAACGGTACCTGCGCCACGATCGCCTGGTACTTCTCCGGCGCCAGGTTCGCGACGGCGCCCATGAGCAGCCCGCCCGCCGAGCCGCCGATCGCGGCGACCCGGTTCGGGTCTGCCCAGCCCGACGTGCTGAGGTGGGTCGTCGCGTCGACGAAGTCCGTGAAGGTGTTCTTCTTGGTGAGCTTCTTGCCCTGCTCGTACCAGCTGCGACCCATCTCACCACCGCCGCGGATATGGGCGGTGACGTAGATTATGCCGCGGTCCAGGAGGGAGAGCCGGGCGATGGAGAACGAGGGATCCATGCTGGTTTCGTAGCTGCCGTAGGCGTAGATGACGGCGGGGTTGGTCCCGTCCTGCGCGAGCTCGGCGCGGCGGACCACCGAGAGCGGGATCAGCGTCCCGTCGGCTGCGGGGGCCCACTGGCGCTCGGCGACGTACTGGGCGGGATCGTAGCCGCCACGCACCTCTGTCTCCTTGCGCAACTCCAGCGTCCCGTCCTCCAGCACGTAGTCGTACACGCGCGGGGGCGTGAGGTAGGAGGCGTAGACCAACCGGATGATCGGGGAGTCGAACTCGGCATTCGCGAGGTTGCTCGTGAAGAGTTCCTCGTCGAAGTCGGGCTCGGCCGGAAGGCCCTGCTCGGGCGTCCCGAGACCGGCCAGGGGCAGGACCTGTACGCGCTCGATCGTGTCCTTGCGCACCGAGAGCACCAGGTGCGTCTGCGTGACCGTGACGCCGTTCACGCGGACGGCGTCGTCGTGCGGGATGACCGTGGTCCAGTCCTGCTCGGCCAACGGCCTGGTGAACTGGTCCGCTGCCACGAGGCTGACCATGGAATTCTTCGCGTTCCGGTCATGGGTGAGCAGGTAGTACCGTGCGTCGTCGATGGTGACGGGTTCGGCGTCGTACAGGATGCGCTCGTCGCGGGAGATCAGCGTGGTGAGGCCGTCCGCCGGGCGCGCGAGGTCGAGGACGCGGTACTCGCTGTACTCGGAGCAGCCGATGCTGATGAGCAGCTGGGTGCGGTCCGCCGACACCTCGAAACCCGTCCACATGGCGACGTCGTCCTCCTGGTACACGACGACGTCGTCGGCGACGGGGGTGCCGAGCGTATGTGCGCGCACCTGGTAGGGACGCCACGAGTCGTCCACCACGGTGTAGTACACACGCGAGCCGTCGGGGGAGAAGGACAGGCCGTAGAAGATGTTGGGGACCTCGTCCGGCAGGAGCTCATCTGTCCGGAGGTCCTTGATGCGCAGTGTGAAGCGCTCGTCACCGGCGTTGTCCTCGCAGTACGCCAGCAGCGTTCCGTCCTCGGTGACGGACATGCCGCCCAGGGAGAAGAAGGGCTTGCCCTCGGCGAGGTCGTTGCCGTCGAGCAGAATCTGTTCGCCGGTGACGGGCTGCCCGGGAACGACGTCGGGCGGCGTCCAGTCACGGCCGAGGTCGCCCGTGTCATGTGCTGCCACACGGCATTGGATGCCGTATTGCTTTCCCTCTTCGGTGCGGGAGTAGTACCACCAGCCCCTCTTGCGGGCGGGCACGGACAGGTCGGTTTCCTGCGTGCGGTCCTTGATCTCCGTGAAGATCGCGTCGCGCAGCGGTTCCTGGTGCTGCGTGACGCTCTCCGTGTACGCGTTCTCGCGCTGGAGGTACTCGATCAGCTCGGGGCTCTCCTTGTCACGCATCCACTCGTAGTGGTCAACGAAGGTGTCGCCGTGGTGGGTGCGCTCGAAGGGCACCTTCCTGGCCGGGGGCGGAACGGGGGTAACGAGTGCGGGAGCGTCAACGGTCATGGCTTCCATCTTGCCACTGCGGGTCCGGGCCCGACCGACCGGCCCACCCCGACTGTGTCCTCGCGGCGGCCTCCGGTTGACCGTGCCGGACGGGCGTGCAATTGTGGAGAAGGCCTTTACAGAACGAACGTTCAGTAATTCGCCGCCAGGTCCACGACGACGCAGGTCCACGACGACAAGGGAGACGACGATGTCCGAGGCTTTCCTGGTGGGAGGCGTCCGCACCCCTGTCGGCCGCTACGGTGGAGCGCTCTCCAGCGTCCGCCCCGACGATCTGGCGGCCCTCGTGCTCTCCGCCGTCGTGCAGCGTGCAGGCGTGGACCCGGCCACCGTCGACGAGGTGATCCTGGGCAATGCGAACGGTGCAGGTGAGGAGAACCGGAACGTCGCGCGGCTCGCTGCCCTGCTCGCCGGCTTCCCCGATACCGTCCCCGGCATCACGGTCAACCGCCTCTGCGCGTCCGGACTCTCCGCCATCATCATGGCGTCCCACATGGTCAAGGCGGGAGCCGCGGACATCGTCATCGCCGGTGGTGTCGAATCCATGAGCCGTGCGCCCTGGGTCATGGAGAAGCCGGACAAGGCCTTCGCGAAGCCGGGTGCGGTATTCGACACCTCCATCGGCTGGCGCTTCACCAACCCCCTGCTCGCCGCCCGCGACAAGACCACCTACTCGATGCCCGAGACGGCGGAGGAACTCGCAGCCCTCGACGGCATCACGCGCGACGACGCCGATGCCTTCGCGCTCCGCTCGCACCAGCGCGCGGTGGCAGCCATGGAGGCGGGACGGTTCGACGACGAGATCGTGCCCGTCCAGGTGAACAAGGGGCGGACGTCCTTCTCCGTGGACACGGACGAGGGACCGCGTGCCGACACCACCCTCGATGTGCTCGGGAAGCTCCGTTCCGTCGTCCGGACGGACGGGATCGTCACCGCGGGCAACTCGAGCTCGCTCAACGACGGCGCCTCCGCGGTGATCGTGGCGTCGGAGGCGGCGATCAGGCGTTACGGCCTGACCCCGCGGGCCCGGATCCTCGACGGTGCCTCCGCTGGAGTGCCTCCCGAGATCATGGGCAGCGGCCCGGTTCCCGCCACACAGAAGGTCCTCGGGCGGACGGGCCTCTCCATCGCCGACCTCGGAGCGGTCGAGCTCAATGAGGCCTTCGCCACGCAGTCCCTCGCGTGCATCCGGCGGCTGGGACTCGACGAGGAGATCGTGAACCGCGACGGTGGCGCGATCGCCTTCGGACACCCGCTCGGCTCCTCCGGATCCCGCATCGCCGTCACCCTGCTGGGTCGGCTCGAGCGGGAGCTCTCCGGATCATCCCGTCGGATCGGACTCGCAACGATGTGCGTCGGCGTGGGCCAGGGTACGGCCATGCTGGTCGAGGCCGTCTGATGCCCGGCGCCCTGAACATCACGGGTGGTGAGGACCGAGTCGTCGTCGAACTGCACAGGCCGGAGGTGCGCAATGCGATCGACCGCCGGATGGTCGAGGAGCTGCATCTCGTGTGCGGCGATCTCGAGGAGAAACCGCAGACGCTGATCCTCATCGGATCCGGCGGCGTCTTCGCCTCGGGAGCCGACATCGCCGAGTTGCGTCAGCGCCGGCGCGACGACGCCCTCGCGGGCATCAACTCGACGCTCTTCGCGCGCATAGCGGCCCTTCCCATGCCCGTCATCGCGGCGCTCGACGGGTACGCCCTCGGCGGCGGCGCGGAGCTCGCCTTCGCGGCGGACTTCCGCATCGGCACGCCGCGCCTGACGATCGGCAACCCCGAGACGGGCCTCGGCATCATGCCCGCGGCCGGAGCCACCTGGCGGTTGAAGGAACTGGTGGGAGAGCCGCTCGCGAAGGAGATCCTCCTCGCCGGACGCATCCTGAACGCGGAGGAAGCCCTCGAGGCGAAGCTGATCACCGCGATCCACGCACCGGAGGACCTCCTCCAGGCGGCACACGCCCTCGCCGACCGCATCGGGAGGCAGGACCCGCTGGCCGTCCGCATCACCAAGAGCGTGTTCCACGCACCCCGGGAGGCGCACCCCATGATCGACCAGCTGGCCCAGGCCATCCTGTTCGAGTCCGAGGCGAAGTTCGACCGCATGCAGCGGTTCCTGGACAGGAAGAAGGAGTCATGAGCAGCGTTCCTACCCGGGTCGGCGTGCTCGGCGGCGGCCGCATGGGAGCCGGCATCGCCCACGCCTTCTGCCTCGCCGGATCCGACGTCGTCGTCGTCGAACGTGATGAAACCGCCGCGGATGCCGGGATGGTCCGCGTGACGCAGGCCCTGGCCCGCAGCGTGGAGCGAGGCACGACGGCGGAGGACATCGCCGCCCTGGCCGCGCGCGTCTCCGTGTCGACCGATTACGCAGCCTTCGCCCCCTGCGCGCTCGTCATCGAGGCGGTGCCGGAGGACCTCGCCCTGAAGAGGCAGGCGCTGCGGGCGGTGGAGGACGTGCTGGCTGCCGACGCCTGGCTGGCGACGAACACCTCGTCCCTCTCCGTCGACGCGCTCGCCGACGCCCTCCAGCGGCCCGAGCGGTTCTGCGGACTCCACTTCTTCAACCCGGTCCCGGCATCCACCCTGATCGAGGTGGTCCTCGGAGCGCAGACGTCCCCCGACCTCGAAGCAGCCACGCGCACATGGGTGGCGGTGCTCGGCAAGACGCCCGTCGTCGTGCGGGACACCCCCGGCTTCGCAAGTTCCCGGCTCGGCGTGGCCATCGCGCTCGAGGCCATGCGGATGCTCGAGGAAGGAGTGGCGACGGCGGAGGACATCGACGCCGCGATGGTCCTCGGTTACAGGCACCCCGTCGGGCCGCTGCGCACCACGGACCTGGTGGGGCTCGACGTGCGGCTCGGGATCGCCGAGTACCTCGCATCGACGCTCGGTCCGCGTTTCGCGCCGCCCGCCATCCTGCGCGAGAAGGTGGCGCAGGGCCATCTCGGACGCAAGAGCGGCCGCGGCTTCTTCGACTGGGAGGACGCACCGCCGTCGCCCGTCCCCTCCAGCGCTCCACACGCATCCCCGGCAGAACCAGTGAAAGGCGAGCGGACATGACAACCGCCCCGGAACGAGTACAGATCGACGTCGTCCCCAGCTTCATCGAGGAGGCCTGGTGGACCCCCGACCGGACAGCAGCGGACGGTGACGGCACGGTGGTCCGCGACGCCAGCACCGGCGAGGAACTCGCCATCGTCAGCACGGCGGGCATCGACACCGCCTCCGCCATCGGCTTCGCACGGGTCACGGGGCAGGCGGAGCTGGGCCGCTTCACCTTCCACGAACGCGCCCTGAAGCTCAAGGAGCTCGCGCAGTACCTCACGGCGCACCGCGAACCGCTCTACGAACTGTCGGCGAAGACCGGCGCCACGAAGATCGACTCGATGGTGGACATCGACGGCGGCATCGGCGTTCTCTTCACCTTCGGCTCGAAGGGGCGGCGCGAGCTGCCGAACTCGCACGTGATCGTCGACGGTCCGCCCGAGGTGCTCTCCAAGGACGGCTCCTTCCTCGGCACCCACATCCATACGCGCATCCCCGGCGTCGCCGTGCAGATCAACGCCTTCAACTTCCCCGTATGGGGAATGCTCGAGAAGCTTGCGCCCGCGTTCCTCGCAGGCGTCCCCACGATCGTCAAGCCGGCAACACCCACCGGTTTCCTGACGGCCGCCGTGGTGAAGCTGATCATCGGCTCCGCTATCCTGCCCGCCGGGTCGCTGCAACTCATCTCCGGCCCGGCCCGCGACATCCTCGACCATCTGGACTACCGGGACCTCCTGTCCTTCACGGGCTCGGCGTCGACAGCGAACCACCTGAAGTCGCACCCGTCCATCTCCCGGGGCGGCGTGCGCTTCACGTGCGAGACGGATTCGCTGAATGCCGCGATCCTCGGTCCCGATGCGGTCCCCGGCACCCCCGAATTCGACGCCTTCGTGAAGTCCCTGGTCACGGAGATCACGGTGAAGGCGGGCCAGAAGTGCACGAGCATCCGCCGCTCCATCGTGCCGAGCGCGCTGGTCGACGACGTCGTCCGCGCCGCCGGTGACCGGATCCGCGAGCGCGTCACGCTCGGGGACCCCCGCGCCGAGAGTGTGACGATGGGCGCTCTCGCTTCGCTCGCGCAGCTCGAAGGAGTCCAGGGGGCGGTGCGCGAACTCCTCGCCGGTGGCGCCTCCCTCGCCTTCGGATCACTTGATGCGCCCGACGTCGTCCTCGCCGACAACACCTCCGGCAAGGCGCCGGACGGGGCGTTCATGGAGCCCGTGCTGCTGACCTGGAAGGACGTCGAGGCCGGCGCCCTGCACTCGGTCGAGGCCTTCGGGCCGGTGGCCTCCGTCATCGGGTACGACGACATCCAGCACGCCATCCGCCTCGCAGCCCTCGGCTCCGGTTCCCTGGTGGCCACGGTCTGCACCAATGACCCGGTAGTGGCGCAGGAACTGGTCCTCGGCATCGCCGCGCACCACGGGCGCGTGCTCATCCTCAACCGGGAGGACGCGAGGTCGTCGACCGGACACGGATCGCCCGTCCCGCACCTCGTGCACGGAGGACCCGGGCGTGCCGGCGGTGGCGAGGAACTGGGCGGCATGCGCTCGGTCCTGCACCACATGCAGCGCACAGCCGTGCAGGGCTCCCCGAACATGCTCACGAGCATCACGGGGGAGTGGCACACGGGTGCGGACCGCCGGTTCGGCGACATCCACCCCTTCCGTAAGGACCTCTCGGCGCTGCTCATCGGCGACAGCGTACGGTCCGAGTTGCGCCAGGTGACGCTGGAGGACATCAGCGCGTTCGCCGAGACGACCGGCGACACGTTCTACGCGCACACCAACGAGGACGCTGCCGCAGCCAACCCGTTCTTCCCGGGCATCGTGGCGCACGGCTACCTGCTGCTCTCGTGGGGCGCCGGTCTTTTCGTGGATCCCGAGCCGGGGCCGGTGCTCGCAAACTACGGACTCGAGAATCTCCGCTTCATCACGCCGGTCGCGGCAGGTGATTCCATCCGCGTCACGCTGACGGCCAAGCGCATCACGCCGCGGGAGACGGACGAGTACGGCGAGGTGGCATGGGACGCCGTCCTGCACAACCAGGATGACGAGATCGTCGCGACCTACGACGTCCTGACCCTCGTGCAGAAGTAGCGGGAGCCGATTGGAAGTTACGTCTGCCCCTTGGTGGGTTGATGCGAAGCTACTGCTGCCCGGACGAGCGCCAGGAATTGCTCCGGTTCCCTGGTGAGCAGAGCATGGGTTACGCGGAGGACGGGGATGCCGCGCATCGTGAGCAGGTTCCAGCGTCGGCGGTCCTCCTCGAACTCGCGCCGGTCACTGTGGTACTTCCGCCCGTCCGCTTCGATACCGAGTATGCCGTCGACGACAGGTCAAGACGGCCTACGCCCGGCACGTGGACCTGCGACTGTGTGCTGAAGCCAGCCGTTCGTAAGTGATACCTGGCGATGGTCTCGATGATGGATTGCGAATGCGGATCGACGAGACCGACCATCGTCCGGAGGCGGGCGTCCCTTTGTCCTTCCACCGCTCTCCGCAACGGGTCGAGAGCAACATGCTTGAGGACGACTGCGGACTCTACGATGCACAGTGCGTCGAGTTCGGGGAGGCAGCGTGCGGATTGAAGGCAGATCAGCAGCGGCGTAAGGGGTTCTTCCGAGCGGTGTACACGGAACCTGGCGTCCAGGCCTCGACCGTGATTGACGCTCGCGTGGATCAGCGAAGGGTTGCGGAAGACCCACAGACCAAGACGTCGCGCCGCGCTGATGCACGCAATTTCAGCATGTGCGCATGTCGCCGCGTACAGGTCGCTGTCGTACTCGGTCAGGCGATAAACGCCACGCATCGGACGACTCACCTCCTGCTGGTCCAGCGCTTGCTTGAGCTGATCAGGGCTGACGCCCGCGCGGATCAGAGCGTTGCTACGCGCCACACCGCCGAATGCCCTCAGGGTACTGATCGGGTCCATGCAGTAACACTTGCGGTTGACCTGCTCCGCACGTCGGATGGTCGACATATGTGGACAAGTTGCCCGCTGTCGTGCCCAGTGAGTCGGCATTGTCAGTGGGCATCATCACGGATGCCCACTCGGGCAACGGACTCAGTGGGCAGAAGCGGCCAAGAAGGCGGCGGAGGCTGACGCAGGAAAGGCTAGCGGAGGTGCAGGCCGTCGAACACCATCAGGATGACGTCATCAGCCAGTTTGTCCGCGGTGAGCGGGCCCCCCGGCCGGTACCACTCGACGATCGAGTTGATGGTCCCGAAGATGAGCCGCGTGGTGGTCCTGGGATCGATGTCATCACGGATGGAGCCTTCGTGGCGGGCGGCGTCGACGAGCGCCGCGATCTGGCGGTCGAAGGTCCGCCGTCGTTGCAGGGCCTCACGTTCCACCTCCGTGTTGCCGCGCAGCCGCAGCAGCAGGGTGACGAAGGGCAGCCGCTCGGTGAGGACGGCGATGGTGCCGCGGAGGACGAACTCCAGGCGGGCGTCGGCGGCGCCGCTACCGGCCCGGCTGTCCTCGAGGATGGCTTCGAGGCCCCCGAGTGCGTGGTCCAGCGCGAGTCGCAGGAGGTCGCCCTTGGAGGGGACATGGTGGTAGATGGCCGACTTGCTGATGCCCAGTTCCTCGGCCAGCATCCCCATGGACGTGGCTTCGTACCCGTACCGGTTGAATGCGGTGACTGCGACTGCGAGGACCGACTGCTGGTCGTACCCCGGCCGTCCTCGGCGGGCGGTGGGGGTCGGCAGGGCTCCGGTGGCAGTCATGAAGTCATTTTCGCACGACCGTTCGGTCGGGTTGCCGCCGGCGCCGCCGAGCACGACCCGGGAACACGTCGAGCGTTGACTGCCACTCCACACGCTCCCTATACTGAACGAACGGTCGGTAATTAAGCCGGGTGTCCAGACGAGCGAGGTAGCACGATGACGACTACAGCGATTGACGCGGGAAGCCGCGCGAACCACGACGACGCCGGAGAGCAGCAGTTCAACGAGCTCATCGCGCAGGACTCCCGCATCGAACCTCGTGACTGGATGCCGGCGGACTACCGCAAGTCCCTGACGCGCCAGATCTCCCAGCACGCGCACTCCGAGATCATCGGCATGCAGCCCGAGGCCAACTGGATCACCCGTGCGCCGTCCCTGAAGCGCAAGGCCGTCCTGATGGCCAAGGTGCAGGACGAGGCGGGGCACGGTCTGTACCTCTACTCCGCAGCGGAGACCCTCGGTACGCCACGGGACAAGATGACCGAGGACCTCATCGCAGGCAAGGCCCGGTACTCGAGCATCTTCAACTATCCCGTCCTGACCTGGGCCGACATCGGTGCCATCGGCTGGCTCGTCGACGGAGCTGCCATCTGCAACCAGGTTCCTCTCTGCCGTGCCTCCTACGGCCCCTACGGGCGCGCGATGGTCCGCATCTGCAAGGAGGAGTCCTTCCACCAGCGCCAGGGCTTCGAGATCCTGCTCGAACTGGCCAACGGCACGCCCGAGCAGCGCGCCATGGCGCAGGACGCCGTCAACCGCTGGTACGCGCCGTCCCTCATGATGTTCGGCCCCCCGGACGAGGACTCACCCAACTCCCAGCAGTCGATGCTGTGGAACATCAAGCGGTTCTCCAACGACGAGCTCCGCTCACGCTTCGTGGGAATGATGGTCGAGCAGGTGAGGGCCCTCGGGCTCGAGCTCCCGAACAAGGAGGTCCGCTTCAACGAGGAGACCGGCCGCTGGGAGCACGGACCCCTCGACTGGAACGAGTTCAAGGAAGTCCTCGCCGGTCGCGGCCCCTGCAACGCGCAGCGCATGGAGCGACGCCGCGAGGCCCACGAGGAGGGCGCCTGGGTCCGTGAGGCCGCAGCGGCCTACGCCGAGAAGCAGGCCCTGAAGCACGCGCAGGCGGCATAGGGTGACCGGCGGATCGACCACGGGCGACGACGGCGCGAAGGCACCGTCGTCGGGCCCCCAGGAACCGCGGGCGGCCTGGCCGCTGTGGGAAGTCTTCGTGAGGTCGTCACGCGGACTCTCGCACGTCCACGCCGGTTCGCTGCACGCACCCGACGCCCAGATGGCGTTGCGCAATGCCCGTGACCTGTACACACGGCGCAACGAGGGAGTGAGTCTCTGGGTGGTGCCGGCGACGTCGATCATCACGAGTGATCCCGACGCCAAGGACCAGTTCTTCGAGTCCCCCCAGGGCAAGGACTACCGCCACGCGACGTACTACACGAAGAGCGAGGGAGTGAAGCACCTGTGAGTGAGGCCAACGCCAGCGCAACCCGCATCACCCCGGGCAACGCGCTACGTCCCGAAGACATCGCCCTCCTCGACACGAAGCCTTCGGACGCCGTCGCGCAGTATGCCCTGTGGCTCGGTGACGACGCCCTGATCCTGGCGCAGCGGCTCGGTTGGTGGATATCCAGGGCACCGGAACTCGAGGAGGACGTGGCGCTCGCCAATATCGCGCTCGACCAGATCGGGCACGCGCGGTCCTTCCTGACCTACGCGGGCCGCGCCTGGGACAAGACCGAGGACGACCTCGCCTATTTCCGGCGGGAACCGGAGTTCCGGTCCGTGCACCTCGTGGAGCAGCCCAACGGGGACTTCGCCCGCACGATAGCCCGGCAGTTCGTCGTCGCGCTGTATCAGTGGGAGCTCTACTCCCGCCTGGTGGGGTCCAGCGACCCGACCTTGGCCGCGATCGCCGCCAAGGCCGTCAAGGAGGTCGACTACCACCGGGACCACAGCATCCAGTGGATCCTCCGCCTCGCCCAGGGCACCGACGAATCCCGCCGCCGGATGATCGCCGGGCTCAAGCTCACCTGGCCGTATGTGGAGGAACTCTTCACCGACTACCCGCTCGTCGACGAACTCGGCGATGCCGGGGTGCGGCCGAGCACCCTCCGCGAGCCCTTCGACGCAGCGGTCAGGGCGATCCTCGTCGAAGCTGAACTCGAGCCGCCCGAGGTACCCGGTTCGGTCGGCGGCGGGAGGCTGGGGCGCCACAGTGAGCACCTCGGCTACATCATCGCCGAGCTGCAGGTCCTCGCGCGCGAATATCCGGGGGCGTCATGGTGACCATGACGGACCTGCGGCCAGCCGCTCCTGCCGATGCGGCCGCCTGGGACCTCGCAGCGACCGTATGCGATCCGGAGATCCCCGTCCTCACCATCGAGGACCTCGGTATCCTGCGCGACGCCCACGTCTCCGACACAGGCCAGGTCCTCGTCACCATCACGCCCACCTAC
This sequence comes from Arthrobacter cheniae, assembly GCF_003602275.1. Classification (GTDB taxonomy): domain Bacteria; phylum Actinomycetota; class Actinomycetes; order Actinomycetales; family Micrococcaceae; genus Arthrobacter_D; species Arthrobacter_D cheniae. The sequence continues at coordinate 310,812 of NZ_QZVT01000001.1, read as the reverse complement.
TCGGGCTGCCCGGCGATGGATGCCATCCGTGACGACGTCGTCACCGCTCTCAAGGGAGCAGGATACGACGACGTCGCAGTACGCCTGGTGCTCGCACCGGCCTGGACCACCGACTGGATGAGCGACGACGGGAAGGCGAAGCTCGCGGAGTACGGCATCGCGCCTCCGACGGGCAAGGCCGCAGTCGGGCCCGTTCGCCTCGGGCTCAGCGTCAAGTGCCCGCAGTGCTCCTCGCTGAACACGCGCGAAATGACCCGCTTCGGTTCGACATCCTGCAAGGCGCTGTACGTCTGCAACGACTGCAGGGAACCCTTCGACTACTTCAAGGTGCATTGATGGCCGTTGTCCTCGCCCCCTCCACCAAGCGGAGGAGCGCCTTCAACAGCCTCTCCGTCCGCGCCGTCCGCCGGCTCACGGAGGACGCCGTCGAGGTCACGCTCGACGTCCCGGCCGAGCTCCAGGACAAGTACGACTACCTGCCCGGGCAGTACGTCGCCCTGCGCGCCACGCTCGACGTCGACGGCGAGCCCAAGGAAATCCGCCGCAGCTACTCCATCTGCGCCGATCCCCGGCCCGGTGAGCTGCGCGTCGCTGTGAAGAGGGACCTCGGCGGGGTCTTCTCGAGCTGGGCGAACGAGTCGCTCAAGGCGGGGGACGTCCTCGACGTCATGAGCCCACTCGGACAGTTCACCCCGCGGACGACGCCGGGGCAGCAGTCCGTCTCGCTCGTCGCAGTCGCGGCGGGATCGGGCATCACCCCGGTGATCTCCATCGCCCGGTCGATGCTCGCGAGTGGTCCGAACGTCCGCTTCGACCTCGTCTACGCGAACCGGGCCGCCATGGACGTCATGTTCCTCGAGGAGCTGGCGGACCTGAAGGACCGTTACCCCTCGCGGTTCGCGCTGCACCATGTCCTCTCCCGCGAACAGCGCATCTCACCGCTGCTCTCCGGCAGGATCGACGCCGAGAAACTGGAGAAACTGCTCGGTACCGTCCTGGACGTCGAGCGGGTGGACGAGTGGTTCCTCTGCGGGCCCTTCGAACTGGTGCAGCTGTGCCGCGACTCCCTCGCCGAGCGGGGGGTGCCAACGGAAAAGATCCGTTTCGAGCTGTTCACCACCGGTGAGCCGGCCCGGCCCGAGGGAAGCACGGGACGGCCGGTGGCACCGATCGGAACCGATGACAACTACACGATCTCCTTCAACCTCGACGGACTGCAGGGATCAGTGCAGAGCCCTACCCACGCGCGCGAATCCATCCTCAACGCCGCACTGAGGGTGCGCCCCGATGTCCCCTTCGCCTGCGCGGGCGGAGTGTGCGGCACCTGCCGTGCGAAGGTGGTCGAGGGGACGGTGGAGATGGTCGAGAACTATGCGCTCGAGCCCGACGAGATCGCGAAGGGCTACGTCCTGACGTGCCAGGCCCATCCGACCAGCGACGCCGTATCCGTCGACTACGACGCCTAGGAGCATCATGAACGCAGGAACCACGCCGGCGGGGCCGACATCCGAAACAGGTATGGTCCGCTTGACGATCGCGGACGGCATCGCCGACGTCGTGCTGGATGCTCCGTACAGGCTCAACGCGGTCGACGCCCAGGCACTGGATGATCTGGCTGCGGCGTACGGCGCAGCCGCTGCCGGTGTCCGCGAAGGAACGGTGCGCGCCCTGGTCCTGCGCGGAGAGGGACGCGCCTTCTGCGCCGGCCGTAATCTCGGCGCCATCGAGCCAGGGGCCGACGACGCCTTCGCGTTCCTCGACTCCACGCTGACGCCCTTGCTCCGCACGATGGCGGATTTTCCCGCCCCGACCTTTGCCGCGGCGCAGGGCGCCTGCCTCGGCGTCGGGCTCGGTCTGCTCATTGCGACGGACGTGGTGTATGTCGCCGAGGACGCGAAAATCGGCTCACCGTTCGCCAATCTCGGTCTGGTTCTCGACTCGGGCGGGCATTGGCTCTTCACGGAGCGATTGGGGCCGCATCGCGCCCTCGACCTGATGTATACCGGCGATCTCATGACGGGCGCGGAGGCCGTGACGAGCGGACTGTTCAGCCGCGCCGTTCCCGCCGCGGACCTGCTCGCTCTCACCCGGGCGAAGGCCGCACGCGCTGCAAGAGGTCCGCTGCAATCCCTCGTCGCCTCGAAGCAGCTTGTCGGGCGGATCCGCGACGAGCGCCTCGGTCTGTGGGACGCCATCAGTGGCGAGAACGACGTGCAGGGCGTGCTCGGGGCCTCCGACGACTACCGCGAGGGCCTGGAAGCCTTCCGTGAGAAGCGGGCGCCGCGCTTCGGGTACTGATCCGCGAGGACCTTCCTGCGGCCGCGACCGTGCGGGGTACCGAGCTTGGGCGTCGGCAGGGAGCGGACAGCGCTAACGGGCGGGGTCCTCGCCGGCCCAGGCCTCCGCATAGAACTCCGGGGACAGCGAGTTCAGCAGCTCCGCATAGGTTTCGGGCTCCATCGCCTGTGCTGAACTATCCGGGACCTGCTGGGCGAAAGCGGACACGCCCAACCCCGCCTCATGGTCCTTCAGGGTCAGGCCGGCGGCTTCCAGGATGGTGGGATACATGTTCAGCTGGTCCACGCGGGGGCGCAGCGTGGTGTTCTTGTCCCCGCCCGGAATCCAGATCCGATTGAAGATGGTGCGGTTGTTGTTGTCGTCCAGCTGCTCGTGGAAGGCGTCGCCCGCGCTCATGTGCTTGAGATGGTCGCCCATGATCACCACGGCGGTGTCGTCGAGGTAGCCCTTCGCCTCCATGTACTCCACGAACTCGGCTACCAGGGTCATGGAACAGGAGAACACGGAGGTGACCTCGTCCTGCGTGTCCACGTTGCAGTAGTCGAAGATGTGCACCGGCTCGTGGGTGTCCAGCGTCAGCATGGAGAGGTTGAACGGCTGACCGGTCTTTTCCGCCTCGGCGTGCAGCTCGTCGATCCTGTCCTTGGCACGAGCCAGGAGGCGCTCGTCGCTCAAGCCCCAGTCGCTGCGGAAGTTCGTCTCCGGTTCGCCGGCGGCGCGCCAGTCGGAGAGCCCCTTCACCTCGGAGTACCCATGGCTGCCCAGGAAGGTGTCCTTCGCTGCGAAGGAGGCGTTGGCACCGCCCATGAAGACGTTCCTGTATCCGTGCTCGTCCAGGACATCACCCAGGCAGGTGGTTCCTCCCAGGTAGGTGTCGACGTCGTCGTCGGGCTTGTTGAGGGCGCTACTGCCCGTGGTGGAACCTGCGCCCTTCAGCGGGACGCCGCACTGGGTCGAGGTGAGACCGGCCATGGTCCAGCCTCCGCCCTTGTACTGCTGCAAATCGGCTACGCTCTGCCAGCCGTCCGAGGCCTTCGTGGCCTCCTCGAGGGGAGCGAATGCGTTCTTCTCGAAGAGCTGATCGTCGGCAAGGGTGGCCTCGCCGGATTCGAGGTAGATCAGCACCAGGTTGCGCTTGTGCTGATCGCTGGTGACGGTCGGCTCCACGTAGTAGTCGCCGAGGTCGTACTCGGAGTTCGCCGCATCGATGTAATCCTTCATGCCCACCGTGGTGGCGAAGGCCGTGGTGCCGCCGACGACCACCGCGGCCACCAGGGCGGTGGATACGGTGCGCATGATCCAGGGCGAACGACGAGGACGCACGGCGCGGCGATCGCGGCGGCCCTTGCGGCGCCGGGAGTGCTGCCACAGGGCGATCCCGACGGTAATCAGCAGGGGAACGACGCCGACCCCCAGGATGCCGATCCAGACGATCACTCCGCCCCCGCCGTCGGTCTCCACGGAGACGAGGTTCAGGAGCATTTGACCTACTGAGATCTTGCCCCAGTAGAAGCGGATGCCGACGGCGGCGATGAGCAGCGCGAGCCCCGCCCAGATCAGGACGTAGACCGCGATCCGTCCCACGGCGACGCCGACCCGGCGGGTCACGTGGAGAATCTGGCCAGACATGGCAATACCTCGCGTTCCGGATGCCCGCGTGTTCGCCGAACACCCTTGACATCCAACCCGTTCTCGGGCCTATAGAAGCGTAATGCCGTTGCGCAATCCGTTCAACTGCGGTTCATTCGTCGGTCACGACGCGGACACCGACCGTGCAGGCGCAGAGGCGGTGACGAGCCACTGCCTGCGCGAAGTCGTCGGGAGGCAGAAGGAAGAAGTGATCGAAGCCGGCTGATCTGGTCCTGTGGGTCCTCCCCGAGTAGTCTGCGGGCAACGTGTACTCCCCTGTGGGACTACCGCCGACGCTTCTATCGAGGAGGACCGGTTGGCCGGCAAGGTGGTTTATTCGATGAGCGTCTCCCTCGACGGCTACATCGTCGGGCCGGACGGCGGCTTCGGCTGGTCGGTTCCCGATGCGGAGGTGTTCCAGTTCGCCCTTGATGAGGTACGGGGAGTCGATGTCCACCTGCTCGGACGGAAGCTCTACGAGACGATGGTGTATTGGGAGACAGCCGACCAGGACCCGACGGTCGACGACCAGGAGCTCGAATTCGCCGACATCTGGAAGAGGCTGCCGAAGCTGGTGTTCTCCCGCACGCTGTCAGCTGTGCAGGGAAACACGCGCCTGGCCTCCGGCAGCCCGGCGGAGGAGATCGGGCGGTTGAAGGCGGATCCGGGGACGGGTGACATCGCTATCGGCGGGGCCACCCTCGCCGCCGAGGTGGCCTCGTTGGGGCTGGTCGATGAGTACCGGGTCCGGGTCTACCCAGTGCTCGTCGGCGGTGGCATCCCCTTCTTCGCTCGAGGGGAGCAGCAGGTGGATCTCGAGCTTCTGGAAACCCGCACCTTCACCTCGAAGGTCGTCTTCCTCCGCTACCGCGTGGCGCGCCAGCAACCCGTCACAGCGCCCGCACGACCGTGATGACCGGCAGCAGGGACCCTCAGAGCGCGAGGGCTTCGACATCCGCGCGCTCGATCCCGAGGCGGGCAATCGCCCGAGCCGTCGTTCCCTGCTCGAGTCGCGCTGCCGCCGCCACGATATCGATCGCGCGCAGTGGTGCGCGCCTGTCCCTGGCCCTCCTGCGCGCATCCTGGAACACCGCCCGCGCTGTCGCTGTGCTGCCGAGTGCTCCCCGCGGTGTACCGACGATCGGCCGGCCTGCCCCGCCGAGGCCGACGGAACCCAGTGCGTCTGCGTGGACAGCGACAACGGCGTCACGGAAACGTGGGGCGTCAAGCAGGAGTGGCGCAAGTGCGGCACGGTCGAGGTCGTCACGATCCAATGCGGCGATGACCAGATGTTCCGCACCCATCACGGGGTCGCCGAGGTCGTGGGCGACACGTTCGGCGGCGGTGAAGAGCGAGTTCATGAATGAGACGTCGGACAGTGCCGTTCTGAAGCCCATGATGATCCTGTTCAGTCGTTGAAGAGTCGGCGACGAGCGGGCGCAAGTCGTTTATGCGCGGCCTGGGCGGAGAGGTCGAGTGCGGCGCCGATCTGGGCCCAGGTCCACCCCTGGGCGAGGGCCTCGTCGACTGCGGCGCGCTCGAGCGATGCTGCGAGCCGTCGCATGGCCACGACGGCGGCGAAGGCATCTGCGGGCCTGTCCGGAGACGGTGACGTGGTGAGGTCCATGGCCATCAACCTAGGTTGATGTCAGAGCTTCTGTCAACAGAAGTTGATGGGCGAGGAGCGCGAGGACACGGGCCGGGTGACACTCGACGGATGGCCCGCCGACGAGATACGACTCGCCGAACGGCTTTTCCTGAAGACCGCCCGTACCCGGTTCCGACGCCGGGTGCGACCGTCGGCCAGGGGCAGGACTCAGCGGGTGTCGAGGTCTTCGAACACGAGGAAGGTCTGGGTGTCGAGTACGCCGGGCATCGACTGCAGTTGGTCGAAGATCACCCGCCGCAACCCGACGTTGTCCTCGGCGCGGACGAGGAGGATGACGTCGAAGTCACCGCCGACCAGCGCGATGTGGTGCACCTCCGGGATGCCGCGCAACGCCTCGCGCAATTCACGCCAGGAGTGCTGGCGCACCTTGAGGGTGACGTAGGCGGAGGATCGAAGGCCTGCCTTGGCGGGGTCGATGATGGCAGTGAACCGCGTGAGGACGCCGTCCTCGGTGAGCTTGGCGATGCGTGAGTACGCGTGGGCGCGGGAGATGTGCACACGCTCGGCAACGGAGGTGACCGACTGCCGGCCGTCCTGCGTCAGTTCTGCGAGGATCTTCCGATCGACGTCGTCGAGCTTCCCGTCCACCACGTGTCCACGCTCCTTCGCGTAATGCAGCTCACACTTCCAATTCGTCCAAAGAATACTCCGCGGATGAACGAAATATCCAGACTTCTCGCACTTCGTCGATACAAAAGCTGCTCCTGACCATACTGGAGCTACACAGCATCCAGTGCCGGAGTTCCTGTCCGGCACGAAGGAGAGGCGCCGCTGCAGCGGCCGGCGATGGAGGCGGAATGAGTACGGCAACGAACGAGGGCAGGGGAAGCATGATCGGCGCAGCGGCAGGGAATGCGGCACAGCCGACGGCGGACCACGCGCTGCTCCCCTCGGCGCAGCCCGTGCAGCTGATCGACCCGGAGGGCCACCACACCCACGACGACCGCTATCCCCTCCCGGACGGGCAGAAGCTGCTCAGCGTCTACGGCCGCCTCGTCGCCGGCCGCCGCATCAACGATCAGGCGAACGCACTGGTGCGCCAGGGGCGCATGGCCGTGTACCCGTCATCGCACGGCCAGGAGGCATGCCAGGTCGCTGCCGCCGTCGTGCTCGATGACCAGGACTGGCTCTTCCCCACCTATCGCGACACGGTCGCCGTCATCACGCGCGGCGTCGATCCGCTCGAGGTCCTGACGCTGCTGCGCGGCGACTGGCATGGCGGCTACGACCCGTATGAGCACCGTGTCGCGACGCAGGCCACGCCTCTCGCCACGCAGCTGCTGCACGCCGTCGGAGTCGCCCACGCGGCTAAGCTCCGCGGGGAGCCGACGGTCGTCCTGGCCATGTGCGGTGACGGAGCGACCAGCGAGGGCGACTTCCACGAGGCCCTGAACTTCGCCGCCGTCTTCCACGTGCCCGTGGTGTTCCTCATCCAGAACAACGAGTTCGCCATCTCCGTGCCGCTGAAGAGCCAGACCGTGGCTCCGTCCCTCGCGCACAAGGCGATCGGCTACGGGATGCCGGGGGAGCGCGTGGACGGCAACGACCTCGCAGCACTCCTCTCGGTCCTCGGATCGGCCGTCGACCGTGCACGCGACGGCGGAGGCCCCTCCCTCATAGAGGCCCATACCTACCGCATGCAGGCCCACACCAATGCCGACGACGCCACCCGTTACCGCTCGGCGGACGACGTCGAGCGCTGGGTGCCGAAGGATCCCATCCTGCGGATGCGAACCTACCTTCGGGGGCTGAACCTGCTGACCGACGACGGGGAGCGGGCGCTCGCCGTCGAGGCGGACGCGATCGCGGCCGCCATCCGCAACGGACTGAACACCGAGGTCGACGTGAATCCGGGAGAGCTCTTCGAGTACGTGTTCAGCGAGAAGACATCGCAGCTGCGCGAGCAGGCCGAGCAGCTGCGGGAGGAACTGGCGCGCGGCACCGACGCCGAGCACGGTGCCCCGATCGACGGCGCAACGAACCAGACGAAGGGGGACCGGCCATGACGCAGACCACGGAGGCGCCCGCACGCGGGATCGGGGACCAGGCCGACGCCGTTGCGTCACCGGTGCCGAGATCGACCTCCACATTCGCGAAGGCGCTCAACGCAGCACTCGCCGACGCCATGGAGAGCGACGCGGCAGTCCTGATGTTCGGCGAGGACGTGGGCAGGCTGGGCGGTGTCTTCCGCATCACCGACGGCCTGACCGCACGCTTCGGTGAGGAGCGCTGCTTCGACACCCCGCTCGCCGAGGCCGGCATCATGGGAATGGCGGTGGGCATGGCGATGAACGGCATGAAGCCCGTGGTCGAGATGCAGTTCGACGCCTTCGCCTATCCGGCCTTCGAACAGGTGGTCAGCCACGTCGCGAAGATGCCGAACCGGACCCGCGGCAAGGTGCGCCTCCCCATCGTGATCCGTATCCCCTACGCGGGTGGTATCGGCGGCGTGGAGCACCACTGCGATTCGTCCGAGGCCTACTACGCACACACCCCCGGACTCACGGTCCTGGCCCCCGCCACGGTTCGTGACGCCTACTTCATGCTGCGCGAGGCCATCGCGTCCCCGGATCCCGTCGTCTTCCTCGAACCGAAGAAGCTGTACTGGTCTAAGGAGGAGGTCGACCTCGCGGAACTTCGGCGGACGTACGACGGCGGACAGGCGCCCCGGCGCATCGGCCGTGCCGTGGTTGCCCGGGCGGGGACCGATGCGACCCTGATCAGCTACGGCCCGTCCGTTCCGACGGCGCTCGCCGCAGCGGCGGCGGCTGCCGAGGAAGGGCGGTCGATCGAGGTCATCGATCTCCGCTCCATCGTCCCGTTCGACGACGAGACGGTGTGCGAGAGCGTCCGCCGTACGGGCCGCGCCGTCGTCGTCGCGGAGGCTCCCGGCTTCGCATCGGTGGCATCCGAGATCGTGGCCCGGGTGCAGGAGCGCTGCTTCCACTCGCTCGCGGCGCCCGTTCTCCGCGTGACCGGGTTCGACATCCCGTACCCCTCGCCCAAGCTGGAGCGCTTCTACCTGCCGAGCGTGGATCGCATCCTCGACGCCGTCGACAACCTGCAGTGGGAGGACTGACCGTGGGCGCACCGACCGTCTCCGAGCACCTGCTCGTATTCCTGCTCCCCGACCTGGGGGAGGGCCTGACCGAGGCCGAGCTGGTGTCCTGGCTGGTCGCCGAGGGCGACACCATCGTCGTCGACCAGCCCGTGGCCGAGGTCGAGACCGCCAAGTCCGTGGTCGAGGTACCGTCCCCCTTCGCGGGAACCGTCGCCACCCTGCACGGGCGACCCGGTGAGGTGCTCGACGTCGGGGCGCCGTTCCTGTCCGTCCGGCCCGAGGGGACCGCCGCACCATCGTCTGCTCCGACGGCTGTCAGGCAGGCCGCTGCAATGCTCCGCGAGGACGCCGGCGTTCCGACGCAGGCCACCCGGTCGAACGACCAGCCGCCCGTGGCGAGCGAGGGTTCCGGCAACGTGCTGATCGGCTACGGCACGCCCGGCGGCCTGACCGGCGGGCGGACGCGTCCGCGGAAGGGTGCTTCGGCGAGAAGTGTCCACGCTCCCGTGCTGACGGCCGACGCCGCTGCGGTGTCGCCCCCGGCTGTTCCAGCGAGTGGTCGGGCTCCTCTGTGCGTCTCGCCGCTCGTTCGGAGACTCGCCCGTGACCACGGCGTAAGGCTTGAGGACGTGCGTGGTTCGGGGGATAAGGGGCTCATCCTGAGGCGCGACGTCGAAGAGGCCATCGCAGCCGGCGCCGGCGCGTCCGTATCGTCGTCGTCCGTATCGTCGCCGGTGACCGACGAGCCTGTGGCGCAGAATGCCACGCGAGCTGCCGACCCGGTGCCCGCGACCGACTCCCGCTCCGGCCTCACTATCCTTGAGCGAACACCCCTGCGCGGAGTCCGCCGGACGATCGCCGACGCCATGACGCGCAGTCGACGCGAGATCCCGGAAGCGACCGTGTGGGTGGACGTCGACGTGACGGCCCTCGTCGAGCTGCGCGAGGGCATGAAGCGCAGCACGCAGGATGCCGTCCCCGGGATCCTCGCGTTCGTGGCCCGCTTCGTGGTCGCAGGCCTTGCCCGCTTCCCCGAACTGAACAGCAGGATCGCCACGGGCGACGACGGCGCCCAGGAGTTCGTGCGCGTCGAAGGCGTGAACCTGGGCATCGCCGCGCAGACGGAGCGAGGGCTCGTGGTTCCCAGCGTCCGTCGCGCGGACACGATGTCGGCGCGTGAGCTCGACAGGGAGATCCGACGCCTGGCCGCCCTGGCGCGCGAGGGGAAGGCGACGCCGTCGGATCTCTCCTCCGGCACCTTCACCCTGAACAACTACGGTGTATTCGGCGTCGACGGGAGTGCGGCGATCATCAACTACCCGGAATCGGCGATCCTCGGCCTGGGCCGCATCATCGACCGCCCCTGGGTGGTTGACGGGCAGCTCGCGGTGCGGAAGGTCACCGAGCTGACGCTCGCGTTCGACCATCGGGTGTGCGACGGCGGTACGGCGGGCGGCTTCCTCCGGTTCGTCGCGGACGCGATGGAGAACCCCGGCGGGATGCTCGCCGACCTGTAGCGCCGGCGGGTACCGTCAGGATTCGTCGTCGCGCAGCAGTCCGCGCTGTGCCAGGTCCGCCACGGGTGAGGACTCCTCGGGCAGGGGATCCGTGGCGGGCGGGACGTCGTCCGGCACGTAGTCCTTCAACCCGAGCGCCACCCTCTCGCGCTCCGTGGCGAGCGCGAGGGCGTCGTCGTCCACGTGGTCGTCCGACTTCCCGTGCGTCTGACGGGAGGGTCGAGGCAGGGCGTCGTTGTCGGGGTTGAGGTCGTCCAGGGTCGGGAACTCGTCATTGATGTCAGCCATGCCTCAACTCTAGGAAGAGCCGGCAGCGACGGCCATGGGCGTTCGTTGCCTCCCGAGGCTTCCGCTCGCCCGGCAGGCGACCTATTATCAGCGCTCGTCCGAGCTCGCCGCGGGCCGGCCGGTCGCACCGGGCCCCGTCGTCCTCGTGCGACCGCCGTGGCGACGACGGCGCCTCCGCGATGCGTGGTGCGGGAAACCGTAGGGTGGGTGGGTGATCGAGTCGCCCGAAAGTGTCCTTGCCCCTTCGACGAGCACCCACGACGGGTTCGTCCGTGTCCGTGGTGCCAGTGAGAACAACCTGCGCGGCATCGACGTCGACTGCCCGAGGGACGCCGTCGTCGCCTTCACCGGAGTATCGGGCTCCGGCAAGTCATCCCTGGCCTTCGGCACCATCTATGCGGAGGCCCAGCGGCGGTACCTCGAATCCGTCGCGCCCTACGCACGCAGGCTCATCCAGCAGGGGCACACGCCGCACGTCGAATCGATCACGGGGCTGCCTCCCGCCGTCGCCCTCCAGCAGCGCCGCGGCACCCCGAGCGTGCGTTCCACCGTCGGCACCCTGACCACGCTCTCGAACTCCGTCCGCATGCTCTACTCGCGGGCCGGAACGTATCCGGCGGACGCTGCGGGCAGGCTCGAATCGGATGCATTCTCGCCGAACACCGCCGCAGGAGCCTGCCCCCGCTGCCATGGACTGGGCATCGCCCGTGACGTCACGGAGCAGTCACTCGTCCCGGATCCTTCGCTGAGCATCCGCGAGGGCGCCATCGCGGCCTGGCCCGGCGCCTGGCAGGGCAAGAACCTCCGTGACGTCGTCAGCGAGCTCGGCCACGACATCGACGTGCCCTGGCGGGACCTGCCGGAGGAGTCCCGGAGGTGGCTGCTGTTCACCGAGGAGCAGCCCGTCGTCGAGGTGATCCCGCAGCGGGACCGCGTGGCCAAGCCCTACAAGGGACGCTTCTGGAGCGCGAAGAGCTACGTCCTGCACACCCTCCACGATTCCAAGAGCCAGCAGATGCGCGACCGCGTGCTGCCCTTCATGGAGTCCGGTCCCTGCGGTCTGTGCGGTGGCGCCGGGCTGCGCCCGGAAGCGCTGGCAGTGACGTTCGCGGGTCTCTCCATCGCCGAAGCGAATGCTTTGCCGCTGGCGGACCTCGCAGCACACCTGAAGCCGGCTGCGACGTTCGAGCATCCTGCGGCGGCGCATCGGTCCGCCACCTCCGGGGAGGGGACGGAGGTGTCCGTCACGATCAGCAGGGACCTCGTCCAGCGGCTCGGCATCCTGGTCGAGCTCGGGCTGGGGTACCTCAGCCTCAGTCGTGCCACGCCCACGCTCTCGCCCGGGGAGATGCAGCGCCTGCGGATCGCCACGCAGCTTCGTTCCGGGCTCTTCGGCGTCGTCTACGTCCTCGACGAGCCCTCCGCCGGGCTGCATCCCGCCGACGTCGAGCCCCTCCTCGCGGTGCTGGAGGCGCTGAAGGACGCAGGGAACACCGTCTTCGTCGTCGAGCACAACATGGACGTGGTGCAGCGGTCGGACTGGATCGTCGACGTCGGCCCGCTCGCCGGCGAGGGTGGCGGCACCATCATCTACAGTGGGCCCGCCGCGGGCCTCGCGGGTGTCCCCGGTTCCCTGACGGCGCCCTTCCTGACCCGGAGCGGGCCCTCCGACGCGGAGCAGGCCGAGCCGCGTACGCCGTCGGCCTGGTTGCGCCTGACAGGCATCCACCGCCACAACCTCGCGGGGCTCGATGCCGACATCCCGGTGGGCGTGCTGACGGCCGTCACCGGAGTGTCCGGTTCGGGCAAGTCGACGCTCGTCAGCGCGGTCCTCGCCGACGCTGTCGGAGCGCACGTCCGCAATGACACGCCGACGGAGGGGGAGGCGGGCGACGATGTCGCGCCGGAGGACTCCGGAACCGCCGCCTCCGTGGTGGCCGACATCCAGGGGCTCGAGTTCATCGACCGCCTCGTGAGCGTGAACCAGAAGCCGATCGGCCGGACTCCGCGATCCAACCTCGCCACCTACACGGGGTTGTTCGATGCAGTCCGGAAAGCCTTCGCCGCCACGCCGGAGGCGAAGTCCAGGGGCTTCGGCGCGGGGCGATTCTCCTTCAACGTGCAGGGCGGACGCTGCGAGACCTGCCAGGGCGAGGGGTTCGTGTCCGTCGAGCTCCTCTTCCTGCCCGGAAGCTACGGGCCGTGTCCCACCTGCAACGGTGCCCGCTACAACGAGGAGACCCTGGCGGTTCCACTCGACGGCCGCAGTATCGCCGACGTGCTCGCGATGACGGTCGACGACGCCGCGGTCTTCCTCTCCGGCATCCCGGCGGCGGGACGGTCCCTCGCGACGCTCCGCGAGGTCGGCCTGGGTTACCTACGGCTCGGGCAGCCGGCCACAGAGCTGTCCGGAGGCGAGGCGCAGCGCATCAAGCTGGCCACCGAACTGCAGCGCGCCCGCCGCGGACATACGCTCTACCTGCTCGATGAACCGACCACGGGGCTTCACCCCGCCGACGTCGTGCTGCTTCTCGCGCAGCTGCGGAAGCTCGTCGATGCCGGCAACACCGTGGTGGTCGTCGAGCACACCATGGCGGTCGTCGCAGCGGCCGACTGGGTGATCGACCTCGGGCCGGGCGGTGGCTCGGCGGGCGGGACGATCGTCGCTACCGGTACCCCACGGGACATCGCGGCGCTTGACGCGGCGACGAGCATCACCGCGCCGTATCTCGCAGCTCACCTCGAGGGGCGCCGCCTGACCGTATGACGGCGTGACCGTTCCTATACCAGTGCGGGCGTGAAGTGATCCGGAACGGGGGCCCGCTCGTCCAGGGAGTCCCAGGCGGAGGTGAGGATCTCCACCGCGCGGTGCGTGTCCTCGCGGGGATAGCTGAAGGGAACGCGAAGGAACCGCTCGAACACCCCGTCGATCCCGAATCGCGGACCGGCGCCGAGCAGCAGGCCGCGGTCCCGGGCGGCCAACGCCAACTGCGAGCTGACGGGAGCGCCGAGGTTGACCCAGGTGCAGAGGCCTCCCGAGACATGCGGGACGTCCCACCCCGGCAGTCTGTCCGCGAGGAGCACCTCCAGGCCGCGGCGACCCTCCGAGAGCTGATGCGCCCGGAAGCGCAGCAGCTCGTCGTAGTTCCCGAGCATCTCGAGGGCGATCAGCTGCTCGAGGATGGGTGTCCCGAGGTCCTGGGCGTACCGGGACTGCACGAGCCGCTGGATCATGTCCCCGTCCGCCCTGATCCAGCCGATGCGCAATCCGCCCCAGACCGTTTTGCCCATGGAACCGATGAGCACGGCGGGTCCGAAGGCGGCGAGCGGCAGTTCGCCGTCACCCTCGATGCGCAGCTCGGCCATGGTCTCGTCCGCGATGACGATCGTGCCCTGTCGTGCTGCCGCCGCCATCAGCCGTTCGCGCTGCCCGGGCGGCATCACGGCGCCCGTGGGGTTGTGGAAGTCCGGCATGACGTAGGCGACGGCGGGCCGGGTGCGGACGAACGCCTGCTCCAGGCCGTCGTCGTCCCAGCCCCGGCGCGCGTCCACCGCCACGGGTACGAGCCGCCGCCCCGCGGACCTGAGCGCCTCGTAGGCGTGCGGGTAGCTCGGTGCCTCGACGAGCACGGTGTCGCTGCGCGTCAGGAGCGTCCGCGCGAGAAGCGAGATGGCGTGCTGCGCGCCGAGCGTCACGATGATCTGGCCAGGGTTCGTGGGCAGGCCGCGCGTGGAGTACCGGTCCGCGAGGGCCTGGCGCAATCGTGGAAGGCCGAGCAGGTCGTACCCGTCCCCGTTGAGGTAGGCGGGGAGTTCGCCGGCCGCCCTCGCCGCAGCCTCACCGACCTGGGGTGCGGCCGGAAGTGCCGCTTTGCTGAGATCGAGGACGATGCCTGTCCCGCCGTCGTCGTGCGGGGGCGCGCCGCGTCCCGGCATGGCGACGACGCTGCCCGAGCCGCGCGTGCTCTGGACATAGCCGGCCGCCCTCAGGCGCGCGTAGGCAGCGGCGACCATGGTCCGGCTGACGGCGAGCTGTGCGGCGAGCTCCCGCTCGGCGGGGAGCCGGGTGCCGAGCGGTATCCGGCCGTCGAGGGTGAGTAGCCGGAGTCGGTCGGCGAGGGCCACGTAGGCGGGCCCGGCTGTGCGCCAGGTGCCGAGTTCGGTTGCAAGCCGACGGGCAGGGAGAACCATCATGAAGCCACCATCCCACAATTGGCATCTTGATGTCAGTCCAATCAGCGGTTCTACTGGAAGCATGACGTTCCTCGGTGTCCGGCGCGGACTGCAGCTCCTGATCGGTCTCTTCCTGTACGGCCTCTCGCTCGCGATGATGATCCGCGCCACCCTCGGGGTGTCGCCGTGGGATGTCCTCGGTCAGGGCGGGTCCCTGCAGACCGGCATCCCGTTCGGTTTCATGACGAACATCATCGGCCTGGTCGTCCTGCTCCTGTGGATACCGCTGCGGCAGCGACCGGGCGTCGGCACCATCCTCAACGTCCTCCTCGTGGGGCCGAGTGCGGAGATCGGTCTCGCACTCCTCGGCGAGCCGTCCCAGCTCTGGGCCCGGATCCTGCTGTTCACCGGCGGTCTCGTGCTGCTGGCCGTCGCGAGCGGCCTCTACATCGGAGCGCGCCTGGGACCGGGCCCCCGGGACGGCCTCATGACCGGTATCCACGCCCGCTCCGGCCTGCCGATCTGGTTGGTGCGCACGGGCATCGAGGGCACGGTACTCCTCCTCGGCTGGGTACTGGGAGGCTCGGTGGGTCTCGGCACTGTCGCTTTCGCGCTCCTCATCGGTCCCCTGATCAACCTCGCCCTTCCGCTGTTCCGCGTTCCCGAGCGTTCACGCGGAGTGCCCGACGCCGTCGTCGCCTGACAGGAACCGGCCGGGACGGGGTGCGGCTATCCCGCGTCCACCTCGTGCGATCCGGTGGTGACAGCGCTGATCATCCGTTCGAGACGGGCGATCCCGGCCAGGCGTCCGGCGTTGTCGGTGACGAGCAGCGGATCGAACCGGTAGGGGCGCTCCCTGGTGATCGATCTGCTCAGGGCCTCCGCGACCGGCGTGTCGAGGTTCGCCCGGATTCCCTGGCTGACGATGCCGAGCCGGGTGTCCTCCTCGGTGAGCACGGCGACCGGCCGATGGTCTGCACCGAGGAGAACGATCTCCCTCACCTGGTCGTCAGCCGCCAGGGCTTCCGTTGCGTCTGCGAGGTCCGTGAACGACGGCACGGGTTCCACGACGTCCCGCAAGGTCCCGTTCCTGGTGGGCGCTGGTCCACTGACGAGTCGGTGTGCGATGCCGTCGTCGAGTCGGGCCCAGGGTGGAGCGGGTCTTCCGAGGAGGTACCCCTGCACCAAGGGGACCCTGAGTGAGCAGAGCACGTCGAGTTCTGCGATGTGTTCGACGCCTTCCGCAAGGATCCATGCGTCGATGCGTCCGGCGAACATGCCGAGCATTTCGATCAGGGCTCGCTTCGCTTCATCGTCATCGACGCCCTGGATGAGTTTCCGGTCGATCTTGATCATCGCGGGTCGGATGCTCAGCAGGTGCTGCAGCCCGGCGTAGCCGGAACCGGCGTCATCGACGGCAATCAGGGCACCGGCTGCCTTGAGCCTGTTGAGGTCCGGTTCCAGGGCGATGTAGGAGTCGACCGGCGCCTGCTCGGTCAGCTCGACGATGAGTCCGGCGAGATTCCCCTGCTCGGCCCAGACCGTGCGGACGCATTCGGTGGCCAGCACGTCCGGCGAGACATTGACGGTGAGGAAACAGTTCGTCGGCACCGTCGAACGGTGGGAGAGGGCGCTGCGCAGGGCTGCAGCTTCGAGCTCGGCTGCTACTCCGTGCCGTCTCGCCGCACGGAACCACACCTCCGGATTCTTCTCCTCGAATGCGGGGAACCGGATCAGCGCTTCATATCCAGCGACGGTGCGGCGGGCGGTGTCGACTATCGGCTGGTAGACCGACGTGATGCCGTGACCTTCGCAGGCCGCTTCCAAGGCTCGGATCCAGCCGGTCGATGAAGCTCCGGTATCCGGAGATGCAGCGTGGTTCGTTGCTGCAGCGTCGTCGATCACCTGACCGTGATACTGCTGCGGACTGCCTGTTCCACATCGGCGGAGAGTTCGTTCAGTCCGTGGGCGGTCGCGGCGTGCGTGCGGACGTCGGCGAGTATCTCGTCATCCGTGGTGCTCATGAATTGCGCATCGCACCCAGGTACGACATCACCGCAGGCAAACGACTTCATCGGGAATTCTCCACTTCGTCCTTGAACCCAGCCACTGCTGGAGAACAATGCCACCAGGAATCGTCATCGCGTTAGTCGACGAGGAGACACTGCGTCTTAATGCGTAAACACTGCGTCGACCGACTGATACACCTGCCCAGCACAAGCGCGTTGCACCCCGGCCGGTCCGGTCCGGGGTACCGGCGTCGGGCGACCACGGCATCGCGACGATCAGCCCAGGGGTCCGACCCAGAATTCGGCTTGAGCCTTGTGCGCGAGGATCCGTAGTTCCCGTTCATCGTCCTCGGTGAAGCTCCGTGGCTGGTCATCGATGAGGCACAGGGTGCCGATCCGCCATCCATCGGCGGTGGACAGCGGGTGACCGGCGTAGAAGCGTACTTCCGGCCCACCCGTGACAAGGGGATGATTGCGCCAGTCGGGATGCGTGCTCGCATCGGTGATGACCAGGGTGCGGTCCCTCTCGATGGTCTTCGCACAGAGTGCCTGGCTTCGAGGCAGGTCCTGGCCGATCGGCCCGACCACCGATTTGATGATCTGGGAACTCTCGGTGATCAGCGCCATGGAGGCCGAACTGACCCCGAAGTGGTTCCGGGCCTGGGCGATGATGCGGTCGAACCGATCCTCTGACCCCGTGTCGAGCAGACCGGACTCGTACAGCGCCCGGCAACGGCGGAACTCTGCGTCCTCCTGTGCCTCGTGCAGTGTCCGATACTCTTCCTCACGCACGGCATGGCCCACGGGACCGCCACCGGCGACCCCGGACGAAGCAGCGCTGGTGCTCCTGTCGCCCAGGGATGGGGCGCCGAAGTCATACCCGTCGGGAGTAAGGACGAGGGTGCGAAGGTAGTCGGCGTATCCGAGGTCGGAGGCGACATCGTAGGTGCTGTAGTGAGCACCGTCCACCAGGGAACCGGTCGCGTCCAGCAGTTCGTTGATCGCGTGCGCGACGCCGTCCCGCTGCAATGCCGGGATCATGACAAGGCCGGCGAGGTAGCACTGCACGTCGAGTTCGCTCGAGTCCCCGCCGGCGGTGACATACTCCAGCACGACGTCGCGGGAATTCAGCTCCGCGGCGCGCACGGTCTGTATCGCGCTCCACTGCTGCAGATAATCATTCAGCATTCTGTTTGCTTCCCGTTGTCCTTCACCCAGCACGGAAGCCGGGCAAGCGTACGCCTCCCACACTATGCGTCCCGCCGCACAGCTCCTGCAGCCTTGACAGGTGCAGCCCGGCATGGACAGGACCGCCGAGACGTGTCTCCAGCGACGACGATCGTGAATCGAGCTCTGCACGCCACGTCATCAGCCCGGCCGGGACCGAGGCGAGAGGGAAGTCAGGGACCCGCTCAGGATCTAGTCGAAGTGCGTGACCGGCGGTTCGTCGCTGACGGTGGAGAGGAGTTCCCGCGCGAGATCGCGCAGTTTCATGTTCCTGTGACTGGCAGCGGCTTTGAGGATCGTCACGGCTGCTGACTGGCTGCACACGTTCTGGCCCATGATGATGCCCGCGGCGAGGTCGATGGTGGTCCTCGACTCCAGTGCTGCGCTGAGGTGGGCTTCCTTGTCGGACAGGTAAGCGATACGGACCGCCAGGCGCAGCGATCTGGAAGCCTCACGAGCGAAGATCCTGGCGGCTTCGATGGCGTCCGGCGTGAATCCGTCCGTCCGGTCGGAGTAGAAGTTCAGCCCACAGTCCGCTTCCCCTTCCAACGGAATGGGAATGCCGAGGATGGAGAGCATTCCATGTGCAGTGACGGCTGCGAAGTATTCAGGCCAACGCCCGTCGGTCCGCGTGTCACGGACATGGACGAGCGCCTGGGTGCGGGCGGCTGCGAGGCAGGGCCCGTCACCGAATGCGTACTGGATCTCATCGAGTTCCAGGGCTGTCCGGCTACTGCTCGCGAGAGTTTCAGCGTGGCGCGGCCGCAGCAGGGTTATGCCGCAGAACACCTCGTGGCCCGGCCCGGACAACTGCTTTGCGGCCACCCGCGCCAGGTTGTCGAGGAAGTGCTCGACATCGATGCTTTCAAGGACCAGGTCCTGCAGGTACAGGGCTGTATTACCCAGCAGTTCAGCGGAGTAGCCATCAGCCATCACGTGCATCGGGTCGAGGATCACGTGTCCGGGCTGCAACGGAGCCTGAGTATTGTCATTCATGACTCTCCTTGAGCGGAGATCGATTTCCCTGGCGTGACAACGCTCGGAGAACACGAAACGCGGCGGTCTTGAAACCTGTTCCGCTTTCTACTCGATAACTGTGCCCAGACTACGCCCTACACCGGTGAATGTTCCCGCGAGGAGCAGCGGGGGCTGATCGGACTGCACCGTTTTTCCATTCTTTTCGACCTCGGCATAAATGTCGTACTTCGTCCTCTCCGGTCCATCCGCGCGAATGGTATGGACGTTGTGGCTGCAGTGTCGCGAGGTCAGTAGCCGGCAACTGCGCTCGGAATGGTCCATCGCCTGGCCCCGGCCTCCCTGGCCCCGAGCGACTCCACGACGCTGCGGGTCCGCTCGGCCGCTGCTGCGTCACGCTCCGGCGACGAGCAGCCACCGCCCGGCTGATCAGGGGACAGAGCACACCACCGGTAGGGGGCGGCGACGATGAGGGAGGGCAGCCAGAGCAACTCGGACACCGACCACGTACCTTCGTCATTGCGGCTGAAACTGGCGCGGACCATCAACCCTTCATTGTTGACGTCGTAGAGGGGGGAGAGTTCCGTGACCGCGTTCCCCAATCCGTAGACGATCCATGTGCCGTTGTACTTCTCGATCGGTTGCACGGCGTGGGCGTGGTGTCCGTAGATGAAGTCGAAGTCACCGCTATCGGCCAATGCGTGTGCGGACTCCACCTGCAGCGAGTTCGGTGCGATGGCGTATTCATCGCCGGCGTGAAGTGCGGCAAGGACTATGTCGGCTCCCTCGGCCCGTGCGGCTCTGGCCTTTGCAATCATCGCGGGTACGTCGATCATGTCGACCCGCCACGGCTGGTCGGGAACGAGACCGTTCAATCCATACGTCCCCTCGATCAGGGCCACACGGGCCTCGGGCTGATTGATGACCAGGACTTCGTCGGCGTCATCCTCGGTGGCGTAGGACCCGGTGTGTTCCAGGCCCGCGGCATCGAATGCGGCAAGCGTCCGCAGCAGCCCTGCCGTTCCCGCATCGATGCTGTGGTTGCTTGCTGAGGTACAGGTGTCGTACCCGACCTCGGCCGCTGCCGCCAGGATCTGCGGAGGGACGTTGAACCGGGGGTAGCCGCTGAAGGGTCCTTCGGGCTCGGCGACGGGCGTTTCGAGATGGCAGATGCCGAGGTCAGCGGTCGCGAGATATGGCCGTTGGGAGGCGAGGAGGGGTTCGAAGTCAAGGGGATCCCTGCCTGTCACGGCAGCATCGGCCGCGGCTTGGTCCCAGAGCTGCGGGTGCACCAGGAGATCTCCGGTGACGACGACGCTCAGGCAATCGGCGCACCGCTGCGGAGGGTGCGCACTGGTCGCGGTCGACGGAATCGGGCCGGAACTCGGGGCAGGTTCGTCGTCCGGATCGGACGAGGTGCAGCCGCCGCTCAATAACACGACGGCGATGAGCAGTGTGGCTCGCCTCAGGGATGATGTGCGACGACGCGGGCTGCCCATCTACTCGACGCTACCAAGGGGCACCGTCAGATCCCAGCGAAGGATTCGTGGATATGGAAGTGGTGCGCATTCCCATCGGCTTACTACTGTGGAAGTAGTAAGCCGACTGATGAGCGTGTGCGGCCTACTAGGATGGGAACAACGACGACGATCAACGGCTTGGGCGGAGCTGTCGGCACGGAGGTTCCGGATATGAACGCGCAAGCACAGATTCAGCAGATAAAAGAGGTCCTGTCAGCAACGGCATTGAACCTCGAGGACGTCTGGATCAATTATTACGGCATGGGCGGCGCGGTGTCGCGTTTCGAGCTCGAGGCGTACCTGGGCGGGCTCCTGGTGCTCGAGGAGGAACAGTGCGATGTGCTGGCCGACGCCATCAACGATCTCCTGTACCAGGTCGGTGCCAGAGGCCGGATCTCGCGCTGCTCGGACGACAGGGCGGCGCAATCTCCAGCTAGTTCCCGCCGTGCGCTCGGCGTCGCGGGCGCGTTCCTGCTGAGTGCCGAGGAGCAGGAACAGGAACGCCTGGACGCAGTGACCCGCACCCAGCTGCTGGATACGGGTCAGGAGGAGCGATTCGACCGGATCACACAGGAAGCGAAGGACTACTTCGAGGTCAGCTCCGCGATCGTCACGCTGATCGATGACCGCCGTCAGTTCCTCAAATCCGTGATCGGGCCGGTTCAACAGAACATGCCGCGGGAGATCTCGTTCTGCAATGCCACGATCCGCAATGCCGGTCCGCTGATCGTGCGGGACGCGCTGGAGGATGAACGGTTCAGGAACAATCCGTTGGTGCGGGGAGAGCCCCACATCCGCTTCTACGCCGGGTACCCGCTGCGCGGACCGGGCGGGTGGACCATCGGCACCCTCTGCGTGATCGACCAGCAACCACGCGAGTATTCCATGCGGGACGGGCGGAAACTGCGGAATCTCGCCCGCAGGGTCGAGGACGAGATCAACGGACCGCGGATACTCCCGAACTCCGACCACAAGCCGACTCAGGGGGCGGCTGCGGAACCGCAGTAGCCGGGCCTCGGATCACCTGTCGAAGTGCGTCCGGACCGGTCCTGTCTGACCGAGGGATGCCAGGAGTTCGTCGGCGAGGTCCCGCAGTCTGGTGTTGCGGCCCTGGCCGGCGGTGCGCAGGATCGCAACTGCTTCAGCCTGGCTGCAGCGGTTCTGGCCCATGATGGCCCCGACCGCGAGATCGATCGCCGTCCGGGATTTCATGGCTGTTCTCAGGTGCTCGGAACTGTCACTGAGGGTCGCGATCCGCACGGCTAGCCGCAGGGATTTCGAGGCATCCCGAGCGATGCCTTCTGCAACGGAGATGCTCGTGTCCGTGAACGAATTCGCTTCCGTGGAATAGAAGTCCAGGCCTGCGCTCGCCCCGGATTCCAGGCGGATGGGGATTCCAAGGGCAGCGCGGATGCCGTGGCCGGCAATAGCCTCGCGGTACCGCGGGAACCTGGACTCGGTGGCGAAGTCCGGAATATGCACGGTGTGGCCCTCACGGGCAGCCCGAAGGCAGGGCCCGTCGTCGAACCCGTACTGCACCTCGTCCATCAGCCGGGCCTCCTCGCTGCTGCTGGCAACCGAAGCCATCGACCTGGGGCGCAGCAGGGTCACTCCGCAGAACACCTTGCCGTACGCACTGGTGAACGCCGCTGATGCGACGGTCACCAGACCGTCGAGGAACTGCTGCACGTGCTCACTGGCGAGCACCATGTCCTGCAGGACGGCGACGGTAGCGTTCTCGGCCGCATCCGCGGCAAGCTCCCTCTCGTTAGGCACGGCAATCATTCCTCACTGACTCCACTGGGAGTCGTCACAACACGGGTACCCGATATTGAGACCGGAATCAGGAGAATTCGAGGGAGGGTCGACAAGCGACAGGTGGAGAAGTACTGGGCGGAGCTCCTGCAGAACTCCTAGACAGCTTCTATGGGGCGAACCATTTCCTGACCATGATCGGAGGATTGCGAGGGCGCGCTCGATGGTTCCGAAGTGTCGATGAGGTCGCGTCGGTCGAGTTCCTCCGTCACCTCTTCGTTGCGGAATTCTGTTTCCGGATCGGCTGCACCGTCGTGCACATACTCGTAGGTCAGCTCGCGCTGGATCTTGCTGTTGACGGCTTCGACCTGCGGGAGGTCGAGCAACGTCAGATCCTCGGGGAACGAATCCGACGGAGTAAGCCTGGTACTCATGGGGACGCCTATCGACGGGAAAAGAACACGATGAAACCTAGGCCCTTGTGTTGAACCACAGCTGACCACGCCAGCAAACATCATCGTACTCGCCCGGTGGACGAGTGCTGCGTGAGCGAGGACGAACTGATCCGGTCCCGGTAGGACGTTACCGAACGGTCGAAACCTCCGCTGGGCAGGACGACGACGTCAAGCTTCCATTCCGTCCATGGACTCCTGTCCCCAGCACGTGAATTCCTGGAATTTCTACCTTCGTCGCCGGTTGAATGTCGGGGCATGCGGGACGACCATGGCACTAGTGCCGGGGACCGGCATGAACTGGGGGAGACGTTGATGGGTTCGGGACCACATTCTGTGCAGCGCTTCACCTTGAGTGATGACGGAGATTTCCTGCGCTTGCGGTGGGCTCCCGGCGTCACCATGCAGGCTGAAGACATCCGCTCGACAATTGCTGCTGTCACTGCTGCATCTCCCCGAGGTAAGCGGCCCTTGTTGGTGCACATCGGTCTGGTGGAGCGGATCTCGCTCGAAGCCAAGCAGCTCCTCATGAATGACACCTGTTCCACCCGCACCGCCGTCGTGGGGGTGGACGACGTAGGCAGGGTACTCACTGCATTCAATTACAGGTCTGTCACTCCCAGCCGGTACTTCACGAAGGAAGCCGACGCCGTCGCCTGGCTCAAAGAGGAAAGAGATGCAGGGGGCGTTTCCGCCACAGCGGACCCTTTCACTGCGGAGATGCGGGGAGAGGTGCTGTGGCTTGAATGCGAAGCTGACACGGATGTCGACAACACTGTCGCAGCAGCCGTGGTCAGCCGGGTGAACCACCTCAGCCCGTCCGTCCGTCCGCCGATGCTCATCCGCCTCAATCACCTGATATCGCTGACGGAGGAAGCGCAGCACACGCTGGCGACCGGGCTCGATATCGCAGCTCTGGCGATAGTGGGAGCCGAACCAGGAGACCCGCTCATCACGGCCTACTACAAACAACGGCATCACCCTCCCTACCCCACCAGGCACTTCACAACTGTCGGTAGCGCACAGGAATGGCTGCGAGGAATTCCTGCCGTCGACGTGCTGCAACTACCTTCGCAACCAGCAACTCCGTCATCTCTCCTCTAGAGTGCTCAAGAGGCACGGTGGTAGGACAAGCAAGGAACGACGAAGGGGTACCGAGGTGTTCGAGTTCGTGGGGAGCCGGTTCGATCAGATCCTGTTCGCGAGCTGGCAGCACTTCTCGCTGGTGGCGCAGTGTCTGATAATTGCGACGGTGCTGGCGGTAGTTACCGCAGGGCTGGTGTACCGGAGCCCGGCGTTGCGGTCGGCAGCGAACAGCGTATCCGCCATCGGTCTGACCATTCCTGCCTTCGCCCTGGTGGGGTTGTTGATCGCACCGTTCGGGTTCGGCGTCGTTCCCGCGGTCATCGTGGTCGTGTTCTTCGCCGTCCTACCGATCCTGCGCAACGCCGTGGTGGGACTGACGAGTATCGACCGTTCCGTGATCGAGTCGGCACGAGGCATTGGAATGACCCGCTTCCAGGTACTGAGACGTATCGAGCTCCCTATGGCGTGGCCGGTGATCCTCGCGGGTATCCGTGTGTCCGCGCAGATGGTGATGGGAATTGCAGCAATCACCGCTTATGTCCTGGGCCCGGGTCTTGGCGGGTTCATCTTCACCGGTCTGTCCCGACTTGGGGGAGCGAACTCCCTCGAGTCCGTGGTGACCGGCATCGTTGCCGTCATCATCCTGGCCCTCATCCTTGATTTTCTCCTGGTCGGTCTGGGCCGACTCACTATCTCGCGAGGTATCCGTGTCTGACAAAGCACCTTCTACACAGCTCCCCGATACCGGTTCCGGCAGTTCAGCCGACGGCGGCAGGTCCATCACCGGGGCGAGCATCCTGCTGGACAAGGTCACCAAGCGCTACCCGGGCCAGAGCAGAGCGGCCGTCGACGGTCTGACGATGGAAATTCCTGCAGGGAAGATCGTCATGCTGGTCGGGCCGTCCGGGTGTGGGAAAACCACCACACTGAAGATGATCAACCGCCTCATCGAACCCACCGAGGGCAGGATCGTCCTTGATGGGGACGATGTCACAGGGATCAACGGTGATTCGCTGCGTCGTCGAATCGGATACGTCATCCAGGCCGGCGGCCTCTTCCCCCACATGAGTGTCGCGGCGAACATCGCGATCGTCCCGAAGATGCTGGGCTGGAGCAGGGACCGGATAGCGGCACGTGTCGATGAGCTCCTCGAACTGGTTTCCCTCGATCCGGTGCAGTACCGGGACCGGTACCCGAGGGAACTCTCCGGGGGCCAGCAGCAGAGGGTCGGTGTGGCCCGTGCCCTCGCAGCTGATCCGCCGGTGCTCCTCATGGACGAGCCCTTCGGCGCTGTGGATCCGATCACACGGGTTCGCCTGCAGGATGAGCTGATCAGCATCCAACACGAACTCCAGAAGACCATCGTGTGCGTGACGCACGATTTCGACGAAGCCGTGAAGCTCGGCGACTGGATCGCGATCTTCACGGAGGGCGCACAACTCGTGCAGTACGACACCCCGGAGCGCATTCTGGCCGAGCCCGCCAATGAATTCGTGGAGAACTTCATCGGATCGGGTGCCGGGCTGAAGCAGCTGACCCTCACCCGCGTCAACGAGGTGGACCTCCAGTCAGCGGTAACCGCTGAACCCGGGACGCTCGCGAGCGATGTGCTGTCGCGCCTCGATGAGCGCGGTCATGATCACGCCGTCATTCTCGATAGCAGGAACCGGCCGCTCCAGTGGCTCTCACGGCGTCAGCTCAGTCGCCTGGAGCGCATCGGTGCGGATCGGGACGCTCGGCTTCCCCTCGTCGGGGAGCGCGCATCTCTCAATGACGCCCTGGACATCATGCTGGTCTCCAGCGTGGGCGCAGCCCTCGTCACTGGTGGCAGGGACAGCTTCCGCGGTGTGATCGACGTCGAAACCATCATGGACGCAATCAGCAAGGCCCACGAGCATGCGCGGACCTCGCACGCGCACGGCAAGCCGGTAGGCATCAACACCAACTCCATGGACGCCATCACTGCTCCTCGACCCGCTGGACCGGAACCCCTTCCTCCTGAAGACGGGAGCCGCGACGGTGAGTGAACAGACACCACCAGGGTCCCGTACCGGAATCGGGGCGCCGCCCCCGGCTGGAGCGCCTCAGGGTCCGGCGATGGGCGCGCAGACCGTGGCTCTTGCAGCTGACGCGGCCGGGCTGTCCTGGCGGCCATTGCTCCTTCAGCTGGGTGGAATTCTCCTCGCGGGTATCCTCCTCGCTGTGTGGCTGGTCGCCGCGGATCTGACCCCGACGGAACGAACGACACTGAGTCCTGCCTCCCTGGTCGTCTATACCCGGGAACATCTCGCTCTGACCTTGCTGTCAGCACTGATCGTGCTGGTGATCGCCGTCCCGCTCGGCATCATCCTCACTCGCGGACCGTTCCGAAGACTCACCGGACCGGTGCTGGCCGTGGTGAACATCGGGCAGGCCGCGCCGGCGATCGGTCTCGTGGTGCTGCTCGCAGCCTGGCTCGGTTTCGGCTTCCGGGCCGCAGTGACGGCGCTCGTGCTCTACGCGCTGCTACCGGTACTCAGGAACACGATGGTGGGCATCAATCAGGTCGATTCCAGACTGGTCGAGGCCGGCCGTGGGATGGGGATGAGTGCGTTGTCCGTCCTGTTACGGGTCGAGTTGCCGCTCGCCGTCCCGATCATGCTCGCAGGAATCCGCACGGCCCTCGTCCTCCTGGTCGGCACCGCAGCGCTTGCCACCTTCATCAACGGAGGCGGCCTCGGCATCCTCATCACCACCGGCGTCAACCTCAACCTGCCCCGCGTGCTCGTGGCCGGTGCAGTGATCGTCGCGCTGCTGGCCCTGCTGATCGACTGGGTGGGACGCGTCGTCGAACACCTCGCGCGCCCGAAAGGACTCTCATGAGCACGACGACGACCAGGTACTCCCGATGGTCCTCGGCCGCCAGGCGCGGTCGGGTCCGATATGTCGCGGCGACGCTCGGAGTTGCGGTCGGTGGTGTGGTCCTCACCGGCTGCGGGCTCCAACCCGCCACGTCCTACGTGCCTGACGCAGGCGCGGGGAGCATCGAGCCGATCGAGGGTGTCGATGGTGCACCGCTGACCGTGACCTCGAAGAACTTCACGGAGCAGCTGATTCTCGGCAAGATTTCGGTGCTGGCCGCACAGGCCGCAGGCTTCGACGTGACGGATCTGACCAATGCTCCCGGTTCCCAGCCCGTACGCGACCTCGTACTCACCGGTGAGGCGGATTTCACCTGGGAGTACACCGGTACGGCCTGGTTGGCGTTCCTTGGTGAGGAAGCCGGCATCGCGGACCAGGAGGAGCAATGGACTGCAGTCCGGGATGCCGACCTCGCGAACGGACTCGTCTGGGGTGCGCCGGCACCACTGAACAACACCTATGCCATGGCTGTGCGCACCGAGGCGATCGAGGAGCTCGGTGGTATCACCACCATGTCCGGGCTCGCGGAGCTGCCTCCGGAGGAGCGCACGTTCTGCGTCGAAGCGGAGTTCAATTCGCGGGCCGACGGAGTGACACCGATGCTCGCGCACTACGGGCTTGAACGCGGCGTGGCTACCGGTGTCCCGGACGAGAACATCGGCATCTACGACACCGGTGCCGTGTATACCGCGACCGACAACGGTGCCTGCAACTTCGGGGAGGTCTTCGCCACCGACGGACGGATCGACGCGCTCGATCTGACCCTCCTCGAGGACGACCTGAATTTCTTCCCGGCCTACAATGCCGCCCCGGTGTTCTACGAGGAGACGCTGGAGCGGTACCCGGAGCTCGAGGACGTCTTCGCCCGGATCGCGCCCACACTGACCGACGAGGCCCTGAGGAGTATGAACCTGCGCGTCGACGTCGACGGCGAAGAACCAGCAGACGTCGCCTTCGAGTTCATGATCGACAACGGGTTCATCACCGAGCCCTGAACCCGCCGGTCCTGGAACTTGCCGGTCAGACCACCGTGGCGGAGCGGGCGAAGAGCCTGTCCGATGCGATCCTCGCGCCGCGGCCCAAGGTCTCGAGCTTCGCGGCAGCGATTTGCGGATGGATTCTTCCGCCCAACCCGCAGTCCGTGCCCGCGACGACGTTCTCACGGCCCACCAGGCGTGCGAAGCGCTCGATGCGCTGGGACACCAGTTCCGGATGCTCGACGACGTTGGTCGCGTGTGAGACGACACCGGGAACCAGTACCTTCCCGGCGGGAAGGCTGATGTCCTGCCACAGTGCCCATTCGTGTTCATGGCGGGCGTTCGCGGCCTCGAAGGAATACGAACCGGCGTTGATACCCAGCACGAGGTCCACGATGTGGCGGAACTCGATGTCCGTGGTGTGGGGACCATGCCAGGACCCCCAGCAGACATGGAATCGTATCTGGTCCTCGGGCAGCCCTTCGAGGGCGTAGTTCAGGGCGTCGACCCGGATCTGCGTGAATCGCTGGTAGTCCTCGATGCTGGGTTCCGGATTGATCTGGTCCCAGTTCTCGGCGATGGACGGGTCGTCGATCTGGACGATCAGTCCTGCGTCGACGATGGCACGGTATTCCTCCCGCAACACGTCGGCCCACGCGTAGATGAATTCCTCCTCACCGGCGTAGTAATCGTTGCCGATCCTGCTTGCGGACCCGGGCGAGAGGGCAGTGATGAACCCGGTCGGAATGTCCGCAGTCTCCAGGCCCGCTTTGAGGTTCGCGATGTCGCTGGCCAGCGCGGCCTGCCCGGTATAGGAGATCGGACCCGTCGCAGAGGGGAACGCCGTGGCGTTCCTGCCGATCTGGATTCCGCTCTCGGGATCCTGGTAGGCGGAGGCGAAGCGGGTTCAGTCACGCCGGTCGGCGAACGAGGTCAATCTGATAGCGCCGGGTTCACTCCGGACGGGTTCGGCGAGGATCGGGTTGAAGTCCGTCAGTTCCAGACCCGCCGTGCGCTGGAAGCTGTAGGTCCACCACGCCCCGTAATCGACGGCGTTCGACATCGCCTTGCCGTACTCACCGTCACCCGGGATGGTGATTCCCAGGTCCTTCTGGCGCTGAACGAGGTCTACCACCGCTGCGGTGAGCAACCCTTCGAATTCGGGCCCGCGTTCCAGGGTGAAGCCGTCCTCGGAGAATGTCCTGGCTGCGTTCGCTGCAATGAGTTCCGGAGTACGGGGCAAGGAACCCGCGTGGCTGGTGTGGATGCGATCGAGTGTCATGATGCTGTTCCCTTCCATCGGTCCTGCCATTAGCACCCTTTCGGACAGGGGGTCCGGGGGAAGCTGCAGCGTCATGGAGGCAGGTCTCTCAGCTGCTCTGGATGGTGTGGCTTAGGGCTCTAAATCCACCGGTGACGTAAGGCACGCCCCCTCCACGGCCAGCGGCCGAGCACCAATCGGAGGGGCTGTCCACCATCATGGACGACGATCAGGGCGCATGAAAAATCAATTGCGTAATGTTCCCCAACAATCGTCCTCGGAATAGGGGATCGTGCTGTTATCGCCTCTCTCCTCGGAACCGCCGTCTGTTGCCCGCCATGACCCCGGGTATTTTCTTTGCCGGGCGATACGTGGTTATACTCGCAGCAGCTTCATGAATTGTGGCCGTCAAGCTCCGACTTGGTCACATACCAACCCTGCGCTCGTTGGGTGGTTCGGATGAGGAAGCGGCCTGCATTCACTCCCAGGGGTATCTGGTGCGGGCAAGAGCTCGCGAAAGGATGCGGCCCAGCGTCGCCCGCCCATGGCTACTCCCACTGATGCCCCTCCGCCTCACCAGGCCCAACCTTCCGCAGTCAGCATCCACGACTACGAGGTACTGATCGCCCCGCGGGAGGCATTCGTGGATTTTCTTCTCGGCCCTCATCCAGCCGTTGGCCGCCCAGGGGTCGCCGGTTCGTCCCCGTCGACGTCCGAGGCGTGAAGCGCACGAGCGGACTCCTCCTGGACACCGATGTCATCGTGCATCTGCGGAGCTCGGACCCCGACCCGGCCGTCATCGAATTCCTCGAAAGACGGCGACACCTGCGGATATTCGTGTCGGTCCTGACTATCGGCGAGCTGCATTCGCTGATCCGGGATGAGCACTTCCGTGGAGTGGGGAATTGGCTTCACGAGTTCACGGAGCGGTACGGTGCGCATATATTGCCCGTTGATGCCGAGGTTGCTGCTCTTTGGGGCCCGATGTCCGGCAATGCCGGTGTCCCGGCGATCGATTCGCTCATTGCCGCTACTGCCCTGCAGAAAAGCCTTGCCATCGTATCCGGGAATGCCGAGTTGTACCGGGCATTGGCGGTGCCGGCCATCAACCCATGGATAGGCAATAGCGACAGCGATGCGGCGGCGCTTGCTCCGTAATCACCTCCTGGCTCTACGCGGGGCCCGAACCACGGGCCCTTCACGGGTCCGTGGCGAGTTTCACGCATAGGACAGCGGCATCACATGGCGTGGGGGAGACCCAGCCGTCCGCTGACGTGAACCATCTCTTCGCGGGAACCTACTTTGATCCGCTCACGTAGCACGGGGCGCCCGTCCACGGTCGATACGTTGTTCTCGCCAAGGAGTTTTTCGTGGGCATCCAGTCTCTGCCACCCCTCCCACGTGGTGTACTCCAGCGAGCGGGCCTTCAGTAGACGTTCCATATCCTCCCCGCGCGACGGTGAATCGTGGAGGAGGGACGAGGAGTCGGCGAGGAGGCATTCGATGGTTTCCGATGCGTCACCCTTCGTATGGCCTATCAGACCGACGGGTCCGCGCTTGATCCAACCCGTGGTGTAGAGCCCTGGTACCCGCTGCCCGTCCGCGCCCAGCACGCGGCCTCCCTCGTTCGGGAGCACCCCCCGTGAATGATCGAAGGCGAGACCCTGCAGCGGTGATCCGAAGTACCCCACTGCCCGGTAGACCGCCTGCACCGGGTAATCGGAGAACTCTCCGGTGCCCTTCGCATGACCCGAGCCGTCGAGTTCGTTGCGCTCGAATCGGATTCCTGTAACCCGTCCGTCCGGTCCCAGGACCTCGACGGGGGTGTGGAGGAAGTGGAGGTGGAGCCGACGGGTGGCGCCGGTGGGTTCGTCCTCCACGAGCCAGTTCGTGAAGGTCTTGACCATCGTTCTGGTCTGGTTGTTGGCGGCGATCTGCTGCTCGGAGGCAGCATCGAAGGCGAAGTCCTCGGGGTAGAGCACGATGTCCACGTCGCGGGAGTGGGACAGTTCGCGGAGTTCGAGCGGTGTGAACTTCACCTGGGCAGGTCCGCGCCGCCCGAAGACATGGACGTCTGTGACGGGCGAAGCCCTCAGTCCCTCGTACACGTTGTCCGGGATCTCGGTGGTGAGGAGGTCGTCGGCTTGCTTGGTCAGCATCCGGGCTATGTCCAGGGCGACGTTGCCGTTACCGATGACGGCAATTTCCTTGGCCTCCAGTGGCCAGGTGCGATCGACGTCAGGGTGTCCGTCGTACCAGGAGACGAAGTCGGCTCCGCCGAATGATCCCTCGAGCTCGATGCCGGGGATGTTCAGGTCCGCGTCCAGGATTGCCCCGGTGGCGAAGATGACCGCGTCGTAGTGTGCCTGGAGGTCCTCGAGGGTGATATCGGTGCCGTAGTCCACGTTCCCGAAGAACCGGATACCGCCGCGGTCGAGCACTTTGTGGAGTGCGTCGACGATCCCCTTGATCCGGGGATGGTCCGGAGCAACGCCGTACCGGATGAGCCCGTAGGGTGCCGGGTAGCGGTCGAACAGGTCGATCCTGACCTCGAGCAGGCCGGTCTCGACGGGCTTCGACTTGGTCAGGAGATCGGCGGCGTAGACGCCTGCCGGTCCGGCCCCGATGATCGCGACCCGCAGCAGGCGGGCGGGGCTTCCGGAAGGCGTGGGAATGGGCGCGCTGGTGGACATGGGAGGGTTCCTTCGATCGTCGATGGAGTGCCGGGCAGGGCGCGGAGTGGGTCAGGGCAGAAAGTGTGGGGAGAGTGCGACGACGTCGCCCACCACGATGACGGCAGGAGCACGGACGCCGATGGCTTCGGCGCGGTCCGCGATGGTGTCGAGCGTTCCGGTGGTGACGCGCTGGGTGGGCAGCCAACCGTCCTCGATGACAGCCACGAGGGTTCCAGCAGCGCGTCCGCCGTCGATCAGGGTCCGGGCGGATCGTCGGAGGAGGGAGACCCCCATGAGGAGGATCAGCGTGTGGTCGCTGCCCCGCGGGATGAGCCCGATCTGCTGGGTCAGGCCCTCGTGGCCGGTCAGGACACTGAACCCCTTTGCGACGCCGCGGTGGGTGACGGGAATTCCGGCGGCGGCAGGAACCGAGATCGCCGACGTGACACCGGGCACTACTTCCACGGATACTCCGTGCTCCCGGCAGTATTGTTCCTCTTCTCCGCCCCGGCCCAGCACATAGGGGTCACCGCCCTTCAGCCGGACCACGAGGTGGCCGAGGAGCGCCTGTTCCACCAGGATGGTGTTGATCTCCGATTGCGGTACGGGGTGGTGCCCCGGCATCTTGCCCACGTCGATGAGCTGGACCTCCGGTGCGAGGTCGGCGAGCACGGAGCGGGGCCCGAGCCGGTCGGCGACGACCACGTCCGCTTGCGCCAGCAACTGCCGGCCGCGGGACGTGATCAGGCCTGCAACCCCCGGTCCGCCGCCCACGAGTGCGACCCTCCCGGCTTCGCCGAAGTTCTTCCGACGACGCCGCAGCGGCAGGACACCGGTCTCGAGAGCCGCGGCCACGCCGTCGCGCAGGGCCATGGCGCGCTTTGGATCCCCGTCGGTGTTGACCGCTACCGTGACGCCGTCGAGCGATGCCACGGCGGGGACCCACGCAGTGGAGTTCGCCGAATCCCCACCCTTGACGCACCAGATGCGTGCGGCGTCGGCATCCGCGGCAATGGCGTCCTGGACGTGGCTGCTGCCGGAATGGGCCAGCACCAGCCATGCGCCGTCGAGGTCGCCGGGTGAATAGCTCCGGGCTTCCCATTCCAGGGCCCCCGCCACTGCGAGTTCCCGGACGTCCTCGCACGCGTCGGGCGCGATGACCGTGACGAGGGCGCCGTCCGCGACCAGCGCGGGTATGCGGCGTGCGGCCACCGGTCCGCCGCCCACCACGAGGACCTTCCTGCCCTTCAGCTGGAGACCGAGGGGATAGGTCATGAGGTACCTGCCACGAGGAGCCCGCGACGCCTGAGCAGGCGGCGTTCCAGCGGCCCGAAAAGGAGCAGTTCCACCACCACCCCGATCGACAGGATGATCAGGACAGCCGCCATGACCACCGCCATGTCGGACAGCACGCGGCCCTGCTCCAGCAGGCCACCGAGACCGAAGCCGAGGGCTCCGCCGGTGGCGATGATCTCCGCGGCCATCAGCGAGCGCCAGGAGAAGGCCCAACCCTGCTTCAGCCCGGCAACATACCCGGGAAGCGCCGCCGGCAGGACGATCTTCAGCACGAGGACCCACCGTCCGGCTCCCAGGACGTGGCCCACCCGGCGGTACTGGTCGGGCACCTGGTCGACGCCGGAAATCAGTCCGTTGACGATGGAGGGCACGGCACCCATCAGGACCACGAAGTACACGGTGGCATCGCTCAGGCCGAACCAGATGATGGCGGCCGGCACCCATGCCACCGAGGGCAAGACCTGCAGGCCGGAGATGATGGGGCCGAACGCGCCCCGCAGGAACCTGCTCTGGACGAGCAGCAGGCCGATCGGAGTGGCGATCAGGACAGCGATGGCGAAGCCCGCGAAGCCGCGCTCCAGGCTGGTCAGGATGACCGCTTGCGCCTGCCCGTCAGCGAGAAGGTCGCGGAGCGTTCCGAGGACTTCGGCGGGACCGGGGAGCACATCGGGTCGCGGCCTCACCAGCCAGACGTACATCTGCCAGACGTAGATCACCGCTCCGACCGCGGCGAGGGGCAACAGGGCCTTGGCCACCCGGGAGGACCATCCGATGGGAGGAACAGCCTGCTGCTGGAGGGCATCGAGGCCGGCGTCGAGTTCCCGGCCCGTATGTGCTCCCGGATCAGGATCCGGAATCGGGGTGGGGGGTTGCGCCCGCAGGTCCGTGACGGGGGCTCCGGAGGTGGAGGGCACGGTAGTGCGCGTCTCAGCTTGCATGGCGGCGGATCTCCTTTCGAAGTTCGGCGGTGATGTGCGTCGTCAGGGCTGCCGCATCCTGGCCGGTGGTGGACCATTCGCCGACCACCCTGCCCGGCCGTGATGACATCAGCAGCACCCGCTGACCAAGGAGAACGGCCTCGCGGACGTTGTGCGTGATGAAGATGATGGTGCGGCCCGTCTCCCGCCACACGCGCAGCAACTCCTCGTGCAGCAGGTCCCGTGTTATCGCATCGAGTGCCGCGAAGGGTTCGTCCATGAGCAGGGCTTCCCGGTCCTGTGCGAGTGACCGGGCCAGCGCGACCCGCTGGCGCATGCCGCCGGACAGCTCGTGGGGTTTCTTGTGGGCGGCGTCGGTGAGGTGCACCACGTCGAGGAGGCGTGCCGCCTCGATGCTTCGTCGGAGCCGTGGAACCCCCCGCAGTTCGAGCGCCAATTCCACGTTGCGCTGGGCGGAGAGCCAGGGGAACAGGGACGCGTCCTGGAACATGAACGCGACCTTGGGTGCGGAGATGGAGCCCGAAGTCGGCCGCTCGAGACCCGCGATGAGGTTGAGCATCGTCGACTTCCCACAGCCCGATGCGCCGAGGAGTGTGACGAATTCACCCGGTGCTACGTCGAGATCCACGGAGTCGAGGACCAAGGGACCCAGCGGCGAGAAGCGTTTGGACAATTGTTTGATGGCGATG
Organism: Arthrobacter cheniae; assembly: GCF_003602275.1. Classification (GTDB taxonomy): domain Bacteria; phylum Actinomycetota; class Actinomycetes; order Actinomycetales; family Micrococcaceae; genus Arthrobacter_D; species Arthrobacter_D cheniae. Next base: position 276,416 of record NZ_QZVT01000001.1, on the reverse strand, counting down.
CAGGGCGCTTCACTCATGAGGATCCGTCACCCTCCCGCTGCGCGGTCGCCGGAATCGGAGCGAGTGCCGATTCCGCGCGTACCTCGTTGAGGAGTGTCAGGTCCACGATGCCATCGATGTCGTACTCCGTGGCGGTACCTGCAGCTATGCCGTCAGCGAGAAGCTGTTCCAGTGAGTTGCTCAGGGGGTCCTGCGTGAATTCGAGGTGGCTGAGAGCCCTGCCCATCACGGCGTCGGGTAGTGGTTTGGCCTGCGCAGACTCGAGGCCCCGGTTCAGCACCTGCGCGGCCTCAGCGGTGTTCCCGGCTTCCCCGGTCTTCGCTGCCAGCCATTCCACGGAGCGCAACTCACCCCGGAGAAGGGCTTTGACCTGCTCGGGGTGCCTGGTCAGATAGTCCGCGGCCACGACCAGCAGGGTGGTGGGAAACCGTCCACCCGGCCAGAGGTCCTTTTCATCCACGAGGACCGTGCCACCCGCCTCCAGGACGAGCCGGGCTGCCCATGGTTCAGGAACCCATGCTCCGTCGAGGTCGCCGCTCGAGAAGAGCTGCAGGGACAGGGCATTCTCGGTGGGGGTGATGAGAACGTCACCGGGGTTGCCGGTACCGGTTGTCAGACCGTTGTCCGACAGCCAGGTACGCAGCGCCACGTCCTGCGTATTACCGAGCTGGGGTGTCGCGAGGGTTGCACCGCGCAGGTCCTCCGGCTCGTCGATACCGGCGCGCACCACGAGTTGCGCACCCCCGGACGTGGCTCCTGCCACGACCCGTAGGGATTCGCCCTCGCTCTGGATGAAGGAGTTGATGGCAGGGTTCGGGCCGATGAAGGTCGCGTCGATGGCCCCTGCGTTCAGTGCCTCGATAGCCGCCGGGCCCGCGTTGAAGGCATGGGTGCTCAGGCTCGTGCTGCCCAGCTCATCGTCGAAGATGCCCGTCTCGAGCCCCACGAGGGCAGGGGCATGGGTGAGGTTGCCGAAGTAGCCGAGCCGGAGCTCCTCCGCCTCCGAGACCGGCTGGGCTGCGGGATCGCCGGAGGCTGCCCGCTGGGATGAGGCGTAGGCGGCGACGGCTGCGCCGGCGGCCACCGTCGTGACGAGGCATGCCGAAAGCACCGTCTCCACGACCCGGTTCCGCAGGACGCGGCCCCGCCCTGACGGTCGTGGGGGCAGGTTCTCATTGACCGGTACGGGAATCTCAGGAGGCATCGGGTTCCTTCGAGGAACCGGTATCGCCCGTGGTCGCGGGCCCTGGCCCGGTGACCATTCCTGCGGCCAGGGTGTTTCCGTTCGCCGGGTCGATCACGAGGAATGAGCCGGTATGACGCGATTCGGCGTAGGAGTCGACCGGCAGCGGTGAGGCGACCCGGAGGCGCACGGTACCGATGTCGTTGAGGTCGAGCCGGGAGGCCGGTTGCTCGGTGAATGTGGTGAGATCCAGCCGCCCGAGGATGTCCTGCACGATTCCCCGCACCGTCGAGCTGCTGTGTTTGATGAGCACCCCGGCGCCGGGGTGGAGGGTTCCGGGCGAGAGCCAGCACAGCGAACCCTGGATGTCCTGGCTGCTCTTCCCGCTCGTACCGGGAGCGGCCAGCAGATCGCCGCGCGAGATGTCGAGATCCTCCCTGAGCCGGAGGACCACGGACTGGGGTGCGAAGGCTTCGTCAAGGTGCTCACCGGCCATGTCGATCCCTGACACCACGGTGCTCCGCTGTCCCGGAAGCACTGTAAGGGTGTCGCCCACGCGGACGGTGCCTGCGACGATCTGCCCGGCATAGCCGCGGTAATCGCGGTACGTCGCGGGGTCGAGTCCCGGTGCGAGGGCGCCCTGGGGGCGGAGGACGGTCTGCACGGGGAAGCGGAAGGACTCGCTGCCCGTCTCGAGGTCGGCCAGTGCGGGCAGCTCCTCCAGGATCTCGAGGAGGGACGGGCCGCCGTACCAGGGTGTGCGCTCCGAGCGACCGACGATGTTGTCCCCCACCAGGGCCGAGACGGGCACCACCGTCAGATTCGTCTCTCCCAGGTCGGCGGCCGCGAGCTGCAACCCCGCCTCCACGCTGCGGAACCGGGCCTCGCTGTAGTCCACGAGGTCGATCTTGTTGACGGCGGCGATGAGGTTGGGCACGCGCAGGAGCCGCGCCACGGCGAGATGCCGGCGGGTTTGTTCGAGGACGCCCTTGCGTACATCGATGAGCACGACGACGGCGTCCGCGGTGGAGGCACCGGTCACCGTGTTCCTGGTGTACTGCACGTGCCCGGGGCAGTCCGCGAGGATGAAGGAGCGGTTCGCCGTCGCGAAGTACCTGTAGGCGACATCGATAGTGATGCCCTGCTCGCGCTCGGCGCGCAGTCCGTCCGTGAGCAGGGCGAGGTCGAGCTGCTGCACCCCGCCGACCGGGGCGCCACCGAAACCACGTTCGGCGGAAGTACGCTCGATGGCGTCGAGCTGGTCGGCCAGGACCGATTTGCTGTCATGCAGCAGCCGTCCGACCAGCGTCGACTTCCCGTCGTCGACCGAGCCTGCCGTAGCGAAGCGGAAAAGGGATGCGGTGGAAAGTGCCGTGCCGTTGTCGGTCAGGGTGGTCATCAGAAGTACCCGTCTTTCTTTCGGTCCTCCATGGCGGCTTCGGAAATGCGGTCGTCGGCACGGGTGGCGCCGCGTTCGGTGATGGTGCTGAGCGCCACTTCACGGACCACTGCGGCAGCGGAGGCCGCATCGGATTCGACGGCACCGGTGCAGGACATGTCGCCGACGGTGCGGTAGCGGACGGTCCGGACCTGCACCTGCTCGCCAGGCGCAGGCTGGGATACTTCTCCCACGGCGCGCCACATCCCGTCGCGCCGGAAGACTTCGCGGGGATGCGCGTAGTACAGGGGAGGCAGGGTGATGCCCTCGCGTTCGATATACCGCCAGATGTCGAGCTCGGTCCAGTTGGAGATGGGAAAGGCCCTCACATGCTGGCCGACGGTGTGCCGCCCGTTGTAGAGCTTCCAGAGTTCCGGGCGCTGGTTCCGGGGATCCCATTGGCCGAACTCGTCACGCAGCGAGAGGATGCGCTCCTTGGCCCGTGCCTTGTCCTCGTCGCGGCGGCCTCCACCGAAGACCGCGTCGAAGCGGTTGGTTCTGATGGCATCGAGCAGCGGCTGGGTCTGCAGCGGATTCCGCGTGCCGTCCGCCCGCTCGGCGAGCCGCCCGTCGTCGATATAGTCCTGCACCGATCCCACGACGAGGCGGAGCCCCAGCCGCTCCACGGTGTCGTCGCGGAAGTCGAGGACCTCGGGGAAGTTGTGCCCGGTGTCGATGTGGAGCACGGGGAAGGGGACCCGCCCGGGCCAGAATGCCTTCGCCGCGAGGTGCAGCATCACCACCGAATCCTTCCCCCCGCTGAACAGCAGCGCGGGTCGCTCGAATTCGGCGAATACCTCGCGCAGGATGTGGATCGCTTCGGATTCGAGGGCATCGAGGCTGGAAAGGACGCGGTTCCCGGTATAGGTGCTCACTGGTGTATCCCGCATTCTGTCTTGGCGAGGCCGGCCCAGCGGCCGGCTCGCGGGTCTTCTCCCGGGGCAACGGGTCGCGTGCAGGGATGGCAGCCGATCGAGGGGTAGCCGTTGGACAGCAGCAGGTTGACGGGGACCCGATGCAGCTGGGCGTAGTCGAGGAGCGCATCGAAGGTCCAGGCGGCCAACGGGTTCACCTTCACGAGGTCATGGAGCGGATCCCACGTCACCAAGGGAGTCTTGGTGCGCGTGGGAGCCTCGTCGCGGCGTACCCCGGTGAACCAGACCTCGTAGCCCGCCAGCGCGCTTTTCAGGGGACTCATTTTCCGCAGTGCACAGCACTGGGCCGGATCGGTCGCGAACAGATCTTTGCCTGACGTACGGTCCTGCTCCTCCACGGTCAGTGCCGGCAGGACATCCACCAGGTTGATGTCGAAGGTTGCCGCCACTTCGTTGCGCGTGGCAATGGTCTCGGGGAAGTGGTAGCCCGTCTCGAGAAACAGGACGTCGACGCCGGGAAGCTGCTGGGAGACGAGGTGGGGCAGTACGGCGTCGGCCATGGAACTGGCCACTGCCACGGCCCGCACGGGAAATTCCCGCGCCACCCAGGCCACGACGTCGGCGGACGATGAGTCCCAGCCGAGCTCCTCATTGCCCCGTCCGGCGAGCGCCTGCAGCGCCTCGCTGGTGCGCAGTCTCCCTGTCATAGCAGTGCTCCTTCGTCGGCGCGGTGCGTCCACTCCGCAAATGTCTCGGACAGGTGCCGGTCGGCGACGAAACGGCGCACCAGCCGTTCCACGTACTCGGGAAGATCATCGGCGGTGACTTTGAGGCCGCGGACAGTGCGTCCCAGACCGGCTTCCTCACGATCCAGGGAGGCCAGACCGCCGCCGAGGTGGACCTGGAAACCAGGAGACTGGCCGCCGTCGCCGTCGGGTAGTAGTTGACCCTTCAGCCCGATGTCCGCCGTCTGGATGCGGGCACAGGAATTGGGGCACCCGTTCACGTGGAGGGAGAGCCGCTCCGGCAGCACCCCGGATTCGGCGAGGTCCGCGAGCCGCGTCTCGAGCTCGGCCACCGCTGTCGCTGCTGTGATCTTGGTTTCCACGATGGCCAGCTTGCAGAACTCGATCCCCGTGCAGGCGATGGAGGAACGCCGGAACACCGACGGCTTCGGGGTGAGGCCCAGGGCTTCCAGGCCATCAACCAGGGAGTCGAGTTGATGCTCGGGGACATCGAGGAGGACCAGCTTCTGGTGGGGGGTCGTGCGGAGCCGCCCCGACCCATGGTCCTCGAGCAACGCCGCGAGTGAGGTGAGGGTGGCACCGGAGACCCGTCCGACGACCGGCGATACCCCGATGAAGTACCGTCCGTCCTTCTGCCGATGAATTCCGACGTGGTCACCGGGCGTCGAGGGCTTCGCGGCCGGTGGTCCGTCGGTCAGCCGATACCCGAGGTACTCCTCCTCGAGGACGTCGCGGAACCTGTCCGTACCCCAGTCAGCCAGCAGGAACTTGAGTCTCGCCTTGGTCCTCAGCCTGCGGTAGCCGTAGTCACGGAAGATCTTGGTGATGCCTACCCAGACGTCGGCAACCTGATGGGGCTGGACGAACGCGCCGAGGCGCTCCGCCAGCCGGGGCGTGACGGAGAGGGCGCCTCCGACCCAGAGGTCGTAGCCCGGTCCGAGTTCTGGATGGACCATCCCCACGAAGGCGACGTCGTTGATCTCGTGCACCACGTCCTGGCTGGGATGGCCCGTGATCGCCGTCTTGAACTTCCGGGGGAGGTTGGCCAGTTCCGGGTCCCCGATGAAGCGCTTCGCCAGTTCTTCGATAGCGGGGGTGGGATCGATGATCTCATCGGCGGCGATACCGGCGACTGGCGAACCGAGGATGACCCGGGGTACGTCACCGCAGGCCTCGGTGGTCGAAAGACCGGCGTCCTCCAGGCGGCGCCAGATCTCCGGCACATCCTCGACGCGGATCCAGTGCAGCTGGATGTTCTGGCGATCGGTCAGGTCAGCTGTTCCCCGTCCGAAGTCCGTGGAGATCTCGCCGATGACGCGTAACTGATGAGTCGTGAGGGAGCCGCCGTCGATACGCACCCGCAACATGAAGTACTTGTCCTCGAGCTCGTGAGGTTCAAGGGTTGCAGTCTTCCCGCCGTCGATGCCCGGTCTCCGCTGGGTGTACAGACCCCACCAGCGGAAGCGCCCGTGGAGGTCGGTCTTCTCGATCGAGTCGAAGCCCCGTTTCGAGTACACCTGCTCGATGCGTTCCCGCACATTCAGGCCGCCGTCCTCCTGTTTCCACGCCTCATTCGCGTTCAGGGGGGCGGTTCCGTCGACCCTCCACTGACCGTGGGGTCTGCCCGGTCTGGTTGCACCGGACCGGCCCTGTGTGTTCGTAGCGGCTGCTGTTGAACTCGTCATACAGGGACAGTACGGGGACGCAGACCCTGCTCAGGAGTTGGGTGTCCCGGCCCTTCACCGGGGGCCGCACGACGTAACACGCCGACGCACCACGTCATGGGACGCCACGGGAAGCCTCCCTCGATGAACCCCCACCAGTGATGCGTACGCTGGTGTTCAGTACCGGCTGGCGAACGTCGATGCCCGGCCCGCAACGCTCGAGGAAGGGCATCGGACGTGACCTACGTAATTGCGCAGCCGTGCGTGGATGTCAAGGACAAGGCCTGTATCGAGGAGTGCCCTGTCGACTGCATCTACGAGGGCGAACGGTCGCTCTACATCCACCCCGATGAGTGCGTGGACTGCGGGGCGTGCGAGCCCGTGTGCCCGGTCGAGGCGATCTACTACGAGGACGACACCCCCGAGCAGTGGGCCGAGTACTACAAGGCCAATGTGGAGTTCTTCGACGTGCCCGCCCCCACCGGCCCGGCCCTCGGATCACCCGGCGGAGCGGCGAAGGTCGGCAACACGGGCTTCGACCACCCGATCATCGCGGTCCTCCCGCCCCAGAACCAGCCCGCCTAGGTGGCGTCCGGGGGCTAGGCAGCACATCCTGCCCTGACCGCGTGCCCACCTACACTGGGAGTCCTGCCGTTACCGAAAGGACCCCATGACCGACGACGCCCCCAGCGCCGCGACCCGCAGCCCCTGGCGTGAGCTCGCGCCGGGCATCTACCTGCTGCGCACAGCCGGCTTCCGGATGAATGTCGGGCTCGTCGTCGGGACGGAGCGAGCGCTGGTCGTCGATACCGGAGCCGGGCCCATCGGAGCGGCGGAGATCTATTCGCACGTCCGGGACGTCACCGGTCTGCCCCTGCTCGTCGTGAACACCCACGCCCATGCCCACCACTTCTTCGGGAACGGGTACTTCGCAGCCCAGGGCGTCGAGGAGTTCTGGGCCACGTCGCGCTGCGGCACGGTGCAGGGTGAGACGGGTGAGGAGCAGCGCACGCTGGTCGCCGCCGTCGAACCCGCCATGGGCGCGGGCGGCGGCAGGCATACCGACGTGGTTCCGGCGAACCGCCTCGTGGAGGGCACGCCCGTGGACATCGACCTCGGCGACATGTCCGTGACGCTGTTCCACCTCGGCCGTGGCCATACCGACCACGACCTGCTGGTAGGAGCGGGCAGCGTCCTCTTCACGGGTGACCTCGTGGAGGAGGGTGCCGACCCGGCGTTCGAAGACTCGTTTCCCGCGGACTGGATCCGCACGCTCGGCAAGATGGTGGCGCTCGAGGACCTCTACGACGTCTTCGTGCCCGGTCACGGCGAGCCCGTGTCCGTGTCCGAGGTCATCACCCAGATGAACAAGATGCGCAGCGCCGTCCGGGTGACGCGTCTCGCCATGGACGAGGCCTCGCTCGACGTGACGAAGGCGATCCCGATCCTGCCGTACGGCCCTGAGCAATCGCGCGCCCTGCTGATCAGGCTGCGCACCCTCGCTCACTGGAACTGGCTGACGCGCAAGCACTAGCCTGCGTCGTCGGGGCTGATCCAGTCCTGAGCCGAGCTGCTGGAACTCCTCGGAGCCGGGCTGCCAGGAGCGGTGGGCCGACGGACTAGGCCGGCTTCCCGAAGATCGTGCGGTCGAGGAAGGCGTTGCGGAACTTACCCTCGGGGTCCGTCCTGCGCGCAAGGGCCTGGAAGTCTCCGAAGCGGGGGTAGAGCGGCGCCAGCTGGGCAGCATCCATCGTGAAGAGCTTGCCCCAGTGCGGTCGCATGGCGAATGGTGCGAGGGCCGCCTCGATCTCCGGCAGCAACTCCTCGACCTGCGGCTGCGCAGGCTTCCAGGTGAAGTGGAGGCCGATTCCGGCGCGCTGGTAGTTGTTGCTGAGCCACAGTTCGTCGGCGGCCATCGAGCGCACCTCGGAGACCTGCAGGAGCGGCGTGATCCGTGGCGCCAGGGCTCGCATCGCAGCGATGGCCCCGAGAGCGTGCTCGCGACCCACGAGGTACTCGGTCTGCAATTCCTCCCCGTTACTGGGGGTGAAGGCGAGGCGGAAGTGCGCCAGCCGGTCCGACCACGGTCCGGGGACGCCGAACTGTTGCGTGCAGTGGTCCGCGGCCACTCCGGGCACGGGGTGGTACGCGCGGTCCGCCGCCGCTCCGCCGTAGAACTGATCCGGGACGGCCGAGCCGCTGTCCATCCTGCTCTTGAGCCAGGCCTGGCCGATGGTGTCCCCGGACCAGTCCGTGAAGAGGCTGACGCTGTAGGCGGAGGAGGTGGCGGCGTCGTAGTCCGCCAGCACCGCATCCCACGGGACGTCGGTGAAGACGTCCTGGCGGACGTCGAAGGACGGCTCGATGCGGAGGGTCGCGCGGTGGACGATGCCGAGCGCGCCGAGACCGACCACCATGCCGTCGAAATCCTCGTCACCCTTCGAGACGGTCAGGACATCACCGGACGCTGTGACGAGCTCGAGCGCGACGACGGCGGTAGCGAGGTTGCCGTTCCCGTCACCCGAGCCGTGAGTCGCCGTGGCGACGGCTCCGCCGATCGAGATGTGGGGGAGGGATGCGAGGTTGTGCAGGGCGAAACCACGGCGCTGCAGGTGTTCGGCGAGGACACCGTAACGGACGCCGGCACTCACCGTCACGGTGAGCGCGGCCTCGTCGATCTCCACTGCGGGGTCGAGTACATCCAGGGACACGAGGGTCCCCGGCGTGTCCGCGATGTCATTGAACGAATGGCGGGAGCCGAGCGCACTGACGCGGGTGGCCCCGGCGACCGCGCGCTGCAGTTCGGCGAGCGTGGTGGGGAGCTCGATGGTCCGGGCGGAGTACTCGTAGTTGCCTGCCCAGTTGAGCCTGTCCCGTACCTGTTCCTCGATCATGGCAGTCCTTGTCTGGCTGGTATCGCGACGGCGAGAATGAAAGCTGCGGTACCCGTGCGATGATGTTCCGCTCATCCTACAACGTTGTAGACTCGCCTCACGCGTGACGTACAGGGCATCACCGTTTGGATCGAGGGAGCGGTATGGCGGCCACACTGAAGGACGTTGCGCTGGCAGCCGGCGTCTCGATCAAGACAGTTTCCAACGTCATCAACGACTACCAGCACATCCGCGCGGATACCAAGCAGCGGGTCATGGAAGCCATCTCGGAACTCGGGTACAGCCCCAACCTCTCTGCACGCAGCCTGCGCTCGGGCAAGACCGGCGTGATCGGTCTCGCTGTCCCGGAACTCTCCCTGAGCTACTTCGCCGAGCTGGCGGACTCGATCATCAAGGCAGCCGAGCGGCGCGGGCTCAAGGTGCTCATCGAGCAGACCGGGGGCGACCGCGCCCATGAGCTGGAGATCCTGTCCAGTCCGCGGCTCCAGATGACCGACGGACTGCTGTTCAGTCCGCTCGGGATGTCCAACGAGGACGCGCACCACCTGAACGTCAACTTCCCGCTGGTCCTGCTCGGGGAGAGGATCTTCGGCGGCCCCACGGACCACGTGACCATGAGCAACGTGGAGTCCGCCAGGGCTGCCACGGCGCACCTGATCTCGAAGGGGCGGCGCCGCATCGCCGTCGTGGGAGGGCACGAGGGCGAAGTGATCGGTTCCGCCGGGCTCCGTCTGCGCGGCTACCAGCAGGCGCTCGAGGAGGCCGGCATTCCGTTCGACCCCTCGCTCGTGGGGTATACGACTTTCTGGCACCGGGCCAACGGGGCCACGACCATGAAGGCGCTGCTCGAGTCCGGTGTGGAGTTCGACGCCATGTTCGGGATGAACGACACGTTGGCCCTCGGCGCCATGCGCGTGCTGCAGGAAGCCGGGCGCCGCATCCCGGACGACGTCGCCGTCATCGGCTTCGACGACCTCGACGAGGGGCGGTACTCCCTGCCCACACTGTCCACGATCGCCCCGGGCAGGGACGAGATCGCCGACACCGCTGTCCGCGTCCTTCAGGAGCGGATCTCCGGACCGGACAGCGATGTGCCGCCGCGGGAGTTCGAGGCACATTTCCAGGTCATCGAACGGGAGTCCTCCGCCCTGCCGGGGTAACGGACCGTCATGCGCGCCGGATTCTGCCGGGGCTGCTTGACAGTGACCCGCCTCACTCTGCATGCTTCTTCTACATCGTTTACCTACAACGATGTAAACGACGGAACCGGCACTTGTGGAGAGCCTTGCCTGGCAAGGCGGACCTGCAGGAGGACGGCCCCGGATCAAGGAAGATTCGAGTGGACACAATACCTTGTGCCTGGCGATCCTCCTCCCTGCAGCACCTGGACAGACCGCCCCGGCGGACCACGGTGGAAGCCCACCGCGAGAGGAAGCAAGAGATATGAAAGCCAAGTTCCTGGCAACAGCCGGCATCGTCGCCGCCACTGCCGTAGCACTGACCGGCTGCTCCGGAGGCAGCGGAAGCGGCGGGGGAGGCGGCTCGGAAGAGGCGTCCTGCACCAACACCATCGTGAACGCCGAAGCACCCCAGGTCACGGTCTGGGCCTGGTACCCGGCGTTCAACGAGGTCGTCGACCAGTTCAACAACGCCAACGACGACGTCCAGATCTGCTGGACCAACGCGGGCCAGGGCAACGACGAGTACACGAAGTTCTCCACCTCCATCGAGTCCGGCTCCGGCGCCCCCGACGTCATCCAGCTCGAATCCGAGGTCCTCTCCAGCTTCACCATCCGCGATGCCCTCGTGGACCTCACGGAGTTCGGTGCCAATGACGTCAAGGCGGACTACGCCGAGGGCGCTTGGGAGGATGCGAGCAGCGGCGACGCCGTCTACGCGATCCCGGTCGACGGCGGACCTATGGGCATGCTCTACCGCCAGGACCTCTTCGACGCGGCCGGCATCCAGGTGCCGACCACCTGGGAAGAGTTCGAGGCAGCGGCCCGGAAGCTGAAGGAGTCCGGCGGCGGCGCTGTCATCGGCGACTTCCCGACCAACGGACGCGCCTTCAACCAGGCGCTCTTCGCCCAGGCAGGTTCCGTTCCGTTCGAGTACGACTCCGCGAATCCGCAGGAGATCGGCATCAAGGTGAACGACGAGGGCGCCAAGCAGGTCCTCGAGTACTGGGACGGCCTTGTGAAGGACGGCCTCGTCGCTACCGATGACGCCTTCACGGCCGACTACAACACCAAGCTCGTCGACGGCTCCTACGCCGTCTACCTTGCGGCGGCCTGGGGCCCCGGATACCTGCAGGGCCTGTCCGACGCCGATCCGACCGCCGTCTGGCGTGCGGCACCGCTGCCGCAGTGGGATGCAGCCAACCCCGTCCAGGTGAACTGGGGCGGCTCCACCTTCGCCGTCACGGAGCAGGCGAAGGACAAGGAACTCGCAGCGAAGGTCGCCATGGGCATCTTCGGTAACGAGGAGGGCATGAACCTCGGAGTGGACAAGGGAGCACTCTTCCCGTCCTACGCCCCGGTCCTCGACTCCCCGGAGTTCGCCGACAAGGAGTACGAGTTCTTCGGCGGACAGCAGATCAACAAGGATGTGTTCCTCGACGCTGCTGCAGGCTACGAGGGCGCGACGTTCAGCCCGTTCCAGAACTACGCCTACGACCAGCTCACCGAGCAGCTCTACGCGATGGTGCAGGGCGAGAAGGACGCCGGCAAGGCGCTCGACGACCTCCAGGTATCGCTGGAGCAGTACGCGACCGAGCAGGGCTTCACCCTGAAGTAGACCGCCGTCGGAAGGTGCCCGCTTGCGTGGCGGGCACCTTCCCTCCGCTCCCGATGGAGTCCGTCCACCGCACATCCTTCCCATAGCTCGAGGAAAGACCACCATGGCCACGACCACCGCGCCGACGTCGTCACACCCCGCCGAGGCACCCAACCAGGTCAAGCACCGCCCGGACAGGAACTACCGGCGCAAGCAGCGCTGGGGGTGGCTGTTCGTGGCGCCCTTCGCCCTCATCTTCCTGACCTTCCTCATTCTTCCGCTGGTCTTCGCCTTCCGGATGAGTCTGTTCACCAGCACTCTCGCGACGGGCAACAAATTCGTCGGCGCAGACAACTACATCAAGGCGTTCTCGGATCCGATCTTCCTCCAGGGCCTCGGCACGGTGGCGAAGTTCGCCCTGATCATGATCCCGGCCCAGATGCTCGTGGCTCTCGTCGCGGCCCTCGTCCTCGACAACCTGGCCACCTGGGCCTCGAAGTTCTCGCGTCTCATGATCTTCATCCCCTACGCGATCCCCGTCGTCATCGGCGCCCTGATGTGGGGCTTCCTCTACAGCCCACGGTTCGGTCCGGCCAGTTCCATCTTCGGCATCTTCGGACTGGCTGCACCGGAATTCCTGGCACAGGACAACATCTTCGGCAGCCTGGTGAACATCGTCACCTGGCAGTGGGCCGGCTACTACATGATCATCATCTACGCCGCCCTGAGGGGCATCGACCCCGGGATCTACGAGGCGGCCGTGCTCGACGGCGCCTCCGACCGGCAGATCGCCCTGCGCATCAAGGTCCCGATGATCTCGTCCTCCCTGGTCATGGTGGTGATCTTCGCCCTGATCGGCACTCTCCAGTTCTTCACCGAACCGCAGGTCCTGAGGGGAGTGGCGCAGGGAGCCATCCCTACGTCGTACACACCGAACATGTACGCCTTCTCGCTGGCTTTCTCCTACAGCCAGTTCAACTACGCCTCCGCCATCTCCTTCGCGCTCGGCATCGTCGTGTTCGTCTTCTCCTTCATCTTCCTCTTCCTGACCCGCAAGCAGAGCGGACTGAAATAAGCCATGGCACTCGTTACAGACACCCCACAGCGGCAGGACGGCCGGAAGGCCCGCGGCTCCGCAGCACGGAACCGGGCTCGCAACGGCGGCCCCCGCATCGGCTCGCACATCTTCCTGCTGATCCTCGTCATCTACTTCATCACGCCTCTCTGGTGGCTGACGGTCGCCAGCACCAAGGACACCGCGGGACTCTTCGGCGGCTCCGGCGGGCCCCTGTGGTTCGACAACGAATTCCACTTCTTCAGCAACCTCCAGGGCCTGTTCGAGCGCCAGGACGGCATCTACTGGCGCTGGCTCGGCAACTCGTTCCTCTACGCCATTTCCGGGGGCGTCGGCGCCACCATCCTGGCGGTCCTCGCCGGCTACGGCTTCGCGAAGTACAACTTCCGCGGACGGGCCGCCTTCTTCGGCATCCTGCTCGGGGCGGTCATGGTGCCCCTGACGGCGCTCGTCATCCCGACCTTCGTCCTCCTGAGCTCGGTCGGGCTCGTCAACACCATCTGGGCCGTCATCCTGCCCTCACTGCTGAGCCCGTTCGGCGTCTACCTCATGAGGGTCTTCGCCCAGGAGGCAGTGCCCGACGAACTCCTCGACGCCGCACGGATCGACGGCGCGGGAGAGATCCGCACCTTCTTCCAGATCGCCCTGCCACTGCTCCGCCCGGCTATCGTCACGGTGCTCCTGCTCTCCGTCGTCGGGACCTGGAACAACTTCTTCCTCCCGCTCGCCGTCCTCAGTGACCCGCTGCTGCTCCCCGTCACGGTGGGCCTCAACGGCTGGCAGGCACTCTCCAACGCCGGCAGCGGCGGTGAAGCCCTGTGGAACCTGATCACCACGGGTGCCTTCATCTCGATCATCCCGCTGATCATCGCGTTCCTCTCCCTCCAGAAGTACTGGCAGGGCGGACTGTCGCTGGGCTCGCTCAAATAGCCCGCCTTCCGTTCCTCCACCACGCCACCACGCAGAGAAAGTAGTTTGATGCAGCACGCACGCCTCACCCTCGACCCCTCCTTCACGGTCGGGCGCATCAACCGCAACATCTTCGGCGGCTTCGTCGAACACCTCGGCCGCCACGTCTACGACGGCATCTACGAGCCCGGCCACCAGAGCGCCGACGACGAGGGCTTCCGCCAGGACGTCATCGACCTCGTGAAGGAGATGGGCGTCTCGACGATCCGCTACCCCGGTGGCAACTTCGTCTCCGGGTTCCGCTGGGAGGACAGCGTCGGACCGCGCGAGGAGCGCCCCACCCGGCTGGACCTCGCCTGGCACTCCACCGAGACGAACCAGGTGGGCATGCACGAGTTCGCCTCGTGGCTACAGAAGGTCGATAGCGACCTCATGCTGGCCGTGAACCTCGGAACGCGTGGCACCTCGGAGGCACTCGATCTCCTCGAGTACTCGAACCTGCCCAAGGGCACGGCCCTCGCCGACCAGCGCATGGCCAACGGCCGTCCTGACCCGTTCGAGGTCAAGATCTGGTGCCTGGGCAACGAGATGGACGGGCCCTGGCAGCTCGGCCACCGTTCCGCCGAGGACTACGGCAAGCTGGCTGCCATCACGGCTCGGGCGATGCGGCAGCTCGACCCGTCCATCGAACTCGTGGCCTGCGGCTCCTCGAGCGCCCACATGCCGACCTTCGGGGAATGGGAACGCGTCGTCCTGTCGCACACCTACGACGTCGTCGACTACATCTCCTGCCATGCCTACTACGAGGAGAAGAACGGCGACCTCGGGTCCTTCCTCGCCTCAGCCGTCGACATGGACCATTTCATCGAGTCCGTCGTCGCCACCGCCGACCATGTGAAGGCGGTCCGCGGCAGCTCGAAGACCATCAACATCTCCTTCGACGAGTGGAACGTCTGGTACATCAGCCGCTTCGAGAACGTCGACAAGATCGAGGGCCTCGACAACTGGCCCGTGGCCCCGCGCCTGCTCGAGGACTGCTACTCGGTCGCCGACGCCGTCGTGTTCGGCAACCTGATGATCTCGCTGCTCAAGCACGCGGACCGCGTCACCTCGGCGTCGCTGGCGCAGCTCGTCAACGTGATCGCCCCGATCATGACCGAGCCCGGCGGACCGGCCTGGCGCCAGACCACGTTCTTCCCGTTCGCCATCACCTCGAAGCTCGCGCAGGGTTCCGTCCTCGAGCTCAAGCTCGACGCCGGGACCTACGAGACCGGGACCTACGGCGTCGTGCCGCTCGTGGACGCCGTGGCAACGCACGACGACGCCACCGGTTCCACCGCCGTCTTCCTCGTCAACCGGTCCCAGACCGAGGAGGTCACGGTGACCATCGACATCGCGGCGCTCAACGGGTTCAGCAGTGTGGATGCCCAGTCGCTGTACGATACGGACGTGTATGCGAAAAACACTCTTGAGGAGCCCGAGCGCGTGACCATGAAGCCCAACACCACGGCATCGATCGACGGCGGCGCCGTCACCGTCACGCTGCCCCCGGTGTCCTGGACGGCCGTATCCCTCGCATGAACCACCCGGAATACAGGATCGAGGGCGGCGGCTACACGGCCGTCGTCCTCGGTCTCGGTGCCGCCGTCCGTGAACTCACCTTCGAGGGACGTCCGCTCGTGGTCGGCTTCGGTGCCGACGAGGAGATGCCCAACTTCCGCGGTGCCTTCGTAGCCCCGTGGCCCAACCGGATAGCGGACGGCCGCTACTCGTTCGACGGCGAGGAGTACGAGCTGGCCGTCAACGAACCCGAACGCGGTGCGGCCCTGCACGGACTCGTCTTCGACATTCCCTGGACCCTCGTGGAGCACACCGGCTCCGCCGTGACGCTGGGGTGCACCATCGAGCCGACGGAGGCGTACCCCTTCACGGTTGCTCTGCACGCACGCTTCAGTGTCGGCACGGAGGGCTTCCGGACCGACGTGACCGCCCTGAACACGGGGTCGCGTCGAGCGCCCTACGGGGTCTGCCCGCATCCGTACCTCGTCGCCGGTACCTCACCACTCGACGAGTGGGTGCTCGAACTCCCCGCCGCCACCGTCCTGACCGTCACTCCCGATCGCCTGTTGCCCGTGGCCAAGGAGTCCGTCGACGGGACGCCGTTCGACTTCCGGACGGCCCACGCGCTCGGCGACGTGCAGATCGACCACGCCTTCACCGGCCTCACGCGCGACGAATCCGGCCGGGCGACGGTCCGCGTCACCGATCCCGACCATGGGACGGGAACCGCGATGACCTGGGACGAGACCTGCGCGTGGGTGCAGATCCACACCGCGGATCTCCCCAAGAAACCCGAGAACACGCGGCTAGGACTCGCCGTCGAGCCCATGACCTGCCCGCCGGAGGCCTTCAACAGCGGGGAGGACCTCGTGGTGCTCGAGCCCGGACAGACGCACCGCACCGGCTGGACCATCAGCGCACTGTAGGGACCTCGGCTGCGAGACGGTTCTGGCGCGTCGATACCGAGCAGCGCTCAGTACTGCGCGAGGGTGCCGTCGGTGGGGCGTCCGCCGGCAGATCGCTGGACCAGGCTCGTCCGCGCCAGTGCCAGCTCCGCCACGATGACCTCCGTGGGCCGGTCGGCATCGATGAGCGTGAAGTCCACGAACTCCGGCAACCTCCGGTAGCCCGCGTCTAGGGCCGCGAGCCCCGAGGCCGTCTCCGAATCAGTGGCGCGTGCCGCCACCCGCGCGAGGGCGACGTCGATGGGCACATCGAAGTGCGCGACGACGTCGGGAGCGGGAAGGACGCGCTGGAGCCACGGCAGGAACACGCCCCGCCGAATCCCGCGGGCTTCCCTCAGCGCCAGCTGGCAGGGGATACCGCGGTCGAGCACCACGACGCCGTCGAACCCGCGCAGGCGCACCTCGTTCAGGAGGGCATTGGCCGCCCGCACGATGGTCTCGGCGAAGTCCTGCAGCCGAGGGCCGGGAGCCCAGCCGAGAGCGTCCCACCAACCGTTCATGGTCCTGCGGCCGGCCGGGGTCTTCAGCATGATGGCGCTGCCTCCCCTCGCGAGGACGGCACTCGTCAGGTCGCGGGCTGCCGTGCTTTTGCCGGAGCCGTCGATGCCGGTCAGCAGGATACGCAGGGGGTGCGCCTTTCGGGAAGAGGGTGTACCCCTTCCAACGGGAGCCCCGCCGCGACTGTTCCCGTTTCCGGGCAGCTCACAGGTGCGGACGCCCTTCCGGCGGTGAGCCGAGCCCTCCTGCTCCCGCACCTCGTCACCCGATCACCTGCCGATCCCCACAGGCGGTTCCTGCAGGAGTGCGAGGAGCCCGCGCTCCTCCTGCCTCGTCAACCCGGCGCGTCGCTCACGCTCGAGCCCCCGCTCCCGTTCGTCGTCGAGCGTGTCCAGCAGCGTGGCCCGCAGGCTCCGTAGGGCGCCGCCCGTCTCGCGGAACGTGGTGTTGCTGCGCTGCGAGAAGCCGCTGGAGTCCTCGGGGAGCCACAGTGGCAGCGATCGCGCACCGGCCCAGTAGGCCACACCCTGGTCGACCAGCCACTCCGGCGCAGCCTCCACGAGGTCGCCCGTATGACCGGCCACGGAGCGTGCCTGCGAAAGGACGTCACCGAAGGTGTGGATGTCGCCGACCGCGTTGAAGGTTCCCACAGTGCCCGCGCGGCCCGCCGAGATGGTCCACGCCGCGAGGTCCCTCACGTCGATGACCTGCACGAACCTGTCCGCGAGGGTCGGCACCAGGACATCCTCGTTTCCCGCGAGTGCGCACCGCGAGACCCAGTACCCGAACCGGTCACTGCCGTCTCCCGGACCTGCGATCAGGCCGGCCCGAACGATCAGCAGGCGGTTCCCGAGTACCGAGGCAGAATCCCGCTCGCACCGCGCCTTGGCCTTCGCGTAGTCCTCCTCGCCCTCATCACCGGGTTCGACCAGCGCAGCCGATTCGTCCGCTCCTGGGTCGGTATCGGATGCATAGACGGAACATGAGGACACCAGGGTCCAGTGCGCCGCGCGATCGGCGAGGGCTTCGAGGGCTCCCCTGACGTGGGAGACGTTCCACGAGATCTCGATGACGTCGTCCCAGTCCGCGCCGACGACGTCGTCGTACGCCCCTGCCAGGTCGCGATCGGCGACGACCAGCCGAGCGCCTGGCGGAGGTTCGCCGGCCGTCCCGCGGGCGAGGCACGTGACGTCATCGCCCGCGGCCACGAGTTGTGCCGCGAGTTCCCGGCCGAGCCACGCCGTGCCACCGAGGATCAGGATGCGTCTCATGGGATCACTGAACAGGAGCGCGGCGCGCATGGGAAGCGCCCTCCGGGACCTCCGGTGGAGGCGACGTGGCGCAAGCGGGGCCGACCGCGGAACATCCCTCAGTGCTCGCGGTGGTGGGCGTCCTCCCAGGCGCGGGAATCCTCGACGACGCGCGCCGCGAGGACGCGAGCCTCCCGCAGGCGCTCGGGCGGGCACGTCCCCACCGAGGGCATGGAGAAGGCGGTGTGGTCGTCGGAGGTGTGCGCGCCGGCCGAGCAGGCGCCGGGGCGGATGCACAACAGCGCGAGGAGGATGCCGCCCGCCGCGATCAGGAGGAAGGGGTAGCCGCGGGCGCCCGCGAGGAGCGCGAGCATCCCGAGTGTGGCACTGAGGAAACCTAGTGGAGAGAGGAACCTGGTGGTCATCGCACGTCCGTCGTCGTTGACTGATGGTGATGGCACCGATCGTACTCCCCGTGGCAAGCCTCTCGTCCGACTCGGACAGCACAGGGCGCGTCGCGGTCGGCCCACCAGGACAGGAGGTGCCGGTACACGTGGGCTCCTCCGTGCAGTCGTTTCCTGACGATCGTGCCGGTGTTGGCGCCGCATCACGAAGCATGCAAGCCTAGGCGAATGAGCACCGTCCAGGGCATCGAGACCCCTTCCGGCACCGTCTCCGCCTACGTGGCACGCCCCGACGGGGCCGTCAGGGGCGGCCTCGTGCTGATCCACGAAGTGTGGGGGCTCGTCGGGCACACGCGCGACGTCGCGGACCGGTTCGCGCGCGAGGGCTATGTCGTCGTCGCACCGGACCTTCTCGCGGACCAAGGAATTACCGAGGAGAAGACGCTGGGGCTGGGCGAAGCCATCGCCGGGCCCGATGACGAGGCGCGGAACCTCGCCCAGCCGAAGCTCCGGGAGCTCCTGGCGCCCCTGCAGAGTCCTGAATTCGGTGCCATCACCGCAGGGCGGGTGCAGGCCTGCTTCTCCTTCCTGCACGACGACGAGGACGTGGCGGGCCGTGTGGGCGTCACGGGATTCTGCTTCGGTGGCACCTACAGCTTCTCGCTGGCCGTCCACGAGCCGCGCCTTCTGGCCTGCGTTCCTTTCTACGGGCACGCAGCCTTCTCCGACGAGGAACTCGGGCGCATCCAGGCTCCTGTTCTCGCCTTCTACGGCCAGGACGACGAACGACTCATGGCGGCGCTGCCTGCGCTCGAGGCTGCATTGGGGGACGCCGGCGTCGAGTTCACCGCCGTCGTCTATCCCGACGCGGGCCACGCCTTCTTCAACGACTCGAACCGGTTCGCCTACCGGCAGGCATCCGCCGAGGACGCCTGGACCCGCACGCTGGACTTCCTCGCGCTGCATGTTGCCTGATCGCCAGCCCGATCGACGCTCCGCCGGGGACCGGCCGGTGCACCTCCGGGCCGCCGACCTCGGCCTGGTGTTCATCGGTGGCACCGGTGGCACGCTCGCCCGCTTCGGGCTCGCGGAGGTACTTCCGACGCCCGAGGGTCTTCCGCTCGGCATCTTCCTCGTCAACATCATCGGCGCGTTCGCCCTCGGTCTGCTCCTCGAAGCGCTGGCGCGGCGGGGTCCCGACGAGGGGCGGTATCGCACCCTCCGCCTTCTCCTCGGAACGGGTTTCCTCGGCGGCTTCACCACCTACAGTGCGCTCGCCGTCGACTCCGCTCTCCTGATCGACGCCGGACGCGCACCCGAGGCTCTCGCCTACCTTGCGTCGTCCGTCCTCGTGGGACTCGCGGCGACGGCGGCAGGCATTGCAGCCGGCAGCCGGGTCCGTCGCGGGCCTGCAGCGGAACCGGTTCCGTGAGCTTCGTCGTCGTGCTGTCGGTGGGTGCCGCGGGGGGACTCGGTGCCGTCGCGCGTTTCCTGCTGGACGGTGTGATCCGTTCCCGCACCCGTGGTCCCGTCCCGGTGGGCACCATGACCGTCAATATCAGTGGTTCCTTGCTGCTCGGGCTGTTGACAGGGTTCGTGCTCGCTGCCGCGGTGCCGTCCGCGTGGACGATCATCGGCGGCACGGGATTCCTCGGCGGGTACACGACCTTCAGTACGGCGAGCAACGAGACCGTGCGCCTGATCCGGGCGGGCCACACCGGGGCTGCACTGCTCTCGGGTTTCGGGACGGCGGTGGTGACGCTCGCCGCCGCTGCACTGGGCCTGTCGATCGGACTCCACGTGGCCTAGTCATCCGGGCGGGGAAGCGGGACGATCAAGGCATCGGGCCGAACCGGCGGTCCGCACGAAGGAGGATCCCATGGCGCCGAGCGAGTATCCCGAGATAGCCCTGCAGGTCTCGATCGCGGGGAAGGACGAATCCGGCATGTCTGCGGCACACATCCCCGGACCGCACGTGCCGGGAGTGCCGCTCGATCCCGGGCAGGTCTCCACCGTGATCCAGGACGACGACGCTCCGGACTACGCGGACGCCGGAATTCTTCGCGCCGGTGATTCCGCCCAGTCCTACGTCGGCACGGGCGACGCCGGTCAGCAGGCGGACGTGCCCGATTCCTTCGGACCCGGCGACGCCGGTGGGTACGACGGCGGCGAGTAGACAGCTGGTGCATCGACACGACGGGCAGGATCGTCGGCGCTGACGTCACCCTGGCGGGCGTCACCCCGGTCCCGGACTAGGGTGGAACGGTGCCCAAGGAAACCTTCGATCTGCGAGCGATCGCCGTGGGAGCGTACGGCCCGTCCCTGCTGTACGGGGTCGCGACAGGTGCCATCCTGCCCGTCATCGCCCTGACCGCACGCAACCTCGGCGCGGATGTCGCCACGGCCGCCCTCGTCATCACGCTGTCCGGGATCGGATCCCTCGTCACGAATGTGCCGGCCACCCTGATCGCCACGCGCTTCGGCGAGCGGAAGGCGCTCGTGGGGGCGGCGCTCTGGTGCTCGGCCGCGATGTTCCTCGCGCTCGCGGCACCGACCCTGCCTGTCTTCGCCGCAGCAGTATTCATGGTCGGCATGGCGGGTGCGGTGTTCGGCCTCGCGCGGCAAAGCTACCTCACCGAGGCCGTCCCTCCGCACTTTCGAGCGCGGGCACTGTCCACGCTCGGCGGCGTCACCCGCATCGGTGTGTTCATGGGGCCGTTCGCGGCAGCCCTCGCCATGAGCGCGCTGGGGCTCGACGGCGCCTACTGGGTGGGAGGTGTTGCGAGCCTCGCAGCTGCCGCGCTGAGCTGGCGCGTGCCCGAACTCGAGGCGCCGGGTCGGGGTGCACTCGCGGCCCGGACCCCGATCGGGGCCGCGCTGGCTCCACCGCCGGCGCCCACGGTCCGCTCGGTCATGCGCAGCCACTCCCGCGTCTTCGTCACGATCGGGATCGGCGTGCTGCTGATCGCTGCCGTGCGGGCCACACGGCAGGCAGTGTTGCCGCTGTGGGCGGAGAGCATCGGGCTGGACGCCTCGTCGACAGCGCTGATCTACGGGCTGTCCGGTGCCATCGACATGCTGATCTTCTACCCCTCCGGCAAGATCATGGACGTCAAGGGCCGCCGTTGGATCGCCGTGCCGTGCATGCTCATCATGGGTACGGCGCTGACCCTGCTGCCCCTCACAGGCGACGCGGTGGGACTGCTCCTGGTCGCACTGCTCATCGGCTTCGGCAACGGGATCGGCTCGGGCATCGTCATGACGCTCGGCGCAGATCTGTCGCCGTCGCCCGGCCGCCCGCAGTTCCTCGGGATCTGGCGCCTGCTCACGGACTTCGGCACCATGGGTGGTCCGGCACTGCTCGCCCTCGTGACAGCTCTGGCCACACTCTCTGCGGGTATCTGGGCGACGGCGGTCCTCGGCTTCCTCGGCGCGGCGGTCCTCTGGTACTGGATCCCGCGCGCCGCTCCCGGTTCTGCGGAATCCGCCGTCGCGCGCGGCTGATCGCCGTGGTCACCCACGGCTGATCACCGCGGTGCACGCGACCCCGCCAGGTGCGGGTGTCCTCCTGGCTCAGCCGCGCCCGCGACGCCGGATCGCCCGGGCCACCAGGACAGCGCCGGCCGTCGCCGCGACCCACGGTCCGCCGACGACGATCGGATCCAGCCATTGGTGGTTCACGTCCACGCGCCGCTTCCCGAATCGCGAAGCGATCCCGTGCCTGCGCCCCTCGGACAACACGCCCGTCTCGGTGATCGGGTTGTCCGGCCGAAGCTTCGCGATCGAGACGAGGTGGGAGCCCCAGGCGTCCACCCGATCTCCGGCCAGCAGCAGGAGCCAGTGGGCTGCGCGGGCCTCGCTGTACCGGTAGGCGTAACGGCGGATGCTGCCCGAGACTCCCTTGAGGGGCACGCTCGTGCCGAACACCGGCGTCAGCTGCCCATGCTCGATGGAGCGCTCCCGGTTCTCCCCGCCCTGCTGCTCCTCGGGGTAGTCCCAGTGCGCGCCGGTTCCTGCGGGGTCGAACACCTCCTGGGGGTAGGAGGGCCGGTCCTTGGGATCGAGGTCCACGCCCCATCCCGGGATCCGGGCGCGGAGTGCCTCGGCCGTGGGGATGTCCTTGGGCTTGTTGGCGACGTAGGGCGTCGACGGCATAGTGTCTCCTAGCTCGGGTTCGCGATGATGAGCGGCTTGATGCAGTTGTCGAGCTTCGCCGAGAACATGTGGTAACCCTCGGCGATGTCCTCGAGTGGGATCCGGTGCGTGACGATGTCGTTCGGCTTGAGGTATCCGTTCCTGATGTGGTCGAACAGGCGGGGCCACTGCCGCTTCACCGGGGTCTGGTTCATGCGCAGCGTCAGGCCCTTGTTGAGTGCGTCCCCGAACTTCACGGCGCTGAAGATGGGCCCATAGGCGCCGACGACGGACACCGTCCCGCCCTTGCGCACCGCATCGATGGCCCAGTTGAGCGCGATGGGTGAGCCGCCCTGGAGCTTCAGCTTGGTGCCGGTCACGTGCTGCAGGAAGTTGCCGTCCGCTTCCGCGCCGACGGCGTCTATGACGACGTCGGCCCCGAGGAAGTCGGTCGTCCTCTTCATCTCGACGACGATGTCGTCGTACTCCCCGAAGTTGAAGGTCTCCGCATGGGCGAAGGTGCGGGCCTTCTCGAGCCGGTACTCGAGGTGGTCGATGACGAGGACGCGTCCTGCTCCCATGAGCCAGGCCGATTTCGCCGCGTAGAGCCCCACCGGGCCGGCGCCGAAGACCACCACGGTGTCACCCTCGACGATGCCACCGAGTTGCGCACCGAAGTAGCCCGTGGCGAGCGCATCGGTGAGCAGGACCGCGTCCTCACTGTCCATCCAGTCGGGGATGATGGTCGGTCCCACATCGGCGAAGGGCACACGCACGAACTCCGCCTGGCCGCCGTCGTACCCGCCGGTGGTGTGGGAGTAGCCGTAGATGCCGCCCACCGCCGTCGCGTTGGGATTGACGTTGTGGCAGTTCGAGTACAGGCCGCGGGCGCAGAAGTAGCAGGACCCGCAGTAGACGTTGAAGGGCACCATGACGCGGTCGCCCCGCTTGAGGTTCTGGACGGACGGGCCCACCTCCTCGACGACCCCGATGAACTCGTGGCCGAAAGTGGTGCCCACACGGGTGTCCGGCATGAGGCCGTGATACAGGTGCAGGTCCGAGCCGCAGATGGCAGCCGTGGTCACCCGGATGATGGCGTCGTTGGGGTGCTCGATCCTCGGCATCGGTTTTTCCTCGACCCGGATCTTGTAGGGCCCGCGGTAGACCATGGCTTTCATCAATCGCCTCTTTCGTCGCTGGTAGGGCCAGCGTGGCACCGCGCGGGCGGCCCTACAACGACGGGATGGAGCACGGAAAGGGCGTGCGGACCGGTTCCGCGGGTGTTACGGCACGACCGCCCGGGCAGAGGTCCGGCGGGCCTGGTCCGCGAAGAGCCAGCCCGCTGCGGCGGAGAGCGTGAAACCGACGCCGACGATCCACGCCAGTCCCCACCAGAAGAAGAGCGGAAGGGTGGCCGTGCCCGGTACCGGCGCCGGGCCGATGGCCTGGACGGAGAAATAGAGCACCGCGGACAGCACCAGGCTCCCGGGGCCCAGCGCCCAGCAGAGTCCCAGCCAGCCGCGGGAGGACGCCCAGCCCGTGCCGAACCCCTGCCAGTCGTTCCAGCGGTTGCCGGTCCGCATGATGATCAGCCCACCGATGAGCGTCCAGATGCCGACGACGAGGAGAGCGGCAACCACGTCCGCCGGACGATGCCACAGGTTGATGTAGGTCGCCACGCCCGCCAGGACGGAGTAGGCGCCGCCCACTGCGGCAGCGAAAGGTCGCCAGCGCGGCGTCATGATGATGAAGACTGCGGCGGCTGCGGAAGCAGCGAGCGTCGTATGCCCTGACGGTAATGAATTGAAATCGAGCGTCGCCACTCCGCGGTCGGGACGGTCGAAGACCACGTTCTTCAGCAGTTGCGTGGTCAGGTTGGACGCCACGATGACGGCGACCGCGATGGCGGCGGCTCCGTACCGGTGCCGCCGGACGGCGACGAACAGGATGGCTGCCGCCGCGATGACCACCGAGATGGTGGGCAGGGTATCGAGGAAGCGAAGGAAGGGCAGTTGCGTGTCCGGTGCTGCGACCCCGGCCTCCTGCCAGGCGGACTCGTCGGCGAACTGGCCCGTGGTGGTTTGGACGAAGGCCCAGTAGGTCCAGCCGAGTGCGGCAGCGCATACCGCCGCGGCCAGCACGAACACCAGCGGCGCCCGTGCCGCCCGTGCCGTGGTCGTGGAGCTGTGCTGCGATTCCATCGGATCAATCGTTCCACACCAACCTTGGAGTTCCGTCACCGCCGAGGGACCTCGGAGCGGCGCGGTCGCTGACGTAGCCTGAGGGCGTGACGCCACCCCACCCCGCACCGCCCATACCTTCACTCGAGGAGCTGGCAATCTCGGCGCGGGTCGTGTCGATCCCCATGCGCGTGAAATTCCGCGGTGTCCTCGAGCGCGAATCCCTCCTGGTCCGCGGTCCAGCGGGATGGGGCGAGTTCTGCCCCTTCCTCGAGTACGACGACGCCGAGTCCGCACCCTGGCTCGCGTCCGCGATCGAGGCGGCCTGGTTCGGATTTCCGTCGGCTGTCCGGACGAGGGTGCCCGTCAACGCGACGGTCCCGGCCGTCGGACCGGATGCGGTGGAGGGCGTGCTGTCCCGCTTCGGCGCGGTCGGCGCGGTCAAGGTCAAGGTGGCGGAGAAAGGCCAGTCGCTCGCGGACGACGTCGCCCGGATCGGCGAGGTGCGCCGCCTCCTGCCCGACGCCGACATCAAGGTGGATGCGAACGGCGGCTGGGAGGTGGGGGAGGCGCTCGTGGCACTCGATGCCCTCAGCCGCTTCGACCTGCAGTACGTGGAGCAGCCGGTGGCGGACATCCCGGGTCTGCGCGCCGTGCGGCTGGAGCTTCGACGTCGGGGGGAGAGCGTCCTGGTGGCTGCCGACGAGAGTGTCCGGAGGCAGGAGGATCCGCTGCTCGTCGCCCGGGAGGATGCGGCAGATCTCCTCGTCATCAAGGCGCCACCACTCGGAGGCGTGCGGAGGGCGCTCGACATCATCGATCGCGCAGGGCTTCCCGCCGTGGTCAGTTCGGCCCTCGATACCTCCGTCGGTATCCGGGCGGGCGTGGCGCTCGCGGCCGCCCTCCCGGACCTGCCCTACGCGTGCGGGCTCGCAACGGTCTCCCTGATGGCCGGTGACGTCGCGGATGCCCCACTCGTGGCGCAGGACGGGCACCTTCCCGTGCGCGACGTCGCGGTGTCGGAGGAGAAGCTGCAGCGCTTCGCCGCCGCTCCTGCAAGGAGGCAGTGGTGGCTGGACCGCCTGGGCCGGGCCCATGCCGTCCTGGCCGGGGTGGAGCGGGATTCGTTCGGCCGGGAAAACGACACGGGAAAATCACACAGCGGAAATACGGGGTCAACAGGAGAGCGCTAGGTTAGATCGTCAATGGTCTTGTGAAAGGAACAGAACCTTGACAATCTCGGACTCGCTACCGCGTCCCGTGGTCGGCCTGACCACCTACCTCGATCCCGCCGTGACAGAGGGCTGCGGAACGATCGAGGCGGCATTCCTGCCCCAGAATTACCTCGCGCCCGTGCTAGCCGCGGGAGCCATCCCGGTTCTGCTGCCGCCGCAAGGGACCGACGGCGGAGTACTCGAGCAGTTGCTGCCCAGGCTCGACGGCGTGATCGTCGTCGGTGGCTGGGACGTCGATCCCGCCCGCTACGGTGCCGAGCCGCATGCCGAGACTGACAGGCCACACCGGCTGCGTGACGCCTGGGACTCCGCAGTGGTGCAGGAAGCCGTCCGGACCGACCTGCCGCTCCTCGGGATCTGTCGCGGTGAGCAGATACTCAACGTGGCCCTCGGTGGATCGCTGCACCAGCACCTGCCCGACCTCGTGGGCGAGGGCACCTACCAGCCCGGTGACCACCGCTTCAATCCCATTCCCGTCGACCTCCGCCCCGGCTCCCACGTCGCACAGATACTGGGGTGCACACACGTCGAGGCCGTGCCCGTCTCCCACCACCAGGCCGTCGACCGGCTGGGGTCCGGCCTGCAGGCGTCGGCGTGGAGCGCCCACGGCGTCGTCGAGGCGATCGAACTCCCGCAGAACCGTTTTTGCATCGGCGTCCAGTGGCACCCCGAGCAGAGCCCCACCGAGACCGCCCTGTTCGACGCCTTCGTCCAGGCGGCCAGGGAACGGCAACTGGGCCGTTCCCTTCCGATCCAGGTCGACGCTGCTCTCCGGGATGTGAGCCTCTCGGCGAGCTGAAGGATCGGCCTCCGGCGTCGGAGGAGCGTGTTCGACCGCCGTTCACCCTGCGTTCACCGGCAGGGACCGGGGCGGTCAGGGAACCTCGGCAGGGTGGGATCGAACGCCGTTCATCTTTTTGAGAGGTTCCATCCCCCATGACTGAAACCACGCGTCGCCTGCTGCCCATGCTCGGCCACACCAAGGGCAAGCGCAGTGCCGTCACCTGCGCGCTGAAGTGCGACAGTGCGTGCTCCGACGCTGTCTGCAATACATCCAGGAACACCTACTTCCGCGACATCGTCTCGAACGAATTCTCCCGGCGCAGCGCCCTCGGCGCGGGCGCCGCCGGAGCACTGACGCTCCTGGTCAGCAGCCAGCTGGGTGCGGGTTCTGCCCAGGCAGCGCCGCCTCCCGGCAAGGGCTACCTCAAGAGCAACCTCCCCTTCGAGCCCATCGCGCCCGTCGATGCGATGGTCGACGCGATGACCGTCCCCGAGGGCTACGACTGGAACCCGGTGATCCGCTGGGGTGATCCGCTGTTCCGCACCTCGCCCGCCTTCGATGCGAACAACCAGACGGCCGCCGCGCAGGCGCTGCAGTTCGGCTACAACTGCGACTACACCGACGTCATCGAGATCGAGGGCAGCAAGGGCCGCCGCGCGGTGCTCTTCGCCAATCACGAGTACACGAACGAGACCATCATGGTGCCGCCGACCCTCGCCGCCGCCGAGGTGCGTGGGATCGGCAAGGCCGCCCACGGGCTGTCCGTCGTCGAGCTCGAGCGGAAGAACAAGAACAAGCCGTGGACCTACGTCCAGGGAGCGCCCCTGAATCGCCGTTACCTGACCACCACCCCGTACGAGGTCACGGGCCCGGCCGCGGGGTCCGACCTGCTGAAGACCAAGGACGATCCCGCGGGTCGCACCATCCTGGGGACGCTCGGAAACTGCGCCGGCGGCACGACACCGTGGGGCACCATCCTCTCCGGCGAGGAGAACTTCAACGGCTACTTCGTGGCGACCGGCACCAGTGCCGGCGATCGCCGCTACGGCATCACCAATCGCCCGACGGCACGTGGCTGGGAGATCGACGAGCCACGCTGGGACACCCGGAACGCCGGCTACGAGAACGAGAAGAACCGCTTCGGCTACATCGTCGAGGTCGATCCGCTCGACCCGACCTCCACCCCGAAGAAGCATTCCGCCCTCGGCCGTTTCAAGCACGAGGGCGCGAACGTGACCGTCGCCGCTGACGGCCGCGTGGTGGCCTACATGGGCGACGACGAACGCTTCGACTACCTCTACAAGTTCGTGTCGACGAACAAGGTGCGGCCGGGCACCGATCCTGCCGCGCGCAAGGCCAACATGACGCTGCTGAGCGAGGGCTCGCTGTACGTCGCCCGCTTCCAGGGCAACTCCGTGGCCGAGATCGACGGTACCGGCACGCTGCCTTCGGACGGTGCCTTCGACGGCGTCGGTGAGTGGCTTCCCCTGCTGATCGACAACAGGTCGGTCGTCGCGGGCATGTCCGCCGCCGAGGTCACCGTCTTCACACGCCTCGCTGCCGACACGGTGGCGCCGACCAAGATGGACCGCTGCGAGGACGTCGAGCCGAACCCTGCCACGGGCAAGGTCTACGTCGCCTGCACCAACAACACCAACCGTGGCGTCGGTTCGAACGCCGCCGCCGACGAGGCCAACCCCCGCTCCCTGAACCGGGACGGTCACGTCGTGGAGCTGACCGAGGCGGGCGGCGACGCGACCGGCACACGGTTCACGTGGAATTTGCTCCTCGTCTGCGGCGATCCCGCCCGCAACCAGGCCACCTACTTCGCCGGCTACCCCAAGGACAAGGTCTCGCCGATCTCCTGCCCGGACAACGTGGCCTTCGATTCGCAGGGCAACCTCTGGATCTCGACGGACGGCCAGCCGAGCACGGTGGGATTCAACGACGGACTGTTCAAGGTGGGCCTCGAAGGCGCCGAGCGCGGACGGGTGCAGCAGTTCCTCGCGGTGCCCCGCGACGCAGAGACCTGCGGTCCCGTGATCCACGACCAGGACGGAACCGTCTTCGTTGCGGTGCAGCACCCGGGCGAGGACGGTAGCTGGGCGGCCCAGCTCTCCTACTTCCCGGACTATGTGCCCACGGGCGCCGTACCCGCGCCGGGTGAAGCCGCACTCCCGCGGCCCTCGGTGGTCCAGGTGTACCGGGCGTAGGAGGCGCTGCAACCGACGCACCCCCTCCTTCGGGAGGGGGTGCGTCCGTGTCGGGGGTGTGAGGATGGAGACGTGACCGAAACTGCTGCGTTCCCTCCGGCCCCCTTCGACTCCGCCGCGTCGGCAGCACGTGCCGTGCGGGCCCTCGTGGCGGGAGGGGTCACCGATGTCGTCATCGCTCCGGGGTCCCGCAGCGCACCGCTCGCCTACGCCCTCGCGGAGGCGGAGGCGGCGGGTCTGGTCCGCCTGCACGTCCGCATCGACGAACGGTCCGGTGCCTTCACGGCGCTCGGTCTGGCCCTCGGCGGGCAGCGGGCAGCGGCGATCGTGACGACGTCGGGCACGGCCGCGGGCGAACTGCTGCCGGCCGTGATGGAGGCCAACCACGCGGCTGTGCCCCTTGTCGTGGTGACGGCAGACCGGCCCGGCGAGCTGCGAGGGACCGGCGCGAACCAGACCACCGTGCAGCCGAACCTCTTCGGCGTCCATGTGCGCGCGGGCCTCGACCTCGAAGCGGGGGAGGAACCGGGCAGCCTGATCGGCGAGGCCCTCCGTACTG
Organism: Arthrobacter cheniae; assembly: GCF_003602275.1. Lineage (GTDB taxonomy): Bacteria > Actinomycetota > Actinomycetes > Actinomycetales > Micrococcaceae > Arthrobacter_D > Arthrobacter_D cheniae. The sequence continues at coordinate 247,075 of NZ_QZVT01000001.1, read as the reverse complement.
CGCTCGGACGTCCCGTGGACGGCCTGGCCACACAGCCACCCGGGCCCGTGCACCTCAACCTCGGTTTCCGTGACCCGCTGGTGCCCGACGGCGCATCCGCGGACGGGTCGGAGCTCTCCGCTCCCGCCGGCTCGGTGCCCTCGATCCCCGCCGGGTCGGTGCCCTCCTCGGTCGTCGACGCCCGCCCGACGGTGGATCGGCGCTCGACCGCGAGCGCGTTCCGGACCGTTGGCAACGCCACCGTCGTGGTCGCCGGCCACGGTGCCGGTGAACTCGCCGCGGTGTTCGCAGCCCATCTCGGCCTCCCGTTGCTGGCCGAGCCGTCGTCGAACGCGCGCTTCGGAAGCAGCGCCATCGCCCCGTACCGACTGCTCCTCGAGCACATCGGCCCGGCCATCACCCGGGTGGTGACGTTCGGCAGGCCGACGCTCTCCCGGCCGGTCACCGCCCTTCTGGCGAGATCCGACGTCGAGCACGCGTTGTACCTTCCCGAGCCCGTGTCCTGGTTCGACGAGGGCCGACGCCCCGAGCGCATCATCGACAACCTGCCCGAGCTGATCGATTTCGCCGGGCCCGGCAAGCACGGCTGGTTGCGATCATGGCGGGAAGCCGGGGCGATGGCGGAGGCGGCCATTCAGGTGCTCCTCGCCGACGAGGACCGCATCACAGGGCTGCACGTCGCCGACGCCGTGTGGGAGCACACCGACGGGAACCTGGTGCTCGGCTCCTCGAACCCGATCCGGGACGTCGATCTCGTGGCGTCGACGGACTGGCATCCGCTGGAGGTCTTCGCCAATCGCGGGCTCGCCGGGATCGACGGCACCATCTCGACAGCCACCGGCGTGGCGCTCGCCGCAGGCATACCGACACGCGTGCTCCTGGGGGACCTGACGTTCCTGCACGACGTCGGCGGCCTTCTCCTGGGAAGCGGGGAACCGCAGCCCGACCTGCACATCGTGGTCCTCAATGACGGTGGCGGCGGAATCTTCGGTCTGCTCGAGCACGGCGCGGAGTCGACGACCGCCCGCTACGGGGCCGCCGTCGAGCGTCTGTTCGGGACTCCGCACACCGTGGACATCGCGGCGCTCGCCGCGGCCTACGGACTCCGATACGAGCGTGCCACCACCCTCACCGAGCTGGATACGGCGATGGAGCGGCCCATCGTGGGCCGCTCCATCCTCGAGGTCCGGGCGGACCGCAGTACGCTCCGGGACCTGCATGCACGCATCCGCCGGGCTGTGGCGGACGCACTCGTCCTCTAGGCCTTCTCCCTCAGAGCACCTTCGACAGGAACAGCCTTGTCCGCTCGTGCTGCGGGTTCCCGAGGACGTCCTCGGGCTTTCCCTGCTCGACGACGACGCCGCCGTCCATGAAGACCACGCGGTCGCCGACCTCGCGCGCGAAGCCCATCTCGTGGGTGACCACCATCATGGTCATGCCCTCCCTGGCCAGCTGCTTCATGACCTCGAGTACGTCACCGACCAGTTCGGGGTCCAGGGCACTCGTGGGCTCATCGAACAGCATCATGTCCGGATCCATCGATAGCGCGCGGGCGATGGCCACGCGCTGCTGCTGGCCACCGGAGAGCTGCGCGGGGAAGGCCTCGGCCTTCTCCGACAGGCCCACCTTCTCGAGGTTCCTCAGGGCGATCTGTGTGGCTTTGGCTTTGCCCCGTTTCTTCGCACGCTGCTGCGCGAGCGTCAGGTTCTTCAGGACGCTGAGGTGCGGGAAGAGGTTGAACTGCTGGAAGACCATCCCGATCCGGGTGCGGATGCCGTCGAGGTCGGTCTCCTCGTCGGTGATGTCGACACCCTCGACCATGACGGTCCCGCTCGTGGGCTCCTCGAGCCGGTTGACGCAACGGAGCAGTGTCGACTTGCCGGAACCCGACGGGCCGATCACGCACACCACCTCGCCCTGGTCGACGTGGAAGTCGATGCCCTTGAGTACCTCGTTGCTGCCGAAGGTCTTGCACAGGGCGCGTACCTCGATGGCGGGCACAGCCGCGGTACCCGATGCTGGCTGGGCCACCGGAATCACCGGCCTCTCTTGTTGTGTCGTTCGAGCTTCGCGACCAGCTGGGTCAGCGGCAGCGTGATGACCAGGTACAGCAGGGCAGCCACGACGAGCGGCGTCGCATTGGCCTGGCTGGTGAGGGCGTCACGGGCGAAGGTGGTCAGTTCTCGGTCGCCGATGGCCATACCCGCGATGAACAGGAGGGACGTGTCCTTGATGAGGATCACGAGCTCGTTGGTCAGGGGAGGGGTGATGATGCGGAACGCCTGGGGGAGGACGACGGTGATCATGGTCCAGGCAGGGTTCATGCCCAGGGAACGTGCCGCCTCGACCTGGCCCTTCGGCACCGCCTCGATGCCGGCGCGGATGGTCTCGGCGATATAGGCCGAGGAGACGATGATGAGGGCGATCAGGCCCGCACCGGCGTTGCCGCCCGGCGGACGCCACTGGAACGCGATGGGAACCGCGTAGGCGAAGCCGAAGATCACGAGCAGGGCGGGCAGCCCGCGGAACAGTTCGATGTAGGCGGTCGCCAGCCAGCGGTACGGCAGGACCGGCGAGAGCTTCATGAGCGCCATGAGGAGCCCGATCAGCAGGCCGCCGACGAAGGCGATCGCCGTGTAGACCACGGTGTTCTTCGCCGCGATCGAGACGATCTCCGGGAACGTGGCCACGGCGACGTCGAGGTCGAAGAAGTTGGACTGGATCTTGCCCCAGTCCGCGGCGAGGATGACGAACAGGACGACGGCAGCGAAGGCCGCGTAGAGGACGCCCTGGGTGAGGCGTCTGCGTGTCGATCGTTTCACGCGGGGGAACTACCTTCCTTCGGAAGTGGCACCCGCGCGGCACCGGCAGTCTCGGACTGCCGGTGCCGCGCAGGTCGGGTCGGGCTACTCCGCGAAGTAGGAGTCGTAGATGTCCTGGTAGGTGCCGTTGTCCCGCAGCGCGGCCAGCTGCTCGTTCACTGCGGTGACCAGTGCCTCGCTGCCTTCCTTGGCCATGATGAAGCCGTACTGCTCATCCGTCTGGTATTCCTCCGCGATGGTGAAGGCGCCATCCTCGGTGTGGCCGATGTTCACGGGCAGGTCCTGCAGGAGGGCGTCGACGTTGCCGGCCTGGACGGCGGCGTACATCTCGGCATCAGAGGGGAACTGGATCAGCTCGGCCTCAGGAGCATTCTCCGACGCGTAGGTCTCACCGGTGGTGCCCTGCTGGACGCCGACCTTCTTGCCGGCGAGGTCGTCGATCGAGGCGATGTCCGAATCCGTGGGGACCAGGAGGGACTGCAGCGAGTCGTAGTACGGGTCCGAGAACGCGAGGTTCGCCTGGCGCTCCTCCGTGATGGTGACGGCGCTGGCCCCGATGTCGCACTGGCGGGCCGCCAGGACCGCGCCACTCTGGAGGCCGTTGAACTCGACGTCCTGAACGGCGAGCTCGAGGTCCATCCCGGTGGCGATCTCCCTCATGAGGTCCATGTCGAAGCCGGTGTATTCACCGTTCTCCTCGAACTCGAAGGGCGGGTAGGGGATGTCCGAGCAGACGGTCAGCGAGCCCTCGGCCACGAGGTTCAAACCACTGTCCTCGCCGGAGCCGGCGTCGTCGGAGCCTCCACCACACGCGCTGAGGGCGAGGGCGCCGGCGGCCATGGCGGCCAGCATTGCGGATTTCTTGGAAAGCATGGGTACCTCACGTGTGCGGAAAGGGGGAGCGGAAAAAGGTCCTGCTGATTCTAGCTACGAAAGCGAGATGTGCGTCACAGGCTACAGGCATTGCTTATTGGTAACCAAGATTCAGGAGGGGGCGGACAGTCCGAGGGCCTGGATCATGGGCCGGAACTTGCTCCAGGTCTCCGCGAGCTCGGCGTCGGGCAGGGAACCCTCGACGATCCCGCAGCCCGCATAGAGCCGCACGCGCGTCGGCGTCTCTATGACGGCGCCGCGTAGGGCGATGCCCCACTCGCCGTTGCCTCCGGCGTCGATCCAGCCCACGGGACCGGCGTAGGGGCCGCGCTGGAGATGCTCGAGTTCGCGGATCAGGGCGCCGGCGACGGTGGTGGGCGTGCCGCACACAGCGGCGGTGGGATGGAGCGCCTGGACCAGGGCCAACGACGTCGGCACCTGTCCGCCGTCGTCCACGGCCAGCTGGGCGGTGACGTCCGATGCGAGGTGCCAGACATTCGGGAGCTGCAGGACGAACGGCTCGCTGTGGGAGGTCATGGAGCTGGTGAACGGCTGCAGCGTCTCGGTGAGCGAGTCGATGGCGATCTGGTGCTCGTGCAGCTGTTTCTCGGAACCGGCGAGCACGCGGTTCGGATAGTCCGGATCGTCCGCCGGGGCATTGGCGCGGTCCAGGGTGCCGGCGAGGACACGTGCCTGCGCGGTGTTGTTCTCCACCTTGATGAGCATCTCCGGCGTCGAGCCGATCAGTCCGTCGACGGCGTAGGTCCAGCAGTCCTCGTAGCGCACTGCGAGTTCGCGCAGCACCTGCGCCGTGGCGACCGGCGTCTCGAGGTGCGCGACGACGTCCCGTGCCAGCACGAGCTTGCTCAGCTCTCCGGCCTGCACGTGCTTGACGCCACGTGCCACGGCGAGCTTGTACTGGTCCTCGCTGAGGACGCCCGGGCCGAGCCTGTCGTCGGGCCTGGGGGAGCGGTCGGAATCGGGTTCCACGAGGTAGGCCGCCAGCGCGGCTTCCGCTGCTTCGGCGCTCAGCTCCGCCTCGGCGTCATCCGTGATGTAGGTCAGCCAGGCCCTGCCCTCGCTGCAGCCGAGAACCACCTCGGGGACGATCAGGCGGGACTCGTGCAGGGACGTCTTCGAGAAGGCGAAGGAACCGAAGGCGATCAGTCCGGATCCGGGAACACCGAGATCGTCCTGCACCGCGGCTCCGGCGAGCTCGCGTCGCCACCATTCCTGGGCCTGGGTGAAGCGGTCCGGCCCGGTGACCGTGAAACGCGCCGTCTCGCCGTAGGCGACGAGCCCTTCGCCGCGGCGTATCCAGGTGCGGGCGTCGTTGCGCACCACGTATCCGAGAAGGCCCGACTGCGGATCCATGTCGCCGCGTGCCAACGTGATGCTGCGGAGCCCGCGGGACTGTCCGGGCGCAGGCGTCAGCGCGGTGAGGGACGGAGTGCTCATGATGCCTCAAGCGTACTCCGCGGCCTGCAGCCGGATCAGTGCTCGACGGGGGCCGTGCCGTGAGGTTCGGCACGTCGTGGCATCGCCCTCCGCGCACGGCCGCGGTCCGGGTTCACGGCCGTGCGGCAACGCTCCTGCAGCGGTTAGGCGGGGCGGCATTGTTTGAGACACTAAGGAGGTGAATCGTGCATCGCTGGAGAAGCGCCCTGACGAAGTAGCAGCCATGTTCGACGACGTGGCGCCCAAGTACGACGTCGTCAACGACGTCCTGTCCCTGGGACAGACGCGCCGTTGGCGGCGCATCGTCGTGGACGCCGTCGGAGCGGAGCCGGGCCAGCGGGTACTGGACCTCGCAGCCGGCACCGGCACCTCGAGTGAGCCCTACGCGGACGCGGGGGTCGACGTCGTCGCCTGCGACTTCTCGCTCGGCATGCTGAAGGTCGGCAAGCGCCGGCGGCCGGACATCGACTTCGTCGCCGGTGACGCCACCAATCTCCCCTTCGCGGACAACTCCTTCGATGCGTCGACCATCTCCTTCGGGCTCCGCAACGTGAACGAGCCGAGGAAGGCCCTCGCCGAGATGCTGCGGGTCACCCGACCTGGCGGCCGGCTGGTCATCGCGGAGTTCTCGCAGCCCACCGTCGCCCTCTGGCGCACCACCTACACCGAGTATCTGATGCGCGCGCTGCCGGCGATTGCTCGCAAGGTCAGCTCCAACCCCGACGCCTACGTCTACCTCGCCGAGTCCATCCGCGCCTGGCCCAACCAGGATGAGCTGGCGGCCTGGATCAGCGACACCGGGTGGAACGATGTCGAGTACCGGAACCTCAACGGCGGGATCGTCGCCGTGCACCGCGCCTCGAAGGCGCCCGCGGCACCCGGCGACGAGCCGCTCCTGCCCGGGCAGGTCCGTCTACGGCGTCGCACATCGGCGGCGGACTAGGTGTCGGTCCTGATCGTCGGAGCCGGCCCCGCCGGTTCCACTGCGGCGTATTACCTGGCGAGCGCCGGCATCGAGGTCACGGTGCTCGAGAAGACCTGGTTCCCGCGCGAGAAGGTGTGCGGGGACGGCCTGACGCCCCGTGCCACCCGTGAGCTGCAACTCCTCGGCCTCCCGCACGACGAGAGCGAGGGATGGCGTCGCAACAAAGGACTCCGCCTGATCGCGGGCAAGCGCACCGTCGAGGTGCCCTGGCCGGAGCTCAGCGACTTCCCCGACTACGGGCTCGTCCGGACGCGCCTCGGTTTCGACGAGGCCCTCGCCGAGCACGCCCGTTCCGCCGGTGCAACCATCCTCGAGGGTCATTCGGTGTCGACCGCCCTGCGCGACGATAACGGCCGCGTCACGGGAGTGACGGTCAACCTGCTCGACGCCGACGGCCGCAAGACGGGTGAGAGACGCGATTTCACGGCCGACGTCGTCCTTGCCGCCGACGGCAACTCGACCCGCACCGCCGTCAGCCTCGGCATGCAGAAGCGTGACGACCGGCCCCTCGGCGTCGCCGTCCGCACCTATTTCACGAGCCCACGCACCAACGACGACTGGATGGAGGGCTGGCTCGAACTGCCGGATGCCACTGGGAAGCCGCTGCCCGGGTACGGCTGGGTGTTCGGCGTCGGCGACGGCACCTCGAACGTAGGCCTCGGCATCCTCAACTCGTCCGCCGAGTTCGGCAAGCTGGACTACAAGCAGGTGCTGCGCGACTGGACCGCCGGGATGCCGTCCGAGTGGGGTTTCTCCCCGGAGAACCAGGTGGGCGAGATCCGCGGCGCGGCCCTGCCCATGGGCTTCAACCGCACGCCGCACTACAGCCCCGGCTTGCTGCTGCTCGGCGATGCCGGCGGCATGGTCTCTCCGTTCAACGGTGAGGGAATCTCCTACGCGATGGAGTCCGCCCGGCACGCAGCCGAGTTCATCGAGCGGGCACAGTCGGTGTCCTCGCTGCTCGGACGCGACCAGGTGATGTCGGGGTACGCGCCGTACGTGCGCGCACAGTGGGGTAGCCACTTCACGCTGGGCCGCATCTTCGCCCAGCTGATCGGCAAGCCCGCGATCCTGTCGCTGGCGCTACGCACCGGCATGCCGATCCCGCTCCTCATGCGTTTCGTGGTGCGGATGCTCGCCAACCTGACCGACGCCGGAGGGCGCGGCTTCGAGGACCGCGTGATCCACCTGCTCGAGTCACTCGTTCCGCCCACGACCAACCAGCCGACCGTCATGGATTATCGGCGTGCGCACAGCGCCGTCCCACGTGGTTAGTCTTAGACCGTGACACAATCCTTCAACTCCGGGTGGGCCAGCGTGGGTCTCAACAGCGCGCTGGACACGGCAGACATCCCGGACGATGCTGACTCCCTCCGCCTGCCTCCAGGTTTCGCCCTCATCGCCGAGGACCCGGAACTGGGGCCGTCCGTCTCGTCGTGCCTGGCGGAGGTCGAGAAGCAGCTCCGCGGTGCCATCGCCAATTCCGATCCCCTCGCCGACGCCACGAGCCGCCACCTCGTCGAGGCCGGAGGCAAGCGCATCCGTCCCCTCCTGACGATCCTCGCCTCGCACCTCGGCAATCCGGCGCGTACGAAGGTCGTCCAGGCGGCCGTCGTCGTCGAGCTGACGCACCTCGCCACCCTCTACCATGACGACGTCATGGACTCCGCGCCCTACCGCCGCGGTGCTCCCACCGCGCACGAGGTGTGGGGCAATTCCGTGGCCATCCTCACCGGTGACCTCATCTTCGCCCGGGCCTCCATCCTCGTCTCGGAACTCGGCGGTGAGGCCCTCGGCATACAGGCCCGCACGTTCGAGCGTCTCTGCCTCGGACAGCTGCACGAGACAGTGGGACCGAGGGACGGCCAGGACGACCTCGAGCACTACCTCTCCGTCATCGCCGACAAGACCGGTTCGCTGGTCGCGGCTTCCGGGCAGCTCGGTGCGATCTTCGCGGACACCCCGCGCGAGGTGGTCGACATCATGGTCTCCTACGGCGAGAAGGTCGGCGTCGCATTCCAGCTGGCCGACGACGTCATCGACGTGACCGGACTCAAGGTCAAGTCCGGCAAGGCACCGGGGACGGATCTGCGCGAGGGTGTTCCCACGCTTCCGGTCATCCTGCTGCGCCGAGCCGCGGCCGCCGGGGATCAATCCGCCGCCGACGTCGTCGCCCTCGTCGACAGTGACCTCTCCTCCGACGAGGCCCTCGCCCGAGCGGTGGCAGCCGTCCGCTCCCACCCGCAGACACAGGAGGCCTGGGCCGTGGCGCAGCAGTGGGCGGACGACGCCGTGGCTGCCCTCGACCCGCTGCCCGAGAGCGTCGTCAAGCATGCCCTGGCGAGCTTCGCGCAGGCAGTGGTCAGCAGGGACGTCTAGCTCCGGCCGGCCCCTTCCGTACCTTGCGTCGGGCACGCTGGCCGCCGTCGTTCCTGCCTTCTGTGATTGGTTGCCTCGACGACCGGCGTGTTCCGTCGGGACACGCGCTTCGGGGTTGAAAGCCGGGACGACAGCAGGTTCGGTCGCCGGGCACGCTAGCCGCCATCGTTCCTGCCTTCTGTGATTGGCTGCCTCGACGACCGGCGTGTTCCGTCGGGACACGCGCTTCGGGGCTGAAAACCGGGAACGACAGCAGGCTCGGTCGTCGGGCAGGCTAGCCGCCGTCGTTCCTGCCTTCTGTGATTGGCTACCTTGACGGCCGGCGTGTTCCGTCGGGACACGCGCTTCGGAGCCGAAAACCGGGAACGACAGCAGTTTCGGTCGCCGAGCAGCAATCGTTCGACCAGGACACGACGATGCAGGAGGTTGTGCACATACCGTCTGCGCGGCCACAAGGGACGCGCAAGCGGCGTCTACTGGGGTTCGTGAGTCTTGAGGAAGTGCTGGGGTCCCTCGGTGGCGTGGCCCCTACCCATGTTCTCCGAGCAAGGGGCGTCAGTCGTTGGGAGATCGACCAGGGAGTCGATGGTGAGCGCATCACGCGTGTACGGCGAGGAGTACTTGCGTTGCATGACGCCGCGCCGGAGCTTGTGACGGCAGTACGTGAGCATGCGCGATTGAGTTGTGTGTCCGCCGCCTCCTACTACGATCTGTGGCGGATCCGTGAGCCGCAGGAGGTCCACCTCAGCCGGACGGATGGCGTCGATACCGCGTGCGTGAACCACCGCACACGGTCGGTTCCGGTGCATCCCCGACTGCCGTTGGTCGGTCTCGCCGATGTGCTGGTGCACGTTTTGCAGTGCCGACCTGAAGAGGAGTCCGCTCCCATCGTGGAGTGCGCACTCCGGCGTGGCCACACCGTGCCCTCCTTTCTCGAGGCGCGGCTACCCGGGCGGCGCAATGGGAAAGCTCGTTCCGCCCTGGCCAAGGTCGATTGCACCGCGGACTCCGCCGTCGAAGTTGTGGCTCGCCTGATCCTCACCGGTGCTGGTCTGGATGTTCGGTCCCAGGTCCCGATACCCGGTGTGGGACGGGTGGATTTCCTCGTCGAGAACTTCTTGGTGGTCGAGGTGGACGGCGCGGCATATCATTCCGACCGTCAGGCACTCCAACGGGATCTTCGAAGGAACAACACGACGATCATCGGGGGCTACGCCCTCCTCCGCTTCACGTACGAGGACGTCATATTCCACCCGGAGGAGCTTCTGGCGCAGGTGCTGCAGGTTCTCGGACGCCGGCCGGTCAGGTGAGGAACCGCCATCGTTCCTGCGTCCTGCTCGCGTCGTTGCTGGTACGCGGCGTGTCGTGGCCGACACGCAGCTGCGGGTCCGAAAACCACGAACGACGGCGGCATGACGGGTAGGGCTGCTCGCAACAGGGGAACGACGGCGGCGTGACGGGTAGGGCTGCTCGCAACAGGGGAACGACGGCGGCGTGACGGGTAGGGCTGCTCGCAACAGGGGAACGACGGCGGCGTGACGGGTAGGGCTGCTCGCAACAGGGGTTGAGGGAGAGCGCATCACGCGTGTACGGCGAGGAGTGCTCGCGTTGCGTGACGCCCGCGAAAGGGGCACACCTCGGAGCGTGTGCTACCTCGACGGCAGGAGTGCCCTCAGCTCGTCCGCTTTCCGCGCCCTGATCACGGGGTCGACGATCGGCCGCTTCGGCGTGAAGTAGAAGCCGTCGTCGTGCCAGCGCGGCAGGACGTGCTGGTGGTAGTGCCAGACGTGCTGGCTGCCCGCCGGTTCGTTGTGCTGCCGCGTCGAGACGCCGTCGGGCGCCCAGGCGAGCTTGATGGCGATCGCGATGTCGCGGGTCAGCGTCATGATGCGCGCGGCTGCGTCATCGGGCAGTTCGTACAGCAACTCGACGTGGGCGCGCGGGGTGACCAGCACATGGCCGGGGTTCGGCTCGAAGCCGTGCGAGGCGATGAACGCCAGCACCAGGTCATCCGAGTAGATGATGTCACCCGGGCGGCAGAGGTTCCTTGGGTTGCTGAAATCCGCTCGAGCCAGGTCGCAGAACGGGCACTGGTAGCCCTCGGGTGCGTGGTGGGCGAACTCCATCAGTCCTCCGCGTTCTCCTCGAAGACCCACTCGAAGAGGTCGAGCACGTACTCGCTGAAGGTGCCCTCCTCGCTCTGCCACTCGCCGCGGACGTTGTTGCGCCGCCAGACGATCGGGTCGGGGACGTCAAGCTGGTCAGCCTTCATGCCCCACGTGTACTCCTCGTCCTCGTCCTCGAGGAACAGGAGGAAGCCGTCCTCGACCTCCAGCTCGTCGGGATCCCAGAAGAAGTGGAACGCCTCCATGATGTCTTCGGTGGCTCCCACCGCACGGTAGAACTCCCGCAGGGCCAGGGGCAGTTCGAAGTCCTTGTCCGCGAGCATCTCGGACAGCTCGTCCTCGGTCAGTCCGTCTTCCTCGGCCCACTCGTCCTCGAAGTACTGGGGCACCAGGGCTCGGAATTTCTCGGAAAACAGCTCAGTCACAGGTACTCCAGGAGTGGTGGTGGGGGATGCTCCCATCCTAGCCGCCGCGTCCTGTGCGCGGGTCACCTCCGCGCGCTCCACGTCCGTGCTGCAAGGGGGGCGTGCCAGCCGTAGCGCCATGCCAGAACGCGGAAGGAGAAGACCAGCGAGGCAGCCAGGGTGCCCGTGACGAGGGTGAAGGTATCGGTCAGGTAGAGCACGGTGACGATGACGGCGCCCAGCATCGCGGGCAAGGCGTAGATGTCCCGCGGATCGAACAGCTGTGGGATCTCATTCGCGACGACGTCACGCAGCAGACCTCCGCCCACGGCGGTGGTCACGCCCAGCAGGACGGCGGACACGGGGTTGAGGCCGACGTCCAGTGCCTTGACGGTCCCCGTGATGCAGAACAGGGCAAGCCCGGCCGCGTCGAAGATCACCAGTACGCGCTTGACGCGCTCGACGCCCGAGAAGACGAAGTAGACCACGATCGTGGCCAGCAACGGAGGAAGCAGGTAGGCAGGGTTGGTGAAGGCCGCGGGCGGGACGTCGATGATGAGGTCCCGGGCGACGCCGCCGCCGAGGGAAGCGAGAGACGCGAGGAGGAGCGAACCGACGAGGTCGAAGCCCTTGCGCGCCGCGAGCAGGGAGCCGGACACGGCGAAGAAGAAGACCCCGAGGAGATCGGCGGCGAGGGCAACGTGCGAGGCTGTATCCATCTTTTCCTTCGGCGGGCAGAAGCGTCTCCGGGCTGGAGTGCGGCCGTTCGTCAACCGGCGGCACGAGGGCCCTGACCAGCATGACAGAGGCGGCATGGGCAAGGGGCGCCACACTAGGCTGGGCCCATGACGAGCGGATACGCAGCAGGCGCCGGAACAGTCGGACCGAGCACGAAGGACGGCTCGAGGGCCATGCGTATCGCGTCCCGCCTGATCGGCTACCTGCCGACCAAGCGGAACCTCAACGGCACCGACTGGGTCAACGCCAAGTACCCCGGCCGCACCTACCCGTCCATCGCCGCCATCCCCTGGACCTTCAAGCAGACGCACACCATCCAGGAGAAGAAGGTCGACGGCGTGCGCACCATCACCGTCCGGCCCCTGCTCGGTGCCACGAAATCTCACATCATCTATACGCACGGTGGAATCTACATCAACGAACTGGGGCGCCCGCATTGGTGGATCATCGCCGAACTGACGAAGCGAACCGGTGCCGCCGTCACCGTGCCGCTCTACCGGTTGGCGCCTGAGAGCACCTATCACGAGGCGTATCCCTACCTCGTCTCGGTGTACCGGGACGTCCTCCGCACGGCCGCGCCCGACGACGTGACGCTCATGGGGGACTCGGCCGGCGGCGGGCTCGCCATCGCGCAACCCTGGGCGTTCTCCGACGCCGGCCTGCCGCGACCGGGCCGCATCGTCGCCTTCTCACCCTGGCTCGATGTCACGGCAACCAATCCCGAGATCCCCAAGTACGACGCCGTCGACCCCATGCTCTCCGTGGCCGGCGGCGTGCAGGCCGGTCTCTGGTGGGCCGGTGGCGACGATCCGAGGACACCGCTGATCAGTCCTGCCTGCGCTCCGGACGACATGCTGGCCACGGTCCCGCCCACGCGCATCTACCAGGGTTCCCGCGACGTCTGCATGGCTGATGCGACAGTGTTCCGCGACCGGGCTGTCGCTGCAGGGGCGGACGTCACCATGAAGGTCTATCCTGGCGGGTTCCACGTCTTCCCGGCGTTCCCACGCCTCCCCGAGTCCAGGGAGGTCTATGCGGACGTCGCCGCGTTCCTCGGGCGGCCGCCGCTTCCCTGAGGGCGGGCCCGTTCCGGCTGACGGCGAAGAATGGAGTACGGGACGGCGACGTGTCACGCCGGGACGCGGTCTGGGAGAAGCCTCAGTTCTGGCCCGAGTCGCGGGACAGGACCCACACGTTGGTGTCACCCTGCCGTTCGACGGTGACCGTCGTGACGAGGGCCCGGATCATCGACAGACCACGCCCGGATTCGTCATAGTCCTCCAGCAGCGAGTCCTCGTCGAGCGGCGCTGATGCAGCGGCTCCGTCGATATCCGGCACCGGGTCATGCGCTGCTGCCCCGATCTCACTGATGACGGCGCGGAGACGCCCGGTTGCGACGGTCAGCTCGACGCCGAGGAGCAGTTCCGCGCCGTCAGCCGGAACACCGTGCTGAACCACGTTGCTGGCCGATTCGATCACGGCCGTGGTGAAGGCCATCTGGTCCAGCTGCGGTACGAAGGCGGCATCGATCCACAGCTGGTCCAGGACCCCGTGCAGATCCTCGATCGCCTGCTCGGTCGCGGGCTGTTCGAGGGCACGGCGGGCGAGGATGTCAGTCATTGAGGAAGGCTTCCTCGGGCGTCGCGTGCGGGGTGAGGACGCGATGCATGCTGGTGAGTTCCAGCACCATGTTGACCTGCGGCTGCACGGCGGCGATCCGCAGGTCGCCGCCGGACTGCCGTGCCAGCTTGAGGCAGCCGATGAGCGCGCCGAGTCCGGAGGAATCCATGAAGCTGGTGCCGGCGAGATTCACGACGATCCGCTTGCCACCCGCGCTCACGACCCCGTTGATGACCTCGCGCAGCTTCGGCGCAGCGACCATGTTGAGGCGTCCGGTTGCCGACACCTCGGTGTAGCGGCCCTTGTCCTGCGTGGTGAATTCCATGAGTACTTCCTTCTGGCGATGCCTGTCCGTGATCCTGGGTCGTGCCGTCGACGCGCTTGGTGCCCGAGCTGCCTCAGGCAGGCGAGCGCCGGAGGATGACGACGGTGACGTCGTCGGCCACCTCTGGGACGTCAGCCATATCGAGCAGCCTGCCGCATGCGTCCTCGGCTCCTGCTGCCGCCGTGACGACACCGGCGACGGCCTCGGTGAACTGCTCCACCGTCTCGTAGATATCCAGCAGGCCATCGCTCACGACGGCGAGCGAATCACCCGGCTCGAGGTGAACGGTGCCCGCGGACCAGGCCTGATCGGGCCAGGCACCGACGGGAGGACCGGCCGAGGGAAGCCTCACGACACTTCCGTCCGCTGCGACGTGCAGGGCAAGGCCGTGTCCGGCATCCACATAACCGACGACGCCGGTGGCGGCATCGAGCCGGCCGTGGAACAGGGTGACGAAGGAGCTGGTCTGTTCGAGGTCCGCCTCGGTGGCACGCGCCGCCGTGGCGAAGGCGGTCTCGATGCTCGGCTGTGTGGCGACGGAGCGCATGATCGCCCGCACGGTCGCGGCGATGAGGGCTGCGCCCATGCCTTTCCCCATGGCATCGGCGACGGTGAGATGCAGCCCGTCGGCAGTTCCGTACCAGTCGTAGAAGTCGCCTCCAACGCTCCGCGAGGGCCTGAAGCGGCCGCACAGCTCGTAGTCCTGCAGGGCGAGCTGGTCCCGGGGGAGGAGGTTCTGCTGTACCTCGGCCGCGCGCTGGCGCTCGTCCGCGTTCGCGACATCGGCAGCAGCCTGGCGGTTCTGGCGCCGGAAGAGGGAGTTGATGCGCGCAACCAGTTCACGCGGGCTGAAGGGTTTGCTGATGTAATCGTCGGCGCCGGTCTCGAGGCCGGTCAGGCGTTCGATCTCATCGGTGCGGGCCGTGATCATCAGGATGTAGGCGTCGGAGAAGGTGCGGACCTCGCGGCACACCTCCACGCCGTCACCGTCGGGCAGGTTGAGGTCGAGGGTGATGAGATCGGCCCCGGCCCGGGCCTTCTGCAACCCCTCGCGGGCCGTTGCGGCCTCGGTCACCTCGAAGCCCTCACGCTTCAGGATCTGCACGAGCAGACCCCGGATGTCGACGTCGTCCTCAACGACCAGTGCACGGCGGGTCTCGGGGGCGGCAGTCATGATCCCCATTAAACGCTACGGCGCGTGATCGCCGGGACGTGCCACGGACCTTCGCCCCGATCACCGCTTTGATGCGCGGAACTTGATGTGATCTTGAGGTCCGCGGAGCCGCCTGGCGCCCGCAATCAAGGGACAGCCGCGCTAGTCTTTTGGGGTCGGCGTGCCCGGGCCGCCGGTGCCGCTGTAGCGACGGAGATAGCCGGACGAGGGACGAGGGGAACGGCCAGTGGACAAGGTGCTCTCACACCTGACGCTCAACACCCGGCAGTTCCACGAGCTGACCATGCGTGCCCGCGTGGTCCTCAGTCAGCTGCCCCTCTCGCTTACCGTCGTCCTCGTCCTCGTGGGCGGGTTGTTCCATCCTGACCTCTTCGAGAGCCAGCCGTTCATGATCGGCGTCGGCCTACACGCCGTCCTGCTGGCGCTGTGCTTCATCGTGCCGTGGGACCGCTTGCCGTATGCCAGCTTCCTCATCATTCCGCTGCTCGACTTCATCCCCATCGGGCTCATGCGCCACGGCGCGGGAACCGTCATCACGGGCGTCGGCCTCCTCACGGTCTTCCCCGTGATCTGGCTGGCGGCATCGGGCCTGTATCCCCGAGCCGCCCTTGCCACGGGGTTCCTCGCATCGCTCGGGATCGTCTGGGTGCCGCTCTTCGTCGCGGACGCCGCGGTGAACTCGCAGTCCCTGACGCAGTCCTTCCTCCTGCCCTTCATCATGCTCGCCATCGGGATCACGATCCGCGTGATGACGGCCAGCATGATGGCCCAGCAGGCGGTCGTCGAGGAGAAGGACCACACCCTGCAGAAGCTCCTCGAGGAGAGTGCCCGCCGGGAACGGCTCCTGGAGACGGTGGTCAACAGCGTCGATATCGGCCTGATCGCCCTGGACGAAGCCGGTCGCCCCGTCCTGACGAACCGGAAGCTCGAGCAGTTCCGGGCGCTCGCCGGTGGGTCCGCCGACACCTCCGAAGCCGACCTGCGCATCTTCCAGCAGGACGGCTCGTCCGTCACGCCGGCGGCGAGGCGACCGACCCGGCGCGCGGCCGACGGGCAGGTGTTCTCCGACTACCTGCTGTGGTGGGGCGACCTGTCGAACCAGCGCGTGCTCTCGACATCGTCCCGTCTGATGACGAACCAGGCCGGGACCCGTGAGGGCTCGGTGGTGACCTTCAACGATGTGACAGAACTCGTCCGGGCCCTGAACGCGAAGGACGAGTTCGTGGCGACGGTGTCCCATGAGCTACGGACACCCCTGACCGCCATCCGGGGCTACCTGGAACTGCTCACCAGCATGCCCGACCTCGAGCCCGAGGTCGCCTCCGGCCTGGAAGTGGTGTCGCGCAACTCCGAGCGCCTGCACAAGCTCGTGGTGGACCTGCTGGCCACGGCGGAGGGACCACCGGAGATCACCCCGGCCCCCACCAACTTCTCCGATCTCGTCGGGCGGCGCGTCGCGACGGCCGAGGAACGGAACAACAATCCGCTGGTGCACTTCGAGAATCACACAGCGCCCGACCTCGTGGCGCTGTGTGATGCCCCCAGGATCGGCCAGGTCCTGGACAACCTGCTCTCGAACGCCATCAAGTACTCTCCCGGCGGAGGCCGCGTGACGGTCAGCGCCGCAGAGGTCGACGGCGAGGTGGAGTGCAGCGTGACCGACCAGGGCAGCGGCATGTCGGCGGAGGAACTCCGGGGGGTCTTCTCGAAGTTCTTCCGGACGTCCGCGGCGCGGAACGCGGCGATTCCCGGCGTCGGCCTAGGCCTGGCGATCTCCAAGGCCATCGTCGAACGCCATGGTGGAACGATCACCTGCCGGAGCGTGGAAGGTCAGGGCTCCACGTTCACCTTCCGGCTCCCGCTCGCGCACGCCGACCAGGATCTCCAGACCCAGGAGAGTTAGCGCCCCGGCGGTACCACGGTGACCGCGGACGCACGATCGGGCGAACGTGTCAGCTTGCCGGACCCAGGTCCACGGTCACCGTGGTGCCGCCGCCGGGAGTGCCCGTGATGCTGATCAGACCGTCATGTGCCGTCGCAATCCTGGCGCACGTGGCCAGCCCGATGCCGCTGCCGGCCGGGTCGCCGTCGCGCTGGAGCCGCACGAGGGGTTCGAGGACCCGCTGGCGGTCTTCGGGATCGATCCCCTTTCCGTGGTCGATGATCCGCAGGACCTGCGTCTCCCCGACGTGTCCGATGACCTCGATGCGCGGGGGAGTGTCGGGCGTCGAGTACTTGATGGCGTTGGACACGAGGTTCTGGAGGAGCGCGGTCACCTGCGCCTGGTCCACGTCCAGCTGCGCATCCTGGACGGTGACGACGGCGTCGTAGGAAGTGGTCAGCGGGAGGACGTCCTGCAGGACCGAGTTCATCATCGTGCTCAGGCGCACGGGGCGGCGAGTGATCGCGCCGCCGATACGCGAGAACGCGAGGACTTCCTCCACCGTCGTCAGCATGCGGCTGGCGCTGCCACGGATGATGCTGAAGTACCGTGCTGCCGGCCCGGAAGGCTCGACCTCGTCGTCCTGTTCGCTCAATTCGGCATAGCCCAGGATCGCAGTCAACGGATTCTTGAGGTCATGGCTGACCCGGGCGGCGAAACCGGCGAGGTCCTCGTTGCTGCGACGCACCACCTCGAGCGCCTCCACGAGCTGGCGGGTCTTGAATTGCAGTTCGAGCACCTCCACGACCTGCCGGGCGAGGATCTCGAGGCCCTCACGCTGGTCCGCAGTGAACGGGTGCACCCGAAGGGAGAATACGCAGAGGGCGCCCAGGGCGTAGCCGGCCGTCGTCACAAGGGGGACCGAGGCATAGGACCGGACCTCGGCGATGCCACCGTTGACGAAGGGATTCTCGGCGAAGCGCGGGTCGCGGGAGGCATCCGCGAGGGCCGTGATGGCTCCCGAGGTGAAGACCTTGGAGCACATCGAGTCCTCCCGCGAACACACTCCCGCATCCACCCCGACCGCAGCGATCTGGTGCTGCTGGTCGGCCGTGATGATGTTGATGACACCCATGTCCATGCCACTGACGCGTACGGCGAGCTTCACGAGGTTGAGGAGCTCGGGGGGCGTCTCGTAGTCGCGCTTTTCCACGGGGAGGCCGTCCGCCTCGCCGTAGGGAAGCCGGTACTCCTGCAGGACTGCCTGGCGGGCCAGCTCCTGCAATGCCACCTCGTGGACCTGAAGCACGGACATTTATACCCCTGAAGAATTGGAAGACCGGTGCGTGTGGGTCCGATTGTCCCACGAGCGCGGTCGTTCGGCCGGATGTGAACCTGATCGCTGCTGACGCGCCGGAACAGGTGCCTTGCCCGGCTGCCTCACCCCAGGGCTCGGACGCGGAGGGCGAGGTAGAGATGCACGCGGTCAGCCGTGACCGAGGGGTCGTATCCCGTGAGGGCAACGACCTGCTGCAGCCGGTAGCGAATGGTGTTGCGGTGGAGGTCGAGGTCGGCGGCGACGGCGGCCACCGAGCCGTCGAGGTCCAGGTACCGCTTGAGCGTGGACACCAGGTCCGCCCGGTGTGCCTCGTCGAAAGCTTCGAGAGGTTTCAGGGTCTCGGCGGCCAGATCGGCGAGCGGCACATCGGCGCTGGACATCAGCAACGAAGTCAGGCTGAGTCGATCCGCGAGGTTGAGCGCCTGGCCGCGCTGCAGTGCTTCGCGGGCCTCGAAGTAGCTCCAGCGCAGGCCGTTCGGCTGCGCGTAGGTGCCGCCTACTCCGATGCGGGAGGTGAGCCCCGCGCCGTGCAGGTAGCGGCTGAGGTCGGCCGGATCGGGCGCCGCGGGGGTGGGCAGGACGAGCACGAGCCGCTCGTCGACGAGCCCGGCGGAGGTCCCCTCCCAGCCGAAGGGGAGGGGTAGGGTCCGCAGCGCACGGCGTTGTCCCGAGGCGACGTCGATGATCAGCACGCTGTGCCGAACCGTCGTATCGATGCCCGAACTGGCGAGTCGCGCTGTCGCCTCGGCCCCCGCAAGCGCCCCCCGCACCACGTCCTCCAGCAATTGCCCCGTGGCGGTCCGGGTCCCGGTCCGGTTCCTGGCCTGGTTGGTGAGTTCGACCGAGATCAGGCTCTGCGCGTAGTCGACGACGGCGGCATGTGCATAGGGTTCGGCGAGGGCGAGGGTGCAGCGGTCCTTGAGCCCGGTGGCGATCGGTAGCCGGTGCCACTCCGTCGTCGTTCCAGGGGTGCCGGACGTGCCGGACGTGCCACCGGAGCCGGCGATGCGCGTCCCGTACTGGAACAGCACGACGTCGGTGCCGAGCATGCGAGCCAACTCGCCGAGAAGCGCGCCGAGGCCTCCGGCGCCCAGGAGCGCCGATGCGAGGACCGCGTGTCCTTCGAGGAGTTCCTCGAGTCCCGCGTACTGATCGGCGGACAGGGCATCGGCGACCCTCTTGCCGATGGCGATGAACGGGACTTCATAGGGGACGCTGAACGCGGGAAGTCCGACGGCGTCCGCCTCCGCCAGCACTGCCGCGGGAATCCTGCGGTGGGTGAGGCCGACTCCGAAGCCGATGGCCAGGGCCCCGGCCTCGTGCACCCGCTGGACGAACGCTCGCTGGGCGGCGCCGGTCTTCAGGCGCACCCCTGTCGTCAGGACGACCTCAGCGCCGTTGAGGAAGGGCCGGGGGTCCTCGAGTTCCGTCACGGCCACCCACTGGATGGGCTGTACGGGAGCGTGGGCACCGCCTTCTGCGGTCAGCCCGAGGGATGGATCGGCGAGGAGATCCGATAGCGTGATGGCCATGCAACCAGAATATGTCCTGGCTGTACCAGTGCACGGCCAAGGGCGGCGATCGCTGTGCACGTATACGTGGCGGGCGCTACCTCACGCCGGTAGCGTCTTGTCGAAACCGGTGCACCGCCCCACCTCCGGGTGTGCGCGGATACACCCCTCGTGAAAGGCACTGCACCGTGGCTGAGACCCTTCAGAACTACATCGACGGCGTGTTCGTGACGCCCGCCGGCACAGAGCTCCTTGGCATCGTCAACCCGACCAACGGGGAGGTCGTGGCGCAGTCGCCCGTCTCCTCTCCCGCGGACGTCGACGACGCCATGCAGGCCGCCGCGCGCGCCTTCACCACGTGGAAGCGCACCACCCCGAGCCAGCGCCAGCTGATGCTGCTGAAGCTCGCCGACGCCGTCGAGGCAGCCAGTGACGAGCTCGTCGAGGCGCAGCACCGCAACACGGGCCAGGTCCGCGCGATGATCGCCGCCGAAGAAGTGGCTGTCGGCGCCGACCAGCTGCGCTTCTTCGCCGGGGCAGCCCGCATCATGGAGGGCAAGTCCGCGGGCGAGTACCTCGAGGGCCACACCTCCTACGTGCGCCGGGAGCCGATCGGCGTCGTCGCGCAGGTCGCGCCCTGGAACTACCCGTTCCTCATGGCCATCTGGAAGATCGGGCCGGCGCTCGCTGCCGGCAACACCGTGGTCCTGAAGCCGAGTGACACGACACCCGAGTCCACGCTCGTGCTCGCGCGCCTGACCCAGGGCATCCTGCCGGACGGCGTCCTGAACGTCGTGCTCGGTACCGGTGAGACCGGTGCCGCGATGATCGAGCACCCCGTGCCGGGCCTCGTGTCCATCACCGGATCCGTGCGTGCGGGAATCGCCGTCGCCACCAGCGCGGCGAAGGGTCTCAAGCGGGCCCACCTCGAGCTCGGTGGGAAGGCACCCGCCGTCGTCTTCGCGGACGCGGACCTGAAGAAGACCGCCGAGGCCATCACCGAGTTCGCCTTCTTCAACGCCGGACAGGACTGCACGGCCATCACCCGCGTGCTGGTTCAGGAGGAGGTGCACGACGAACTCGTGGCCGCGATGGTCGAGCACACGGCGACCCTGACGACGGGAAGCGAGGACGACTCGGAGAACTACTTCGGGCCCCTGAACAACATCAACCACTTCAACGCGGTGAATGCGGTCATCGAGGCCATTCCCGCGCACTGCAGCATCGCGACCGGCGGCAAGCGTGCCGGCGAGAAGGGCTACTTCTTCGAGCCGACGATCATCACCGGCGCGCGGCAGGACGACCCCGTGGTGCAGCAGGAGACGTTCGGCCCGATCGTCACCGTGCAGACCTTCAGCACGGAGGAGGAGGCTGTCGCGCTCGCCAACGGGGTGGACTACGCCCTGGCCTCCAGTGTCTGGACCACCGATCACGGTACCGCGATGCGCGTCTCGCGGGACCTCGACTTCGGCGCGGTCTGGATCAACACGCACATCATGCTCACGGCCGAGATGCCGCATGGCGGCTTCAAGAACTCCGGCTACGGCAAGGACCTCTCCATGTACGGCGTGGAGGACTACACCCGCATCAAGCACGTCATGAGCGTGCTGGACGCCTAGGCGTCCCAGAGACAAGGAATCCCCATGACAACTTTCGCAACCTCATCCGGAACCGTGGCTCCGACCTTCCGTCTCGAGCAGAAGCGAAGCATCAACGGCGAGTTCCCGGGCCCCAGATCCACGGAGCTGGCCGCGCGCCGCGCCGCCGTCGTCGCCAAGGGCGTCGCCTCGGGCGTGCCCGTCTACGCGGCGGACGCCGACGGCGGCATCCTCCGGGACGTCGACGGCAACTCCTTCATCGACCTCGGCTCCGGCATCGCCGTCAACAGCGTCGGCGCGTCCGATCCTGCCGTCGTCAGGGCTGTCCAGGAGCAGGTGGAGCACTTCACGCACACGTGCTTCATGGTCACGCCCTACGAGGGCTACATCGCCGTCGCCGAGCAGCTCGCCGAGCTGACCCCCGGCGACTTCGAGAAGCGCACGGTCCTGTTCAACTCGGGGGCCGAGGCCGTGGAGAACGCCGTGAAGGTGGCACGCCTGGCCACCGGCCGGGACGCCGTCGTCGCGTTCGATCACGCGTACCACGGACGCACCAACCTGACCATGGCGCTGACGGCGAAGGCCATGCCGTACAAGACCAACTTCGGTCCGTTCGCACCCGAGATCTACCGCGTGCCGATGAGCTACCCCTTCCGTGAGGAGAATCCGGCCATCACGGGCCCCGAGGCGGCGCAGCGCGCGATCACGATGATCGAGAAGCAGATCGGCGCGACGTCGGTCGCCGCAATCATCATCGAGCCGGTGCAGGGCGAGGGCGGCTTCATCGTTCCCGCCGACGGCTTCCTGCCCGCCCTGGCGGAGTGGGCCACAGCCAACGGCGTCGTCTTCATCGCGGACGAGGTGCAGTCGGGCTTCTGCAGGACGGGCGAGTGGTTCGCCGTGAACCACGAGGGTGTCGTGCCCGACATCATCACGATGGCGAAGGGAATCGCCGGCGGCATGCCGCTCTCTGCGATCACGGGCCGGGCGGACCTGCTCGACGCCGTCCACGCCGGCGGTCTCGGAGGCACCTACGGTGGGAACCCCGTCGCCTGTGCGGCGGCGCTCGGCGCCATCTCCACGATGAAGGAGCTGGACCTCATCGGCCGCGCGCGGTCCATCGAGGCCCAGGTCACCGAACGCTTCGCTGCCCTGCAGTCGGAGCTGGGCGAGTCCAGCATCGTCGGTGAGCTCCGCGGCCGGGGCGCCATGCTGGCCATCGAGTTCGTGGAGCAGGGCGGCAAGACACCGAACGCGGATGCCACCAAGGCCATAGCGGCCCAGTGCCTGCGTGAGGGAGTCATCATCCTCACCTGTGGTACCTACGGAAACGTGATCCGCCTTCTGCCGCCGCTCGTCATCACCGATGATCTGCTCGCGGACGGACTCGACGTCCTCGAGCGGGCGATCCGGACGGTCAACGGCGGCTGACGGGTCCCCGAAGTACGACGACCTGACTAGGACGACGAAGGCCCCGCAGCTTGGCTGCGGGGCCTTCGTCTATCCAGCGGTGGGTCAGCTTGACGGAATCAGCGCCCGGAACTGAGGGTTATCCAGGAGGAAGGCCTGGGCATGCCTGCAGTAGGGTACCGGCGCCAGGCGACGACGATGCGCATTCAGGAGTGCGCCTCGAATGAGCACGGGCTCGAGGCCCGACATTCGGTACTCGGTTCCGACGACGGTCTCGAGGAACCGGATGCGTCCCGCCCGCATGTCGTACTTCAGGTAGCCGACCATGGTGCCGTCGTGGAAGAGCTCGAAGCGGGAACCCACGGGGTTGTCGCGGAACTTCTCGCGCAGCTTTACGCTCTCGGATCGCTCTGCAGCACGCGCTTCGCGATCCGCGAGGGCCTGCACCACCGCTTCGTAATCGTCCTGCACGCCGAAGGGCGGGTAATCGGTATCGAGCACCCGATAGAGCTGGTTGCAGAGGATGCGCAATTCGCGGGTGGTAACGCCCGAGAGATCGAGAGGGACGTCCGGGACGTCCGGGCCGAGGGCGGCGGGCGAATCCGGAGCCGCAAAGGCGGCCTCGTCCTGGTCGGACCAGGTGCTCGGGGACCCGGGCCCGGCGGGCAGCTCGGTGACCAGGGAGGAAGGGGCAACAGTCATGACAAACCTCGAGGATGTTCAGAGTACGGTGGGCCGTTGCTTGACCGTCCTCGAACCGTAACAGCTATCTCGGGAACCGTAAAGCTAGGTACCTTAGCAATCAGTGGGATGCCTACCGACGCGCGCACGCGGGTGCTGCTTCTGCGCCGGCTCACGTCCGGCGGCAGGGATGGTCGTGCGCCCTGACGGAGTCACCGGCTCAGGACGAGTAGGCGGCGAGTTGCAGCCGAAGGCCCGCGATGATGCCGTCGAGACCGGTACGGAAGGCCGCGTCCGCCGCACTCCCGGAGCCCGCGGCGGCGGAGGCGCAACGCACCGCCGCTGTGAAGACGGGGAACTGGTCCGCCAGCGTGCCCGAGTCGAAGATGTCCCGGGGCGCTGCGACGTCGAGCGCCGACCCGTAGATGAAGGACTCGAGGGCGACGATCGCGGGCACGATGCGATCCTCGGGCCACCCTGCATCGAGGAACCCGCGGGCCACCTCCTCGTACATGCGCAGCGTGTCGGCGGCGCCGGTCACCGGCATGACGGCTATCACGGGAACCAGGGGCGCGTGCCGGGCGAAGACCTCACGATAGGACCAGGCCCACTGGCGGACGGCCTCGTCCCAGGGTTCGCGGGCGAAGCCGCTGAAGTCCACCATGGTCATGACGTGGTCCTGGACCCAGCCGAGCACCTCCTGCTTCGACTCCGCGTGGTTGTAGAGCGCCGACGGCGCCACCCGGAGGCGGCGGGCGAGCCCCGACATCGTCAGCCCCTCGTACCCCTCCGAGGCGATGAGGTCGAGTGCGGCTCCGGTGATGAGGTCCTTGGACAGGACGCGGCGCGGGGGGCGCCCGGCACGCCGTGGCGCAGGTATGGCTGAGGTCGCTGACGTCATGGCTCCCGATCCTGTTGCAGCATCGTCAAACTCTACGGGTACTCCCTTCCCTCGTGGGGCACCTCTGGCTATAGTAGGGCGAAATAATGAATGTCATTCATTTTGTGGCCCGCGTCATGGGGGCCCGGAAGGACAACGTGAAGACCATTGAGCGCGACGTCGTCATCATCGGAGCGGGGCCCTCGGGCCTCACCGCGGCACGGGAGCTGAAGAAGGCCGGGCACTCGGTCGCGGTCATCGAGGCGAGGGACCGTGTGGGGGGCCGTACCCACACCGACATCATCGACGGCGCGGTGTTCGAGGTCGGCGGCCAATGGGTCTCGCCGGACCAGACCGCACTCATCGGACTCCTCGACGAGCTCGGGCTCACCACCTTCCCACGCTACCGCGAGGGCGACTCGGTCTACATCGGGCCGGACGGCGAGCCCATCCGCTACTCGGGCGACATGTTTCCCGTCAGCGACTACACCCGCGAAGAGATGGAGCGCCTCATCGACCTCCTGGACCAGCTCGTGGCCGAGGCCGGTCCGGAGGCGCCCTGGAACCACCCTGACGCCCGCGCCCTCGACACCATCTCCTTCCACCACTGGCTCCGTCGCCAATCGGACGACGAGGAAGCCTGCGACAACATCGGCCTCTTCATCGCCGGCGGCATGCTGACGAAGCCCGCCCACTCCTTCTCGACCCTGCAGGCCATCCTCATGGCTGCCACCGCGGGCTCCTTCTCCAACCTCGTGGACGAGGATTTCATCCTCGACAAGCGGGTGGTGGGCGGCATGCAGTCGGTCTCGGTACGCATGGCCGCGGAGCTCGGCGAGGACGTCATCCTCTCCAGCCCCGTGCGCACGCTGCGCTGGAGCGGCATGGAGGGGGCCGACGGCGCCGAGGGGGTCACCGTGGTCTCGGACACCACGACCGTGCAGGCCCGCTACGCCGTCGTCGCCGTCCCGCCCAACCTGTACTCGCGCATCAGCTACGAACCTTCACTGCCCCGCCGCCAGCACCAGATGCACCAGCACCA
Source organism: Arthrobacter cheniae (assembly GCF_003602275.1). GTDB lineage: Bacteria > Actinomycetota > Actinomycetes > Actinomycetales > Micrococcaceae > Arthrobacter_D > Arthrobacter_D cheniae. Next base: position 221,828 of record NZ_QZVT01000001.1, on the reverse strand, counting down.
GTCGCTCGGACTCGTCATCAAGGTCCATGCCGTCTACGCAACACCCTTCTGGCGCGAGGAAGGGCTGTCCGGAACGGGCTTCAGCGCAGGATCGATCGTGCAGGAGGTCTACGACAACAGCAACTTCGAGGACCCGCGCGGCACCCTCGTGGGCTTCGTCTCCGACGAGAAGGCGGACGCGATGTTCGAACTCCCGCCGCATGAGCGACGCGAGCGCATCCTGGCCTCGATCGCCGGGTTCCTGGGTCCGCAGGCGGTCGAGCCCGAGGTGTACTACGAGTCGGACTGGGCCTCGGAGGAGTGGACGCGCGGCGCCTACGCCTCCAGCTACGATCTCGGTGGCCTGCACCGCTACGGTCGCGACCAGCGCACGCCCGTGGGGTCCATCCACTGGTCCTGCTCCGATATCGCGGCGGAGGGCTATCAGCACGTGGACGGCGCCATCCGGATGGGGCAGCGCACGGCCGCTGCAATCCATGACGCGCTCACGTCCGGCCTCCAGGCCGCCGGCACAGTGCAGGGGTCCTGACCATGCGCTACATCGTCGGCTACACCGCGGATGAGCGCGGGCACGATGCCGTCTGCCTCGCCGTCGCCCTCGCGCGCCGCCAGGACGCGATCCTCGACCTCGTGCTGGTCACGCCGGAGCACTCGCTCTACGCCGGCACCTATCCGCCCGACAAGGGCTTCGACAGCGTCCTGTCCGACCAGATGCGCGAGTGGATGGACGAGGGGCTCGCGCTGGTGCCGGAGGACATCACCGCACGCGGCGTCGTCGTCCGCTCGGAGTCCAACGCGCAGGGGCTCATCGAGGCTGCGGAGGACACGGAGGCCTCCCTGATCGTCATCGGGGCAAGCTCACGCGGCCTCGCCACACGCTTCAGCGTCGGGAACGTTGCCCGCAGCCTCCTCCACGCGTCTCCGGTTCCTGTCGCGCTCGCCCCCAAGGGGTACCGCAGGACGGACCCGGTCACGCGCCTGACCTGCGCCGTCGGACGCAGGGCCGGGGCCGACGCCGTTATGTCCGTCGCCGTGTCCTCGGCGGAGCGCCGTGGCCTGCCCCTCCGGCTGGTGTCCCTCGTCTCCCTCGACGCCGGCCAGCCGGATCCGGACGGGGCCGAGGACGAGGCGAACCGCCGGCTCGCGGAGACGGCGTCGTCGCTCGCTGCCGGTGGACGCGTCAGCGTCGAGACCGCGCGCGGTTCCTCCATCGAGGAAGCCATCGAGGCCATGGCCTGGGACGAGGGGGAGGTGCTGCTGGTCGGTTCCAGCCGCCTCGCGCAGCACATGCGCATCTTCCTCGGGTCCACTGCCAATAAGATCCTGCGTACGCTGACCATCCCCATGGTCGTCGTCCCGCGTACGTACGCAACGCCCGGCTCCACTTCCGGCCCGGGCGCCTTACCCACAGAGGCGGACGCATGAGTATCGACGAAAGAACACAAAGGGGAACAGGGCTGAGCAGGAAAGGCCTCGACTCCGGCACCGTAGGGCTGCTGGGCGCCGTCGTCATCGGGGTGTCCTGCGTGGCACCCGCCTACACCCTGACCGCGGCCCTCGGCCCAACGGTCGCAGAGGTCGGGGTGAACCTGCCGGCCATCTTCCTCGTAGGCTTCATCCCCATGCTCCTCGTGGCCCTCGGCTACCGCGAGCTCAACAATTCCATGCCGGACTCCGGTACGTCCTTCACCTGGGCCACCCGCGCCTTCGGGCCCTGGGTGGGCTGGATGGGAGGTTGGGGCCTCATCGCGGCCACCGTGATCGTCCTGTCCAACCTGGCGGCCGTCGCGGTCGACTTCTTCTACCTGATGCTCTCCCAACTCCTGAACAATCCCGCCCTTGCGGAACTCACCCTCAACCTGCCGGTGAACATCGCAACGACGCTCGTGTTCATCGCCCTCGCCTGCTACGTCTCCTACCGCGGCATGGAAGCCACCAAGACCGTCCAGTACGTCCTTGTCACCTTCCAGCTCGTGGTGCTCGCCTGGTTCGCGATCGCGGCCTTCGTGCATGTGGCCAACGGCACCGCCTTCGATGCGACCAGCATCAGCGCGGACTGGTTCAACCCCTTCGCCGTCGGATCCTTCTCCGCCTTCGCCGCGGGTGTCTCCCTGTCGATCTTCATCTACTGGGGGTGGGACGTGACCCTCACGATGAACGAGGAGACCACCAATCCGAGGAAGACGCCGGGACGCGCGGGTGCCCTCACCGTCGTCGTCATCGTGGTCATCTACCTCACGGTCGCGCTTGCCACCCTTGCCTTCGCCGGCGTGGGCGACGGCGAACTCGGCGCGGGCAACCCGGACAACCAGGAGAGCATCTTCGCGACGCTCGCCGGACCCGTCATGGGTCCGTTCGCCATCCTGATGTCCATGGCCGTCCTGAGTTCCTCGGCCGCCTCGCTGCAGTCCACCTTCGTCTCCCCGGCGCGTACCCTGCTCGCCATGGGCCACTACAAGGCCCTGCCCGAGGGCTACGGCCGCATCAGCCCGCAGCACAAGTCCCCGAGCTATGCCACCGTGGCGGCGGCCGTAGCCGCGGCGGGGTTCTACGTGTTCACGCGCCTGGTGTCGGAGAACGCGCTGTGGGACACCATCACCGCCCTCGGCCTGATGATCTGCTTCTACTACGGCATCACCGCGCTCGCCTGCGTCTGGTACTTCCGTGCCCAGGCCTTCTCGAGCATCAGGAACACCCTGTTCCGGTTCCTGGCCCCGCTGCTCGGCGGCGTGATCCTGATGGTCATGTTCTTCAAGACCGCCGTCGACTCCATGGACCCCGCATACGGGTCCGGCTCCGAGCTGTTCGGGATCGGCATGGTGTTCATCCTGGGAATCGGTGTGATCCTGCTCGGCGCCGTGCTGATGCTGGTGTGGTCCCGCATCAACCCGGCCTTCTTCCGGCAGGAAGTGCTGACCCAGGGTTCCGCTCCGCAGGAGTAGGTGGAGGAGTGACCTCCCGGCCGACAGGCCCTGCGCTAGAGTGAACCGACTCCGCGGGCGCCTGTCGGCCGCGCCACACCTGTCCGACCGAGGAGAAGGAAGCCGCCGTGCGCTACGTCGTTGGCTACACCGAGAACGACCGGGGGCAGGACGCCCTGGAACTGGCCACCTCGCTGGCCCTCACGCAGTCCGCGGGCATCGATCTCGTCACCGTGCTGGACTGGCCCCAGGACGGCAGCATGGCGCCCGGCAGCCGGCGCGCACAGGAAGCCCTCGACCGGGCGAAGGAGGGCGTGCCCGACGGCGTCGAGGTCGCCACGCACGTGCGCCTCGCCGACTCCTTCGCGCAGGGCCTGCTCGAGGTGGCGGACGACGTCGACGCCGGCCTGATCGTCATCGGCGCCTCCAGCAACGGACTCCTGCGACGCTTCACCGTGGGCAGCGTCGCGAACGCCGTGCTGCACAGTTCGAAGGTCCCGGTGGCCCTCGCGCCGCGCGGCTACCGGCACCGCGCCACCTTCACCCGCATGACCTGCGCGGTCGGAGCACGGGCAGGAGCCGAAGGTGCCCTCGACGTCGCCGTCGAATCGGCCGGTCGCCGCGGACTCCCGCTGCGCCTCGTCTCCCTCGTCGCACTCGACGTGACCGAGTCCGCGGACTCGGGCGAGGCCATCAACAAAGCCCACCAGCACGCCCACTCGGTGCTCGCCGGCGCCGTCGAGCAGTTGCCGAAGGGGCACGAGGCCTCGATCATCGTGGCGCACGGTCGGACCATCGAACAGGCCATCGACGATATCGAGTGGGATCCGGGTGAGCTCGTGATCGTCGGCTCCAGCCGTCTCGCCCAGCACCGCCAGATCTTCCTCGGCGCCACGGCGAACAAGATGCTGCGCGCGTTGCCGGTGCCGATGGTCGTGGTACCCCGCGACTGGGTGCGCCCCCCGCTCTGAGAAGTGGCGGTCAGGCCGCCGTCGCCGGTTGCGGGACCTTCGCCAGCCGTGGCTGGCGTCGGACGGTCCGCAGCATGTCGATGGTCAGGAGGATGAGGCCGACCCACACGAGACTGAATCCGATCCACCGCTCGAACGGCATCTCCTCATGCAGGACCAGAAGGGCCAGCAGGAACTGCAGCACGGGGGCGAGGTATTGGAGGAGGCCGATCGTGGTAAGGGGGAGCCGACGCGCTGCGGCTCCGAAGAAGATGAGCGGCACGGCGGTGATGACACCCGAGGCGGCCATGATCCAGAAGTGGCCCGCGCTCTCGGTGACAAGCGTCGCCTCACCCCTGGAACTCAGCCAGAGCATGACGGCCACGGCGATCGGGGTCAGGACCAGCGTCTCGATGCTGAGGCTGGAGACCGCGTCCACGCGTGAACCGACCCGCTTCTTCATGAATCCGTAGAGGCCGAAGGAGAAGGCGAGCGTCAGGGCGATCCAGGGCACGGCGCCGTAACCGACGGCCAGCACCACCACAGCGAGGAGGCCCATCCCGATGGCCGCCCACTGCAGCCGCCGCAGCTTTTCCCTCAGAACGAACACGCCCAGAAGGACCGACACGATCGGATTGATGAAGTACCCGAGCGAAGCCTCGATGGCCTGGCCGGAGGTGACGCCGTAGGTATAGACGAACCAGTTGACGGCGATCAGCAGCGCGGCGACCGCCAGCGTTCCGGAGACCTGCGGGGTGCGCAGCGCGGTCATGACCGGTCGCCATGAGCGCCGGAGCGTCAGCAGGAGTGCACAGAAGATGAGCGACCACAGGACGCGGTTCGCCACGATCTCGATGGGTCCGGCGGGCGCGAGGATCAGGAAGTAGAGCGGCAGGAGTCCCCAGAGTCCGTAGGCGCTGATACCGAAGAGGATACCGACGGAGTTCTCGCTCCGCGCCGGACGACTGGTCTTCCCACCTATTCCACTCACGAGGGCGGAAACCCGCCCATCAGGACCATTTATTCCCGGTTCCTCCCCGAGGGCCGGGAATGGGCGGAGCCAGTCTGGCGAGATCCCCGCCACTGTATGACGCGCTGTTGGCCGGCGCCATTTAGAATAGGGAACTGTGCGCTTATTCTGCGCAACGGCATCCATCAGGAGCATCTCCACCGGAAGAAGGCTATTCAGTGTCTACCTCAGCTGCGGCACGACCGCTGCGGGTCGCGATCATCGGCGCCGGTCCGGCCGGCGTCTACGCCGCCGACATCCTGACGAAGTCGAACGAGGTCCAGGGCGGGGACTTCGCCGTCAGCATCGACCTCTTCGACCAGTACCCGGCACCGTACGGCCTGATCCGCTACGGGGTTGCTCCTGACCACCCCCGCATCAAGGGGATCGTCAATGCCCTGCACAAGGTGCTGGACCGCGGCGACATCCGGTTCCTCGGCAACATCAACTACGGCCGGGATCTCACCCTGTCCGATTTCCGTCGCTTCTACGACGCCGTCATCTGCGCGACCGGGGCGATCCGCGATGCCGACCTGGACATACCGGGCGTGCAGCTCGATGGCTCCTTCGGCGGCGCCGACTTCGTCTCCTGGTACGACGGACACCCCGACGTCAGCCGGAACTGGCCACTCGAGGCGAAGGAGGTCGCGGTGATCGGTAACGGCAACGTGGCCCTCGACGTCGCCCGTATCCTCTCGAAGCACGCAGACGACCTCCTGTCCACGGAGATCCCCGAGAACGTCTATCAGGGGCTCAGGGCGTCACCCGTCACGGACGTCCATGTCTTCGGTCGCCGTGGACCGGCGCAGGTCAAGTTCACGCCGCTGGAACTGCGCGAGCTGTCCCACTCGCGCGACGTCGACATCGTCCTGTACCCCGAGGACTTCGACTTCGACGCGGGCTCCGAGGAGCAGATCGCCACCAACAACCAGACAAAGACGATGGTGAAGACGCTCACCAACTGGCTGGTCGAGGACGAGCCGACGGGTGCGTCCCGCCGCCTGCACCTCCACTTCCTGCACTCGCCCGTCGAGATCCACGACTCCGCCGAGACGCCCGGGAAGGTCGCCGGCATGAAGTTCGAGCGCACCGAGCTCACCGGTGACGGTAACGTCCGCGGAACCGGGGAGATCGTCGACTACCCCGTCCAGGCCGTCTACCGGGCCATCGGGTACTTCGGATCGGAGTTGCCCGAGGTCGGCTTCGACGAGAAGCGCGGCGTGATCCCGAACGAGGGCGGCCGCGTGATCGACGAGGACGGCAAGCCGGTCCCGGGCATCTACGCCACGGGTTGGATCAAGCGTGGTCCCGTGGGCCTCATCGGCCACACCAAGGGGGATGCACTGGAGACCATCGGTTTCCTGCTCGAGGACCGGCTCAACCTGCCGCCCGCCGAGGACCCTTCGGAGGACGCCATCATCACGCTCCTCGAGGAGCGCGGGGTTCGCTACACGACGTGGGACGGATGGCTGAAGCTGGACGCGCACGAGATGAAGCTCGGCGCCAACTTCGTGAACACGTCGGGCAATGCCGAGGTCGTCCGGGAGCGCGTGAAGCTGGTTCCCCGAGAAGACATGGTGACCATTTCCCGCGGTGATTAGTCCGGCTACACTGTGACCTGTCCCGCGCTCCTACGCGGGACAGGTCACGAAGCGGAGTGCCGATGTCGCCGTCCCGTTCAATCGCCCTACCGGACTTGTCCTCCGACGTCCTGCAGCGAAGAGCCTTCGCCGCGCACGAGGCGCTCGGCCAGGGTGAGAGTGTCGACGGGAACCTCCGGGGCATCGTGCAGGACTCCTGGCTGAGATCACTCACCTTCTTCCCCAACCCCTCCTCGGCGCACGCCAGCCTGTACTGCTCCGAAGAGGAACTCGAGGCGTATCGGCAGGGACATCCCCTCGCAGCGATCATGCCCGTCATCGACCGCCTGCTCGTGCAGCCAAGCCTCGACTCCGGCATGCTCGTGGCGGTCGGCGATGAAAACGGCCGGCTCCTCTGGGTCGACGGCGATCGGGAACTCCGGCGTCGGGCCGAGGGCATGCTCTTCATGGCCGGAGCCGACTGGTCCGAGGCGACCGTCGGAACAAGTGCCCCGGGTACCGCCCTCGCCCTCCAGCGCAGCGTGCAGATCGCGGGCGCCGAGCACTTCAACCCGCAGGTACACCCGTGGAGCTGCACGGCAGTACCGCTCCACGACCCTGATTCGGGCACGGTGCTCGGCGTCATCGACATCACCGGCGCGGCCGAAGCTGTTGCCACCCACACTCTGGCCCTGGTCGAGGCCGCCGTCGCTGCAGCCGAAGCCCAGCTCAGCATCCACCGGCTCCAGAGCCGCCTGTCGGGCACGAAGCGGCATAGGACGGCTCCGACGGCCGGAACCCTGTACCGGGACAGCCTGCAGATCCTGGGTACGGATCATGGCGTGGTCCACGCCGGCGGTGCGTCCCTCGAACTGAGCCTCAGACACGCCGAGCTGCTCACCCTGCTCGCTCTCCACCCCGAAGGCCTCACAGCGGACCAGTTGGCAGTCATGGCCTACCCGGAGAACGCCTCCAGCACGACGGTCCGCGCCGAGATGCTACGCCTTCGCAAGGCCCTCACGCAGCACGGTGGTGGCATCGTGCCGCAGTCACGGCCCTACCGGCTCCCGGGCGAGCTGGTCGTGGACGCGGTGCAGGTACTGAACTACCTACGGCGCGGCGCTCACCGCATGGCGCTCGCCATCTATCGCGGGCCCGTTCTTCCACGCTCGCAGGCACCGGCCATCGTGCGCCTGCGCGCCGAGGTTTCCACCCTCTTGCGGGACGCCGTCCTCACCGATGGCGCTCCGGAGACCGTGCTGCAGTACCTCGCCCTGCCGGAGGCCGAGGACGACGTCGAATCATGGAGCCTCGCACTCCGTGTCCTGCCGCGGCGCTCACCCAGGCGAGCAGTCGTCGTCGCCCATGTGGAGCGGTTGGAGGCCGAATTGATGGTGCCATCCGCTTCAAAGCTCAAGTTCTCGTGAATTCTGGCCGCCGATTCCCACAAACCATCGCCTCGAAGGCTGTCCGCGGTCTATCGTTGCGCATGGTGGTTGATGATCACGGTGGGCAGTGTTGCCTTCCGGTCCAGCACACTTGGCGCAGCACAGCTACAAGGGGACTTTCGTGACGCAAGCTGAACAGCACCCGAGGGTGCAGGCGCGGGGTACGGGTCCCTCCCGCACGAAGATGAATGCGACCCTGGCGATGGTGGTGTGCTTCGTCGGGTTCCAGGGGATCGTCCCACAGTCGTGGGATTCGGCTACCGCCCTGGGCCCCGATGCCACCCGCACCAGCCTGTCCGACTTCTTCACCTATGATGCGCTGTCGCCGACGGGCACTGTGGGAACATCCCTTCTCTCGCCGCTCCACAGCCTCGACGCGCTCGATCCGTCCACGTTCCACGCCAAAATAGCGCCAGAAGCCGAGGTAGCGCCGGAAAAAGCCGCAGAGGCCGCCACGAGCGGCGAACCACTCTCGGCCCAGGGTATCGAGCGTCTTCCGGCCGGCAATCTGTTCGCCGTCCTGGGCGAGCTGACGCCGACGTCGTCGTTCGGCTTCCGTACGAGCCCGATCACAAGCGAGGCCGGCGAGTTCCATACCGGTCAGGACTACTCGGCTCCGTGCGGCACGCCGGTGTATGCTGCCGATTCCGGGACGGTGCGCGCGGTGGGGTGGCACCCGTGGGGAGGCGGCAACCGTGTCGAGGTCGATCACGGCAATGGCCTGATCACGACGTACAACCACCTGCAGGGCATCTCGGTCGTGGAGGGCGATGCCGTCAAGGGCGGCGATCCCATCGCCGAAGTCGGCACGACGGGTTCCTCGACCGGATGCCACCTCCACTTCGAGACCATCCTCGATGGTGAGCACGTCGATCCGCTGCGCTGGAAGCTCTTCCAGGGCAAGCACGGTGTGCGGAAGGGCGAGCTGAAGGACTACACCCCCGGTTCTGGCATTGCCACGGTCGTTCCGGCCTGGGCGCAGTCCTCGACGCGGTCGGACCAGGTGGCTCCATTCCTCGAGTCCGACGTGGTTCCTGTCGCTTCGGGTCCCTCCGCTCCTTCGGGAGCCGCTGGTCATGACGCGCGCGAAGGGGACACGATCGTTGTGCCGCGTACTCCGGAGAAAACGAAGGTTCCTGACGTGCCCAAGGCGCCCAAGCCCGAGGCTCCTGCGCCCAAGCCCGAGGCTCCTGCGCCCAAGCCCGAGTCTCCCGCTCCTGCGCCCAGGCCCGAGTCTCCCGCTCCTGCGCCCAGGCCCGAGTCTCCCGCTCCTGCGCCCAGGCCCGAGTCTCCCGCTCCTGCGCCCGAGTCTCCCGCTCCTGCGCCCCAGTCTCCCGCTCCTGCGCCCCAGACTCCTGCGCCCCAGACTCCTGCGCCCCAGACTCCTGCGCCCACACCTGAGGCTCCAGTTCAGACTCCTCCGGCTCCCGAGCCTCCAGTACAGACTCCTCCGGCCGCCGTACCCCCCGTGCCTGAGATCACGACGCCAAGTCCGACGGACCCTCAGGTTCCGCCGACGACTCCCGCCGATGCAGACCCGGATACCTCATGCGACACCGATTCGACGGTCGCCGAGTCCGAGGCAGAGAATCCAGCGACGCCTGATCCGACTGCTCCGGGTACAGACCCATCGGGCGGCCCAGCCGATCCGACGACGGGTGCCGAGCCTGAGCCTGGTACCGACCCCACCACGGGCGCGGAGCTCGAGCCTGGTACCGACCCCGAGAACGACGACGAGCCCTCATGCGGGACTCCCGGCGACGCGACTGACGCCGGCGACCCCGTTGGAGCGCCGGCCCCCGCGTCGGACGCGGCCACGACGACAGCGACCGAGCCATCGGGTACAGCCACGATCCCGGCCGCCTCTGACGCAGCGCCGGCACCAGCCGGGCAGGGATAGTCGGCGCGTCTCGCGCTATTCCGACGCCCGCCTGAGCCGGGGGCGGCCATGCAACGTTGATGCAACCCTCGGGCTCCTACGCTGTGAGGAAGGACGACGACGTCCTGCTCACACGGAGTTCAAGGAGTGGACAATGACTGTTTATGCCCAGCCTGGCCAGGATGGATCGAAGGTCAGCTTCAAGCCGCGGTACGAGAACTGGATCGGCGGTGAGTGGGTAGCCCCCATCAAGGGTCAGTACTTCGAGAACATCTCGCCTGTGACGGGCAAGGCTTTCTGCGAGGTGGCGCGGGGCACCTCCGAGGACATCGAGCTCGCCCTCGACGCTGCGCACAAGGCTGCCCCTGCCTGGGGCAAGACGTCCGTGGCGGAACGCGCAGCAGTGCTGAACCGGGTCGCAGACCGCATCGACGCGAACCTCGAGTTACTCGCGGTCGCGGAGACCTGGGACAACGGGAAGCCGGTGCGTGAGACCCTGGCGGCCGACATGCCGCTGGCCGCAGACCATTTCCGCTACTTCGCCAGCGCCATCCGCGCCCAGGAGGGCGGAATTTCCCAGCTCGACGACGACACGACGGCCTACCACTACCACGAGCCGCTCGGCGTCGTGGGGCAGATCATCCCGTGGAATTTCCCCATCCTCATGGCTGTGTGGAAACTGGCGCCGGCCCTGGCCGCGGGCAACGCCGTCGTGCTGAAGCCGGCGGAGCAGACACCGACGTCGATCCTGGTGCTGATGGAGCTTCTGAGCGACATCCTCCCCGCAGGCGTCATCAACGTGGTGAACGGCTTCGGCGTCGAGGCGGGCAAGCCGCTGGCCTCGTCGAAGCGCATCCGGAAGATCGCGTTCACCGGGGAGACAACGACGGGCCGGCTCATCAGCCAGTACGCCAGCCAGAACCTCATCCCGGTGACGCTCGAACTCGGCGGCAAGAGCCCGAACATCTTCTTCTCGGACGTCGCCGACAGCAATGACGCGTTCTACGACAAGGCACTCGAGGGCTTCGCGCTGTTCGCGTTCAACCAGGGCGAGGTGTGCACGTGTCCTTCGCGAGCATTGGTGCAGGGGTCAATGTACGACTCCTTCATGAGCGATGCGATTGCTCGCGTGGACAAGATGGTGCAGGGCAACCCGCTCGACACGGACACGCAGGTCGGCGCGCAGGCTTCCAATGACCAGCTCGAGAAGATCCTGTCCTACATGGACATCGGCGCGCAGGAGGGTGCGAAGGTGCTCATCGGCGGCGAGCGGAACATACTCGGCGGCGATCTCGCCGAGGGCTACTACGTCAAGCCCACGGTGTTCGAGGGAACGAACAACATGCGGGTCTTCCAGGAGGAGATCTTCGGTCCGGTGGTATCGGTGACTCGGTTCAACGACTACGCCGAGGCCATGGAGATCGCGAACGACACCCTCTATGGACTGGGTGCCGGGGTCTGGTCGAGGAACGGCAACGTGGCCTACCGCGCGGGTCGCGAGATCCAGGCGGGCCGCGTCTGGGTGAACAACTTCCACGCCTACCCGGCGGGGGCAGCGTTCGGCGGCTACAAGTCCTCGGGAATCGGCCGCGAGAACCACGCCATGATGCTCGATCACTACCAGCAGACCAAGAACCTGCTGGTCAGCTACTCGGAATCCAAGCTGGGTTTCTTCTAGGAGATGCGATGACCGTCGAAGCCTCGGTGACCATTCCGGGCGAGACCTTCTCCCGGGTGGCACTGTCGGACAGCGCAGTCGACCTCCTGGACAAGCTCTGGCTCATCCACGGTCCGCTGATGTTCCACCAGTCCGGCGGGTGCTGCGACGGCTCGTCGCCCATGTGCTATCCGGCCGGAGAGTTCATTACGGCGGAAGCTGATGTCCTGCTCGGAGTCCTCGATATCACGGCGGGCGCTGACGGCAGGGCGGGCGCAGGAGCGGCCGACGACGCCGACGGACCCCGCCTGATCGACTTCTGGATGTCGCGCGAGCAGTTCGAATACTGGCGCCACACTCACCTGACGGTCGACGTCGTACAGGGACGGGGCAGTGGATTCTCGGTCGAGTCGCCGGAGGGGAAGAGGTTCCTCATCCGGTCCCGGCTCATGGATCAGGCGACGCCGGACATCGCCAGCGCGATCTGAAAGGTCATGGAGGGACCCGGTGGACGATGTCCGCCGGGTCCCTCCATGCGTGAGCTGTGCGGTTCCAGCCCGGGCCGATCAGCGTCCCGCAACCCAGCCGGGGTGGCCGTGATGCTCCGGTTCCACGGCGAGGACGATCCCCAGCAGGTCCGTGAGCGCGTGGCCGAGCTTCGGATCCACGAGCTCGTAGCGGGAACGGCGGCCTTCGGGAACGGCGACGACGAGCCCGCATCCGCGCAGGCACGACAGGTGGTTCGACAGGCTCTGGCGGCTCACGCCAAGCGATTCGGCGAGTTCGCTCGGATATGCGGGGGCGTCCCGAAGGGCCACCAGGATCCGCACGCGCGTCGGGTCGGACAGGGCGGTACCCACCCGCTCGAGCACGGAGGTGGAGGTCAGGGTCTGCAGCATCAGTGGGTCAGCTCCGTCTCGTGGGGAACGTGGCCCATCGGTTCGATCTGGAAGGTGCAGTGGTCGATGCTCACGTCGAAGTGCCGGCTCACGCATTCCTGCAGTTGGTCCAGGACGGCGTGGGCCGAGCCGTCCCGGTAGCAGCCGTCGTCCACGACGATGTGCGCGGTCAGGACGGGCAGCCCTGTGGCGATCTGCGTGATGTGGAGGTCGTGCACGTCGCGGACCTGGGGCAGGCGGGCGATGTGCGCTCGCACTTCCTCGAGATCGATCCCTGCGGGAGTGGACTCGAGCAGCACGTCGATGGTCTCGCGCAGCAGCTTCAGGGTCCGCGGGATGATCAGCACACCTATGAACAGGGCCACAATGGCGTCGGCCCGCATCCACCCCGTGAGGGTGATGACGACGGCGGCGACGATGACGGCCACAGATCCGAGGGCGTCGTTGAGCACCTCCAGGAATGCCGCCCTCAGGTTGAAACTTGCAGCGCGGTGTCGCGACAGGAGCCCGAGGGCGGCGAGGTTGCCGGCAAGGCCGACAGCACCGAAGACGATCATCTGCGGTGCGGCGACATCCTCCGGGGTTATCAGGCGACGCACGCCCTCGACCAGCACGTAGGCACCGACCGCGAGGAGGAATGCCGCCTGCAGCAGGGCGGCGATGACCTCGGCCCGCCGGAAGCCCCACGAGCGTTGCGGCGTCGCCGGACGGGTGGAGAGCGTTGCGGCACCGAGTGCCATCGCGAGACCCGCGGCATCGGTCAGTACATGGACAGAATCGAAGAGAAGTGCCAGACTACCTGTCCACAGCGCGCCGACCACCTGGAGAACGAAGACGCCGAGGGTGATCCCGAAGGCGCCCGCCAGCGGACCCCGGAGGGCCGTCGTCGGACTGTGGTGGTGATGCGAACCCATAGGAAGATAGTACAGCGGTCGCTGAACCGGCTGCGCAACGTGTGGCGCTGGTACGGTGAGTGTTCGCGGCCGACGACGAAGCGGGCCCTCCGCTCCGAGGACGACGCTGATCAAGGCAGGGGGACTCTCATGGCATCGGATGATCGGCCTGACCTACCTGACCACGCGTGGAGCGCCCCGACGGATGACGTCGCCGGCAGGTTGAGCGACCTTGCCCGCTCCCTGCAGCGCGAGGACAACGAGGACACCGTGCTGGATCGGTTGGTGCGTGCCGCCATCGAACTCGTTCCCGGTGCCGACGAAGCGTCCATAACCCTCGTGACGGGGCGCCGCCGGGTCGAGTCCCGGGCGCCGTCGGGCGACCTCGCGCGGATCATCGACGACCTGCAGGAGCGGACCGGAGAAGGACCCTGCCTGAGCGCGGTGTACGAGGAGCAGACCGTGAATGTCCCTGACATGCGCAACGAGGCCCGCTGGCCGGAGTTCTCGGCCAAGGCCGCATCAGCGGGGGCCGGCAGCATGCTCTCCTTCCAACTCTTCGTCAAGGGGGACAACCTCGGCGCGCTCAACCTCGTCGGGCGTGCACCGCATGCCTTCACGGAGGAGTCCGAGTACGTGGGCCTGCTGGTTGCCTCGCACGCTGCCGTGGCTTTCGCCGATGCGCAGAAACTGCACCAGTTCAAGGATGCCATCGCCACCCGGGACCTGATCGGACAGGCGAAGGGCATCCTGATGGAGAGGTACGGCATCACGTCCGGCCAGGCATTCATCATGCTCGCGGAGGTCTCCGCGGACACCAACGTCAAACTGCTCGCGGTGGCCGATGCACTGGCCAGCACGGGGAACCTGCCCGTCCGGCGTCGGGCGCGCAGCTGAGCCGAGCCGTGCTGTCCACGGGTCAGCGGTCGACGCCGGTCATGTCCTCGTAGCGCTCGCCGACGGGTGCGGCGACGGCGTCGAGCTGCGCCAGCTGTTCCTGCGACAGGATCAGGCCGTCCGCGGCGACGTTCTCCTCGAGGTAGCGGACCTGCTTCGTGCCGGGTATCGGCGCGATGTCGTCGCCCTGCGCGAGCAGCCAGGCGAGGGCCACCTGACCGGGAGTCGCGCCTACCTGCCGTGCGACCTCGTCCACGTGTTCCACGATCCGGATGTTGGCCTGCAGGTTCTCGCCGGCGAAGCGCGGGTTGTTGCGGCGGAAATCCGATGCGTCGAGCTGGTCCACGGAGCGGATGGTCCCGGTCAGGAAGCCGCGGCCGAGCGGCGAATACGGGATGAAGCCGATGCCGAGTTCACGCACGAGGGGGAGGATCTCGCGCTCCGGATCCCTGCTCCACAGCGAGTACTCGGTCTGCAGGGCGGTTACCTGATGGACGGCGTTTGCCCGGCGGATCGTGTCCGGAGCGGCTTCGGACAGTCCGATGTGCCGGATCTTGCCCTCTTCGACGAGCTCGGCGAGAGCGCCCATGGTGTCTTCTACGGGTACCGAGGGGTCCATGCGGTGCTGGTAGTAGAGGTCGATGTAGTCGGTGTCGAGGCGCCGCAGCGATCCCTCGACCGAGAGGCGCACGTTCTCCGCACTTCCGTCGAGGTCCATTGAGTCTCCTGCCGTGTGGCGAATGGTGCCGAACTTCGTGGCGATAACGACGTCGTCGCGTCTGGACTTGAGGGCGCGGCCCACCAGCTCCTCGTTGGCGTAGGGTCCATACATCTCGGCGGTGTCGAAGAAGGTGACGCCCAGTTCGAGGGCGCGGTGCAGCGTTGTCGTCGCGCCCGCGTCGTCCTTGCCGCTGCCGGTGTAGAACGCCGACATGCCCATGCAGCCGAGCCCGAGCCGCGAGACGTCGAGGCCGGAACCGAGGGTGATGGTCTTCATGGAGGCCGCCTTGGGTCGAGGGGAATGGTGCCTCGGTCAGGGTACGCCGGAAAGCATGGCGCGCGGTGGGGAGTTTCCCGCGAAGGCTTGTTGCACGGTGTGCAAATTCTCCCCTACGCTTGAACAGTGCTGAGTACAACCGACAACGCAGAGCCGTTGGGCCGCCGCGAACAGAACAAGATCGACACGCGCCGCGCGATCGCCGATGCGGCCCTCGACCTCGCCCGGTCCGTCGGTCCGGGTGCCTTCACCGTGGATCAGATCGCCGCCCGGGCGGGTGTCTCCCGACGAACCTTCTTCAATTACTTCCACAGTGCCGAGGACTCGCTGACCGTCCGCACCGACACGTTCCTCGAGCTGGCCCTCGAGGTCTTCGGGCAACGGCCCCAGGACGAGCCACTGTTCGAGGCCATCATCCGTTCCTTCAGCGAGACCACGCGGATGGAGGGCCTGTCTCTGCACGGCGAGCTCTTCCGGATGGGGGATGCGAATCCCGATCTTCTGCGCGCCCAGCTGCATTCATGGGAGCGTGCCGAAGCCCGCATCGTCGGGGCACTGCGTCGTCGGCTGGGGGCTCCCGCATCGAACCTCTACCTCACGGCCCTTGTGGGGTGCGTGCTGTCCTGCACGAAGGCAGCCATGCGGGACTGGGCGGTCAGCACTCCCGAGTCCGGCGACGACTCGGGGGAGCAGCTCGAGGCGCGCATCCTCGCCTCCCTGAACATGCTGCGCGACGGCTTCGTCGATCCCACAGCCACCTCCGCCGGCCCTGCTGCCGGTTCCTGACCCCTACACTCCCCGACTTCCGCAAGGACCACGCCATGGCTTTTCTCCTCTACCGGCTCGGCTCATTCGCGTTCCGCAGGCGATGGTGGGTCATCTCCGCCTGGCTTGCGATCATGCTTGCCGTGGGTGGCGCCGCAGCCGCCTTCTCCGGCACCCTGACCAACGATTTCACGATCCCCGGGACCGAGTCGCAGCGCATCTCCGACCGGTTGCGGGAGGAACTCCCCGAGGCTGTGGGAGGCACGGGGACGGTGGTCTTCACGACCGACGACGGCGCAGCCTTCTCGGCCGAGCAGCGCGAGGGAGTGCAGTCGGCGCTCGCCGGGATCGGAGCCCTCGACGGCCTCCGGGGCGTCGTCGATCCCTTCGACGTCGCCGATCAGGTAGCGGCCGGGGCCCAGGAGATCGAGTCCGGCCGGGCCGAGCTGGAAGCCAGCGAGCAACAGCTGTCCGCGGGGGAGGAGCAGCTTGCGCAGGGGCAGGCGCGGCTCGACGCGCAGCGAGCCCAGTTCGAGCAGGCCCGTCCTCTGCTGCGGCCTGCACGGGTGGCAGCTATCGAGCAGACGCTCCAGCAGGGACAGGCCCAGCTCGACGCCAGCCGGACGGAACTCGAGAACGGGCGCGAGCAACTCGAGTCCGGCAGGACCGAACTGGAGCTCGCCCAGAGGCAGCTGGACGCCTCCTCGGGGGTGAGCCTCCTGTCCGAGGACGGCTCCACCGCCGTCGCCAGCGTCCAGTTCGAGCAGCAGATCAACGGCGTCTCGCCGGAGCTGCGCGAAGCGGTGCAGAAGGAGGCCGCCGAGGCCGAGTCCGCGGGTGTGACGGTCGAGTACAGCAAGGAGATCGTCGAGGACGTCTCCGGCATCGTCGGTGCCACGGAGGCCCTCGGCCTGGCCGTCGCCGCCGCCGTACTCATCGTCATGCTCGGCACGCTGATCGCTGCCGGTCTGCCGCTCCTCATGGCCGTGGTGGGCGTCGGCGTGGGCGTAGGGATCACCTTCGCCCTCTCGGGCGTCGTCGAGCTGAACAGCATCTCGCCGGTCCTCGCCCTGATGCTCGGCCTCGCCGTCGGCATCGACTACTCACTGTTCATCGTGAACCGGCACCGGACACAGCTGCTGCACGGCATGGAGATGCAGGAGTCGATCGCCCGCGCGACCGGAACGGCGGGCAACGCCGTCCTCTTCGCAGGCATCACGGTGATCGTTGCGCTTGCGGCGCTGGCGGTCCCCGGGCTGCCGTTCCTGACCGTGATGGGCCTGTCGGCCGCCGGTACAGTCGCCGTCTCGGTGCTCGTGGCGCTGACTTTCACACCGGCCCTGCTCGCCCTGATGGGGCCGCGGGTCATCTCGAAGCGCCGCTGGGCAAAGGCGCGCGGCCACAAGCACTCGGCTGCGGTTCCGCTCGACAGCGACAGCGGAACCTCCCTCGCCGACCAGCGCGCCGCGAACGGCGCCGGCTGGGGCGGGCTCGCTACCCGGAAGCCCGTCCTGACGGTCCTCGCCGGCGTGGTGCTGCTGGGCGTGGTCGCCATTCCGGCTGCGCAACTGCGCGTAGGGCTGCCCGACGGCGGGACGGAGCCCGCCGACTCGACGGCGTTCCAGGCCTACAGCACCATCGGCGACAGATTCGGAGCAGGAACCAACGGTCCGCTGATCGTCGTCGCCTCCCTGCCCGAGACGGCCGACGAGGCGGAGCTCACGGCCCTTCAGCTGGACGTGAACGACCTCCTGCGTGAAGTTCCCGACGTCGCGGCCTCCGTTCCCGCGACGGTGAGCGAGAACGGCCGCACGGCGATCTTCCAGGTCATCCCCGAGGAGGGACCGGCCAGTGAGACCACCGAGAACCTCGTCCGCGACCTGCGCTCGTCGACCGACGCATTCGAGGAGCGGACCGGCGTCGCTATCGCCGTCACGGGTCAGACCGCCGCGAACATCGACGTCTCCGCCAAGCTCATGGAGGCACTGCCGGTCTACCTCGGCATCGTCGTCGGGCTCTCCCTGATCCTGCTGCTGCTCGTCTTCCGGTCCATCCTCGTTCCGATCATCGCGACGGCCGGGTTCCTGCTCTCCCTGTTGGCCAGCTTCGGGGCAACAGTTGCGATCTACCAGTGGGGCTGGCTCGGGGAGTTCTTCGGCGTCACGAATCCCGGCCCGATCCTGAGTTTCCTGCCCATCATCCTGATCGGTGTGCTCTTCGGCCTCGCGATGGACTACCAGATGTTCCTCGTGTCCGGAATGCGGGAGGCATTCGTCCACGGCGACGATCCCAAGGCTGCGGTCCGCATCGGATTCAGCCATGGCGCCCGGGTGGTCACAGCCGCTGCCATCATCATGGTGTCCGTGTTCGCCGGCTTCGTCTTCTCCCATCTGGCCATGGTGCGTCCGATCGGATTCGGGCTCGCATTCGGCGTGCTGCTGGACGCCTTCGTGGTCCGCATGACGCTCGTTCCGGCCGCCATGTACCTGCTGGGCAGGTATGCCTGGTGGCTGCCGGCCTGGCTGGGGCGGATCCTCCCGGATGTCGACGTCGAGGGCGCGAAGCTCCTGCGCGAGGACGCGGAGGAGGAGAAGGAGCCGGTGCCGGTGTGAGCGCGTCGCATCAGCCCTGGCGGATGCGTGGAAGCTCGTCGGATCGGCCACCTGCACTTTCCCCGGCCCGATCACCACACCAGCGGGAGCTGCTCCCTACTGGAGGTTCGGACGGTGCTGCGACACTCGCCAGGACTCTACCTCCGCGAGAAGGACCGCACGCCGTTCATCGTCCAGGAAGGCTGACCGGAAGGAGTTGGCGGCGAGCGTCGCGAGCTCGTCGGGGCTGAGTCCGAAGGCCTTGGTCACGGCCGCGAAGTTGTCCTCGACGTAACCACCGAAGTAGGCAGGGTCATTCGAATTGATGCTGACGTTGAGCCCCAGCGCCAGCATCCGGGGCAGAGGATGGTCGCCGATGGTACCGACGGCCCGGAGCCGGACATTGGAGAGCGGGCAGACCGTCAGGGGAACGCGCTCGGCGAGGAGCCGCGCCACGAGCGTGCCATCCTCGAGGCTCCGGATGCCGTGATCGATCCTGTCGGCGCGAAGGACGTCGAGCGCTTCCCAGACGTAGGCCGGCGGTCCCTCCTCGCCCGCGTGCGCAACGCACTTCAGGCCGGCCGCGCGAGCGACGTCGTACACCTCGCTGAAGAGCGACGGCGGAAAGCCGACCTCCGCCGAATCGAGACCGATGCCGACGATGGGAGCGTCCATGGCGAGGAGGTCCCGTAGTACGCCGAGGGCGTCTTCTGCGGGCCTGTCGCGCAGGAAGGCCGCGATCAGGGAACTACTGATACCGAGGTCGGCCTCGCTGGTCGCCAGCACCGAAGCCACACCGTTCACGCAGGTCTCCAGGCTGATGCCGCGAGCGAGGTGAGCCTGCGGATCCATCATGATCTCTGCGTGGCGGACCCCCGCCGCCGCGGCCCTGCGCAGGTAGGCGCGAGTCATGTCGGCGAAGTCCGCTTCGGTTCGCAACACGTCCATGGTGGCGTAGTACAGGTCGAGGAAGGACTGCAGGTCCGTGAAGGCGTAGCGGGCTGCGAGATCGGTGGTGTCCGCATAGGGCAGGGTGATTCCGTTGCGGGCTGCGAGCGCGAAGACGAGGTCGGGCTCGAGGGTCCCCTCGATATGGAGGTGGAGTTCGGCGCAGGGCAGGAGAGGCATCACTCAAGCCTAGGAGGCCCAGACGTCCACCGGCGAACCACATTCCACCGCTCGCCGGCTCGCGTAGGGTTCGACCAGCGAGGAACGGCATCGTGCGGGACTTGTTCGTGGCTAGCACGAGGGCCTAGGACAGGGGCTCGGCACCGGGGCCATCAGCGTCCGCGTGGACACCTACTACCCAGGGCGGGCGGGACGCATATCCGGTCCGACGCCAGGAGGATCTCATGACCGCCATCACCTCTCCATTCACCGCGGCGACCACTGCGCTCGAGGTCGTCGAGGGTATCGACCTTTCGAACCGGACCGCGATCGTGACAGGGGGCGCCTCGGGCATCGGCGTGGAGACTGCGAGAGCCCTGGCGCATGCAGGCGCCGACGTGACGATAGCCGTCCGGGACGTCGGGGCGGGGCAGCGCGTCGCCGAGGACATCGGCCGCACCAGCAAGGGCGCTGTGGTCCAGGTCCGGGCGCTGGACCTGGCGGACCTTGCCTCAGTGGACCGGTTCGCCGACGACTGGTCGGGTCCCCTGCACATCCTGGTCAACAACGCGGGGGTCATGATGACCCCGGAGTTGCGGACCACGCTCGGTTGGGAGCTGCAATTCGCGACCAACCACCTCGGCCATGCGGCGCTCGCGATCGGCCTGCACGATGCCCTGGCAGCAGCGGGCGGGGCGCGGATCGTGTCCGTGAGCTCCAGCGGACACGGCATGTCGGACATCGTCTACGACGACCTGTTCTTCCAGCGCAGGCCGTACGACGCCGGTCACGCCTACGGGCAGTCGAAGACGGCCAACGTGCTGCTCGCCGTCGAAGCAACGCGGCGGTGGGCGGAGGACGGCATTACAGCGAATGCCGTCATGCCCGGCGGTATCTGGACGAACCTCCAGAGGTACTGGGATCCTGAGGTCCTGGCGGCGACGAAGGCGCAGGTGGCCTCGGCCGGCCTTACAGCGAAAACACCTGAACAGGGCGCCGCCACCTCGGTGTTCGCCGCTACCTCACCCCTGCTGAGGAGTATCGGCGGGCGGTACCTGGAGGATTGCGGTGATGCGGAGATCGTCCCGGAGATCATTGACGGCGTCTACGGTGTGCGCCCCTATGCCCTGGATGCGGCGAACGCCGAGCGACTGTGGGACGTGTCCCTGGAACTCCTGCGGGATGCGCGGCGCTGATTCCGACGAGGGCAGGGTCTGGACCGGCCGCTCGACCCCGGCCGCACAGTTGCGGTCGGGAGAACGAACCGGCCCGCGGTTATCGCTGCATGCACACGAAGGAGAGGGGCGGGCCCGTTTGGGCCCGCCCCTCTCCTTGATCAACGTGGTACTCGACCCCTAGTAGAGGGCGGCTTCCGACTCGGTGGCCGGAGTGACGCCACGGCCGAGGTTGGCCGCCAGCTTCGCACCAAGTTCGGCGTCGACGTTGGCCCAGTACTGGACCGCCCGAGCGCGGATCTCGTCGCTCTGGACTCCACCCACCGCACCGGTGATGGTCTCGAGGAAGCGGGCGCGCTGCGCGTCGTCGAACACGTCGCGGTACAGCGTCCCGGCCTGGCCGAAGTCGTCATCCTCGGCGTGCAGCGAGTGAGCCGCGTGAACGAGGTCGCCGTCGTTCTCCCAGCCACCCTGCGCGCCGTACTGGGCCGGGTCGGCCGCGGGGCCACCGACCGAGTTCGGCGCGTAGACGGGCGTCGAGGGGGAATTGAAGTGGTAACGCCCTGCGCCGTCCTTCGAGTAGTTGCGCACCTCGTTCTTCGGCGCATTGACAGGCAGCTGCGCGTGGTTGGTGCCCACGCGGTAGCGGTGGGCGTCGGCGTAGGAGAAGATCCGCGCCTGCAGCATGCGGTCCGGGCTCGCGGCGATGCCAGGCACGAAGTTGGACGGCGCGAACGTGGCCTGTTCGATCTGCGAGAAGTAGTTCTCCGGATTCCGGTTCAGCGAAAGCTTGCCGACGGGGATCAGCGGGTAGTCGGCCTGCGGCCAGACCTTCGTCAGGTCGAAGGGATTGAAGCGGTAGTTCTTCGCATCGTCGTAGGGCATGATCTGGACCTTGAGGTCCCAGCTCGGGTGGTTCCCCTTGGCGATGTTCTCCGACAGGTCACGCAGGTGGTGGTCGGCGTCCGAGCCGGCGAGTGTCTCGGCTTCGTCGACGGTCAGAACCTCGTGGCCCTGGTTGGACTTGAAGTGGTACTTGACCCAGAACTTCTCGTTCGATTCGTTGATCCACATGTAGGTGTGCGATCCGTAGCCGTTCATGGTGCGCCACGAGTTCGGCAGGCCGCGGTCTCCCATCAGCCAGGTCACCTGGTGCGCGGACTCCGGGCTGAGCGTCCAGAAATCCCACTGCATGTCGGCGTCACGCAGGTTGGTGCCGGGCAGGCGCTTCTGGGAATGGATGAAGTCCGGGAACTTGATGCCGTCGCGGATGAAGAACACCGGGGTGTTGTTGCCTACGAGGTCGTAGTTGCCCTCGGACGTGTAGAACTTGAGCGCGAAACCCCGGGGATCCCGCCAGGTGTCAGGGGAGCCCTGCTCGCCGGCTACGGAGGAGAAACGGAGGAGGGTCTCCGTCGTCGTGCCCTTCTGGAACAGCGCTGCCCGGGTGTACATGCTGACATCCTCGGTGGTCTCGAAGACGCCGAAGGCTCCGCCGCCCTTGGCGTGGACCACGCGCTCGGGGACGCGCTCGCGGTTGAACTGGGCCAGCTTCTCGATGAGGTAGTGGTCGGTCAGGGGAATCGCCCCATCGCGGCCGAGGGCTGACGAGTTGCTGTCATCGATGACGGGTGCGCCGGACTGGGTGGTGCTGAAGTTCGCGGACATAGTGCTCCTATTCCTGGTAATCGGATGATTGATGGCTGGGGGCTGCCGAACGGCAGTCATCGCAGAGGCCCTGGTAGACGACCTCGGCGATCTGGATGGTCATGCGATGCGCGCCGGGTGACCAGTCGGGTGAGAGGCAGGGTGCGTGTCCCACCGCGCAGTCGACGTCCTCGATCCGGCCGCATCCCGTACAGATCGCGTGGTGGTGGTTGTCGCCCACGCGTGTTTCGTAGCGCGCGGGGGAATGCGGGGTCTGAATACGGCGCAGCAGGCTGATGTCGGTGAGATCGGCCAGGATCACGTAGACGGATTGCACGGTGATATGGGGCAGTTCCGCACGGACGGCGGTCGCGGCGTCGTCGGCTGTGGCGTGGGGTGACTGCTCGACGGCGGCGAGGACGGCGAGACGCTGACGCGTCACGCGACGGCCGGCGGAACGCAGGGCCGAAGACCATCGGGCCACTCGGGCCTCAGGGACCCCGGCTGTTTGCGTCATGATCGCAGTTAACCAGTAATAGTTACAAATTCATAATAAGGATGCGCCAAGTTGCGCTCCACGCGGTCCGTCCGATCGGTACCGTGGAAAGCGTGAACCTCATCAAGCACGGCAGGGCCTGGCTGCTGGACTACGCGTACGTCGGCTTCTGGCAGGTACACGGCTTCATCTTCAGGGCTGACCCTGGCCAATACCTGTCGCCCGAGGCGGGAGCTCCCGTGGGCAAGGCGCCTGTGCTGCTGATCCCGGGAATATACGAGACCTGGCAGTTCATGCGGCCCATCGCCAAGCACCTGCACGGCGCGGGCCACCCCGTCCACGTAGTACAGAAACTCGGGTACAACCGGGGCACGGTGGAGGCGATGGCGCAGCTTGCGGCCGGTTACCTCGAGGAGCACGACCTGTCCGACGTCGTCATCGTGGCGCACAGCAAGGGCGGCCTGATCGGCAAGTTCCTCATGACCATGTCAAGCGCGGGCCCGCGGGTCAACCGCCTGGTCGCCGTCAACACTCCGTTCTCCGGGTCCGTCTACGCCAACTTCTTCATCCTGCCGAGCATCCGGGCCTTCTCGCCGCACAACCTCACCCTGCGGAACCTTCGGGCCGACCTCGAATCCAACGGGCGCATCACCTCCATCTACGGTCGGTTCGATCCACACATCCCCGGTGGCAGCTTCGTCGAGGGCGCCCGGAACGTCCAGCTCGAGACCATGGGCCATTTCCGGCCGATCGCCGACGCGCGGGTGCTGCAGGAAATCGATCGTGCCATCAGCGCGGGGGAGCGCGACGCCGCCTGACGTGCCCCCAACCGACGTGGTGACGCCTCGCCGATCCGTGACCGACTGCGGCAGCGCGAGCCTGCTGTCCCGCTGCCTCGCGGAGCGGTGGTTCCAGGGGGCGCCGTAGCGCTCGGATCGTTGCTGGAGCGAATCAATGCCCGGCTAGACTTTCCCCGTGCCCAGACTCCTCGCCGATATCACCCCGCTGAGGGAGTCCCCGGCGTTCCGCAGGCTCTACGTCGGGACCGCGCTCTCGGCCATCGGCACGCAGCTGACCATCGTGGCCGTCAGCCTCCAGATCTACGCACTCACGCAATCGACCCTGAGCGTCGGCCTGCTCAGCCTCTTCGCCCTCGTGCCCCTGGTTGTCGCAGGACTCTACGGAGGCGCGATCGCCGACGCACAGGACCGCCGCAAGGTAGCGCTGTACTCCGGCTTCGCCCTGTGGGCCACGACCATGGCTGTCGCGGCGCAGGCCTGGATCGGCGTCGACAGCGTCTGGCTGCTCTATGCCCTCATCGCCATCCAGTCCGGTGCGGCGGGCATCAACCAGCCGACACGCAGCTCGATCATCCCGCGCCTCGTCCGGCCCGAACTGCTGCCCGCGGCCAACGCCCTGAGCATGATCACCTTCGGTCTCGCATTCACCGTCGGTCCGCTGCTCGCGGGCCTCCTCGTGGCTCAGGTGGGCTATGCGTGGACCTACACGGTCGACGTCGTGACCTTCACCTTCGCGCTGTGGGCCGTCTACCGATTGCCGCCCCTGCCCCCCGAGGGACCCACCCGGCGGGCCGGCCTCGCGACCGTGCTCGAAGGCTTCCGGTTCCTCGGCACGCGGCCGAACATCCGCATGACCTTCATCCTGGACCTCATCGCCATGATCACCGCCCAACCCCGCGCGCTGCTCCCGGCGGTCGGAGCCGTCCTGATCGGTGGGGGCGAGCTGACCGTCGGCATCCTGCTGGCTTCGGGCGCTTTCGGGGCAGTACTGGCGGGCCTGTTCTCCGGTCCGCTGGGCCGCATCCACCGGCAGGGCCAGGCGGTCATCTGGTCCATCGTCGGCTGGGGATCATCGGTGGCGGGCTTCGGGCTCGTGGTCGTCATGGCCAGTTCCTCCTCCCTTCCCGCACCGGGCGAGGGCGAGCTCTCGGTGTGGGTGCTCCCGGCGTCGGCCTGCCTCGTGATGGCTGGTATCGCCGACTCCATCAGCAGCGTCTTCCGCAACACCATCCTCCAGTCAGCGACGCCGGACGCGATGCGCGGACGGCTCCAGGGGGTCTTCATCGTGGTCGTCGCCGGCGGTCCACGCCTCGGGGACATGGTGGCAGGCAGTCAGGCAGCGTGGCTCGGCGAGGGCTGGACCGCCGTCGTCGGAGGGCTCGGCTGTGCCCTGCTGGTGCTCGCCGTCGCGCGTTGGCAGCCGCGCTTCGCGCAGTACGATTCCCGCCGCCCCGAACCCTGACCCGCAACATCCCTCCCAGCGGGCGTGCAGCGCAACGTCCTACGATGGGTGGAACGGCCCTTCCCGGCCCGCCGTTGTCCTGATGGGCCGAGTGGCCTCCACATCGCGAGGAGTGAGACGTGCACAACCATTTCAACGGTGCGAAGACGGCGTTGTTGTTCGGTGCCCTCATGGGGATCTTCCTGGTCTTCGGTGCGGTCATCGCCGGAGCCACAGGCAGCTCGTCCTTCATCTGGATCTTCGCCCTGTTCGGCGTCGGTTCGATCGCGTACAGCTACTGGAACAGCGACAAGATCGCGATCCGCAGCATGGGCGCGGTCGAGGTGACGGAGCATCAGGCACCTGCGATGTACCGGATCGTTCGGGAGCTGAGTGGGCGCGCAGGAAAGCCCATGCCACGGCTCTACGTCTCGCCGACCATGGCCCCGAATGCCTTCGCGACAGGCCGCAACCCGGAGAACGCCGCGGTCTGCTGCACCCAGGGAATTCTGCAGCTCCTGAATGAGCGCGAGCTGCGCGGTGTCCTCGGACACGAACTCATGCACGTCTACAACCGTGACATCCTCACCGGATCCATCGCTGCGGCCGTCGCCGGCGTCATCACGTCCGTGGCCCAGATGTTCGCGTTCACGGGCATGATGGGCGGCAACCGGAACCAGGGCGGCAACCCGATCGCGGGCCTCTTGCTCGCCATCCTCGCACCCCTTGCTGCGGGCCTGATCCAGACGGCCATCGGCCGCACACGTGAGTTCGACGCCGATGAGGACGGTGCCATTCTGACCGACGATCCGCTGGCCCTCGCGTCATCGCTCCGCAAGCTCGAGCGCGGCACCCAGCGCGCCCCGCTCCCGCAGGACCAGCGGCTCGTGAACACCTCGCACCTCATGATCGCCAATCCGTTCAAGGGCGGCGGCATGAGGAAGCTTTTCGCAACCCATCCACCCATGGAGCAGCGCATCGCGCGCCTCGAGGGGATGGCGGGCCGGCCGCAAGGCTGACACGGCCGGCCCGGCAACTCCTCGCTCCATTGCTCGCACGAGCCCGGATCTGCCGGAATCGTCAGCTCTTGAGAATCGGGGCCTGCGCCTCGCCTCAGGTGGTAACGGTTCTCCACGCCTCCTCAGGGGCTGTCGTCGTCCGTGCAGCTCGGGACCTGGTGGTGTGGGCTATCTGGCGTCCCCGGAGGTAACCTCCGGTCGTGCATGCCAGAACTGCGACGATGGCTCCTGCCTGGCCGAGTCCGGCGCTGTCCCTCCCTGTTCCCCAATCCCGGATCCCGGACAGCACCGCGCGAGGGAGGATGGTCCGGACGTACCGGCGCTCCGATCTCAGAGCCCGCTTATGCCCCACGAGATGGCTCACCTGCGCCTTCGACAGCCCCTCCGACCAGGCGCGCGTCAGCATGTAACTCAGCGTTCCCCTGGACGTGGGCACGTGATGGTTGACCACTGCCGCAGGATCGTAGACGATCCGGGCACCGGGAGAGGCGAGGGTCGAGCGGATGCAGATCTCTGTCTCTTCACAGCCGAGCGGCTTGACGGCCTGTCGGCCGAGGTCGTGATTGAAGCCGCCGACATGCTCCAGCACGTCGCTGCGGAAGGACATGTTCGCACCGATCAGGTTCCGGACCTCGGCTGCCATGCGTGGCATGCCCCGGTAACTGCACCCCACGATCCAGTCGAGTTCCTCGCTGAAGTAGGCGGGACGGCCGGTCTCCCAGACGGGTTCGACCCGCCCGCCGACGGCGAGCACGTCGGGGTCGTCGTAGAACACGGACAGGCGTTCCAACCAGTCCGGAGCTGCTTCGGCGTCGTCATCCAGGAAGGCGATGATCTCCGAGGTGGCGACGCTGACCCCGGTGTTGCGTGCGCCGGCGAGGCCAGGCTGTGCCTGGCTCTCTACGAGCACCACGTCCCGGAAGTCCATGAGGAGGCGTTTGTACAGGTCCTCGTTGTGGTCGACGACGACGATGATCTGGTCCGGGGTGAGAGTCTGGAGCCGGACTGACTCGACGACCTGAGTCAGGAGGCTCAAACGCTTCTCCGTGTATGTGCAGATGACTACGGAAATGGTTGGAATGCTACTGGGCATGGACATGTCCCACCTCTCTCGGTACGACGAGAACGCTTTGCGGTTTGGTTGGCGTACGCGGGAGACGAACGCTTGAATCGGTGTGGTTCACTCGCCGAAGAACTTCCGGTCGTGGCCCTGCTGCGGAAGCCTCCCACGTGCGGCATTCGCCGGCGACTGTGCGAAGGACACGCCATCCGGTGGGAAACGTCCGGGGGTTCGAAGCCTTGGCGACCTCGACGTTGTGTTCGATCGGAGAGCCGTCGACGATGACGACCTGACCGGCGCAGGAGGAAGTCCGGCGAAGCGCCCACGGTTGCTTCATAGCTTCATGGAGTGTCGGGACGACCACGCCCTCAGAGGCTTGCGGAGCCGGCGGGCCATGGCTGGAGACCATTCGTGGACCAGGGTAGGTAACGGTCAAGGGATTCACCACTTTACGAATGGAAGGGCGTCGCAGCCCGCGGCATCAGCTGGCAGGAGCCAGGCAGGGTCCCCTGACGCCCCTGGCGGGGCGTGGAGTCCCACGAATACCCTGGTGGACGGCCGTCTCCTACCCTCGGGACGGCTGGATGCCGTTCCGAGAGTCCGTCCTCCAAGCGGAACCGCCGTGATCTCCAGATGAACGGAAGGAGAAGCGCAAGGGCTGCCTGGTGAACGTCAGCCTAAATGCTTATTTTCGGGGTGTCCCCGTCCCCGCCTACCTGAATTGCCGGTCCCCGCATACCTGAATCGACCAACCGGTACTTGACGCTGGCCGAATCAACAGGTGGAAGGGCTCGCCCTACTCATACGGGACCCTTCCACCCCTCGTTCGACAGAGAGTTCATGGTGTCCGGGAGTGGTCGCGACGAAGACCAGAGTGAAGCATGGAAGCGGCAGCTGCTGCCGAAGGCTAGCGCATATTGACGAACTGCAGGTCGGCTTCCTCGAAGTTCTTCAGGAGTGCCATGACGGACTGCAGGTCATCGCGGGACTTGGAGCTGACGCGCAGCTCGTCGCCCTGGATCTGCGACTTCACGCCCTTCGGTCCCTCGTCCCGGATGAGCTTGTTGATCTTCTTCGCGATGTCCTGCGCGATGCCCTCCTTGATGGAGGTCTCCAGGCGGAACTCCTTGCCGGAGGGGTAGGGCTCGCCGGTGTCGAGCGACCTCAGAGAGATCCCTCGCTTGATCATCTTCGACTGCAGGACGTCGAGGACGGCCAGGACGCGCTCCTCGGAATTCGCCTTCATGAGGATCTTCTCGCCACTGAAGTCCACCTCCGCGCCGACTCCCTTGAAGTCGTAACGCTGCGCGATCTCCTTCTGCGCCTGATTCAGCGCATTGGCAACTTCCTGCTTGTCCACTTTGCTTACGACGTCGAACGTGGATTCGCTCGCCACGGTGCCTCCTCGGGTGGTTGGGATCCTTGCCCTAAAGACTATCTGCAACCTTGCGGCCCGGCGCGGTGGTCCTCACAGTCGGCAATCAGTCCGTACCGGGCCGGCACCCACACTCCGGTGGCACGGTGGGCACTACCTACCACACCACGAGGAGCATGAACTATGTCCCAGACGCCCCGCCGCCGCTACCGGGTACGCCTTCGCAAGGCCGTGGCGGGCTCGTTCCTGGCGGCAGCTGTCACGGCGTCGCTGTCGGGTCTGGCGGCGGGACCGTCCTCGGCCGTCCCGCCGAGGACGGTAGCGGCGAGCTCGGGTCACTCCGACGTCGAGGCGATCGACACGATCCCCGACCTCGACCCGGTGACTTCCATGGGCGTCGCGTCACCCGTCGACACGGGCGTGGGTCAATCGGCGGGGGAGCGGCTCGCCGGGGTACGCGCCGACCTCGACCGGGCGGTCCTCCTGAGCATGGTGACGCCCGATCAGGCGAACGGTTTCTTCGCCCAGATCGAGCGCCGCGTAGCTGCCGGCCTGTAGACCTCCGCCCGATTCGTCACTGGAGCGGTTTGTCTGTAAAGTTGTCTTGCCCGCGCTTGCTGCGGGCGGTCTTCCTATGAAGACGTTCGGCAGATTACCCGAGCGGCCAAAGGGGGCTGACTGTAAATCAGCTGGCAACGCCTACGGGGGTTCGAATCCCTCATCTGCCACAGCAAGGAGAGGCCGGTACATCCGCTAGAAATAGGGGTTGTACCGGCCTCTTGTGTTTAAGCTTCCGGGCTCATGCCGCACCTCCGAGCGCGAGGCAACCGTGGCTGAGCTACCTGGCGGCGACCAGCGTCTCGAGTGATGCCTCGAGTCGGTCGGCGAGCGACTCCACGTATGTAGCGGTCAGATGATCGGTATCCCGGTACACGAGGACGTCGCCGATCACGGGCGGGCACTGTTCGGCCGGACAGATGAAGGGATTGAGATCGATCGAGGTGACTCCGGGAAGGGACCCTGCTGCTCGCAGTTGCGCGACTCCTTTGTCGTCAGCCGCTTCCCTGCGCGGCACGGAACACTTGGTCAGGGAAGTGGAATTCACCGCGACGCAATCAGGGACGTTGATATCAGGGGCCGGCGTATCCCTGATGACGGCGACCGGGACGCCGCGCTGGGTGAAGGGGCGCCAGGACCTCTGGAACGCTTCCGCCATGGCAGCGACGTCATCCGTCGCTCCGGCGATTCCGGCGCTCATCGTATAGCTGCTGGTGACGACCAGGCTGAGCTCGGCGTCATTCCTCAGCAGGTCCTGCATCTGCGCGTTCCAGTCCATGCAGGTGACGTAGGCCCTGCCCTTCCGCTCGAGTTCGCCGGTCGCAAAGGGGCAAGCGTCGTGGATGTACGCCGTCAGTTTCCAGCCTCTGTCGCGAGCGATGCGATCGAGCGCCGGGATCCACTGTTTCGCGTGCGAGTCACCGACGAGTGCGACGTGGCGATCGGACGCTTTGTCGCCATATTCGCAGGTCGTGACCTCGGTTTCGCTGATCTTGGCCGAGTCGCACGAAGGGAAGTCCTCGGCCGCGACGACGGGCGCGGGCACGATCTCTTCTGCTGCGGTCTGGTGTTCGGGCTCTGCCGAGCGGGGCTCTTGCGGGAGCGTCATGGCTCCGGTCAGCAGCGGTTCCGGCTGAAGACTCTGAATCTCCGCCCTGTCCACTTCGGTGCGGACCGCGTTGACGAGCATCCCGCCCGTGAGGCCACCGATGATCATGAGGGCGACTGCGGCGCAGAGACTCCGGCCGGGGGCGTCACTGAGGGCGCTCCACCCGCTGACGGGCTTCTCGACGTACCGATAGGTAAGGTACGCGAGGCCGATCGAAAGCCCGAGAATAAGGATGCTCCCGGTGAAGTGGGGTTGCGGGAACATCGCCGTGGCGAACACGATGACAGGCCAGTGCCAGAGGTACAGGGAGTAGGAGATGTTCCCCACGAAGACCATCGGCCTGGTGCCGAGGACCAGTTCAGGTCCGAGTGGGGTCCGCTTGACGCCTGCTGCGATCACGAGGGCGGTGGAGAGGGTGGGAAGCAGGGCGGCAGCTCCCGGGTAGGGGACGGACCCGTCGATCAGCACCAGGGAGCCGATGATGCCGGCCGTCCCGAGCCAGCCCGTGATCATCGCGAGAGGACCGGGTATCTTCTCCAGGTGGGAGTGCGCCACGGCGAGGAGCGCGCCGAGTGCAAGCTGCCAGAAACGCGTGGTCGAGGCGAAGTAGGCGGGTTCTGGCGCTGCGGCCGTGTAGTACATCGACCATGCGAGCGACGGCAGGAGCACAAGCGCGAGTGCGATGAGCAGCCAGGGGCGCAGATTCTCGATGGCGATCTGCCCGCGCTGATGCCTCGTCCTCGTTCCGAGCCAGCCGGCCACGATGATCAGTAGGGGCCAGACCAGGTAGAACTGCTCCTCCACGCCCAGCGACCAGTAGTGCTGCAGGGGCCCGGGAGCTACGTCGCTCGTGAGGTAGCCGACCGAGTCCGTAGCCAGCCGCCAGTTCTGGACGTACGACGCCGAAGCGATGATGTCCCACCCGACGGAACCCCAACGGGTGATCGGCAGGACCGCAACCGTGATCGCGCCTGTAGCAACGAGGACGAGGGTTGCCGCAGGCAGCAAGCGTCTGGCCCTACGCGCGTAGAACCCGAGAAGTGATACCCGTCCTTCCGCGACGAGTTGTTTGAGCAGGAGCCCGGTGATCAGGAACCCGGAGATGACGAAGAAGACATCGACGCCGACGAACCCTCCCGGCAGGAATGGCACGTCGAGGTGGTAGAGCAGTACCGCCAGGACGGCCAGGGCGCGCAGGCCCTGGATATCGGCGCGGAGGACCGACTTCTGCACTGCATCCGTTGTGCGTGTCGCGGTGGCGAGCACATCACTGGCCAACAGAGGACCTCCCAAAAGACGGTGCAACTTCCAGTCCTGCTTCCCTCAAAAATAACTCCCATTCTGTGCAGTCACTGCCTGCGGAGCCCGGTCGCCTGCCCTCGACGATCGTCGAGGATTCGTCTACGCACCTCCGTCAGCCGCCGGCGGCGAGCACCGGTGCAGTCCTTCGGATCTGTTCGGGAGGTGGATCTGTCGGCTCCGGAGACTCGGAAAGCATTCGTCCGGAGATATCAAGGGGCGACGTCGATCCATCCGTGGCTGGGTCCTGCAACGAAGTGTCCGCAAGCATGTGTGAAGTGAACGTCGACAGCAGGGGGCCACGATCAGCAGTACCACCATTGCACGCATAGGGTGGCTCGACAGTCTGCGCGGCGTCGCCATCCTGCTCGTCGTGCTGCTGCATGCAGGCGAGGCGTTGCGCGTCGCCGTCGGTCCGACCGCGGGCGTCGACCAGGTCAACCTCTTCCTCGAGCCCTTCCGCATGCCCGTCCTGATGTTCCTCTCCGGGATGCTGCTGCCGCAGTCGGTCGCGAAGTCGGGGCGCGAGTACTTCGCCGGCAAGATCTCCATGGTGGCGTGGCCCTACGTCCTGTGGTCGGTCATCATCCTGGCGGCGAGCGGGGATCTCCGGCCCGCTACCCTGGCACAGGTCTTCTTTCTCTCGCCGACCTACCTCTGGTACCTGTGGTTCATCCTGATCTTCTACATGGTCGCCTATCCGCTGCGGCGGGTGCCGCCGCTGATGATGTCCTTCGTGCTGCTCGCGGTGTCGCTGGTCCTGCCGGACGCGAGTCGCTCGGAGACCATGGTCTTCCTCGCCGGGTTCTTCTTCTTCGGCGCCTGGTGCACGCAGCACGTGCGACTGGTCGAGCGCACGATCAGCAAGCCCTGGGTGCTGGTGCTGGCGGCCGCTGCGGCCGTCACCGTGGGGGTCCTCAATGCCGCAGGTCGCGATGTGCTCTACCGGGGTGAGTACGCATGGGGAGTGGTGGGCGCCCTCGGCGTCGTGTGCTGGGTGTTCCCGCTGCTTCGAGCCGGTCGCGCGACTGCCGCGTTGGAGTTCATCGGACGCTACTCGATCGTCTTCTACGTGGCGCACCTCGGTCCGATCATGATCACGCTCGCCCTCGCCGACGCCGTCGGGCTCGCAGGGGAGTGGTTCATGCTGCCGCTGCTGCTCCTGGTCGGCATCGGAATTCCACTCGGCCTGGCCTGGCTGTACTCGACACGGGATCACCTCTCGGTGAATCTGTTGTTCGAACTGCCAGTGCTCAAGCGCCGCCCACGGGACCGAGCCCCACACCCCCCGAGGTCTCGGGCGCTGTAGCTGCCTCAGACCGGCGCTCGAGCGTCGTCGTCAGCAGGAGGTCCTTCGCGGGCCCGGTCACGTCCCAGGTGTAGTGGATCAGTTTCCGCGACCTCACGGCGAAGTCCACGAGGTAGGTATCCGGGGAACAATCGTGTTCGTCCCGCGCCGCACCGGTACCGAGGTCGAGGCGACACAGCAGCCGGGCGTCCATGAAACGTATGTCGATCACGGCACCTCCCACGCCCAGGACGCGGTAGGAGCGGAAGGCCGGTCCTTCGAAGGAGGGCCAGGACACGGTGCCCTGCTCGTCCCAGCGCAGGCCGCCGTCGTCGGGAGTGAAGGTGGTGAGCCCGGTGAACGTCCCCGTCATGCCGGTGGTGCGGTCGAGTAGCCGACGGTGCGTCGTCCATCGTCCGGCCAGGAACGGGAGGGGATCCTCGACGCCCAGAAGTACGGGTGGAATTGCGGTCACCTGCTGTTTCGCCGCCCCGGCGTCGGTGGGGACGATGAAGGTATCCGGTGTGGCTGCGTCCTGCATGTCCTGCCCCCTGGCGTCGGTGCCTCCCACGCTATCGCTGCATCCGGAGCCATGCATCTTGGCGTCACCGCACGACGAATGTTAGGGTGCCTAATCATGAGTCTTCCACCGACGGACCCGCGGCTGCTGGCCCTCGCGCAGTCCTTCCGCACCACCCTGCGGCACGCGGTCTACCTGAGCCGGTCCATGGATGGGGACGGCGAGATCACCTCCATGCAGATGAGCACCTTGAGTATGGTCGCCGAGGAACCGCTGCGGGTGAGCCGCGTCGCCGCGAACCTGGGCATCCGCGTACCGTCGGCCACCGAACAGATCATCAAGCTGGAGCAGGCAGGACTCGTCAGCCGACAGCCCGACCCCACCGACTCCCGCGCCGTCCTGGTCAAGCTCACGGACAAGGGGCGCGCCGAGTGGGAGGATGCCGGCCGGCGCCGCAATGAGCGCGTCGCTGCACTCCTGGCGCACCTCGATGACAACGACCGCGCCCTACTCGCTGCCGCCCTGCCGGTCATCGGAAAGCTGAGCCGGACCGCCTGACCGGGGTGTTCCGGCCGGGAGCCCGAGCGGCACAGCCGTCGTCGTCATCCGGCGAGGAGCGACGTCGTCGCCCTGTCCTCCGCGCCCGCGTAGTAGCGGTCCAACACGGTCCGGAATCGCGGCTCCTGCGGGTCGGCATGGGTGAAGAGGGTCATGGACGACTGGAGCTTCCGGGCATCGATCCCCCCGAGCACCGCGACGGGATCACTGTCAGGCAGCTGGATGAGGGCGTCGACGCACTCGATCAGTCGGGCTCCGAGTACCGGGTGGGCCAGGTAGGCGCGTGCCTCGTCGAGCGACGAGATCGCGAACCGGACCGACGTCGGACTACTGCCCAGCCCGCGGACCTGCGGGAGGACGAACCACATCCAGTGCCCTGTCTTGTGCCCGCGTCGCAGTTCCGCGAGTGCCTGCAGGTAGGTGCCGTGTGCGTCCTGCGCCTCGACGAACCGCGTCAGGTCGTGGGGGTCGGTCACGTATTCCTCCGTCATCCGTGCGGGTGAGGACACTTCTTCGGTAGCGAACAGGCCTGACACGCTCTGCCGCTTTCGCTAGCCTTAAGGAATGTCGACAATCAATATCACCGAGGCAAGTTTTCCGGAAACCATCGAGGGCAACGACATCGTGTTCGTTGACTTCTGGGCCGAATGGTGCGGACCGTGCAAGCAGTTCGCACCCGTGTACGACGCCGTCTCGCAGCAGCATGACGATGTCACCTTCGCGAAGGTGGATACCGAGGCGGAGCAGTCGCTCGCCGCGGCCGCGGGCATCACCTCGATCCCCACGCTCATGGCCTTCCGAGACAAGGTGCTCGTCTTCTCGCAGCCCGGCGCCCTGAACGCCACGCAGTTCGGCGAACTCGTCGACGCCGTGAAGGGCCTCGACATGAAGGCCGTCCACGAGCAGCTCGCGCAGCAGGCCGAGGGCACCGCGCCCGCCGCCGACTAGCCGGAGCACCACTGGAGAAGCCCCGCACTCGATGAGTGCGGGGCTTCCCTCGTGCGGCAGGTAGGCGGGTCAGGCCTCGTGGTCGGAGCGGATGACGTCGGCCGGCTCGGCCAGGAGTGCGCTCAGGGATTCGCCGAGGTCCTGGACTGCCGCACCACGGAGGTGGGCGTCGAGGAGTTCCGTCGATTCCCACTGCTCGGAGAGGATGATCCGGTCCTCCTGCGCATCCGTGATCGCGTACCTGATGCAGCCGGGCTCCTGCACCACCTGTTCGATGGCGATGTCGAGGGCGAGCTTCACGCGGAAGAACTCGCCGTCGAGCGGGGTGAATGTTGCGGTGACGTCTACGGGCTGGCTCATCCTCCAACCCTAGTTGGGGGCCGGGCCGTGGGCAGCATCGTCGGGTAGGTGCGGGATCAGCGCGCTCGGTGATCCTCGGGGGAGAGGCGAGGCCCGAAGGTCGGCTTACGGAAGCCGCTCGCGTAGAGGGAACGGACGACGCGCTGTCGCTGGCCCTTCCACGGCTCGAGCAGTTCGATCATGCCGGCGTCGTCGGTGCGCCGTCCCGTGAGGGCTGCCCCCACGTAGGCGGCGAGGTGGTAGTCGCCGACGGAGATGGAGTCGGGGCAGCCGTGGGTGCGCTGCACCACCTCTGCGATCGTCCAGACGCCGATTCCCGGAATCGATCCCAGGCCCGCCCGGACGGCGTCGCCGCCGGGCTGGGTGGAGAGGCGTTCCAGGCCGCTGGCCACGTGGGCAGCCTTGAGGATGGTCGCAGACCGCTTCGAGTCGACGCCGGCTTTGTGCCACTCCCAGGACGGGACGCGGCGCCACTGCTCGGCGGTCGGCGGGAGGCGGAGCGCTGCGGGTGCGATGTCTCCGGCGCCCGGGGCCGGGTCACCGTAGCGGGCCAGCAGGTAGCGCCAGGCACGCTTGGCCTCGAGACCGGTGACCTTCTGCTCCAGGATCACCCGGGCCACGGTGTCGAGCATGCGGCCGGAGGCTGGCAGGCGCAGCCCCGGATTCAGGTACCTCCCCTTGCGCGCGAGTTCGGGCAGGGATTCGCGGACCTCGGGGCTGTCGAACGCGCTCCAGTCATCGTCGGCCCCGAGCAGGCGAGGCAGTGATTCCAGGGCCGAGGCGGCGCCGGCACCCCAGGCGGTCGCGTGGATCCTGCTTCCGTTCAGGGGACCGCGCTGGCGCAGGAGGAGCGTGACGGGTCCGTCGACGGTCCGGAACGCCAGCCAGTGATCGGGTCCCTGGACGATGAAGGACGGGTCGTGCGCACCGCACTGCAACGTGCCGACGGTCCCTGCCAGATTGTAGGGACCGTCGGGAATCCACTCCGTCGCATGCGCGCCCGAAGGCACGACGGCGGGTGCGATGGTCATTCATCCATGGTGCCACGGGTACGGCCCCGGTTCCTGGCCGGTGCGGCGTGGCGCCCAGGGCGTGGCGGCCCGGTCTATCCCGCGATGGATCGGGCGATGGATCGGGCGATGGTCGAGCCGAGCGACGCCGTCGTGCCGGTTCCGCCCAGGTCGCGGGTCAGCGCGTCGCCGCCCGACGCCAGGGTCGACTCGATCGCGGCAAGGATCCCAGCGGCAGCTTCCACCTCGCCGAGGTGGTCCAGCATCATGGAGGCGCTCCAGATCTGCCCCACGGGATTCGCGATGCCCTGTCCGGCGATGTCCGGCGCCGAGCCGTGCACCGGTTCGAAAAGGCTCGGGAAGGTGCGGTCCGGGTTGATATTGCCGCTCGGGGCAACACCGATCGTCCCCGTGCAGGCCGGACCGAGATCGGAGAGGATGTCGCCGAAGAGGTTGCTGGCGACGACGACATCGAACCAGTCCGGGTGCAGCACGAAGTTCGCGCACAGGATGTCGATGTGGAACTTGTCCACGCGGACGTCGTCGTAGTGTGCCGCCATCGCCTCCACGCGCTCGTCCCAGTAGGGCATGGTGATGGAGATGCCGTTGCTCTTCGTCGCCGAGGTGAGGTGCCTGGCTCCGCGCTTCTGGGCCAGCTCGAAGGCGTAGCGGAGGATCCGGTCCACCCCGGTGCGCGTCATCACCGTGTCCTGGATGACCGTCTCGCGGTCCGTGCCCTCGAACATCCGGCCGCCGACGCTCGAGTACTCACCCTCGGTGTTCTCGCGGACCACGTAGAAGTCGACGTCGCCCGGCTTCCGGCCCGCCAGCGGACTCGTGATGCCGGGGAGCAGTCTCACCGGGCGCAGGTTCACGTACTGGTCGAAGTGGCGTCGGAACTGGAGCAGGCTGCCCCAGAGGGACACGTGATCGGGGACGACATCGGGCCAGCCGACGGCACCGAAGAAGATGGCGTCGAAGGTGCGCAGCTCCTCGAACCAGCCGTCGGGGAGCATCTGGCCGTGCTCGAGGTAGTACTCGGCGCTGGCGTAGTCGAACTCGACGGCGTCCACCGCGAAACCGTAACGGTCTGCGGCGGCCTGGAGCGCGCGTAGACCCTCCGGCATGACCTCCTTGCCGATGCCGTCCCCGGCGATGACCGCGATGCGATAGGTGTTCGTCATGGCTGATGCTCCTTGTCGGCGGACGGCGTACGGATCCAAGCCTAGGCTCACCTGCCGTGCGCCCAGCGCCGTGTGTTCCGCTCCCGGAAGCATGCTCCGGGTACGGCGGAGCCCCGATGCGGCCCGGTTCGCGTCCCGCGGCGTAACGGCGGCACGGAGGTGGGGCCTGCAGCCGGTAACTTTGTATCCATGAAGTACGCCAATTCCATCGTTGACCTGATAGGCAACACCCCGCTGGTCAAGCTCAACTCCGTCACCGACGGCATCGCAGCCACCATCCTCGCGAAGGTCGAATACCTCAACCCGGGCGGATCGGTGAAGGACCGCATCGCGGCCAAGATCCTCGACGCCGCCGAGGCCGAGGGAAAGATCAAGCCCGGCGGCACCATCGTCGAACCGACCTCCGGCAACACCGGCGTCGGCCTCGCCCTCGTCGCGCAGCAGCGCGGCTACAAGTGCGTCTTCGTGGTGCCGGACAAGGTCGGCGAGGACAAGCGGAACGTCCTCAAGGCCTACGGTGCCGAGGTCGTCGTCACCCCGACCGCAGTAGCCCCCGACAGCCCGCAGTCCTACTACGGCGTCTCCGACCGGCTGGTCCGCGAGATTCCCGGCGCCTACAAGCCGGACCAGTTCTCCAACCAGAACGGCCCGCTCAGCCATTACGAGACCACGGGTCCCGAGATCTGGAACGACACCGACGGGAAGGTGACGCACTTCGTCACGGGTGTCGGAACCGGCGGTACCATCACCGGCACCGGTCGCTACCTCAAGGAGGTCTCCGCGGACCGCGAGGGCGGCCCCGTGCGCATCATCGGTGCGGATCCCGAGGGCTCCATCTATTCCGGCGGAACCGGGCGTCCCTATTTCGTGGAGGGCGTCGGCGAGGACATGTGGCCCGACAGCTACGACCCCGCCGTCCCCGACGAGATCCACGCCGTGACCGACGCGGAGAGCTTCGAGATGACCCGGCGCCTCGCACGCGAGGAAGGACTGCTGGTCGGCGGCTCCTGCGGGATGGCGGTCGTCGCAGCGCTGCGCGTGGCGAAGGACCTGACAGCGGACGACGTCGTCGTGGTCCTCCTGCCCGACGGCGGGCGCGGTTACCTGGGCAAGATCTTCAACGACGACTGGATGAAGTCCTACGGCTTCATGGACAGCGGCGACGACGCGAGTGTCGGCGAGGTGCTCCGGTCCAAGAGCGGCTCGATGCCGGACCTGGTGCACACTCACCCGACCGAGACGGTCCGCGACGTCATCTCGATCATGGACGAGTACGGCGTCTCCAGCATCCCGGTGCTATCGCAGGAACCTCCGGTGAAGATGGGCGAGGTGCTGGGATCGGTCGACGAGCGTTCCCTGACGGCAAAGATCTTCCACGGCGAAGCGAAGCTGACGGACAAGATCTCCCAGCACATGGACGGGAGGCTGCCCCTCATCGGGTCGCTCGAATCCATCGGCACGGCGCGCGAGCGGCTCCAGGCCAGCGACACGCTGATGGTGACGTTCGTCGGGTCGCCCGTGGGAATTCTTACGCGCCACGACTTGCTGACATACATGAGCAAGTAACCTCATTCATCCGCATTCCAGGAGCATCGTGACGCATTCTGACGCCCAGGGCTTCAACACCCGAGCCGTCCACGCAGGCCAGACCCCCGACCCCACGACGGGAGCGGTGATCCCGCCCCTGTACCAGACCACCACGTTCGCGCAGGACGGTATCGGCAAGCTGCGCAACGGCTACGAGTACGGGCGCGGCACCAACCCGACGCGGGATTCGCTGCAGACGCAGATCGCGGCCCTCGAGGGCGGCGAGCACGCCTTCAGTTTCTCCTCCGGCCTCGCCGCCGAGGACGCACTCATCCGTGCCGCGCTGCGTCCCGGGGATCACATCGTCCTCGGCAACGACGCGTACGGCGGGACCTACCGCCTGATCGACCGCGTCCTGTCGCAGTGGGGTATCACCAACTCGGCCGTCGACATGGCCGATGTCGCCGCGGTCCAGGCTGCCATCGTGGCCAACAACACCAAGATGGTGTGGGTCGAGACACCGTCCAACCCGATGATGAAGATCACCGACATCGCCGCCACCGCCCAGCTCGCGCACGACGCCGGTGCCCTGCTCGTCGTCGACAACACCTTCGCGTCGCCCTATCTGCAGCAGCCGCTCGCGTTCGGTGCCGACGTCGTCGTGCACTCGACGACCAAGTACATCGGCGGGCACTCTGACGCCAGCGGCGGGGCCGTAGTCGTGAACGACGACGAGCTCGCCGAGAAGATCGGCTTCATCCAGTTCGCGGTCGGGGCCGTGTCTGCGCCGATGGAAGCCTGGCTGACGACGCGCGGGCTCAAGACCCTCGGGGTCCGCATGGACCGCCACTCGTCGAACGCGATGGCAATCGCCCGCTGGCTGCAGGAGCAGGACGAGGTGGAGCGCGTGTACTACCCCGGTCTGCCCGAGCACCCCGGCCACGACCTGGCAGCTGCGCAGATGAAGGATTTCGGCGGCATGATCTCCGCGACGTTCAAGGGCGGCGCGGAAGCGGCGAAGAAGGTCGCGGAGTCGACGCAGGTCTTCATCCTCGCGGAGTCCCTGGGCGGCATCGAGTCGCTGATGAACTACCCGTCGGACATGACGCATGCGTCCGTCAAGGGTACGGAGCTCGCCGTTCCCGAGAACCTGATCCGGCTGTCGGTCGGCATCGAGGACATCGAGGACCTGATCGGCGACCTCGAGACAGCCATCGGTTCCCTGCGCTAGGGCCTGGACGACGAAAGGCCCCTCCCTGCGGAGGGGCCTTTCGCGCGTCCGGGCCCGTGCGACCGCCGTCGTTCCCGCGTTCCGACCGGGACACAGGATCCAGTCGGCGTGTTGGGCCCCGACACGCGGTTCGGCGCCAATATCCGGGAACGACGGCGACCGCGGCGGCGCGCCAGGGACCGGGAACGACGGCGACCGCGGCGGCGCGCCAGGGACCGGGAACGACGGCGACCGCGGCGGTGCGCCAACAACCGGGAACGACGGCGACCGCGGCGGCGCCGGCCGGGCTGCTGCGGCATCATGTATGCCCTGAAGCCGGGCGCTAACGGGACCCCGGGAGCCGGAACTTCTTCCTGGCCTTGGGATGCGTCAGCTGGAAGTAGTCGCTGCTCTGCGGCAACCACATGAGCAGCACCGCGACGAGCATGGCCCCCGCGATCAGGGACAGCCCCGGCGTCCCGCGCACGATGATCGGCACCCCCACGATGATGCCGATGGTGCTCAGCAGTTCCCGGGCACCCCGCCTGCCCCGACGCAGCGGAAGCAGGAGGAGCAACTGGAGGGTCGCGAGCCCCCCGAAGAGCGCCCCGAGCCCGATGAGGCCGGCCCGCTCGAGGTTCTGCGCGGCGGCCGACGCGACGAAGGTGCCCGCCGCGACGGCCAGCAGCACCGAGACCACGAGCCACAGGATGATAGCGGCGCGCAGCGTGAACGGCCGCCGCGGCAGGGGACCCGCCAAGGGGATGACCTAGCCCCGTGGAGCGACGGTGGCGGTGTGCGTCCCGGTGTCGTACGAGTAGACCTCGGCACCGCCGATCCAGACCTGCAGGGCGCGCTGCATGACGTCGAGGGGATCGCCGCTCCACAGGACCAGATCCGCGTCCTTGCCGACGGCGAGCGAGCCGAGGCGGTCGGCGAGACCGAGGACCTTCGCGGGATTGATGGTGATCGAGCGCAGTGCGGTCTCCCGGTCCAGGCCCTCCTTGATCGCGAGGGTGGCCTGGTGCACCAGGAAGTTGATCGGGATGACGGGGTGGTCCGTGATGATCGAGATCTCGACGCCGGCCTTCGCGAGCTTGCCGGGGTTCGCGATCGAGCGGCCTCGCAGCTCCACCTTGGACTTCGTGGTGAAGAGGGGCCCGATCAGCACGGGGATCCCGCGCTCCGCCAGGACGTCACCGAGCAGGTGAGCTTCGGTTCCGTGGTCCAGCACGAGGTCGTACCCGAACTCGTCGGCGATGCGGATGGCTGTCGCGATGTCGTCGGCGCGGTGGGCGTGCTGGCGCCAGGGGATCTCGCGGCGCAGCACCATGGCGAGCGCCTCGAGGTGAGGATCGCGCGCGTTCTCGTCGGCCTTGCCCATGTAGTTCTGGGCCTTCATGAACGCTTCACGGATCACGAGTGCCGTGCCCAGGCGGGTCGACGGCATCTTGTCCTTGCCTCCGTAGACGCGCTTCGGGTTCTCGCCGAGCGCCGACTTCAGGCCGCTGGGAGAGCGCAGCACCATCTCCTCGAGGTAGCGCCCGTGGGTGTGGATGGCGACGGCGAGTCCGCCGATGGGGTTGCCCGACCCGGGATTGACGTTCACCGTGGTCACCCCACCCGCGAGGGCGTCGTCGAACCCGGGGTCGTAGGGGTTGATGGCGTCGATGGCCCGGACGCCGGCCGTGTTCGGTTGCGTCATCTCGTTGGTGTCGTCGCCCGCAGTGCCCTCACCCTCTTCGTGCGTACCGAGGTGGACATGCGCGTCGACGAAGCCGGGGAGCAGCCATTTGCCGCCGGCATCGATGACGGTGGCGGCGTCGGGCACGGCGACGGAAGCGCCCAGCGCGGTGATCCGGCCGTCCTCGACGATGACGGTGCCGTCGAACGGTTCGCCGTCGATCGGGACGACGTGCGCGTTCGTGATGGCTGTGACGGGAGCGGTGGTGCCGCTGGAGGATGACATCGGTGGATCGGCCTTTCGCAGGGGGAGGGGTGATTTCCACCATATCCGCCTGCGAACGGCTTCGAGGGGGGCCGTGCCTACACTGGATGAGCCGTTCCCCGGGTTCGAGGGGGCCCGGCTCCACCTCAGGACCTCCGGAAGGCAAGCATGAGTCAGCGCAGTACACCGGCAGCTTTGCGGGTGCTCGGCCTCGTCGCCGCAGTAGTCGTCGCCGCAGCGCTGGCGGTGTGGGCGTATGCCTGGGCCGATGTGATCGGCCTCGATTTCCGCGTGTACCGGATGGGCGGACAGTCCGTGGTCGACGGCGATGACTCTCTCTACACGCGGTCCTTCGGCGAGGGCGAGGGCTCGCTCCTCTTCACCTACCCGCCGTTCGCCGCGCTCGCCTTCACCGTTCTGACCCTCGTCAGCGCCGAGACGGGAGCCGTCCTCTTCGTCGGACTGTCCGTTCTCGTCGCCGCTGTGACGTCATTGCTGGTCACGCGCTACCTCGGCGGTTTCCGCAGCGTGCGCGACGTCGTCGCCCACCCGTCCGCGCTACCCCTGGCGATCGCCGGCACCGGCCTCGTCTGCCTGCTCGGTCCGTGGCGCGAGACCATGGCCTTCTCCCAGGTCAACATCCTGCTCTTCGCGATGATCGCCGCCGACCTGCTCTCGGGCCCTCACCGCAGAATGCCCACAGGACTGCTCACCGGCATTGCGGCCGGCGTCAAGCTGACGCCCCTGGTCTTCGGGCTGTACTTCCTGGTGCGCGGGGAGTGGAAGCAGCTCTTCACGATGGCGGGCGGTTTCTTCGGCACGATCGCCCTCGGGTTCCTCCTCCTGCCCGCCGAGTCGACGACGTACTGGCTTCAGATGCTTCGGGATACGGGCCGCATCGGCGGCGAGGGGTATGTGGACAACCTGTCGATCCGCGGCGCGATCCTCCACTTCATGGGCCCCGGGTTCCCCTCCACCGTCCCGTGGCTGCTCGTCTCCCTGCTGCTCGTCGCGGCAACGGCGTACATCATCCGCACGTCGAAGCAACGCGGCGACCGGTTCCTGCCGATGGCCATGACCGCTGTGCTCATGCTCCTCATCTCCCCGATCTCGTGGTCCCACCACTGGGTCTGGATCGTCGTGGTCCTGGCAGTCCTTGCGGGGCAGGCGGCAGGGCTGCCGGCGAAACTGCGCGGACTACGGGCGACGGCGGCAGTTCTCTTCGTCGTCACACTCCTGGTCTTCAT
The DNA here is from genome assembly GCF_003602275.1 of Arthrobacter cheniae. Taxonomy (GTDB): domain Bacteria; phylum Actinomycetota; class Actinomycetes; order Actinomycetales; family Micrococcaceae; genus Arthrobacter_D; species Arthrobacter_D cheniae. The sequence goes on along the minus strand of NZ_QZVT01000001.1, from coordinate 178,457 downwards.
CTACTCGCCGAAGACCATCGGCTTGCTGCTCGGTGCCGAGGACCTCAACTCGCAGCTGACCACCGGATGGCTGATGGCCTCCAGCGCGGGCGTGGTCTGCGCGCTCGCCGTCACCGTGTTCTGGGTCCTCCTGTCCCGGACCCTGGCACCGCTGTCCGCGGCCGCCGGACAGGTCGCCCCGCGGACAGGCGCGGAGGATGCGTGGCAGGACAGCCCTGTCGACGACGTCGTCCACGGCACCGGCAGCCGCAACCCCTGATGGTGACCGCATCCCGGCGGACCCTCGTGGCTCCCGTCGGCCGCCTGAGGGTCGCCGCCGGGTGCGTCGTCGCCCTCGTCCTCCCGCCGCTGCTCGAGGTGGCCGTCTTCTCGGTGGGCAGCTCGCTGCTCGCGGTGGACGTCCTCTTCCAGATCGCGGGGGTCATCGCCGTCGCGCTGATCGGCGGGCTCTGGCCGGCGCTACTGGCGGCCCTGTGGAGCAGCATCATCCTGAACTACACCTCGACCGAACCCTTCGGCTCCCTCGAGATCTCCGAGGCCGAGAACGTCGCGACGGTGCTGATCTTCATCGCCGTCGCCGTGACGGTCTCCCTCGTGGTCGGGCTGTCGGCGCGCCGGTCCCGGGAGGCGGCCATGGCCCAGCAGGAAGCGGCGTTGCTCGGCGAGCTGGCCCGTGGCGCCCTGGCGGAGGAGGACACCCTGCAGGGATTCCTGCGGCACGTCCAGATCCAGTTCGACGTCGATGCGGTGGTCCTGTTCGGACGGACGGGACCGGACGACGGCGGGATGCCGGCAGCCCCCGATGGGAGCGCCGTGGGACGCAAGGCCCTCGCGGTCAGGGCGCAGCTACCCGGGGGAGCGTCCTCCTCCACACCGGCCGAGCGCGGCACCTCGGGAGCCTCCTCGATGATGGACTCCGACCGGTGGGCCCTGGCCGAGGCCACTGCGGCGGAGCCCATCGACGGAGATTTCTCCCTGGCCCTCTACGGACACCCGCTCTCTGCCCGCGAGCGCGGCCTGCTGCGGGCCTTCGCCGGCCAACTCCGATCCCTGCTCCAGCGCCAGGAGCTACTCGCCAGCACGCGCACCAACAGGAGGCTCGTCGAGGGCAACGTCATGCGCACGGCTATCCTGCGTTCGGTCTCCCACGACCTGCGCACGCCGCTGGCCGGTATCAAGCTCGCAGTGAGCAGCCTGCGGCAGTCCGATGTGACCTTCTCGCAGGAGGACGAGGACGAGCTGCTCGAGACCATCGAGGACTACTCCGACCGGCTCGATGCGCTCGTCAATAATCTCCTCGACATGTCACGCATCACGGGCGATGCCGTGAACCCGCACGTGCGACCGCTGAAATGGACCGACGTCGTCGGGCCCGCACTCGCCAATGTGCCGCAAGACCGGGTGCAGGTGACCATCCCGCCGAACCTGCCCGCGATCGAGGCGGATTCCGGCCTGCTGGAGCGTGTGATCGCAAACATCGTCGAGAACGCGGTGAGGTATGCGCCTGACGCTGCCATCGAGGTCACCGCCTCTGTCGGTGGAACGGGCAGGGCGCTGATCAAGGGTTTCCCTGCGAGCGAGTTGCGCGTCATCGACCACGGGCACGGCGTCTCGCGGGACGATGTCGAGGCCATGTTCCGTCCGTTCCAGCGCCTCGATGACGCACCATCGGGTGCGGGCGTCGGACTCGGTCTGGCAGTGGCCAAGGGGTTCACGGAGGTTATGGGCGGAGTGCTCGACGCCGAACAGACACCCGGCGGGGGCCTGACGCTCGTGATCCGTCTTCCCATCTCGACCGGGGTCGTGGAGCTGTGACCCGCGTGCTGGTGGTCGACGACGAGCCGCAGCTCCTGCGCGCCCTGGAGATCAACCTCCGCGCCCATGGCTACCAGTGTGTGACGGCGGTCGACGGCGAGACCGCGCTCGACGCCGCCTCGGAGCATCACCCGGACATCATCGTGCTGGACCTGGGCCTGCCGGACATCGACGGCGTGGAGGTCATCCGTAGGATTCGCGGCTGGTCCCAGGTGCACATCATCGTGCTGTCGGCCAGACACGGCTCGCAGGACAAGGTGGACGCGCTCGACGCCGGCGCGGACGACTACGTGACGAAGCCCTTCGGCCTCGACGAACTCCTGGCCCGATTGCGGGCGGCGGCACGGCGGGCAGCAATCGACGTCGATGCACCGGTCATCGTGACGCCCGACTTCACGCTCGACGCCGGCGCGCGGCGTGTCGTCAGGGACGGACGGGACATCAGGCTCACGCCGACCGAGTGGAAGATCGTGGACAGGCTGATCGCCCACCCCGGACAGCTCGTCTCGCAGCAACAGCTCCTGCTCGACGTCTGGGGTCCCGCGTACGCGAAGGACGTGCAGTACCTCCGCGTGTACATGGCGCAGCTGCGCAAGAAACTCGAGACCGATCCCGGCGCGCCCCGCTATTTCCTCACCGAGAGCGGGATGGGCTATCGCTTCGAGCCCTGACCCGGCCGCACACCGCGTCGGCAATGGGCGCCGCATAGGATGATCGCCATGACCACTGGAAGCCTCCTCGCTGTCTGCCGCGTGCACGAACTTCTGCCGACGAAGGACTCCACCGGTGTCACGGCGATCGACAAGCGTGCTGTCGAGGGACCGGTGAACGTGCATCCGCTGGGCCTCACCGGCGACATCCAGGCGAGCAGGAAGCACCACGGCGGACCCATGAAGGCCCTTTATGCCTACTCCCAGGAGGACGCGGATTTCTGGACACGGCAGTTGGGACGGGAGGTGACGCCGGGCCTGTTCGGCGAGAACCTTCGCGTCGCCGGGATAGACGCGTCGAACGCCGTCATCGGCGAACGCTGGGCGGTCGGTGAGCAGGTGGTGCTCGAGGTGACCATGCCGCGCACGCCGTGCGTCAATTTCGCGCGCTACCTGGGGGAGAGGTCCTGGGTCAGGAGGTTCGCCGAGGCCAACCGGGTCGGCACGTACCTCAGCGTCGTGACCAAGGGCAGCATCCGCGCCGGCGATGAGATTCGCGTGACCGGAGTCCCGGGGCACGGCGTCTCCGCGGCGCAGGTCTACGCGGGCCTCGACGACCGGCAGGCGCAGCGCCTGCTCGATTCCGCCGAGGCAGGGGAGTTCACCCTCACGCCGCAGGTGCGCAAGTCCGCACTACAAGGGCTGAAGGTGGCCGCCCCGGCCTGACGTGCCGAAGGTCACCTCCCGAACTGCCCTTCCTGGATCGCACCGGCATGGGAGTGCCGTAGACTTGAAACATCCCCCACACCGGTATTCCCATTATTTCCGCCCTTCAGGGTCGGATAGGTTGTGTTGGGGCTCGGAGCACAGACTCGCGAGCAGATTCATCAGGGAGCGCCGGCTAGAAGAAAAGTCACACATCACTGCTGAGAGAGCAGAGAACCACGTGTGACGAGGAGTTCGGCCTCGGGATTGAAACAGTGCCGGAACTCTACGTTCATTCGGCTCCCCGGACTCCATTCCGTAGGGCCGACCGGCACCTACCTGGAGGATTATTCCCCGTGCCTGAAAACCTGTCCGAGCACATCATCGACACCACCCCCGTCATCGAGGCCACCGCAGCGGTTCCCGCGGCAGAGTCCGACGACGACGGCGTGGACATCCGCTTCACCGACCTGAACCTCGACGGCCGCATCCTCGCTGCGCTGACCGATCTCGGCTACGAGAAGCCCTCACCCATCCAGGCTGCGACGATCCCCGCGCTGCTCGAAGGCCGCGACGTCGTCGGACTGGCGCAGACCGGCACCGGCAAGACTGCCGCGTTCGCCGTCCCCGCGCTGTCGAAGATGGCTGAACTGGCGGATGTCAACGGCGGCCCCAGCAAGAACACGCAGGTCCTGGTGCTCGCACCGACCCGCGAGCTCGCGCTGCAGGTAGCCGATGCGTTCACCTCCTACGCAAAGCACATGGAGGGCTTCACCGTCCTTCCCGTCTACGGCGGAGCGCCCTACGGACCGCAGCTCAACGGGCTGCGCCGCGGTGCGCAGGTCGTCGTCGGTACCCCGGGTCGCGTCATCGACCACATCTCGAAGGGTTCGCTGGATCTCTCCAACCTCGAGTACGTCGTGCTCGACGAGGCCGACGAGATGCTGCGCATGGGCTTTGCCGAGGACGTCGAGCAGATCCTGTCGTCGACCCCCGCGGAGAAGCAGGTTGCACTGTTCTCCGCGACCATGCCCCCTGCCATCCGTCGCATCGCGAAGAAGTACCTGAACGATCCGGCCGAGATCTCGGTCAAGGGCAAGACGACGACCGGCACCAACACGCGCCAGCGCTACCTGCAGGTCATGGGCCCGCACAAGCTGGATGCGATGACCCGCATCCTCGAGGTGGAGGACTACGACGGCATCATCGCCTTCGTCCGCACCAAGGCTGCTACCGAAGACCTGGCGGACAAGTTGCGTTCACGGGGCTTCTCGGCTGCAGCCATCAACGGAGACATCCCCCAGCAGCAGCGCGAGCGCACCGTCGAGGCGCTGCGTGACGGCAAGATCGACATCCTGGTCGCCACGGACGTTGCTGCCCGTGGCCTGGACGTGGACCGCATCTCGCTCGTCGTGAACTACGACATCCCGAACGACACGGAGTCCTACGTCCACCGCATCGGCCGCACCGGCCGCGCGGGCCGTTCGGGCGATGCGATCCTCTTCATCACTCCTCGTGAGAAGTACCTGCTCCGTTCTATCGAGAAGGCCACGCGCCAGCCGGTCGAGCAGATGCAGCTGCCCTCCACGGAGAAGATCAACGAGCTGCGCCTCAGCAAGTTCGCGGACAGAATCACGCAGACCCTTGCAGGCAAGGAGGTCGGGCTGTTCCGCGACCTCATCGCCACCTACGAGCGTGACCACGACGTCCCCGCCAACGAGATCGCTGCTGCCCTTGCCGTCATGGCGCAGGGCGGCCAGCCGATCCTCGTTCAGGACATCCCTGTCGCTCCCGCCGGACAGCGCGAGCGGGCCGACGGTCGCAAGGACGCCTTCGGGTCGCGTGGCCCGACGCGCACGCTCACCGAGGGCAACGCCACCTACCGCATTGCGGTCGGTCGTCGCCAGCGGGTGATGCCGGGTTCGATCGTCGGTGCCATTGCGAACGAGGGTGGCCTGTCCTCCGCCCAGATCGGTGGCATCGACATCCGCGCGGACCACAGCCTGGTGGAGCTTCCCGCCGACCTCTCGACGGACCAGCTGCGAGCACTCTCCAAGACGCGCATCGGCGGTGAGCTCATTCACCTCGAGCTCGACAAGGGGCGCAAGCCCGCGGGAAGCCGTAGCGCCGGCGAGTTCAAGAAGCCTTTCAAGAAGGACTTCCCCAAGCGCGACGGTGACACCCGCTTCGCGGGCGATGCCAACCGCAAGGCACGTCACGTGAAGGGTGCCGGAGCCGGAGCCGGGCGCTCCAGCGCAACGTCAGATCAGTGGTAGGAAGCAGCGTCTGAACCCCAGCGGACCCATGCTCTGCATGGGTCCGCTGGGGAATCCCGGTCTGCTCCTGAGAGCAGCTGACGATTTCGCACCAGCGGCTTGGAACTGGTAAAGTTTCTTGCTGTTGCCCCCCTAGCTCAGTGGTAGAGCGCGTTCTTGGTAAGAACGAGGTCACCGGATCGATTCCGGTGGGGGGCTCGTGAATGAGGGGCCCGTGACGATCATCGGATCGGTGCGGGCAGCCTCATTTAGGGCGGTGTAGCTCAGCTGGTTAGAGCGCACGACTCATAATCGTGAGGTCGTGGGATCGAGTCCCACCACCGCTACCCAGGAAGGCCCCGGAGCTTCGGCTCCGGGGCCTTTTTCGTTGTCTGCGGCCATCGTCCGGATGTTGGGCAGCCCTCCCGCAGACAGGCACCCCCGACGCCGTGAACACGAGCACCCCGGGCACCTGTGCGCCGTCGACCACCGCCCCGCTGAGCAGTCCCGCTGAGCCGTCCCTCGAGTCGGAGCGGAGCACTCCGGTCCAGCAGCTGGAAGTACCCCCCTACCTAACGCGCTTAGGGGAAATTCCCCCAATGTACCTAACGGGTTCCACATTGTTACCCCTCCACCCCTAGTTCGAGTGGGGGCATGAAATTCCCTAGGTATGGCGCGATTTCAAAGCGAGTATCCACTACTGGTGTTTACCCCACGGGGTCGGCATATTCTCCATCAACGGGCAGAGTCACTTTGTGGGATTTCCAATTCCATTCAGGGGCGCTGGCTGGATTAGTCGCCGGGACCACGGAACGGACCGAGGCCCGGTGAGCGCTGGTGCGGTGCGTCCTGCAGCAACGCATCCCATCGGCCGAAGTTCCCTACACACGCCAAGAAGTGGTGAGGCATTTGTCTATCTCGATCCAGCTCCCAATTTCCTTCTCCAAGCCGACGGCAACGCCGGGGAGAGCGTCCATAAGCGTCGTAATTCCGACCCTGAACGAGGCCAGGAACATTCCTTGGGTTCTCCGGCGCATGCCCACGTACGTGGACGAGGTCGTCATCGTCGACGGTCGTTCCACGGACAATACCGTCGGGGTGGCGCAGGCACTCCGCGAGGACATCGTGGTGGTGAACGAGAAGCGTAAGGGCAAAGGCGTGGCACTGCGGTCAGGATTCGCTGCAGCAACGGGTGACATCATCGTCATGCTCGATGCCGATGGAAGCATGGATCCCCAGGAGATCGGCTGGTTCGTATCTCCGCTCCAGCACGACTACGACTTCGTCAAGGGTTCCCGATACGTCACCGGAGGAGGCTCGGAGGACCTGACGTGGCTGCGGCGTACAGGAAACCGTGCGCTGACCGGGCTGGCCAACGCAGTTCTGCACAGCAACTACTCGGACCTCTGCTACGGCTACATCGCGTTCCGGCGGGAGTGCCTCGTGGTTCTGCAGCTGGAATCCGACGGATTCGAGATCGAGACGGAGCTGATTGTCAGGGCCGCCAGGGCAGGGCTCAGGATCGCCGAGGTCCCCAGCTTCGAACTGGACCGCATCTCCGGTGCATCGAATCTTCAGACCTTCCGGGACGGATGGCGGGTGCTGGGGACGATGGCGCACGAGTGCCTCCTCTGGGAGGCCCCGACAGCCGGTGCTCGCCCCGAAGCACTTCGCCGCGTGAAGTACGCCTACGCCAACGTGAGCTTCCCGCGAACGCCCACAGATCCGACAAGCGTCCTTGTCGCGTTGAGCGCGCCCGTCACCAGCGTGGCCTGACAGGACGAGCAATCCCAGAGTGTCAACACCAGCAACACGATCCGACCGACTTCATCCAAAGGGGACAACCATGCACACCGAGCAGACCAGGTCACTGAACTTCGATATCCACGGCCGCGTCACGATCCGCGTCGACGCGAGCGCGCCGGCAGCAAGGCAGCTCCAGACCATGCTGGCGTGCTTCGCCACGGACAAGGACAGCGAAGGGCCGGCCGACATCGTCGTCGACGACCGGCCGGAGCTGATGCCGGATGCGGGTCTGCTGGAGCACGAACTCGCCTACACGGAGAACAGCGTGCGTTTCCAGGCCGACCGGGTCCAGGTCGTGCGGGACGGCCGGCAGTGGCGCATCCACGGGCCGGGTGAGCTGTTGACCTCCGTCGTCCCTATTCTCGATGCCGCCATGGTCGGTCAGGGAGCGGGCATGATCCACGCGGCGACGATGGCGTACCGCGGCCACGCGATCGCGCTTCCCGCCGCCGGAGGAACCGGGAAGACAAGCACCGCCGCCAAGCTGATGCGGCGCGAGGGCTGGTCGTTCATGGGCGACGACTGGGCTTTCCTGGCCGACGACGCCACGATGCTCGGCTATGCCAAGCCGATGTTCATCAAGCCGCACCACCGGGACATCTACCCCCACCTGTTCGAAGGTGTCCGCAAGCCCCTCGTCCCGTCACAGCTGTCGCAGACCGTCGGCCGCCTCACCACGGTGGTCCACCCGTTCGTCATCCGCTACCCCCGCGTTGCGGACTTCTCGCGGCGGTGGTCGCCGGAGCACCGCATGGTCGAGCCAGCGGCCGCCTTCCCCGGGCGTAAAGTGACGACCTCGGCTCCGCTCGCGGCCGCCATCTACATCGAGCGCTTCGAGGGCTCCCGGTCCCGTCTGGTCGAGCGGTCACGGGACTGGATGGTGGATCGCATGCTCGGCAACTTCCACATCGAGATGGCCGGCTTCTCGCAGCAGGTCGTGACCGGCCTCGCGGCCACGTCGGTCGTGCCGTGGCGTGAGCACTTCGCGGCGAAGGGGGATGTGCTGACCAAGTCGCTCGACGGACGGCCCTGCCACCTGCTTCAGGTCCCCTCCGCTTACTCGGCGGACGAGGCATCGGACGACATCGTGAAGCACCTCGAGCAGCTGCTGCCGTCGATCCTCGACGAGCAGGCGTCGGGGGTGGGACACAGTGGGGCACAGTCTTGACCAGGTCACCGCGGTCGTGCCGGCCCGCAACGCGGAGCACCTGCTCCCGCGCTGCCTGGAGGCACTGCGTAAGTCCGGTGTCGCCGAGATCATCGTGGTGGACGGATGCTCCACCGACGGCACGGTCGGCCTCGCCGAAGCGGTCGGCGCCCGGGTCCTGAGTGACGAGGGCCGCGGCCTGCCCTGGGCTCGAACACTCGGCGTGCAGAGCAGCAGCACCCGGTGGGTCCTGCTTGTCGACGCCGACGTCGTCTTCGGGCCGACGGGGGTCGCCGACCTGCTCACGGAGATGGTGGAGGGCGGCTACGACGCCCTCCAGGCCGGCCTCGAAAGTGTCGCTGGACCGGGCTACTGGGGGCAGGCGCTGGCACATCACCATCGCACCGGCCGCAGCCGCAACTGGTTCGGGCTCGTGGCGACGCTCGTCGACCGCGACCTGATGCTGGGCATGGGTTTTGACGACTCGTTCAAGTCGGGGGAGGACATCGAGCTGCGCTGGCGCATGCGCGATTCAGGGCTGCGAACGGCCGTGTCGAAGCGGGTCATGGTCGAACACCGCTTCGCTGCGGACGACTTCGACTTCGCGCTCGATCAGTTCCTCATGGACGGAACGGGTCTGGGACGGATGATCCGCAAGCACGGCTGGCGCGGAGCGAGGCTCGCGCTCCTACCTGCCGCCGCGGCCGTCCGCGGCAGCGCGCTGAGCCTCACCGCGGGCCAGCCCCGGTGGCTGCGCTACTACGCAGCCTTCTGCTGGTACAACTACGCGGGCCTGGCGAGGGGCCTAGCGTCGTGAGGGCTGGGCGGGGGACTACAGTCACGGACGCCTCGACCGTCAGGCACTCGTCCCTGCGCAGCTGGTTCGGCCTCGTCCTGGCCAAGGGCGCCCAGACAGGTGCGGGTTTTGCGTTCTGGATCGTCGCCGCACGTGCAACCTCCGACCGTGAGATCGGGCTCACCGTAGCCGCGGTCTCCGCGGTGATGATCTGCACGCAGCTCGCGGTGCTGGGCGCCGGCTCGGCCGTGATCGTCGCGGTGGGCCGGGGGGAGCCACCCGCGCGGGTGCTCGATGCGGCATTCGCCATCGTGGGGATAGCCGGTACAGTGCTGGCCGTCGGCTACCTCGTACTGCAGTCGGCCGTGGCGCCGGATACGGCCTCGGTATCGATCCTTTTCTGGCTCACGTTCCTCGTAGCCGCCGTCACCGGCACCCTGGTCATCGTGCTGGACCAGGCTCTCGTGGCGTTGGGACGCGGTGCAACCGCGACCCTGAGGTACACGGTGGGCGGCGGAGTAGCACTCGGGGCTGCAGCGCTCGTGGCCTGGCAGGCGCAGGGCGCCTCCGCCGACGTGCTGATGGCCTGCTGGACCCTCGGGACGACCGTCGCATGCGTCGTCGGTGCGGTCCAGCTGCGGAGACTGGTCGGCTACCGGCCGCGACCGACTTTCCGCTCGGCGCGCCGCGGCCGTCCACTGCTGGCTGTGGGTCTCCCCAACCAGCTCCTCACCCTCACCGAGCGCACCCCCGGGCTCGTGCTGCCCCTCCTGCTCGCGCACATGGTGGCGCCGGAGGCCGCTGCCTACTGGTACCCCGCGTGGATGATGGCCTGGGCCGCCTATACCGCTCCGATGCTGATGGGCATCGTCCAGTTCTCCGAGGGTGTCCGCGACCCCGGCCGCCTGGTGGCGAACACCTGGGCGAGTCTGCGCTGGTCGCTCGCCGTGGGAGGTCTGGCTGCCGCCGTCCTCGCCATTCTCGCTCGCCCGCTGCTCAGCCTGCTGGGGGAGCAGTACGCCGACAATTCCACCGACGCTCTACGATGGCTGGCGGCCGGACTGGTGGCGTTCACGGTGCTGCAGGCGTACAACGCCGTGTGCCGGGCCCGCGGTCGGTACGCCGAGGCGATCGTGGTCGGCCTGGCGCTCGGCGTCGCCCTCTGCGCCTCGGCGCTGTCGGTCGCCGACAGGGGTGCCGGCGCGATGGCCCTTTCTTGGGTGGTCGTGCTCACCATCGGCGCCGTGGCGGTCGGCCTCCGGCTGGTCGCCGTCCTCCGGCGACTGACACAGGAGGCATGATGACCAGCACACTGGATGCGCCCACCCGTACGGTAAGGCGCTGGAGAGGCCGTGACGCGTGGTGCGCGCTGGCAGGCGTCGTGTCCCTGGCGCTTGCCGTGGGGGCCGCCTCCACGGTGTCGGTGCCCGTGAACAGCGACCTGGGGCTCGTTGCCCTGCTGCCCTACCCGTTCTGGGCGGGGCTCCTGCTTCTGAACATCGCCTTCGTCGTGGCGCTGCGGGGCGATGCCGCGGGCCCGGCCCGCCGCTCGGTCATGATCTGGCTCATCGTGGTGCTCGTGCTCGTACTTTTCGGGACCGCAGCCTTCGTGACGGACGTCCCGCGAGGTGAGGTCGCGTTCCGGCATCTCGGCATCGCCGACGCCCTTTCGCGCACGAAGGGGATCGACCCGGACATCGACGCATACTTCAACTGGCCGGGTTTCTTCGCCCTCCTGGCAACGCTGCTCGGGGCGACCGGTCTCGACCCGGTGACCGTTGCCCTGTGGGCGCCGGTGTTCAACGTGGGTCTCTGGCTCATGGCCGTGGCCGTGCTGACCGGGTACCTGACGCGCGATCGGCGACGGCGCTGGCTCGCGCTCTGGATCTTCTGCCTCGGCAACTGGCAGGACCAGGACTACCTGTCCCCCCAGGCCTTCGGCTTCTTCCTGCATCTCGTCGTGATCGCGCTGGTCGTCGGCCCGTTGGCCGCGCGGCTCCCCGAGTTCCGAGGCTTCAAGCGCGCCGCACTGGTGTCGTGGTGGCGACGGCGGTCGGCCGCCGAGCGCCGGCCGGGGCATCGGGTGGGCGCCCTCGCGGTGATCCTCCTGCTCGTCACGGCCATCTGCGCGAGCCATCAGCTGACGCCGTTCATGCTGCTCATCGCCATCACCGCTCTCACACTGAGTGGACGTGTATGGCCCAGCCGGCTGCCCCTGATCATCGCAGTCGTGCTGATGTTCTGGCTCGTCTACCCGGCAAGTGCCTATCTCGTAGGGCACCCGCCCCTGGCGGATGCAGGATTGCAGCTCGCAACCGACGCGAATGTCGTCGATCGGGTGAGCGGAAGCGCTGGACACGTGCTCGTCGTGCAGATCCGTGTGGTTCTCACCATCGTGCTGTGGGCGCTCGCCGCGGTGGGGGCGGTGCGCGACTGGCGTCGAGGGCGCCTGGATATCCGGGTTGTTCTTCTCGCCGTCACTCCGATATTGCTCTTCCCCGCGCAGTCCTACGGCGGGGAGATGCTCATACGCGTGTCGCTGTTCGCGCTGCCGTTCATCGCCCTGCAGGCGTGTTCGGTCCTGCTTCCTGCAGAGGGCAGTACACGCCCCTCCTCCCGTAGGGCGGTGTATCTTGCGCTCACCTGCTTCCTGCTGGCCCTGCTGGCCGTGACCGGCAGGTTCGGGAACGCCAAGTACGACGTCTTCACCGACGGCGAGATCGACGCCGTCGCCGCCGTTCAAGAAGTGGCGCCGACCGGCTCGGCAATCATCTCCGCTGCGAACCCGACGCCGTGGCGCAGCGAGGCCTACCTCGAGCACCGGTACCGGACCATCAGTAACCTGTGCCTGTCCGACCTGACGACGGCGACGTGCGGCCCGATTGTCTACGACTACGCCCGGCACAACGCAGCTGGTGCCGTCGTCATTCTCACGCGCTCGTCGGAGGCGAGTCTCGTGCTCCAGGGCACCAGCAGTGCGCGGGAACTCGCCGAGCTGGAGGAGTGGCTGAGCGTGCAGGACGGCGTGGAGCTCGTCTACAGCAATGCTGACGCACGCGCGTATCGGGTGACGCCGTGAACGGCGTCAGCCGGGCCACCCTGGCGCTCGGGCTCGCGGCCGTCGCTCTGTCGCTTGCGACGCTCGCCGGGCTGCCGACACCGCTGCAGGCTGTCGCCGCGATAGCCGTCCTCGTCGTGCTCCCGGGGCAGGCACTGGTGCGACTCATACAGGTGACCGACGTAGCACTCGGCGCGCTGCTCGTCCTGGCGCTCGGCCTCGCCACGCTCACGGCGGTGTCCACGGCGATGTTCTACCTCGCTGTGTGGTCGTGGCAGGCGTGTGTCGTCACGATGGGCGTCATCACCGTCCTCGCATGCACCGCACGCGCACGGCGGGAGGCGACGTCATGATCATCGATCTTGCGGGACTGCTCGCAACCGCCATCCTGCTCGTCACCCTTGTCGCGCTCGAGGTCCGACGCGTCGGGCCGGACACCGTACCGACCTCCGCGGGTGACCGACCTCGCGCTCGGCATGCTGCTCCTTCCGGTGCTCTGCCTCGCTTCGCGGCAGTGACAAGCGTGCGTCGTCACGACGGGCGCCATCAACGTCCTCGCGTCGAGGGCACGCGGACAACAGGCGGCGCCCTGATCGACCTGGCGGGGACTGTGAGCCGGAGGACCGTCGTCATCATGTGGATGATGTACCTGCTCCTCGTCCTTCCCCGCGTACTGGGACTCCTCGCATGAGCGGCGCGGCGCGGTGGTGGCTCCTCAGCGACCTCCACCTCGGCGTGTCCGACGATGACCCCCGACATCAGGGCAGGGTACTGCCCGAGTTCCTGCGCCGCGAGGTACTCGCGACCACCGATCCGCAGCTGAGCGTCGCCTTCGTCGGTGACACGTTCGAGCTGGTCGGGCTCTCCGAGGACGAGAGCCTGGCCCGGCTCGAGTCCATCCTGGCCCACCACGCCGACACGTTCCGGGCGCTGAGGGCATGTGCGGCGCGCGGCGCGCAGTTGCATTTCGTCTGCGGCAATCATGACGTGGAGTTGGCCCGACCCTCGGTTGCCGCCCGCCTGTCGGCCCTGCTGTCACCCGACGAGCCCACCCGGGTCCAGGTCCATCCGTGGTTCCTGCACGTACCCCGCGTGCTGGTGGCCGAGCACGGGCACCAGCACCACTCGCTGCACCGGATACCCGAGGTACTCCGCGCGGCGATCAACGGCACCGACGAGCTTGCCCCCCCACCTCTCGCGGCCTGGAACGCCCAGCCGTCGAGGTCACGCCTGAGCCGTGCCGGGGCTGTCGCCCGGGCCTGCCTGGCGTCCGAGCGGGGAGAACGCCGCGTCCGGGAGTTCGCGTACGACGAGCTCCTGCAGGCCGAATCACTGCGGCTCGAACTCGACGGGGTGGCCGTTCGGGACCTGGCGCACCTGTCCCGGTTCCGGACCGTGTCGGCGCTCCCTGTCGCGGCGACGCGCATGGTGCTCGGGGCCACCGGGCGCCGGGTCACCGGCGAGCAGGCTCCTGCTGCAGCGGGACGGTTCGCACGCACCCTCGAGGCGCACGGTTCCGGGGTGGCCTGGTATGTCTCCGGCCATACCCACCATGCCCTGGAGTCCGCGCTCGAGGGGTGCGCCACCCGGTACGTCAACACCGGCACGTGGTGCTCGGACGTCCGGGGTCGCGGACCCGACCAGTCGGATCGTCGGGCCTTCCCGTACGTCGTGGTCGACGTCGACCCCGACGGCGCCACCAGCGGTGGCTTACGGTATTGGCGTCCGCACGAGGGTTGAGCCGTCCCGGTGGGCGTGAACTACACCTGGGGCTTGCCCTCTGCGACGTCCTTGACGGATTGCGGGGTCTTGCGGCCCAACTGCTGGTCGAGCGCAACGCGGAGCCGCGCCTTCGCGGCGGTCACCCTCGGGGTGTCAGCAGGCCGGGGGTAGGGCGCTGCGTCGATAGCCCACTGCGTGCGGCGCCCCATTCGGCGCGGTCGTCCGCTCTGCGCTTCTGCTCGAGGGAGGCCCTGTCCGCCGTTGTGCGTTGCCGCAGGGTCGCGAATGCGGTCACGGTGGCCAGGACCGCGGCGAGGAGGGCGGCGAAGGGTGCAAGGGCTCCGACGACCTCCCACCACTGGGGGCCGTCGGACGCGATCTCCACCACGATCGGCTCCGGGGGCTGGGTGACGGTCAGGACGAATATGGCGCCGGCCTAACTGCCGCCCCTCCCGTTCCCGGCTGGCCATCGAACCGGCACGAACAGCTCAATCACCCTTCACATTGATGATCTGCCGAAGTGTGTGGCGGATGTCGACGAGCTCGCGGGCGTCCTGCATGACGATGTCGATGTCCTTGTAGGCTGCCGGGATCTCATCGAGGAACGCTGGGGTGTCCCGGAATTCGATGCCCCGCATTGCCTTCCGGAGCTGGTCCTGGGTGAAGGTCTTCCTGGCAGCGTTGCGCGAGTACTCGCGCCCGGCCCCGTGGGGGGCAGAGTCCATCGCCTCCCGGTTGCCCCTTCCTGACACCACCTAGGAGCGCGTGCCCATCGAACCGGGGATGAGGCCGGGACGCCCGGGGTCGGCTGCGATGGCGCCCTTGCGGGAAAGCCACACATCCTTGCCGGAATGGGTTTCCCGGTGCGTGTAGTTGTGATGGCAATTGATGCGCTCGAGCTGCTGCACCGGCTTGCCGACCCAGTGCGTGAACTGGCCGACCACGCGGTCCATCATCTCCTCGCGGTTGAGCAGGGCGAACTTCTGCGCCCACATCAGTTCGCTGATGTAGCGGTCGAACTCAGGAGTGCCCTCCTCGAGGTAGGCGAGATCCCGGTGCGGCAGGCTGATCGACCGGCGCGCACAGTACTCCTGCGCTATCTGGATATGTCGCTGTGCGATGCGATTCCCGACGCCCCGCGATCCCGAGTGCAGGAAGAGCCACACGTCGTCCCCCTCATCCAGGGACACTTCGATGAAGTGGTTGCCCGAGCCGAGCGTGCCGAGCTGCAGGCGCCAGGCCTTCACGTAGCTAGACGGGTCGAAACCGGCTGAGCGCGCATCCTGCTCGAGGGAGTCGATCCGGGGCTGGGCCGAGGGACTCACGCGCTTGTTGTTGTTGCCCGCTGACAGTGGGACGGCCCGTTCGATGGACACCCGCAGCGATCGCCGGTCGAGGCGGGCTATGTCCCGCGCCGTGTAGTCGGTGCGGACGGCCACCATCCCGCAGCCGATATCCACTCCGACCGCCGCCGGGATGATCGCCCCCAGGGTCGGCAGGACCGACCCGACGGCGCAGCCCAGCCCCAGGTGCGCGTCCGGCATCGAGGCGAAGTGCGGATATACGAACGGCATCGAGCTCGTCATCCGGTTCTGAGCCAGCGTCGCGTCGTCGATGATGCTCGCGAAGTTGACGTACTTCTCGGTGATCCACTGCATCCGTCGAGGCTACCGAGCGGGCCGGCGGGAGCGCACGGGGTGTCGGTGCCCCATCGGGTGCTTGCGATCGGGTCAGTGGAGGCGCACCGCCCGCAGCACCGCGTCACTGATGTCCACGTTCCGCCCGTCGGCCGTCCGTTCGACGCGCGGGCGCGACTCGCAGACACGGATATCCCAGGAGTCGTCGAGCAGTTTCGCGATCTCCTGGGGCGTGAAGAAGAGGTCGGGCTGCTGTGGCCGTCCGATTCCGGAGTGAAGGTCCGACGGGTCGTGGGCGACGATGAGCAGGGTCCCGCCGACTCCGACGAGGGTCGTGAGCGAGCTGAAGATGCGGGACCGCTCCGGCTCGGGCAGGTGCACGAACTGGATCGAAACGAGGTCCAGATCCCCAGGAAGCTCGGGCGAGGCCAGCAGGTCTACCTGCCGCCACTCCAGGCGCCCGACGATGGATGTTCCGAGCTCCTCCGTGTGGGAGCGGGCGCGGGAGAGCGCCACTTCGGACACATCGACTCCGAGGACGTCCCAGCCGCGGGATGCGAGCCACACGGCATCAGCGCCCTCACCGCAGCCGACGTCGATTGCCCTCCCGGGGCTGAGGTGCTCGACTTCGGCGACGAGATGCCTGTTCGGCTTCCCGCTCCAGATCCGGGTCCGCTGCCTGTAGCGGTCGTCCCAGAACTCCTGCGTGTATTCAACGTGCATGGTGCGTTCCTCCATCGGGTGCTGCTGCGACCAGGGACACGGCGTCTTCCGTATCCCCGCCTTGCCCATCGCCGAGCCCTTTATCCATTCCGTCGCTGAGCCCAATACCGAGCCCGTCGTCGAGCCCGTGTCGGCGTGTACCAAGGATGCGCTCCGAAACCTCGGCCTCCATCGACGCCGAGAAAGGACCCGCGTAACCGTCTACCGCCCACGCCGTTTCTTCCTCCACGAGGTGCGCATTGATCATCGCACCCGCCATGGTGCCCTCGGCAGCGGCCACGATGACCTGCGCTGAGATGTTGGAGACGTTGCCGGCCACATAGACCCCCGGTACCGCCGTCGTACCCATGGGGCCGGGCTCGATGAACAGGCCCATCCCGGAGGGGTGCTCCTGCATGCCGAGGCCGAGGGCACCCAGCAGGTCACCCCTCGCCCTCATGCGCGTGCCGACCGCGAGGGCCTCGATGTCGAAGCGGCTGCCGCCCTCGACCGTCACTCCGGTAAGGACACCGTTCGTCTCGTCAGCGGAGACCACAGCGCCGTCGACCACCCGGATGGACCTCGCAGCCAGCTTCTCCCACTCCTCCTCGCTGGGGACGACCGTGTCGTTGAGGAAGAGCGTGATGTCACCCGACCACTGCCGGAACAGGAGGGTCTGGTGCACCGACATGGCACCTGTGCCGAGGACGCCGATCCGCTTGCCGCGGATCTCGTAACCGTGGCAGTAGGGACAGTGGACGACGCCGGTACCCCACTGCCTGTCGAGACCGGGTATGGCAGGCAGTTCGTCGATCAGGCCAGTGGTCAGCAGCAGCCGCCGCCCGACGACGACGCGTCCGTCCTCGAGCACGACTTCGAATCCCTCGGAGGCGTGACGGACGTCGGTGGCTTCGGCGGCGACGATGGCGGCACCGTACGCCTCCGCTTCCGCCCGGCCGGCAGCAAGCAGGGCGAGGGGATCCATGCCCTCACGGGTCAGGAATCCGTGGACGCCATGTGCGGGGGCGTTGCGTGGGGCGCCGGCGTCGATCACGAGTACGGAGCGAAGTGCCCGGCTCAGGGTGACGGCGGCGCTGAGCCCTGCTGCTCCGCCGCCGATGACGACGACGTCGTACCGGGTGCGGGAAGCGTTGTGTAGGGATGACATGGTGTTCTCCTTCTGGTGTGCCGATAGATCAAGCATCGGCAGACGGCTCCAAATACGCAAACTTGCTTGCTGGTATGGCAAACTCGGAGACATGACTACTGACTTCGATTCGGTGCTCGGTGCCGTCGGCCCCAGACTCAAGGCGCTCAGGGCGCAACGCAGCCTCACTCTCAGTGAGGTGTCCGCGGCGTCGGGCGTCTCCGTCAGCACGCTCTCGCGGCTGGAGTCCGGTCAGCGCAGGCCCAACCTCGAACTGCTCCTGCCTATCGCCCAGCTGTACGGGGTGCCGCTCGATGATCTCGTGGGGGCTCCGCCCACCGGGGATCCCCGCATCCATTTGCGGCCCATCGAGCACAACGGCATCACCGCCATCCCGCTGACGAGGCGGCCGGGCGGTGTACAGGCTTTCAAGATGGTGCTCGCCGGGGACGCGCGCGGATCGGAGCCGGATCTGCAGGTTCACGAAGGCTACGAGTGGCTCTACATCCTCAACGGTTCCCTGCGCCTGGTGCTGGGGGACAACGACTTCGTCCTGGGGCCCGGGGAGGCCGCGGAGTTCGATACCCACACGCCGCACTGGTTCGCCAGCGCGAACGGGAAGCCGGTCGAATTGATCAGCCTCTTCGGACAGCAGGGCGAGCGGATGCACGTCAGGGCACGTCCGCAGCGGGGCGGAAGGACCGGAACCCCGCCGTCGGACTCCTTATAGGATGGCGCTCAGTCGGATCTACTGACGGGGCCCGTTGACGGGCCAATGGGGGAACGGAAGACCAATGACGCAAGAGCAGCCTGCCTGGATACCGGAAAGTCCTCTGGACGAATCGAGCCGGGCACGACGGCGGCGAGCAGCGGCGGACTCCGGCCCGCCCAGGTTCGTCGATCGTTTTGCCCCTGAAGTCACCAGCCAGGACGGGGCCGCGGCGTTCGGGGGGCAGCACCCCGACGACGACGTCGATCTCACTCTTCAGCGCGTGCCCACCGTCGCGGCCGCGGCCGCAGCCGCCGCTCGGCCGACCGAGGGTGCCCCGACCCCGGCAGCAGACCGGGTTCCGGCGGGCGTGCCGGTCTTCGAGCCCGCGACCGGACCGGTGCGGATCTCGGTGACCCCACCCGGGCCGGCGGTGAGCACCGGCAACGCCCCGTTCCATGGCACCGTCCAGCCCACCGACGCAGACCGAATCGGGGCACAGCCCGTATTGGCACAGCCCGTACTGGCACAGTCGCCTGCGCCGGTGCCCGCGCCGGCCTCGTTCAGTGTTTCTGCCCACCCCAAGCAGCAGGCATCCCGTGCCCTTGCCGAGGGCGAGGTCCGGACAGCCGAACCCTCCGAGGTCCGGACGCCCGCACCCGCCGAGGTGTCTGCACCTGTGGTGTCCGTTGCAGGGCCGAGCGCGCCTCCTACGGGCCTCCGACCGCGGGACGGCCGCAAGTCCTTCCTGTCAGCCGACACCGCCGTCGTTCCCGCGGAAACCGGACTCCGCGGTGTCCTGACGCGCCTCGGGCTGCGGCTGGCGCCGTCACCCGCGGAGGTCGCGGTGCGTGCTGATGTCGCCGCCGTCAGCAGGCATTGGCCGGGGCCGCGCACCATCGCGGTGGTGAACGGCAAGGGCGGGGCCAACAAGACGCCCACCACCGTGATGCTCGCGGCCGTCTTCGCCCGCAACGGGGGAGCGCCCGTCCTCGCCTGGGACAACAACGAGACTCGCGGCACTCTCGGGTGGCGCACCGAGCAGGGCCCGCACGAGGCGACCGTGCTCGATCTCCTCCCACAAACGGGCGCCCTCCTCGCGCCGTCCGCACAATCGGCCCTGCTGGCCCGGTACGTCCACCACCAGACCGCCGACAAGTTCGATGTGCTCCGCTCCAAGCCCGACGTCCTCGCCACGCAGCAGAAGGTGACGTCGGAGGACTTCGATGCCCTGCACGAGGTCGCGTCGAAGTATTTCAGGCTGAACCTGATCGACTCCGGGAACGATGAGACGGCCGAGCGGTGGCTGCGGATGATCCACCACACGGACCAGCTCGTCATCGCGACGACTACCCTCGAGGAGCATGCTGAAGCGGGTGCCCTGCTGCTGGAGGCCTTGCGTGCGCGCGGTGGCCGGTACGGCGAGCTGTCGGAGCGCGCCGTCGTCATCGTGAGCCAGTCGGACAAGAACGGGACCCAATCCCAGGCGCAATCGATTGCCGACGGCTTCGACGATCTTGCCCGCCGCGCCGTCACCATCCCTTTCGATGTGGCGCTGCTCAAGGGCCGCATCCGATTCTCAGCCCTCCGGCCGACGACGCAGCGGGCCTGGCTCGCAGCCGCCGCAGCCGTATCGGAAGGACTCTGAGGCCGGACGGTCCGCACGGAGCCGGGCGGCCCGACCTGTCCCGCAGGTAGCCGGAACGCCGTCGATGCGACAGGATCAGGGAATGACCGACCTGCCGTTCCCCCTCCAGCCGATGCTCGCGAAGGCGGTCGACGCCGTACCCGGACCCGACAGCGTGCCCGGCGGACTCGTCTACGAGCCCAAATGGGACGGCTTCCGGGCCATCGTGCGGATCGAGGACGGTACCTGTGACATCGGCAGCCGCGGTTCGAAGATGCTGACACGGTACTTCCCCGAACTCGTCGATGCCCTGCTCGAACACCTTCCCGACCGCTGCGTCGTCGACGGGGAGATCGTGGTGCGCCGGGGCGAGGCGGGTGCGGAGCGGCTCGACTGGGAAGCCCTGTCCCAGCGGATCCATCCCGCCGAGAGCAGGGTCCGGCTCCTCGCAGGCGAGACGCCGTCCTCGTTCGTCGCCTTCGATCTCCTCGCGATCGGGGACGCCGACCTCACCGGCGTCCCCTTCCGGGAGCGCAGGAAGGCGCTCGAGGGCATCGGCCGGTCCTTCGGCTCTTCGATCCACCTGTCGCAGGTCACCGACGACGTCGACCTCGCCCGGCGCTGGCTCGTCGAGTTCGAGGGTGCAGGCCTCGACGGCGTCGTCGCCAAGCCGCTGGACGCGGCCTACGAGCCGAACAAGCGGCGCATGCTGAAGATCAAGCACCACCGCAGCGCCGACACCGTGGTGCTCGGCTACCGGGTGCACAAGTCGGGGCAGGGAGTCGGCTCCCTGTTGCTCGGGCTGTACGACGACGACGGCGAGCTTCGCAACGTCGGTGGCATCTCGGCGTTCTCGGACAAGCGTCGGCTGGAACTCGTGGAGGAGCTCGATCCGGATGTGATGCGCGATGAGGACGGCGGAGTCGAGCTCGGAGCGACGGATCGCAGTCGCTTCGCCTCCGCCAAGGACGTGTCCTATATACGGCTGCACCCGCGGCGCGTCGTCGAGGTGCGATACGACCAGATGGAGGGCGACCGCTTCCGGCACACCGTCCAGTTCGAGCGCTGGCGGCCCGACCGCGAGGCCCATTCCTGCACGTTCGACCAGCTGGACATCCCGGCGGCCTACGATCTCAGCAGGGTGCTGGCCTGAGGAACATTCGACCGGCCGGTCTGTGGGTGCCCGCGCCTACGCTGGGGGAGTGACTTCCACCTATCTTTGCAGCGGCGTGAGCTGGCACGCTCCAGGGCCCGTCCTGTCCTTGCACGAGGTGCCGGCCGGCGGCGCAGCTCCCGGGATCGTGGGCGACGCATTGACGAGTGACCTTCCCCTGACGGCTGGCACGAGGCTGGCCTTCGAGGTTGCAGCCGAGGGCCGGTACTGCCTGGGCTTCCATCGCGTCCACGGCCGGGATGACCGCACGTGGGTGCAGTGCGCCGACCAGGCGCCGGCCGACCGGGGGCACCAGTGCAGCCGGTGCTTCGTTCAGGACGACGCCCACTTCATGCACGACTTCCATCGCTCGGGCATCGCCCCACCGGGACTGAAGCGCTATCTCGACCAGCCCCACTGGCTGTACGTCGCGACCTTCGCCGACGGTTCGACCAAGGTGGGCACCGCCTCGCACCCCAGGAAACGGGCGCGCCTCGTGGAGCAGGGGGCACTGGTGGCGCAGTTCGTCGCGCACGCGGCTGACGGGCGGGTGGTTCGGATCCTCGAGGACGAGGTCACCCGGGCGCTGGGCCTGCAGCAGGCCGTGAGGTCGGGGGCCAAAGCCGCCGCGCTGTGCGCACCCCTGCCGGCCGCGCAGCTCGAACGCGTGAATGACGGATTCGCCCTGGCGACGCGCGGACTGCTCGAGAGTGGTCCCGCGATCGAAGGGATCGAAGGAATCGACGGGACGGAAGGGTTCGAAGTGGTGCACGAGGAGTTCGATCCGCCGCCGTCGTGGTCGGCCGTCCTCGGCCACGGCGCACCCCAGCCCTACCCGGGAGCACTGGTGCACGGACGGCACGGATTCACCGTGCGCGGGATCCTCGGTCCATCTGCGCTGGTCTCGATCGACGGTACGGATCTCCTGTTCGTCGTCGACCTTGCACAGCTCAAAGGGAGGCGCCTACGGTTCGGCGCCTTCGCCACTCCGGTCCCGGCGGTCCAGGAGGTGCTCTTCTGAACACCTGCCGTACCGTCGGCAGTAGAATCGGGATCATGC
This sequence comes from Arthrobacter cheniae, assembly GCF_003602275.1. Lineage (GTDB taxonomy): Bacteria > Actinomycetota > Actinomycetes > Actinomycetales > Micrococcaceae > Arthrobacter_D > Arthrobacter_D cheniae. The sequence continues at coordinate 156,468 of NZ_QZVT01000001.1, read as the reverse complement.
TCAATACGCCCTGGGAGACCGGCTCGGACCTCTACCGCAAGCTGGTGGTTTCCGCCCTCGTGACGACGGCCATCGGTATCCTCGTAGCGGTCATCGGAACCGCATCGGGCCAACAGGTTCTCGTCTTCACGGCCATCCCGATCATCGTCGCGGGCATGGTGTGCCATCTCGCCGGCATGGTGATCCGTTCGCGGGACGTTCGCCGTCGCCTGAAGGACAGGCGCTGACGCCGCCCTGATCCTGTGCGGTGGCACTCCCTGCAGGATCCGCCCGCTCGCACGTCCCATTTCCACTGCACGTCCCGACGCGCATCCCGACCGCCCGACGCCGCTTCCACCGGAGGATCCATGACCATCGACCCGAACCTGCAGGGGCGCAGCTACCCTGCAGGAGAGACCTACTCCGTGGGGCGTGAGGCGATCCGCGACTTTGCGCGGGCCGTTCAGGCGACCCACCGCGCGCACTACGATGTAGCCGCCGCCGCCGCCCTCGGTCACGCCGACCTGGTCGCCCCGCCGACCTTCGCGATCATCGTCGCCCAGCGGGCCGATGCGCAGCTGATCAGCGACCCGAGCGCCGGCATCGACTTCACCCGCGTCGTCCACGCAGACCAGCGCTTCATCCACCATCGCGCCATCGTCGCGGGGGACCAGCTGGTCGCCGAGCTGCACGTGGACCAGGTGCGGGCCATGGGTGGGGGCGCGATGATCACCACCCGCGCAGAGATATCGACGGTCGACGGCGTGCCCACCGCCACGACCACGTCATCGCTCCTCGTACGCGGGGAGGACCAGTAGCCATGACCGTGCTCCTCTCGACCCTCGAGGTAGGCCAGCAGATCGGCACCCGCACGCTCGACATCACGCGCCAGGACCTCGTCCGGTACGCCGGCGCATCGGGTGACCTCAATCCCATCCACTGGAACCAGTCCTTCGCGGAGGGCGTCGGCCTCCCCGGAGTCATTGCCCACGGCATGTTCACCATGGGTGCAGCCGTCCAGCTGGTGACCGACTGGAGCGGTGATCCCGCCGCCGTCATCGACTACCAGACGCGCTTCACGAAGCCCGTGGTCGTCAGGGACACCACCGCTCGACCCGGGGAGGCCGGGGCTGTCGTCGAGGTGACCGGTGTCGTCGGCGCGATCGACACCGAGCGCTCCACGGCTCGTATCGACCTCACGGTGACCTGCGCAGGGCAGAAGGTCCTCGTCAAGGCGCAGGCCGTGGTCAAACTTCCATGACGGCGCCCGATACCCGCACCGGAACACGGCTCGCGGACCTGACGACCACGCGCGTCGGCGGACCCGCGCGCCGGCTCATCGAAGCCTCGAGCGAGCAGGAGATCGTGGAGGCGGTCCGCTCCGCGGATGCTGCCGGCGAGCCGCTGCTCATCGTCAGCGGAGGCTCCAACCTGCTCATCGGCGACGAGGGCTTCGACGGGACGGTCATCCGCATCACGTCGACGGGCTTCACGGTGAACGACGATGACGCCACGTGCGGCGGCGTCATGGTCAGGGCGCAGGCGGGCCAGGACTGGGACGAGCTGGTCCACTACACCGTGATGCATGCGTTCTCCGGGCTCGAGGCCCTCTCGGGTATCCCGGGCTCCACCGGGGCGACACCCGTGCAGAACGTCGGGGCGTACGGCTCGGACGTGTCGCAGACCATCGCGACGGTCAGGACCTACGACCGCGAGACCGACCGGATCAAGAGCTTCACGAACTTCGAGCTGTCGTTCGGCTATCGGGATTCGTTGCTGAAGCGCAGCACCGTCAACGGGTCGCCCCGGTACGTGGTGCTTTCGGTCGAGTTCCAGCTCGGCCTGGGACGCATGGGCAAGCCCGTCCGGTACGCGGAACTCGCCCGCGCGCTCGGTATCGAGGTAGGTGCCCGGGCCTACGCCAACGACGTGCGCCGGGAGGTCCTGAAGCTCCGCGCAGGAAAAGGCATGGTCCTCGACAACCCCGACCCCGACACCTGGAGCACCGGGTCCTTCTTCACCAATCCGATCATGGGTGAGGATATCGCCGCGGGCCTTCCCGACGACGCTCCTCGGTATCCGTCCGGGACCAAGGGGCAGGTGAAGCTCAGTGCGGCGTGGCTGATCGAGCACGCCGGGTTCTCCAAGGGCTTCGGGTTGGCGGACGACGAGGGGCACGCTGCGGCGGGAGGGCGTGCGTCGCTCTCGACCAAGCACACCCTGGCCCTGACGAACAGGGGAGGCGCCTCGACCTCGGACCTCCTGTCCGTGGCCAGGCTGGTGCGGGACGGCGTCGAGCGCACGTTCGGCATCCGGCTGGAACCCGAGCCGCTGCTCATCAACTGCGAGCTGTAGCGCCCACCGGCCCGTCCGGTCACCACCGTTATCGGCACGATGCCGCGTCTCACAGCGCGGGGGACCGTCGGGCCTGCTCGGCAGCGGCGCGGGTGAGAACGACGTCGTTCCAGCTGTCCTCGCGCTGCACGAGCCGCCGCGAGCACAGCCACTGGGCCAGTCTCGAGGCCACGCTGATCTGGGCGAGCCTGTCGTGGAAGTCCGGGAGGAGCTGGGGAACCGCGAGGAACTCCGGAAGCGCGTGCAGCAACTCCCGTGCCCCCATGATCTGCACATAGGGCGTCTCGGTGCCGAATTGACGTTCCAGGGCGAGCAGTTCGCGGTCGACACCCGCCAGCCGGGTGGCGGCGACCTCCTCGAGATAACTCCGGAGGTGGAACTGGACCCGCTCGTACCGAAGCAGGCTCTCCGGATGCCGGGTATGGCCGCTCGCCGCGAAGAAGCGCCGGAGGATGGTGTCTGCGTTCAGGGGATCCATGGGGCACATACTGCCCGCGCCCTCCGACCATTTGACGAGGGCGGATCGGTGGATGCGCGACTGTCATCGGGGATGCCTATGATGTGGTGTTCGCACTGATACGTCCGGCCGCCCGAAGCCGACGTGGGGCTGCCCTCGGGCACGGAGGACTGGATGGAACAACAGCACGACGCCGCGCAGGCCCGACCGGTCGGCGCACGTGGTTCGCTGAGGTCGGCCACCTTCGAGGCGACGACGTCGTGTTTTTCCCTGATGGACCTCGAGTTCGTCATCCTGGATGTCAACACCGCATTCTCGGAGGCGACAGGCCTGGCTCCGGAGGAACTGATCGGGCGGCAGGCGTTCGAGGTGTTCCCCGAGAATCCGCAGCAGTCCGACGACGCGCCCGCGCGGACCATGCGCCAGTCGCTCGAACGGGTGATCGCCACGGGGGAGCGCGACGACCTGCACATTCACCGGTACGACATTCCGCACCCGACGCAACCGGGCACTTTCGTGGAACGCTACTGGAGCCCGGTCAACATCCCGGTGCTCGACGACGACGGCGTGCTGGTAGCCATCCTTCAGCAGGTCGAGGACGTCACGGACTACCGCGAGGACCTCGTGAAGGTCCTCGGGTACCTGCAGGAGGAACCCACGGGAACGTCGGCGGAGGGTGCGCGCCGTTTCACCACCTATGCGGCGACTGCCATGGCACACTCCAGCCTCTACCACTCCGCACAGCGTGAGGTGGCGCAGTTGCAGGAGGCGCTCACACGCCGCGCCGTCATCGACCAGGCCAAGGGAATCCTCATGGGCCGGCACCACTGCACCAGCGAGGAGGCGTTCAACCAGCTCAGGAAGCTGTCGAACGACACGAACGTCCCGCTCCGGGATGTCGCCTCGGCGCTGATCTACCAGGCGTCGGTCCCGCCGAGCCCTGATGGGGCCGCCCAGGAGCAGGGTCCGGCCTAGAGGTTGCCGGTCGCGATCATGAGCATCCGGCGAAGGGGCTCCGCGGCGCCCCACAGGAGCTGGTCCCCCACGGTGAAGGCGCTGATGTAGTCGGGACCCATCTCGAGCTTGCGGATCCGTCCCACCGGGATGTCCAGTGAGCCCGTGGCCGCGATGGGCGTCAGTCCGGCCAGCGTATCGACCTTCGTATTCGGGATGACGCGGACCCATTCGTTGTCGGCCGCGATGATCGACTCGATCTCGCTGACCGGCAGGTCCTGCGTCAGCTTGAGGGTCAGCGCCTGTGAGTGGGAGCGCATGGAACCGACGCGCACGCACAGCCCGTCGAAGGGGATGCGCGTGTCCATGCCGAGGATCTTGTTCGTCTCCGCGCCGGCCTTCCACTCCTCCTTGGACTGGCCGTTGCCGAGGTCGCCGTCGATCCAGGGGATCACCGAGCCCGCCAGCGGCACGCCGAACTGCGTCGCTTCCAGGCTCGGGTGGCGCTGCTTGGCGAGGATCGCGCGGTCGATATCCAGGATCGCCGACGCGGGGTCGTCGAGGTTCAGGGCAACGGTGCTGTGGAGGGCGCCGAACTGGTTGAGGAGCTCGCGCATGTGGCGGGCACCCCCGCCCGACGCCGCCTGGTACGTCATGGACGTGCCCCATTCGACCAGTCCGTTGCGGAACAGCCCGCCGAGGCCCATGAGCATGCAGGAGACCGTGCAGTTCCCGCCGATGAAGTCCCGCACGCCGTTCGCGAGCCCGGCATCGATGACGGACCTGTTGACCGGATCCAGCACGATCACGCTGTCCTGCTCCATGCGCAGTGTGGACGCGGCGTCGAGCCAGAGACCCGACCAGCCGGCGTCCCGCAGTTTCGGGTAGACCTCCGCGGTGTAGTCGCCGCCCTGGGCCGTCACGATGATGGGCAGCTTCGCGAGGGTCTCGACGTCGTACGCGTCCTGCAGCATGCCCGCGCCGTCGGCGAACGACGGCGCTGCACCGCCGGCCGCCGACGTGGAGAAGAAGACGGGGTTGATGCGGGAGAAGTCGCCCTCGTCCTGGAGGCGCTGCATGAGGACCGAGCCCACCATGCCGCGCCAGCCGACGAATCCGACGGAGGGCAGGGCCGAACTTTCAGGTGCTGACGTCATGCCCTCCAGTTTAGGCGGGAGGCTGCCGTGGATCCGCTTTTGTGACCGGGGCGTGCCCCGGCAGGCGCGGTGTTACTGGTCCTGCTTGGTCCAGAGGCTGATGCGGTAGCGCGTCCCGCCCGAGGATTCCAGCCAGCCGGTCTCCGGGGTCAGCGCCGCGAGCGCCCATTCGGGCCCGAAGGCGGGAGCGACGGTGTCACCCTCGACCGCGTTTTCGATGACGGTGACGAGGGCGGCGTTGGCCAGTGGCATCGCGTCGGTGTAGACGCGGCTTCCACCGATGATCCAGATCTCCTCGGCGCCGGGACTTGCCTGCGCCGCCCGGAGGGCGGCATCGAGGGAATCGACGATGACGGCGCCCCGCAGGTCCGCGGCTCCCGAACCCGAGATGACGATGTTCGTGCGGTCCGGCAGGGGCCGGAACGTGGAGGGGAAGGACTCCCACGTGCGGCGGCCCATGATCACGGGATGTCCCGTGGTCGTGGCCTTGAAGTGTGCCATGTCCTCCGGCACGTGCCAGGGGATCTTCCCGTCGCGGCCGATCACGCCGTTCTCGGTCTGCGCCCAGATCATGCCGATCACGGGCCGGGATCCGACAGCGTCGAGGACGCTCAGGGTGCGGTGCGGTGCTGCCCCGCTCATACCGCCACCGGTGCCTTGATGGTGGGGTGGTGCTGGTAGTCGACCACGTCGAAATCCTCCAGGGTGTAGTCGAAGATGCTGGCGGGCTTCCGCTTCAGCTCGATACGCGGAGACGGGTACGGCGCACGGGACAACTGCTCGGTCACCTGCTCCACATGGTTGTCGTACACATGGACGTCGCCGCCGGTCCAGATGAATTCGCCGGGTTCCAGGCCGGTCTGCTGCGCCACCATCAGCGTCAGCAGGGCGTAGGACGCGATGTTGAAGGGAACGCCGAGGAACGTGTCCGCCGACCGCTGGTACAGCTGGCAGGAGAGCCTCCCCGGGGCGCCGTCGATGCCGGGGGTGACGTAGAACTGGAAGAACACGTGGCAGGGAGGCAGCGCCATGTTGTGGATCTCCGACACGTTCCAGGCCGAGACGAGGTGCCTGCGGGAATCGGGGTTGGTCTTCAGTGCTTCGACGACCTGCGCGATCTGGTCGATGTGGCCGCCGTCGGGCGTGGGCCACGACCGCCACTGGACACCGTAGACCGGGCCGAGCTCGCCGTCGTCGTCCGCCCACTCGTTCCAGATGGAGACGCCGCGCTCCTGCAGCCACCGGACGTTCGAGTCGCCGCGGAGGAACCAGAGCAGCTCGAGTGCGACGGATTTGAAGTGCACGCGCTTGGTGGTGATGAGGGGGAAGGACTCGGTGAGGTCGAAGCGGAGTTGGCGGCCGAAGACGCTCCGTGTGCCGGTGCCCGTCCTGTCGCTCTTGGCCGCGCCGTTCGCCATGACATCGCGCAGCAGGTCCTCGTAGGGGGTGGGGATGGGGGTGCTCACCGAGCCATTCTAGGGCGAGCGCAGCCCCTGACCCCAGCCGGTGCCCGGTAGACTGCGCGGACCCGTGGACAGCCGACAAATCCGGTCACCTGCCGTTCACCCTGCACCGGAAGACTACAGCCGTGACCATTCCTCCACCCGAGACCGCCCCCGCACCCTTTTCTGCGCATCATCGCGCGCAGTTCGCGGCGTCCGGGCTCGCGCCGGCACCACGGACCCTCCTCGACATCCTGCACTCCACCGCCCGTGAGCACCCCAGCGCCTCGGCGCTCGACGACGGAACCACCGCGCTCAGCTACGCGGAGCTGGTCGCCGCGGCGCAGGGGTTCGCGACGACCCTGCGCGACGCCGGGGTGGGTCGTGGTGACACGGTCGGCGTGCGGCTCCCGTCGGGTACCAACGCGCTCTACATCGCGATCCTCGGGGTGCTCGCTGCGGGCGCCGCCTATGTCCCGGTCGACGCGGACGACCCGGATGAGCGTGCACGCGTCGTCTTCGCGGAGTCCCGCGCCGCCGTCGTCGTGGGGCCGGGCCTGTCGCTGACTCCGGCAGGTGCCGCGCGCGGTGCTACCGGAGACCCCACGCCCGACGACGACGCCTGGATCATCTTCACGTCCGGCTCCACGGGGACACCCAAGGGGGTGGCCGTCACACACCGCTCCGCGGCGGCGTTCGTGGACGCCGAGGCGCGCCTGTTCCTGCAGCGCGAGCCCATCGGGCCCGCGGACCGGGTGCTCGCGGGTCTGTCCGTGGCCTTCGACGCCTCGTGCGAGGAGATGTGGCTGGCCTGGCGGTACGGCGCGTGCCTCGTGCCGGCGCCGCGGGCGCTCGTGCGGACCGGCGTCGACCTCGGGCCATGGCTGGTCGCGCGCGGCATCACGGTCGTGTCCACGGTTCCTACGCTGGCCGCTCTCTGGCCTGCGGACTCCCTCGAGAACGTGCGGCTCCTCATCTTCGGTGGGGAGGCGTGCCCACCCGATCTCGCCCAGCGCCTCGCCGTGCACGATCGCGAGGTCTGGAACACGTACGGACCCACGGAGGCCACTGTCGTCGCCTGCGCTGCCCGCCTCGGTGGCAGCGGACCAGTGCGGATCGGCCTGCCTCTGGATGGCTGGGACCTCGCCGTCGTCGACCAGGACGGCGTGCCCGTGCCGGAAGATGCGGTCGGCGAGCTGATCATCGGGGGCGTGGGCCTGGCCCGCTACCTCGATGCCGAGAAGGATGCGGAGAAGTACGCGCCCATGCCGACGCTCGGCTGGGACCGTGCCTACCGCTCGGGGGACCTCGTGAGGCTCGAAGCGGCCGGCCTCGTGTTCGTCGGCCGGGCGGACGACCAGGTGAAGCTCGGCGGGCGCCGCATAGAACTCGGCGAGGTCGACGCCGCGCTGCAGTCCCTGCCCGGCATCGCCGGTGCGGCGGCCGCTGTCCGGACGACGCCGTCGGGCAACCAGCTGCTGGTGGGCTATCTCGTGCCGGCGTCGGGTGCTGCCGACCTGCAGGTCCTTCGGGAGCTCCTTGCGGCACGGCTCCCCGCCGCGCTGGTGCCGCTGCTGACCATCACCGACGCGCTGCCGACCAAGACGAGCGGCAAGGTGGACCGGAACGCGCTGCCCTGGCCGCTTGCGGGAGGGGACCCTGGTGGACAACAGGACCTCGATCCCCGCGCGCAGTGGATCGCGGACCAGTGGGCCGGCGTCCTCGGGACGGTCCCGGCCGACGAGGACGCCGACTTCTTCCTCCACGGCGGTGGCTCCCTCGCCGCAGCCCGCCTGGTGTCGCTGATCCGCGCCCGCTACCCGGTCATCACCGTCGCGGACATCTACGCGCATCCCCGGCTCGGCGCGCTCGCGGCATTCGCGGCGAGCACGGGCGACGGCGGGGAGCAGCCCGATGCGCCGGAGCGGACCGTTCGCCGCACCGCGCGGAAGTCCCAGGTCTTCCAGACCGTCATGGGCATCCCGCTGCAGTTCCTCGCCGGCATGCGCTGGCTCACCTACGCGATGATCGCCGCCAACGTGCTGACGGGACTCGGCGTCCTGACGGGTGCCCCGACGCTGTCCTGGGGGTGGGTAGCCCTGTCCTGGCTCGTCTTCGTGAGTCCGTTCGGGCGCATGGCGCTGTCCGTCGCGGCCGCCCGCATCCTGCTGCGCCGGGTCGGGCCCGGTATCTATCCGCGCTCGGGGAGGGTGCACCTCCGCCTCTGGCTCGCGGAACAGATCTCGGACAGCGTCGGCGCCGTCAGCCTCGCGAGCGCCCCCTGGGTACCGGTGTACGCGAGGGCGCTCGGTGCGCGGATCGGGTCGGACGTCGACCTCCATTCCGTCCCGCCCGTGACGGGCTTCCTGACTCTCGGAGCCGGAGCATCCGTGGAACCGGAGGTTGACCTGTCGGGATGGTGGATCGACGGGGACCATGTGCACATCGGTGCGATCTCGATCGGGACGGAAGCCGTCATCGGGGCGCGCAGCACCCTGATGCCGGGCGCGAGGATCGGGGCCGGTGCCGAGGTGGCGCCCGGGTCCGCCGTGCAGGGCGCCGTGAAGGCCGGCCAGCTCTTCTCGGGTTCCCCGGCGACTCGGGCGGGCAGGTCCAAGCAGGAGTGGCCGGATGCCCCGCCGGCGCGCTCGCGGCTGCACGCCCGCCTGTCCTTCCTGGCGTTCGCGGCGGCATCGGGCGTCCTCGCCCTCATCCCCTTCATCGCCGCCACCATCGCCGCCGTGCCCGTGGTGGCAGCGCTGCGCGGAACGCCGTCACTGTCGGTTGCGTGGTTCTCGCTGGCAGGTCCGGTGGTACTCGCCGCGATCCTCTGGCTCATCGTCAACGCGGCCCTGATCCTCCTCACCGTCCGGCTGCTGGGCGTGGGGCTGAGCGAGGGCCACTACCCGGCGCGCAGCCGCATCGGCTGGCAGATCTGGGCAACGGAACGCACGCTGGACATGGCCCGTGACCTGCTCTTCCCCCTCTACTCCAGCCTCCTCACCCCGATGTGGCTCCGGCTCCTCGGAGCCCGCGTGGGCAGGAACGTCGAGGCCTCCACCGTCCTCCTCATCCCGAAGATGACCACGATCGGCGAGGGCGCCTTCCTCGCGGACGACACCAGGGTGGCCTCCTACGAGCTCGGCGGCGGCTACCTGCGGATAGCCCCGGCCAAGATCGGCAGGCGGGCGTTCCTCGGCAACTCGGGCATGACCTCGGCCGGACGCCGGGTCCCGAAGAACTCGCTCGTCGCCGTCCTCTCTGCGACACCCGCGAAGGCCAAGGCCGGAAGCTCGTGGCTGGGAAGCCCGCCGTCGCGCCTGCGCCGCCTGGCCGTGACCGGCGACCGCGGCCGCACGTTCCAGCCCTCCGGAGGCCTGAAGGCCGCGCGCGCCTTCTGGGAACTCTGCCGCGTGCTGCCCATCATCCTCACGGTGATGATCGCCGCGGCGTCCCTGGTGATCTTCGATGCCCTGGCCCTGTGGGGCGGATACGCGGTGGCGGCACTGCTCAGCGGGGTCGTGTTCATGGGGCTGGGCGCGGTCGCGGCAGGCAGCGCCGTCGTCGTGAAATGGCTGCTCGTGGGGCGGATCTCCGCCGGCGAGCACCCCCTCTGGAGTTCCTTCGTGTGGCGGAACGAGGTGGTGGACACCTTCATCGAGAGCGTGAGTGCGCCCTGGTTCGCGAGGGCCGCAAGCGGGACACCGGCGCTGGTCTGGTGGCTGCGTGCCCTCGGATCGAAGATCGGGCACGGGGTCTGGTGCGAGAGCTACTGGCTGCCGGAGGCGGACCTGGTGACGCTCGGCGCCGGCTCTACCGTGAACCGCGGCTGCGTGGTGCAGACCCATCTCTTCCATGACAGGATCATGAGCATGGACACCGTCGAGCTCGCCGCAGGGGCAACCCTGGGCCCGCACAGCGTGATCCTCCCCGCCGCCGAGATCGCCTCCGGCGGGACGGTCGGTCCGGCGTCGCTCGTGATGCGGGGCGAGACGGTTCCCGCCGGCACCTACTGGATGGGTAACCCGGTCAGCTCCTGGTCGGGGCCGGTGCGTGGGCAGTAGCTCCGAGGACCTCGCGCCGGACCCCTACACGCCGTCCAACGGCAGTACCGCCTATCGCGTAGGCCACTACGACCTCACGCTCGACTACAGGCCGGCCGGCAACCGACTGGCGGGCCGGGCCGTCCTCACGATGACCGCGCACCGCGAACTGCACCAGCTCGAACTCGACCTCAGCGGCCTGCGGACCACCAAGGTGACGTCGGACACCGTCCGCGTCCGCTCGTACAAGGACCGTGCGGGAAAGCTCCTGATCACCTTCCGCGATCCCGTGCCGGACGACGCCGAATTCAGGCTCGACATCCGGTACGAGGGAAATCCAGCACCGATCGGTGGCCCCTGGGGTGACGTCGGGTGGGAGGAACTGACCGACGGCGTGATCGTGGCGGGCCAACCCACGGGAGCGCCGTCGTGGTTCCCCTGCAACGACCACCCGGCGCAGAAGGGCTCCTACCGTTTCACGGTGACCACGGACACCGGGTATCGCGCCATCTGCAACGGCGTCCTCGTCTCGCGCATCGCGAAGTCCAGCCGGACCACCTGGGTGTACGCGCAGGCGGAGCCGATGGCCACGTACCTGGCGACGGTCCAGATCGGCCGTTACGACCTTGTCGCCCTGAACGATCCCGCGCAGCCCGCCGTCGGCCTTCCAACCCGCCCCACCCCGCGAGATCCGGCGAGCCCCGTGCCCCAGTACGCCGCCGTCCCGGCGTCCCTCGTGCCGGCGGCGAAGGCCGCCCTGGCCCGGAACCACGAGATGATGTCGGCCTTCGAGGAATGTTTCGGGCCGTACCCCTTCCCCCAGTACCTGGTGGTGGTCACGGACGACGAGTTGGAGATACCACTCGAGGCCCAGACCTTGTCCATCATCGGCCGGAACCACCTCGACGATGGCTGGGACGCGCAGCGCCTGATCGCCCACGAACTGGCGCACCAGTGGTTCGGTAATGCGGTCACGGCCGCTCGCTGGCAGGACATCTGGCTTCATGAGGGCTTCGCCTGCTACGCCGAATGGATCTGGTCGGAGGCGGGCGGATCGACGACGGCGGACTCCCACGCGCGGTCCACGCACCATCGGCTCAGCCGTGAACCACAGGACCTGGTCATCGGTGACCCGGGAGCGTCCGGCATGTTCGACGACCGCGTTTACAAACGCGGCGCCCTCGCCCTTCATGCACTGAGGAGAGCGGCCGGCGACGACGCCTTCTTCGGGTTGCTGCGCTCATGGTCCAAGGAGAACCGGTTCGGTGCGGTAACGACGCCGGACTTCATCGCGCTGGCGGAGCGCACCCTGCCCACGGCCGACGTCGAGGTGCTGCTGACGCACTGGCTCTTCTCGGAGGACCTGCCCGCACTGTAGGGCGCCGCCGGGCACGCTGCGCCGGTGCCTCGGCCACTTACCGCACACTGCGGGCCTTCCCTCAGGGGATGACCGCGACGGCGGCCACCAGACCCTCCGACGCGAGGACGACGCCGTCGACGGATGGCAGATCGCTGATCCTGCCGTCCGTCAGCACGTCGACCTCGCTCGGGTCCCGATCGGTGAAGCCCGTGCCCAGCGCCTTGACGAGGGCCTCCTTCCGGGCCCAGAGCCGCGCCCGAGCAGCACCCCGTCCCGCGACGGGAACCGTCCGTACCGCGTCCCGTTCAGCGGTCGTCAGGGAGACGTCGTCGAAGCCGTCGAATCCGACCTCCGCCACTGCCGTGAGGTCGATGCCGAGCCGCGGGATGGCGTCCGGAACGGCCCCGCGGACGTCCAGCGCACCCAGCAGGATGAAGCCGTCCGCGCGGGAGAGGCTGAGCGCCAGGGGAATGGTCCCGCCGTCGAGGGTGTAGCCCGGTCGGCCGTGGTCTGCAGTGCCGCCGGGACTGCAGACGGGGCAGACGGACTCCGAGGCGAGATCCGCCGGCTGCACCCCGAGGAGGCTTGCGGCCAGGACGCGCAGCGCCTGGCGTCCCGCCACGAACGAGACCGCCTGGGCGGCATCGGCGATCCGCGCTGCGCGGCGGCGCTCGACGTCATCCAGGAGGCAGAGCATCTCTGCCTCCGGCGGAGAACCGGTTCCGGACCGGATCCCCTGCACGAGCATGACGGCGACAGGGTGCTCCCCGACCGGTGCGGAGCGCGGACCCGTGTGGTTCGGTCGGGGTGTCATCCCATCATCGTCCCCCGGGACGTCAGTGGCGGATGCCGAACAGCTCGGCGCAGACGTCGTGGCGCAGCACGAAAGGCCGCGGACGGTCGGCGTCGGCGCGGTGACCGTACACGTAATAGCCGCGACCCTCTCCCGGACCGCCGGCTGCCCGGTCGATCGCGTGCCTGAGCCTCGGGGTCAGGGGCCCGGCGGGGCCGATGCGCTGAAGTTCCTCGATCTCGTGCGGTGCGAGTCCCCTGACAACGCGCTTCACATCGGCCATGGCTGGATTCCTGTCGTCGGGTGCGGCGTATGCGTGCGCACCCGACACTAGGTATCGACAGTGAACGAGGCATGAACGGCGGCAGGCCCGGCGGTGATGGTCTGGCTTCGCCTGGGCAGGCGCCCGTCAGTCGTCGTAGGCCCGGAACTGCTCCACCGAGACGATCCGGCCCGGATTGGTGCTGCTGACCTGGCAGATCACTGCCTCGCCCGGAGCGAGATAGGGATCATCGACGGGAAGGAGTGCCCGCAGTGGACCGGTCATGTAGTTGCTGATCACCGAGAAGACCAGTGGAAGCACGGGGCGATGCGTACAGATCGCCACCGGGCGGCGCTTGTCGATCACACGCTCGACGGCGGTCCTGGCCCTCCCGGGCCTGCGGGCGGCGTCGTGTTCGGTCAGCGCATCGACGAGCTTGAGCTTGGCGCTGCGCTGGTGCACATAGGGCGAGACCGTCTGGACACAGCGCACCCACGGGCTGCTGACCACGCGTTCGGGGTTCCATGCCTGCAGCAGGCGGCTGACGGCGGTCGCCTGCCGGCGGCCCGTGGCTGCGAGCGGCCTGTCACCTTCGGCCCTGCTCCAGGACGAGCGCGGCTTCGCCTTTGCATGCCGCACCACGATCAGGGGCCAGGTCTGCAGGTCGTGCGCCAGGTGCGCCTCCACCAGCGCGTCGAGGGGCTCGACGTCGGACGGGTTGCTCAGCAGTTCGCGGGCCCTCTCCGGGGTGACCCACTCGACCCGATCCACCTCCTTGCCGTCGGGCTCGGGGCTGAGGCGTTCCGTTCTGGCGGCCCAGTAGTGCACCAGCTTCTCGCCCGAGGAGACGGGATAGGTGATCGATGCGAGCGGAATGCCCAGCGTGACACTCAACCCCACTTCCTCGAAGGTCTCCCGGACCGCGCACTCCGGCGTCGTCTCGCCGGGATCGAGTTTCCCCTTGGGCCAGGACCAGTCCTCATACATGGGCCGGTGGATAATAAGGACCTCCAGCAGGCCCTTCTCCACCCGCCAGCAGAGGGTCCCGGCAGCGATGGTCGCGGCGCCGCTGCCCGTCTCCGTCACGGCCGTGGCCTCTTTCGTGTGCGTCGCCATCAGCGGCGCGACACCGCTCGCTGGCGGGCCCTCGAGGCGAGGAGCCAGGACTGGATGTCCTCGAGGGGGGTGCCCTCGTCGTCCTTGTGGTGGCGGGTCCAGCAGCCGGTCTCGTCCAGGTGCCAGCTGGAGACGCCTGGGTTCATGTAGCGGCCCATGAGGGTCATCAGGTAGGAGATGTCCTCGGGTGCACTGAGTTGCACGAGCGCTTCCACGCGGCGGTCGAGGTTGCGGTGCATCATGTCCGCGGAGCCGATGAAGACGGCGGGTTCGCCGCCGTTGGCGAAGGCGAAGACGCGGGAGTGTTCCAGGAAGCGACCGAGCACCGACCGCACGGTGACGTTCTCGCTGAGGCCCGGAACGCCGGGCCGGACCGAGCAGATACCGCGGACGATCACGTCCACCTTCACGCCTGCCTGCGATGCACGGTAGAGGGAGTCGATGATCGCCTCGTCCACCATCGAGTTGACCTTGATGATCACATGGGCGGCGAGGCCCGCCTGCTTGTTGGCGATCTCCCGCTCGATGCGGTCGATCAGGCCGGAGCGGACGGAGCGCGGAGCGACGAGGAGTCGCTTGAACGTGGATTTCGGGGCGTAGCCCGAGAGTTGGTTGAAGAGCCGGGAGAGGTCCTGGCCCACCTGGTCGTTGGCGGTGAGCAAGCCGAGGTCCTCGTAGTACCGGGCCGTCCGCGGGTGGTAGTTGCCGGTGCCGATGTGGCAGTAGCGGCGCAGCCCGTCGATCTCCTGCCGCACCACGAGCGAGAGCTTGCAGTGTGTCTTGAGGCCCACGATCCCGTAGACCACGTGGACGCCCGCCTGCTCGAGCTTGCGGGCCCAGGAGATGTTGGCCTGCTCGTCGAACCGGGCCTTGATCTCCACGAGGGCCAGGACCTGCTTGCCGGCTTCCGCGGCGTCGATCAGCGCGTCCACGATGGGCGAGTCGCCCGAGGTGCGGTACAGCGTCTGCTTGATGGCCTGCACCTTGGGATCCGCAGCCGCCTGCTCGAGGAAGGCCTGGACCGACGTCGAGAAGGAGTCGTACGGGTGGTGCAGGAGGATGTCCCGCCGACGCATCGCGGCGAACACGTTCGCGGCCTTCGAGGTCTCGCTCTCGTTCAGGTGGCGGCTCGTGTGTGGCACGTGCTTGGGGTAGTGGAGATCGCCGCGGTCGATCCCGGAGATGACGCTGAGTCCACGCAGGTCCAGTGGAGCAGGGAGCGCGAAGACCTCGTCCTCCTCGACGCCGAGCTCCCGTGACAGCAGGGCCCGGATGCTCGGGTTGATGTCCGTGGTGACCTCGAGGCGCACCGGCGGGCCGAAACGACGGCGCAGCAGTTCCTTCTCGAGGGCCTGGAGGAGGTTCTCGGCGTCGTCCTCCTCCACCTCGAGGTCCTCGTTGCGTGTCACCCGGAAGAGGTGGTGCTCGAGCACCTCCATGCCGGGGAAGAGCTGGTCCAGGTGGACGGCGATGACTTCCTCGAGCGGGATGAAGCGGGCCACGCGCCCGGCGACGTTCCCTGCGCGCGGCCCGTCCACGGACAGGAGGCGCGGTAGCTGGTCGGGCACTTTGACGCGGGCGAAGAGCTCCTTGGCGCTGACGGGGTTGCGCACCACGACGGCGAGGTTCAGGGACAGCCCCGAGATGTAGGGGAAGGGATGTGCGGGGTCCACGGCGAGCGGCGTGAGGATCGGGAAGACCTTCTCCGCGAAGATCTTGCGGAGCTCGGCCCGCGCCGTGTCGTCGAGCTCCTCCCAGGTGGTCAGGTGGATCTGCTCCGCGGCGAGTGCCGGGCGGATGTGCTCGGCGAACACGGCGGCGTGCCGCTGCTGCAGCTGGTAGCCGTCCTGCATGATCTTCTCGAGCTGCTCGATGGGGCTGAGGCCCGCGGCCGACGGCACGGCCAGGCCTGTGGCAATACGGCGCTTGAGTCCGGCGACGCGCACCATGAAGAACTCGTCGAGGTTCGACGCGAAGATCGAGAGGAAGTTCACCCGCTCGAGGAGAAAGAGGTCCGGGTCCTCGGCCAGCTCCAGGACGCGGGCGTTGAAGTCGAGCCAGCTGATCTCACGGTCGAGGAATCGGTCGGGACGGATATCGCCGGAGGGCACGAGGCTGGGAGCGAATTCGGGGATGTCGATGCGGTCCTGGGTAGCCCGGGCCGGAGCCGTCTCGGACGATCCGTAGAGCGACGCACCCCGGCGTTTGGTTCCTGATTCCATTGCGTCTCCTGCAGCGTGGGCGGGCATGGTGTGGCGAACACCCCGCCTCAGCGGCCGGGCGCGCCCTGAATGACACCTTACAAGGTGGCTTACGCCGTCGTTTCCGCGTACATGACGTCGACGTCCCAGCGGGTGAAGCCGAGCTTCCGGTAGAGCGCGACGGCCGCGGTGTTGTGGGCGTCGACGTACAGCATGATGGCCTGCAGTCCCTTGCGGTGGAGGTACTCGATGCCCGCTATGGTCAGGGCCTTGCCGAGCCCCGTGCCCTGCGCCCCGGGCGTCACGCCGACCACGTACACCTCACCCATCGCGGGGTGGGCGCCGATAGCCGCGTGGATCTTGGTCCAGTGGAAGCCGAGCAGCACGCCGTCCGCCTCGCGTACGGCGAGCAGGAAGCCGTCGGCGTCGAACCAGTCCTCGTCCATGCGTGCCTCGAGGTCGGCGCGGGTGGTGGCACCCTGTTCGGGATGGTGCGCGAAGGCAGCGGCGTTCGCCGACAGCCACGCCTCCTCGTCCTGACCTCGGACGAATGCGCGCAGGGCGACGCCGGCCGGCAGGCGTAGGTCCGGTACGGACTCCTCGACGGCGGCGCGCGTCAGGCGCATGCGCCACAACTCACGCACGGGCCCGAAGCCGAAGCGCGCGGCGAGGTCCGCGGCGGCCGAGTGGTTGCCGTGGGACCAGCCGCGGAGGCCACCGATCCCCTCCGCCAGAACCGCCTCGATCAGGGCTGTCCCGGCTCCTTCCCCCCGGCAGTCCGGCCCGACGACGAGTTCCAGGACGGCGCCGTCCTCCACTCCGCGGGTGATCACGGCGACGCCGACCAGCTCGCTGTCCTGCTGTCCTGCCGACCGGGCCGTGAAGACGAGCAAACGGTCTCCGGCCTCCTGCGCGCGCAGCAGAACGAGGGTCTGCTCCGAGAGCGGGGGATTGCCGTCGGCTTCGGTGGCTGCCGCGGTGAGCCGGCGCACCTCCTCGAGGACGGTGGCTGCCGGGGCTCCTGCGGTCCTGTCGACGGACCAGGTGGGGGTGTGCTGGGCGGCGGTCATGCGCTCAGCCTAGTCCTGCCCGGCAGCGCGTTTGGCGGGTGGCCCGGGGTGCGGTAGTGTCGTGAACTGCTCGAGGGGGATGCACCAGTGGGGTGCCCGCGATACGTTCGACCCGTATGTCCTCCACCAGGGTTCCGCCGACAAGCGGGACACGAAAAGCCCCTTCCACCCGCGGGTGGAAGGGGCTTTCTCGTGTGCTGGGGTCAGGCGTCCTGGTTGACGGAACTGCGGTCCTCGGGCAGGCGGGTCAGCGTGAAGCGGTACCCGACGTTGCGCACGGTTCCGATCAGCTGCTCGTGGTCGGCGCCCAGCTTCGCGCGAAGCCGCCGCACGTGCACGTCGACGGTGCGCGTTCCTCCGTAGTAGTCGTAGCCCCACACCTCGTGCAGGAGCTGATCGCGTGTGAACACGCGGCCCGGATGCTGGGCGAGGTACTTGAGGAGCTCGAACTCCTTGTACGTCAGGTTCAGCGGCTCGCCGCCCACCCTCGCGGTGTAGCTGGCCTCGTCGATCACGACACCGGAGGCATGGATCTCCGTGCTGGTCTCTTCGCCGGCCGCCTTGGACCGGGCGATGACGAGCCGCAGGCGCGCCTCGACCTCTGCCGGTCCTGCAGAATCGAGGACGACGTCGTCCGCCAACCAGTTCGCCGCGACCGCCGCCATCCCGCCCTCGGTGAGGACCAGGACGAGCGGCGCGCTGAGCCCGGTGGCCTTCAGGAGCTGGGTGAGCGAACGGGCACCGACCAGATCCTTGCGGGCGTCCACGAGGACGACGTCGCACGGTTCCGTCTCGAGGAGCGCGGTGGGCTCGGCGGCGAGGATATGCACCTTGTGATTGAGCAGCTCGAGGGCCGGCAGGATCTCGACGGACGAGCCGGTGGTGTTGGTGAGCATCAGGATGTGCGGCATGTTTCCTCCACGGGTCGGGAATGCGCATCATCGGGCAACGGGGCCCTTTGCTGCCCTGGACAGGGAGGCGAGGGCGGTAGAGATTTGGTCAAGTATAGCCGCAGGGCTGTGACGGACCGCACGCACGCGACCCTCCGGCGCGTGTGCCTTTTCCCACCGGCGAAGCCGGTAGGGCAGTATTGCTGGGATGAAGAGGACGAGTGTGGCCGCTGCGGCCGGGGCCGCCGTGATGGCGGCAGGGGCGATCGTGGGGTCCTCGTACATCTCCCTCCAGGCGGTTGCGATCGCCACCGGCGTGGTGGCCGTCCTGGCCGCCATCGGGTGGCCGTACATCCTTCGGGTACCCGCGAAGAAGAGCCAGTCCGCTGCCATCGGGCTGAGCGCCCTGCTCGCCGTCGTCCTGACGGCGTCCCTTCCCGGCCCGTCCTTCCTGGCCTGGTTCCCGGCATCGGTGGCTCTCGGCGTGGGGGCCATCTTCATGATCCAGCTCATCCGCGGGACCGGTCAGATCCACCGGCTCGAATCCACCCTGGGTGCCAGCACGGGGGTCCTCGTCATCGGCATGGGATCGGGCTGGGTGGCCGCGGACCGGCTCGCCGTCAATGCCACGGACTCCGGTGTGCTGCTCGTGACCGGCATCAGCGTCGCCGTGGCGATCGCCGTATGCCTCCTGCCCCTCCCGGACCGGCTCGTCGCGCCCGCCGCCGTAGCGCTCGCCGCGCTCGCGGGCCCTCTCGGGGCACTCCTGTTCACCGACGTCCCTGCTGTCGCCGCCGCCGTCGTCGGCGTTGCGTGCGGTGCCGTCATGGCAGGGACACGGCGGCTCCTCGTCGCGCGTGAGGCGCCCCTCGACGCACTCGCGGCCCTCGCGGCCGGCACCACGCCCGTGCTTGCGATCGGCGCCATCGTCTACTTCCTCGACAAGCTCTTCCTCTCCTGAGCAAGGCCGCGCAGGAGGCCCCAGCGCCGTCCCGTGCTGTGCATCGCTCGCGCTAGGATGGAATCATGTCCATCCTCGCTCTTGAAATCTTCTTCATCTCGCTGCTGGTCCTCGCCGGTCTCGGCATGGCGGGGTTCGCAGCCCTCGTGATCACGCGCCTGTACAAGGGCCAGAAGTAGCCGACTGACACGGAGTCCCCATGTCGATTGATCTGCCCACCGACCTGACGCCCGAGCTCGTCCCGCTGTCGTGGCTCCTCGGAACCTGGGAGGGTACGGGGATGCTCGGCGAGGGGACCGCCGAGTCGGAGCGCTTCTCCCAGCGCGTCGTCTTCTCGCAGAACGGCCTCCCGTACCTCCAGTACAGCGCGGAGTCCTGGCTCATCGACGAGCAGGGCGCACAGCTGCGTCCATTGTCCGTCGAGACCGGGTTCTGGTCGCTGGAGCGCAAGCTCAACGACTCCGACGTGGGTCCCGGCCTCAACCCGGCCGACATCGTGCCCGCACTGAAGACCGCCGACGAGGTGGAGCAGTTCCGAAACGAGGCCGGCGGCTTCGACATCACGGCCACGATCGTCCACCCCGGTGGCATCGCCGAGCTGTACTACGGGAGCATCAAGGGCCCGCAGATCCAGCTGAGCACGGACCTCGTGATGCGCGGACAGCACTCCAAGGAGTACACGGCCGCCACCCGTCTGTTCGGCCTGGTCGAGGGGAACCTCTACTGGCGCTGGGACGTCGCCGCGGACGGCAATGCGCTCGGGGCACATGCCTCCGCCATCCTTCGAAAAACCTCCTGACCAGCTCCGTCCCCGGGCCTGGCCCTGCTCCGCGCGGGGGAGGAATAGTCCTGCCCGAGAGGCGTTATACCGTCATGACCACTCCCAGCCCACTCCTTGATCGTCCCGGCGCCGTCGAGGGCGGGGGAGCCGATGCACAGGTGGCCTCCCACTACGGTGATCCCTTCCGCGAGCAGAGGCTGCTCATGGACGGACACGCCGTCGTCGACCTCTCCAACCGGGGAGTGGTGACGGTCTCCGGCCCCGACCGCCTGAGCTGGCTCAACACGCTGTCGTCCCAGTTGCTCCTCGGCCTCCGGCCCGGGCAGAGTTCCGAGACCCTCCTCCTCACCGTGCAGGGACGGATCGAATTCTCGATCCACCTCGTCGACGACGGTGCTACGGCCTGGCTCATCACGGAGGGCGGGGAGGCCGCGCCCCTCGCCGCGTGGCTCGACCGTATGAAGTTCATGCTGCGGGTCGAGGTCACCGACGCCACGGAAGCCTGGGCCGTCCTCGGCGCCACGCGGGCGCTGCCCGAGCTCGGCGACGACGTCATCGCCTGGGAGGATCCGTGGCCGGCCATCGGCGTCGGTGGCTATGCCTACTCCACCATCGGCGACGGTGAGCACCCAGGGCGTGAACGCCCCTGGTTCGAATACCTCGTGCCCCGCGACGCGCTCGACGCCGTCGTGACCGGAACGGGCCTGGCCCTCGCCGGCTCCCTGGCTGCCGAGGCCCTGCGCATCGCCGCCTGGCGGCCCCGGGCAGGGTTCGAGACCGACGAGAAGACCATCCCCCACGAACTGGACCTCATGCGCACGGCCGTGCACCTCGCGAAGGGATGCTACAAGGGGCAGGAGACCGTCGCCCGGGTCCACAACCTCGGGCATCCGCCCCGCCGCCTCACCTTCCTGCATCTCGACGGAAGCCAGCACACGCTCCCCGCCATGGGCAGCCCGGTCCTCAGCGAAGGCCGCACCGTCGGGAGGGTCACCTCCGTCGGCCACCACTACGAGATGGGGCCCATCGCCCTGGCGGTCCTCAAGCGCTCTGTCGACGCCACGGCGGATCTGCTGGTGCAGGACGGCGAGGAGATGTACGCCGCGGGCCAGGAGGTCATCGTGGCGCCCGATGCCGGTCAGGTGGTCGGACGGGCGACGGGCTTCCTGCGGGGACCGCGATGACCACAGATACCGACGGCGCCGCTGCAGCGATAGCCCTGGCGCATGCATTGTTCGACGCCGCGCGGCAGGGCGACACGGCCACGCTCACGCGATACCTCGACGCCGGCGTGCCCTTCACCCTGACCAACACGGCCGGGGACAGCCTGCTGATGCTCGCGGCATACAGCGGCCATCCCGCGATCGTCCGGGACCTGCTCGCCCGGGGCGCCGACGCCGACCAGGCCAACGACCGCGGCCAGACCCCCCTGGCGGGTGCAGTCTTCAAGGGCCATACAGAGGTGGCGCGCCTCCTCGTCGATGCCGGAGCGGACCCCGACGCCGGAGCGCCGTCGGCCCGGGCCGCGGCAGAGATGTTCGGCCGGACCGAACTGACGGAGCTGTTCGCCCGGTAACGGGCAGCCTGACCCGCTCGTGCCGGTGTGGGTCGTCTGCGGCGGGGTGCGCCCGAATGAGGACATCGGCGGCAGAGCAGGCTAGGTCCGGTCGAGGACCACTGACGTCTGCGTCCCCGCGAAGGCGAACCCTGCCCGCCGTGCCGTGCGCTGCGAGGCGGTGTTGTCCGTGCGGGCCCGCCACTGGGGCACGAGTCCGGCCCCCATCGCCTCCTCGATCGCGACGGCGGCAACGCGCTGCGCGTAGCCCTTCCGGCGTTGGTCGGGCGGAGTGATGACGGCGATGTGCGCCAGGATGCCCTCCCAGATGTCGTACCCGGCGCCGGCCAGCGGGATCGGCTGACCTGCGTCGGGTCCGTCACCGCCCTCATCGGCCACCAGGACGAACGAATGCTGCACATCGCTGAGGCCCGCTTCGCCGACGTCGTCGGGCGGGCACCTCCGCTCGAGCTCGCGGACGAGCGCCGCCTCGCTGGAGACGACGGCGGGCGGGCCGTCGAACAGGGGCAGGGCGTCGCAGAAGAAGAGCTGTGCCTCACCGAGGCCCCGACCGCCGCGGTCGCGGCTCATCGTGAGCAGCGTCGACTCACTGCGGAGATCCAGCCCCGACATGGACCTGCCGGCGTCGACCGCCCACCGGGGGCCCTTGAGGATCTCCCGCCCGAAGAGGGTCACGAAGGTCAGGACACCCGCGTCGTCGTCCACGCTGTACACGCGGTCGGTACCGTCATCGGCCAGCGCCTCGTCGTCGAGCCCGAGTAGCCGGGACCAGGCGAGCTGGATGATCGAGATGGTGCCCGGGTCGAGTTCCACGTGCTCAGCCGAAGAGGATGGCGGCTTCGTCGTAGCGGTGCTGCGGGACCCGCTTGAGGTTGCCCAGCGCCGCCTCGAAGCCCACGTGGGCGATCTCCGTGCCCTTGAGGGAGACCATGGTGCCCCAGAGTTCGTCCGCGACGGAGTCCACTGCGGCCATGCCGAGGCGCGTGGCGAGCACGCGGTCGAAGGAGGTCGGGACGCCGCCGCGCTGGATGTGGCCGAGGATCGTGGCGCGGGTCTCGATGCCCGTCCGGGCCTCGAGTTCCGGTGCAAGCTGGTCCGCGATACCGCCGAGGCGCGGGCGACCGAAGGTGTCGAGACCGCGTTCGGAGTGCGCCTGCTCCATGTGCGACGGAACGAATCCCTCGGCGACGACGACGAGGGGCGCGCGGCCGCGGGCATTGGTGGAGGCGACCCACTCGGCGATCTGCTCGATGCTGGTCTGCTGCTCGGGGATGAGGATGGCGTGGGCGCCGGAGGCCATGCCCGCATGGAGAGCTATCCAGCCGACGTGACGTCCCATGACCTCGGCGATCATGCAGCGGCTGTGCGACTCGCCGGTGGTGCGCAGGCGGTCGATGGCCTCCGTGGCGATCTGCACGGCGGTATCGAAGCCGAAGGTGTAGTCGGTGGCGTCGAGGTCGTTGTCGACGGTCTTGGGCACGCCGACGATCTTGAGGCCGAGGTCCGTCAGTCGCTTCGCCGCGGCCAGGGTGCCCTCGCCGCCGATCGCGATCATCGCGTCGATGCCGAGGCGTTCCAGGTTCTCCCTGATCGCTTCCGCGCCGCCCTTGCCCTCGAAGGGGTTGGTACGGGAGGTTCCGAGGATGGTGCCGCCCTGCTTCGAGATCCCCCGCACCGCGTGCCGCTGGAGGTCGATGATGTTCCCCTCGACGACGCCGCGCCAGCCGTCACGGAATCCGACGAACTCCTGGTCGTGCGTCTTGATGCCCTTGAGGACGGCGCCGCGAATGACGGCGTTCAGCCCGGGGCAGTCGCCGCCGCTGGTGAGGATTCCGATTCTCATGTGGCCTTGGGTTCCTTCGACGAGGGGGTGGATGGTGCATCGCGAGCACACCGTCGGGCCCGCCTATGATTCTAGACACACCCGCGCCGACGACCCCGACTACGTCACATTCGCGGACCGATCGCCTCGGGCCGGAGGGATCGCAGGCAGGGGAGCACGTAGGCTGGAACCATCCGGCGCACGCGGGCTCCAGCCCCGACGGTGTGTTCCCAGCAGGTCCGAGGAGGACACCCGCAGTGCCCCAGGCAGGTTTTGCGCCAGCGGCGCTTCGCATGGTCTCCATCTCCAGGCCGGTCCTCTGGATCAACACCCTGGGCACCGGCGTCGTCGGCATGTGGCTCACCGGCACGTTCTGGCAGTGGGAGGCCCTGGCGCTCCTGGTGTGGCTCACGCTGCCGTTCAACCTGCTCATCTACGGCGTGAACGACATCTTCGACCAGGACACCGATGCACTGAATCCCCGCAAGGGATCGCTCGAGGGCGCGCGGATCAGGGCCTCCGAGGTGCGCTCCATCTGGCTCGCCGTCCTCGTCACGAACGTCCCGTTCCTCGCCTGGTTCGCAGGGACGCTGCCCCCCGTGGCGCTGGCGTGGATCGCCGCCTACGCGCTCGTCTTCGTCTTCTACTCCGCACCGCCGTTGCGCTTCAAGGCGCGCGCCTACCTCGATTCGATCAGCAACGCGGCCTACGCCTTCCCGCTCGTCCTCGTGCCCTACGCCCTCGGTGACGAGCCGGTATGGGCTGCAGCGATCGGCCTCATGGCCTGGAGCGCGGCCAAGCATACCTACGACGCCGTCCAGGACATCGACGAGGACAGGGCGGTAGGGATCACGACGACGGCGGTTCGGCTCGGCGCGCGCGGCGTCGTCGCGTGGAGCGGTGCCTGGTGGGCCGTGTCCACCGTGTGCTTCGCCGTCGTCAACATCCCCGTCGCCGTCGTGAACGCCCTGATCGCAGGCTGGCTGCTGTGGTGTCTCTATCGGGATCCGCGTCCGGAGACGGGCCACCGCCTGTATCGCTACTCGATCGCCTTCCCGTATGTCGCCGGGACGGTCGCGGGCGTCCAGCTCGTCGTCGCACTCACGCTGGGCCTGTACCGATGAGCCGTGTGGTCGTCGTCGGCGCCGGTATCGGCGGTCTCGCGGCCGCCGCGCTGCTCGGCCGCGCGGGGCACAGCGTCACGCTCCTAGAGGCGTCGGACCACGTGGGCGGCAAGAGCCGCCGAGTCGAGGTCGCCGGGCAGCGCATGGACACCGGGCCATCGCTCTTCACCTTCCCCTCGGTGTGGCAGCAGCTGCTCGATCTCCTCGACGCCGTCGGACCCTCCGACCAGGTACGCGCTGCCGAGGTCGCGGATCTCCGGCTCGCGCGCCTTCCCGAGGTCGGCACGTACTACTACCGAGGCGGGGAGTGTGCGCTGCCGGTGCCCGAGGGCCATCCCTGGCACACGGCGTGGGAGCGGTTCGCGTCGGAGCACGGTCTGCTCGGCGGGGACGTCTCGCGGCTGCTGACCACGGGTCCGCTCGAGAAGGCGTCGTACCCCGCCCTGGCGAAGCTCGGCAGCCTGTATGGCCGACGGCTCACCACGCGCAGCTACCTCGACAGCCTCACCTGGCTGCCCGACGGGTTGCGCGAGGTCATCGCGATCCACACGCTCAATGCCGGCGTGAGTCCTACGCGCACCCCGGCCCTCTACGCCAGCATGCCGGCGATCATGGCGCAGGACGGCGTGTGGATTCCCGAGGGCGGCGTCTACGAGTTGGTCCTCGCTCTCGAGCGACTCGCCGTCCGCGCGGGCGTGGAGATCCGCACGGGCGACCCTGTGCGGAGGATCGGACGACGGCGCGTGATCACGTCCGAGGGCACCTATCCGGCCGACGCCGTCGTCAGCGGCCTCGATGCGCACCGTCTGGCTGGGCTACTGGGCGGCCGGGCCGCGAGGAAGCCGCGGAAGCTCACCTGCTCCGCCGTCGGGATCTATGCCGTTCTCTCGCGCCCCCTGCCCGCGGGCACCGCCCGCCACGGCGTGATCATGCCGGACCGCCCCGCCGCGCTGTACGCCAGCCTCGAGGCCGGTGACGAGCCCGAGCAGACCATGGCGTTCGCCAACTACTACCCGGCCCACGGCGTGTATCCGAACGCGTCGGCAACCCTCGCCCTGCTCCTCACCGCGCCGGCCAACGGGAAGACCTACTCCCTCGAGGACCCGTTCGTGCGGCGGGAGCTCGACCGGACCACGCGCGTGCTCGGCCTGCCACAACCTGTCGAGGAGTACTTCGAGGGCTACGAGATCCTGGATCCGGGCTACTTCGGCGAGCGCGGATCCGCGGGTGGAGCCCTCTACGGCGCCGTGCATCCGACGTGGATGAGCGGTCCGTTCCACGTCCCGCCGTACTCGGATCCGCTGCGCCCGTGGCTGTGGCGCGTAGGGGCCTCGGTGCACCCGGGCGGCGGCCTTCCGGCTGTGCTGGGCGGCGCGATGATGTCGACGCAGAAGCTCCTGGCACGGTTGGGGCCGGTTCCGGCCTGACGGTCCCGGGCGTCCGGGAAGCGACGGGTCCCCGGTGTCAGCGGCGTTCTCCCGGGTCGGCGTCGGGTTGCAGGAGCCGGCGTCGACCCAGGGGTCAGCGGCGGGCTGCGGCGTCGAGGGACCCGCCCGGGTTCGAGGGCACCAGCGCCGTCCGTGCGAGCTGGATCCGCCGCCGCACCAGCAGAACGATCAGGCCCGCGGCGAGCACCGCGGGGAACACGAGTCCCGAGAAGATGCAGACGCCCAGCCAGAGGAACATCGACACGAGCAGGCTGTCGAGCAGGCCCGGGCGCAGCGGCTGATCGGTGAGCCGACGCCCGCCGATGAGCGTGACGAGCGCCGAGGCGATGAGCCCGGAGATGAGCCAGCCGCCGTAGTTCGACAGCGGTACGCCGTAGTACGGGCCCCCGCCGGGCCAAATCCAGAAGCCGAGCGCCACCGCGCCCGGATCCAGGACGCCGTCAATTACGACCAGCAGGAGACCTCCGAGCACGATCCTCCGCAGGGCCGTGCCAGTCCCCGAAACCGTCGCGACAGCGCCGATCACGAGCGGTACGTATGACAGGGGCAGCAGGTAGGGGACGAGGTCGAGGATGGTCGGGCCCATCGCATCCCCGTAGTGGAACTCCCCGTACGGCACGCCCGTGGCGACGCCGAAACCCTCGATCAGGTAGCCGAAGACGGAGACCGCGACGAGCGTCACCGCACCACGGGCAGCGCCGAACTGTCGCACGAGCGCGATGAACGCGGGTAGCGCGATGAGGAGGTTGAAGCCGTAGGACGCATAGCTCGCCCCTCCGACGTCGGGGAACCGCACGACGAAGTACCCGGAGATGAAGAGGAAGGCACAGGAGGCGGTGAGCAGGCGGGGGAAGCTGCGGATGGTGGTGGTCTTCGGCACAGTATCCATCCTTGCAGGTCACGCACCAGCACGGGACCTCCGCCGGCTGAGCGGAGGTCCCGTGCTGCGAAGCCGTTCGACTAGCGCTGCCGAGGACCGGTGAGGAGCTGCTCCAGGGCGATACTGCCGTCGGTCTTGGGCAGCAGGAGCCACAGCACGGCGTAGAGCGGAAGCCCGATGAAGGGAAGGAGGAAGCTCAGCAGCATCACGATGCGCACGTAGCTCACGCGCCAGCCGTACTGCCGTGCAATGCCCGACGCGATGCCGCCCAGGATGCCGCCGGGAGCGCGCTTGACGGGGGAGGAGCGGAGGATGCTGTAGAAGGACTGCATGATGTGCCTTTCGGGAGTTCCGGATCGGGGTGTGCGCTGCTAC
This sequence comes from Arthrobacter cheniae, assembly GCF_003602275.1. Classification (GTDB taxonomy): domain Bacteria; phylum Actinomycetota; class Actinomycetes; order Actinomycetales; family Micrococcaceae; genus Arthrobacter_D; species Arthrobacter_D cheniae. Next base: position 129,422 of record NZ_QZVT01000001.1, on the reverse strand, counting down.
GTGCTGAGCGTTCAGTATGCGGGGGTGTCCTGTGTCCTTGCGCCGGGTGCCTCCGGGTCGATGCGCCGGTCGTCGGTCGCCATGAGCCCGGTGTCGTCCTGGTCGGTGCGCTCCGGGCGCCCCCTGAGCGACAGGAGGCCTCCTGCGACCAGCGACAGCCCGACACCGATCAGTAGCCCGAGGGCCACCACCACGGGATCTATCGACAGTGTGACGAACTGACTGACGAGCAGGAGCGCGGCGATCGAGAGGATGACGGCGCCCCAGACGATGGTGACGACGCGGGCGCGGCGCGGACGAGCGGTGACGGAGGTGCTCATGGGGTGTCTCCCGTAGGTGTCAAGGTGCTGGCATCGGGTGGAAAGGAACTGTCGGAACCGGCCGCTGTCACGATGGTGACGTCACTGAGGGCACCCCTCACATCGAGGACGAGAGCGGGCCCGGTGGTATCGGGGTTCAGGTCGCCGTTGCTCAGCTGCAGGACTCCGCCGCTGCTCTGGAACTCGGGCGACGGCGTATCGAGGCCGCTGGCTGTGCCGCGCGCATCCGCGTTGCCGAGCGCCATCCGTGTCCGTACCTCGACCGGCAGGTCGTCCGGCACGATCACCGTGACGTCACTGACGAGCACGTTCACCGGTACGACGACGTCCCGGGTCGGGGTGGGCAGGTCCGCCAGGTCGATCGTGCTCTGGGCGGCCATGACGCTGTAGCCGCCGGCGGCGGCCCGGAGGGAGGTCGGGGTCGTTCGGCTGTCCTGCACCACGATCCAGGTCCCGCCGACGACGGTGAACGAGGCGACGAGGGCGGCGACAAGTGCCAGCGCTCCGGTCAAGCCGACGAGCCCGGACGTCCGCCCGCGGGCTCCGAGGGCGAGAACGCCGAGGGCGAGAACTATCGCGGCTGCTGCGAAGGCCACGACGGCGGGGTTGGCGAGGTCGAGGATGCCGAGGTAGTCGACCACGAGGAGTGCCGATGCTGTGACGATCGCTCCGCCGATCAGGAGCGCCGTCGCGGACCCCGACGGCCGGAGAGGGCGGTGGCGCGCGGGGGACTGCCGGTGAGCGGCTGCGTCCGATGTGGGATAGGAAGCCGGGGCCGAGGGAAAGGCGGAGTAGGGGGTGGAGCCGGACCACAGTGCCTGGTCGGATGAATAGGGCGGGTTGTACGTCCCGGTGATGGACCGGGTGTTCAGATCGGGCTGATAGGGCAGTGGCACCGTTCTGTTGACGTTCGGGTGCTCCGCTTCAGGCTCGGCGTCGTTCCCTGGCGGGCCTTCCGCCGACGACGGATCAGGGCTGTAGGGGACCGGCCCGAAGGGCTGCGCCGAACCGGCAGCAGGCTGGTCACCGAAGTTCTGGGGGCCTCGCGGATCCTGCCCCCCACCGGACGTACCGGGCAGGCCCCGGCCGCCGCTGGAGCGGTTGACGATCCAGTAGACGAAGAGGACCACCGCTCCGATCCAGAACAGCGCCCACAGCAGCCCGCCGCTCCCGCCGTCACCGAAAAGGGGGAGGTTCGGACGCCATAGCCCGATCGCCACCAGGGCGGCTGCGCCGGTCAGGCCGGAGGTCCAGGATCCGCGCCCGGCCTGTTCGACGTGGATGCGGCCGTCCGGCTCGGGCAGCAGGGCCCATGCCAGACCGTAGAGCAGCACCCCGATGCCGCCGAACACCGAGAGGATCACGATGAGCCCGCGGACAAGGGCCAGGTCCAGGCCCGTGCGGCCGGCAATGCCACCGGCGACTCCGCCGACCCAGCGGTCGGGCGCCCTGGTGATGTCGAGCCCCCGGATCCATCGGAAGAACGGGGAGGAGACGACACGTTCCGTCGTCGTCGGTGCGGCCGGTTCATGCTGCCAGGACGGCCCGCCTGGGGTTGATGCTGGGTTCATGCCTCCATCCTTCCGCCGATGCCCGCGGGGAACCATCGGGGCCTACCCTGACTGAACCCTGAGTGCTCCCTGATTCTTCTCCGGGAGCGTCCCCTGACAAGCGACAGCGTGTTTTGATGAGGGTATGAGACCACCCCTGCTGCGTAGTTCCGACGGCGTGATCGCCGGCGTCTGCGCGGGGCTGGCAGTCCACCTGGGTATCAAGCGATCCTGGGTGCGGATCGGGATGGCGGTGCTCACCCTTGCCTCCGGTGCGGGCATCCTGCTGTACGCCTGGCTGTGGATCTTCGTGCCTACCGCGGCTGACCGCGCCGCAGAGGCAGGGCGGCAGACCGGACCCGCAGCGTTCATGCACGGCGTCGGGACAGGCACCCTGCCCGACGGCGCACCGGCCGGTGCATCGGGGCAGACTGCCCGGATCCTCGGTGATCGGCTCCATTCGGATCCCGTCGGCCCGCTCGACGCCGACACGTGGCGGGAACGGACGCTGCGGGCCGGGCGGCGCGAGGTCCTCGTCGGTACAGCGCTCCTGCTCGCGGCTGCTGTGCTCGTGGTGCAACTGCTGGGAGTGCAGCTCGACTGGGGCTTCTTCGTCCCGATCGCCGTCGTGGTGGCGGGCGCCGCGCTCGCCTGGTCCCAGCTCGACGAGGTGCGCCGCGCCAGGATGATGAACCGCGCGGGCGCCGGACGGGCGGGCGGGACACTGCGCCTGGTCGCCGGGATCGTCCTGGTCGTCACCGGCGTCCTCGTGGCCCTGTCCAGCAACGGCTCCTGGACCCTCACCATGGCGACACTGGTCGCCGTCCTCGCCGTGCTCGCCGGCGTCGGACTGGTCCTGGCGCCGTGGGGACTGAAATTCTGGCGCGACCTCGAGACGGAGCGGGCGGCACGGGTGAGGGAGACGGAGCGCGCGGAAATCGCAGCGCACCTGCACGACTCCGTCCTGCAGACCCTCGCCCTCATCCAGAACAGGGCGGACTCCGAGACCGATGTCCTGCGCCTGGCGCGGGCGCAGGAGCGCGAGCTCCGCCAGTGGCTCTTCGCCGATCCGGGTCGGGATCCCGGTAGCCTCGCCGAGCGGCTGCGGGTCATGGCGGGCGAGATCGAGGACCTCTACGGACACCCGGTCGCCGTCGTCGCCGTGGGGGACGCCGTCCTGGGGCCCGCGGAGGACGCGCTGGCGCAGGCGGCCCGGGAGGCGATGCTCAACGCGGCCAAGCACGCCGGGGTCGCCGTCTCGGTCTACCTCGAAGCCGGCCCGGACACCGTCGAGGTGTTCGTCCGGGACAGGGGCAGCGGATTCGACCCCGCCGCGGTGCCGGCGGACCGTGCCGGCATCCGCGAGTCGATCCACAGCAGGATGCTGCGCCACGGCGGTTCGTCGGAGCTGCGCAGCGACGGCGACGGCACCGAGGTCCGGCTCCGGCTGCCGAGGACCACCGAGAGCCCTGTCTAGGCTGGCGGTAGACAGGCGCGACGACGCCCAGCCGCGGGACGCGGGGGAAGCACGACCGGCACAGGGGCCGAAAGGCCAGGAAGAAGGACGCACGTGGACAGCGAGACCGTAGCGCAGGACGGGGCGGCGCCGACGACGGTATCCGTGGTGATCGTCGACGACCACGGCATCTTCCGCTCCGGCCTCAGGGCGGCGCTCGGACCCGTCATCCGCGTGCTCGGCGAGGCCGCAACGGTCGAGGAGGCGGAGACGATCATCGGTGCGACGGAGCCCGACGTGGTCCTCCTCGACGTTCACCTGCCCGGAGGCCTGGGTGGCGGCGGAGCCGAGGTCATCCACCGCTGCGCACGGCGCGGGACACGGTCCCGCTTCCTGGCACTGAGCGTCTCCGACTCGGCCGAGGACGTCGTCGCCGTCATTCGAGCAGGAGCGCGCGGCTATGTCACCAAGACCATCTCCGGCCCCGAGATCACGGACGCCGTCCGACGCATCGCATCCGGTGACGCCGTCTTCTCCCCGCGTCTCGCCGGATTCGTCCTCGACGCCTTCGGAACCGCCGCGGTCGCGGTCGATGACGAGCTCGACCGCCTCTCGGCACGCGAGCTGGAGGTCATGCGCCTGATCGCACGCGGGTACAGCTACAAGGAGACGGCGAAGGAGCTCTTCATCTCCGTGAAGACCATCGAGACGCACGTGTCAGCGGTGCTTCGGAAGCTGCAGCTGTCCTCGCGCCACGAACTCACCCGCTGGGCGACGGAGCGCAAACTCCTCTGACGCCGCGGGCAGGCGTGCAGGTCTACCGCGGGGAGGCGAGGAACTCCTGCAGGCGTCCCACACCGACGGCGAGGTCCTCGTCGCCGAGCGCGTAGGAGAGCCGCAGGTAGCCGCTGGGACCGAAGGCCTCACCGGGAACGACGGCGACCTCGACCTTCTCGAGGATCAGCGTCGCGAGTTCCGCGGAGGTTGTTGGCGTGACGCCCCCGAATGTCCGGCCGAGCAGGGCGCGCACGTCGGCGTAGGCGTAGAAGGCGCCATGGGGGGTGGGGCATTCGACGCCGCCGATCTCGTTCAGCGCGGTCACCATCGCTCGACGCCGGCGATCGAAGGCGACCTTCATCTCGTTGACAGCCGTCAGCGGACCGGAGACGGCTGCCAGGGCGGCCATCTGCGGCACGTTGGACACGTTCGACGTCGCGTGGGACTGCAGGTTCGTCGCAGCCTTCACGAGGTCCTTCGGGCCGATCATCCAGCCCACGCGCCATCCGGTCATCGCGTAGGTCTTCGCGACACCGTTGAGGATGACCACCTTGTCCCCGAGTGAGGGCGCCGCCGTCGCGATGGAGGTGAACGGCACGCCGTCGTACGTCAGGTGCTCGTAGATCTCGTCCGTCACGACCCACAACCCGCGCGCCGCAGCCCATTCCCCGATCGCGCGCACAGCATCGGCCCCGTACACCGCGCCCGTCGGGTTCGAGGGCGACACGAACAGCAGCACCTTGGTGCGGGGGGTCAGCGCAGCTTCGAGCTGATCGAGGGTGACGAGGTAGCCCTGCTCAGGGCCGGCGAAGACCTCGACGGGCACGCCGCCGGCGAGACGGATGGCCTCGGGGTAGGTGGTCCAGAACGGCGTCGGGACGAGAACCTCGTCCCCCGGATCGAGGAGCGCCGCGAAGGACTCGTATACGGCCTGCTTGCCTCCGTTGGTCACGAGCACCTGCGCCGGGTCCACGGTGTAACCGGAATCGCGCAGCGTCTTCTCCGCGATCGCCTGCTTAAGGTCGGGCAGCCCACCGGCGGGAGAGTAGCGGTGGAACTTCGGCTGGCGCGCCGCGGCGATCGCCGCCTCGACGATGTAGTCCGGCGTCGGGAAGTCAGGCTCGCCGGCGCCGAACCCGATGACGGGCCGTCCGGCGGCCTTCAGGGCCTTCGCCTTGGCGTCGACGGCCAGCGTCGCCGATTCCGCGATCGAGTCGATCCGCCGGGAGATCCGGGGGAGTGCTGCGCGGATGGAGTCGTCGGTCGTCGCGTTCATCGGGTCCCGTTCCGTGAGGTTCTGTGGCTGCTCCCAGCTTAGGCCGTGGCTCCCATCCGGACCCGAATCACGGAACGACGGCGGCGTCACGGAACGGGATGCTGCACCGGAAGGGCCAGGAGGACGACCCGCCCACGGTTCGCCGCCCGTCGTCCGGTTCGACGTTCCGGCGGTCATTGCGTAGACTTATTTCTCGGTGTTGAAACACCATGATGGTTCGTGCCCTCCCCGGGTCGGCCGGAGTGGATGCAGTAGTGGTTCAAAACCAAAGGGTAGTGGCGCAATTGGTAGCGCAGCGGTCTCCAAAACCGCAGGTTGCAGGTTCGAGTCCTGTCTGCCCTGCGCGTGGCCTTCGCGGATGTATGGCGAAAGCACGGCAGAAGAAGATCACGAAGCCCCGGCGCAGGCACAGGCCCCGCGCGGCGGTAAACATGATCAGCTGGGGGCGCCACTGGTGGTCCGGCTGGGACACCACAGAGATTGATGAGGTTGACGGTGACCGATACGGCTGCGAGCAGCTCCAAGGGAAGCCCGCCCGAGAACAAGGCTCCCCGACGCGGGCTCTTCGGACGCATCATGCTGTTCATCCGCCAGGTCTTCGCGGAGCTGGGGAAGGTCGTCACGCCCACCCGTCGGGAACTGGTTCGATTCACCATCACCGTCCTCATCTTCGTGGTCATCATGATGCTCCTCGTGACCGCCCTGGACCTCCTGTTCGGGGCCGGCGCGGTATGGGTCTTCGGCGACAGCTGACCCTGGTCCCGCAGGAATTCACGGTCCGGCTCCGCTGTCGAGGTGTCGGGTTCAGTACAGGCAAGCAAGACCTTGTGAAAAATGTCAGAAAGCAGGCGGCTAGGTGTCCGAGCAAGAACTCGAACGGCAGATCACTCCCGAAGATGGTCTGGAGAACGAGGAGTACGGGACGGAGGCTGAGGTAGAAGCCTCCGACCTCGACGTGCCTGCTGACGGTTCCGACACGTACCCCGCCGATACCGACGTCGCGGGCGAGGACGGACTCCTCGCAGACGACGCCGACGCCGACGACGCCGCAACCGACGAGATCGAGGCCACCGCCACGGACGCCGTCGATGAAGCTGCTGCATCCGGGTCCGACGAGGTCGATGCGACCGACGGTACCGATGCAGCGGACGGCGAGGAAGCTCCCGCGGAGGACCCTGTCGAGGCGTTCAAGGCAAGGCTCCGCCGTCAGGAGGGTGACTGGTATGTCATCCACTCCTACGCAGGCTACGAGAACCGCGTGAAGGCCAACCTCGAGACCCGCATCCAGACGCTGGACATGGAAGATTACATCTTCGAGATCCAGGTGCCGATGGAAGAGGTTGTGGAGATCAAGAACACGACGCGTAAGATCGTCAACCGCGTCCGCATCCCCGGCTACGTGCTCGTCCGCATGGAACTCAGCGATGAGTCCTGGGGTGCGGTCCGCCACACCCCCGGCGTCACGGGCTTCGTGGGCAACGCCCACAACCCGGTGCCGCTGAGCCTGTCCGAGGTGTTCTCGATGCTGGAGCACACCATCGTGCACACGGACGCCGCGTCGGGCAAGCCCATCCAGCCGCAGTTCACCCCCGCCACGGTCAATTTCGAGATCGGCGAGTCGGTCACCGTCAACGAAGGGCCCTTCGAGACCCTCCCGGCATCGATCTCCGAGATCAAGCACGAGTCGCAGCAGCTCGTCGTGCTCGTGTCGATCTTCGAGCGCGAGACTCCGGTCACCCTCTCGTACAGCCAGGTCACCAAGATCCAGTAAAGCTTCGACGCCTCCCGGCGTGCTTCGCCGGGGTCGTCGTCAGGCCATCACGCCATGATGGCCACCACCCCGCAGGACGCTCCTGTCCCGCGGGAACGCAATGCAAGAGAAGGACCCTTTCATGGCCCCCAAGAAAAAGGTCACCGGCCTCATCAAGCTGCAGATCAATGCAGGCGCCGCCAACCCGGCTCCTCCCATCGGTCCCGCGCTTGGCCAGCACGGTGTCAACATCATGGAATTCTGCAAGGCATACAACGCCGCCACGGAGTCCCAGCGCGGAAACGTCATCCCCGTGGAGATCACGGTGTACGAGGACCGCTCGTTCACCTTCATCACCAAGACCCCGCCCGCAGCCGAGCTGATCAAGAAGGCAGCCGGCGTCGCCAAGGGATCCGGTACCCCGCACACCGTCAAGGTCGCGAAGCTGACGAACGCCCAGGTCGAAGAGATCGCCACCATGAAGATGGAAGACCTCAACGCCAATGACGTCCAGGCTGCCGCGAAGATCATCGCCGGCACCGCCCGCTCGATGGGCATCACGGTCGAGGGCTGACAGCCCCCACCACCCGCCCCATACGGCATCGCCGTAGAAGGCACACCACCAATTCACAGCACGACGGCGCCGCCCAGTGCGGAACGCTCGTGAGTGGCAGGGCCCAGCGCGGTCCGACGACCACGACTGCATAAGGAGAACAAGCAGATGGCACAGCGCAGCAAAGCATATAGGGGAGCTGCCGCGAAGATCGAGGCGGACAAGCAGTACGCCCCCTTCGAAGCGGTAGTCCTCGCCAAGGAGACCAACCCGTCGACGTTCGACGCCACGGTCGAGGTGTCCTTCCGTCTCGGAGTGGACCCCCGCAAGGCGGACCAGATGGTCCGCGGCACCGTGAACCTCCCCCACGGCACGGGCAAGACCGCCCGCGTCCTGGTGTTCGCAACGGGCGAGAAGGCAGAGGCAGCCATCGCTGCCGGCGCCGACTTCGTCGGTTCCGACGACATGATCGAGAAGGTCTCCGGCGGCTGGACCGACTTCGACGCAGCGGTTGCAACCCCTGACCTCATGGGCAAGGTGGGACGCCTCGGAAAGATCCTCGGCCCCCGCAACCTGATGCCGAACCCGAAGACCGGAACGGTCACGGCGGACGTCGCCAAAGCTGTCACCGACATCAAGGGCGGCAAGATCGACTTCCGCGTCGACAAGCACTCGAACCTCCACTTCATCATCGGCAAGGTTTCCTTCGACGAGCAGAAGCTGGGCGAGAACTACGCTGCCGCACTCGAGGAGATCCTCCGCCTGAAGCCTTCGGCTTCGAAGGGCCGGTACATCCAGAAGGCGACGGTCTCGACCACCTTCGGTCCCGGCATCTCCGTCGACCCGAACGTCACCAAGGTCTTCGCCGTCTAGGTCGACCTTCGAAAAGCCCCGCAGCGCCTGCTGCGGGGCTTTTTCGTGCTCCGTGGCCCTCAGTGATTGAGGTCTGCCAATCAGTGAGGCTAAGCTCGGGGCATGGACACCTTCAGCATCGGCCTGCTCCACGTTCCCACGTCCCTCTGCGGGGAGGAGTCCTACGACTTCGCGCAGAGCGCCGGCGTGAGTGACGCCGTCGAGCGCGGGGTGTGGGGCCATGACGACCACGGCATGGACCTGCCCGAGCGGTTCGCCCGGGACCAGGCGACAGCGGACCGCGGGTTCGTCCTGGGCGTCGCGCGGGACGGCGGGCGCATCGTGGCGAACGCCCGGCTGAAGTTCCCCCTTCGGGACAACCTGCAGACGGTCTCCGTGCGGCTCGAGGTCCTTCCCTCCCACCGGCGGAGGGGGATCGCCACCGCGCTCCTCGCCTTCGCGGAGCGGCAGGTGGCGTCCAGGGGGCGCACCGTCATCATGGCGTGGAGCGACGCACCCGTGCAGGGCGGGGAGCCGACCGGCCCGGTCCTCGTGCCGCCGACCGGCGCCGGCTCGTTCCCTGCCTCCGAGCCGTCGGCCGTCCTCGCCCTGCGCTCGGGCTTCGAGCTCGTACAGGTGGATCGACTGAGTGTCCTCCACCTCACGCCCGCACCGGCAGTGCTGGACGGAGTGGGGCGGCAGGAACGCGGGGCGCGTGCCGTGGGATCGGGGAACTACGAGCTCCTGGCCTGGACCGACCACTGTCCGGCGGATCTCGTCGACGACTATTCGCTCCTGCGCCGGAGGATGAGCACGGATCCTCCCCTCGGCGGATTCGCACAGGAGGAGGAGGCGTGGGACTCCGACCGGATCCGGCGGGAGGAGGACCGGTCCCTGGCCGCCGGCGCTTCGAAGCTCGTCTGCGCCGTACGGCACCGGGCGAGCGGCCGACTGGTCGGGCACACCATCCTCCAGTGGTCCGCCTCCTGGCCGGCCGTGGTGTACCAGGAGGACACCCTGGTCCTCGAAGAGCACCGCGGACACCGGCTCGGCATGTGGCTGAAGGCTGCGAACCTCGGACGTGTGCTCGACGCATGGCCGTCCGCGGAACGCATCTACACCTGGAACGCGGAGGAGAACTCGTTCATGTTGAACGTGAACATCGCCCTGGGCTTCCGTCCCGCCGGCCACACCGCAGGCTGGCAGAAGGTACTGGCCTAGGGCCGATTTGGTGCGGCTCCTGCTGTCACGTACGCTTTAACTACCAAAGACCGTCGGTCGGTCCACCTCCACTTCGTCGAAGCGCATCCGTGTGCGGTAGCGAAGAAGGATATGGATCCGAAAGCTCCCGTAAGGGACGGCCTACGCAGGTGAACGAAGCTCCTCTTTCCTGGCTCGTGCCACGAAAGCAAAGCCCCGTGCATCTGCGCGGGGCGTTTTTATTGGAGCTGGGAAGCCGGCGCATATTCCCCCGGAAGGAGGGTTATGGCAACGCCAACAAAGGTTTCTGCAGTGGACGAGATCACTACCGATTTCAAGGATTCCACCGCTGCTGTCCTGACCGAATACCGCGGGCTCACTGTTGCTCAGCTGAAGGAACTCCGCCGTGCCCTTGGCGCGGACACCAAGTTCTCCGTCGTCAAGAACACCCTGACGGGCATCGCGGCTAAGGAAGCAGGCATCGACGCGTTCGAGGGCCAGCTGTCCGGACCCACCGCGATTGCCTTCATCAAGGGTGACGCCGTAGCTGCTGCAAAGAGCCTCACGGATTTCGCGAAAGCCAACCCGAAGCTCGTCATCAAGACCGGAATCTTCGAGGGCAAGGCCCTCGATGCTACCGAGGTCGTCGCCCTGGCGGCCCTCGAGTCGCGTGAACTCCAGCTCGCCCGGGTGGCAGGTGTCCTCAAGGCGCCGATGTCCTACCTGGCCCGCACGGTCGATGCACTGCGCATCAAGCTCGAGGAAGAAAGCGGCGCTGCAGCCGACGCTGACGCTCCCGTCGCCGAGGAAGCCGCTGCGCCCGCAGAAGCTGCCGCGGAGGCTCCCGTCGAGGAAGCCGCAGCACCCGAAGCGAACTAGTTTCCCTTCGATCCACACACTCCGGTGCAGTGCACCACTAAAGGAAGGACGCCTCCCATGGCGAAGCTCACCAACGAAGAACTCATTGAGGCTTTCAAGGAACTGTCCATCATCGAACTCTCGGACTTCGTGAAGTTGTTCGAGGAGACCTTCGATGTCACCGCCGCTGCCGTTGCAGTAGCAGGCCCCGCCGGTGGCGGAGCCGACGCTGTCGAAGAGGAGCAGACGTCCTTCGACGTCATCCTCGAGGCTGCCGGCGAGAAGAAGATCGCAGTGATCAAGGAAGTCCGCGCGCTCACCTCGCTGGGCCTGAAGGAAGCCAAGGACGTTGTCGACAGCGCTCCCAAGGCCGTCCTCGAAGGCGCCACCAAGGAAGCCGCAGAGAAGGCCAAGGAGTCCCTCGAGGCTGCCGGCGCCACCGTCACCCTCAAGTAACACCCTCTGCTCACCGGCCCGGCGCATGCCGGAGCCGCTGCAGTACGAAAAAGCCCCGCTTCGCGAGAAGCGGGGCTTTTTCGTCGTTCCGGGGCCGGCGAGGCCGGTGAGCGTCGTCCCGTGCCGTGCTCAGCGCCAGAGAAGCAGGGCTTCGCCCTGCCCGCCACCTCCGCAGAGACTCACGGCTGCCCGGCCGGAGTCGCGTCGCGCGAGTTCCATCGCCGCATGGAGGGCGAGGCGCGCACCCGAAGCTCCGATGGGGTGCCCGAGGGCGATGGCCCCGCCGTGGATGTTGCACTGCTCCAGGGGGTAGTCGAGATCCTTGAGGGACTGGCATGCCACGGACCCGAAAGCCTCGTTGATCTCGATGAAGTCGAGGTCCGAGGTGCTCCACCCGGCGCGGTCGAGGGCCTGCAGGATGGCGGCTGAGGGCTGCGAGTGCAGCGTATTGTCAGGTCCGGCCACCTGCCCCGGCTTCCCGACGACGGCGAGGACCGTCAGCCCTGCCTCGTCCGCGAAGGAGCGGGTCGTGATAACAAGGGCCGCTGCGCCGTCGGACAGGGGAGAGGAGTTGCCGGCCGTGATCGCCCCGTCGGGGTTGAAGGCCGGCCGCAGCCTGGCGAGCGACTCGACGGTCGTCGCTGGGCGGATGCCCTCGTCGGCGGTCAGGATGACGTCGTCGCCCTTGCGCTGCCTGACGGTGACCGGGACGATCTCCTCTGCCAGGATGCCGCTGTCGGTCGCAGCCGCAGCTCGCTGGTGGGACACTGCGGCGACGGAGTCCTGCGCCGTGCGGTCGATCTCGAGGCGTACATTGCCGCGCTCCGTGGAGGCACCCATGGAGTCGTTGTCGAATGCGTCGGTCAGGCCGTCGTGGGCCACGGAGTCGAGGGCCTGGATGGAGCCGTAGTTCCAGCCCTGGCGTGAGCCCGGGAGGAGGTGGGGGCCACGGGTCATCGACTCCTGGCCTCCGGCGACCACGACGCGCGCCTCGCCGCTGCGGATGAGGCGGGCGGCATCGATGACAGCCGTGAGGCCGGAGAGGCACACCTTGTTGAGCGTGACGGCTGGCACGTTCCAGGGGATACCGGCTTTCACCGCCGACTGGCGGGCCGGATTCTGCCCGCATCCCGCCTGGACGACGTGTCCCAGGATGACGGCGTCGACGGCTGTGGCGTCGACACCAGAGCGTTCCAGTGCCGCCGTGATCGCGAGGGCGCCGAGCTCGACGGCCGTGAAGGATGCGAGCTGTCCGTTGAGGCGTCCGAGGGGTGTGCGGGCGCCTCCGACGATGACGACGTCGTCGGGGGTTGGCGTGGGTGTGGCCATGGCGAAACTCTCTTTCGTCGTTGAAATGGTGCCGCTACAAGGGTAGGTGTTCCCGGTGGTGGTCAGGCGGCGTGGCGCGGCCCCGGGCCGCCGGCGCCGTGCGGGTAGAGCAGGGGCAGCTGTAGCGTCAGCCACGGACTGAACGCCCACGGGGTCGATGTCACGGCACGCACCAGTTCGGCCGCATCCACCCACTGGACGTCCATGACCTCCTCGGGCAGGGGTGCCACCGGGCCATCCGCGACGGCGGTGTACACGGGGCAGATCTCGTTCTCGACGATGCCTGATGCGTCCACGGCCCGGTAACGGAAATCGGGGAGCGCCGGCCGGATGTCCCGGACGGTGAACCCGAGCTCCTGGGCTGCCCGGCGGGTCACCGCAGCCTCGAAGCCCTCACCCGGGGCGGGATGCCCGCAGAAGGAGTTCGTCCACACCCCCGGCCACGCCTTCTTCCCGAGCGCACGTCGCGTGACGAGGATGCGCCCGGCGTCGTCGAACACATGCGTGGAGAACGCGAGGTGGAGTGGCGTCTCGAAGGTGTGGACGGTCGCCTTGTCGTGGGTGCCGATCGGAGTACCGTCCTCGGCGAGCAGCACCACGACCTCGGGTGCCGGACCTCCGTCGCCGCTGCCTACCGAGCCCTGCTCGATGGTTCCTGCTTCGCTCGCCATGCTGGCACTCTTTTCCGCTGGTTGTCCGCTCCGTGCGCCAGGGCCCGCCGCGTCCGGCGGCCGTCCCGGCTGCATACGCCCCGCGTTTCGTCAGGGGCGCCCTACTCGTTGTTTACTTTACCTATGGACATGGACACTCTGCTGGTCGAGCCCGCGGGGCTCGAGCAGGTCGAGGGTGCACTCGAGCGGTTCTTCGAGGAGTCGAAGGTCCGTGCCGCCAAGATCGGTCCCGGGTACCACGGCCTGTGGGAAACCCTCGAGCGCTGCACTGCCGGTGGAAAGCGCTTCCGGCCACGCCTGGTGATGTCCTCCTACCAGATGCTCGGTGGCCGCGATCTCGAGAACGCAGCCGAAGTGGGTGCCGCCTTCGAGCTGCTGCACACGGCCCTGATCGTGCACGACGACGTGATCGACCGGGACTTCGTCCGCCGGGGCATACCGAACGTCTCGGGCCGCTACCGCAGCATCGCCGAGGCAGCAGGCATGTCGCCCGACGGCGCCCGCCACGTCGGACTGTCAGCTGGAGTCATCGCCGGCGACCTCGCCCTTTCCAACGCCTACCGCCTGCTCGAGCGGGTCGAGGCTCCGGCCGCGACGCGCCGGAGGCTCGGCGAGATCCTGGACGAGGCGCTCTTCGCCTCGGCCGCCGGGGAATTCCTCGATATCGAGACGTCCCTCCATCCCACGATGCCGCCGCTCGAGGACATCGTCCGGATGGCACGCCTGAAGACCTCCGTCTACTCCTTCGAAGGGCCGCTGCAGGCGGGCGCCGTCCTCGCCGACGCCGACGCCGAGGTGATCGTCCGCCTCGGTGATTTCGGGCGCGACGCCGGGATCGCCTACCAGATCGCCGACGACCTCCTGGGTGTCTTCGGCAACGAGACACGCACCGGCAAGACGAACTGGGGTGACCTGCGTGAGGGCAAGCGCACGGCCCTGCTGTCCTACGTCTCCTCCCGTCCCGAATGGGAGAGTATCTCGTCGCTGGTGGGTAGCCCCGGGATGTCCGCCGCGGAGGCGGACCACGTCCGGCGCATCCTCGTCGACAGCGGAGCGAAGGCATACTCCGCGGACCTCGCTGCGGAATATGCCTCGCGGGCCCGCACCCACCTCGAGTCCGCCGTCGTGCCGGCCGCACTGCGGTCCGCCCTCGAGTCCGTGGTGTCCGCCGTCGTGGACAGGGTCCACTAGGTGGCTGTCGAGGATGCGCTCGCGCGCTACAATGCGGCCGCATTGAAGACCTCGGCCGAGGTCATCCGCTGCTATTCGACGTCGTTCGGCATGGCATCGCGCATCCTCGACCGCACCACCCGCAGCTCCATCGAGGCCGTCTACGCGCTGGTCCGCGTCGCCGACGAGATCGTCGACGGCGCCGCCGCCGGGGCCGGACTGCCGCCCGCCGGAGTGGAGCGGCTGCTCGACGACCTCGAGCGTGACACCGAGACGGCCATGACCACGGGCTACAGTGCCAACCTCGTGGTGCACGCCTTCGCCGTCACAGCGAGGACCACGGGAATCGGCACCGACCTCACGCGCCCTTTCTTCGCATCCATGCGCGCCGACATCACCCGGAGCGAGCACACCCAGGAGTCCTTCGACCTGTATGTCTACGGATCGGCCGAGGTCGTCGGGCTCATGTGCCTGCGCGTCTTCCTGGTCGGCAGGACCGTAGCTCCGGAGCAGGAAGCCGTCCTCGTGGACGGCGCTCGGCACCTCGGTGCTGCCTTCCAGAAGATCAACTTCCTGCGGGACCTCGCGGAGGATTTCTCCACCCTCGGCCGGAGCTACTTCCCGGACGTCCGTCCCGGGAGCTTCACCGAGGAGGACAAGCTCCGGCTCCTCGACGACATCGACGAGGACCTGCGCGTCTCGGCTGCGGCGCTTCCGGGCCTTCCTCCGGCGCCTCGCCGCGCTGTCGCCCTCGCCCAGGGCCTGTTCACCGAACTTGCCCTGAGGTTGCGGTGCACGCCGGCGGACGAACTCCTCAGGACACGGATCCGGGTCCCGAACCCGGTCAAGTTCCGCATTCTGGCGAAAGCCTTCACCGGTCGCGCGGTACCGGGACTCACCGCGCAGGGAAGGACGGCATGACACCGCAGAGAGAGCGTGCGCGCGTGGGGGAACGGGACGTCGTCGTGATCGGCGGCGGTATCGGCGGGCTTGCGACGTCGGCCCTGCTCGCCCGGGAGGGCCACCGGGTCACCCTGCTCGAGAAGCGCGACCAGGTCGGAGGCCGGGCCGGATCCTGGGAGCAGGACGGCTTCCGCTTCGACACGGGTCCGTCCTGGTACCTGATGCCCGAGGTGATCGACCACTTCTTCAAGCTCATGGGCACGAGTGCCGCCGAACAGCTCGACCTGCGGAAGCTCGATCCGGGCTACCGCGTCGTCTTCGAGGAGGGCTTCGACACTGTCGACGTGCCCGCGGACCGCGAAGCCGTCACCAAGCTCTTCGAGTCCATGGAGGCAGGGGCGGGGGAGCAGCTCTCGAAGTATCTCGACTCCGCCGAGGACGCCTACGAGATCGCGAAGAAGCGCTTCCTCTACTCGACCTTCCAGTCCTTCCTGCCGTTCTTCCGCCCGGACGTCCTGAAGCGCCTTCCGCGGATCGGTTCCCTCCTGCTGCAGCCGCTGCAGTCCTTCGTCGAGAAGCGCTTCAAGGACCCGCGCATCCAGCAGATCCTCGGATATCCGGCCGTCTTCCTCGGCAGCTCGCCCTTCGATGCGCCGAGCATGTACCACCTCATGAGCCACCTCGACCTCGACGACGGCGTGCTCTATCCGATGGGCGGCTTCACGACCCTCATCGCGGCGATGCAGCGGGTGGCGACCGCCGCCGGCGTCGACATCCGCACGGGCGCGGACGTCGTCTCCATCGACACCGATGCGCGCACTCCGGGCAGGTCGCCCCTCGACCGCCGGTCGGCCACGGTTCGTGCAGTGACCTACCGCGCGGCAGGCACGACGACGACGGTCGACGCCGACATCGTCGTCTCCGCCGCCGATCTACACCACACCGAGACCACGCTGCTGCCGGCCGACCTGCGGACGTACCCCGAGAAGTACTGGGAGAAGCGCGTCCCGGGTCCGAGTGCGCTGCTGCTCTACCTGGGCGTCCGGGGGAGCCTGCCGCAGCTCGAACACCACACGCTCCTGTTCACCACGGACTGGCGGGACAACTTCGGCCGGATCTTCGGCAGGGAGACCTCGGTGCCCTCGCCGGCGTCGCTCTACGTCTGCCGCCCCAGCGCGACCGATGACTCCGTGGCACCCGAGGGGCATGAGAACGTCTTCGTCCTCGTGCCGATCCCGGCGGATGTCACCATCGGCAGGGGCGGGCTCGAGCGCGGGGGAGACGCCCGGGTGGAGGACCTCGCCGACGCCGTGATCGGCCAGATCTCCGAGTGGGCGGGAGTCCCGGACCTCGCCGAGCGGATCGTGGTGCGGCGGAGCTACGGACCGCAGGACTTCGCGGACGACCTCAACGCCTGGCGCGGAACCAGCCTCGGGCCCGCGCACATCCTCAAGCAGAGCGCTTTCTTCCGCGGGTCGAACCGGAGTGCGAAGGTCGACAACCTGTTCTATGCGGGGAGTTCCACCGTTCCCGGCATCGGGATCCCGATGTGCCTCATCAGCGCGGAACTGATCGTGAAGCGATTGCGCGGGGACACGAGCACGGGGCCGCTCGCCGAGCCTGCGACGGGTTAGGCTGTTGCCACTGCCGGAGCGCCGGGCCAATACTTCCTCCGCCCGGGTGCGGCAGGCTTGACGGAGGAGGGTGCAACGCGCTATTGGACTTTCTCATGCCTGTGCCGTAGTGTAGGTCTTTGCGTCTTCCCTCTAAAACCTCAGCCTTCATATAGCGGTGGGCTTTGCTCTGCTCTCGTCGTTTAACCTGGCCACCTGGTTGGGGTTCACGCGGGCAGACTTCCGGTAAGCACTGAGATCCCCGCAGCATCCTGCGGTGGCGGTGCTGAGGCGAGGGCGCTGACAAGCCTGACGGTCTGTGGAAGGATCCCTCTTGGTCGCCCCGAGCACCTCTAATAATGCAACCGCTACCAGCCAGGTCGACGCCGACGGCGCCGCATCCAGGCTCTCATTCGCAAAGATTCACGAACCGCTTGACGTACCCAATCTTCTCGCCCTCCAGACGGACAGCTTCGACTGGCTCGTCGGCAACGAGCGCTGGAAGGCGCGCGTCGAGGAAGCGCTGGAAAAGGGACTGCAGGGTGTAGCCACGACCTCCGGTCTGGCTGACATCTTCGAAGAAATCTCCCCCATCGAGGATTTCCAGGGCACCATGTCCCTGAGCTTCTCGGAGCCCGAGTTCGCCGACCCCAAGTACACGATGGCCGAGTGCAAGGATCGCGACGCGACCTACTCCGCCCCGCTGTACGTCAAGGCCGAGTTCATGAACAACAACACGGGCGAGATCAAGCAGCAGACCGTCTTCATGGGTGATTTCCCCCTCATGACCGACAAGGGCACCTTCGTCATCAACGGCACCGAGCGTGTCGTCGTGTCGCAGCTCGTCCGCTCGCCGGGCGCCTACTTCGAGCGCACCGCCGACAAGACCAGTGACAAGGACATCTTCAGCGCGAAGATCATCCCCTCACGTGGTGCCTGGTTCGAGCTCGAGATCGACAAGCGCGACCAGGTCGGCGTCCGCCTCGACCGGAAGCGCAAGCAGTCCGTCACCGTACTGCTCAAGGCACTCGGCTGGACCGAAGGCCAGATCCTGGAGGAGTTCGGCCAGTACGACTCCATCCGCGCCACCATGGAGAAGGACGCGACGGAGACCCGCGAGGACGCCCTCCTGGACATCTACCGCAAGCTGCGACCAGGCGAGCCCCCCACGGTCGAGGCTGCGCAGACGCTTCTGGACAACCTGTACTTCAATCCGAAGCGCTACGACCTCGCGAAGGTCGGCCGGTACAAGATCAACCGCAAGCTCGGCATCGACAAGGACCTCACGGATTCCGACGCCTCGGTACTGAACATCAACGACATCGTCGCGATGATCAAGTTCCTGGTCGCCCTGCACGCCGGTGACAAGACCCTCGGCGGCAAGCGCGACGGCGGCGACGTCGAACTCCGCGTCGAGGTCGACGACATCGACCACTTCGGCAACCGTCGCATCCGCGCCGTCGGTGAGCTCATCGAGAACCAGGTCCGCACCGGCCTGTCCCGCATGGAGCGTGTCGTCCGCGAGCGTATGACCACTCAGGACGTCGAGGCGATCACCCCGCAGACCCTGATCAACATCCGTCCCGTCGTGGCCGCGATCAAGGAGTTCTTCGGGACGTCCCAGCTGTCGCAGTTCATGGATCAGAACAACCCCCTCGCCGGTCTGACGCACAAGCGTCGCCTGTCCGCGCTGGGCCCGGGTGGCCTGTCCCGTGACCGCGCCGGCATGGAGGTCCGTGACGTCCACCCCTCGCACTACGGACGCATGTGCCCCATCGAGACCCCTGAAGGCCCGAACATCGGCCTCATCGGTTCGCTCGCCTCGTACGGCCGCATCAACGCGTTCGGCTTCATCGAGACCCCGTACCGCAAGGTCGTCGACGGCATCGTCACCGACCAGATCGACTACCTGACCGCTGATGACGAGGTGGAACGCCTCATCGCCCAGGCCAATGCGCCGCTCAGCGAGAAGAACACGTTCGTCGAGGACATGGTCCTCGTGCGTACCCGTGGTGGCTCCGGCGAACCTGTGCTCGTCGTGCCCAACGAGGTCGAGTACATGGACGTCTCCCCGCGCCAGATGGTGTCCGTCGCGACCGCGATGATCCCGTTCCTGGAGCACGACGACGCCAACCGCGCCCTCATGGGTGCGAACATGCAGCGCCAGGCCGTGCCCCTGCTCCGTTCCGAGCGTCCCCTTGTGGGCACTGGCATGGAGAAGAACGCAGCCGTCGACGCCGGTGACGCAGTCACCGCGACGAAGGCCGGCGTGATCAAGGAGGTGTCGGCCGACATGGTCAGCGTCCTCAACGACGACGGCACCGAGACGAACTACCCGATCATGAAGTTCGCCCGCTCCAACCAGGGCAACGCGTACAACCAGCGTGTCCTCGTGTCCGAGGGCGACCGCGTCGAATTCAATACGATCATCGCCGACGGTCCGTCGACCGACCAGGGCGAGCTCGCGCTGGGCAAGAACATGCTCGTGGCGTTCATGTCCTGGGAGGGTCACAACTTCGAGGATGCGATCATCCTGTCGCAGCGCATCGTCTCCGACGATGTCCTGACGTCGATCCACATCGAGGAGCACGAAGTCGATGCCCGCGACACCAAGCTCGGTGCCGAGGAGATCACGCGTGACATCCCGAACGTGTCCGAAGAGGTCCTGGGCGCGCTCGACGAGCGCGGCATCATCCACATCGGTGCAGAGGTCGAGGCCGGCGACATCCTCGTCGGTCGAGTCACTCCCAAGGGTGAGACGGAACTGACCCCGGAGGAGCGCCTGCTGCGCGCCATCTTCGGCGAGAAGAGCCGCGAAGTGCGCGACACCTCGCTGAAGGTCCCCCACGGCGAGTCGGGAACGGTCATCGGCGTACGCATCTTCGACCGCGACAACGACGACGAGCTGCCCCCGGGAGTCAACCAGCTGGTCCGCGTCTACGTGGCCCAGAAGCGCAAGATCACGGACGGCGACAAGCTTGCCGGCCGTCACGGCAACAAGGGCGTCATCTCCAAGATCCTGCCGATCGAGGACATGCCGTTCATGGAGGACGGTACCCCCGTCGATATCGTCCTGAACCCCCTGGGTGTTCCGGGCCGTATGAACGTCGGACAGGTCCTCGAGATCCACCTCGGCTGGGCAGCCAAGCAGGGCTGGAAGATCGAGGGTGAGCCAGAGTGGATGAAGAACCTCCCGAACCTTCCCCGGGAGATCTCCTCGACCACCGTCGCGACCCCCGTGTTCGACGGCGCCACCGAGGATGAGATCGTCGGCCTGCTCGGCTCCACGAACGTCACGCGTGACGGACAACGCCTCATCGGCGAGTCCGGCAAGGCATGGCTGTTCGACGGCCGCTCCGGCGAGCCGTTCCCGGATCCGATCTCCGTCGGCTACATGTACATCCTGAAGCTCCACCACCTGGTGGACGACAAGATCCACGCCCGCTCCACCGGCCCGTACTCCATGATCACGCAGCAGCCGCTGGGTGGTAAGGCGCAGTTCGGTGGCCAGCGCTTCGGTGAGATGGAGGTGTGGGCCCTCGAGGCCTACGGTGCTGCCTACACGCTGCAGGAACTCCTGACCATCAAGTCGGATGACATCCACGGACGCGTCAAGGTGTACGAGGCCATCGTCAAGGGCGAGAACATCCCCGAGCCGGGCGTTCCCGAGTCCTTCAAGGTGCTGATCAAGGAAATGCAGTCGCTCTGCCTGAACGTGGAAGTCCTCTCCACCGACGGCACCACGATTGAAATGCGTGACTCGGATGAAGAAGTCTTCCGGGCCGCGGAGGAACTGGGCATCGACCTCTCACGGGCCGAGCCGAGTTCTGTCGAGGAAGTCTAGGTTCCACGCCCCGAACCGGTGTTCGAACGCGGCCAACGAAATTTCTGGCGGCCGCGGACGGCCTTGAAATATTAAGGGCCGCTTCCTCGAACACCGGTCCGGTGCGGGCCTGGACCCCCGCCGCACCCCATAAGACTTCAAGAATTTAGAGAACTAAGAGAGAACAGGGACCCTATGTCCAGCGAATCCTCCTTCGGCCTCATGCGAATCGGCCTTGCCACCGCGGATGAAATCCGTGGCTGGTCTTACGGCGAGGTCAAGAAGCCGGAAACCATCAACTACCGCACGCTTAAGCCCGAGAAGGACGGCCTCTTCTGCGAGAAGATCTTCGGCCCTTCCCGCGACTGGGAGTGCTACTGCGGCAAGTACAAGCGCGTGCGCTTCAAAGGCATCATCTGTGAGCGCTGCGGCGTCGAGGTCACCCGTGCCAAGGTGCGCCGCGAGCGCATGGGGCACATCGAGCTCGCCGCTCCCGTCACGCACATCTGGTACTTCAAGGGTGTCCCGTCGCGCCTCGGCTACCTCCTCGACCTGGCTCCGAAGGACCTCGAGAAGGTCATCTACTTCGCCGCCTACATGATTACCTCGGTCGACGACGAGAACCGCCACGCCGAGCTGCCCAACCTCCAGGCCGAGCACGACCTCGAGAAGAAGCAGATGACGGACCAGCGCGACTCCGACATCGCCGCGATCGCCAAGGATCTCGAGAACGAGATCGCCCGTCTCGAGGGTGAGGGCGCCAAGGCTGCGGACAAGAAGAAGGCCCGCGACTCGGCCGACCGCCAGATGGCAAACGTCCGCAAGCGGGCGGACGCCGACATCGAGCGCCTCGTGCAGGTGTGGGAGCGCTTCAAGACCCTCAAGGTCGCCGACCTCGAGGGTGACGAAGGCCTCTACCGCGAGCTGCGCGACCGCTACGGACTGTACTTCGAGGGCTCCATGGGCGCCGAGGCCATCAAGAAGCGCCTCGAGAACTTCGACATGCCTGCCGAAGCAGAAATGCTGCGCGACATCATCCAGAACGGCAAGGGCCAGCGGAAGACGCGTGCCCTGAAGCGCCTCAAGGTGGTCAATGCCTTCCTGACGACGACGAACAGCCCCCTGGGCATGGTCCTCGACGCCGTGCCGGTCATCCCGCCGGAACTGCGCCCGATGGTCCAGCTCGACGGCGGCCGTTTCGCGACGTCCGACCTCAACGACCTGTACCGCCGTGTCATCAACAGGAACAACCGCCTCAAGCGCCTGCTGGACCTCGGAGCCCCCGAGATCATCGTGAACAACGAGAAGCGCATGCTGCAGGAAGCCGTCGATTCCCTGTTCGACAACGGTCGCCGTGGGCGTCCCGTCACCGGTCCGGGCAACCGTCCCCTGAAGTCCCTCTCGGACATGCTGAAGGGCAAGCAGGGCCGATTCCGCCAGAACCTCCTCGGCAAGCGCGTCGACTACTCGGGCCGCTCGGTCATCGTCGTCGGCCCGCAGCTGAAGCTGCACCAGTGTGGTCTGCCCAAGCAGATGGCCCTGGAGCTCTTCAAGCCGTTCGTGATGAAGCGCCTGGTCGACCTCAACCACGCGCAGAACATCAAGAGCGCCAAGCGCATGGTCGAGCGTTACCGCCCCCAGGTGTGGGACGTGCTCGAAGAGATCATCACCGAGCACCCCGTGCTGCTGAACCGTGCACCCACCCTGCACCGTCTCGGCATCCAGGCGTTCGAGCCACAGCTCGTGGAAGGCAAGGCACTCCAGCTGCACCCGCTGGTCTGTGGCGCGTTCAACGCGGACTTCGACGGCGACCAGATGGCAGTACACCTGCCGCTGAGCCCCGAGGCCCAGGCCGAGGCACGCATCCTGATGCTCTCCTCGAACAACATCCTGAAGCCGTCGGACGGCCGTCCGGTCACCCTGCCCTCGCAGGACATGATCATCGGTCTGCACCACCTCACCACCAAGCGTGAGGGAAGCGCCGGCGAAGGCCGCGTCTTCACGAGTGTCGCCGAGGCCATCATGGCGTTCGACATGAATTCGCTGCATCTCAACTCTGTGGTCCGGATCCGCGTCGACAACTTCGTGCCCAGTGCCGACGTCGCCGCTCCCGAGGGCTGGGAGCCAGGCACGCCGGCGCTGATCGAGACGTCGCTCGGACAGGTCCTGTTCAACGAGACGCTTCCCCTGGATTACCCCTGGGTGGAGAAGGTCGCCGACAAGGGCCAGCTCTCGACGATCGTCAACGATCTTGCCGAGCGCTACCCGAAGGTCGTCACGGCGGCAACGCTGGACAACCTGAAGGACTCCGGTTTCTACTGGGCCACGCGCTCAGGCGTCACCGTTGCCATCTCCGATATCTCCGCGCCGATCAACAAGGCCGGCATCATGGAGGGCTACGAGACCCAGGCCGCCAAGGTCCAGTCGCAGTTCGACAACGGCCTCATCGCGGACGAGGAGCGCCGTCAGGAGCTCATCGACATCTGGAACAGGGCGACCAACGAGGTTGCGGCCTCGATGCGCGCAGCGATGCCGAAGGACAACACCATCAACCGCATGGTGTCCTCCGGTGCTCGTGGCAACTGGCTGCAGGTTCGCCAGATCGCCGGTATCCGTGGCCTCGTGGCCAACCCCAAGGGCGAGATCATCCCGCGTCCGATCAAGTCCTCGTACCGCGAGGGCCTGTCGGTCCTGGAGTACTTCATCGCCACGCACGGTGCCCGTAAGGGCCTCGCTGATACCGCCCTGCGTACGGCCAACTCGGGTTACCTGACCCGCCGTCTGGTCGACGTCTCGCAGGACGTCATCGTCCGCGAGGACGACTGCGGTACCGAACGTGGACTCAAGGTGATCATCGCCGTGCCGAACGCCGATGGTGAGCTGGTCCTGCACGAGGAGGTCGAGAACTCGGCGTACGCCCGTACGCTGGCGACCGACGTCGTCGATGCCAAGGGTGCAGTGCTCGCTGCCGCGGGTTCGGACCTCGGGGACGTCGTCATCGGCGAGCTGTTCGAGGCCGGGATCACCGAGATCAAGGTCCGCTCGGTCCTCACCTGTGAGTCCAGTGTCGGAACGTGTGCACTGTGCTACGGCCGCTCGCTCGCGACCGGCAAGACCGTGGACATCGGAGAGGCTGTCGGTATCATCGCCGCCCAGTCGATCGGTGAGCCCGGGACACAGCTGACCATGCGTACCTTCCACACCGGTGGTGTCGCCTCCGCGGAGGACATCACCCAGGGTCTGCCCCGTATCCAGGAGCTCTTTGAGGCGCGTACCCCCAAGGGTGTCGCCCCGATCTCCGAGGTCGCAGGTCGCGTCACCATCGAGGATGCCGAGAAGCAGCTTCGCCTGGTGGTCACGCCCGACGACGGTTCCGAGGAGATCGCGTACCCGGTCCTGCGCCGTGCACGCCTCCTGGTCTCCGACGGGGAGCACGTCGAGGTCGGGCAGCAGCTCGTCTTCGGTGCGGTCGACCCGAAGCAGATCCTCCGGATCCTCGGCCCGCGCAAGGCCCAGGAGTTCCTGGTGGACGAGGTCCAGCGCGTGTACCGCAGCCAGGGCGTCGGCATCCACGACAAGCACGTGGAAGTCATCGTCCGGCAGATGCTCCGTCGCGTCACCGTGATCGAGTCCGGCGAGTCGGACCTGCTTCCGGGTGAACTGGCAGAGCGTCGCCGCTTCGAGAACGAGAACCGCCGCGTGGTATCCGAGGGCAAGAAGCCGGCTTCAGGCCGGCCCGAGCTCATGGGTATCACCAAGGCGTCGCTCGCGACCGAGTCGTGGCTGTCGGCCGCTTCCTTCCAGGAGACCACGCGTGTCCTCACGCAGGCCGCCATGGAAGGCAAGAGCGATCCGCTGCTCGGCCTCAAGGAGAACGTCATCATCGGTAAGCTCATCCCGGCCGGTACCGGCCTGGACCGCTACACGAAGGTGACGGTCGAGCCCACCGAGGAAGCCAAGGCGAACCTCTTCACCGGTCCGAGCGCGTTCAGCGACTTCGACTATGCCGGCGTCGAGGGTGGCCTGAGCCCCGAGTTCCACGCGATCCCGCTGGACGACTACGACATGGGCAACAGCGACTTCCGCTGATGCACCACGTCCTGGCGGCTGATCGCCGTCGGGATCGAACGTCCTGAGAAAGGCCCCGGACCCTGTGGGTCCGGGGCCTTTCCCGTCCCCAGGAATGCGCAGGTTGCGCGGGGGAGCGGGGCCGCACGGGAGCAGCTTCCATCTCTGGTAGACTTGGGACCAATTGTTTGTGTGGCAAAGGATTGGCGTTGCGAAACGTATCTCCGTGTTGTACGTAAGTTGTACAACGAATGCCACATTTTCGCACGCCTACAGTCGTTTTGCGGCAGCTTCGTCGTCGGTGTTGCGCCAAACGACTGATCATCCCGACTTTTGGATGGCGCGGCCCTGCGAGGTGGCTGCAGCCGCCGAGTAGGGCGACAGGGATCTCATCTTCTGACATTACGGAGAACACGAAAGTGCCTACGATTAACCAGCTGGTCCGCAAGGGCCGGACACCTAAGGTCTCCAAGACCAAGGCGCCCGCACTGAAGGGCAGCCCCATGAAGCGCGGCGTCTGCACCCGCGTCTACACCACCACCCCGAAGAAGCCGAACTCGGCTCTCCGCAAGGTCGCCCGCGTGCGCCTCAACGGCGGCATCGAAGTGACCGCCTACATCCCCGGCGTCGGTCACAACCTTCAGGAACACTCCATCGTGCTCGTGCGCGGTGGCCGTGTGAAGGACCTTCCCGGTGTCCGTTACAAGATCATCCGCGGCGCGCTGGACACCCAGGGCGTCAAGAACCGCAAGCAGGCTCGTAGCCGCTACGGCGCAAAGATGGAGAAGAAGTAATATGCCACGTAAGGGCCCGGCCCCGAAGCGGCCGCTCGTTCTAGATCCCGTCTACGGTTCACCCCTGGTCACGCAGCTGATCAACAAGGTGCTCGTTGACGGCAAGAAGTCCACCGCAGAGCGCATCGTGTACGGCGCACTCGAAGGTGCTCGCGCCAAGTCCGGTGGCGATCCCGTCGCAGCCCTCAAGAAGGCCATGGACAACGTGAAGCCGACCCTCGAGGTCCGCTCACGCCGCGTCGGCGGTGCAACCTACCAGGTGCCCGTCGAGGTCAAGCCCGGTCGTTCGACCGCCCTGGCCCTTCGCTGGCTCGTCGGCTACTCGAAGGCCCGCCGCGAGAAGACGATGACCGAGCGCCTGCAGAACGAAATCCTCGACGCTTCCAACGGTCTCGGTGCCGCAGTCAAGCGCCGCGAGGACACGCACAAGATGGCCGAGTCGAACAAGGCCTTCGCACACTACCGCTGGTAGCAGATCTGCCGGCCGGACCGGACCCCCATCGGGTCCGGTCCGGCAGGCGTTCCAGCAGAACTCCATTTTCGCAATAAGGGAGACACCGTGGCACAGGACGTGCTTACCGACCTCAACAAGGTCCGCAACATCGGCATCATGGCCCACATCGACGCCGGCAAGACCACTACTACCGAGCGCATCCTGTTCTACACGGGTGTAAACCACAAGATCGGTGAGACGCACGACGGCGCCTCCACCACTGACTGGATGGAACAGGAGAAGGAGCGCGGCATCACCATCACGTCTGCCGCCGTGACCTGCTTCTGGGAGAACAACCAGATCAACATCATCGATACTCCCGGACACGTCGACTTCACCGTCGAGGTCGAGCGCTCACTGCGCGTCCTCGACGGCGCCGTCGCGGTGTTCGACGGCAAGGAGGGCGTCGAGCCCCAGTCGGAGACCGTCTGGCGTCAGGCCGACAAGTACGAAGTGCCCCGCATCTGCTTCGTCAACAAGATGGACAAGCTGGGCGCCGACTTCTACTTCACCGTCGACACCATCATCAGCCGCCTGGGCGCCAAGCCCCTCGTGCTGCAGCTCCCCATCGGTGCCGAGAACGACTTCGTCGGCGTCGTCGACCTGCTCCACATGCGTGCCCTCGTCTGGCCCGGTGACTCCAAGGGTGACGTGACCATGGGTGCCAAGTACGAGATCCAGGAGATCCCCGCCGACCTCCAGGCCAAGGCCGAGGAGTACCGTGCAACGCTCGTCGAGACCGTTGCCGAGGCTTCCGACGAGCTCATGAACAAGTACCTCGAGGGCGAGGAGATCTCCATCGAGGAGCTGAAGGCCGGCATCCGCAAGATGACGATCAACTCGGAGCTCTACCCCATCCTGTGCGGCTCCGCGTTCAAGAACCGCGGCGTCCAGCCGATGCTGGATGCAGTCATCGACTACCTGCCCTCGCCCCTCGACGTACCCCCGATGATCGGTCACGATCCCCGGAACGAAGAGATCGAGCTCACGCGCAAGCCCAGCACCGAGGAGCCGTTCTCGGCCCTCGCGTTCAAGGTTGCAACGCACCCGTTCTTCGGACAGCTCACGTTCATCCGCGTGTACTCCGGTCACGTCACTGCAGGAACGCAGCTGGTGAACTCGACGAAGAGCAAGAAAGAGCGCATCGGCAAGCTGTTCCAGATGCACGCGAACAAGGAGATCCCCGTGGATGAGGCCTCCGCAGGCCACATCTACGCCGCGATCGGTCTGAAGGACACGACGACGGGCGACACCCTCTCGGATTCGGCGAACCAGATCGTCCTCGAGTCCATGAGCTTCCCCGCACCCGTGATCTCGGTGGCGATCGAGCCCAAGACGAAGGGCGACCAGGAGAAGCTGTCCACAGCTATCCAGAAGCTCTCCGCCGAGGATCCGACCTTCCAGGTGTCCCTCAACGAGGACACCGGCCAGACGATCATCGCCGGCATGGGCGAGCTCCACCTGGACATCCTGGTGGACCGCATGCGCCGCGAGTTCCGCGTCGAAGCGAATGTCGGCAAGCCGCAGGTCGCCTACCGCGAGACCATCAAGAGCAAGGTCGCCAAGCACGACTACACCCACAAGAAGCAGACGGGTGGCTCCGGCCAGTTCGCGAAGATCCAGATCGCGATCGAGCCGATGGAGGTCGAGGAAGGCGTCCTGTACGCCTTCGACAACAAGGTCACAGGTGGACGCGTGCCCCGCGAGTACATCCCGAGTGTCGATGCCGGCATCCAGGATGCGCTCAACGACGGCGTCCTGGCCGGTTACCCGGTCGTCGGTATCAGGGCGACCCTGCTCGACGGCGCCTACCACGATGTCGACTCCTCCGAAATGGCCTTCAAGATCGCCGGTCGCATGGCGTTCAAGGAAGCCGCACGGATGGCCAAGCCAGTGCTGCTCGAGCCGCTGATGGAGGTCGAGGTGCGGACCCCTGAGGAATACATGGGTGAAGTCATCGGTGACCTCAACTCCCGCCGTGGCCAGATGCAGTCGATGGAGGATGCGAGCGGTGTGAAGGTCATCACCGCGCACGTCCCCCTGTCGGGCATGTTCGGGTACATCGGTGACCTGCGGTCGAAGACCCAGGGCCGTGCCGTGTACTCGATGAAGTTCGACAGCTACTCGGAGGTCCCGAAGGCAGTGGCCGACGAGATCATCCAGAAGACGCGCGGCGAGTAGACCCTCCCGGAAACGGGGATTCCGGGGAGTGAGCCGGCCTGTCCTAGGGCCGGCCGGCTCGTTCCCCAGCAGTCGGACCGCATGGTTCCGGCGGCGAACAGCAATTTCAACAAAACCAAAAGCCCCCAGTAGACTTGCATGAGTTTCAGCCACGAAAAGCGTGGCTGGGAAGCAATTCTTCTCAAACGTTCTAGGAGGAACCCGTGGCGAAGGCAAAGTTCGAGCGGACTAAGCCGCACGTTAACATCGGCACCATCGGTCACGTTGACCATGGAAAGACCACGTTGACGGCTGCCATTTCCAAGGTGCTGTACGACAAGTACCCCACTCTCAACGAGCAGCGTGACTTCGCGTCGATCGACTCGGCTCCCGAGGAGAAGCAGCGCGGCATCACCATCAACATCTCGCACGTCGAGTACCAGACCGAGAAGCGCCACTACGCACACGTAGACGCCCCCGGCCACGCCGACTACATCAAGAACATGATCACCGGCGCGGCTCAGATGGATGGAGCCATTCTCGTTGTGGCCGCCACTGACGGCCCGATGGCTCAGACCCGCGAGCACGTCCTGCTCGCCCGCCAGGTCGGTGTCCCATACCTGCTGGTCGCACTCAACAAGTCCGACATGGTCGACGACGAGGAACTCCTCGATCTCGTCGAGATGGAGGTCCGCGAGCTGCTCAGCGCGCAGGGCTTCGACGGCGACGAGGCCCCTGTGGTCCGCGTTTCGGGCCTGAAGGCCTTGGAAGGCGACCCCGAGTGGGTCAAGTCGGTCGAGGACCTGATGGCTGCCGTGGATGAGTCCGTTCCGGACCCCATTCGCGACAAGGACAAGCCGTTCCTCATGCCTGTCGAGGATGTCTTCACCATCACCGGCCGCGGAACCGTTGTCACGGGCCGCGCCGAGCGTGGAACCCTGAAGATCAACTCGGAAATCGAGATCGTCGGAATCCGTCCGGTCCAGAAGACCACGGTCACCGGTATCGAGATGTTCCACAAGCAGCTTGACGAAGCATGGGCCGGCGAGAACTGTGGCCTCCTGCTCCGTGGCATCAAGCGCGAGGACGTAGAGCGCGGCCAGGTCATCGTGAAGCCGGGTTCCATCACCCCTCACACCGACTTCGAGGCCAACGTCTACATCCTGGCCAAGGACGAGGGCGGGCGTCACAACCCGTTCTACTCGAACTACCGCCCGCAGTTCTACTTCCGTACGACCGACGTCACCGGCGTCATCACCCTCCCCGAGGGCACGGAAATGGTCATGCCCGGTGACAACACTGAAATGTCAGTGGCGCTCATCCAGCCCATCGCCATGGAAGAGGGCCTCGGCTTCGCTATCCGCGAAGGCGGCCGCACGGTTGGCTCGGGACGCGTCACGCAGATCCTGAAGTAACCGAGCACAGTATTTATTGCCGGCCAGTCCGGTGATCCGACGAAGGACCCCCGCTGTATCCACAGCTGGGGTCCTTCTGCGTTCGTCCCTCGGGAAACCCCTGAATCTGCTGCCCGAGGACCCATAACAGGGCTCGCGGTGGTGCGGACGCGGGGCCGGTTCGCAATCATCCGGGCAATCTGCGACACTAGATAAGTTGTTCAAGCGCTAGCGCGTGCGGTCTGAGACCTCATCCCGGTCAGGATAATGCCTGATGCAGGGTTCAAGTCCACCGAACCGCGCAGCCCAAATGTAATTCACCCCGTTCGGTTCGTCCGAAGCAGCGGTTCGCGTGTGTCCAGGAAACACGACACGCCCGAGCGCGGGGGTGGGAGCCCGGCAGGGTGAGGAACCCGGATCCGTCCGGATTCAGTCTGCAGGGAAGCGTCGTACAACGGACGCAGGAAATGTACGTACGTACCGGAACTGCCCAGGCAGTTATGTAGAGAGAGAGTCGAGACGCCATGGCGGGACAAAAAATCCGCATCCGGCTGAAGTCATATGACCACGAGGTCATTGATGTTTCAGCCCGGAAGATCGTTGAGACGGTGACGCGCGCAGGCGCAACGGTAGTGGGACCAGTGCCCCTGCCGACGGAGAAGAACGTATTCGTTGTCATCCGGTCCCCGCACAAGTACAAGGACAGCCGTGAGCACTTTGAAATGCGTACTCACAAGCGTCTGATCGACATCATTGATCCCACGCCCAAGGCCGTCGATTCGCTGATGCGTCTCGATCTGCCTGCGGACGTGAACATCGAAATCAAGCTGTAAGGGAGAGCGGATACACATGTCTACTTCACTTACGCGCCAGGTAAAGGGCCTGCTGGGCATCAAGCTCGGCATGACCCAGGTCTGGGACGAGAACAACCTCCTCATCCCCGTCACCGTCGTCCAGGCGGACTCGAACGTCATCACGCAGCTCCTCAATGAGGACAATGACGGCTACACGGCCGTCCAGATCGGCTTCGGCCAGATCGATCCCCGCAAGGTCACCAAGCCGCTCGCCGGCCACTTCGAGAAGGCAGGCGTCACGCCTCGCCGTCACGTCGTCGAACTGCGGACCTCCGACGCCGACACCTACTCGCTCGGCCAGGAACTCTCGGTCGAGATGTTCGAGGCAGGCCAGACGGTCGACGTTATCGGCACCACCAAGGGCAAGGGCTTCGCGGGCGTCATGAAGCGCCACGGTTTCCATGGCGTCGGCGCCTCACACGGTGCCCACAAGAACCACCGCAAGCCCGGTTCCATCGGTGGAGCATCCACCCCCAGCCGCGTCTTCCGTGGAATGAAAATGGCAGGCCGCATGGGTGCCGTTCGTCAGACCACGCTGAACCTCAAGGTTCACGCTGTCGACGCCGAGAAGTCGCTGCTGCTGATCAAGGGCGCCGTTCCGGGCGCCCGCGGCCAGGTCGTCCTCGTACGCACCGCCGTGAAGGGAGCATAGCCACATGGCTGCCAACACTGTAAAGGTCGATCTCCCCGCGGAGATCTTCGACGCACAGACCAACGTGCCGCTGTTGCACCAGGTCGTCGTGGCTCAGCTTGCTGCCGCCCGCCAGGGTACGCACAAGACGAAGACGCGCGCCGAGGTGAGCGGTGCAGGCCGCAAGCCCTTCAAGCAGAAGGGAACGGGCCGTGCCCGCCAGGGCTCGATCCGCGCACCGCAGATGACCGGTGGCGGTATCGTCCACGGTCCGACGCCGCGCGACTACAGCCAGCGCACCCCCAAGAAGATGATTGCTGCCGCCCTTCGCGGAGCTCTCTCCGACAGGGCACGCAACGGCCGTATCCACGTCCTCGATTCCCTGGTCGCCGGCGGCAAGCCGTCCACCAAGGGTGCCATCGAGACCCTGCGTTCGATCTCGGAGCGGCCCCGCCTGCTCGTCGTGATCGAGCGTGCCAACGACGTCGCGGCACTCTCCGTGCGCAACGTACCCCAGGTGCACGTCCTCTACGTAGACCAGCTCAACACGTACGACGTGCTGGTGTCCGACGACGTGATCTTCACCAAGGCCGCCTACGACCAGTTCGTCGGCACGGCTGATGTCATCTCCGAGGAGGATGCCAAGTGAGCGGCACCATCGCAAAGGATCCGCGCGACGTCGTCATTGCACCCGTCGTCTCGGAGAAGAGCTACGGCCTGATCGACGAAGGCAAGTACACCTTCCTCGTCGACCCGCGCTCGAACAAGGAAGAAATCAAACTGGCGGTCGAGAAGATCTTCTCCGTGAAGGTCGACTCGATCAACACCATCAACCGGGTTGGCAAGCGCAAGCGCACCAAGTTCGGCTGGGGCCAGCGCAAGGGCACCAAGCGTGCCATCGTGTCCCTCAAAGAGGGCTCGATCGACATCTTCGGCGGTCCGCTCTCCTAGAGCGGAGACCACTTTAACGAGGAATTGAGTTATGGGAATCCGTAAATACAAGCCGACAACCCCGGGCCGTCGTGGCTCGAGCGTTGCCGACTTCGCTGAAATCACACGGTCGACGCCGGAAAAGTCGTTGGTCCGTCCTCTCCCCAAAAAGGGTGGACGCAACAACTCCGGTAAGATCACGACCCGCCACAAAGGTGGTGGACACAAGCGTCAGTACCGCCTGATCGACTTCCGCCGCCACGACAAGGATGGTGTCGACGCCCGCGTTGCCGAGATCGAATATGATCCCAACCGCACCGCTCGCATCGCCCTCCTGCACTACGTCGACGGCACCAAGCGCTACATCGTCGCGCCGAACAAGCTCAAGCAGGGCGACTTCGTGGAGGCAGGCGCCGGGGCCGACATCAAGCCCGGCAACAACCTGCCGCTGCGCAACATCCCCGTGGGTACGGTCATCCACGCCGTCGAACTCCGCCCAGGTGGCGGCGCGAAGATGGCGCGATCTGCCGGTGCGTCGGTCCAGCTCGTCGCGAAGGAAGGCCGTTTCGCCCAGCTGCGACTGCCCTCCGGTGAAATCCGCAACGTCGACGTGCGCTGCCGCGCCACGGTCGGCGAGGTCGGCAACGCCGAGCAGTCGAACATCAACTGGGGCAAGGCCGGCCGTAACCGGTGGAAGGGCATCCGCCCGACCGTCCGCGGTGTCGCCATGAACCCGGTCGACCACCCGCACGGTGGTGGCGAAGGCAAGACCTCCGGTGGACGCCACCCGGTCAACCCGAACGGTAAGGCCGAAGGCCGTACCCGTCGCCCCAACAAAGAAAGCGACTCACTCATCGTGCGTCGCCGTCGTTCCGGCAAGAACAAGCGATAGGAGCCTGGAGACATGCCACGCAGCCTGAAGAAAGGCCCCTTCGTCGATCAGCACCTTTACGTAAAGGTCGCTCGCGAGAACGAATCGGGCACGAAGAACGTCATCAAGACGTGGTCCCGCCGATCCATGATCGTCCCCGACATGCTCGGGCACACGATCGCGGTACACGACGGGCGCAAGCACATCCCGGTGTTTGTCACCGAGTCGATGGTCGGGCACAAGCTCGGCGAATTCGCTCCCACGCGGACATTCCGCGGCCATGTTAAGGACGACCGCAAGGGCAAGCGCCGCTAGGCGCTGCTCTTACGGCTAAGACGAGAGAAGGAAAGCAATGGAAGCCAAGGCTATTGCGCGTCATATCCGCGTAACGCCTATGAAGGCCCGGCGCGTCGTCAACCTTGTTCGTGGTAAGCAGGCGAATGAGGCTCTGGCTATTCTGAAGTTTGCCCCACAGGTTGCTTCAGAGCCGGTTTTCAAGGTGGTCCAGTCGGCAGTCGCCAACGCCCGCGTTCTCGCGGACCGTGACGGCGTTGCCTTCGACGAGGACAACCTCATCATCAGCGAGGCATTCGTTGATGAAGGCCCCACGATGAAGCGGTTCCGGCCGCGCGCCCAGGGCCGTGCGTTCCGCATCAACAAGCGGACCAGCCACATCACGGTTGTCGTCGCTACCCCTGAGAAAGTGGAGGTCCGCTAAGTGGGACAGAAAGTAAACCCGCATGGGTTCCGACTCGGCATCACCACCGACCACAGGTCACACTGGTTCGCCGACAGCAACAAGCCGGGCCAGCGCTACCGTGACTTCGTCCGCGAAGACATCAAGATCCGCCAGCTGATGTCGACCGGCATGGACCGCGCCGGCATCGCCAAGGTCGAGATCGAGCGCACCCGTGACCGCGTCCGCGTGGATATCCACACGGCACGTCCCGGCATCGTCATCGGTCGCCGTGGAGCAGAAGCGGACCGCATCCGCGGCGAGCTCGAAAAGCTCACCGGCAAGCAGGTCCAGCTGAACATCCTCGAGGTCAAGAACCCCGAGATCGAGGCACAGCTCGTTGCCCAGGGCATCGCAGAGCAGCTCTCCTCCCGCGTGGCTTTCCGCCGCGCGATGAAGAAGGCAATGCAGTCCGCGCAGCGCGCCGGCGCAAAGGGCATCCGTGTCCAGTGCTCCGGTCGCCTGGGTGGCGCCGAGATGAGCCGTTCGGAGTTCTACCGCGAGGGACGCGTTCCCCTGCACACGCTCCGCGCCAACATCGACTACGGCTTCTTCGAAGCGAAGACCACCTTCGGCCGCATCGGCGTGAAGGTCTGGATCTACAAGGGTGACATCACGGCGAAGGAACTCGCAGCCCAGGCTGCAGCAGCTCCTTCCCGCGGCCGCGGTGGAGATCGTCCGGGCCGTGGCCCTGCCGGTGCCGACCGCGGTGGCGACCGTGGAGGCGACCGTCGTCGTCGTGCTCCCGAGCGCACCGAGGGCCAGGGTGCGTCAGCACCCGCCGAGACCGCCGCAGCTCCCGTTGCGGCTGAAGGAGGACAGGCTTAAATGCTCATCCCACGTCGAGTCAGATTCCGTAAGCAGCACCACCCGGGTCGTTCCGGCGCTGCGACCGGCGGCACCGAGGTCAGCTTTGGCGAGTGGGGTATCCAGGCGCTGAGCCCGGCATACGTCACCAACCGCCAGATCGAGTCCGCTCGTATCGCCATGACCCGCCACATCAAGCGTGGCGGAAAGGTCTGGATCAACATCTATCCGGACCGCCCGTTGACCAAGAAGCCTGCCGAAACCCGCATGGGTTCCGGTAAGGGTTCGCCCGAGTGGTGGGTGGCCAACGTCAAGCCGGGTCGGGTTCTTTTTGAACTCTCCGGAGTAACCGAAGAGGTAGCCCGCGAAGCCCTGCGCCTCGCGATCCACAAGCTGCCGTTGAAGGCACGCATCGTGCGTCGTGAGGGTGGTGAATAGTTATGGCTCTGGGTTCAAAGGAACTGGCAACAGACCAGCTGGACGGCTTCGATAAGGACCGCCTGGTGGAAGAACTGCGCAAGGCCAAGGAGGAGCTGTTCAACCTCCGCTTCCAGTCGGCCACCGGCCAGCTGGAAAGCCATGGACGCCTCCGCTCGGTGAAGCGCGATATCGCCCGCATCTACACGGTGCTGCGTGAGCGTGAGCTGGGCCTTCGTCCCGAGGTGATTGCTCCCGTCGAGGAAGCAAAGCCGGAAAAGACGGAGAAGGTCAAGAAATCCAAGAAGGCCTCCACGAAGGATGAACCTTCCGTGGACACCGAGGCTTCTGAGGAGGACGCCAAATGAGTGAGCAGAAGAGCGAAGAAGTAACTGTAGGAACCGAGACGGCAGTGCACGACGCCGACTCCCGCGGCTACCGCAAGGTGCGCCGCGGCTACGTGACCTCCGACAAGATGAACAAAACCATCGTCGTCGAGGTCGAAGACCGTGTGAAGCACGCGCTGTACGGCAAGGTCCTCCGCCGCAGCTCGAAGGTTAAGGTCCACGACGAGGAGAACATCGCCGGCATCGGCGACCACGTCCTCATCAGTGAGACCCGTCCGCTGTCGGCCACCAAGCGGTGGCGCCTCGTCGAGATCCTCGAAAAGGCAAAGTAGCAGCGAGCAGAACTAGGGATCCGGTCCGCCGGAGCCCGAACGCAAATGCCCCGGACGCGATTTCGTGTCCGGGGCATTTTCGCGATACGATAAGAATCTTGTCTGTCTGGTGGGTTGGCGCATGCCCTCACGAGGTTCCCTTTCCAGGGTCTCCCTCACGGGTTCCTCCACACCGGGCAAATAGGCAAAAGCCCGATGATCTTGTTCACCATCTCCGCCCTGCAGGTTCGACGCAGGGTCGTGCGCCCAGGCGCACGAGTGGTGAGGACCAGTATCACGGGGCCCACCCATATCCGTTCCGCAAGGCTCGATAAGAGAACCGGCGCGACGACAGGAGTAATCAGTGATTCAGCAGGAGTCGCGGCTAAAGGTCGCCGACAACACGGGGGCCAAGGAAATCTTGACCATCCGCGTTCTCGGAGGATCCGGGCGCCGCTACGCAGGCATCGGCGACGTCATCGTCGCCACCGTGAAGGACGCAATCCCCGGCGGCAACGTCAAGAAGGGCGACGTCGTCAAGGCGGTCATCGTCCGCACCAAGAAGGAACGCCGCCGTGCGGACGGGTCCTACATCAAGTTCGATGAGAACGCAGCAGTGATCCTGAAGAACGACGGTGACCCCCGTGGTACCCGCATCTTCGGCCCTGTCGGTCGCGAGCTCCGCGACAAGCGTTTCATGAAGATCATCTCGCTCGCGCCGGAGGTGCTGTAGTCCATGGCACAGAAGATAAAGCTCAAGATCAAGAAGGGTGACCTCGTGCAGGTCATCACCGGAGCCAAGCAGACCCGCGGCGGAGACCGCGGCAAGCAGGGCAAGGTACTGAAGGTGTTCCCGGAGACCAACCGCGTCCTCGTGGAAGGCATCAACCGGATCACCAAGCACACCAAGGTCGGCCAGTCGCAGCGCGGCACCAAGACCGGTGGCATCGAGGTCGTCGAGGCAACCGTGCACATCAGCAACGTTGCCGTCGTCGATCCCGAGACCAAGAAGCCGACGCGCGTCGGATACCGCACCGAGACCGTCGAGCGTGACGGCCGGGAGCGCCTAGTCCGCGTGCGCATCGCCAAGTCATCAGGGAAGGATCTGTAATGACTGTCGAAACCGCAGAAACCAAGGTTCTTCCCCGCCTCAAGGCCCGCTATGCTGCCGAGATCAAGGCGACACTGCTCGAAGAGTTCGGCTACACCAACGTGAACCAGGTTCCGCGCCTGGTGAAGGTCGTCGTGAACATGGGTGTCGGTGACGCCGCCAAGGACTCCAAGCTGATCGACGGAGCCGTCAAGGACCTCACCGCCATCACGGGCCAGAAGCCCCAGGTGACCAAGGCCCGCAAGTCCATCGCGCAGTTCAAGCTCCGCGAAGGAATGCCCATCGGCGCACACGCCACCCTGCGTGGCGATCGCATGTGGGAATTCACGGATCGCCTCGTCTCCCTCGCACTGCCCCGTATCCGTGACTTCCGCGGACTCAACGGCAAGCAGTTCGACGGCAACGGCAACTACACCTTCGGTCTCACGGAGCAGTCGATGTTCCACGAGATCGACCAGGACAGGATCGACCGCGTGCGTGGCATGGACATCACCGTCGTCACAACAGCCAAGACCGACGCCGAGGGCCGCGCGCTTCTCAAGGCGCTTGGCTTCCCCTTCAAATCCGAAGATTAATCTAACTACGTTGCAGGTCCACTCCAGCCGGCACGCCATGTGCCGTCCGGAATCCGGAAACCGTTTCGAGGAAGGGCAAGAGCCCACATGACAATGACAGATCCTGTCGCAGACATGCTCACGCGTCTGCGCAATGCAAACTCGGCTTACCACGACTCCGTGTCAATGCCGTACAGCAAGCTGAAGGCCCGCGTCGCGGACATCCTCAAGGCCGAGGGCTACATCGCCGGCTGGAAGGAAGAGGAAGCGGAGGTCGGCAAGAAGCTGACCATCGACCTCAAGTTCGGGCCGGATCGCCAGCGCTCCATCGCCGGCATCCGCCGTATCTCCAAGCCGGGGCTCCGCGTGTACGCAAAGTCCACGAACCTGCCGCACGTGCTCGGCGGCCTCGGTATCGCCATCCTGTCCACGTCCTCCGGTCTGCTCACTGACCGCCAGGCATCCAAGAAGGGTGTAGGTGGGGAAGTCCTCGCCTACGTCTGGTAACGGGAAAGGGAAAACAACATGTCACGTATTGGACGTCTCCCCATCACCGTTCCCGCCGGTGTCGAGGTGAAGGTCGACGGCAACGCCGTCTCCGTCAAGGGCACGAGGGGCGAACTGAGCCACACGGTTCCCAGCCCCATCGAGGTCTCCCTCACCGAGGGAACCCTCACCGTCTCGCGGCCGAACGACGAGCGCGAATCGCGTTCGCTCCACGGCCTCACCCGCACGCTGATCTCCAACATGATCGTCGGAGTCACCGAGGGCTACAAGAAGAACCTTGAGATCGTGGGCACGGGTTACCGTGTCCAGGCCAAGGGCAGCGACCTGGAATTCGCTCTGGGTTACAGCCACCCGGTCGCCGTCAAGGCACCCGAGGGAATCACCCTGACTGTCGACAGCCCCACCAAGCTCTCGGTCGCAGGCATCAACAAGCAGCAGGTCGGCGAGGTCGCTGCAACCATCCGCAAGCTGCGCAAGCCTGACCCGTACAAGGGCAAGGGCATCCGCTACGCAGGCGAGATCATCCGCCGCAAGGTCGGAAAGGCTGGTAAGTAACCATGGGTCTGAGCATCAACAAGAAGCGCAGCTCGAAGAGCAAGTCCGCCTCGCGTGGACGCCGCCACCTCCGGGTACGCAAGCGCGTCTCGGGCACGGCTGTCCGTCCCCGCCTGGTCGTCAACCGTTCGGCCCGCCACGTATTCGTGCAGGTCGTCGACGACACCAAGGGCGTGACCGTCGCATCAGCCTCCACTCTCGAAGCGGATCTCCGTGCATTCGACGGTGACAAGACCGCCAAGGCCAAGCGCGTCGGCGAACTGGTTGCAGAGCGTGCCAAGGCCGTCGGCATCGAGGCTGTCGTCTTCGACCGGGGTGGCAACAAGTACCACGGTCGTGTTGCAGCAATCGCAGACGGCGCACGTGAAGGTGGGCTGTCACTGTGACCGAGGAAAACAAGGCAAAGGAAGCCCCATTGAATACGGCTACAGAGCAGCCCGCAGCTGAAGCTCCGGCTGCAGGCGCAACCGACACCGCGTCGGCTGACGCGAACCGTGGCCGCGGCAACACCCGCGGTGGCGAGCAGCGCGGCGGCAACGCCCGCGGTGGCGAGCGTGGCGGCCGTGGTGGTCGCGAGGGCGGTCGCGACGGTGGACGTAGTGACGACAAGGACAAGTTCATCGAACGCGTCGTCAACATCAACCGCGTCGCAAAGGTCGTCAAGGGCGGCCGCCGCTTCAGCTTCACCGCCCTCGTGGTGGTAGGCGACGGCAACGGCATGGTCGGTGTCGGCTACGGCAAGGCGAAGGAAGTTCCCTCCGCTATTCAGAAGGCCGTCGAGGAAGCCAAGAAGACGATGTTCCGCGTTCCGCGGATCGGTGGCACCGTCCCGCACCTGG
Organism: Arthrobacter cheniae; assembly: GCF_003602275.1. Classification (GTDB taxonomy): domain Bacteria; phylum Actinomycetota; class Actinomycetes; order Actinomycetales; family Micrococcaceae; genus Arthrobacter_D; species Arthrobacter_D cheniae. The sequence continues at coordinate 90,486 of NZ_QZVT01000001.1, read as the reverse complement.
TGCAGGGCGAGGCAGCAGCCGGCGTCGTACTTCTCCGTCCCGCCTCCCCGGGTACAGGCGTCATCGCCGGTGGTCCGGTGCGTGCGGTACTCGAGTGCGTCGGCATCCATGACGTCCTGTCGAAGTCGCTCGGTTCCGCGAACGCCATCAACATCGTCCACGCGACCGTTGATGCGCTGAAGCGCCTCGAGGAGCCCCAGGCAGTCGCGGCTCGCCGTGGCCTCCCGCTCGATCAGGTCGCATCCCACCAGATGCTGCGCGCGATCGCAGCTCAGAAGGCAGGTGCGTGATGACCGCCATCACTCCGAAGCGTGTGCTCGTGAGCTCGGCGAAGCTCTCGATCACGCAGATCAAGTCCGCTATCGGCGGCAAGCAGAACCAGCGCGACACGCTGCGGTCCCTGGGCCTCAAGCGGATCGGCCACACCGTGGTCCGTGAAGCTGATCCCGTCACCGTCGGCATGATCAACACGGTTCCGCACCTCTTGAAGGTTGAGGAGGCCATCTAATGGCAGAGAACAACAGCGTGGCTCCGGCCGCGACAGAAGTACACGAAGAGCGCGTTCACATGCTCAAGGTCCATCACCTGCGTCCCGCACCGGGCGCCAAGACGGCGAAGACCCGTGTTGGCCGTGGTGAGGGTTCGAAGGGTAAGACCGCAGGCCGTGGAACCAAGGGAACCGCAGCCCGCTACCAGGTGAAGGCAGGATTTGCCGGCGGCCAGTTGCCGCTGCACATGCGTCTTCCCAAGCTGCGCGGCTTCAAGAACCCGTTCCGGGTCGAGTTCCAGGTCGTGAACCTGGATAAGCTGTCCGAGCTGTACCCCGATGGCGGCGACGTCTCGGTGGAGAGCCTGGTGGCCAACGGTGCGGTCCGCAAGAACCAGCCCGTCAAGGTGCTGGGTACGGGCGAGATCACCGTGGCCGTCAACGTCTCCGCTGACGCCTTCTCCGCATCCGCTGCAGAGAAGATCGTGGCAGCCGGCGGCACCGTCACAGAGCTGTAGTCTACTGGCCTCCCCGCTCTCCCGGCGACGTGGGGAGCGGGTCGGCTGTGATCGACGGCACTTAGGAACTAGACTTCTGGTGGGCAGGGCTGAATCAGCCCACCAGGAGTCTTTTTTCGGCTCTGGCCACCCCCAGAATCGGCGTGTTCTCTCGCGCTGGTGACCAACCGTTAGACTCGGTTGTTGTGTACGGTCCGCCATAGGACCACCAGACCTTCAGGAGGACGCTTGCTTAGCGCTATTGGCCGGGCATTCCGGACGCCAGACTTGCGGCGCAAGCTGTTGTTCACGCTGGGAATCATCACCATCTTCCGTCTCGGGGCCTTCATCCCCGCACCGGGCGTCGACTACGGGAACGTCCAGCAGTGTCTTGCCCTGGGCAATACCGACGGCGGCCTGTACCAGTTCGTGAACCTCTTCAGCGGCGGTGCCCTTCTTCAGGTGTCGATCTTCGCTCTCGGGATCATGCCGTACATCACGGCAAGCATCATCACGCAGCTCCTCCGGGTGGTCATTCCCCGTTTCCAGGAACTGCACCAGGAAGGCGCGCAGGGCCAGTCGAAGCTGACCCAGTACACGCGCTACCTGACGATCGCGCTCGGGCTCCTGAATGCGACCACCCTCGTGTCGCTCGCGCGTTCCGGTTCGCTGCTGGGCAACTGCCCCGTGCCGCTGATCCCGGACGATTCGCTGATCACGATCATCCTGCTGATCATCACCCTGACCGCGGGTACCGGCCTCATCATGTGGATGGGCGAGCTCATCACCGAGCGGGGCGTGGGCAACGGCATGTCGCTGCTCATCTTCACGGCGATCGCCGCAGGCTTCCCCACCTCGCTGGGTGAGATCTTCCGGACCCAGGGAGCCACGGTCTTCGCTTTCGTCCTCTTGATGGGCGTCGTCGTCGTCGCCCTCGTGATCTTCGTCGAGCAGTCGCAGCGCCGCATCCCGGTGCAGTACGCCAAGCGGATGGTCGGTCGCAGGACCCTCGGTGGAAGCAGCACGTACATCCCGATCAAGGTCAACATGGCCGGCGTCATCCCCGTGATCTTCGCGTCCTCGATGCTGTACCTGCCGAGCCTGATCGCCCAGTTCAACACCCCCCAGGACGGGACTCCGCCCGCGGGCTGGGTCAACTGGATCACCACGTACCTGACCACTGGTGACCACCCGCTCTACATGGCGATGTACTTCCTCCTCATCGTCTTCTTCACCTATTTCTACGTCGCCATCACGTTCAACCCGGACGAGGTGTCCGACAACATGAAGAAGTACGGCGGATTCATCCCCGGCATCCGTGCCGGGCGTCCGACGGCGGAGTACCTCCAGTACGTGCTCTCCCGCATCACCCTGCCGGGGGCCATCTACCTTGGTCTCGTGGCCCTCATTCCGCTGATCGCGCTCGTGGCCATCGGTGCCAACCAGAACTTCCCGTTCGGCGGCACGTCGATCCTCATCATGGTGGGTGTGGGTCTCGAGACCGTCAAGCAGATCGACGCGCAGCTCCAGCAGCGTCACTACGAAGGGTTGTTGCGTTGACGAGAATGCTGATCATCGGTCCTCCCGGGTCGGGTAAGGGAACCCAGGCTGCTCGCATTTCGGAGCGGCTCCAGGTGGTTGCCATCTCGACCGGCGACATCTTCCGCGACAACGTGAAGCGTGAGACGCCGCTCGGTGTCGAGGCCAAGAAGTACATGGACGCCGGTGACTTCGTACCGGACAGCGTCACCAACCTCATGGTGCGCGATCGCCTCGCGGCCGACGACGTGCAGGAAGGGTTCCTCCTCGACGGATACCCGCGCACGGCAGCCCAGGTGACGGAGCTCGATGACATCCTTCGCGAGAACGACCTCGAGCTCGATGTCGTCCTGCAGCTGACGGCCGACGACGAGGAGCTCGTGAAGCGACTCCTCGGCCGCGCCAAGCTCGACGGCCGCTCCGATGACAACGAGCAGGTCATCCGGCACCGTCTCGGTCTCTACCACGACCAGACCGAAGCTGTGGTGTCGCGCTACGACGAGCGCGGGATCGTCACGAAGGTCGACGGCATCGGCTCCATCGACGCGGTCACCGAGCGCGTCATGGCTGCGCTCAAGGTCGCGAGCTAGGATCAGCATGTTCCGCCAGCCGAAGGTCGAATACAAGACGACCAGCCAGATGCTCGTCATGCGGGATGCCGGTCTCGTCCTGTCCCGGGCGCTCGACCAGGCGGTGGCCGCCGCCCAGGTGGGCGTCACCACGGCACAACTGAACGAGGTGTTCGAGGGCGTCCTCCGCGAGGAGGGGGCGACGTCGAACTTCCTCGGTTACCACGGATTCCCGGCCAGTATCTGCACGTCGGTGAACCATGAGGTCGTGCACGGCATCCCGGGCGACTACGCGCTACAGGACGGCGACATCATCTCCATCGACGGCGGCGCCGTCGTCCGTGGCTGGCACTCCGACTCGGCACGTACCGCCATTGTGGGGACGCCGAGGCCCGAGGACGTCCGGCTGTCGGATGTCACGGAAGAGGCGCTGTGGCGGGGGATCGCGGCGCTGGCGTCCGCGCGGTTCGTCGGAGACATCGGTGCTGCCATCGACGACTACGTCTCGTCCGTGCCGGGACCGGCGCTCGGGATCCTCGAGGACTACGTCGGCCACGGCATCGGCACCCAGATGCACCAGGCGCCAGACGTCCTCAACTACCGCAGTTCCAACCGCGGCCCGAAGGTCCGCGCCGGCCTGTGCCTCGCCATCGAACCCATGCTCGTTCAGGGCGGACTCGAGACGGCCGTGCTCGACGACGACTGGACCGTCGTCACGGTGGATGGCAAGCGTGCATCCCAGTGGGAGCACAGCGTGGCAGTCCACGACGGCGGTATCTGGGTGCTGTCGGCGCCCGATGGGGGAGCGTCGCGCCTCGGGCCCCTCGGCGTCACGCCGGTGCCCCTGGACGAAACCCCCTGATTTAACTATCAGCGGGCAGTAGCGTAGAGTCGTCTGTTGGTTGTCTCTGCTTTCCGTGCCCAATTGGGCCCCGGAGACCTTCCCGCGAGATGAGCTCCGGCTCCCTGCGGGTCCGACAATCAAAACCCTAAACCCGTCCGCTACGCAAGTAGCGGGCATAGACGTTAGCGGAGGATATGGCCAAGAAAGACGGTGTCATTGAGATTGAGGGCACTGTGAACGAGGCACTGCCCAACGCGATGTTCCGCGTTGAGTTGGCCAACGGTCACATTGTTCTCGCCCACATCTCGGGAAAGATGCGCCAGCACTACATTCGAATCCTTCCTGAGGACCGGGTCGTAGTGGAACTCAGCCCGTACGACCTCACCCGGGGCCGTATTGTCTACCGCTACAAATAAGAATCAACTCGAAGGAAAACCATGAAGGTCAACCCGAGCGTGAAGCGGATCTGCGAGAAGTGCCAGGTGGTTCGCCGCAAAGGCAACGTTCTCGTCATCTGCGAGAACCCGCGCCACAAGCAGCGTCAGGGCTAAGAACCTCGCCCGAGGTTTTACCCACGCGTAGCAGTACATTCAACGGCAGAACAGCGTCCCGCAACGGGATGTACACCCCCGGCTCGGAGGCCGGGGACCGGAACTTCAGTTCCGGGCATGTTCTGCTTCATACCTCCGGTAACACCAAAGGAGCACCGCCACCATGGCACGTCTCGCTGGCGTAGACATCCCCCGCGAAAAGCGGGTAGTCATCGCGCTTACCTATATCTACGGCGTGGGCAAGACCCGTGCAGAGAAGACGATCGTCGATACGGGGATCTCCCCGAACACGCGCGTCAAAGACCTCTCCGACGTGGAGCTGGTTCAGCTTCGCGACTACATCGAGGGCAACTTCAAGGTCGAGGGCGACCTCCGTCGCGAAGTTGCAGCCGACATCCGCCGCAAGGTCGAGATCGGCAGCTACGAAGGCATTCGGCACCGCCGCGGCCTTCCCGTACGTGGACAGCGTACGAAGACCAACGCGCGTACCCGCAAGGGCCCGAAGCGTACGGTCGCAGGCAAGAAGAAGGTCGGACGCTAGATCCCCACTGGCTCCCTCACGTGACTCGCTAGCGCTCGTCACGCCAGGGGACCCTCGCCAGCGGAGGCCCCTTTCACCAGGAGCCCCGACGGCATCTGGTTCGACTCAATGCTTTACCCAATACCTTCGTAGGAGAAGTAATGCCCCCCAAGACTCGTGGAGCGGTGCGTAAGCCGCGTCGCAAGGACAAGAAGAACATCGCGCTCGGCCAGGCGCACATCAAGAGCACCTTCAACAACACCATCGTGTCCATCACGGACCCCAGTGGAGCAGTCATCTCCTGGGCCTCCGCCGGTGAAGTTGGCTTCAAGGGCTCACGCAAGTCCACCCCGTTCGCTGCGCAGATGGCTGCAGAAGCCGCTGCGAAGCGCGCCCAGGAGCACGGCGTCCGCAAGGTCGACGTCTTCGTCAAGGGTCCGGGATCAGGTCGCGAAACCGCTATCCGCTCACTGCAGGCCACGGGCCTCGAGGTCGGTTCGATCTCGGACGTCACCCCGAGTGCCCACAACGGTTGCCGCCCACCCAAGCGCCGCCGCGTCTAATAAGGTCCTCGGTCACCGCGCCGCCTTGCAGGAATAACCTTCCCGCAGGGCGGTTCGGTGCCGTTTCCAGTAGCTATTGAGCCGGCTGGCCAGCAGTCCCGCCCATTGAGAAGCGTCATATAGCGGATGCTTCCTGAAAGGAAATGTACGTGCTTATTGCACAGCGCCCCACCCTGACTGAAGAAGTAGTCGCCGACAACCGTTCGCGGTTCGTCATCGAGCCCCTCGAGCCCGGTTTCGGCTACACCCTCGGCAACTCGCTCCGCCGCACGCTCCTGTCCTCGATCCCCGGTGCGGCCGTCACCAGCATCCGCATCGACGGAGTGCTGCACGAATTCACCACGGTTCCCGGGGTCAAGGAGGATGTCACCGAGATCATCCTGAACATCAAGAACCTCGCCGTCTCCTCGGAGCACGACGAGCCCGTCGTCGCCTACCTGCGCAAGCAGGGCCCCGGCGTCGTCACTGCTGCGGACATCGCGCCTCCCGCAGGCGTCGAGTTCCACAACCCGGACCTGCACATCGCGTCCCTCAACTCGAAGGGCAAGTTCGAGCTCGAACTGACCATCGAGCGTGGGCGTGGCTATGTCTCGGCCTCCCAGAACAAGTCGGGCGACTCCGAGATCGGTCGCATCCCGATCGACTCGATCTACTCGCCGGTCCTCAAGGTGACCTTCCGCGTGGAAGCCACCCGTGTGGAGCAGCGCACCGACTTCGACAAGCTGATCGTCGACGTCGAGACGAAGGACGCCATCGCCCCGCGCGACGCCGTCGCTTCCGCCGGCACCACCCTGGTCGAGCTGTTCGGCCTTGCACGCGAGCTGAACACTGCTGCCGAAGGCATCGAGATCGGTCCCTCGCCGACGGACGCAGCGCTCGCTGCCGACATGGCGCTGCCGATCGAGGACCTCGAACTGACGGTCCGCTCGTACAACTGCCTCAAGCGCGAGGGCATCCACTCCGTGGGTGAACTCGTTGCACGCTCCGAGGCCGACCTCATGGACATCCGCAACTTCGGTGCCAAGTCCATCGACGAGGTCAAGGCGAAGCTCGTCGAGCTCGGTCTCTCCCTGAAGGATTCCCCTCCAGGGTTCGACCTTGCCGCCCGCGCTGCTGCCATCGAAGAGGACGACGCCGCCTACGGCGACGAAGAGCTCTAAAACGCTATCTGTCCGCCCGTCGCTCCCGAAGCGGCGGGACGGACACCTAATGAGGAGAAATCACCATGCCCACACCCACTAAGGGCCCACGCCTCGGAGGCGGTCCGGCGCACGAGCGCCTGATGCTCGCCAACCTGGCCGCCTCACTGTTCGAGCACAAGCGCATCACCACCACGGTGACCAAGGCCAAGCGCCTCCGCCCTTACGCCGAGCGTCTCATCACGTTCGCGAAGAAGGGTGACCTTGCGTCGCGTCGCCGCGTCCTCGGTGTCATCAGCAGCAAGAGCATCGTCCACGAGCTGTTCACGGACATCGCTCCCGCCGTCGCCAACCGCGAGGGCGGCTACACCCGCATCACGAAGATCGGCAACCGTAAGGGCGACAACGCTCCCATGGCTGTCATCGAACTGGTGCTGGAGCCCATGTCCGCCAAGCAGTCCGTCGTTGCCGAGGCCGAGCAGGCCAAGGTTCCCGCCGCTGCAGCAGCACCCGTCGCCGGCTCCGTCGATTCGCCCGAGTCCGCAGACTCCGTCGATTCGGTTGATTCCGCTGAGTCCGCAGCATCTGCCGAAGAGGTAGCTGCCGAGGACACCACGGTCGACGCCGAAGCAGGCGCCGCTGACGAGGTCGTCGTCGTCGAGGGCACCACCGAGGACGAGAAGAAGTAATTCTTCCTCCCCGACGCACTCCATGACCACGCAAAAGCCCGCCGTCCCCCACCGGGACGGCGGGCTTTTGCGTGTCCGGCTGGACATCGCCTATGACGGGGCACCCTTCTCCGGCTGGGCACTCCAGCCCGGCCTCACGACTATCCAGGGCGTCGTCGAGGCCGCCCTCTTCATGCTCCTGAGGCGGCAGGTACGCCTGACCGTGGGCGGAAGGACCGACGCCGGTGTCCATGCCCGCGGGCAGGTCGCGCATATAGACCTCACCGCCGCGGAGTGGGCAGGCATGGGCAGGGGCCGTGACGTGGACCCCGCCGATGCCTTCCGGCGTCGCCTGACCGGCACGATCAACCGCGAACTGACCGACGGCGTCTCGGGCAGGGGCCGTCCCGTCAGGAATGCCGTGCCCGCCGTCGTCGTCCGGTCCACCATGTGCGCGCCCGACGGATTCGATGCCCGCTTCTCGGCGCTCTGGCGTCGGTACAGCTACGCCATCGCGGACTCCGCTACGGGGCAGGACCCCCTCCGCCGGCACACCACGCTCTGGTACCCAGCGCCGCTGGACCTGGCACTGCTCAACGAGGGGGCCGCTCACCTCCTCGGGATGCAGGACTTCGCGGCGTTCTGCAAGCCCCGCGAGGGGGCCACGACGATCCGCGAGCTGCAGCGCTACGAGTTCGCCCGCGGGCACGACGGCGCCATCACCGCGACGGTGCAGGCGGACGCCTTCTGCCACAACATGGTGCGCGCGCTCATCGGATCGACCCTGCGGGTCGGATTTGGGGAAATGCCACCCGTCTGGCTTGCCGAGAGGCTCGCCGCCCGCATCAAGGACGCCAGGTCCGTCCTCGCAGCTCCCCACCCCCTCGTCCTCGAGGAGATTGCCTATCCCGGGGACGAGGAGCTTGCTGCCCGCGCCGCCCTGACGCGGGCCCGCCGCAACGCCGGGCACCTCTCGGTGCTACCGGACTCCGAGGAGGACGACTAGGGCGAGCCGACCCTGCACTTCCTCCTTGGAGGGTGCTTTCGCAGTTCCAGGAAAATCCGACGGCGAATCAGCCAAGCAACACGAAGCTCCCGAGTGCGGCGAGCAGCATCCCTGGACCGAACGGGAAGGTCGAACTGCGCGACCCCCGGCGCAGCAGCAGAACAACGACCCCGGCCAGGCCGCCGAAGAGGAATCCGCCGAGGAGTGTGCCCATCCAGGCTGCCGCTCCTGCCCAGCCGGCGAAGAGACCGAGGACGGCGGCGAGCTTCACATCGCCCATCCCCATCCCGGCGGGGGAGATGAGCGCGAGGATCAGGTAGACGGCGAACAGAGCGGCACCGCCCGCCAGCGCGCCCAGCAGGCTGCCCCAGTACCCTGTTCCAGCACTCGCGACGAGCAGCAGGGGGACCGTCGCGGCCGTGAACCGGAGCAGGACCGCATTGGGCAGCAGCTTCGACCGGAGGTCGATCGCGCCCAGCAGGGCGCCGAAGGACGCGAGGACCGCCACGAGCGGGAGGCTCCAGGACGGTCCGACCATCGCGCCGCCCCCGCCGGCGAGCAGTCCCGCCAACAGGGCGAGGGGCAGCCGGAGGGATGAAGGGAGCTCGGTGCGCGGGTCCCTGCCGGCGAGGGGGAACAAGGCGTATCCCAGTGCAGTTGCGACGACGGCGGTGGCCAGGGCAGCGATCACCTAGACGGACTCCTCCATCGAATCCTGCGGCAACCGGCCCACTTCGCCGTTCACGGGTAGCGTCACCGTGAAGCGGCTGCCCTTACCGGGCGCGCTGATGCACTGGATGGAGCCACCGTGGCTCTCGACGATGGACTTCGTGATGGCCAGGCCCAATCCGGCACCGTCGATGTCGGCCCGCCGCGCCGCCGGTGTCCGGTAGAAGCGTGAGAACACCTGCCGGGCCTCATGTTCGGTCATCCCCATCCCCCTGTCCTCGACATGGAGGTTGATCGCGGACTCCGTCTCCTCGGCCCGGACGCTCACCACGCCTCCGCCGGGGGAGTACTTGATGGCGTTGGAGAGCAGGTTGTCGAGGACCTGGGAGATCCGCAGGGGATCGATGAGGGTCCAGAGGGGGTTCTGGGCCTCGGTCTTCAACTTGACGCTGTTCTTCTGGGCACGTAGCCCGTTGGACCGCACGCTCATCTCGATCAGGGCTGCCAGGTCCACAGGCCGCGGGTGGACCCTGACCTGGTCGCCCGCGGTGGAGAGCAGGTCGGCGACGAGGTGCAGGACCCGCTCCGCGTTGCGCTCTGCGACGTCGACGTACCCCTTGAGGTGGCCGGGAAGCGGGTGCTCGTCCTCCAGGATCAGCTCGAGGTACCCGAGCACGGAGGTGAGTGGGGCGTGGAACTCGTGGGAGATGTTCGAGATGAAGACGTCCTTCGCGGAGACGGCCTCGACCAGTTCCGTCACGTCGCTACAGGCGATCAGCGCGCCGGCGATACCGCCGTCTGCGTCCTTGATGGGCCGCGCTGCTGTGGAGAGCGCGCGCTGTGCCTCGTTCTCACCCACCCAGATGAGCTGGTCCGCAAAGGTCTCACCCGTCAGCGCACGGTGGATCGGTTGTCGGTCCACGGGCAGCGGGGTCACACGATCGGGCCCGAACATCAGACTGCCATGTCCGTCGTCGACGTCGTCGTGCCCCACTGCCAAGCGGTTGAACAGTTCCTGCTGGCGATTGGTGAGCGTCGTGTTGCCGTGCGCGTCCACAGCGGTGAGTCCGACGTCGACCGTGTTGAGGATCGCGGTCAGCACGCGTTCGCGGTCGATCGCGGCCCGCAGGAGGTCGTTGAGTTCGCGGTCCTTGCGCTCGATGTCGAGCTCGCGCACGCGCGTGCTGGCGCTCATCACCCGGACCGTGACCCCGATGCAGAGCATCACGACCGGCAGCAGGAGGACTCCCAGGTAGGACCGCAGGGCACTCGGATCGAAGCTCCCGAGCAAGGGCCATGCGGTGACGAGCAGCGATCCGATGACGGCCGAACCCAGAGCGGCCCACGTGGGGAGCGATGACAGCATGAGCCAGAGCACGGGGAAGATCACGAGGACGCCGAGGGCGGGCTGGGTCTCGGCGGCACCGGCCCTTACGAGGGCGATGGCAACGAAGTCGAGGATGGGTACGACCAGCAGGCTTCCACGGGGCAGTTCGCGCCACGGGACCACGACGCACAGAGCCAGCAGGACGAGGATCATCGAGAAACCGAGCTCGAACGTCGGATCGGAGATTAGGCCCGGCCTGAGCAGCGGTGCCGTGACCCCGAGGACGACCACGATCAGGGTGAGGGGGATCTGGCAGAGCACCACGGAGCGGTTGAGGGCGAATCGCGATGCCGCGAGCCGCAGCCACACCGCGCTGCCATCCCTAGGCACGCACTATCCAAGGAGAGGTGAAACCCTGCATACCGACAACTTCCCGACGCTGAGACCTACGTACTGAGTACCATTATGTGGCCCAACCCGCGTTTTGCACTGGTACCCGGCAGAAAAGGGGAACAACGGCAGGCAGAATGGGATCCATGATGAGTCGAACGTGCTTCAGCGAATGCTGGGAGGGGACAGAGTGAGCGATCCAGGGGTGGCGGTCGTCATCGAGGACGACACCGATGTTCGGAACCTGGTGGCTGCCGTCCTCAGGCAATCGGGATTTGAGGTCCATGTGGCTCCGAGTGGGAGGGTCGGCGTCGAACTGGTCCGCGCACACGACGCCACCGTGGTCACGATCGACGTCGGGCTCCCGGACATCGACGGATACGAGGTGCTGCGGCGCATCCGTGGGTCCAGTAACTGCTATGTCGTGATGCTGACGTCGCGCGGGGATGAGCTCGACACGCTGACGGCCCTCCAATCCGGAGCCGATGACTACATCACCAAGCCATTCCGTCCGCGTGAGCTACGGGCACGAATCGCCGCGATGCTGCGGCGACCACGGGTTGCCCCCGAACCTCTGGTCGCTGCCGCTCCGGCCGCCGCGCACCCCTTCGCTGCCCAACCAACCGCCCCGCCGTCGTCGGTCGCTGCTGCCGCTCCTCCGGCAGACCCGGCTCCGATCCTCGAGCACAACGGGCTGGTCCTCAACGCTGCAGCCCGTACTGCGGCTGTCGACGGACGCGACCTGCCGCTGACGCGGAGCGAGTTCGACCTGCTGAACGAGATGCTCAAGAGCAACGGCTCGGTGAGGACCAAGGCTGATCTGGTGCGCGTTGTCCGCGGCGACTACTACGGCGAGGACACTTACATCAGCGACTCGGACGAGCGTGCGATCGAGGTGCACATCGGCAACCTGCGCCGGAAGCTGCAGGAAGACCCCAAGAACCCGCGCTGGCTGCAGACCGTCCGCGGTGTGGGTTACCGGCTGACACCGATGCGCTGAGAAGTCGCCCGTCAGGCGGGTACCAGATACCGGCTCTCGAGCTCGCGGATGGTGTCAAGTCCGCACCGCTCGATCTCGGGTAGTACCCGGCGCGCCGTCTCCAAATCGGCGGTGAGGACAGCCGACTCGAAGCTCGCAGCCAGTGCGGACAGGCGCGTGGCGCCAACCATGGTGGAGGAGCTGCGGAGGCTGAGGGCGACGTCGAGGGCTGCGGGCAGGTCCGCGTTGCCGATGGAGCTGGTGAGGCGGAGGAACCGGTCCCCGAAGCCGATGACATAGTCCTGGGCGAAGGCTTTGGCCGGTCCGGCGTCGTTCAGCTGCTGCTCGAGGCTGGAGAGGACAGTGAGGTCCACGAGCGGCAGGACCTCAGGGGCACAGTCTAGGAGCATCATGTCAGGCTACTTCCGTGGTCTGACGGTTTGCCGAGAAGCGGCTGATGCATAACTGCGCACGTGCTTCCTCATTCTCCGGCTGAATAGACGTGATCATCAAGCTTCTCGAGGAGCCTCTCATTGGCCGGCGAACGTGGCCATGACGTTGATGACCGCCGGCCCGAGGATCACGATGAACAGCACTGGGAAGATGAAGAACAGCAGGGGAAAGAGTACTGTCACCGGAAGCTTCATCGCCTTTTCCTCCGCACGCTGGCGCCGTTTGACGCGCATTACTTTCGCTTGGGTGCGCAGCACTCCCGACAGCGCAATCCCGTAGGCGTCGGCCTGCACGATAGCTTTGACGAAGCTTCGAAGTTCTGGAATGCTGCTGCGTTCGGCCAGGGCCAGGTAGGCTTCCCGGCGGCTTCGCCCTACCTGCATGTCCTGCAGCGTCCGCACCAGCTCCTCGGCGAGCGGGCCCTTGCCATTCTCGCCGGCACGCTGCATAGCGCTTTCGAAGCCGAGCCCGGCCTCCACGGAGATCAGCATCTGGTCCAGCGTGTTCGCGAGCTCCAGCTGCATCGCCTTCTGGCGCTCCTGGCCCCGGCTGTAGAGCAGCAGGTCGGGGATGAAGTAGGCGAGGACGACGACGAAGATCCCGAGGAGGATGAACTGCTTCGTCGGATTCGAGCTGATGAGCAGGAGCGCCAGCAGTCCGGCGACGAGGGCCAATGCCGGCTTTGCCGTGAGGACCTTGGCGAGCGGCAGGGACGCCGGGCGTCCCGCCAGAGCCAGGAGGTGGTCCAGCTTCTGGACGTACCCCTCGGGAGTCAGCCGGCGCCCGAACTGCAGGAGCGGGCTCGGTCGTACTACGGCGTCGGCCCCGACCGCTCCTGCTCCCCGCGTGAGGTTCTGCTGCACGGTCCTGCGTGCCTTGGTGTCGGAGGTGAGCAGGGACCACGTCAGGTAACCGAGGGGGCCGGCCACCATGAGCAGGGACATCGAGAGTGTCGGATTCATCGCGTCGTCCTCAGAACTTCAGGTCGATGATCTTGCGGAGCCAGAGGCACCCGATAGTCATCATGACGGCGGCACCGCCGAGCATGGCCCAGCCCAGCGGTTCGGAGAAGAGTGGGGTCACGTAGCCCGGGCTGACCACGGCGAGCATGATCGCGATCCCGAAGGGCAGTGCGGCGAGGATGTAGGCCGAGAACTTGCCTTCCGCGGCGAGGGACTTGATCTGTCCCTTGATCTCGCTGCGCTCGCGGATGGTGTGGCCCACCTGGTCCAGCACGTCGGCGAGGTCACCGCCTACCTCACGATTGATCTGGATGGCTTGGGCAATCCATGCGAAGTCCTCGTTTTCCATGCGCTTCGACGTATCCAGCAGGGACAACAGGAGGTCCTTGCCTAGACTCGTCTCCGCGACGATCCGCCGCATTTCATCACCCGTGGGGCTGTCGGCCTCCGTGGCTGCAGCGTCGATGGCACGGAGGATGCTGTGCCCGGCCCGCAGGCCGCCGGTGAGGAGCTGCAGCGTGTCCCCGAGTTGGGAGTCGAATTTCTTCCTGCGCCTGCCGGTGAGGAAGGAGAGGACCAGGTGGGCGAAGGCGGGGGAGAGCACCAGGAGCAGGAGCCCGACGACGGGCGCGATCAGCACCCAGCCGATCGCCAGTCCGGTGACCCCTCCGGTGATGACGAGGAGATACATGTCGGCCTGGCTGAGCCTCACGCCCGCGGTCTCGAGTACTTCACGGCGGAGGAATCGTTTCGGGTGCTGCCGGAGGTAGTTCTCCACGCCGCGAACAGCGGATCCGGCGAATCGGGTCAGTTGCGAATCCGATTCCAGCTGGAGGGGACGCCGCCGGTCGAGCGGTACGGGGGACTGCAGCGGCCGGAACGCCAGCATCACGAGCCCCATGGCGGTGAAGCACAGAACCGCGCCGGTCACGAACATGGACGTCACGCCGTCACCGGGTCCGGGTCAGGCCGGCGCCGAAGACCGCCGGGGACACCGTGATGCCCATGTCCTCGAAGCGCTCCATGAAACGCGGACGGATGCCGGTGGGTACCGGCTTGCCGAGGAAGCGGCCCGAGGCGTCCACTCCGGCGGAGTAGTCGAAGATGAAGGCATCCTGGAGCGTGACGACGTCGCCCTCCATTCCCTGCACCTCGGTGACGTGGGTGATCCTGCGGGAACCGTCCCGAAGCCTCGAGATCTGGACCACGAGGTTCACCGCCGATGCGAGCTGCTCACGGATGGCGCGGAGTGGCAGGTCCATTCCTGCCATCAGCACCAGTGTTTCGAGGCGGGCGACGGCGTCGCGTGGTGAGTTGGCGTGCACCGTGGACAGCGACCCGTCGTGGCCGGTGTTCATGGCCTGGAGCATGTCGAGGGATTCACCGCCACGGACCTCGCCGATCACGATGCGGTCGGGCCGCATACGCAGTGAGTTCCGGACGAGGTCGCGGATGGTGACTGCGCCCTTGCCCTCGGTGTTGGGCGGACGGCTTTCCAGGCGCACCACATGCTGCTTCTGGATCTGCAGTTCGACGGCATCCTCGATGGTGACGATCCGCTCGTTGTCGGGCAGGAACGAGGAGAGAACGTTCAGCAGGGTTGTTTTTCCCGTACCCGTTCCACCGGACACGATGATATTGAGCTTGGCCCTGACGCAGGCATCGAGGAGTTCGGCCATCTCCGGGGTCAGCGTGCCGAAATCGATGAGGTTCTGGACGGTCAGCGGAACCTTGCTGAACTTTCGGATGGTGAGGGAGGAGCCATTGACGGCAAGGGGCGGGATCACGGCGTTGACGCGTGAGCCGTCCTCGAGCCGGGCGTCGACGAAGGGCGAGGACTCGTCGATGCGGCGGCCCACCTTGGAGACGATCCGTTCGATGACCCTTCGCAGGTGCTGTTCCGAGCTGAACCGTGACCCGCTGAGTGTCAGCTTGCCGTTCTTCTCCACGTAGATCTGGTCCATGCGGTTGACCATGATCTCGGTGACCATGGGGTCATCGAGGAGACGCTGCAGTGGCCCGTAGCCCAGGACGTCGTCGGCCACGTCCTGGATCAGCCGACGGCGCTCGTCGGGCGTGAGCGGCACCTGCTCCGCGTCGATGATTTCGCTGAGCTCTTCGCGCGCTGCGACCTTCAGGTCCTCCTCGGTGACCGAGGTGTCGCTGGCGCGGGATCCCATGCGCTCGAAGAGGGCGGAGGCCGCCCGCAGTTTCAGCCCGGCGAAGACGTCCACGCGCGCGCTGGCCTGCGGTTCTGCTGTTCCGGGGATGGCCGGAGTGGACGGCGCAGCCTTCTGTGCCGGTTTCTTCTCGCCGGCTTGCTTCTCGGCGGAAGGCTTCTCCGACGCCGGAGCGGTCAGGGGCAGGCCGGCGGCCTGGATGCGGTCGGACAGTTTCATCAGATGACCACCCTGCGGTGCATTTTGCGCTGCGACTTCGCGCGCCACTGGTGATCGAAGCGCTGGACGAGGCTGCGGAGGTTCTTGGTGGCCGGGTCCCGGACGTTCTCCTGCAGGAGGGGGACACCGCGGTTCGTCGCCAGGGAGAGGGCGCGCGAGCGTGGGATGGAGATGTCGACGGGGGCTCCGAGGGTTGCTTCGACGTCCTGGACCGACAGACCGGTCTTCGAGTCGGCGAAGTTGAGCACCACGTGGCGGGACTCGGGAAGCAGGTTGAGCCGGCCGAGGAGGTCCAGGCCTGTCCGCAGTCCACGGACACTAGGCACGTCCATCCCGGTGACCCAGATGGCGTCGGTACACTGTTCGAGAGCCGCGAGGCTGTGTTCGCTCAGGCCGGGTCCGGTGTCCACCACCACGTAACGGAATTCGGCGGCGAGCTGCTGCAGCAGTTGCGTGATCTGCTCGGTGCTGATGCGGTCGGCGTCGGCTGGATTCCGGGGAGCGCAGAGAGCATAGATCCCGGAAGGGTGGACGGTGAGGAACGCCTTGAGGACCATGGAGTCTTGTGTCGCGGACCCGGAGACGGCGTCGAGCACCGAATATTCGGGGTTGAGGTAGAGGCCGGTGGCCACGTCACCGAACTGCAGGTCGAGGTCCACGATAACCACGCTCATGGGAGCCAGCTTGCCGAGGCCCACCGCTACGTTGGTGGCGATGGTCGTCTTGCCCACACCGCCCTTGGGGGAGAGCACCCCGATCACGAGGCCGTTCTCCTGCTGGCCCTGGTGCTGGCCGAAGTCGCTGCGGCGCCGGCTCGCGAAGGCCTGGCACGCGTGTTCGAGTTGGGTGCGGATGCTGGCGACGTCGGCGAGGGGGCTGAGCACGTCCCGGACGCCGGCGCGCATGGCCTGCAGGACGACGTCGGGCTGGCTGTCGTGGACGAGGATCAGGCTGACTTCGGGGAACTGCACGTCGAACACGGTGGCGAGGCGGAGTGCGTCTTCGACGGGCAGGCCCGGGCCGAAGATGAGGACCTCGGGCCGCTCGGGGGAGAGCTGTTGGAGGATTTCATGGGCTTCGCTGGTCAGGACGCTCGCCGGCAGGCTCTTCACCTCGCCGTGCATGCCGCCGGCGACCGCGCGCCGGACCTTCTGTTCGAACTCGGAGCCCGGCGTGATCAGGACGAATCTGCTCATCGGTAGAGGTCCTTGTCTTGAAGGGTGATCGGGGGAACGCTCCGAGTTGCATCAAGCGGTTCCTTGCTCAGCCACAGGGTCCCGAACTCGCTGCCGAATGCGATTTTCGTTGCTTGAACGTCATCCACCGCAACCGTCAGCATCAGAGATCCGGTAGGGAGGGCTTCGGCTTCGGCGCGGGCTGCCTCCGCAGGATCCGCGGCCGGGTCAGCCGCCGCAACGTCGAGGGGTGCTCGCTGTACCGACGTCACGAGGATCTGGTGAAGCACCAACTGCGTGGTTCTCTCCTCTGGAGCGTCTTCGAGTCCGCCTTCTGTCATCGAAACGAATATCCCGATGGAATCTCCCGGCGCGATTTTGCCTCCTACTACCCGCTGTGGCTCGAGGGAGAAGGAGATCTCCTGAAGACCAGGTGGTACGTCAACTGCGGCTGCAGCAGATGTAGTGGCAGGGTCCACAAGGCGCTCGGCAAGTAGCTGTTCACCCGGCAGGAGATCGACGTCGGTGACCAGACCTCCCGATGAGCTGAGGTCCTTGACCGCGCCTTCAGCTACCGCGTTCGAGGGCAGCAGCTTGGTTTCCAGGAACGGCGTCAGTTCCTCGACCGTCGTGCCGGCAGGTACCTCCTCCTGAACCACGAGCGCTGCAACAGGGTCGAGACCCTGCACAGCTCTGGTGTCCGCAGCCTGCGCATACCCGAAGACCAGCATGGCTCCAACGAGCGCGAGGACGACGGCTGCGACGCCGGCAATGAGGCGGGATTTCATGGTGTTGCTTCCTCAAGGGTGAGTTTTACGACGGCGGTGCCCATTGAGGGGTCGTACGGGCCGAGGGTGTAGGCGTCGGCAAGAGATACCATCTTGACGAATTTTCCAATGATGCCGATGCACTGGGTTGTTGAACACTTCGCGCCCGAGTGGTATTCATGCCGAAAGGCCTCGGGGAAGGCTGGATTACCTGTTTGCTTGAGCTTCCAGCCGTGGACCTCGAAGGCAGCGAATCCGGTCAGACTGTAGATGGCGTTCGTTCCGCTGTCGGTGATGGTCTCGTAAATCGGAAAGAGCCCCACAGGAGGGGTGCCCGCGATGATCTGATCGCGCCACGTGGTCAGCAAGGGCGAACAGTTGGCGGGGATTCCGTTACCGGTGGAACTGCCCGACGCCGCGTTGTTGATATCGACCAGGGCTTCACATTTTCCGGGTACCTGATCGAGGTTGCTGAAACCGCCCGGGGGGCCGCCTGCGCATCCCGAAGCAGTATCGTCCTTCAGCCGAAACTGGATCAACTGAAGGCCCGGCCCATCCAGAAGTTCGCATTCGGAGAAGACGACAGGGAAGGGAGCCGGGCCGGAGGTAGGGCTACCCCACGCCGCACTGGCGCGAGCACCAACCTCGGCGGAGGAAATTCCAAGAGCTTGGGCGAAGAAGAGGGTCACGCGGTTGTCCGACCGGCCTGCCTCCTTGGCTGCCGTGGTCACGGCGACGCGGTTTGCAGACAGAGCAACAGACTGGACGGCGCTGAGGCCATCGAGGGAATTCCCGTTGGTGAGTTCCGTTGCTACGGCAGAGGAACTGGAGCAGAGAAGAGGGTCTACAGGTGTCGCGGCGCAACTCTGGGCAATTCCCAGCGCAGCCGCGTCAGCACCGTTTTGGAGCTGCGCCTTCTCGGAATAAAGCATTCCCACGTCGACGGCAAGTGCCGCGAATCCGAGCAGGACGACCATGACCAAGGCGACCAAGACACTAATCGCACCGCTCTCGTCAGAGGAACGTCCTGTGTCCCGAATCAACCGCCGCATGTCATGACACCCGTAGCTTTCAGAGTGAAGGGACCCGCTATCCCTGTAAGGGTGGACAGCTGGTAAGTGATTGTTACCGTGGTTTGAGGTGGCAAAGATGTGGCGGCAGCAGCGCTGCAAGCGCTTGCGGAAACGTTGCCCAATGGAAGTGGCGGGTGGAGTGTTGAGGAAGCGCTTACGGCCCTTGCCTTAGCCAGGGCAGGATCTTTACTGATAGCCATAACGCGCACGCCTTCTCGCGCGGCATTGGTGAGAGTCACTTGAGCGTTGTAAGCACGGCCGAACTCCGTGATGCCCAGAACCAAGAGGATGAGGACTGGCAGAACGAGTGCCATCTCCACAGCGGCCGCGCCACGCTCACAGTGTCGCCGCATTTTTTTGCCTTTCGGTTGGCGCAGCCATGAGCGGTGAGACGGTGGTGGGAACTTGACTCCCACCACCGATCGGATCGTTCGAAGCCAGGTTCCTAGGTGCCGGCAGGTACTGTCAGTTTTGCGCCGATCTTGTCGAACACCGTATCGAGATTCGTGCCGATGAGAGTGACCGCAGCGATGACGACGACGGCGATGAGCGCGACCATGATGCCGTACTCCACGGCGGTTGCGCCCGTCTCTTCACGGCGAAGACGGGTCTGGACGGTGAAACCGAGGGTGTGCAGGCTAGCTGCGAGATGAGCGAGCATATGAGACTCCTGTGAGAGTGAGAGCGGCTGGCCCAGCGCCAGCTCTATCCAGAAGTTACTGCTCCGCGAGCTCCTGTCAGCACAATTTGAACTGATCCTGCGGCAAGGCTCAGGCCGGTTCGATGATCCTGCGGAAAACCTGAGGAAGCGCCGGTGTCGACGGCGATCGTGGCGCCGGAGTCCCGTCCGAGTGAAGGCGCACGCTCGCCTCATTTTGACCTGGAGTGCGGCAGCAGGCTAACCTTGGTAGTCGTTGTGCGTATCCCAACTCGATACGTCTGCGCCCTCCGGAGCGGTTCAGTTGCAGAACCACCTGGCCCGGGGGCGGAGCCGAGATTTACGGGATAACTGGTCGTATTTCAGCCCTCACCTGAAGTTCCGGTAACGCATGAATAAGCTGAGCCCGCGGGCACGGAGCACTCCGTGGATGTGGGCGACACCGAAATAGAAACGAAGGCCATAACCGTGCGTACGTACACCCCGAAGCCAGGCGACATCACCCGCCAGTGGCACGTTATCGATGCAACTGACGTTGTCCTCGGCCGCCTTGCCAGCCAGACCGCAATCCTGCTCCGCGGAAAGCACAAGGCGACCTTCGCCCCCCACATGGACATGGGCGACTTCGTCATCATCATCAATGCTGACAA
Source organism: Arthrobacter cheniae (assembly GCF_003602275.1). Lineage (GTDB taxonomy): Bacteria > Actinomycetota > Actinomycetes > Actinomycetales > Micrococcaceae > Arthrobacter_D > Arthrobacter_D cheniae. The sequence goes on along the minus strand of NZ_QZVT01000001.1, from coordinate 70,601 downwards.
GGTAGCCCTCACCGGTGCCAAGCTCGAGCAGAAGCGGGCCTACCGCCACTCGGGTTTCCCGGGCGGTCTGAAGTCCACCACTTACGCGGAACTCCTGGAGAAGAACCCGGAGCGCGCAGTGGAGAAGGCTATCCGCGGCATGCTTCCGAAGAACTCGCTGGCCGCTCAGCAGATCAACAAGCTCAAGGTCTACCGCGGCGCGGAGCACCCCCACGCAGCGCAGCAGCCCTCGACTTACGAAATCACCCAGGTCGCCCAGTAGTCCTGGCCACCAACACTAAGAAATCACTTCAAGGAGAACCGTGGCTCAGAACACTGAAGAGCTGAATGAACCGACTGAGGAGCTTACGAGCTACACCTCAGAGTCCACCGAAGGCAGCGAGACCGCCGTCAAGGAGCGCCCCGCGCTCACCGTCGGCGGCGGAGCCGTTGGACGCCGTAAGGAAGCAGTCGCCCGCGTGCGCCTCGTCCCCGGCACCGGCAAGTGGATCGTCAACGGGCGCGAGCTCGCCGACTACTTCCCGAACAAGCTGCACCAGCAGGAAGTCAACGACCCCTTCAAGCTCCTCGAGCTCGACGGCGCGTACGACGTCATCGCCCGTATCCATGGTGGTGGAGCGTCCGGCCAGGCCGGTGCCCTTCGCCTCGGTGTGGCACGCACGCTGAACGAGATCGACCGCGAGAACAACCGCCCCGCCCTCAAGAAGGCAGGCTTCCTGACTCGTGACGCCCGCGTCATCGAGCGTAAGAAGGCTGGTCTCAAGAAGGCTCGCAAGGCACCTCAGTACTCCAAGCGCTAATCCTGCCTACCATTGGCAAGGCATCGATGCCCGTCCGGGCTCTCCGGACGGGCATCGTGCTTTAACCTGTTGAGGACCCACTGAGCGGTCTCGTGTTCTTCACTTAGGATGATCAACGATGAGCAAATTATTCGGCACCGATGGTGTGCGCGGTCTGGCCAATGGCCTGATCACGGCTGAACTATCCCTGCACCTGGCGCAGGCCGCCGCCGTCGTCCTCGGGCACAACGCCGTGGACGGTGGACGCCGGCCGACCGCAGTGATTGCCCGTGACCCCCGCATCAGCGGCGAGTTCATCGCTGCCGCCGTCGAGGCGGGCCTCGCCAGCTCCGGCGTCGACGTCTACGACGCAGGCGTCCTGCCGACACCGGCCGCCGCGTTCCTCGTCGCAGACCTCAAGGCCGATTTCGGCGTCATGATCTCCGCCTCGCACAACCCCGCCCCGGACAACGGCATCAAGTTCCTCGCCCGTGGCGGCAAGAAACTCAGCGACGCCCTCGAAGACGCCATCGAGGCCGAGATGGCCAGCGAGCGCGTCCGGCCCGTGGCCGGCGACGTCGGACGCATCCAGCGGTTCGCCGACGCCGAGGACCGCTACGTGATCCACCTGCTCCAGACCCTTCCGCACCGCCTCGACGGACTGAAAGTCGTCCTCGACTGCGCGCACGGCGCCGCCAGCGGTTGCTCGCCCGAGGTCTTCAGGAACGCCGGCGCGGACATCGTGGTCATCGGTGCGAACCCCGACGGCGTCAACATCAACGAGGGGTACGGCTCCACCCACCTCGGGAAGCTCCAGTCCGCCGTCCTCGAGCACGGCGCCGACCTGGGCATCGCGCACGACGGCGACGCCGACCGCTGCCTCGCCGTCGACCACGAGGGCACCATCGTGGACGGCGACCAGATCATGGCCGTCATGGCCCTCGCCATGAAGGACGCCGGGAAGCTGAAGGACGACACGCTCGTGGCCACGGTCATGAGCAACCTGGGCCTGAAGATCGCGCTCCGCCAGGCCGGCATCACCATCAAGGAGACGGGCGTCGGCGACCGCTACGTCCTCGAGGGGATGCGCGACGGCGACTTCAGCCTGGGTGGCGAGCAGTCCGGCCACGTCATTTTCGCCGAATTCGCGACCACGGGCGACGGAGTCCTCACCGGCCTGCAGCTCGCGGCGCGCATGGCCGGAACAGGCAAGACCCTCAAGGAACTCGCCGCCGTCATGACGAAGCTCCCGCAGGTCCTCATCAACGTTCGGGATGTGGACCGCACAGCGGCCGATTCCGACGAGGGCGTGCAGCATGCCGTCCGCGAGGCCGAGGTCCTGCTGGGCGAGACCGGGCGTGTCCTGTTGCGGCCCTCCGGCACCGAGCCTGTTGTCCGCGTGATGGTCGAGGCGGCTGACACCAGCACCGCGCAGCGCATTGCCGAGGAGCTCGCGGCGACGGTGCAGGAACGCCTCTCCCTCGAGCCGGTCGCCTAGCTCCGTCCTTCCACCCGTCCAGACCCGTGGCCTAGAGTGCCCGGATGGACACCAGCACCGTCGCGGGATACCGGGACCACCAGAAGGACACCCTGCTGCTCTATCTCCAACGACGGCGCGGGGACCTCCTCGGGAAGCTGGACGGGCTCGGAGAGTACGACATACGGCGGCCGCTCGTGCCGTCCGGCACCAATCTGCTGGGACTGGTCAAGCACGTCGCGTCGGTGGAGCTCGAGTACTTCGGTGAGGTGTTCGGGCGGCCGAGCGGCCGTGTGCTGCCATGGATGGCCGATGGGGCCCGACCGGAAGCGGATATGTGGGCAACTCCCGAAGAGTCGCGCGAGAGCATCCTGGAACTGCACGCCTTCTCGGCAGAACACAGCGACGCCACCATCGAGGCCCTTCCGCTGGACGCACCCGGAGCCGTGCCCTGGTGGCCGGAGGAACGGCGTTCCGTGACCCTCCAGCAGATCCTGGTGCACATGATCTCCGAGACGGCCCAGCACGCGGGTCACGCGGACATCCTGCGGGAGCTCATCGACGGGTCCCTCGGCAGGGGAGCGGACGATCCGAATCTCGGGGCGGCGGACGCCGAGGGCCGTGCCGCCCACGCCCAGCGCGTCGAGGCCGGGGCACGCGTTGCATCAGGCCATCCGGGCTGAGTCCGCGTCTCCGGTGAGAGCCAGCGCCCCTCTAGAAGGTGAGAGCAAGCGCCGCTTCAAAAGGTGAGTCAGAGCTCCTTCAGAAGGTAAGAGGCAGCGCCGCTTCAGACGGTCTGCGCCGAGCCGCTGCGGACACAGGTCGAGACGAGCGCCCTGCACGGCCTCGGGCACGGCGCAGCGTCCAGCGATGAACCCTGTGCGCGTGCGACGGCGTCGTCGTACCTCGACAGCGCAATCTCCGCGATCACGGGATTCGGCAGCAGGGGAGCGCTGACGACGTCGGCCCCGGCCTTTCCGAGCTGGTCATGGAAGTAGCCTGGCGCGAGCAGGTAGGACGCCAGCGCGACGCTGGGCTGCCGGTCACCGGAACGGTAGGCGGCCACCGCCTCCGGCACCGAGGGGGACGCCTTCGAACCGAAGCCCGGGCGCACCAGGCCCGTCCTGAGTTCGCCGAGGACCGCCTGCACCTCGGCGACGTCTTCCGCCGCACAGGCGTCCGAGGATCCGGCCGCGGCGATGACCACGGCGTCGTCGTCGGCCACGCCTGCCTCGACGAGCCGCTGCTGCAACACCTGAGCGAGGCGCGGATCCGGGCCCAGCGGCAGGGCGGACACCGTTCCCGGCCTGCTGGCCGCGGTCCGCGCGATGTCCACCTTCACGTGGTATCCGACCGACAGCAGGAGCGGCACGATCACGGCGGTGCGGCCCGGCGGGAGCGATGCGATGACGTCCACGAGATCCGGCTCCTGCACGTCCACGTAGGCCTCGACGACATCGATCTCGGGTCGCAGGGCCGAGATGCCTGCCCGGACGGCGTCGATCTCGCGGCGTCCCTGCGCGTTGTCGGTGCCGTGCGAGCACGCGATGAGCAGCGGAGCGACGGCGGGTGCGGGGTGCTCGGTCATGGCAGCAATCTAAGCATCGACCGACGCGCGGGCCGAAGTCCGGGTCGACATGCGGGTCGAAGTGCGGCGGGGATGTCAGGCGGCAATGCCGACCTCGACGACGCCGCCGACGCACCTGACCCGGTAGGCGCGGAGTCCCTCGCCGCCGGACAGGCAGGCCCCGGTCACGAGGTCGTAGACCTCCTTGTGGAGGGGTGAGGCGATGGTCGGAGCGGTGCCCCGGGAACCGACGATGCCCCGGGCCATGACGGCCGCCCGGGTGCGCGGATCGATGTTCCCGACGGCGTGGAGTTGATCGCCCGGCAGCCGGAACAGGGCGATCTGCTCGCCGTCGACCAGGGCCGCCTCACCCCAACACACCTCGAGGTCATCGAGGCGGCAGACCGGGACCCAGCTGGTCTCCGATGTCCCAGGACGCTGCAGGATGAGCTCGGTCATGGCGTTCTCCTCGATGGTGGCTGACGTCTCCGCTGTGCGTTGGGGTCAACGCTAGGCACCGCACGTGTCGCCCACGTCCCGGGGCTGTTGCGTCACGGTAACGAGCGGCTCACCATGCTCCGGCGGTCCCGTGAGCGCGAAGTTAACGTCGCGATACATGGGCGACACACAGGGGACACCGCGCCTTCGTACTGTGGAACCAGGAGCAGGGCCACCAGGTCCGGACGGAAGGCACCACAATGAGCGAGACGCGATCATCCCGGCCCGCTGAGGGCGCCCCGGCACCGACGGACCGGCGCATCGTCGTCGTCGGCGGCGGACCCGCGGCGCACCGCTTCGTCGAAGCGCTCTGGCGGCGCGGCACGGACGGCGTGCACGTCACGGTCCTGACCGAGGAGGCGCACGCACCGTACGACCGCGTGGCGCTGAGCAGCGCGCTGACGGGTGACGTCGACCTCGCGCTGGGCGAACCGCTCATGTGGCGGGAGCCCGCGATCAGCCTCGTCACGGGGGAGCGTGCCGTCCGGCTCGACCTCGCGGCGCGGTGCGTCGTCGGGGCGTCGGGTGGGACGTATGCGTACGACGACGTCGTCCTCGCCACCGGGTCCGACGCCGTGCGGTTGCCCCTGGCCAACGGCGAGCAGGCAGCCGTCTATCGCACCCTCGACGACGTGCAGTGGCTGCGCACCGAAACGGCCCGCCTGTCGGCAGAGCTCGGGCGGGCGCCCCGCGCCGTCGTCATCGGCGGCGGGCTCCTCGGCCTCGAGGCGGCCGGAGGGCTGCAGTACCTCGGTGCGGAGGCGACCGTGGTCAACCGCGCCGGCTGGCTCATGAACGCACAACTCGACCAGGGCGCCGGCCAGGCACTCGGCCGCCTCATTACCGCGAAGGGACTCGGCATCCACTGCGGCGGCGCACCGACGTCGATCGACACGGACGACGACGGCCGCGTCACCGCCGTGGGCCTGAGCGACGGAACCGTGCTCCCCGCGGACCTGGTGGTCTTCGCCGTCGGCATCCGGCCCCGCGACAAACTGGCACGTGAGGCAGGGCTCGAGGTGGCGCCGCGCGGCGGTGTGGTGATCGGCGCCGGCTGCGAGACCGCGATGCCCGGCGTCTGGGCTATCGGCGAAGTGGCGAGCTACGAGGGTGTCAGCATGGGCCTCGTGGCTCCGGCCAACGCCATGGCCGAGGTCTGCGCGGACGGCATCCTCGGCGGCCTGTCCACCTTCCCCGGCTTCGACACCGCGACCAAGCTCAAGCTCTCGGGTGTCGAGGTGGCGAGTTTCGGAGATGCGCTCGCGGAGGCGGAGGGGAGCCTCGAGATCGTCTATGCCGACCCTGCCCGCGGGCTGTACCAGAAGCTCGTGGTGACGGATGACGCGAAAACGCTCCTCGGCGGCATCTTCGTCGGCGACGCCGCTCCCTACTCGGCACTCCGGCCCCTGCTGGGACGGGAACTCCCGGCCGAGCCCGGCGCCTACCTGTCCTCCGCCGGCGGTGAGGCGCCCCAGTCGGAACTGCCCGACGACGTCATCCTCTGCTCCTGCAACAACGTCACCGCCGGGGCGTGCCGCTCCGCGGTGCACGGACTGGATGAGGACGGTGCCGCGGTGGAGCCCGCCCTCGACATGCCGTCACTCAAGGCCTGTTCCCGCGCCGGGACCCAGTGCGGTTCCTGCGTACCCATGCTCAAGAAGCTGTTGGACAGCGAACTCACGAAGGCGGGAAAGACTGTCTCCCGGGGCATCTGCGAACACTTCGCGATGTCACGGCCCGAACTGTTCGAAGCCATCCAGGCCCTCGACCTGGCTTCCTTCCAGGACATCATCCAGCGCTTCGGTGTCACGGACGAGGCGAAGACAGGCCACGGCTGCGACATCTGCAAGCCCGCCATCGGCTCCATCCTCGCCACCCAGCGCGGGGAGTACGTGCTCGACGGCGGACGCGGCGCCCTGCAGGACACCAACGACAGGGCGCTCGCGAACATGCAGCGCAACGGCACCTACTCGGTGGTGCCGCGCATCCCGGGTGGGGAGATCACACCCCAGAAGCTCGCCGTGATCGCGCAGGTCGCCGAGCAGTTCGGCCTGTACGTCAAGCTCACCGGAGCGCTGCGCATCGACCTCTTCGGGGCCCGCCTGGAGCAGCTCCCGGAGATCTGGAAGATCCTCGTCGAGGCGGGGTTCGAGTCCGGGCAGGCCTACGGGAAGGCCCTCCGCAATGTGAAGTCCTGCGTGGGGTCCACCTGGTGCCGCTTCGGCGTGCAGGATTCGGTGGCCATGGCGATCGACCTCGAGATGCGGTACCGCGGGCTCCGCGCGCCGCACAAGTTCAAGATGGGCGTCTCGGGGTGCGCCCGGGAGTGTGCGGAGGCACGCAGCAAGGACGTGGGCGTGATCGCCACGGACCAGGGCTGGAACATGTACGTCGGAGGCAATGGCGGTTTCCAGCCCGCGCACGCTCAGCTCCTCGCCCAGGACCTCGACGGCGAGACTCTGATCCGCTATATCGACCGCTACCTCATGTACTACATCCGGACTGCGGATCGCATGCAGCGGACAGCACGCTGGATGGACGACCTCGACGGCGGCCTCGAGCATGTGCGCGACGTGGTCATCAACGACTCGCTCGGGATCGCCGAGGACCTCGAGGCGGCCATGGCCCGGCACGTGGAGCACTACGAGGACGAATGGGCGGCAACGCTGAAGGATCCCGACCGGCTCCGCCGGTTCCGCTCCTTCGTCAACGCTCCCGACGCCGCAGACCAGTCGATCGTCCTCGTCGAGGAGCGCGGGCAGCAGCGCCCCGCCACCCCGGCCGAGATCGAGGCCGGCGCCCGCCGCGTGGGCCTCGGTGTGGCGATCCCCGTTCGCGCCGCAACCGGAGCTCCAGCACTGAGGGAAGGCTGATCATGAACCTCGAGATCGATCTGGCAGGCAGGCGCGTCCTGGTCATCGGGGCGGAGCGGCTCTCACGCAGGGCGGTGGCACGGTATCGGGCCGCGGGAGCCGACGTGGAGCGCCTCCAGGATCCGGTTGCGGTGACTCAGGCCGTGCTCGAGGCCGCGGACCTCGTGGTCCTGGTGGACGGGGCGCCGGTGGACGGACAGGCACCTCCGCGAGGACCCGACGGCGGAGGTTCGCTGCGGGGTCAGTGCCGCCGGGCCGGAGTCCTGCTCACCCGGGAGGCTGCTGCCGTGGAGGCCGGTCACGTGACCCTGATCGGGGGTGGACCGGGCGCGCTGGGGCTGCTGACACTGGACGCCGCTGAAGCACTGCGGGAGGCCGACATCGTCCTGTACGACCGCTTGGCCCCCACGGAGGCGCTGGCGGAGCTCGCTCCGGCGGCCGAGTTGATCGACGTCGGGAAGCTGCCTGGGCACCATCGCGTCCCGCAGTCCGGCATCAACGACCTCCTGGTTCACCACGCGCTGGCCGGGCGGCACGTCGTCCGGCTCAAGGGCGGAGACCCTTTCGTCTTCGGACGCGGCAGTGAGGAGCTCGCCGCCTGCATCCAGGCAGGAGTACCGTGCCGCGTGGTCCCGGGCGTCAGCTCCGCGATCTCCGTGCCGGCCGCCGCGGGCATCCCGGTCACGCACCGCGGAGTCAGCCACCTGTTCACGGTCGTCTCCGGCCACGCACCCCTGACGGACGAGGAGCACCTCCACCTGGCAGGCCTCGGCGGGACCGTCGTCGTCCTGATGGGCGTCTCCACGCTTCCGCAACTCGTCGCCGGCCTCGGGCGGGCCGGCATGCGGGCGGACATGCCTGTCGCCGTCGTCGAGCGCGGGTACAGCGCGTCGCAACGGACGACGGCGGGGACACTCTCCACCATCGTCACGGCGGCGGGTGCCGCACGCTGCCAGTCGCCTGCCGTCCTGGTGATCGGGGAAGTGGTGCGCGTAGGCCTCGACCTACAGGGCGAAGCCGCCCACCTCGCGCGCCTGACCGAATCGCTGGCATCATGACCGAGGCCATCCGCGCGGACCCGACAGGGGGCCAGCTCGTCGGATTCCGCATCGGCGTGACCTCGGACCGCCGCTCGGGAGACCTCATCGACGCCCTGGAGAGGCGCGGTGCGTCCGTGTTGCACGCGCCCGCCCTGAAGATCGCGCCCATCGCCGAGGATGTCGAGTTGCTCGCCGACACCGCGGCGATGGTCGAGGCCCGGCCCGATCTGTTCATCATCACCACGGCCTACGGAATGCGGCGCTGGTTCGAGGCCGCGGACGCGGCAGGGCTGGGCGACGACCTCCTCGACGTGCTCGGCGGGGGCCGCATCTACGTGCGCGGCCCCAAGGCCAGGGGAGCGGTACGAGCGGCAGGGCTCGACGACGTCGGCATCAGTTCCGACGAGACGACGGCGACGCTCGTGGACGAACTGCTGCAGCAGGACCTGTCCGGCCTCATTATCGGCGTGCAGCTGCACGCCTACGCCGATGCGCATCAGTTGGCGCGGCTGAGGGCCGCGGGAGCAACCCTCCTCACCGTCACGCCCTACCGGTGGATCAAGCCCGAGGGCTCCGAACGCCTGCCGCGCCTGATCGACGCCGTGTGCGCGGGGCAGCTGGACTGCGTCACCTTCACGAGTGCGCCCGCCGTCGACGCCCTCTTCAGCACGGCGGCCGAGCAGGGCCTCCAGGAGGAACTCGTCCGGCGCTTCCAGCGGAGCGTCCTCGCCGCGGCGGTCGGGCCGGTCACCGCGCAGCCCCTGATCGACGCCGGGATCGAGCCGATCGTCCCCGAGCGCTTCCGGATGGGCGCGCTGATCCGCCTGGTGTGCGACCACCTCGCCGAGCACCATGTGGAGCAGCTGCGGACGCGTGCCGGGTACGTCGAGGTGCGCGGCAGGTCCGTCCGGGTCGACGACATGCAGGTGGACCTCGCGCCGGCCCAGCTCGTGCTGTTCAAGGCGCTGCTGTCGGCGCGCGGCGCGGTCCTCAGCCGCGACGCCCTGACGAACCTGCTCGCCCACACAGGCGCCGGCCATGCACTCGACATGAACGTCAACCGGCTGCGGAAATCCCTGCCCGACCCGCAGCTGGTGGAGACCGTGGTCAAGCGCGGGTACCGGCTGCACGTGTAGCACCCCTGCCTCAGGACGCCGGTGCCTCTCAGGACGCCGGTGCCCCTCTGGACGCCGGTGCCCCTCAGGATGCCACCGCGACGGAGAAGTGCTGCTCGATCACGGCCCTGATGTCGTCGTGGCAGCTTCCGCACCCGGTCCCTGCCCGCGTGCCCGCCGAGACCTCCTTCACCGAAGCACACCCCTGCTGCACGGACTCCTGCACCACGCCGCGCGTGACTCCCGCGCACCGGCACAGGGTCGCGTCCGGCCCGGGCGGCAGGGCTGCGACGGCTCCCTCGATGCTGTCGAGCCGCAGGAGGCTGGAGCGGTCGGCGGGCAACTCGCTCCGGCGTTCGAAGAGCAGCACCAGCTCGGCGCCGGTCCGCGGCATGCCCACGCAGACCAGGCCCGTCAGCACGCCGTCGCGCGTGACCATCTTGGCGTAGCGCCCGTGCCCCGGGTCCGTCCAGACGGCGACGGCCAGCCCGGGTTCCACCGTCCACGGATCCACGTCCGTCTCACCCGCGGTGACGGCATCCAGGCCCCGGGCCTTGAGCACGAGGACGGCACTTCGCCGGTCAGGAGGGCCGACGACGGCAGCCGGGGTGCCGGACAGCTCGGCGGCGAAGGCCATGCCGAGCTGGTCGGCCTGCTGCCAGCCCGGCCCGATCAGGCCCTGCGGAGTGGTGACACCGGCGCAGGCCAGGCAGGAGCCGTCCCAGCAGCGCACTTCGGCGCAGTCACCGATGGCCCAGATGTCCCGGGTGTCGAGCGCGCGGAGCTCGTGGTCCACGAGGATGCCGGCGGCGGTGTTCAGGTCGCAGCCGTCGGCGAGCTCGGTCCGCGGACGCACGCCGCAGGCGAGCACGAGGGCACCGCCGTCGACCAGGGTTCCGCCCTCGAGCATGAGCCCCGAGAAGTGTCCGTCCGTCACCGTGATCCCGGTGGAGGCGCCGCCCACCACGGTGATGCCGGCTTTCATCAGCGCGGCAGCCAGGACCCTGGCGCCCTCACCGAGGAACCGCTCCATGGGTGCCCGGCCGTTGTGGACGAGCGTGACCCGCCCTCCTTCCTCGGCGGCGGCGAGGGCGGCCTCGATGCCGAGGATGCCGCCGCCCAGCACCACGATGCGTTCCTGGGCGGCCAGGGCTGCTGACACGGCACGCGCGTCGCGGAGGTCGCGGAGGAAGCTGACGCCCGGCGGAAGGGAACGCGCACCGTCCAGACCGTCGAGCCGGGGCAGGAGGGGGCGGGACCCGGTGGCGAGTACGAGCCGGTCGTATCCGATGGCCTGTCCGTCGTCGAGCAGGACCCGCCGGAAGGGCCGGTCCACCCTCGCGACGTGCGCACCGAGCCGTACGTCGATACCCAGGGCGATGAGCGCAGCCGCGTCCGCGAGCCGGATGGCGGCCTCCGACGTACGGCCGACGGCGACGTCCGCAACGAGCACCCGGTTGTACGCGGCGTCCTGCTCCTGGCCGATCACCGTCAGCGCCACCGTTCCTGCGGCGACGAGTGGCTCGAGGTGCTCGACGAGCCGGGCCGCGACGGGCCCGAAGCCCACCACGACGATCCTTTCCGGTACGGGTGCGTCGGTGCTGCTCATGCGAAGACCTCCCGGTGATGCGCAGCCTCGCCGCGCGCGTGGGCGGACAGGGCCGATACCCGGACCGGCGTCGTCTTGAACTCCGGCATGCCCGAGACCGGGTCCGTAGCGCTGCCCGTGAGGAGGTTGGCGCTGCCGGACCCTGCGTAATGGAAGGCGAGGAAGACGGTGTCCTGGCGGATGTCCGTGGTCAGGTCTGCGACGGCGTGGGCTTCGCCGTGGGCGCTCGTGACGACGATGGCTTCGCCCTGGCTGATGCCGAGGTCCTGCGCCGTGGCGGGATGGAGCTGCAGGCGGGCTCCGGGCTGGGCCGCGAGCAGTTCCGGGACGCGCCGCGTCTGCGTGCCCGACTGGTAGTGCTCGAGGAGGCGGCCCGTCGCGAGGAGCAGGGGGGCGGGGACGCGGGCGGCGTTCGCGTCGATCCGGGGGGAGACCGGTACCAGCACGGCGTGTCCGGACGGGTGGGCGAAGGTATCGAGGAACAGGCGGGGGGTGCCGGTGCTTCCGCTCGGGTAGGGCCAGTAGGCGGGGACTCCGGCGTCGAGCACGGCGTAGTCGAGCCCGGAATAGTCGGCGAGCCCGCCGGCGCTCGCGCGGGCGAGCTCGTCGAACATCGTCGAGGGGTCCTCACTGAACAGGGAGGGAGCGTCGAGCAGCCGCGCGAGCTCCTGCATGATCCACAGTTCGCTGCGGGCGCCGGCGGGTGGGAGGACGGCGGGGCGACGTCGGAGGATACGGCCCTCGAGGTTGGTGACGGTGCCCTCCTCCTCGGCCCACTGCAGGACCGGCAGGACGACGTCGGCCATGACCGCGGTCTCCGACAGGAAGAAATCGGAGACGACGAGGAGATCGAGGGAACGGAGGCCGTCCATCACCGTCGAGGCATTCGGGGCCGAGACCGCGATGTTCGCGCCGTGCACGAAGAGGCAGCGGGTGCCGCCGGGCCGGCCGAGGGATGCGAGGAGCTCCACGGCGGGGAGACCCGGACCGGGGATGGCGTCCTCGGGGACGTTCCAGACGGACGCGACGTGGGCGCGCGCGGCGGGATCGGTGATCTTGCGGTAGCCGGGCAGCTGGTCCGCCTTCTGCCCGTGCTCGCGGCCGCCCTGACCGTTGCCCTGGCCGGTGAGGGTCCCGTAACCGCTGTGCAGGGTGCCGGGCAGGCCGAGCAGCAGTGCGAGGTTGATCGCGGCCGTGGTGGTGTCGGTACCGTCGGCGTGCTGCTCGATGCCCCGCCCAGTAAGGATGTAGGCGCCGGGCCCGCCGTCCGCCCCACTGCGTGCTCCGCGGGCGAGCAACCGCGCGGTCGCGCGGATGGCGGTTGCGGGAACTCCCGTGATGCCCTGCACCCGCTCGGGCCACCAGCGTGCGAGTCCGCGTGCGACGTCGTCGTACCCGCGTGTCCGGGACTCGAGGAAACGACGGTCCTCGAGGCCCTCGGTGACGACCACGTGGGCCAGCCCGAGGAGGAGCGCGAGGTCCGTGCCGGGGGTGGGCTGCAGGTGGACGCCCTTGCCCTGCTCGGTGAGGCGGGCGGTCGCGGAACGCCGGGGATCGACGACGATCAGTCCGCCTGCGGCCTGCGCGCCGCGGAGGTGCTGGACGAAGGGCGGCATGGTATCCGCGGCATTGGAGCCGAGGAGCAGGACCACGGAGGCGGTATCGAGGTCCTCGAGGGGGAAGGGGAGTCCGCGGTCGACGCCGAAGGCCCGGTTTCCCGCGGCCGCGGCGGACGACATGCAGAACCTGCCGTTGTAGTCGATCCGGGAGGTGCGCAGGGCGAGTCGGGCGAACTTGCCGAGGGTGTACGCCTTCTCGTTGGTGAGGCCACCACCGCCGAAGACCGCGACGGCGTCCCGGCCGTGCTGCGCCTGGATGGCCTGGACGCGCTCGCTGATGAGTTGGAGGACGTCCTCCCAGGCCGCCTCGCGCAGGACCCCGTCCGCGCCCCGCAGCAGGGGAGCGGTGAGGCGGTCCGGGTGGTGGAGCAGTTCAGCTGCGGACCAGCCCTTCCGGCAGAGGCCACCGCGGTTGGTGGGGAACTCGCGGCCGGTGACCGTCACGGCGTCGCTCCGGTCGTCGCTGTGCCTGTGGCCCGCGGTGACGGTCATGGCGCACTGGAGGGCGCAGTAGGGGCAGTGGGTCGCAGTCTCCACCTGCTCCGCCATCTGTCAGACCTTGCCGAGCGTCGAGGAGCGGCGGAGGTAGAAGAACCAGGTGACGGCGAGCATCAGGACGTAGCCGGCGACGAAGCCGTAGAACGCTCCGTCGTAGCTGCCGGACGCACCCTTCGAGGCGTTGAGGACCTGCGGGATGAGGAAGCCGCCGTAGGCGCCGACCGCGGAGATGAGGCCGAGGGCTGCCGCCGACTTGCGGGCGGTGCTGACGGATTCGCGCACCTCACCGGAACCTGCAGCCGCTCCCCGCCGGGCGAAGATGATCGGGATCATCCGGTACGTGGCGCCGTTGCCCGCGCCGGCCGCGGCGAAGAGCACGAGAAAGAGTCCGAGGAAGAGCCAGAAGTTGGACAGGGGGAGCGTCCAGACCACGGAGAGGGCAATCGCCGCCATGACGGCGAAGGCGCCGACCGTGATGAGTGCCCCGCCGAACCGGTCTGCGAGGCGTCCGCCGAAGGGCCGGGCGAGGGAACCGACCAGCGGGCCGAGGAAGGCCAGGCCCAGTGTGACCCCGCCCATGCTGATGGTGGAGAAGGCGGGGAAGGAATCGACGATCAGCTTCGGGAAGACACCCGCGAAGCCGATGAAGGAGCCGAAGGTACCGATGTAGAGGAAAGCCATGATCCACAGGTGTGGCTCGCGGACGGCCGCCAGGGAGCCGGCGAGATCACTTTTCGCGCTGGAGAGGTTGTCCATGTACTTCCAGGCGCCGAACGCGGCGACCAGGATGAGCGGCACCCATACCAGGCCGGCGAGCGGCAGGTTCAGGGTCGCGGCGGCACCGAGCACCACGGCGATGGGGACCACGAGCTGCGCGACGGCGGCGCCGAGGTTGCCTCCCGCTGCGTTGAGGCCGAGCGCCCAGCCCTTCTCGCGGGCCGGGTAGAAGAAGGTGATGTTCGCCATCGAGCTGGCGAAGTTGCCGCCACCGAAGCCGGCGAGCGCAGCGACGGCGAGCATGACGCCGAACGGTGTCTCCGGGTTCGAGACGCAGAGTGCGAGCCCGATGGACGGGATCAGGAGGAGCAGGGCGGAGATGATCGTCCAGTTCCTGCCGCCGAACCTCGGCACCATGAAGGTGTAGGGGATGCGCAGTGTCGCGCCGACCAGGGACGGCATCGAGATCAGCCAGAATATCTGCGACGTGGTGAACGTGAAGCCCGCGGCGGGGAGATAGACCACCACGATGGACCAGAGCTGCCAGACCACGAAACCGAGGAACTCACAGGCGATGGACCACTGCAGGTTGCGCTTGGCGATGGACTTGCCGACGCTGTTCCACTGCGTCGGGTCCTCAGCGTCCCAGTTGTCGATCCAGCGGCCGGGGCGATGGTTCAGCGGTGGGGCGGTCCCGGCCGGCGCCGGGGCCAGGGCCAATTTGGATGCTGCTTCGTCAATGCTCACGGAGTCCTCCAGGGATGGTGTTCCTGCTTTCCCCCGAGGCTAATGAGCGCGCGTTTCCGGTCCGGACCTGCTGCGTAAACGCTCCGTGACGTTCACCTATCCGGAGCGGTACTGCATGGTGAGAACTTTCGGTGGAGCCCGGTGATCAGTACGACGGCGCGGGCGACAGGCCGAAGTGTTCCTCGAGCGTCTCGGTGCCGGCCGCCCTCATCGCCAGGGACGTGTCCCTGCCCACGTACCGGAAGTGCCAGGACTCCGCCGAGAATCCGGTGATCACGTCGAAGCCCTGCGGGTAGCGGAGGATGATCCCGAACTCGGCCGCGTTGGCCGCAGCCCACTGTGCTGCGGGGTTGTCGCGGAAGCACAGCACGAGTGTGCAGGCGCCGTCGGCCTGGCCGATGTCGAACGCGAGTCCCGTCTGGTGCTCCGAGTAGCCCGGCCGTGCGGACACGGTATCCGCGCCCGACGCGTCGCCGTACTCGCCGACCCAGTAGGCGTAGGTCGCTTCCTGGTTCGCGTACGAGCGGTACCCGCTGACGACGACCAGTCCCACGCCGTCCTCGCCCGCCGCCGCGAACAGCTCCTCCACAGCCGTCGCAGCGTCGGGGCGCAGGAGGGCGTTGTCGGTGGCGGTGGCGACGTCCGGCCGGCGGAGGTCGGCGGGGGCGTAGTCGGGCGGAGTGAGGGGGCGGCGTTTGTTGACGACGACGTCGACGGCGCCGGGATCGGTGTGCAGGCCGGCAGCGTCAGCCGTCGCGGAGGGCGATCGAGCCGGCGATGGAGGCGGCAATGGGGCCGGCGTCGTGACGGGCGCGGACGCCGGGGGGACCGTCGGCGGCCTCGCAGCCGCACCCGAGCCGGTGACAGAGGGAACGGGCTCGCGCTGCTCCGGGGCAGGCAGCACCCCGGGCGGCGTGGGCAGGTCTCCCGCGGGACGCGGTGCCGATGACGGCGTGGAGGCGGCACTGGTGACCGTATCCGCCGTCGGCGCCGGAGCCGCGCACGCCGAGAGGGCGGCCGCCGTGAGGGTGACAGTCAGGAGCGCCACCGCCACCGACGGCAGGAGGCGCATGGTCAGGTCTTCCGCAGGAGCATGCGTCGGACCGAGTGGTCGGCATCCTTGGTCAGCACGAGTTGAGCGCGGCCGCGCGTCGGCAGCACGTTGGCGAGCAGGTTGGGTTCGTTGATGCTCTCCCAGATACGGGACGCCGTCCGGCGCGCCTCCTCGTCACTGAGGTCCGCGTACCGGTGGAAGTAGGACTCCGGGTCGGCGAACGCGCTCGAGCGCAGTGACTGGAAGCGGTGGATGTACCACTCCTTGATGTTGGTGGTCTTCGCATCGACGTAGATGGAGAAGTCGAAGAAATCGCTCAGTGCCAGTCCGGTGATGCCGTCCGGCCGCGGGCGGGCCGGCGCGAGGACGTTCAGGCCCTCCACGATCAGCACATCGGGCCTCCGCACCACGATCTCCCGCTCGGGCACGATGTCGTAGGTGAGGTGCGAATACCAGGGCGCGCGCACCTCGGCGGCACCGCTCTTGACCTCGCTGACGAACCGCAGCAGACGACGA
This sequence comes from Arthrobacter cheniae, assembly GCF_003602275.1. Taxonomy (GTDB): domain Bacteria; phylum Actinomycetota; class Actinomycetes; order Actinomycetales; family Micrococcaceae; genus Arthrobacter_D; species Arthrobacter_D cheniae. Next base: position 54,492 of record NZ_QZVT01000001.1, on the reverse strand, counting down.
CGGTCGTAGGACTCCGGAAATCCCTTGCGCTGCATGAGGCCGCGCCGCTCCAGCTCGGCGTTCGGATAGAGGAAGCCGTCCGTGGTGATGAGTTCCACGTTCGGGGTGTCGGGCCAGCGGCGCAGGAGCTCACGGAGCACCCTCGCCGTCGTCGACTTGCCGACGGCTACCGATCCCGCCACACCGATCACGAACGGCGTCCTGGTGGTCGTCTCGCCGAGGAACGTGTTGGTGGCCGCATGCAGCTGGCCGGCTGCAGCGATATAGAGGTTCAGCAGGCGGGAGAGGGGTAGATAGACTTCGCGCACCTCATCGAGGTTGAGCGCGTCCCCGAGACCTCGGAGGCGCTGCACGTCCTCGACGTTGAGCGGGCTCTTGATCTCGTGCGACAGCCGGGACCACATCTGGCGGTCCAGTTCGACGAAGGGGGTGAAGGTTTCGGCACTGGTGGCCTGCTGCGTGCCCGTGCTTCTGTCACTCACCTGATGATTCTGCCCGGTGGCCTGCGCATTAACAAACACAGCCCCCGGTACGCTTGATGACATGTGTGGAATTGTGGGTTATGTAAGCAGGGAACGCGGCCAGGGAACGTCGGCGCTTGATGTGGTCGCTCCGGCCTTCGATCAGGAACCGGCAGATGCGCAGCATGGCGCGCTCGACGTCGTCATGGAGGGACTCCGGCGCCTCGAGTACCGCGGGTACGATTCCGCGGGTGTCGCTGTGATCACGCCGACGGGAATCGAGTCGCGGAAGAAGGCCGGAAAGCTCACCAACCTGATCGGGGAGCTGGTCTCGAACCCGCTGCCCCGGTCGCTGACAGGCATCGGCCACACTCGCTGGGCGACGCATGGCGGACCGACCGACCAGAACGCGCACCCGCACCTGGCCGACGATGGCAGGCTCGCCCTCATCCACAACGGAATCATCGAGAACTACGCGGAGCTGAAGGCCGAGCTGACCGGTGAGGGCCTGACCTTCATCTCGGACACCGACACGGAGGTGGCCGCCGCCCTCGTCGGCTACGTCTACCGAGGCCTCGTGGCGAGCGGCGTCGATGGGGATATCCTCACGCTCGCGCTCCAGCAGGCGTGCCAGCGCCTCGAGGGTGCCTTCACCCTCCTGGCCATCCACCAGGACCAGCCCGGCACCGTGGTCGCGGGCCGCCGCAACTCCCCGCTCGTCGTCGGACTGGGCGACGGCGAGAACTTCCTCGGCTCCGACGTCTCGGGTTTCATCGACTTCACGCGTCGCGCCGTCGAGCTCGGCCAGGACCAGATCGTCACCATCACGCCCGACGACGTCGCCATCACCGATTTCTTCGGGGCCCCCGCCGAGGGTAGGGAGTTCCATGTCAGTTGGGACGCCGCCGCTGCGGAGAAGGGCGGCTTCGACTCCTTCATGGAGAAGGAGATCCACGACCAGCCGGACGCCGTGGGCCAGACCCTCCTCGGTCGTTCCGACGTCGGGGGCAACCTCATGCTCGACGAGCTGCGCATCGACGAGTCGATCCTTCGGTCGGTCGACAAGATCGTGGTGCTCGCGTGCGGAACGTCCGCCTACGCCGGGCAGGTGGCCAAGTACGCCATCGAGCACTGGTGCCGCATCCCCACCGAGGTCGAGCTGTCCCACGAGTTCCGCTACCGCGACCCGATCGTAAACGAGAAGACGCTCGTGGTCGCCATCTCCCAGTCCGGGGAGACCATGGACACCCTGATGGCCGTTCGGTACGCCCGCGAACAGGGCGCCAAGGTGGTGGCCATCTGCAACACGAACGGCTCCACCATCCCGCGTGAGTCCGATGCGGTTCTGTACACGCACGCGGGCCCGGAGATCGCCGTCGCCTCGACGAAGGCGTTCCTCGCCCAGATCACCGCCGCCTACCTGCTGGGCCTCTACCTCGCGCAGCTGCGCGGTAACAAATACCGCGACGAGATCGCCGACGTGCTCGCCGACCTCTCGGAGATCCCCGCCAAGATCCAGGCGATCCTCGACGACGCCGACAAGATCAAGCAGCTCGGTGCGGACATGGTGAACGCGAAGTCGGTGCTCTACCTGGGCCGCCACGTGGGATTCCCCGTGGCCATGGAGGGCGCGCTCAAACTCAAGGAACTCGCCTACATCCATGCGGAGGGCTTCGCTGCCGGCGAGCTCAAGCACGGGCCGATCGCGTTGATCGAGGAGGGCCAGCCCGTCGTGGTGGTCATGCCGTCCCCGAGAGCGCGCGACTCGCTGCACTCGAAGGTGGTCTCCAACGTCCAGGAGGTCCGCGCGCGCGGAGCCGTCACGATCGTCATCGCGGAGGAGGGCGACACCTCGGTGGAGGCCTACTCCGAGCACGTGTTCTACGTGCCGGCCTCCCCGACGCTCCTCGCACCGCTGCTGACCACCGTTCCACTGCAGATTTTCGCGCTCGCCCTCGCCAGCGCCAAGGGTTACGACGTGGACCAGCCCCGCAACCTGGCGAAGTCGGTCACGGTTGAGTAGTCGCTTCGCAGCGCCGCTCCGGTGCCACGCCGCGTCGCTGCGGTTCCACGCCGCGCCGCTCCGGTGCCACGCCGTGTCGTCGCCGCGGTTCCATGCCGCGGCGGCCTGCGGGGCAGCGACGTGATCGTGGGGATCGGTGTGGACGTCGTCGACATCGAACGCTTCCGGCAGCAACTCGAGCGCACACCGGCCCTCGTGGAGCGGCTGTTCGTGCCCTCGGAGCGCCAGCTCCACACCCGGTCCCTGGCCGCGCGTTTCGCCGCGAAGGAAGCCATTGCCAAGGCGCTCGGTGCTCCCGTGGGCATGAACTGGCAGCACTGCACCATCGACGTGGACGAGGCGGGCGCTCCGTCCGTCGTCGTCGACGGGACCGTAGCCGATGCAGCGCGGGCCCGCGGCGTCGAGACGTGGCACCTGTCCATCAGCCACGACGGCGGCCTTGCCACAGCCATGGTCGTCGCGGAAGGCATGCCCCCGGCGGGCAACAGATAGTAACCGTACTGATTATCGCCCGGCTTATTGCTAAGCTCGACCATATGCTTGAAGCCTTTTCCGGGAGTGACGTCCGCGCTGCGGAGGCACCCCTCATCGATGCCGGGCAGGGTGATGCCCTGATGCAGAAGGCGGCACACGGCCTGTTCGGCGTCGTCCTCGGGTTGCTGCGCGAGGCCGGACGAGGCACCTATGGAGCTACCGCCGTCGTCCTTGCCGGCGGTGGCAACAACGGCGCGGACGCCCTCTACGCGGGGGAGCGGCTCCTGCGCCGGGGCGTCGGAGCGACGGCGATCCTCCTGTCCGACCGCGTCCACACCGCGTCGCTGGCTGCGTTCACGCGAGCAGGCGGTGCCAGCGTCAGGCTCGACGACGGCGTGGACCCTGCGGCCCTCGCGACCCACGCCTCCAGCGCTGACATCCTTCTCGACGGCATCCTCGGCACGGGAGCCACCGGCGGCCTGCGCGGGGGCGCCCGGGCGTTCGTCGAGGCGTTCAACGACGTTGCCGGACCCCGGGCCACGCGCTCCACGATCGTCGTCGCCTGTGACCTGCCGAGCGGGATCGGCGTCGATACCGGGTTGGTCGACGGTCCGGTCCTCGCCGCGGACGCCACCGTGACCTTCGGTGCCGCGAAGCCCGGCCTCCTCCTCGGCAACGGCGCCGTCGCGACCGGTGAGTTGAACGTCGTCGACATCGGACTCGACTTCGCGGTGTTCACCCCCGCCGCCCGCCGCCTGCTCGACGCGGACGTCGCAGCCCTCCTGCGCCTGCCGACACCGCTGGACCACAAGTACTCCCGCGGTGTCCTCGGCGTCGCCGCCGGGTCGGCCCGCTACCCGGGCGCAGCCGCGCTGGCCGTCGGCGCCGCCCTGGCCACAGGCATCGGCATGGTGCGCTACCTCGGTCCGGACGCGGTCGCGTCGCTCATCCACCAGCGGAACCCCGAGGCGGTCGCCTCCTCCGGTTCCGTCGCGGAAGCCAGGTCACAGGCGTGGGTCGTGGGCCCGGGCGCGGTGGACGACGATGACCAGCGCCGGCGCGCGGTCGACGCCATGACGTCCGGGCTCCCCGTCGTCGTCGACGCGGGCGCGCTGGCCGGAATCCCCGAGCGCGTGGGGCCACAGGTCATCCTGACGCCGCACGCCGGTGAGCTGCGCCAGGTGCTTGCCGAACGCGGCGTCGACGCCGAGCGGTCGGACATCGAGGCGGAACCGGCCCATTTTGCGCTCCGCGCCGCCGAGATCACGGGGGCCACCGTCCTGCTCAAGGGCTTCACGACCGTCGTCGCAGCGCCGTCAGGTATCCTCATTGCGCAGACCGACGCGACCCCGTGGCTCTCGAGCGCCGGGTCCGGTGACACGCTCTCGGGCATCATCGGGGCACTCGCCGCAAGCGTGGCGGGGGACGACCACGCGGCGAGCCGCCTGGGCCTGGCGGAGGAGGACCTGTGGGCTGCCGTTGCCGCGGCGGGAGCCCTGATCCACGGTCGGGCCGGACAGCGTGCTGCCCGGCGTGGCCCCATAGTGGTTTCAGACCTTCGGGCCGACATCGGCGCGGTCATAGCGGAACTCCTCGAGGAGCGTCGCCTAGCGATGTGAGGGACGCGGTCAACCTGACCGACAGATCAATGCGCTATGTATGAAGTATGCGACCGGGGCACAAGAACCCCGACGCCGCGAGTATGACCGCGGCCGCCCAGGTGGCGGCTGCGGCAGAAGACACCAAGGAGAACTCATGGAATTATGGCCCGGCGATGCGTACCCCCTGGGAGCAACCTACGACGGCACGGGAACGAACTTCGCGCTCTACAGCGAGATCGCGGACTCCGTTGTCCTCTGCCTCTTCGATGACGAGGGCACCGAGACCTGCGTCGAACTCAAGGAGATCGATGGCTATGTCTGGCACGGCTATCTCCCCCATGTGAACCCCGGACAGAAGTACGGCTACCGGGTGCACGGCCCCAACAACCCGGCCGAGGGACACCGCTGCAACCCCAACAAGCTCCTCCTCGATCCCTACGCGAAGGCCATCTCCGGCGATCTCGACTGGGACCAGGCACTGTTCGGCTACAACTTCGGCGACGAGAACTCGGTCAACAACGAGGACTCCGCGCCGCACATGATGCTCGCCGTCGTCGTCAATCCCTTCTTCAACTGGGACGGCGACCGCATGCCGCGCACGCCGTACCACCAGTCGGTCATCTACGAGGCGCACGTCAAGGGGCTGACCCAGCTGCACCCGGACATCCCGGAGGACCAGCGCGGAACGTACGCGGGTATAGCCCACCCGTCCGTCATCGCGCACCTGCAGAAGCTCGGCGTGACGGCGATCGAGCTCATGCCCGTGCACCAGTTCGTCAATGACAGCACCCTCCAGGAGAAGGGCCTCTCGAACTACTGGGGCTACAACACCATCGGGTTCTTCGCGCCGCACAACAAGTACAACTCCACGGGCGACCAGGGCGAGCAGGTCCAGGAATTCAAGGCCATGGTGCGCGAGCTGCACCTCGCAGGCATCGAGGTCATCCTCGACGTCGTCTACAACCACACGGCCGAGGGCAACCACATGGGCCCCACGCTCTCGATGCGCGGCATCGACAATTCGGCCTACTACCGACTGGTCGAGGACGACAAGCAGTACTACATGGACACCACCGGCACCGGGAATTCGCTGAATGTCGGCAACCCGCACGCGCTGCAGCTGCTCATGGATTCGCTGCGCTACTGGGTGACCGAGATGCACGTGGACGGCTTCCGCTTCGACCTCGCCTCCGCCCTGGCGCGTGAGTTCTACGAGGTGGACCGCCTCTCGGCCTTCTTCGAGCTCGTGCAGCAGGATCCCGTGGTCTCGCAGGTCAAGCTCATCGCCGAGCCGTGGGACGTCGGCCCCGGTGGCTACCAGGTGGGCAACTTCCCGCCGCAGTGGACGGAGTGGAACGGCAAGTACCGCGACACCGTCCGCGACTTCTGGCGTGGAGAGCACTCGAGCATCGGTGAGTTCGCCTCACGCCTCACGGGCTCGGCAGACCTCTACGAGCACTCGGCCCGGCGCCCCGTCGCATCGATCAACTTCGTCACCGCCCACGACGGCTTCACGCTGCGCGACCTCGTGTCCTACAACGAGAAGCACAACGAGGCCAACGGCGAGGACAACAACGACGGCGAATCGCACAACCGTTCGTGGAACGCCGGCGTCGAGGGCCCCACGGACGATCCGGAGGTCCTGGCGATCCGCGTGCGCCAGCAGCGCAACTTCATCGCGACGCTCCTGCTCTCGCAGGGCGTTCCGATGCTGCTGCACGGCGACGAACTGGGACGCACCCAGGAGGGCAACAACAACACCTACTGCCAGGACTCCGAGCTGAGCTGGGTGCACTGGGACAAGATGGACCAGCCACTGCTCGAATTCACGGCAGCGGTCAACCGCCTGCGGTCCGAGCACCCGACCTTCCGCCGCCGTCGTTTCTTCGACGGACGCCCGGTCCGCCGCGGCGAGGGAGAGGCGCTGCCGGACATCGTATGGCTGGACACCACCGGTGAGCTCATGGCCCCCGAGGACTGGGACAGCGGTTTCGGCCGCTCGATCGGTGTCTTCCTCAACGGCCATGGCATCCAGGGTCGCGACGCCCGCGGCCAGCGGATCGTGGACGCCAACTTCCTGCTGTACTTCAACGCGCACGACGAGGCCGTGGACTTCACCGTTCCGTCGGAGGAGTACGGCGCGTCCTGGGACGAGGTGATCGACACCGCCGGCAAGTACGCCGACACCGAGGCCATCCCGTCCGGTGCGGTCGTCACCGTCGAGGGGAAGTCCATGGTGGTCCTGAGGGCGCACTCGGAGGTCGAGGACCTCGACCACTCGGTGGCGGCATCGCTGGCGATCCTCGCCAACGAGGTCACCTCCAAGACCGGCACCGCCTAGCACCACCTTCGACAGGTACACCCACACCCACCGTCCCAGGAGGACCCCCACGTGTTGACACCGACATCGACGTACCGGCTGCAGATCCGGAGCGAGTTCGACCTGCATCGGGCTGCGGCCCTGGTGCCGTACCTGCAGGACCTGGGGGTGGACTGGGTGTACCTGTCGCCGATCCTGACGGCGGAGAAGGGGTCGGGCCACGGCTACGACGTGACCGATCCCACCACCGTCGACCCCGACCGCGGCGGACCCGCCGGCCTCGCCGAGCTCAGCGAGGCCGCGCGGGCGGCCGGCATGGGGGTCCTCGTCGACATCGTCCCGAACCACATGGGTATCGAGACACCCGCCGACAATGCGTGGTGGTGGCAGCTCCTGAAGGAGGGCCGCTCCTCGCGCATGGCTGAGGCGTTCGACGTGGACTGGGACGCCAATGACGGGCGCATCCGCGTGCCGGTCCTCGGCGACGGCGACGGCGAACTCGAGCAGCTCGTCGTCGTCGACGGTGAACTGCACTACTACGACAACCGGTATCCCATCGCCGAGGGCACAGCGCATCCCGGCGACACGGGCGCCGAGGTGCACGCCCGCCAGCACTACGAGCTGGTGAACTGGCGCCGCGCGGACAGCGAACTCAACTACCGGCGCTTCTTCGGCGTCAACAGCCTCGCGGGCCTTCGCGTGGAGGTGCCGTGGGTCTTCCAGGAGAGCCACAGCGAGGTGAAGCGGTGGTTCGACGAGGGGCTCGTGGACGGTCTCCGGATCGATCACCCCGACGGCCTCGCGGACCCCAAGGGCTACCTCGAGGACCTCCGTACCCTGACCGGCGGCGCCTACGTGCTCGTGGAGAAGATCCTCGAGCCGGGGGAGAAGCTTCCGACGGACTGGGCCACCGAGGGGACCACCGGCTACGACGCGCTGGCGGACATCGACAGGCTCTTCACCGACCCTGCCGGCGAGCACGTCCTGACGGCCTCGGTGCCGGTCGATCCGTTCCACGAGATGATCCACGGGACCAAGCGCGGGATCGCCGACGGGATCCTCCGCTCCGAGGTACTGAGGCTGGCGCGTCTCGTCCCTTCCGCTGCAGGGCTCGACGCCGGGTCGGCAGCGGACGCCATCGCCGAACTGCTCACGTGCTTCCCGGTCTACCGCAGCTACCTCCCCGGCGGTGCCGAGTACCTCGCGGAGGCCGTGCGGGACGCCCAGGTGCGGCGGCCCGACCTCGCGGACACCATCGCCGCGCTCCACCCGCTCCTGAATCCGTTCCTCGAAGGGGAGGGCGAGCTCACCGAGCTGGCGCGACGCTTCCAGCAGACCTCCGGCATGGTCATGGCCAAGGGCGTGGAGGACACGGCGTTCTACCGGTACTCGCGTCTCGTCTCGCTCAACGAGGTCGGCGCGGATCCTGGCATCTTCTCGCTGGATCCGCTGGAACTCCACCGGCGGCTGCTGGAGCGCGAGACGGACAGCCCCCTGGCCATGACCACGCTCAGCACGCATGACACCAAGCGGAGCGAGGACACGCGGACGCGCATCTCGGTGATCTCCGAGCTCGCGGACGAGTGGACGCGGATCCTCGCCCAGCTCGAGGAGCTCGCGCCCATCGGCGACCCGACGTTCGCGCCCCTGCTGTGGCAGTCGCTCATCGGGGCATGGCCGCTCACCCGCGAGCGGGCCCACGCCTATGCCGAGAAGGCATCGCGTGAAGCCGACCTCAGCACGCACTGGACCGCCCCCGACGAGGACTTCGAGCGCGGCATGCACGCTGCCGTCGACGCGGCGTTCGACGACGCTGCCGTGTCGGCGCTCGTGACCGCTTTCGTCGAACGGATCCAGCAGGCGGGCTGGTCGAACTCCATCGGCCTCAAGCTGCTCCAGCTCACCATGCCCGGCCTACCCGATGTGTACCAGGGCACGGAGTTCTGGGACACGTCCCTCGTGGACCCGGACAACCGACGCGAGGTCGACTACGACGCGCGCCGCCAGGTGCTGACGGACATCGACTTCGGTGCCCTGCCGCAGCTCGGAGCGGATGCCCACGCCAAGCTGCTCGTGGTGGCCCGGGCCCTCAGGCTGCGCCGCGACCGCCCGGAGCTGTTCACCGGGTACATCGCGATCGCTCCGGCAGGCGAAGCCGCGAACCACGTGTTCGGTTTCGACCGCGGCGGTGCCGTAACCCTCATCACGCGCCTGCCGTACGGGCTCGCCCAGCGCGGCGGATGGGGCGACACCACGGTGGAGATTCCCGCCGGACGCTACACCTGCGCGCTGACGGGATCTCCGGTCACCGGCGGCACAGTCCGCGCAGCCGATCTTTTCGCCACTCTCCCCGCAGCGCTACTGGTCCAGGAGGACGCATCATGAGTTCCAACTTCGATGTCTGGGCGCCCCGCGCCGAGTCCCTCACGCTCGTCGTGGAGGGCGCTCGACACCCGATGACGCAGGGCGAGGGCGGCTGGTGGCGGCCGGTAGAAGAACCCGCTACCAGCGAAGACGTCTCCTACGGCTACCTCGTCGACGGATCCGACACCCCCGTGCCGGATCCCCGCTCCCGCCGCCAGCCCGAGGGCGTCCACAAGCTCTCGCAGACCTTCGACCCCGCGGCTCACGCGTGGCAGGACGAGGGGTGGCAGTCCCCAGGCCTGAACGGCGGTGTCATCTACGAGATGCACCTGGGAACTTTCACGCCCGAGGGAACGCTCGACGCCGCGATCGGCAAGCTAGACCACCTCGTGGACCTCGGCGTGCAGTACGTGGAGCTGCTGCCCGTCAACGCCTTCAACGGCACCCACAACTGGGGCTACGACGGTGTCCTCTGGTACGCGGTACAGGAGACCTACGGCGGGCCGGCGGCATACCAGCGGTTCGTCGACGCCGCCCACCAGAAGGGCCTCGGCGTCATCCAGGACGTGGTCTACAACCACCTCGGCCCGAGCGGGAACTACCTCGGACTGTTCGGTCCGTACCTGACGGAGGGGATGTCCAACACGTGGGGCGATTCCCTCAACCTGGACGGGCCGCAGTCCGACGAGGTGCGGAACTACGTGCTCGAGAACCTGCTCATGTGGTTCACGGACTACCACGTGGACGGACTCCGGCTGGACGCCGTCCACGCCCTCCATGACGAGCGCGCCGTACACATCCTCGAGGAGTTCGGTGCGCGGACCGACGCCTGCGCCGCAGAACTCGGCAAGCCGCTGTTCCTCATCGCCGAATCCGACCTCAATAACCCGCGGCTCATCCAGTCCCGCGAGGTGGGCGGCTATGGCCTCGCCGGCCAGTGGAGCGACGACTTCCACCACGCGGTGCACGTCAACCTCACGGGTGAGACCGAGGGGTACTATCTCGACTTCAACTCGGTAGGAGCGCTCGCGAAGGTCCTCGGGAAGGGTTTCTTCCACAACGGGACCTACTCCTCCTTCAGGGAACGGCACCATGGCCGCGAGATCGACCCGGTCCGCGTCACGCCGCTGCAACTGGTGGTCTGCACTCAGAACCACGACCAGATCGGCAACAGGGCCGCGGGTGACCGCATCAGCGCCACCCTGAATCCGGCGCAGCTCGCACAGGCGGCCGTGCTCAACATCCTCGGTCCTTTCACCCCGATGCTCTTCATGGGCGAGGAGTACGGAGCCTCGACTCCGTGGCCTTTCTTCACCTCCCACCCCGAGCCGGAGCTCGGCAAGGCGACCGCGGAGGGACGCCTCAAGGAATTCGAGCGCATGGGCTGGCGCCCGGAAGACGTTCCGAACCCGCAGGACCCGGAGACGTTCGCCTCGGCGAAGCTCGACTGGAACGAGTTGGGGCAGGGCCACCATGCAGACCTGTTCTCGACCTACCGCGACCTCATCCGCCTGCGCCGCTCCCGTCCGGAACTGCGCGACGCCGACTTCGGTAGCGTCTCGGTGGAGTTCGACGAGGACGACCGCTGGATCGTCCTCCACCGGGGCAGCACCGCCGTCCTTCTGAACCTGAGTGACCGGATGGTGAGCGTTCCTGTGGGCGGCGTCGACGCCGAGGTCCTGCTTGCCACGGTCGAGGGGGTGGGGCTGCTTGCCGACACGGTGCAGCTTCCGGCGCACGCCTCGCTCGTCCTGAGCCTGGCCGCCGCCTAGGTCGGAACTCCCCAAGGGCGTCGACCGAACTGGCATACCGACCGGGTGAAGGGTCGGTACGCTGCTGCATACTGGGCTGGAGGCCCTTCCCGGAGGGAGGCCGGCCCCGTCACCGAGCGGTGAGGGGTCCAGCAGACACGAGGCGGCGACAAGACCATGACCCTGGACACCACGACACTGCGGGTGGCATTCGGCGCCGTCGCCATCACCCTCTTCGTGCTGTTCTATACGGTGTCCTTCCGCCAGACACGGTCCGCCTACAGTGCCTGGTGGTGCGCCGCGATCGCGTTCTTCTTCACGGGGACCTGCGGCTACCTGCTGGACGGCACCGTTCATCAGGTGTGGGCCAACCCGATGGGCAATACCCTTCTGGTCATGGGGACCGTCAGCGTGTGGGCGGGGGCGAGGACCCTCCGAACCAGCAAACCCGCCTGGCTGCAGTTGTCTGCCGCGCCCCTGCTGACACTGCTCGCCTCCGTACTGGACGACCCCGCCACGAACACGTGGTCCGGCGGACCCGTCTACCTGGGCATGATGTCGCTGACGATCGGCCTTGCATCCTGGGAGCTGTGGCGGCTGCCGAGCAGCTACAGCCGTGTCGAGGCGCCGCTCGCGGTCGCCTCCGCCCTTGTAGCAGTCCTGTATTCCGGGCGATGTATCGCGTTCATCGCCGGCGGACAGGACGGCTACGTCTTCACCGCCTACTTCGGCTCGGGCATCACCACGCTCATCACCATGGTCCTGCTCGTCGTCGTCTCCTTCAGCGCCGCCGCCTTGAGCGCCGAGCAGATCGCCACGGACCTCCGCGCCCGGGCGGACCGTGATTCGCTCACCGGCCTGTTCAACCGCTCAGGTTTCATCGATCTCGCGCAGAAGGAGGTGGATCGTCTGGCCCGGTCCAACCGCCCGGGCGCGCTGATCCTCGCGGACCTCGACTTCTTCAAGGCGGTCAATGACACCTACGGACATGCGGCGGGCGACACGGTGCTCAAGGCCTTTGCCGAGGTGTCCACCGAGACCGTCCGCTCCACCGACCTCGTGGGTCGCTATGGCGGTGAGGAGTTCATCTTCCTGCTGCCCGGCGCAACGGTTTCCCGAAGCGAGGACATCGCCCGCGACGTCAGCCTGTCGCTCCAGGAGCACACGACACCTGGTCGACTCGAGATGCCGACGGTGAGCTACGGTATTGCCGCCCTGGACGCGCACGACTACGACCTCGATGCCACGATCGCCGCGGCCGATCAGGCGCTCTATGCGGCGAAGGCGAGCGGGCGGGACAGGGCGGTCAGGGCCACCCGGCCCGCGGGTTCGAAGGGCAGTCGGTCGGCATGACCACCGCAAGTGCTTCGGGTTCCGCGAGCGGTCTCCGTGCGCTCCGGCGCTGACCACCTGCTGGCCTAGGATGAAGAAATGGTTCTCTACCCCGCCGATGACCGTTACGAGAGAGTGCCGTATCGCGAGTTCGCCGTCGAACCGGACCTCGATGCATGGACCAGGGCACAGGGGAGCTGATGTTCCGGTTCAGGGTGGCGCGTGACGAGGACTGGCCCGCCATCTGGGCGATCATGGAGCCGGTGGCGCGGGCAGGGGAGACCTACTGCTGGGACACGTCCATGGACGAGGTGGCCGCACGGCTCGAATGGCTCCCCGGTTCCGAGGGCCCGGATCCGACGCTCGTCGTCTTCGTCGTCGTCGATCCCTCGACGAACCGCGTGGTCGGCACCGCACAGCTACATGCCAACCGTGGCGGTAACGGCGCCCACGTCTCCAACGCGTCCTTCCTGGTCGCGGCCGACGCCGGAGGAAGGGGTATCGGCCGGGCGCTTGCAGGTCATGTACTGGAGAAAGCGAGGCTCGCCGGCTACGCCGCGATGCAGTTCAACGCCGTCGTGCAGACGAACGAGCGGGCGGTGGCTCTCTGGATGTCTCTCGGTTTCGCCGTCGTCGGGACCGTGCCGGGAGCATTCCTCCACCCCACCGCCGGGCCCACCGGACTGCACATCATGCATCGATTCCTCTAGCACGTGTCCGGCATCTCCGGGTCCGGATGAAGGCATGCACGCAGCGAGGCCGCGGCGGATCCCCTTCGATGGTGCTCAGGCCATCCACCCCAGGAATGCGTCGCCGGCCCACATCGCGCCGAACCACGTGGAGACCGCCACGAGGGGAACAAGGACCAACCAGTACGACCGGAGTAACGCCAACTTCACGCCGACTCGTGTGAGAACCACCCACCACACGAGGAACAACGCCACAGCCCACAGCGGGGCGGCCAGACCGCTGACCAGATAGAAATATCCCGCGATGAGCTGCGCGACCGCAGTAAGCAGGGCGATCACCCAGTACAGCAGGAGACTGCCGCCCTTCCTGGGGGTCGGCATGGGATAGCGCACACCTGCATTTTATGCAGGACATGGGAACAAGGCGCCAAGAGCCTGAGGCACGACACTTCGTCCAGAATCCTCTGCTGTTCCGCTCGCCCGAAGGAGGTCGTGCAGTGGGGACCCGGAGTTGCACTGCCGGAGTTCCGCTTCTCCGGGTGAACCCTGACCCGCGGGTCCCTGCCCGTGGGGGACGCGGCGGGTGCAGCCGGGCAACAATGGGGTCATGACTGATCAGGCACTCCTCCATGACCCGCTGCTCGGCGCCTGGGCTACGCTCGGCGAACCCCGCCTCACCAACGAGTTGACGACGTCGGGCCTCGGCTGGGTGGGCCTCGACGCGCAGCACGGGCACTTCGACGACAGGTCGCTCCGCGATACCCTCTGCCGCCGGAGCATCGACGCCGCCCCGATGCTCGTACGGGTGGCGATCAATGATGCCGCGCTCATCGGGCGGGCGCTCGACGCCGGAGCGGACGGCGTCATCGTCCCACTCGTCGACAGCGTGGACGACGCCGCGGCGGCCGTGACTGCGAGCCACTATCCGCCTCTCGGTGCGCGCAGCTGGGGGCCGCTGCATGGCAGCCGGCCCGCGTATGCGCCTGGAGCCGACGCAGGCAACCACGCGGTCCCGCTGTGCGCCGTGATGATCGAGACCGCTGCCGGACTCGACGCCGTCGAGGCGATCACCGCGGTTCCCGGCGTGGACATGGTCTTCGTGGGTCCGTTCGACCTGTCGCTCGCACTGGGCCTGCAGGTGGATGGCCTGCTCGCGTCGACCGGCGACGACGCACCACTTCCGAGGATCGTCCGGGCCTGCCGTGCTGCGGGCATCCTGGCCGGCGCGTACGCCGGCACTCCTGAACGTGCAGCACTCCTTGCAGCAGCGGGATTCGACTGGATCGCCTCCACCACGGACGCAGCCCTGCTGTCGCTCGGCGTCGGCGCGCTTCGACAGCGGCTACGCCAGGCGGGGTCCGATCAGCCGACCCAGGATGCCCGCAATGCCGGGAATTCCTTCTCGTAACCGGCAAGGACCGCCGATGCTGCGTGGAACGAGTCGACCAGTGGGTGCCCGGCGAAAGCCCGGAGGGCTGCGTCGCGGTCACGGTGCACCGCGGCCCGTATGGTGTCCTGCTCGACAGCCTTCACCGTGGACATGAGCCCCAGCTGGTGTGGCGTCAGGGGGGCCGTAGAAAGGGGCCTGGCGCCGGCCGCATCCACCACGGACGGCACCTCGACGATGGCGTCCTGCGGCAGCCCCGGGAAGGTCCGCCCGTTCCTCACGTTGAGGATCAGGTCCGCCCGCTGGTCCGTCAACAGCGACCGCATGACCTGCAGGGCAACGCGCTCGTATCCGCCGCCCGCGAGGTCGGCCTCATCGCGCTCCTCGTCCGCCGAGCGTGCCTCGGCCAGGTAACCGGACTCCCGTTCGCACCGCGCGTCCTCCCAAACAGCGAAGGGATCACCGGCCGCGGCGAGGCGTGGATAGAGGTTCTCCTGCTGGTCCCGCAGGATCTCGCCGCGGGTCCGGTCCGCACTCCGGATGGAGCGCAGCGCCTCCCGATGGAAGTAGTAGTAGAACAGGTACTCGTTGGGCAGGGCGCCGAGAGTACGGAGGAGGTCGGGGCCGAAGAGGCGGCCTTCCTCTAATGCCGCGAGGCGAACGGGATCAGCCAGGAGACCGGGAAGAAGGTCGCGCCCGCCGTCCGCGCCGCCGTCCGCGCCGCCGTCGAGCCCGCTCTTTGCGCCGCCGTCGAGCCCACGGAGCCAGCCCAGATGATTGAGGCCTACGTAATCGACGCCGGCGAGGGAATCACCCAGCTCAAGACCCACAGCCTGAGCGGCGCGGGCCACGAGCCCGGATGCCGAATCACAGATGCCGATGACCCGACCACCCAGTACCGCCGAGACCGCCTCGGTGACCATGCCTGCCGGATTGGTGAAGTTGATGAGCCAGGCGTCGGGAGCAAGGTCGCGGATCGCGGAAGCGACGTGCATCATGTCCGGAATGGAGCGGAGGGCGTAGGAGATACCGCCCGCACCGATGGTCTCCTGCCCCAGCAGTCCGGCGGCCAGGGCGACGCGCTCATCGAGCACGCGCCCCTCGGTTCCACCACTGCGGACCGCCGCGAAAACGATGTCCGCTCCGGGTAGCGCTTCCTCGAGCCGGGTCTCCACACGGACCGACAGCGCCGGGCCTCCGGCTGCACGGGGCATTGCCTTCAGCACGCGGGCGATCGCATGGGACCGCTCCTGCTGGGCGTCGAACAGGACGACGTCGGACACGAGCCCTGCGAACGGTCCGTCGGCGAGGGCCCGATAGACCAGCGGCACGCGGAAACCTCCACCACCCACGACCACCAGGGTGGCGCCGGAGCCTGTCGATGAGCCCACTGCTGGTCCCGCTTTCCGTTGTTCCGGCGGGTTGGACTACCGCCGGCCGTGGTGAAGATGCGATGGTTCGGGACCCGTAACCCGGGTCTTGCAAGTATTGTGCCGTACATGTCCCCACAGCTCCGCTTCGATCCGTTGGCGGCCACGCGCGGCCCGGACGGCCCCGATTTCGACCTCCTGCTCGCCGGACAGGTCTTCTTCGACATCATCTTCACGGGTCTGGAGCACTTGCCGTCGCCCGGGACGGAGGTCTGGACGGACGGCATGGGCTCCGGCCCGGGAGGCATCGCCAACCAGGCCATCGCGGCGAGCCGGCTCGGGCTCAGGACAACCCTCGCAGCAGCGTTCGGTGACGACGGCTACGGTCAGTTCAACTGGGATGTGCTGCAGGACCAGGAGCATGTCGACCTCTCGCGGTCCCGTGTCTTCGAGCAGTGGCACTCGCCCGTGACGGTGTCCCTGTCGGTGCACCAGGACCGGTCGATGGTCACGCACGGCCATCCATCTCCGCTGAGCGCCTCCGAACTGATGGGCACGCCGCCGTCCTGCAGGGCCGCCGTCGTCGGGGTGGAGCAGGAGATGGAGCCCTGGGCGCAGGCCGCCGCGGCCGGCGGGACGAAGCTGTTCGGCGACGTCGGCTGGGACCCCGCGGGGAAGTGGGCCCCTGAGACGCTGGTATCACTCGAGCACTTCTACGCGTTCATGCCCAACGGTGCCGAGGCCATGGCGTACACGCGGACGGATGATCCGTGGGCAGCCCTCTACTCGCTCGCGGATCGTGTCCCCGTCGCCGTCGTGACGGTGGGCCAGCAGGGTGCGATGGCCATCGACTCGCTGACAGGGGAGGAGGAGTGGGTTCCGGCACTGCCTGTCTCGGCCTATGACCCGACGGGAGCGGGCGACTGCTTCGGTGCAGCCTTCGTCATGGGCGACCTCGCGGGCTTCCCGCTCGCCGACCGGCTCAGCTTCGCGAACCTGTGCGCTTCTCTGTCCGTGCAGCATGTCGGCGGTTCCCTCGCTGCGCCGGGCTGGGGCGACATCGCGGATTGGTGGCATCGGGTCAACACAGGGCGCGACGGCGTCCGGAAGCAGTGGCTGCGCCGCTACGCCTTCCTCGAGCACCTGGTGTCCGGCGTCCCCACCGAGGACGTGCGCCGGGCGACGGCGACGATCGCACGGCAGTCCGACGCGTCACCGGCGTCGGGTCCTGCCGAGATCCGGTGGGACGGACTAGGGGACCTGGGGTGAGCGGCGCCGACAGCCTTGAGGTGAATTGAGGGGAGACCCCGAGTGCGCCAGAACGCGATACCGAAGAATAGCGGCGCGTCGAGCTGCCGGGCGTGAGTGTTACGCCCGGCGACCCACTGCTGGTGTCTAGCTGTCGAGCCAGTAGTCGTGAATCAGGGTGATAGTCAGCCTGATCACGTTGGTGAAGAAGGAGAACTTCGCCCAGTTCGTCAGGCGCCTCTTGCGGTTCATCTGGTTGTGCTCCTTTCGCTAGCGCGAACAGAGGAGCCAGGTACGTCACCACATGACAAAGCACCGCAAGGTAAGGGGCCCGTTCGACTTGACGTCCAACTGGACCTAACCTAGGTGTGTATCACGTGCATCTACAGCCGTATACCTAGCTCGGATTCGACCCTGAGCGAAGATGAAGGTCCCGTTGGCGCGGGGCCTTCTCTCGTTTCAGGGGTGAGACCCGAAGGGTGGGGATTGGGGGTGCTCACCGAGCCATTCTAGGGCGAGCGCAGCCCCTGACCCCAGCCGGTGCCCGGTAGACTGCGCGGACCCGTGGACAGCCGACGAATCCGGTCACCTGCCGTTCACCCTGCACCGGAAGACTACAGCCGTGACCATTCCTCCACCCGAGACCGCCCCCGCACCCTTTTCTGCGCATCATCGCCCGCAGTTCGCTACCGTCGTCGCCCTGAATGGTCGGGTATCGCCGAAATCGCACGCAGAAAAAAGGCTGCAAGGTGTAGTTGAAGATGCTGGAGGTTTCCGCGCTATGGTTGCGCGATAGCTCGTAGGTGACTTGCTCCACGTGGTTGTCGTACTCGTGAACCCCCGCTGGCCTGCTTATCTCGTCAGGTTTTCAGCGGGCGTGACTGCACCTAGCTACACCCCGCCCTCACGTTGAATCTTGATGAGGGGTTCGAGGAACCGGATTTTTACCGCTGTGCGTGTGTACGCGATCGCGTGCGCCCGGACGCGGATGGCCTTCGACGGGTAGCGGACCCACGCATACACCCGACGTGGTTCGGGGAAGTCGGTGGGCCGGCAGTTCTGGCCGTGAAGCTCGGCCGCGGTGAGCATGATCAGTTCCTCACGCATGACGAACTCGGTCGTAGACCGCTGTCGGCAGGGGCCCAAGTTACCGGCATCCCTGCCACGTGGTTCAGAGACAGTTGGACTCGGTGAGGGCAGGGCGGGGCTGAAGGCTTAGAACGGAGGGGTCTGACGGCGGAGGCTTACACAGCTCTAGTCCGCTTCCTCGAGGCCTTCCTCCTTGAGGGCCGTTCCCCGTGCCGCCGCGAAACCTGGTGCGCTAGCCTCAATATCGAACTTCACTTCGTTGGGCGAAGTCCGGTAGATGCTGAACTTGTTCTCCGGGTAGTGGCCTTCTCCCGATTCGTTGTCGAAATAGACCGTTGCTTCCGTGTTGGGAGCAATGGCCAGTCCCTCGAGCTTCTGGTAGTAAGACTCGGTCTTTCCGGTCGGCGTCTCGGTCATTGTGTAGTAGACCTCCACCCCGGTGATTTGTTCAGTGAAGGAGTTCTTGATGGTGAACTGCAGCCTGTCGCCGACCTCCTTGCCTGACGCCTTGTCCACGTTGTTCTCCACCATGGTCTCGCTGATGGCCAGGCCTGTTTTTGTGCCGGTATTGGTGATCGGGTTTTTCGCGACGGGCAGCACAGCCGGGCCGGCTGTGGAACCGGAGGCGGCGGGAGCTTCCGTCCGCGCCTCGCTGCCGGTGCCCTGCGACGCCTCGCAGGCTACGAGGCCGACGAGGGCTGCCGCAACGATGAATAACAGGGAAAGGAGCTTTTTCATCTTTAGGGGAGCTTTCTCAGTAGGGTTTCGCGGGTAGTGGAAAGGAAAGCTGCCGCCACTGTAAAGACGGAGGTACCTAACAGCCAGAGGCTGTTGTGGGAGGTGGCGTCCCAGACGGCGCCGAGAGGCATTTGGTTGTACTGGGATTTGACTCCCAGGTAGGCAAAGACGGCACGCTCGTACTGCTTGGTGGCGGACGTCTGCTCCACGAAATCGCGCCCGGTTTCATAGCTGGCAAAGTGCGTGAGGAGTGCCTTCTCGTTGGTCCTGTCGATTTGCAGGCTGGCGAAGAAACCGCCGGGGATCTGGTTGTCCGGGTCCATGGTGTCACCGATCTGCGGGATGACTAGGACGATAACGAGCCAGAGCACGAGGGCCAGGACTAGCCCGCTGGCTGGCTGCCGGGTGAGCGAGGCCAGAGTAAGGGCTAGAAGCGACCACATGATGAAGTAGACCCAGGTGTGTGCTGCAGCGATGGCCAGACGGAGGAAGTCCTGGCCCCCCAGCTGTGCCCGGCCGGCCAGCAGGACTGCCAGGGCGATCACGGCAAACAGCGCCACGACCACCACGAGCCAGACAATGACTGTTGCAAGGATTTTTCCTCCCGCAAAGGCGTGTCTGCCAAGCGGCCGGGTAAAGAGGAGCTGGAGGGTGTTGCTGCCTTTTTCCTTCGCCACGAGCCCGTAGCCGAGGATTACCGCGAAAAGGCCGCCAACGATTTCCAGGTATTCGATGCCTGCCCGAAGCATCTGCAGGGGGAAGAGGTTGGGGGGAGGGGTGGGAGAGCCACCTGCGGCCTTCAGCGCGTCAGCATAGGCGGTGTACTCCGCCAGTTTCACGCGGTAGTCCGCGGCCGCGACCAGCACGGAGAGGAGGATGACCGCGCTCAGGAAAACGAGGAGCATCGCAATTGCCCTGCTACGGGAAAGGTCCTTCAGTTCCTTCCGGCAAAGGACTCCGACCTCAGCCATGAAGTTCCCTCCTCATGTGATTCGGACCCGCCATCAGCAGGGCAAGGCAGGCTGCGATGAAGAAACCAAGAATGACCAGCAGGCCGCCTTCCGCAGTGCCCGCTGCCTGGGGATCTTCGAGGATCAGCGCTGTGGTGCTTTTGAACTGTTCGCCCAGGGACAACGGCCCCGTCAGTGCACTGGTCAGCTCGAAAAAACGGGACTCCGCGGGCGCAGATTTGGATACAGGGTTCAGCAGCGAGACGGGATGTGCCGCGGTACCCAGCAGGGGCAGGATAAAGATGACGATGCTCCAGACCACGATAGGGAGCAGAAGCCCGGAGGTTGCGGTCGCGCAGCGGATGCCGTTGAGCATTCCGAGCGTGACGAAGGGGATCAGGAACAGCCACGCGACCCCGAACAGGGCCAGGATCCGAGCGGCTTGGGCTGGCGTGGGAAAGGAGCCAATGGCGACTGCAATGCAGGCAATGTTCACAAGGGCGGCAACGGCAAGGATGAACAGCAGCAGCAAGCCGGTTCCGGCCAGCTTGGCCGCAAGGTATTTGACGGGGGGTACGTCCCGGGAAAGCACCAGGTCAATGGTCCGGGCGCGCCGGTCACGCAGGGTAGATTGGGCGCCAATGACGATGGCCAGCAGGGCGGCGATCAGGATGATGTAGATCACCGTGTTCCTGGCATAGTACAACGGCGAGATTGTTGTAAAGGGATTCGGAGCTGACGTCAGCCCCTCCCTGACGGCCTCCTGGTACACCTCCGTGACAGTGCCTTTGGCGGCGGAACCGATAAATGCCGACGCTGCGATCATGGCCATGAAAACCACCAGCAGGAACTGGGGAAGCCGTTCCCGCCTGGCCGCGACGGTCTCCTGCCTGATGGTGGCAACCCAGACGCTCATGATGGGGTTCCGGCTGCAATCGACAGGTAGATCTCCTCAAGGGAGTCCTGCCCAGGGAAGGAATTCATAGTCGCGGCGATGGAGTCCTGGTAGATGAGCTCGCCCGCGCTGAGGATGCCGATGCTCGTGCAGGTGCGCGTCACTTCCCCCAGGAGATGGGTGTTCATGAAGACTGTCACCCCCAGTTCCCGGTTGAGCCGGATGATGATGTTCCTCAGTGTGGCCACGCCCTGCGGGTCCAGGCCGGAAGTCGGTTCATCCAGGAACAGGACCTCCGGTTCATGCAGGATGGCCTGGGCTATGCCGGCACGCTGGCGCATGCCTTTGCTGAAGGTGCCCATGCGCTCTCGTTCGTGACCGGGGAAATCGACAATGTCCAGCACCACGCGGATCCTGGCGGCTGGATGCTGCACACCGGAAAGCTGGGCGAAGAACATCAAGTTCTCGTGCAGCGTGAGGTTGTCATAGAACTGGACGTTTTCCGGAAGGTATCCGATGACCCGGCGGACCTCTGCCGGCTGTGTCTGAATGTCACGCCCGGCTACCGATGCCGTTCCCGAGCTGGGGGGCAGCAGCGTCGTCAGGATGTTCACCGCAGTCGTTTTGCCTGCCCCGTTGTGTCCGAGCAGCCCGAAGATTTCACCCCGGGGGACGGAGAGCGTGAGCTGCTCGAGTGCTGTTTTTTCACCGTACTGCTTGACCAGGCCTGTGATTTGAATCGCCATGTCCGTCATGAAGAGGACGGTACGCCGTGCTGGATAAGAGGAAGCTGAGAATTCACCTCCGCGAGACCGGACTTTCTCCGCACGCCAGAGAATGGGGTTTGTCCCTTGCCCCGGAACGGACCATCCTTGAGCCATGGATCCCGAAAGCACGGGTCCCCGCCGCCTTGCGGCGCGGTTCCGTCCCGGCAGGACACGCTGGGGCGTCCGCAAGCGTGCCACGGCCAGCGCGGTGATGGTGGTGGCAGGTGCGCTCCTCGTCGCCGGGTCCATCCTGCTGATCCTGCTGCAGACTTATCTCAGCGCATCCACTGAGACTGCGGCCCGGCGCAAGGCTGACGACGTGATTGCCCAGATGGCGGATGATGACGTGGAAGAAGCCGCCGAATACATCATGAACACCGCTCATGCCGGGCAATACGTGCAGATCCTGACGCCTGCCGGAACTGTCTTCGCCTCCTCTGATTCCGCCGGAACTGCACAGCCTGTTACTGCCTTGCGGCCACCAGCGGGAGAGACCCTGATGCAGAAAGCGTCCGGACTGCCCGCTCTGGGCGACAGTGACGATTTCTTCATAGTCGCCAAGGGGGTTCCGGTGGACGGGGAGACTTACACGGTGGCGATTGCGTCAACAGTCCAGGTCCAGGCGGATACCGTCTCAACCGTCGCTTGGTTCATGCTGGGTTTGATGCCGGTGCTGCTCGTGGCTGTTGGCCTGCTGGTGTGGGAGCTCGTGGGGCGTTCCCTACTCCAGGTGCAGCAGATCCGGCGGCAAGTATCAGGTATCAACCTTCACAGGCTGGGCGGACGGGTGGACGTGCCGCCGACGGCTGATGAAATCACTGCCCTGGCATTGACGATGAACAGCATGCTGGACAGGCTCCAGGCCTCCGAACAGGAGCAGCGGCGGTTCGTCTCCGATGCCAGCCACGAGCTCCGGAGTCCCCTGGCAACCCTCAGTGCTGCGGTTGAGGTGGCTTCCGCGGACTCCACCGGCGCAACATGGAATGAGCTGAAGGATGTCCTCGCCGGTGAAACAGCCCGGATGCGGTTTCTCGTCGAAAACCTGCTGACACTGGCCAAATCCGACGACGGCGGGCTACGCATCGACCTGACGGACGTCGACTTGGACCACGTGGTGCAGGATGAGATTCGCCGCCTGCGTGCCACAAGCGCACACCCCATTGAGGCGGACCTCCGGCCCGTACGGATCACGGGTGACCCGATGCGGCTGGGGCAGGTGCTGCGCAACGTGCTGGACAACGCGGACAAGCATGCCCGCTCCCGCATCAGGATCACCCTCGATACGCGCCCCGGCGAGGCCGTCCTCGCCGTCGACAACGACGGCGACCCCGTGCCGGAAGGCGACCGTCTCCGGATTTTCGGCCGCTTCGTCCGGCTGGATGAAAGCCGGGCGCGCGGAAGCGGGGGCAGCGGCCTGGGACTGGCCATCGCGGAAAGCATTATGGCCGCGCATCACGGGACCATCAGTGCGACCGAAAGCCCGGCTGGCGAGTGCCGGTTCGAGCTCGTCTTCCCGTGGGCCGCCCCAATCGGGCTTCCGGACCATGATCGCGGTGACCGGCTGCAGTCTCCGTTGCCTAAGCTAGGTCCGCTGTGAAGCTGCGTCCGCGGTGAGGACGTAACCCATTCCCCGAACAGTGGTCAGGGTATGGAGATTGAATGGGATGTCGATCTTCCGCCGGAGGTAGCCGATGTACACCTCCACCACGTTGTCGCCGCCCTCGAAGGCCGGATCCCACACGTTGTCCAGGATCTCCGCCTTGGACACCACCTGGTCATGGCGCCGCATCAGGTATTGCAGCAGTCCATATTCACGGGCGGTCAATACGATCGCGCGGTCACCCCGGCAGACAGTCCGCCGGGCAGGGTCCAGGACCAGCGACCCCAGCGACAGCACAGCAGGCCGTTCGGGGGCGCCGCGGCGAATCAGGGCGCGGATGCGGGCCACCAGGATCAGGAAACTGAACGGTTTCGTCAGGTAGTCATCAGCCCCGAGGTCGAAGGCATCGGCCTGGTCGTATTCCCCGTCCTTCGCCGTCAGCATCAGCACCGGCGTCCAGATTCTCCGTTCCCGGATCTCTTTCAAGACTTCATAGCCGTTCTTCAACGGCAGCATGACGTCCAGGAGGATGACGTCATAGATGTTCTCCGTCGCAGCCCACAGTCCGCTGACGCCGTCATGGGTGACCTCCACGACGAACCCCTCGTTGGACAGGCCTCGGCGCACCGTTTCGCCGAGCATCTGTTCATCCTCGACCATCAGCACCCGCATAGGCCCCGCCTTCTTCGCCAGAGACGAATTATATGCTTGCTTCTTCAAGGGTAGGATTGCGCCCCTGTATAAACCTTGGGTCAGGGTTACGGACGGACCGCGCGATCCAATGTGGCGCTGAGCTGCCGCACCAAGCCCATCACGACGGCGCTCACCGACTGTCGGCTGCTTCTACTGCCCGCTGGGTTCGTAGTGNGAACCGCAGGTCAGGCCGCTCACCGAGTAGTCGGCCGACACTGCAGTCTCACGTGATGGCTGGTTCGGGGTGGCCTGCTGGGGTGCGCAGCACCCACATGACCCTCCCGTGGGAGGGTCCGCGTCGGAGTTCTGGGTCCCGCTGATGTCGGTGAGGGTCATTGTGGTCCTGACAGTGTCAGTCATGGTGTCTCCTGCAGTCGGTGAGCAGCGAATTGTTGAGGTAGTCGCAGCGAAGAAAGGATGAGCCTCTGTAAGGCCCTGGTTTCATCGAGCGGTGCAGCTGGACCTTTACGGCGTATATCCCGGGGGAGGGGGGCAACCTTCTGAGGTAGTACCGAAGGTATACCCCCGGGGGGTATGCGTCAAGGCGAGACGCGTCACAACTGAGGCGATCGTCAACGAGGGATTTCTAGCGCGCGGAACATCCCCGAACCCCACCTCATCCCGTGGATTGTCGGCAAGGAAGTCGGATCAGTTCGAAACAACGGGCCTCAGCTGATTGCTAAAATCAGCCGCCATGAACAATGAGTCGCGAAGTGCTCGAGAAAGGACCCGGCCTATCTCGAGCACTTCGCGTCGTTCGCTCCTTAGCTGTGGTTGAGTGGCGGGGCAACAGTTGAAGATCGACGCCGCAGGTGTCCACGAGTAGGAGTGACGTATGGACTGGGGAAGTTTGGCCGACTGGGTCTCAGGAGTTGCAACAGCGGCAGCGGTGATATTTGCCTTCCTCGGACTCCGTGGTGAACGGGAACGTGACCGACAGCTGAACCAGCGAATGTCCGATGAGCAGCTTTCTAGAGACTATTTGGACAGATCTGCGCAAGCGTCAAAAGTGTCGGCATGGCACGAGGATGCCAGAGGTGTCAGCCCATCCGGGCTCACCTGTATCCGAAATGGATCGGAAGCAACCATCTACGACGTTTATCTCGCACTGGTTAACGGCCGGGGCGAATCAGAAGGATCTTCTGGCACACCAAGTCCTTTCGGACGATTGCTTCGAGTCGTCCCACCTCAGCAAACACTGAAGTTTCCAGCCCCTAAAGGGTGGGAAGGCATGTCGTTGGCCCCCTCCTATGACATCACCTTCCGCGACTCCCAAGGTGTTACGTGGTTTCGCAGCAACTGGGGGCACCTCTCAGAACGTGAGCACGATGTCTTTGTTCATTACGACCTGCCCAGGCCATACCCGTACTACGGATTGTCTACAACTGCTGACTAAGTCTGAAATCCTAGCCGGAGATCCTTCAGTAAACGTTCAGTGATCGATCGGCTTGCGGGACCTCTCAGGCGAAGTTACCTCTAGAACCTAGCCCGACCTTGTACCGCAGATGGGTGGCGTGAAGGTCGGGTCCGTCTGCAACACCGACCTGTAGCTTGTTGAGCCAGGGCTGGTGATGTCCTAACGCAGCGCGGCTTGGAGCCGTCTATCTATCGGCCCATCATCAGCCGAAAAAATTCTTCCATTGACCTAACCGGTCGAAGGCGAGTGATGACACCGAATTGACGGTATAGAAGGACTGCTTTGACGCCAGTCAGTTCACGATGAGCGTTCATGTAGCGCACCATCTTGGCGGCGTCTGAGCGACGGATTTTTGCGACTTTAAAGTGGGTATAAGGCAGGATCCCGCTCTTGTTCGATACTCGTAGTGTGAAGCTCTGTTCACGGAACTCCTCAACTAAACGTGCACTAAGGCGCGGCAAGTACTGAAGGAAGGCCCCAAGCGAGGTAGCTGCATCTTCTACTTTCTCGCTCCCGTCTGCTGTAGTCCGAACCAGTAAGTCAACGAAAACCGAGGGTCTGTAAGGGTCGAGCAGACGATCATTGAGTGTCCTCTCGAGAAGATGTGCCTTGCCTTGAACGAAGACGACCCAACTCACAATGGTGGAGGTCACTCCCTTAAGGAAGTCCCAGTTCTCATGAACCCATTTAAGGAACTCGTAGAAGGCGGGCGCGCCGGTGGCAGAAGACCCGACACCTGGAAGTCGGCAACGGCGCGTGGCGAATCCTGCCTTTGTCAGCTCCTCCTCCACAGCTTCCAGGACCTGATCTTGAACTGAACTCGTGTCATAGATGGAAGGACCGCGAACGGAAGCGGTGAAGTCCACTCCTGTGAAGCTGTCGGAGGGAGCTCCGTCGAGCGGAACGATGTCAAACCCGGGATACATGAAATGACCCTATGTCACTGCTGTGCCGTTGAAGACGCAAGGCACCGGGAGTCTCGACAGGAGAAGAACTAGCTCTAACTTCGCCACCTAGGAAGTTGGGTTTCGTCCAGCTCCAGATCACGTTGCACGAGTGTCCTGTATGCCGTGAAAGCATCGTCGGCTTGCATTGCTGCTCCAACAGTTCCTTCGCGAAGGCCCGTTGTCGCCCCGAGAAGGCTGCGGGCTGCTTGCGCAGCTTCAGCACTGGCGAACAGTTCGACATCCATGAGTTTCGCTACGAGGTCTTTATTCCAGTCAAACCCTGGGACCTCTGTCCCTGGAACACCAACGTTCGTGTAAATGGACATCCAGTGCCGAAGGCGGTGGTGTTCGGCCATGAAGCTCACATGTGCCTTGTATCGGTGCTCTTTAGCCCACGACCGGCGTTGTCGCTCCTGCTCGGCGGCTGATTGAGACTGATCTCGGGTCCACTTTTCAGCCTCTCTAGCGGTTGCTTGACGTTGGGTATGAACCACGCCGGCCAATGCGATCAGACCGGTAACCAAGCCTGTGATTAAGGACGGAACAAGAATCGTCTCCATCCTCGAATGTTCGCATGCAATTGATCCGTCAGAGGTTCCCTAACCGCGCTACGGTCCCATGTCGTTGAGCAAACTGATCCTCAACCTGAGTGGGCGTGCGAGGGGGGTTCTTTAACGACCGGTTGTGCACCCACGTTCTGCGACACCGCTGAGGCAGCGGGGGAGTCGGGTTAGCAATGGCGTCTTCGCGCTCACCACTACGGCCACGAGTGCCCTCTCATCAAAGAATCCCTTGACTGCACGAATCGGACACCTCGACGGGCAGTTGGGGTGTGGACCGCAACGCTAAATGGTCGGGTTTTCACACCGCTATCTGACGTGTCAGATCGGTGCATCGACTCGCATCCCAAGTGATGCAAGACAAAAGTACGAGACAGTTCCGCTAGGTGTGCTCCCGTGCATCGCAACACAACTAGGATGATCCTCCACCGTGCCCTTTGTCGGGCGGGTCTTACGCGTCCCAACGACCGAGGAAAACCTTCCCGCAACGGCACCGGCAGAAATCAGAGCTGCAAGCCGGTTGCTGGGCTGAGGGGCGTAAACTGAGAACTCTGAAACCCATGAGCGAGACGGGCCCGACATGGATGCTTTTGGTGACGGTTGTCGGCCGGCTGGGAGGAAATCTCTCAGAGGTGTCGGATGGGTGGCCGCCGCGGCGGCGGCCGCGACAACGTTGGTGATCCTCCCGATACTTGTCCGCAGTCCCTCCACGACACAAGCAGTTCCGCCCGGCTGGCTCGTGGCCTTGATTTTGGCTGCGCCCTTGTCCGCTTACCTGGTCAGCCGCCTCAGGGGTATCGCCTTGAGTATGGCGTTGTCCCTGTTGGCTGGGTTGCCCCAGGTGCCTCTGATGGTTCTGCTGTCGGCTGCGGCGATCTGGCTAGACGTTTGGCGGGGACACCTCTTGCCCGGATCAGGCGAGGAAGCGATGTCCTACGGAATAGGGACAACCGTCGCATTCGCCGTTGGGATCCTCCTGCTGATCGCGGTGGCCGCTGGCACCAGATTGGGTGCTCGACCTCGGGGAACAAAGAAGAGGCTCCGCCGGCCCTTGGCTGGATGATGCTTTCCATAACCTACGATTCGGGGCATTCGGGTTTCATACTTGTTTGTGTGCTGCCTACCCCGAGAAAAGGGGGCACCGTGAGGGATATCCAACTGGAAACGCACACCGAGTTGCAGGCTCCGGCTTCGAAGGTCTTCGACTTCGTCGCGGACAACACCAACGTGCCCCGGTGGCAAAGCGGTATCGATGAGATACAACGCATCACTCCGGGTCCTATCGGCGTTGGCACAGAGCATGAGTTAACGCGGCGATTCGCAGGGATGAAGATCGTCGGCCGTAACCGCTACATCGCCTATAAGCCTGGCCGCTTTGTCGCCTTCGAGATTCCTTCCGGCAAGATGAACGGAGTGGCTTCCTACCTGGTCGAGCCCACTGGTGCGAACACCTGTCAACTCATCAGCAAGGTGGATTTCCAAGTGGTCGGACTAGCCCAGTTCGCGACACCCCTTCTGAAGCTGCTCTTCAAGCGCGACGACAAGAAGGCATTAGCCAAGCTAAAGAACCTGATGGAAAACCCTCAAGCCGCGGATTGACCCGGACGGTGACACGAGCGGCGGAGGGTCTAGACCTGGTGTAACGTCGGGTTGCTGCTCGGCTCACACAGGGCCAGCTGGCGGGCAGGTTGCATCCCCATGTCGGACGTGTGGGGGTGGTGAGTAGGATCGGCGGATGACTAGCGCTGAGAACGTGCCGCTGACTTACCCGGAATTCAATGATCAGGGCGATCGGAACCCGGTTCGTCTTCCACTGACGGAGGCTTCGGAGCAGTGGGAGGTGAACACTGCTCAGGCTGCAGAGTCCATGGAGCCGGAGGAACCATGGAGCTTGGGCACGCCCACGGCTGAGCCGGACCAGAAGTAGCCGCGGTGCCGGTGGTGTAGGTGAGGTTCGTGTGGGTGCCGGTTTCGTCATGATGCTCTTGGCACTGGCCGCTTATCGTGACCGGCATGTCATCGGGCGTTTCCAAGCGAACGTGTTGTGGGAGGCCTTCAATATTGGCGAGGACCGACAGCCCGAGATCGCGGCCGGTCTGGCTGCGATCTGGGCTGCAATGGTAGTCCTGTTGCTGATCTGTGGCCTTGCCATTGGTGTAGCTGGCTCTGTGGCCTTGCCATTGTTGTAGCTGGTCTTATCTCGCTTTAGAGGACACCGTTCATCGTGTTGTCACCTGTCGCTGGTAGCTTCACCGGATGGACGCCACCCTGCCCACGCCCCAGACCGTGCACACCGTAACGACCGCGAGTCTTGCCGGTCGCGGGGGCTTCGACGAGCAGTTCCTGGGTGTTCCGGTGCTCGTGCCGGCCCTGGCCGGGGTCGAGACGGTCCTGCTCCCGTACACGCACTTCTCCGTGCTGATGCGTCCGGACAAGCGCCTGGCCGCGATCACGGCGCTCGGCATCGACGGTGCGAAGCTCATGGACCTGGACCGGTCCGGGATCCAGTGGCGGCTGGACCCGCGGTTGCCCGAGGACCAGCAGACAGGGGAGCGGGTCTACGCGCGCAACGACATCGACCGCGGACACCTCGTACGTCGGGCATCAGCTGTGTGGGGTGAGACCCGGGCAGAGGCCCAACGAGCCAATGAGGACACCTTCCACTACACGAACGCTGCCCCGCAGGCCGCGAAGTTCAACCAGGGCCTGGAGCTCTGGTTGGGCCTGGAGTCGTATCTGCTGGAGAACGCCGCGGACAACGGGCGGCGCCTCATCGTCTTCACGGGCCCGATTTTCAGCGACGTCGACCCCGTGTACCGGGGCGTGGAGATCCCGTTGTGCTACTTCAAAGTCGCCGTCTTCCTGCAGGAAGGCTCATTGGCGGCGACCGGGTACGTCGTTGATCAGACGCCGCAGCTGGATGACCTCGACGACGTACCAAAGCCCGGCGCTGTTGGGGATAATGCGCCACCGTTGGGGCCGTTCCGGACTTTCCAGGTTCCAATTGGCGACATCGCCGCGCTCACCGGATTGGACCTCGAGCAGCTGGCCGAGGTTGATCGGATGCCGATCGCCGCGGCCCTACCCAGCGCACGCGTCACCTCCACCTGGCGCGAGCTATCCAGCCCCGAGTGCCTCGACCTAGACTTCGACCTCGGCAGCTGACTAGAGGCCACTTGGAGGCCGTTGCCAGCATCGCCCTCATCTCAGCAAAGGATCCTTCGGCCGATCATGGAAGAGGGCAATGGCGGCCAGTAGGGTAGTCGTCCCGTTTTCGCAGGATGTGTTGACAGGTGAGTGGTGGGTCCTGTGTCAGGCTGCTCGTTCGAACCAGTCGATTGCGAGGTTGGCGATTGCGGCGGGGGCGTCGTCGGTGATGAAATGCGCTGCGTCGTCGACGTAGGCGAACTCGATGCGATCGGCGTACCGGTGCGGATTGCGGCAGGTACGTCCCATGAGCTCCTCGGTCCAGGGCCGGTCGCGGCGGCCGAAGACGACGAGGGTCGGCACCGTGAGCCGCTGGCGGCTGTAGACGCCGCTGGTCAGGCGTGCGGCTTCGGGCAGGATCATGTGGCGGGTGAGTGGACGCACCGCGCTGTCGATGTCGGGGCGGCGCATCGGGGCGAGGTGGGCTTCGATGACCGGCTCTGGCATCGGGTGGGCAACGTACTCCTCGGAGAAGATCCCGCGCAATGAGGTACCGGGGGAGTGCCAGATGAACTGAGGTAGGTGCCGGAAGCCTGGGAGGGATCGTGGGCTGAACTTCATGAAGGCGGGTGGCACGGCGAGCTGCAGGGCCGTGCGCACCCGCTCGGGGTGGCCATACGTCAGTTGCCAGGCCGTGATGACGCCCATGTCGTGGGCGACGAGGTGGGTGCGCTCGATGTGGAGGGCATCCAGTATGGCGAGCAGGTCGTGGAGCCGGGTCTCGCGTTCGACCCGCGGATCCTGGGCGACCGTCCAGCCGGCCCCGCGTAGGTCGGGGCAGATGACGCGGTAGCCGTGTTCGGCGATGACCGGGGCTATGGCGTGCCACTGCCACCAGTGCTGGGGAAACCCGTGCAACAGCATGACCGGTTCGCCCTCGCCAATGGCGGCGAGGTGGGTTCGCAGGCCGGGTGTTTCAATGATGAGGTGCTCGAAGCCGGGGGCCTCCGGTAGCGGAGGCGACCAAGTTGGAGCTTCGACGGAACCTGTGCTGCTGGGCTCGGACGTGGCCACGGCGACCTCTTTCGTGCAGTAAAATACTACATTCATAGTAGACCTCGTGGAAGGGGGCGTCCATGCCTGTAAAGAAGCGTCGATGGCGTCGGTGACCCGGGAGCGTGCACTCGAGGCGGCTGTAGAACTGCTTGGCGCGGAGGGTGTGCGCGCGTTGAGCCATGCGCGAGTTGATGATCGGGCGGGCCTGCCGTCGGGGTCGACCTCGAATTGGTTCCGTACCCGCAGGGCCCTGCTTGCCGGTGTGGTGGACTGGATTGCCGAGCGTGAGCGTGCCGATATGGATCCAGCCGCAATGCCTGTGATCTCCGGAGTCGACGAGCTGATTGAGGGTTTGTGTGAGATGGCCGAAATGCAGACCGGACGATATGCGGGGCGCACCCGGGCGCGGTACGCCCTTTTCCTCGAGCTCGCACAGGACCCTGAGCTTGGTGAGCCGTTGCGGCGGCAGCGGCGCGAGTTCGAGCGGTGGGCTGAGCGGATGGTGATCGCCGTCGGTATCGCCGACCCCTTGCCGGCGACGAGGGCGCTCATGGCACTCTGCGATGGACTGCTCCTGCATCGACTCACCGTTGACCCCGAACTCGATGTGCGCCCTGCCATCGAACGCGCGATGCGTGCCCTCGTAGAGTCCTGACCTGATGCCTTGGCGCTAAAAACTACACCGCCGCGGCAAACCTCATAGCGAGGTCGAGTATTCGAGGCCGTAAGCACCGGTCACGCCTTCTCGATAACTTGGCTACTTCACAAGCGATGTCCCGGCCTTCAACCACGACCGGCACGGGCAGTTCGCATCCAGTCAAAGGATCCCTTGGCCGGATGGACCCGATGCCATGCTGTTAACGTCCACCGCTTGCTCGAGTTGAGATGTTTCGTGTCGGAGACATGGTGGAGTGCGCCGGCGGGACCGTGATTTCCTGCTGTCCATCTGTGTGCGGGACAAGCAGCGAAACGTGGGGAGCTTGTGCCGTGCATCTATGGGCAGCAGGCTCAGTAGTAGGTATCTTGGCAGCCTCGTCCTGGTTGGCTGCCCATTTTGTGAGCTTTTCTGGAAGTGGCGGGGTTCTTGCGCCACGTTTTAGCGGGGTGATCTCCTGTTGGGGTGTTCGGCGGCTAGTAACTGATCATCCCGTGGGGGCTGTTGTAGGCAAGGACCTTTTCATCCTGCGGAGTGCTGGCAGGCCTGTTTAGGCTTGTGATGTCACCCAGTTACTTCCCGAGGAGGACAAGTTGGTGTACATCGATGAGTCACGACGACTCAGATGAGGCCTTGCGTGCCCTGATCACCGATGTCATGAGGCAGGGGCACATCAGCACCCATGGGTTGTGGGCGTACTACTTCAGTATCGGCGGCAACATCGACGAGGTGGAAGTCGACGCGTACCTGCACGGACTGATGCCATTGCCGGTACTGGATGAGGAATTGCTCGCTGTCGCCGTAGCAGAGATGTACGCGGACACCTGAGGTGCTGGTTACGGGTCGATCAGCTGAAGACGGGCTTTTAGTCGAAGTGGGTGGTGGGGGGTTCGTCGCTGGCAGTTGATACGACGTGTGCGGCGATATCACGGAGCTTCATGTTCCGGCTATTCGAGGCGGCTATCAGAATATTCATGGCCGTTGTCTGGCTGCACCTGTTCTGTCCCATGACGATGCCCGTGGCGAGATTGATGACGGTCCGGGATTCCATCGCCGAGGTGAGGTGCGCTGCCTGATCCGCCCCGGCGGGTCCGGGACTCCAACTGGGGGATACGCCACCGGGACATTGACTACGATCAGGTCTCCGAAACAGTTATCAACAACGAAGACGCCGCGTCGGTCAGGGCCTACCTGAAGATCCTGTCACCGGCTCAGCAAGAAGCCATCAACCTCGCCTCCTACACGGGCCTTACCTACACCGATGTGGCCCACCGGCTCGGCATACCCGTACCCACTGCTAAAACCCGCATCAGGGACGGCCTCAAAAAGCTCAGCGCCTGCATGGCTGAGCACAACCCCAACTGACCTCGTTGCTGTCGTTGCTGTCGTTGCTATCGCTGCGGTGCTGACGGCGACACGCGCCCGACGTGGCGGGGTGCGTGTCCAAAAGGCTCCCCACAATCATGATCGGCACGACGTGTTGGCATTTCAGCGAAGGATCCTTCGCTAAGCCCGTCGAAGTGTGATCACCATCTTTACGGTTTGGTCGTTGTGGTCGTTGCTTAGATGCAATCAGGTGTCGAAGTGGGTGTTGGGGAGGTCTTGTCCGATGGATTGGACGACGACGGCAGCTACTGCGTTGAGCTTCATATTTCGTCCGCTGGACGCGGCTTTGAGGATGGTCATGGCCGTGTCATGACTGCACCTGTTCTGACCCATGATGATGCCGGCCGCAACGTCGATAAGGGTGCGGGTATCCATGGCTGCTTTGAGGTGATCGTTGGTGTCAGTGGCCTTCGCGATCCGTACTGCCGTACGCAGTGATTTCGCTGCCTGACATGCAAGCATCTCGGCATCGGCAATGTCCTCAGCGGTGAAGTGATCCGCACCCAAGGCGTAGAGGTTCATCGCCGCGTTAGCGTCGCCGTCGAGCGGGATGGGGACACCGATCGCTGAGAGAATGCCGTGATCAGCAATGGCCGCCGGGTACCGGCCGAACCTGGTCTCAGTGCGGAAGTCCGCGACCGTGTGGGTTTGCACCTCGCGTGCAGCTCGCAGGCAGGGCCCGTCATCAAAGGCGTACTGAATCTCGTCCATCTTTTTCGCGTGGTCGTTGCTGCTGGCCACGGTCGTCTTGGTTCGAGGGCGCAGCAGTGTCACGGCTGCGAGGACCTCGGTGTCAGGAGAGGAAAACCTTCCTGCGGCCAGTTTTGCAAGATTCGTCAGGAATTCCTCGACATCGGTGCTCTCCAAAACCATGTCCTGCAGCACCCCAGCCACGGACACGTCAGTGAAAGCATCGACAGGGCCATCAGCTGATGTATCAGGGCGTGCGTCGTTGTCAGACATACCGTTCCAGTTCTCAGCGATTCTCACCGTCGCAGCCATGCTTATGGCCCGGCCACCACCGGGTGAACCCCGGATTCGCTAGATGATTAGGACAATTCTACCCGGCGCATAGGCGCAGGCGCCGGGAGTCACACTCGGCTCAGCAGGGCCCGACCCAAGACTTTTCTACAAAAGGTCAAGGCATCCGGCCCGCAAGGCGGTTCGGTCTTGTGGCAGCGTCTCAGAAAAGGATCCCTTGATGCGGCTGTCCGCTTCACGGCCATGACTGGCTTCGAGTGAGGGGGTGTTCAATCTTCTCAGGCTCATCCTTAATGAGAACGTACCTGTCGTCGTCAGAGCCGTCGTATCACCGTTATCACCGTCCGCTGAGTTCGTAGTAGTGCCAGTACCGGCTTGTGGCGTTCACATCCGCGAGCACCAGCAGACCGCTGTTGGTCGTCCGTTGCGCGGCACTGTTGAGGTTCTGCTTCATCGACGTCACGTTGTGTGCATACTGGTCGGCGTCGACGATGCGAGGTGTCTTCGTGGTGGTGAAGTCGATGGCGTCCAGCGGTGTGGATTTTTCGTAGATCGCGCCTCCCGTGCTGGTGCAGGCACCAGCGTCGGTTGTGCCATCGGGCTTCGGATAGGTGGCGAAGGTGCGCAGCATCCGGGTGCTCTCGTCGATCATGACGATCATCCGGTTCGGGCACTCCGCCACGGTCGCGATGGTGTGCGCCGTCCACGTCGTACCGTTCAGTGCCAACAGTTGGATCAGAGGTTCGGACGCGAACGTGAACGAGGTCTTGATGGCGGCGAAAACCCTTCCATCGGAGGAGCTCAGCGTCTTCAGGTTGATGTGGTCATCACCGCTGTTCTGTCCCAGGACCGCCGCTACCGGGGTGGTCCAGTCGGTATTTGATGCTCCATCGACGTGGTAGCTCCAGTACCTGCCGTCGGTGGCATCGCCGACCTGCCGGCTCCACATCACACCCATCTTGTTCCCGTCGAAGGCGATGACCGCCGACGTGTCGTCCACGGACACATTGCTCAATGGCGAGGGGTGCGCGAACGGCTCCCCCCAGTACCGGCCATCGGTGCCGGTGACGTTCAGGTAGATCTGATTCCCCTGCTGCCAGGTCGCCCATACCCGACCGGTCGAGTCCTTATCGATGGTCAGGGCCTCGACGCGCTGGTTGTTGATCTGGGTAGCACTGAGCAGCGTGTACGCCTTCGTGCTCCAGTTGTAGCTGTAACGTCGCATCGTCGTCGGGAAGCCCGTTTCAG
Organism: Arthrobacter cheniae; assembly: GCF_003602275.1. Classification (GTDB taxonomy): domain Bacteria; phylum Actinomycetota; class Actinomycetes; order Actinomycetales; family Micrococcaceae; genus Arthrobacter_D; species Arthrobacter_D cheniae. The sequence continues at coordinate 19,343 of NZ_QZVT01000001.1, read as the reverse complement.
CCGGCAGTCCGTCGGCGACGAACCGGTAACTGGCCACGTTCAGCGTCGTTCCATCCCACAGCACGTCATGATGCGTGCTTGCCCGCGTCTCCGTCGCCACACCCGTATCGACCCACGAGATCGTCGCGGCATCGAATCTGAAGATATGGAAGTCCGAGCTGTCGGTGTCCCACAGGTTCCCCCACCAGATTCCGTCGTTGAACCACAATGCGCTCGTGGCCCGCTTCGTACCCGTCGGCGACGGCGTCCCCACGTGCGAGGGGTCCTCGACCCCGACATCGCCCGGCTCTGGCACGGTAGGCGCTGGTGGCGGTGTCACCGCCGGCGAAGGCACGTCAGCCGGTGTAGCTGAGGGGCCGGTTGCTGAAAAGGGTGTGGCCGTTGGTGCAGCCGGAAAGCCGGTGTCGGGGTCGGCTGGGATTGAACAGCCGGTGAGGAGCAGGAGAGCGATCACCGCAGACACCAGGTATCTGCGGCGGCCGCTGAGCGAGCTGATCATGAGGTTTTTTTCCGTGGTCCGATCAGTGTGCACTGCTGGATCGTGCTAGCGCTGGGCTGCTGTTGCGTGCTCAGGGCTGAGGAGTAGGTACGGTCCTGACCGGCCAGTGCCGGGGAGCTTGCCACGGCGACGGCGACGGCGCGGATGGCGAGGGCCGGTACGGCGAGAAGACGCGTCTTCTTATTCATGGGATACATGATCTTTCACTGTGCGATGAGAACGAGTCCGGATCCGGCTTCGCACTGACTTCCGTTCGGAGCACGACGACGCGCGGATGGCCCTCCCCAGAGCACCGATGCCTACCAGAATGTACTGGAGCGTTGTTCCGTCTTCCTCCTGTCTGAATACCATAAGCATGCACAGATCACAAGAGAACACACCTCCTTCACCCTGCGTGGACGGCCGAGGAAGCGTTGTCACTGTGAGTGGTGGGAAATCCAGTCCTCGAGAGCGTCGAGGATGACATTGAGCCCGATCTCGAACTCATCGCCGAAACTGTAGCCAGGTTGGAGCACACGCTCGGTGGCGATCTCGTAGAGGTACGGGTACTTGCCGCCCGAGAACAGCTCCCTCATCGGCTGGGCTATGTCAGCGACGGGCTCTGGACCACTGAGCGGAAGAGCGGACTCCTGAAGTGCGAACCCGTAGATGTAACTGTCCAGCAGCGCGTAGGCGTGAGCTGTCATGGCCACTGAGAAGCCTGCCCTGCGCAGGACGCCCAGGGTTGCCTCGTGGTGATCCAGCGTTGCAGGTCCCGGACTGGTCCGGGATTCGAGCAGGCCGATAGCCCAGGTGTGGCGCTGCAAAACCGCTCGAACCGAGTTCGCCCGCCGATCCATCCCCACTCGCCAGCCACCGTGGTCGGACGGCAGGTCGATTTCGCTGAAGACCAGGTCCACGAGGCTATCGAGGATCTCATCCTTGTTCGCGACGTAATGGTAGATCGCCATCGGTTTCGCTCCCATAGCCTGAGCGAGCGAGCGAATCGTCAGCGATCCGATTCCGGATTCGTCCACCAGGGCCAAAGCGCTGTTGAGCACTTTTTCCCTGCTGAGTCGGACACGTCCCTGTGTACTGGCCCCGACAGATTCTGCGGTCATTCCGGCCCTCGGATCTATAGCTTTTCCGTACTTTGTACGTTACCCTACCCGTACATAGTACGTTCGTGGTCTCTTCGAGGGTTATCAGCGAGAGAAAACAGCCATGACACGTGACGGGCAGCATAAGGTACTGGGCCCCGTGGAGAACCGCGGGGCGAAAGGCACCACCATGCGTGCCGTCCTGCGCGACCACTACGGTGACGCGGAGGTTCTGCACATTAGGCCCGTTCCGCGACCGACGCCTGCAGGCGACGAGGTGCTCATCCGGGTCCATGCGGCCGGCCTCGACCGGGGCGCCGAGCACCTGATGACGGGCAAGCCCTACTTGATCCGCCTGGGAACAGGATTGCGTCGTCCACGCAACGCTGTCGTGGGCTCCGACTTGGCGGGCACGGTCACCGATGTCGGCGCAGAAGTAACATCCTTTCGGGTCGGCGATGAGGTGTTCGGGACAGGCAAAGGCTCCTTCGCTGAATGTGCCACAGCCCGTGAGGACCGACTCGTCCTCAAACCGGCGAACCTGACATTCGAGCAGGCCGCGGTGGTTCCTACCTCGGGGCTCACCGCACTGCAGGCCCTTCGCGATGTCGGGCGCATCCAGAAGGGACAGAAGGTGCTGATCGTCGGCGCTTCCGGGGGCGTCGGCAGCTACGCCGTTCAATTGTCGGGGCTGTTCGGTGCCGAGACCACCGGAGTCTGCAGCACCGGGAAACGCGAGTTCGTGGTCTCCCTCGGCGCTGATCACGTCGTCGATTACACCTGCGATGACTTCGCCGACGGCGCACGGCGCTACGACCTGATTCTCGACATCGGAGGAAACCCCAACCTCTCCAGGCTTCGCCGCGCGCTCGAACCCCTCGGTACCGCCGTCATCATCGGTGGGGAGGGAGCCGGCGATTGGACAGGCATGGGCCGGCAGGTACGCGCCACGGTGATTTCTCCATTCATCCGCCAGCGCCTTGTCATGATCATCGCTCAACAGCGCATCAGCGACCTGAAGCTCCTTGCCGAGTTCATGGAAGCCGGCACCGTGACGCCGAGCATCGACAGCACATACCCGCTGGAGCACGTCCCGAAAGCCATGCGCCATCTCGAATCCGGAACGGTGCGCGGAAAAATAGCCATCACCGTCTGACCCGCCCCCTTTTATTGGAAGTAGAGGCATCATGTCCGTCCTGACACCCAGCGAATCCGCCCGGCAGGTTCCCGCACACCCGGCTTCCGGCTCCCTGCGAAGGCCCAGCTTGATCGCGGGAAGCGCGCTCCTGCTGATGACCGTCTTCTCCATCTACGGTGTCTTCGGGCCGGTGGAGACCCTTGTGACGGCCGGGGACCCATCAAGAACGGCAGTCGACGTCGCCGCTTCGGAGACACTCTTCCGTTCAGGCATCGCCTGCCTGATCATCGTGGTCATTCTGGATGTCATCGTGGCAGCTGCACTCTTCGAGGTGTTCGCCTCCGTGAACCGGGCAGTCTCAATGACTGCGGCCTGGTTCAGGCTTGCATACTCCGCGGTCTTCCTGGTGGCGATAGTCCAGCTCCTGGAAGTACCGGTGCTCCTCGGAAAAGGGGAGCAGATGTTGCTCGCAGTCGAGTCATTCAACCGGATCTGGGACATCGGACTCGTTCTTTTCGCGGTGCATCTGCTCCTGGTCGGCTACCTTGCCTTCCGATCGGGGTTCATGGCGAAGATCTTCGGCATTCTGCTCGGGATTGCCGGACTCGGCTACCTCGCAGATGGTTTCGGAGCTGTGCTGGCCCCGGATCTCACGATCGGCGTCGCCCGTTTTGTCTTCATAGGTGAAGTCGCGCTCATCTTCTGGCTGCTCATCAAGGGTCTCCGAACCACCGTGGGCCCGATCATGAAAGAACAGCAGCTCCTCGCAGGAGCCCCCACACGGCCGGCGGGTGTCCCAGATGCCTGACGTCGGCCGGGTCTCCTCACGGTTCTTCGGAGGCCTGGGCAGCGTCGATGCCGTCAAGGATGATGCGGAGCCCGAACAGGAACTCGTTCCCGAAGGCGTAGTTCGGCTGCAGGATGTACGATTCGGCAATTTCCGCCAGGTGCGGGAAGGCGTCCGTCATCATCTGTTGCTGCGCCAGGATGTCTTCCGTTGCGGCAGTCATGCCACCGGCCGGGTCCAGTGGCAGGGCGGCCTCCTGGAGGGCAAAACCGTCGACGAAGCTGTCGAGAAGGGACATGGCGTGGCCGGCCATGGCCGGGGAGAATCCAGCACTGCGCAAGCACCCGATCGTGGCGTCAAGATGCTTCAAGGTCGCAGCCCCTGGTGTGGAGCGCATCAGGGCGATCGCCCAGGGGTGCCGGGCGAGGACGGCGCGGGCGGATTCCGCACGCTGCCGCATGGCCGATCTCCAATCGTCCCCGGGGGAGGGCAGGACGATTTCGCTGAAGACGACGTCGACCATTCCATCGATGAGGTCGTCCTTGCTCTTCACGTGATAGTAGAGCGACATCGCCTCGACCCTGAGTTCCTGGGCGAGCTTGCGCATGCTAAGCGATTCCAGGCCACCGGCATCGGCGAGACCGACAGCTACCTGGACTGCCCGATCCCTGGTTACAGGTTGCCTGGAAGCTGCCTTCGACTTCGCTGGTCCCACGACGCTCCTCGGCTCGGACATGCCCATCAGATCCGCACCCCGCGGGATCCCCTAGACGTTACCTTACGCCGTATGGTAACTTCAAATCGCTACCTTACACTGTTAGGTTCATCGATCGATCGAGGCGGAAGCTATGCATTCGAGCACCAGCCCAGTCAGAACGGCCACCGCCATGAAAGCCGTGGTGCAGCACAGGTACGGGACCGCTGACGTCCTCACCTACCAGGACGTCGACAAGCCGGTAGTTAAGGAGGGCGACGTACTGGTTCGCATCCATGGGGCCGCGATCAACCACGCTGACTGGGTCTACACAAGCGGTCATCCGCTGATCGCGCGGCTGGCCTTCGGAGTGCGCGGTCCGAAGAACATCGTGCGGGGCAAGGACATTGCAGGACGCGTGGAAGCTGTAGGCACGGGCGTTTCCGAGTTCCTCCCGGGCGATGAGGTGTATGGCGAAGTCGAGGCGGGAGGTTTCGCCGAGTACGCGGCCGTACCAAGCCATCTTTTGGCACTGAAGCCGGCGAACCTGACCTTCGAGCAAGCCGCCACGGTTCCTCTATCTGCCAGAACCGCCCTCCAGGGGCTAAGAGACGGCGGCAACATCCAACCGGGCCAGAAAGTCCTGATCAACGGTGCTTCAGGTGGCGTCGGCACATTCGCCGTCCAGATCGCCAAAGCCCTCGGCGCAGAGGTCACCGGGGTGTGCAGTGCAGGGAATGCCGCGCTGGTCCGGTCGCTCGGCGCGGACCATGTCATCGACTATTCGCAGGAGAACTTCACGGAGCGCGGACCTCGTTATGACCTGATTCTCGACTCGATCGGGAATCACCCGCTTTCCGCGCTTCGGCAGGCACTCACCCTTGAAGGGACACTGGTCCTCTCCAGCGGCACCGGCGGCCACTTCCTCGGACCGATGAGACGCATCGTGAAGGCATTGCTCCTGTCCCGGTTCATCAGCCAGAACCTGCGTACGGTCCCCGCGAAGTCGGCCAGGGAGAGCCTGGACGTGCTGCGGGAACTCATCGAAACCGGTCAGGTCACACCGGCCATCGACCGAATGTACCCCTTGAGCGAAGTCCCTGAAGCGATCCGCTACTTCGTCGAGGACCACGCCAGAGCAAAAATCGCCATCACTGTCTGATGGCATCCGCCACCCGCCGCTAGCGCCGGGGTGGCATCAGGTTCCACCCCGGTTCGATCATTGAGAAACCCAGGATCAAGACCATGAGCACTGTCCCGACCAACACTTTTGAACCTTCCCGTCCACAGCCCGAAAGGATGAGTCCGGCCTACATGCTGGTGCTCATCACGGGAGTCCTGCTGACCGGAGGATCCCTTGGAGTCTTTGCCAACTCCGGCCCCGTCCTCGCCGGCCTTGCCCTACTTGCCGCCGGGCTGGCGCTGATCATCACCGGAGCCGCAGGCCTGGGCCGTGGACTGCTTCCCCCAGCCCACTCTGCGCCCAGCGAAAACGCAGGAGGAATCTACCCCGCTCGACTCGAAGGGCAGTTGGATCCCAACCTCACGAGGTGGATGTGGCTCGTCAAGTGGATCCTGGCCATTCCCCACTACATCGTGCTCGCCTTTCTCGGCATTGCGTTCGTGGTCGTCACAGTCGCGGCAGGGGTGATGATCCTGTTCACGGGCCGCTACCCGGCGTCACTCTTCCAGTTCACGGTAGGCGTCATGCGCTGGAACTGGAGGGTCGCGTTCTACGCCAACGGAGTCCTGGGCACGGACAAGTACCCGCCGTTCACCCTCGCGCACGCCGATTACCCGGCCACCTTCGAGGTGGACTATCCCGAGAAACTCTCCCACTGGAAGGTCCTGATCAAGTCCTGGCTCCTTGCCCTGCCCCATGTGCTCATCGTCGCGGCACTGACCGGCAGCGTATGGGCATCCTCAGCTAATGGAGGCACCAATGGGATGTCGCTGCTGGGCTTGCTGGTGTTCATCACCGCGGTGATCCTGCTGTTCACCGGCGTCTACCGCCTGGGGCTCTTCAACCTGATCATGGGCATCAATCGGTGGGCCTACCGAACGATCACCTACACGGCGCTGATGCGCGACGACTACCCACCCTTCCGGCTGGATCAGGGCCCCCTCGATCCGCCCGCCAAAGCCTTGAGTAGTGCCATCTGATGGACACTTCGCAGGAGCCGACAATCTCCTCGCCGGCCTATCCGACAAAGGACATCCGGTGAAATCCACCAGAAAACCCGTCATCGCACCGCTGCACCCCGCAACCACTCCGAATCCGGGCCCACCTCCGAAACCAGATCGGATGCACTGGATACGGTGGCTCGTACCCGTCAGCCTGATCTTCCTCAGCCTCGTCCCCGTTCTCGCCGGGTCCGTGCGCCTGACCCAACTGGCCGGAGGCGTGATCACACCCGAGAACGCACGCTTCTTCGACTCTCCGATTCCCGTGCTGCTACACATCCCCACGGTCACCATCTACCTGCTGCTCGGATCGTTCCAGTTCGTTCCCTCACTGCGCCGGGGTAAGAGGGGCAGGACCAGCTGGCACCGGAGGGCCGGTCGCATCCTCGTTCCCACCGGTTTGCTGGCTGCCCTGTCGGGTCTGTGGATGGCGGTCTTCTACGACCTCCCACCTCATGACGGGCCGCTCCTGCTGGTCCTTCGGCTGATCTTCGGGTCAGCCATGGTCGTGAGCCTCGTCCTGGGATTCCTCGCCGTCCGCCGTCATGATTACGTTCGGCACAGCGAGTGGATGACCCGCGCCTACGCCATCGGCATCGCCCAGGGAACCATCGTCGTCGTGACGATTCCATGGGTTCTCCTCATCGGCCCGGTGGACGAGCTGACCCGCGCGCTTCTCATCGGAGCATCATGGGTCATCAGCGTGGCGGTGGGCGAATACGTCATTCATCGGCGGGCCTTAGCGTCGCCCCGGATCCCTCATGCTCCCGCCCTCCCTGTCGAGCCCGAACCGGAGCCCTCTCTCTAGGGGCAGAAACGGACGGGCTCATCCAGGTGCCTCATCTTCGTGACCCACCGAAGCTCCTCCGCACGGTGGCCCCCGTACTCGGTTCCCGGGCTCCCACCCTGCCCCTGACGACGACGGCCCTGAACGGCGGCGCAGTTGAAATTCGAAGGGAGGTGGCGTATCGGGTGGGTCGTGGCCGGTTCTTCGCCCGCCGGGATCCGCCGGGATCCTTACTGCCATGCTCCTTGTCGCACCCCCTTGATGCGGCCGCGGGAGAGCGAAGTTACGGGTGCGGATTCGCTTCTGGCTGTGTCGTGAGGGTGGTCGGACGGGTCGGCCCGCTGCACGAGTCGCCGCCGGGCGAACTCGTGATCAGACTCAACCCTCGCTGTGGTCCTGAGGTCGGTGGGGCTGCTGGGTCAGCCGCGCGGCCCGCCCAGCGAGGTAGCGGCGCTCCGGGAGACTCGCCGTGGCGGCTGCTGCCACGAGGTAGGCCTCGCGGGCGGCCACCACGTGTCCGGAGAGCTCGAGCAGGTGCGCCCGGACTGCGAGGGGGCGGTGGCTGCGGGCCAGCTGCGGGTCTTTCTCGACCGTACCCAGCACTGCCAATCCCGCGAGGGGTCCCTTGACCATGGCGACGGCGACGGCACGGTTCAGTGTCACGATCGGGCTCGGTGCCACCTGCTCCAGTACTTCGTAGAGCGCCAGGATCTGGGGCCAGTCCGTATCCTCCACACTCGAGGCTTCGTCGTGGATGGCTGCGATAGCCGCCTGCACCTGGTATGGACCAATCGGAACCTTGCCCAAGGTACTTGTCAGGAGGAGGACCCCTTCACGAATCTGGCCGGCATCCCAGAGACTTCGGTCCTGCTCAGAGAGCGGGACGAGGGCGCCGTCGGCCAAGGTGCGGGCGGATCGCCTGGCATCGGTCAGCAGCATAAGGGCAAGCAGGCCACATGTCTCTGCCCGGGCCACGTTCGTCGCCGGAGTTACGTCCAGCAGCAGCCGGGTAAGCCGGATGGCTTCACCGGTGAGGTCCGTCCGTTGCAGGGATCGTCCTGAGCTTGCGGCGTATCCTTCGTTGAAGATGAGGTAGAGAACCTGCTGCACGACGGCGGTCCTCGCCATTGTTTCGGCGGGCGTGGGGACTTCGAAACGGGCGCCTGCTCGTGTGATGCTGCCCTTTGCCCGGCTGATCCGCTGGGCCATGGTTGCCTCGGGAACCATAAAGGCGCTGGCGATCTGCGCGCAGGTCAGGCCTCCCACGGCCCTCAGCGTCAGGGCAAGTTGTGAGGGCGGTGAAAGGGCCGGATGACAGCATAGATACAGGAGCATCAGGGTGTCATCGGCATCCGGTGTCACCACCTCGTCGCCTGGCCAGGAGTCGGGCGCGCCTCCCGCAGGCTGCCGGGTGGAGAACTGCAGGGTGAACGTTCCCTCTCGACGGCGCCGGGCGCTTTCGCTTCGCCACTGGTCCACCAGGCGCCGTTGGGCAACGGTCATCAGCCAGTGGTACGGATTATCCGGAAGGCCACCCTGCGCCCATTGGAGGGATGCTTCCAGCAGTGCTTCCTGGACGGCGTCCTCGCAGGCGTCGAACTGGCCGTTGCGGCGGGTGAGCACGCCAAGGACCTGCGGCGCGAGCGTGCGCAGCAGGTCCTCCAGGGGCGGGCTTTCCTGTGTCACGATGTGGCCGCCCTTATCGGTCGTCAGACATCCGGGGGTCCGTCCTGAACAACCCTCAACTCCACCGTGCCGGAATACTTGACGATGCTGGAGCAGATTTCGAGTGCCCTTTCCTCGCTTGCTACATCCACCACCCAGTACCCGATGAGGGATTCCTTGGACTCCGCGTAGGGACCGTCGGTAGCGATCACGCCGTGGTCGGTCTTTCTGACGGTTTTCGCGGTGCTGCCGTCAGCCAGGCCGGCGTTGAACACCAACTCGCCGGATTCTGTCAGGTCCTTGTCGATCTGGATCATGAACCCGATCATCTCCTGGATCCATGCCGGGTCCGCGGTTTGCGTCATGCCTTCGGCTGATCCGAACATCATGATCATGTATTTCATCTTCGACTCCTTGGTTGGGGTTCCGTGGTGCCTACATGAAGAGGTCGGAGCCGGATGGTCGGTTCTCGACATGCAACCGCACCCATCTTCCGCGCATTCATCTGCGATGGACTCGAAGCACGTTGTTGCGACCTGATCGACCTGTTCCTCGGTCAGGACAAGGCGGTCTCGAACCTGCACTCCCGATGGCGAATCCCGCGATGTCAGGCGTCGGCGCGGTCCCTGATGGGGGAGGAGGCTTGTGCGTGGGTCCGTCGGGGTATCCGGCCGGCTCGCGAAGCGAGCCTGCCGGCGATGACGGCGTGCTTGAAGGCTGTCGCCATTCTTGTTGGGTCTTGTGCTCTGGTTACTGCTGTGGCGAGCAGAACCGCATCGCAGCCCAGTTCCATGGCGAGGGCGGCGTCGGATGCGGTACCGATCCCTGCATCGAGAACTACCGGAACTGTTGCCCTCGAGGCGATCAGTTCTATGTTGTGGGGGTTGAGGATGCCCAGTCCCGTTCCGATGGGCGATCCCAATGGCATCACGGCTGCTGCTCCGAGTTGTTCCAGCCGTCGGGCAAGAACGGGATCGTCGTTCGTGTAGGCGAAGACCTTGAAGCCCTTCTTTACGAGCGTTTCGGTAGCCTCGACAAGTTCCAGCGCATCCGGTAGCAGGGTCTGTTCGTCGGCGATGACTTCCAGTTTCACCCAGTCCGTTGCCAGTGCCTCCCGCGCCATCTCAGCGGTCATGACCGCCTCACGGGCAGTGAAACACCCCGCGGTGTTCGGGAGGATCCGGATCCCTTGCTCATCGAGTAGTTCAAAGAGCGAACTGCCGGCCTCCGCGGTGTAGCGCCGTAGTGCCACGGTTGTCAGTTCCGTCTCCGATGCGGCCAGTGCCGCCCCCAAACCTTCCAGGCTCGGCGCTCCGCCGGTCCCCATGATCAGCCGCGAGGTAAAGGCAACCCCGTCGATCTCTAACGCGTCGTTGTCAGGCATCGTCTCATCCTCCCTGGACGGCGGTCAGAACTTCGATGTCGTCTCCGTCGTTGATGGTTACTCCGGCCCACCGGTGACGGGGTACGACCTCGGCGTTGACCGCGACGGCTACCCCCAGTCGCCGCTCATCCAGTGGCTGCCCGGTATCGCTCAGCTCCCGCCCGGTGATCTCGGCGACCAGATGCTTGAGGGTGAAAACCGGCACAGTGTCCCTGGCCCGCCCATTCAGTGTGTAGCTCATGTGGTGGTCCTTACCGTGTCAGGGGAACTGTTGTGGCGCGAAGCCCTGTGCCGAGAGTTTTCAGGCATGTGCATGGAAGAGCTGAACCGGCCGGGCCGAAATCGCTTGATGTCGATCTGCGGTGTTTTCCGGGTGATCAGGTCAGCGCAGAGGTGAGCAGTAATCGGTGCCAGTAGTACTCCGTGTCGGAAGAAGCCGGTGGCGATAACAAGCCCGCGCACGTCGGAACCGTCCGGGTTCGTGCACCGGCCGAGCAGAGGCGCATTGTCCGGGGTCCCGGGTCTGGGCCGGCAGAGGGCTTCCAGCAGTTCCAGCTCCGCGACGGCGGGGATCAGCACCTGCGCATCCCGTAACAGCTCATACACACCGCCGGCAGAGAGACCGGCGGACCCGTTTTCGCGTTGAGTGGCGCCGATCACCACCGTCCCGTCCTGCCGAGGCACCACATATACAGGGGAGCCGCGGACCAGTCCGCGGACCGTCGAGGTTACGAGCGGTCTGAGATGTTCGGGAACGCGCATTCGGAGGATGTCCCCGTACACCGGGCGCAAGGGTAGTCGTAGCCCCTCCGGTAGGCCGGCGATGTCCTTCGTGCCGATTCCGTTGGCCAGGATGACCTCATCCGCGTTGATCCGCTCTCCGTCCTCCAGCAGCACACCGGTTACAGCCGTGGAGTCAGCAGCATCGCCGTGGATGATCGCGGAAACTGGAACCGGCACCGAGCGCACCGATGAGTTTTTAGCCAATGCTGCTTGGAGGGCTGCAGCCAGTGCCCGGGGATCCACCTGGTGATCCCCGGGAACCAGGCATGCGCCCGTCAGTTGCGGACCCAGCAGCGGCTCCAAACGCCGCGCCCGGCCGGTCGTGAGTTCCTCGACCTCGAGCCCAAGCCCCAACTGCACAGAGCTCAGGTCGGTCAGGGCCTGCCGGTCCGCCGCGTCTATGGCCACTATCAGTGTCTGAGTTCGTTGGTAACCGGTTCCGACCCCGGAAGCGGCCTCCAACTCCTCGGTGAACTCCTGGTAGATCCGGGCCGAGGGCAGCATCAGGTCCAGTAGGGATTCCTCCTGGTAATGAAGCTCACTGACGGGGGCCAGCATCCCGGCTGCAGCATGGGTCGCTCCGAAAGCGGGCGCAGGATCTACCAGGGTGACCCGGTGGCCGCGGCGACTGGCCTCCCAGCCGATGGCCAGTCCTATGATGCCCGCACCGACGACGACGGTATGGCAGGTACGGTCCGGGTTCTTCAGAGTCACAGGTCCCTTCCTACGCCGGGATCAACCGGTTCAGGTTCATACGGTCGGCGTCGAACGCCCTCTCAGCCCTCATAAGGTCAGCGTGGTGCTACTGCCGAAACTCGGGCTCCCGTGGAGCCATTAGTCTAAGGCGCATGGCTTCCAATGCGGGTATCGCTCCCTTCCTGTCGAACCCGTTTGATGGCGGGGCGTCGTCCACGAGCGATACGGCAGCCCTGTACAGGCAGAGACTTGCCAGTGCGCAGCTGTATCTGTGCACTGATTCGCGGAAAGGAAAAGGCGACTTCGCCGATTTCGTCGACGCCGCATACAGAGGAGGCGTGGACATCATCCAACTCCGCGACAAGAACATCGAGGCAGCCGAGGAACTTGCCTGCTTGGATGTTCTCCGCGCAGCTGCGCAACGGCACGGCAAACTATTCTCGGCCAATGACAGGGCCGATATCGCCCTTCTCAGTGGCGCGCACGTCTTACATGTGGGGCAGGACGATGTATCCCTACCTGCCGCGCGGCACCTGATGGGCCCCCATCCAGTGATCGGTCTCTCCACCCACACTCCGGCCCAAGTCGACGCTGCCATGACCATCGACGAACTGGACTACTTCTGCGCCGGTCCTGTTTGGGCCACCCCCACAAAGCCCGGACGTGCTGCCGCGGGGCTCGAACTAGTGCAGTACGCAGCAGCACGCACGACCGAAACCGGCTCTCAGCGTGCCTGGTTTGCCATCGGCGGAATAGATCACACCACCATCGGCCACGTCATCGAAGCAGGAGCCCGCCGAGTCGTCGTCGTACGAGCCATCACAGAAGCCAATGATCCGTGCTCCGCGGCTGAATCCCTCAAATCAGCGCTTCCGCCGCTGTCTTAGACGCCGGCACCCGCTACTACCGGAGCCGAGGATCGGTCGGTGGAAGAAAGCACAGCCCGGGTCGAAGCATGGGCCTGATGCCTTCCCGCACACGGGTTAGCGGGTGCCCGGGACCCTAGCCAGCCGGTCAGCTCCTTCGAACGCGCGCCACAGCCCGCCTGACCCCTGGCCAAAGGGTGCCCCCTCACTGCCGACTCGGCCATTCAGCGGGGGAGGGGTCACTTGCTCCTTGCAAGCAAGGTGAGCGCTGCTCGTGCTCGGTCAGCGGAGCGAGAAACGCGAGGCTCCATGTCCCAGGGTGCCTCTGATTGGTGTATTCACCGTGCGGCCCGTAAGGTCGATCATGCGCCGCGGGGTGGAGCAGTTCGGTAGCTCGCTGGGCTCATAACCCAGAGGTCACAGGTTCAAATCCTGTCCCCGCAACAACAGGGCACCTACTGACGATTCTGTTCAGTAGGTGCCCTACCTTAATCACGTCGGGTTCAAGACAACGCGCGACCTCTCAATTCCGGAATCGGGACGGATCACTCGAGTCCTCCCTGACTGACTCCGTTCTCGGCCTACACGGCCCACCTCCCGCACACGGCCAGGTATTGCTCGCCCTCCCAGTCGTCCGATCAGACCGGTGCGTGAGAAGGCCTGAGGATCGAGATGAGCAGTAGCTTTCTGCTCGCGCTCCTGCTGCTGGAATGGAATGCTCGAAGGCCTAAAGGGCCGCCCCCGGTGCATTCAAATTTGTTCTTCCGATGACCTTTTTCGGCAGGTAGGCTGACGAAATCTGCACCGGCTCCCGCAGGCAACGCCGAACGATGAGAAACGCCCACAGCGTCAACGCGGTGATATTGGACGCGGTGGACGCCACGCACCCAACGACCCGAACCCCGCATGCCGGATCCGGCGAAGAGCCACCTGAGCGAATCGACGGGAGCACCGATGGAAGCTGACGATGACGTTCGGAACTACATTGACGCACACACGCCCCTGCTCCTGGAGCGTCTCGCTCAGTGGGTCAGCATTCCGTCCGTTGCCGGGGTGGCCGAGCGCAAACACCATCTGACCCGCTCCGCCAATTGGCTGGCCGGTGAGCTTCGCGATACCGGATTCCCGATTACAGAGATCTGGGAGGGGGCCGAGGGCCCAACGGTTTTCGCTGAATGGTGCGATGCTCCTGGTGCTCCCACCATTTTGATCTACAGCCACCATGATGTGCGGGCGGTCAAGGAAGAGAATTGGGATCAGACCTCCCCATTCGAGCCGGTACTTCGGGATGGCAGGCTGTATGGCCGCGGAAGCTCCGATGCCAAGGGCCAGGTGATGGCCCACCTCTGGGGGGTCCGCGCCCACTTGAATGCGACGGGGCGCTCGGCTCCGGTGGTAAACCTCAAGCTGATCATCGAGGGTGAGGAAGAGGCTGGATCGCCCGGGCTCGAAAACCTCCTCCACAACAACCGGTCCCGGCTCGAGGCGGACGCTGTGGTTTTTTCCGACACTCTGCTGTGGCAGGCGGAGAGCCCTGCCATCTGCACCAGCATCCGCGGCATGCTGGGCGTACGCATCGAGATCCACGGCCCGCTCACAGACATTCACAGCGGCGCCGTGTCCGGGACAGCTCCCAACGCGGCCCTCGAACTGAGCAGGCTGCTCGGACGGCTTCATGACCACAAGGGGAGAATCACCTTTCCGGGGTTCTACGACGACGTCGAAGAAGTGTCGCCATCCCGCCGGGCCGAGCTGGCGGCCCTGCCGTTCGACCCGCAGGACTGGCTTGATCGCTCACACACCCGGAGCATTCTGGGGGAGGAAGGCTACACGGTCTTTGAGCGGCTGTGGGAGCGCCCGGCGTTGGAAGTCATCGCCCTTGCAGCAGGGGATCCAATAGGTGTGAAGCGTGCGGCTGTTCCGTCCATGGCGGCCGCAGACCTCAGCATCCGTACTGTCGCCGGCCAGAAAGTCCAGGACGTGGCGGATCAGGTGCGGCGGTGGGTGGAAGCACCCATCAGCGACGGCTACACCTACCGATTGTCCCTCGACACCGAAACGGCGCAGGAGTTCTATAGAACTCCGAATAACCCGGTGCTGGAGAGTCTTTCGAAAGCAATGGCCAAAGGCTTCAGGACCGAGGCGGTGGGGCGAATGGGAAACGCCGGCGGCGGACCCGCCGATCTGCTCTCATCGACGCTGAAGGTTCCCGTTGTCTTCTTCGGAACGGGACTCGTGGAAGACAACTGGCACGACAGCGATGAGAGCGTCCGCGTGGACGTCCTGAAAGCCGGCGCAGCGACGCTGGCCTTCCTCTGGGAGGAACTCGGCCGACATGACCCGGAGCGACCCTGACTCCGGCCACCGGCCGGCCGGGTGAGGCGCGGGGCTGAACCGTGGCCTGCCGTGACCGGGACGTTTCGCTCATTCCTCCGGCTCCTGAAGTGCCGTCCGGCGACGCGGATCAACCTGGCTGAGGGGATGCGGCCACCCTTGTACCGACTGATAAGCGGGCTTATCCTTTGTGTTCTACCACCACGTGAGGTTCAGCAACGGGCCTGTGGTTCTCCGGTTCGGGAGTAGCCCATGGCCATTCTGCCTCGCTCGCCCCACTCCCTGCGGCTGCATGATGCGTATCCCGCGCTTTCCTCCCGGTTCTCTGCCGACTCCGGGCCTCCGGAGGGACGCTGATGCGCACCGTTGGCGTGGAGGAAGAATTCCTGATTGTCGATGAGGTGAACGGGCAGGCCCTGCCGTTGGCGCAGGCCCTTCAGGGGTCCGGGGTGGGCGGTGGCCTGGTCAGTGAGATGAAGCAGGAGCAGATAGAGGTTTGCACCCGCCCCCACCTCTCCCTGGAGGACCTGGCGGCCGAGGTCGGCGCCTGCCGGGCCGCTGCGGACTCCGCTGCGCGGGCCCTCGGCGCGAGGACCGCGGCGGTGGCGATGTCCCCGCTTCCGGTCCGGTCCCGGGTGAGCCCCGGTCTGCGCTATCAGGCCATGATGGACAGGTTCGCCCTGACCGCCCGGGAGCAGCTCACCTGCGGCTGCCATGTCCACGTCGCCGTGGTCTCGGATGAGGAGGGGGTGGCGGTGCTTGACCGGATCCGCATCTGGCTTCCGGTCCTGGCGGCGCTCAGCGCGAACTCCCCGTTCTGGAACGGCGAGGACACCGGATATGCGAGTTTCCGGTCCCAGGCCTGGAACCGGTGGCCGCTGGCGGGCCCGTGTGACATCTTCGGAACGGCCGAGAACTACCACCAGTGCGTCAGGGACCACCTTCTCACGGGGGTCCCACTTGATCTGGGACAGATCTACTTCGATGCCAGGCTCAGCCACAACCATCCAACCGTCGAGGTGCGCATCGGGGATGTGTGCCTGCACCCGGACGACACCGTGCTCCTGGCCGCGCTGATCCGGGCCCTCGTTGAGACCGCCGCCCGCCAGTGGCGCGCCGGGGAGCCGCCCCTTCCGGTTCCGACGGCCCAGCTCCGTTTGGCAGCCTGGCGTGCAGGCAGGTCCGGGATGGACGGCGACCTGCTCCATCCTGTGCGGAAAGAGCCGATGGAAGCCGCCTCGGTCATCTCCGCTCTCCTCGCCGAGGTCCGTCCGGTCCTCAAGGAACAGGGCGAAGCGGTGCTTGTGGAATCGTTGGTGCGGCAGGTCCTTGCGCGGGGAACCGGTGCGCGGCGGCAGCGGGCCGCCTACCGGCAGAACGGGGACCTGCGCGACGTCGTGGCCGACAGTGTTTTCGTCAGCAACCTTCAGCTGGGGTCCCTGAGCAGGCGGCACGAGATGCCTCACCGGCTCTCACTTCCCCGCAGCTAAGGCGCGGCCGGGGCACGGCTGCGGCAGCCAGCGGCGCGGAAGCGAGGGCGGATCAGCCCACACCCTGCGGAGACCCCGATCACCGCAGGAGAACATTCGACCTGGACGGCAACCTGGCTGCTCAGTCTCCGCACACTCCTGGAAGATACGTCACGCGAGGTAGTTACCTAGAGCCTCGAGCAGGCCACGGTAGCCTTCCTCGCGGTTCGGCCCGTCGGCCCAGAACTGGTCGAAGAAGACGCCGTGCTCGACGTGCGTGAACCGGGTGCCCTCGTCGATCGGTTCGAACTCGTACGACGCCACCGACGTCGACATGTGGGCGCCGTCGATCCACATGTCGTACGTCGTGACGATCCGGTCATGCTCCACGATGTCGGTGTAGGTTGCCTCGTACCGCGAGACCGGACCGCCGTGAAACGCACCCTCGTCGATGTCGCGTCCGCCGACGCGGAAGTCGAACACCCACACGCCGGTCTCGACGGTGTCGCCGCCGCCAAACCAGTGCAGCTTCTGGTCCTCTATGGCGAAGGCATCCCAAACGCGCTCGAGGGGAACGGGGTAATCGCGGGTAAGGGTGAACTCCGCGCGGGCGAGTCGGCGTTCGATCGTCATGTGCATGCCTATCGCCTGAAGGTGACGTGGATCGTGCCGCTCTCGGCCACTTCCGTCGTCACCTTATGGGTCAGGTCGAGGCTGGGTAGGTCGTCCCATAGTCGAGTTCCCCGGCCGAGAACAACCGGGGCCATCAAGAGATGCAACTCATCGACCAGACCCGCGCGCAGGAAATCGCGCGCGGTGCCGACTCCACCGCCCACGCGCACGTCCAGGCCGCCCGCGGCGTCGGTCGCCTCGGCAAGCACGTCCTCGATCGAGCCACTGCGGAAGTGGAACGTCGTACCACCCTCCATCGGGATCGGCGGACGCGGTGCGGTGTGGGTAAGGACGTAGACCGGGGTCCCGAATGGCGGCCGCTCACCCCACCAGCCCTTCCAGTCCGGATCGCCGGGATATGCGGTCAGGCCGAACATTGTTGCGCCCATGATCTCGGCGCCTACGCCCTCGAAGAACGCAGCGGCGTAGGAGTCCTCAATGCCGGTCGTGCCGGTGCCGTTGGTCTCGCCGAAGCGCTCTTGCATCGTGCGGGTCGCGATATACGCCTCCGTGAGGCGCCCCCAATCCTCACCCATCGGATTCTCGAGGGAAAGGCCGGTTGTCGAGGTGTAGCCGTCCAGCGAAGTGAACAGGCTCATGCGGATGCGGGTCATGTCAGGTTTCCTTTGGGGTGGCGCGAATCAGGTGCATGCCGAGCCGGTCGGCTTGGCGTTCGGCGGAGGTTCGTTGCTCACCGAGCCACAGGTGCAGGACGTCGAGGGCGCCCGGCCGCAGGCTCACAGTGCGCACGCGTCCTTGCTTCTGCGACGTGACCAAACCCGCGTTTTCGAGGAGACGCAGGTGCTGCATGAGCGACGGCAACGCCATCGAGAACGGTGCCGCGAGTTCGGACACGACGGCTGGGGACTTCGCCAGCCGTTCGACGATGGCCCGGCGCGTAGGATCCGCGAGAGCGCGGAGCACGGAATCGAGCTTGTCGTAATAGTTAGGCACATGCCTAACTATTACCGAAGGGTAGGGAGTCGTCAAGCGGCCCAGCCAGTGGACGAACTGAAATTTAGAGTTCATCAACAAGCCGGATCGCCCGGACCAAGGCGGTTACTACTTGATGGACCCGACGCTTAGAAACTCAACTACCAGCCCCGGCTAGCAACGACGCTGAACCTTGGGCTCCTTCTGCCCGAGTAACACCAAAAGAGCCCATTTCCTGATGGGTTCCGGTTCTCCAGCGTTCAGAATCGGGCTCGTCAACCCCCTGTCTGATGCCGGGCCA
The DNA here is from genome assembly GCF_003602275.1 of Arthrobacter cheniae. Lineage (GTDB taxonomy): Bacteria > Actinomycetota > Actinomycetes > Actinomycetales > Micrococcaceae > Arthrobacter_D > Arthrobacter_D cheniae. The sequence goes on along the minus strand of NZ_QZVT01000001.1, from coordinate 1,072 downwards.
GCCGTGGTCAGTGTCGATGCTCATCGTTTGGCCGGCAGGGGGAATGGTGCTGGGCCTGCACTCGTTCGTCGCCTATTCCGTGTAGAGGAGTTCATAGGTGAGGAGCGCGAAAAGGTTTTCCCGATCAAATTGACGGTGGGAGCAATGACGCTGAAGGTCGCGGTGACGGACGTGCCAGTACCCGGCGCGGAGCGTATTTCGAGGGAGCCCCCGGCTTGTCGGATGGTGTCTCCGAGGATCCTGAGGCCGAAGTGGCCTTCCGGGCAGGGCTCGATCGGGTTGAAGCCGATACCGTCGTCCGAGACTGTGATGAGGGTTTGCCGGTTCGTTTGTCGGATCCGAATGTGTACCGATTGCGCGGAGGAATGCTTGGTGGCGTTGACCAACGCTTCGCGTGCCACGCGGTAGACCAGGACTGTGTGGTCCCGATCTAGCACCAATTTGTCCGGGATGTCGATTCTGAAGGCGATTCCGCGCTCTACCAGTGGTGCCTCCAGTCGCATGAGGGAGGCCTTCAGTCCGAGCTCCTCGAGGTCAGGGGGGTAGAGCTCGCTGGTCATGGCGCGCAGGAGGCGGATATCGTTCTGCAGCATCGTCCGGGCGTTCGTGAAGACAGGGCCCAGCGAGGGTGGACCGCGGCGTTCTTCTGATTCCAGGGCGTATGCCAGCCCGGAGAGGTCCTGGATGACGTCGTCGTGGAGTTCGGTGGCGATTTGCCGGCGCTCCTGATCCGACGCTTCGATGGCGCAGTGCAACAACGCGGTACGCGTGGCTTGATGGTCCTGGATCTTGCGTGCCAGGCGGACGGCCGGAATCAGCTGCGCTAATTGTAGGGCTGCCAATGACAGCAAGGTCGGTGGAATCATGCCTACCAGGACCGATTGCTGTTCGCGGCGCACTCCCGCGCCTGACGAGTATGTTTCGAAGATCATCGGGGCGCCGGTTTGGGAGGTGGAACGGACGTAGACTTCGACGAGTTCGCCCGAATCGGCCTCGTACTCGTTTTCTTCCGCAGTTTGGGATTCAAGGGTGGCTGTCGCCGGCCCTCCTTCAAGAAGCAGACGGGCCCATT
>NZ_QZVT01000020.1 GCF_003602275.1 Arthrobacter cheniae | reverse complement strand
CCATCGGCAGCACGGACAGCAGGCCTGCTGACGCGGCAGAGAACATCGCACCCCTGCGCGACAACCCCGACGGCTTGTCCGATGACGACGACGTCCGCTCAACAACGGCCTCAGCGTCCACCTCTGCACTCACAGTCTCTCCTTCTCAGGAACACACCATCGTCTCTACTTAGTGCAGTCAAGCGTGAGGACCTTGCCTTTACCTTGGGACGGGCTTCCGTCGCGGTCGCGGTCGCGGTCGATTTCACCGCTCATCTAGGTCGTGCTGACTGATCAGCGTCAGGACATTGCCGCTACTCAAAGGACGCACACCCCTTGTCGGTCACTGGTGCTTGCACAATTGGGCTAGAGGGTGGATCGAGTAACACGGCTGCGAAGTCGGGTAGACACTACTCATCCCTTTGTTACCGGTTCGCCCGTAGTCTCTGGCAAGAGTTTCAACCAGGGATCAAGCCAGAGGGTGGCCCGGGTCGAAGTTCTGAGGGCAGCACTGACGGTCGACGCACACCGCCTGAACCGTCAGGTAAGCCTTCTTCCGTTCATGCGGAAGCCCATTGACCGGGGCCGGCGATGTACAACCCTCCTAAGACCAGGGTTCCCCCAGCCGTCGTCGACCCCGCTGATAGGCCCCGCAAAGGACAGCAGAAATAGAAAGCTGAGCAGCGCCTTGGCCCTGGTACAAACCGGGAATTGGATCGCTGACGATCCGCTCGCTCAGGCCATGAGAGGGAAACCGAGGGCGATCTACCCTCATGTCGCGCGCGCTCACGCTGGAACATGGCTTCATGTCCAGTCCTCTTGCCAGGCCCTCAAACGCAGCGCCGGATGGTGGTGGGGCATGGAACACTGCGGGAATGACGATCGCCATCAGTTCCTACGCCCACATTCGCCTCACCGTGACCGACATAGATGTCTCGCGGGCGTTCTATGATGCGGTGTTCGGTCTTCCCGTTGCCTTCAAAGTACCCGACGATGCTGACGACGCAACGCGTGAGTAGCTCGGGTTCCTCTACGGGGTGTGATCTACAAGCTCAGAGATTCACTGCTCGGTCTTCGACCCGTCGCCGACGACCGCTTCGACGAGAACCGGGTGGGCCTCGATCATGTCTCCTTCAATGTAGGGAGCCGCCAGGAACTCGATGCCGCCGCAACCCTGCTCGACGCTCACCAGATCCTTTATGGTGGCGTCAAGGATATTGGTGCCGGCTACATTCTGGAATTCCGCGACCCAGACAACATAGCCCTCGAACTCCTCGCTCCCAAAGCATAGGTCTCGCAGGCCTCCCCAGATCAGCACTGCTCCAACGAAAATCGGGGTACTACCCGTCGACCTCGCCCCCTTCAGGACCCCGTAATCGAAGCGATGACGTGCAGCGGGTTGGCGACAAAGTCCTACTTTTGTGAGGACAAACATAGGCCATTCTTGATGTCCGCGTGTGCATACTTGAAGGACCCTAACGATGTTCCGACTTCGCGTCGCGAACTCAGCCGGATACACCGACGAGCCTCGTGCACGGGAGTGGGAGTTTCTCCGACGGTCAAGCAGCCGCTGACGGAGAAAAACTACCCGCCACTGCCCCCGAAACAGTCACTCCTCAGGAAGTTGCTGCGCCTGCGTCAGACGTTGAAGTCGCCACTATTGATGTCGCCATGGTTGATGTCGCCATGACAGGGTGCACGAACCAGTAGGGGTATCTCATCTTGACTTCGTTCGTGTCGTGGGCAACTTCGTGGCACTCTACTCCGGGCAGGACGAACATCTGGCCCAGATAGGCGTCGATCTCATACTCATGATGGTGCCATTTATGGAGAAGTACCGCAGCGACACTTCCGGCAACCCCAGCCCTACTCGTGTGAACGCGTGTCCGATCCTCGTACGATAAATGTCCTGAATCGAGGCAGTGGGTTCGTCCGGGTTCGTCATGCCTCGGTGGGGGTGTCCTTGCGGGTATCTGCGCGGAGGACGGACTTCGCGAACCCGTGAAGGGACACACCCTTGTTCCCGGCTTCGCTCAGCAGGTAGTTGAAAGCTTCGTCCTCTTCGATGCCGTGTCGTTCCATGATGACCCCGCGGGCTGTAGCGATGAGGTCCCGGATACGAAGGGTTTCCTTGAACGTGTCACTGATGCGCTGCGGGGTGTCACTGCCTTGGATGTGTCCGAGCAGGACGGCCGCTGACCTCGCCAGGTGGGCCAGCACTTTCTGGTCTTGGACGGTGAAAGCGTCAGGGGCCGCAGCATAAATCTTCATCGCACCGATCCCCTGCGGACCAGCTTGCAGGGGGACGCTGAAGCAGGACCGAATGCCGGTCTTCGCAGCTGAGGCGCTCCATAGCGGCCAGTGCTGGTCGGTTTCGGTGTCTTCAACATACGTTGCTATGCCTTCGGACCACGCGGACAGGCACGGGCCGTTGCGCAACTCGTATTGAAGATTGTCAGCTTCCAAGACCAAGGCGTCCGTTGCACCGACGCTGGTCGGTTGGTGGCCCTCGATCAGGCTCACCCCGGCACCGAGGGCGTGGGGAATAGCGTCCTTGGCCGCAGCCGCCAGAGCAGACACGGCCTGCTGAGCTGTCTGCTCGGACAGAAACAGTCCCTGAGCGCGCCCGATGATCGGGGCTATCTCGTTGGGCGAGGAGTCAGTCACAATCGTCCTTCAGTTCGTTTGGAAGAGGTCCAGCAGGGCGCGGGTACGCTCTGCCGGCTCGTTGTCCCTGGTCAGTCGAAGGGCACGGTCGATGATTTCCTGAGCGATGACGACGACTTTGCGGTTCGTAGTCTGGCTGCGCTGGCTGATCCGTTCGAACGCTTCTGTTGCATCGAGGCCGGCCCGACCAATGAGGATGCCTTTGGCCTGCTCGATCACAGCCCGGCTGACAGCTGATGCGGCCACGGCCTCATTGGCGATCTGGCGGGTATCGGCGTAGATCGAGGCGGTGGCATCCACGACCAGCGCCCACACGCCGACCGGCATCCCGGCAGCATCGTGGATGAGATCCCCGGAAATGAGAATCTTACGGATCCGTCCGGCAGCATCACGCAGGGACAGGTAGACCGACAAGGGACCCCCTGTTGTCGACAGCTCATCCCAGAACGCTGCCGCGGACTCCCGGTCCTCAGGTTCGATATGGGATATACCCAGGTCGAAGGTCGGGACCACGTCCCCGCGGGCATACCCGTGGATGCGATACAACTCATCGGACCAGTTGAAAACGTTGGAGTCGAAATAGTGCTCGACGGTGCCCGTGGGGCAATCAATAAAGGACTCGAAATCCGCCTGGACGGCCGTGGTGTCCAGGATGGGCGCTGATGATTCAGGAAGCAAGAACAAGCCAGTAGCCATTCGACGTACTCGACCCGAAGCCAGCGACTTGACCCGGATCCAAAGGACCAGAATAGCAAGGACCGCCGGACCTACCGGAATCGGAAGCATGCCAGAGCCAGGAAGCGTGTCGGGAACCGAAGTCCACCTATCGACCTTTCCGGTCAAGGTGTTTCGGTGTGACTTTGTCGATAGCTTCCCCTCATGACCGGTTCCTAGGCTTGACGATCAATAGGAGTCAACAGGGGTCAGCAGGAAGCGGTCGGAGCAGTGGGCATGGAGGCAGATAAAGACCAGCCGGAAGACAAGTCAGAGAATGAGTCACAAGACGAATCAGTGGGTGTGCGGTTGCAACTGAGGGTGGCTTTGGCGCTCACCGACTACAACCTATCCGACCTATGGGTCGCCTACTTCGGGATAACCGGAGCCCTCAACGAGCAGGACATCACAGCCTGGCTAACAGGGAGGAAGGACCTCCCCCGCTCACAGGTCGCCCTCCTCGGCCTGGCAGCCGATGAACTCCTCGAACAATCCGGCTACGACCTGCGCGTCACGCCCCAACCCCACCACCCAAAGCCCTAGATCCGCCTCACAGCACTCATCAACAACCAACCCCACAATCGGCGCCTGATACCCATGATCTAGATCCGGTCGGCACCCGCTTTGGCCGGCTCGCCGTAACCGAGAGGTCATCGCGGACAAGCTCGCTTTTGCAGCCGACGCGCAAGCAAAGGGACGGACAGCTGAGGAAGCTGCCCAACTTGTCGGATGAAGCCGTGCAACGCTGTATCGCCACCAGCAAGCACTGGCGCGTCAGTTCCTTCGTCGGGTCAACGTTAGTTAGAAAAGACCGTGCACTTACCCCAGTAGGTCAGGCGGCGAACTCATTCGTACTGTTCTAGTCGCAAAGCAATCGATGCCATCAATTGCTCGCCGCTACAAGCAGCGACAGCAAGAACTCAGCGCTTCACTCGGTAGATTGCTTAGGTTGCCATGTTCCCCTAATGAGTCCAATGTCTGGCGTGAAACCCTTCCACTCGTAGGGGTGTTTTCTTTCACCACCCGCGGGGACAACGCTATCGACCGGTCGTAGCTCTCTGATTAGGAAGGTTAGGACCTTAAACTCACGAGGATGATGATTGCTGTCCGATGAACCCGGAGTGAGAGACAATCGGCGCGCCGCTGCGAGACGATGGTTGCCATCAAGCACCACACGCTTTTTCTCGCCCGTATGCCCTTCAATGCACAGTTCGTATGCGAGAACGCAAATCATCGGGGCTGGCTGTGCTTCCAATACCTGGCAAAGATTGTCGATGCTTGTGGCACGCATTCCTTCGGGAATTTCAGCATGCTTAAGGGCCTGGGGCCAGCGTGGGGTCGCGGCGTTGATCCGCAGCGTGTCGTATTTCGCGCGCTCTTCGAGTTCACAATTCAACACGCTCACTGGGCGTGCAATACCGTTCGTTCCTTTTCCGACGAACCAAGGAGCCAGCCATGCATCGGTCGCAGCACTGTCGACGAGTTCCACTTCGCAACTGATACGGTCGGCGTTGTCACGCAACGTCGACCAGTCGTGTAAGACGGTGAGCTCGTCCTGGTAGAGCATCTCAAAGCGATCTAGACGGCGGGTCGTTTCCATCCAGGCCGAGCGCCTCACCGGCGGGCGTCGCGAGTCTATCGTGGTTACCGGATCCCAGACTGCTGGCAGCGAGAGGCTCTCGAACTCTGGCACACCCCCTTCTCCGTTCTTCCGCAGGGCCCGTCCCAGCATCTCGATAAATCCGATGTGGTCGGCAACGCGCATCAGTTTTTTGTCTCTGATCCGCTTTGATCGAGTGAAGACCAGCTTGTCCGTTTCACGTATGACGTCCGCGGTTCCCTCGCACAGACGTGCCCACACCGAGCGCGCTAAAGTGTCGGCACGAAGAAATACTGAGAAAGCGAGATCGTTGTAGGCGTTTACCACTGAAGCCCTCAGGTCTTCTTGTCTAGCCTGGTCAGCAGCGGGGTAATGCTGTAGTGCCGCTCGTGCGTCAGCTGCGACTCGGAGCGCTGCTGACTCGGATCCAGAGAGACTGCGTGCACTGTTCATGGCAAGCACTCCAGTTGACGTGATGAGATCTGCGTTTGCTACTGCTTCTGCGCGCTCTTCGGCCCTCCAGTTAAGACGTTGCGCCAAGAAGAGAAAGTAGGCACTCAAGATAACGGATATGAGGAAGTTAGCTAAGTCTGTATACGTCCAGTTACTAGCGTCAAATATTACGGCACTGATAAGTATACTGCTTGCAACGAGGAAGAACAGGAACGAGATCTTAAGGTCCCTCTTTGAGTCCCTATAATCTTTCATTATTATTGCAATCCCCTTTGTTTTAGTTCTCAGCTATAGCATATCTCCGGTACGATCCTAATCTGACGAGGTAGTGACTGCTTGAAAAAGCCCGATAACGAAATGGTCTCGGCGATTGAGAAGCAGCGTCTGCTCATCATGCAGCAGGCTGTGGAAGATCTTCCGGTCTTTGATCGGGCTGTTGCCGCACTGCTGCCACTGAGGGATCAGTTGAAGTTGGGCAAATTCCTTGGGGCGGTAGTCGTCGATCACAAGCCACGAATCCTCTACCGATTTTCAGTGGCGGAGGGCTCGCCTGTCACAAACCTCGGCCCACATGTGATCTTGAAGGTTTACGGGGACCAGCCACGAGGGGAAGGACCGCTCCAGCAGTTGTGGCGAGCCCGAAATCTTGATGTTCCTCGCCTCGTGTTCGGTGTGGCGAGCAGGTGCAGTTGGCTGGTGATGGAACACCTCGAGATACGACCGCTCAACCTTCATGCGGATGACCAGCTGAATGTTGTCGATCAATTAGCGAGCATCAGTGCAATCATGCACCGCTCCTGTCATGAGCTAACGCCATCGCTCAGGCCTCTCAGTACGGTGATGGTGCCCCGCTGGAAGGCAGCAGCGTCTGCTCTTTCTCGATCCGGATACACCCTTCCCTCCTCCTGGCTGAGCAAGGCGACAACCGCATACACAGTGGGTAATGCAGGGCCTCTGCACGGTGATCTGGCGCCAGCGAACATGGGTAGGACAGTGGACGGCCGTCTCATTATTTTTGACGCGTCCGCCCTCTACGGACCACTCTCCTTCGACGCCGCCCGCTGGTCAGCGCGCGTCGGTCGAGGCAGACATGGACCAGAAGTCCTCCTCAAGCGTTGGATGGATGTCGAGACGCTGCCACCCGCACCGGATCCAAGGCTATTGCTCGCCGCCGAGTGCGTACTAGAAGCCGGATCGCGCGAGATTGTGCGCTCACGTTCCGCACATCGAAATCACCCGACTAGTCCTACACCGGTCATGTCTGGTGTGACGGAATTACTTAACGTTGCTTCAAGGTATTGGGGATAATCAACAGTCATGAAAAGTAAGATTCTGCTCCATCTAACTAGGATTTGAATTGATGGCATGAGGGTGTGTGGCCAAAGTAGACGAACCTTCGGAAATACAAATGAACCGATTCGGCATTGTGTTATTGAAAAGCTCTGGTTATCTCCAGCATCAACTGTCTTGCAACTGTTAGGTTGCAAGGCACTAGGACGAGACATCGCTAGTCCCCGGCCACTGTCGCTCCTCACCTGTCTTGCAACCATGCCTCCTAAGAGGTGGCGCTAAAGCATGACTGCGATCTTGGTTGCGAGACAGTTTTCGAGCAATCGATGCAAAGGAGTGGCATGCGTCCGTTCATCCGGTGCGTGAGGGTCTCGATGTGCGCTCAGGACCTCGGCGGCGGTCGCGTCGATACCGACGCACCAGCGAGGAGCAGTGCCTCAAACCTCCAGCCCAGTTCCAGCAGGAAAGCTGGTCAGCGGGAGGTTGGATAACCCTCACTGAGGGGTTGACCTTGGTTCTGGCTGGTCCTAGCGTCAGGGCAGAAGATTATCTGACCCTCTCTTGGGAGAAGCTTCATGGATCTCAACGGTACGTCGCTCGAGAATGCCGACATCGCAGGAATCCAAGCCGCACTGTTCACCGGTCGGGTCACTGCCCGGCAGTTGGTCGACGCCTACCTTGAGCGGATCGAGGCTTTTGACCATGCCGGCCCTGGACTGAACGCAGTTGTCACGATCAATCAGGCCGCCAGGGAACAAGCTGATGCGCTGGATGATGCTTACCAGCAATCAGGGCAACCGGTCGGGCCTCTGCATGGCATCCCCATGGTCATCAAGGACTGCTTGGAAACCGCTGATATGCCGACCTCGTTCGGTTCGGAGATTTTTGCTGACTTTCGGGCGGAGGAAGATGCAACAGTGGTCGCGAAACTGCGGGCCGCGGGGGCTATCATCCTGGCGAAAACAACACTCCCTGACTGGGCAACTTCATGGTTCAGCTACTCCTCCCGTACCGGGGTGACAAAGAATCCCTACGACCTTGACCGCGATCCAGGAGGATCAAGCAGCGGAACAGGTGCCGCCATCGCGGCAGGGTATGCGACCGTGGGACTCGGCACGGACTGCGGAGGATCAGTGCGGCTACCGGCCTCATTCTGCAATCTGGTGGGCGTTCGCTCCACCCCCGGTTTGATCAGTCGAACCGGATGCAACCCTTTGGTCAGCGCCCAGGACACCATTGGCCCGATGGCTCGATCCGTAGAGGACGCCGCCCGCGTCTTCACCGTGATGGCCGGCTTCGACCAAACCGACCCACTCACCTATGCCTACTCGGTGGCACGCGCTCCGGCGTCCTACATCGATAGCTTGGTCCCGAACGCCTTACAGGGACGACGTATCGGAGTGCTGCGCAACGCATTCGGTGCTGACACCGACCCCAACTCTGCCCCCGTCAATCATGTGATGGCCAGCGCTCTTGACGAGCTGAGGGCAGGCGGTGCCACTCTGGTCGATGTCACGATCGATGACCTGTCCGGGTGGATCGGTCGAACGTCCCTGTACACGATCAAGTCCAAGCACGACATCAATACCTGGCTCTCATCCAAACCGAACCCGCCAGCCCGCACCGTCGCCGAGATCATCGACTCCGGCCGGTACCACAAGAAACTCGACCTCCTCGAGGCGCTGGCAGCCGGACCCGATGACCCGCTGAGCGACGTGAACTATTACACCGCCTATACCGCGCGCGAAGCGTTCATGAAGACGGTCGTCAATCTCATGGAGGCCAATAACCTCGATACGTTGGTCTATCCAACCTGTCAGGTCGCCCCACCTACTCACGAGGACACTGATTCCGGGCTGTGGAACACCCTGAACTTCCCCACCAACACGGTCATAGGTTCACAGACGTGGATGCCTTCCATGACGGTACCGGCCGGCCTGACCGACTCCGGCCTGCCTGTGGGAATGGAGATACTGGCACGTCCTTACGATGAGCCCACCATGTTCGCCGTTGGCTACGGCTTCGAACAGGTTATCGGGCACCGGTCTCACCCCCAGAGCGCACCGGTAAGCTCCTGACCGGCGCCTAATGGCCAAGACCTAGGGCGGCCGAATTCGCACGCCTCGCGAGCAAGGCGTGCAGTGCCTACTGACGCTTGCCCTCATTATGTGGGTTCATTGCTGCCGATGCTCAAGTAGCGGTAGACGGTGGCGCGGCTAGCCCCGATGATCTTCCCAATGTCGGCCGACGTAAGCCCCTGGGCCTTTAGGTCCCGGACTCGTTTGACCCTGGCGTGGTCGGCTGTGACTTCCCGCCGCCCAGCCTTCCGACCGTGTTCCGCAGCCGCAGTCATACCCGCCTTGGTTCGTTCGGCCAGCTGGTCGCGCTCGAGCTGAGGAAAACGGACGGCGCCCGATGTCGAGTCACTATGGCGCTGCCAGGAAATGACCCACGGAACCGTCGGTGAAGCGCCCAGCTATCCAATGACGAGTGACCACAGCAACCGGTGTTGGGCTCTGCTTTAACCACGCAGAGTCCATGCCTGGTTAGCGCTAAGGAGCGTAGACTCGGAGTATGTCGGGACGTTGTGACTGGACAATTGGTTCCCCGAAGAATGAGCCCACCTCTTCGACAACTCCCAAACTTCTTGGGATTCCACCGGGTCAACCCGATGGTGAAGCCGCGGAGAACTGGGACAACGAGGGCGGCCATGACCGAACTGCTCAGGCGGAACGGCCATCGACCAGTGCCGTCCATTCGGTCGACCCGGACCCGGGTCCCTGAACCAGTCACAGCCGTTCCACGTTCCCCGCGGGTCCGACAGGGCATCCTCAACAACGACATCACCTTGGGCCACAAATAACCGTCCCAGCGGGACCCCTCAGGGGTGACATGATCACGGCGTGGGCAAGGTATCCGGCCGCTCCCTGCGACGGGGCCGAGAAGTTCCAGTCCTGGCTGCGCCAGCTCGATGACGCACAGCAATAGCGGAACGTGTCCGCTGCCGCATTAGCTTGCGGATACGGCCTTGCCCGGGTGGCGTATAAGCCGTCCGACCGGTGGTGTGAAGACGTTGCTGGTGGCGCATATAGATTCTTGCGTCGTCTCGTGGGAGGGGATCCTTGTAGGCAAGGAATCTACCGGAGGCGACCGTGGCGGGACCGCAGGATGAGGCAGAAGAAACCCAGCGTGCGCTGATCAACGCTGCCATGGTCGCCTCCGATGTTCCCTGCAGCGATGTCTGGCTGCGCTACTTCGCGCTCGGCGGAGCACTGGACGACTTCGATCTTGACGCCTTCTTCGCCGGCCTCATGTCCCTCCCCCTCGCAGAATGCAATCTCGTCGCCGAGGCCGTGAACGAACTCATCGCCGAACAGCCCCCACGGCCCAAAGCCCCCCACCGGAACGGTCCTCCACTGCCCCCGGAAACGTGCGGGCGCGGTGATGTTCTCGACGAGTTACTCAGGCAGTGGCTCTTCGGCACCACAAGCTAGGGGACGAACCAACGCGACGCTTAGGCGCTGCGTGACGTTGCCCCTGAGCCCCAAGGAACCCCGCCAACGTCCAGTCAGTTCCAGTGGGAACACGACCACGCTTGTCCCTCACAAGGGCCCCTCATGCGGACTGCACGGCTGGCCGTCATCGTGTGATGTCCAGACCCTCACAGGCCCGGGGTGTGGAAGCGGTGAAGGAACCCACACACCGCTTATCGAACAGTCCCCGCTAAGGGATCACTGGAAGCTGCGAAGGACCACTACCTAAACCCTTACCTGACCTCACTTATCTCCCTGCACCATAGAGTCAGTACTCGAAAAACAGGTGAAGGAGTTTATGTCGTGCCTTACCGCAGCAAGAAGCTCCTCGAGCAGTGGGTGAGCGAGTTCATCGCGACCAGCGATGACTCACCCAGTGGTATTGAAGTTCTCCGTCACGACGGCGGAGCAGGAGCTGACACCGGGCTGGTGGTGATGCGGATGACCGATTTGCCCTCGGACGTCTACCTTTACCCGGCCGGACCCGGTGACCCGAACTGGGAAGTTAACTTCGGGCCGCGTGAACGGGACCTCACCATGAGCGCAGCCAAACTCCGGAACCTCGCGAAGGAACTCACCCAGGCGGCGGCGTTGTGCGAGTTCCTCGAAGCCAAATCAGCACATCACACCCCGGGTTCAGGACACATGACGGCTCCGTAAGCGTGGGCGTAGGACTAGGCGTAGGCAACGCTTCGTACGATCCCGTCCTACCGGTGGGCTTTCACCTCCTGGAGAAGGAGGCAAGTGAAGCGGATTACCTGCCGGGATGCAACCTCTTACTGGTGGTTGCACCCGGTTGGCAGCAGCAATTAGCCTTTTTCCCATCGAATTGTCGAGGGGCGACCGGGCCCTGGGAGGAGGAGCGCATCACCACCGACCAATACCGAGAACAGACTGTCCAATCGCTGGAAAGCCCCTCACGAGGGGCTTTCCTTTTGTCTCGGACACCGCAACCCTTCGCTGGCACCCCACAACCGACCCCTTAGCTTGTACCTCCGAAGCTCGCGTGGACAATTCGCTGCTAATCACCCTGCCCGGGCGGTTCACAACAACCACTGTGGATGGAACTTACCGGGCCCCCACACACCGTTTTTCCTACAGTCCCCGCCCGTAGCTTTACGGCTATGGCAAAGCCGCGTTGCATGATGTCTAGACCGTCGAACGCTTCTGTTGCGAAAGTCGCAGAACGACCCTAGAACGACGTGATTTGAGTCGATCTGCACTGTTGAGGTGTACCCAAATGCAACGTTCCTGACGACGGGCTAACCCGGTCAAGGTCAATCGGATCTTCGTCGTGCCGCTATCGGCGAGCCTAGCTTTCGGTTCTCGTGCCCCGGAAGGCGGGTGCGTTGGTGATGATGACTCCGATGATGACGACTGCTCCGCCGATCAGTTGCGCCGCGGAGAGGCTTTGGCCGGTGAGAACGGTCAGGATCGCGGTGAACATGGTGATGAGGTTCAGGAACACGCCTGCCCCGCCGGCAGGCAGAACCGTCAGGGCCCGGTTCCAGAGAAGGTAGGACAGCACGGAGGGGAAGACCGCGATGAACAGCAGGGAAGTCACACCGCTACCGGTGCCGGGCAGTGTCGGGCCGCCGGTCGCGAAGCTCAGCGGGGCCAGAAGCGTCACGGCGATCACAGCCTGAACAGCAGTGGCTGTGATTGGAGGGATGGGAGGTGCGAGGCGGCCCAGGATCGTGTACGTCGTCCAGACCAGGATCGCCCCTACCATCAGGACCTCACCCACACCAACACCGGATCCAGTACCGGCGCCGAGGAGTGTGCGTGGGTTTCCGCCGCTGAGGACGACGAGGACACCCACGAGAGCGGTGAGTATCCCGAGGACCGCCAGAGGGGTGAGGCGTTGGCGGAGGACCACCGCGGCGGCCAGGGTGATCAGCGCCGGGTTAAAGGCGTTGATCAGGGACGCAGTGAGCGCGGTGGTGTGTTCCAGTGCGTAGTAGAGGAACAGGTTGTAGCCCAGCAGCCCGCTCACCCCCAGCGCGAGCAGCCATGGCCACGCGGCCAGGACCTCCCGCCATCTCGGGCGCTCCACGAGCTGCGCGATGATCATCAGGGGAACGACAGCGATGGACCAACGCAGCAGCACCAGGCTCATCGGGTCGATGCTTTGCACGGCGTCCGCGCCGACCACATAGTTCCCGGCCCAGAACAGGGTTGCCCCGAGCAGGGACAGCACAGCGACGGCCCGCCGCCGGCGAAGGCCGGCCGCTACCAGCGACGCAACCGGCATGGTCTGCGGCGTGGGTGTGGTGGGTGTGGTGTCGGGCGAGCTCACGGTCAGAGGAGTGCGGTGCCGCGGAACAGGGTGTTCGTGGCGCCGCCGACCCACACGCCGCCTGCATCGTCGGTGCTGATCGTGATGCTGCCGACCCGGCCGAGCTTGGATCCCTGCGAGACCTTGTAGTCGCCGGTGACGGCTCCGGAAGTGGTGAGCCACTGACCGACGGACGCGTTCATGCTCCCGCACACCGGGTCCTCGGCCACTCCGACCCCGGGGGCGAAGGTACGCATCTCAAAGGCGTGCTCGGAGCCTTCCGGGTAGGCGCCGATTGCGCCGACCATGGCAGTCGGGATAAGGGACAGATCCGGGTCCAGGTCCAGGACCTCCTGCGCGGTACCGAGGCGCAGCACCGCCCACCCGGGGCCGTTATCGACCCACTGGTGGGACAGCACCTGATCGTGGGTGATACCGAAGGCGGCCACGACGTCGTTCAGGAAGTCCCCCTCGAGGTCCCCGCTGCGCCGAAGAGGCGGGGCAGCAAAGGAGAACACACCATCACGGTGAGATACCTCGACCAGGCCAGCCTCGCATTCCTGCACGATCAATGATTCGTCCCGCGGGGTCCCGCCGTTCTCGATCCACGCGTGCGCTGACCCGAGCGTCGGGTGACCGGCGAACGGCAGCTCCCCACCCGGAGTGAAAATCCGCAGCCGGTAGTCCGCCTCATCAGTCGTCGGCGGGAGGACGAACGTCGTCTCGGACAGGTTCGTCCACTTCGCCACCTGCAGCATCGCCGCCTCGTCCAACCCTTCACCATCGAGAATCACTGCCACGGGGTTACCCCGGTACGGCTGGGCGGAGAAAACATCGACCTGGGCAAAGGCACGCGAACGGGACACGGGCAAGGACCTCTCTTAGGAAAACAAGCAGGATGAACAGCCATTTTATCGCTCGATACGCGCCACAGGATTGCTTCTGACCAAACTAGAATCACCGAATGAGCAACAAAATACGCTTGGATGCGACGGACCGAGCAATCCTTCATGAGCTCAGCCGAGACGGGAAGCTCAGCAACGTCGAGCTCGCTGACCGGGTCGGCCTAACGCCAGCGCCGTGTCTGCGTCGGGTGAAGCGCCTCGAGGAACAGGGAGTGATCACCGGCTACCGTGCACGCCTGGACCCCGTGGCCGCGGGCAGGTCCTTCTGCGTCTACATGGCGGTCGAAATCACCATGACCAGCCGGGAAGTCGTCGAGGAGTTCGAAGCGGCCCTCCTCTCCTATGATGAAGTCACCGAGGTCCGCAGGGTCTACGGCGCCATCGACTACCTCGTCCGTGTCGACGTCGAGGACAGCAACGCCTACGAACGCTTCCAAACCGAGAAGATGTACGCCCTGACCGGCGTGCAACGTGTGGTCTCCCACACCACCATGAGCCTCATCAAAAGCAGCACCTGACTATACTTTGCACGGGAGCGGACCGTGGCCATCGACAGTGCCGGCGACCTTGACCAGGCCTCGAGTGCCGAAGATCTGCGCCGAATCAGGCAATTGGACACAAGTCCATGTGTCCCCCGGACGGGCTTTGCCTAAACGGGCGGTGAAGGTGATGTCCAACAAACGAGTCTCAGTCATTGCTTCGGTGCTCCTCCTCGGGATTGGTGTCCTCCAGGTAGACAAGGCCGTTACCGTCGGGGTCCGTGAACGAGAACATTGCCGGCACCCCCTCCATACGGATCAGGTCCTTGTTGTGCAGTGTGACTCCGGCCCTCCGAATGATGTCGTGGGCTTGCTGGGCGTCAGGGGTACCCAGTCGAATCGCGACCGGAATCTGACTGTCGGGCGGCAGAAGCACCAGGGAGACATTCGAGCCCGGCGGCACGACTTCGACCAGGCGTGCACCGGGCCATACCTCCACATCGGTGCGTACCTCGCAGCCCAGTACTTCGGTATAGAACCTCAACGCGGCATCCTGGTCGGCGACTGGAACTGAAA
This sequence comes from Arthrobacter cheniae, assembly GCF_003602275.1. Taxonomy (GTDB): domain Bacteria; phylum Actinomycetota; class Actinomycetes; order Actinomycetales; family Micrococcaceae; genus Arthrobacter_D; species Arthrobacter_D cheniae. The sequence goes on along the minus strand of NZ_QZVT01000020.1, from coordinate 3,332 downwards.
CGCTCAATACCCTCGTTGTGATCGTCATACCTCATTAGACGGCGCCGCAGACCAAAAATCACCGCTTCCTCATCAAGCTTCCTCCACACCCAATCGGCACTTTAGGAAGCGACCAACTCCAGGGGTATCCAGGGGTATACGGGTGCGGACTTCCAGGGTGCGGCACCGGCTCATGATGACGTGAAAACGGTAGCGGACATTGATCGGGTGAGCATCCGTCCTGGCCTAAATGATGATCTGGCCTACGATCGGCATCTGAGTGCGAGGCTCAGAGCTCCAAAAGATCTGACCATCGAAGCTCCGGGGGTGCCTCTCGCACCGATTCATAAGCCGACTTGCGATCGTATTTCCAACACCGTAGCGTCTAGACGGTAGAGCGTCCCGTGGAGAACACCGCGGACCGTCCCGCTCCGCCCCCTCGTGAAGCAGCTCACTTCTGAGCGCCCCATCACGGCCCACAACGGCACCCCGCGCTCCCGGCTCCGTGCCCCTCTGCATGTCATCGGTGCTTCCACTGCCGATCAGCGCCATCACCCCACATTCAGCTTCTGAGGATCATCATGAATAGCAGGCTCGGCCCGACAGAATCCTTCCCGGAAGATCTCACCGCTCTGGACGACATCGACGTCCAGGTTCTTCACAGTCGCGTCCAACGGCAGCTTGACCACGAGTACGCCACCGCTTGTGAGGCTCACCCGGAAACGGAGAGCCGCCACGCTGAACTCCTCGAAGAATTTACCCGCCGAACCGTCGAGGCCTCCGCCTGGCGGTCCCTTCTGCGCACCATCGTGGAAGAGAACACGGCCAGCACCCAAGCCCTTCACCTCGGCACCCCGGATGTCGCCCTCGACCCTGCAATCTTCGCGGAACTCGTCGATGACCTTGCCTCGCCTACTGCTGCATTCAGCTTCATCACCACGTTTGAATCACTACTCGATCAGCGCATCAGCAACATCCAACGGGCACTGGAATACCAGGACAAGGAAGCTGTCGTAACGGCGATGCTGAGCCTGCAAGCCAGCGCCGCCATCACGGGCGCCGGCCAGCTCCACGCATCGATCACCCAAGCACTGAAACATAAGCCCATCGAGAAGACACCACACGGGCCGCTCGTCCAACAACTCGAAGCAGAGGCCAACCTCTTTAGGAAGGCCTTCGCCGATCTGAAGGATCACCACCTTATGGCTACACAGAACTCCCTCTAGAGAAGCACCACATGAGGAATGCCGGTCGCTGTGGTGCTCCATTTCTGCATAGAAGCAACGGAACGAGAGCGAGAACCGCCTGTGAATATGTCAACGCTAACCAGAACCACGCAGCCTGCCGTGCAGAGGACCGCGAGAAACGACATCGGCGAGTATGTGAGTTTCTCTGAAAGTGGCGGGATTTTTACGCCACGTGTGGTGGGGTGAGCCCCTGTTGGGGTGGCCGGAGGTCGATGACGTCTCATCCCGTGGGGGCTGTTGTGGGCAAGGACGTTTTCATCCTGCGGAGTGCAGGAAGCCCTGTTTAGGCTTGTAGTGCCATCCAGCTGTTTCCCGAGGAGGACAAGTTGGTGTACGCCGATGAGTCACGACGACTCAGATGAGGCCTTGCGGGCCCTGATCACCGATGTCATGAAGCAGGGGCACATCAGCACACATGGGTTGTGGGTGTACTACTTCAGTATCGGCGGCGACCTCGACGAGTTGGAGGTCGACGCGTACCTGCACGGGCTGATGCCGTTGCCGGTACTGGATGAGGATTTGCTCGCTGTCGCCGTAGCGGAGATGTATGCGGACACCTGAGGTGCTGGTTACGGGTGCATCAACTGGTCATGGATTGTTAGTCGAAGGGCGTCGTTGGGGTCTCGTCGCTGGCGGTGCATACGACATTTGCTGCGACGTCGCGGAGTTTGATGTTCCGGCTGTTCGAGGCGGCCCTGAGCCTCCTGAATGAGCCATTTCGGGCGCCCACCGGATCGTCCCGAGGTGGCTACTTGAGCTGTCCACAGTTGGGGTCAGTTCGGGGAGCCCATCTCCTCTGCAACTGCCGAACTTCTTGGGATTCCACCGGATCAACCCGATGGTGAAGCCGCTGAGAACTGGGACAACGAGGGCGGTCATGACCGAACTGCTCCGGCGGAACGGCCATCAATCAGTGCCGTCCATTCGGTCGACCCGGACCCGGGTCCCTGAACCAGTCACAGCCGTTCCACGTTCCCCGACGGGTCCGACGGGTCCGACGGGTCCGACGGGTCCGACGGGTCCGACGGGTCCGACGGGTCCGACGGGTCCGACGGGGCATCCTCAACAACGACATCACCTTTGGCCACAAATAACCGTTCCCAGCGGAACCCCTCAGGGGTGACATGATCACGGCGCCGACTGCTTGTTTTTAGTNCATTGAACGACTGAGGCCTCGTTGTCCCGCCGACTACTGGTACGTGACAAGCCAGGGTTTCGGATTGATGATCGAGTAGGTCTGTTCAGGGGTGAGCATGGGTTGATCCTCGTCGTAAAAGTTCTTCCAGGAAGGCCAGATTCCTTCCGGCATCTCGTTTTGCAGCACCCCCCAGGTGTCTAGTTTTTGGCCAGGGGTGCCGTGACCATCCGCATGCAGGGTGAGTGCGAGCTCGCTCCGGGAGACGTCGAGGTTCTCGCGCCCACGGATCATGTCCAGGCGGAACTGGTGGACCATCAGCAGCTTCTGCGGGAGGTCCTGGTTTCGTGTGAGGTCAGCGAGCCACGCGGAGGTCGTATTGATCTCCTCGGCACTGACCGTCCCGATCTGCTGGAGTGGGAGTTCACCCGGGGCGAGCCTCCACTCGGGATCCAGTGCCAAGCCCACGGACGGACGGGCGAGGAGTGACTCGTAGAGTTTGACTTGGGAGAGGAAGTCCGTGCGACCGGACTGGAAGTCGAGGATGACGTAGACCCCCGCCTTCTCGGCCGCATCGATCCAGAGTTCGAGGTCTTCAATCGGGGTTTCGCTCGAGTAGTCACCATCCGGGCCGGGATCTGCGCTGGCAACCGTCGCAATCAGGTCAAGTGCCGGCACTACTGGTTCGTCACTGAACGGACCGTACTGGGCGGCAAGTTCTTTCACTCGTGTCATGGTCCCCTCGATGTCTTGCTCGCCGAGGGCACCAAGATAGGGGCCGCTCGGATGCCCATACAGGGCGACCATGCGTCGGCCCGGGAACAGGGTTTGGCCTCCTCCTGGAAGTTCGACACCAGTAGCAGCAACCTCAACGCGGGCGGTGAACTCGGCATCGCTGCCGAAATCCTCGCCGACGCCATACACAGAAACATCTGAATGGGCATGAACAGCTGTCACTGCAGCGGATGTCG
>NZ_QZVT01000017.1 GCF_003602275.1 Arthrobacter cheniae | reverse complement strand
CATCGTCGTCATCCGAGCCTACGCAAGTCTCTCTCACCCCCTGGATCAGTGCCTGAGAAAGCTAAAGCTTCACAAGACATTTGATCAGGTCGAGTACCGCGCAACCACTTCACAGGAAGCATAGGCTCCCTTTTTGTCTCGGTAACCTGCTTCACCGTGTTCCGTCTTAGGACTGCTGCGTTCGGGGTTTGTGAGTCGTCCTGTTTGCAGTTGAGCGACACGGGTTATGCCCGCGTCTTACGAAGGCTTGCTTACTAAGCTGCAGATGGACCATCCAATGGCCCACCTGACGCGAATCACGTGGACATTGTCACTCGTCTCACCTGTTTACCGGGGCTGGCTATGCGTGGCCCCTATGAACATCACCGCACCCGATTACTTGCACACCTCACTGGGAGAACAATCATGACCACCGCTAATACGCCCCACGCGGGCACCCGTTCGAACGTCCAAAAAGCAGCCCTCGCCGTCGGCGCGGTCTTCCTGCTCGTCGGTATCCTGGGCTTCATCCCCGGCATCACCTCGGACTACGACACGATGATGTTCGCCGGCCACGAGTCGGAGGCGAAGCTCCTTGGCCTGTTCCAGGTCTCGGTCCTGCACAACATCGTGCACCTGCTCTTCGGGGCAGCCGGGATTGCCATGGCCCGTACCATCAGCGGCGCCCGCTCATACCTGCTGTACGGGGGCATTGTCTACCTGGTCCTGTGGATCTACGGCCTGGTCATCGACCAGAACTCGGCCGGCAACTTCGTCCCCCTCAACGACGCCGACAACTGGCTGCACCTGCTCCTGGGAATCGGCATGATCGCCCTGGCACTGCTGCTCACACGCGACCACAAGCGCACCACAACACACGCATAACCAAACGGCTCAGCTAGCTAGACCAGTTACTGATACCGCCGACAAACAGTGCGGCCCCGGAAGGATCCGGGGCCGCACTGTTATTCCAGACAGCTCATGACATGAGTGATCACAGGATCGACTCGCTCCCTACTCCTACCTCACGCCAACTGATTCACCATCTCGACGGCGGATACCACGTCCACTACAGGTCTGTGTCAGTACGCTGGCTACAGGCGCCCAATGAGGAGCGCATCCTTCGACGAAAGGCAGCATCATGACCGAGAACGCTCATGGAGGACATGTCGTCAACCCCAACGAGGGTGACGGCTCGACGTCGGATCCGAACCGGCACAGCATCGGGGACCAGGGCAAGGAGCAGGCCGGCCGCGCCGGCCGCGACCCCTCGGAAGTGGCCGCGGCCGCCGAGACGGAAGGTCACTACACCAGCACCGAACCCGTCGAAGAATCGGGCGGCTACACCTCCGCGCAGGATCCCGTGCAGGAGGGTGAGTACACCGACAAGGACAAGCCCGTCATCGACGAGCCCGAGACCGAAGGCGGGTACACAGACCGCGACCGCTAGTACTCGCCTGCACCAGCTCTCCTCTGTTACAGCATGGAAGCGTCCTACGGGGTGCTTCTGCTGGGGCGAACGCTGCTGCACAATTCTGCAGAGAAGAACCGCCTCGCGCGTAAGCCGTGAAGCACCTAGTACCCGTGGCACTGCATGCCATCCCCTCCCTTGGCAGCACGCACTAGCTGGGTTTTAGCCTGCGAAATTTAGCTAACTAGCCTACTCATACATGTTCCTAGGGAGGGCTTAGACTTCTGCTCAGGTTAAGCAATAGCCTGCCCAGAATCATCACGCCAAGGTGCTTATCATGACCGCTGACCTCTACTCCATAGCTCCTCCACTGTCTTCCCCCTACTTAGATTCTGTAAGCAACCTTGAAGCGACCGATGGTGATGACTGGGCCGGTTTTGGCTCTGCTCCCGAGATTCCCTTAGACCTGTCGGCGGAATCAATACGGGACTTGCGGGCGCTGGCTACCCGTCTGTACAAGGAGTTGGACACCGAAGCCCCGCCGTTTGGTACCTACGAGGATTACCTGAGCGTGTCGGAGGAACTGGATCGGCGAGCAGCACCTGCCGTGCGCTTGGTCCCTGGTTCTCGGCCCATGGGGTTCAGGGATAACGTGGTGCGTTCACGTTTTGAGCTGTTCGATGACGGCGAGGTAGTCGGTTCCATTGCCTACACGCTGCGCAGCGGTCGTCTGACCTTACGCAACACCGTTCTCGCACCTGATTACGAGGAACAGGACTCAGCGTTCGCGCTGATCAGGGGCACGCTCCTGAACGCTCATCGACGCCGCTTGGCAGTCGTACCGTACTGCCCCCGCATCCAAACCTTTTTGGACGCTCATCCGCACTTCAAACCACTAGTGTCCAACTCCTAGGATCATCAGCAATGGGTCACCATCTGCAGGACTATCGTGGGTTCACACGACAGAACCCTGTGCATCATCAGGAACGCAGCACGGGGTAGAACCGCCGCCTGTAAAGGTCTGCGGCGATGTATGACAACACTTCCCACCTTTTGCTACCGCTGAGCTGCGAGTTTGCCAGCTGGTCTCGTTGTGAAACTCGTTCACGCCGGTCAGGTTTCCCTGATCCGGGAGTCCGCATGGATGTTGCTGGGGATCTGGTCGTCAGAGTTAGAGGGTAAGTGTGCGGCTGAGTACGGCTTCGGCGGTGTCGCGCAGGCTTGTGTTGTGTGACCGGGCGTGGGTTCGCAGGAGCTGGAAGGCTTCGTTGGTGTTGACGTTGGATGTGTGGGCAACCATTCCTTTGGCCTGCTCAACAAGGACCCGGCTGTTGAGGGCTCGTTGCAGTTGGTCGTTGACCGTAGCAGCCTCACGGATGGTGCGCTCTTGCAGGATACTGATCGTTGATACGTCGGCCAGGGCCTGCCCTATGGCAATGTCTTCCTCGCTCATCTCTCCGGTCTCGGTCCGAAAGAGGTTCATCGCCCCGATGGCTTTGCCGCGCACCCGCATGGGGAAGGCGTGCACGGACTGGTATCCCTGGGCTGCAGCCAGTTCCTTGAACTCGGGCCACCGGTCTTCAGTGCCGGCGATGTCCCTGATTGTCACCGGGACGCCGGTGACGTAGCAGTCCACGCAGGGACCGGCACCGGAATCTTGCTGCAAAATTTCCATCAGGTGGCTTTCCTCACTGGTGGACGCCATGACCTGCAGGACACCGTCGGGGCCGGCGAGCAGGAGCCCGGCGGCGGTAGCGTCGAGGAGGTCAACGCATTCCTCGACGAGGGTGTGCAGTAAATCCAGCACATCGTAATCATCAACCAGTGTCTGTGCGATCTTTACGAACGCAGCACTGACCCGGCTTGCACGAGTGGTGGATTCCATAAATCCCCACTTTAGGGCCTTGTGCCACAGTTCCAGACGCCTAGGCGGGGGGTGTGAAGTCCAGTCGTCTTTCGAGGACTTCGGTGGAGGTCTGCCGTACTGTCTGCCCGTTCGCGAAAGCGTGCCCCCGCAGGAGCAGCAAAGCATCCGCAGCTGACCCCCCGGTCTGGGCCAGAACCATCCCCGTGGCTTGGTGAATTTCGCGGCGAGAGGGCGACAAGTCAGGCTGCTGAGACTCGTCCCCGGAATCCGGGACGAGGATCTGGCGGAGCAAACTCCAGGCCGCCCCGTCCGCCAGCGCCCGCGCCATCAGCAGATCTGATGCGCTGAGCTCCCCAGGCGTCGTCCGATAAAGCTCAACGACGCCGATGTCCATGGCGCCGACGATCAGGGGGAAAACGAACAGGGCCTGCACCTCGGTGGCGAGCAGGGCATTGGCGAAGACCGGCCACTTCTCATGCGTCACTGACCGCACGTACGGGATCAGGACCGGCACCCGGGTACGGGCGGCCTCCCGTCGGGGGCCTTCTCCCAGGTCGAACTGCAACTCATCCAACCTCGCCGCCAGCTCGTCGCTAGCGCGCAAGGGGGTCTCCTGCAGAGAACCACTGAACGCCGATAACGCAGCACCTGACACCGGCAACGCATTAATGAACGAACCGCACAGAACTGAGTACAACTCATCGAGCCCGGACAACTTCTCCTCGCTCACCAGTGGGTCTCCCTGCAACGGGTGGCAGGAACCTGAGACCAGGACACTATCTTTTCCCACCCTCTCCAAGACAACGCGACTGATACTACAGACGTTCGCGGACGCCCGAAATCGGGCCCCGTGATGCCCTGCACAGATCCAGCCCAGTGCCCTGTATCTCGGTGTCTAGTCCCTGAGGCAGGCACCGAGCTTCTTGATGCCGTCCCTGATCCGGGTTTTGGCGGTAGGAACGGGTATGCCCAGGCGATTGGCGACGTCGACGTAGGTGAAACCGCGGTAGTAGGCCAGATCGATGGCTTCGCGCTGGGGGGGCGTCAGGATACCCAGACAGGTCCTGACCGATGCAGCTTCTTCGTTGTCGATCACTGTTTCGGAAACCTGGTCGTAGTCGGTGTCCTGGTGGCTGGTACCCCAGTTGAGGTCCCGGACCCGGCGGGCTTGCTCGGAGCGGACCCTGTCGACTGCTCTGCGGTGGGTGAGGGTCATCAGCCATCCCATGGGGCTGCCTTTGGCGGGGTGGTAGCGAGCGGCGTTCGTCTGCCATAACACCAGGAACACTTCCTGGGTGACTTCCGCGCTGATCTCCGCGTCGATGAGCACACGGCATACCAGACCATGCACCCGGCACCGGGTGAGTCTGTACAGTTCCTCAAACGCCCGTTCGTCCCCACCCCCGACAGCGATCAACAACGCGGACAAGTCGGCCGTACGTTCAGGCCCTTCCAAAGAGGTGAACCGGACCTTGTCCGCCCGCTCTGTACCAGGATCATGTGTTGGTTGATCGTCTGTAACAGGGTCGTGTGTAGCTAGCTCGTGTGTGGTCAGATCAGGGATCAAGTGCGATGCGAAAGACATAAGCGAGACCTCCAGGCAGAAATGGAAAGAGCTATTTTCCGTAACTGACGGCTACATCACTGGTTTCGACCTTTGCGAAGAAGCCGCCCTCACAGGGGTTTCTTCACAAAGCAAGATTTTCAGCCATCCCAGTCATGCACGTGAGAGTGTCCCATCGGCAGCACCGTCGCTTCTGCCCTCCCTGACGCTGAACCTACGTGAGCAGTAATCCAGTTACACACTGCCCTGCACGCACACCGGCATCACCTACGGCCGGGTACAAAAGTAGATGGGGTCTGAAACTTTGGGGACTGGAACGGGGCTTGATCGACCCAAGGCGCACGGGAACGGATTCTGCAGCGTGCAGAGTACGAAGCATGATTTGAGACTCCTAAGCGGCAAGAAAATGAAGTGCCACCAGGGTCTGGGGTGTCAGGGCCTAGCCTGCGCCATGCCACATGAGCCCGTCAAGGAACAACAGCAACACTCACAACCCAACGAACCACTGACTGAACCACCACCACGCCGCGAATGTGGTCGCCGACTTGTTCGAAAACTAGGCACCCAAACAGCTGAGGAGCCCCTACCCCTTGAGGGGTTCGACCACAGGCGACACCGGTATGGGGAGCTGAGCATGGTTGAGTGGGGGTGATGTCCCTGCTGACGAACGTCAGTGGTGGTTCGCAGGGAAGCGTGGTTGTTTCACGCTTTTCTCCTAGCGATAGGTACCCTATGAGTACACGTCTCACCCCGTCCGAGCCCTTCCCCGAGCATCTGGTACCGCTGGACGTCCCCGAGGTCGAAGTCCTCAACAGCAAGCTCGAGCGCGAGCTCACCCACGAATACGTCCGTGACGGCGAACCTGATCCGGAGACAGAGTTCCGCCATGAAGAAGTAACCGAGGAACTCGATCGCCGCGACGCGGTAGAAACAGGCGCACCGACCGCTCCCCTGCTGCACGTCGTACACCCGCCTGTCGAAGCTGCCCGCAGATCCTCCTAGGACTGGTCGACGGCCAAAGAACCACCGGAACCGCTCACTAGGTTGAGGGTCAGATGGATCGGATGATGCGTCGAGCAAGGTGACGTGCTTGTGCATCCTCCGCAACGTCGTCAGCACCGTCGTCCGTACCGTCGTGCAGGCCGCGGGCCTGGTCCACGATGTCCCGGGCGATGATGTTGACCTTACGGTTGGTGTCCTGGCTATGTTGCTTAATGAGCTCGAAAGCGTCGTCGGCGTTGATTCCTGTCTGGCTCATCAGGATGCCTTTGGCTTGCTCGATGACGCCCCGGGTCTCAGCGACCGCGGCTACCGCTTCGTTGGCCAGGCGGTGAGAATCAGCATGAACCGAGTGCGTCAGATCGATCAGCATCCCCCAGACTCCGGCGGTGACGCCGTTTTGGGTGTACCTGTCACCGGTGACCAGGACCTGATGGTTCCGGCCCTTCACATCCTGCAGAATGAGGTAGCTCGACACCGGAGCACCACGGGCGGATACGTCGTCCCAGAACGCTTGAGCCTGATCGCGCATCTCCGGAGCGATGTGTGTGTAGCCGAGCTGGTAGGACGGCACAACCTCACCGCGTGTGTACCCGTGGATCTGGTAGATCTCCTCTGACCAGAGGAACTCCTGGGACTCGAAGTGATACCGGAAGGTCCCAGTGAGGCAGTTGTCGCAATTGCCGAGTGTGGGGGTGACCTCGGTAAGGGCCAAACGGGTTTCATCGGAGGGTTGCATGCAGGTGGTACCGATCGCTGGGCGCGGTTCGGAGCTAGCTTCATAACCCCATCGGAGACGACCATAGCAACCCGTTGAGTGTCCGGCGTTCTTGTGACCGCATCAAACCGCGAAAATTTCGACAGCCTTACCGTCGGCCCCAAGACGGGCTCACACCTGTTCAGACAGTGGCAAAGGGCGGCGGGCAGGGGCCGGTTTGATGTACCGGGAGGGGCCCGGCCCCTACCCGGAGGGCTCATGTGTCAGCCGGCTGCTTGACCAACTCATAAGCCTACTGACGAGTTGATCATGAGAGGGGTGGAAGGGGTCAAGGCCTGCAACCAATTTCCGATCTTCAGCGGGCATTAGATTAGTGTGCCGTTGATCCTGAGTGCGGCAAATACGGAGGCGGCGAGCTCCCACTTCAAAACATCTGACTTCTGCTGAGCGAGCAGGGTGTCCTAGCCTCGACGGAAGAGCCACTCGAGGGCGATCAGTTCCATTGTGAAATAGCGGACGGGCATTGATGCCCGAGCTGCGAAGGCGGCAAGCATCTCATCCATGGGCTTTTCCCCCACGACCGCGACCCGCGGGAATCCCCTGTAGGCGAGCATCCCCGTCCTGGCTCCAATGGATACGGAGGCGATGCCTGTGATGTGTACGAGCAACGGCGCGGGCTTCGACCCGGGCAAAGTCGACAAAGCCAGCGCCGCTTCGACCGCATCAGCGTAAGTGTCGTGCGCCCCGGGTCCCCAGCGCAAGCAAAGGAAATCTTCCTCACGAGAGGCCTCGAACAACACCACGGCGCCTCCTTGTCGGGCCGGCCCGAAGACCCGGCAACCTAACTCTTGGGTAAGCCAGACCCTCTAAAAGTTGGCCACGATAAGGCCTGCCCTGTTCACATAGAACGCAGCGGGCACTCCGAATGAGTCACCCTACCCTGCTGATTAAGCCTCTGCTGGTTCAGCCCTCGCGTGTTAGCCGATGCTTCACCCGGGGGTGCCTTCGATGGCGAGGATAGTGACGTTGATGTGGCCGACAACCAGTCCGCTTGCCTGGATGACGGTGGCTGCGAGTTCCTGCGTTTCACGCGCCAGGCCGAGCGCGGGTTTCGAAATGTTCGTGGCGAGGTCGATGTGCAGGTTCAGGACGTTGCCGGTAAGGGACAGGATCAACCCGTCGCGGGTAGCGACAGTCGGGGCTGGATTGTTGGGCCGGAGATTTTTGTGCAGTTGATTGACGGACGCGATTTTCCAGCGGCTCATGACACTGCGCATGGTCGGCTCCAGGCGTATTACTCCCGGGTGCCGGCTGAGTGTGGTGCTGAGGGTGTCAGCGATGGTGTCGAGGTCAACTACCTGCTTACCGGAGGGCTGGTCAGATGTCATAAAGGTCCTCCACGACGATGTCGATTTGGTGCATGGTGATCGCCGTCTGGGCTTCCACGATGGTGCCGACCCGTTCGCGCAGCAGGGCCATGGTGGCGGGGATCTTCACCTGCGAGGACAAGGCGACGGTGAGCGTAATGCGCACATCCTCGACATCGACGACGGCTCTCGGAGACGGCACTGCAGATGATGGCACTACTGGTGACGGTAATGCTGGCGCCGGCTGTGTTGATGAGGTTTGTGGTGGTGGCTGTTTATGGGTGCTGGCGATCGTGCATCGGCGGGCGTGGACTCCGGACAAGGTGGAGGCAGCGAAACGGATCAGGGCGTTGAGTGCCTGCTTACTGATATCGATGGTCCCTAGGGGTGTGGTGGCAAGGGGTGCACGCCGGCTGCGGCGGACTTCTGCCCGGGCGACCATCATGATCGCTTCTCGCACGCGGCTGCTCGGTTGCAGGGCTGGGTCGTTGCGGTCGCGGTCGCGCATGGACCCGGTGACCGCTTCGAGGTGGTGCAGGGCGGCGCGCGCGCTCTGACAGTCCTGGCAGGTCCGTTCGTGGGGGGTGGGTGGTTGGTCGATGGACGCCCAGACCTCGTCGATGATCCGCCCGCACCCCAGTCGCGGCTGACCCTCGTTCATCGCCATGGTTGCATCCCTTCTGCAAGGACTCGTTTGGCCCGTGCAATGCGTCCTCGAACCGTACTCTGCGGTTGTTGCACGATCACTGCGATCTCGGTGTAGGAGAACCCGTGGACTTCGCGTAGCAGCCAGCAGGCCCGGGGTCCGGCCGGAACGGTTTGTAGCAGGCCGGCAAGGGCCAGCATTTGTGCTTCTGTCTCATAGTGCGATGCCGGGTCCTGGGACTCCCCGCCTCCGGGAGCGTCGAGCTGGTTTCTGAGTTCGGCCTCTCCCACCACGGAAGTACCGCGCGGGCCACCGGGTACGGGTTCGTCGTCGAAGGAGTCAGGGTCAGCGGGCCTGCGGCGGCGGCTCCGAAGCTGGTTGAAGCATTTGTTCGTCGCCGTACGATAAAGCCAGGGAATGAACGCTTCAGGAGCGGCAAGGTTCGGCAGGCTACGCCAGGCGGCGATGAACGTTTCCTGCACGATGTCCTCAGCTTCGGCATGATGATTGAGCATCCTGAGCGCCAACCGGAACACTCCACCCTGATAAGCGGACAGTAGCCATTCAAAGGCATGAACATCGCCGTCCTGCGCTCGAGCGACAATGGTCAGCTCGTCAAGATCATCCAGCGCCACCTGCGCCGCCGATGACGCCAGCGAGGAAGATGATCCCGGTGAGGAGGAATCAACGGACGGTGGTTCTTTTCGGGTGCCAGGACCGCGTCCGATCATCTCCCCCACGGGAGCTGTGGCGGCAAGGCCCGCAAGAGACGCACCCTGCACCACTTCAGCCCCTGACTCCGCGCCTGCTTCAAGGCCCGATTCAGGGGCTGATCCGCTGCTCGCTTCGGAGCCTGGTTCAACCTCTGATGAGCTCAGTTCAGAATCCAGTTCATCCTCTGGTGGGCCCGGTTCGGAATGTGGTTCACCTTTTGGTGGGCTTTCCGATCGGGAAGGAGGCTGGTCGTGCTGAGGGGCCGACCCCATCGCACCTGCCTCCTTACAGGACATCACTGCAGTCCCTGCTGTCCCTTGTCGTGATGTGTTGCCGGCGTGATGCCAACTTCTTCAGCATAGGCGGAGCGATTCGGGTCCAACAGCCGTCAGGCTACCGACGCCCTCAGCCACCGATGGCGCTTCTGCGGTGTCGGAGTGTTCTGGCTTTCGTAGGACGAGGACGAAGACGAGGTGCCTGCCCGCGATCACCAACCCGGGCTGGGCTGGGCGGGGCGGGGCGGAGACAAAAATAAGTGTGTTGTCGGCGTGACGTTTCGGGATGGTCGGTGTCTTTAACGGTGTACGGCACCACTACCTCACACAGGAGAATTGATTTATATGGCAGAGGATCAGAGCACCGCAGCACGTCGGGCAGTAGTCATTCCCGCCACAGGCGAAGAGCAGAAACGTCAGGCGGAGCAGTCCCGTGAAGCCGAGCAGTCACAGCCTGTCGGTCCGCTGCAGACCCGCCAGGGCAACACCACCATCGCGGAGACTGTTGTGCAGAAGATCGCCGGCATCGCTACCCGCGAAGTGCCGGGCGTGTACGCCATGGGCAGTGCAAGCCGACGCGCGTTCAGCAGCATCTCCGAGCGCATCCCCGGATCCCAGACGAATGTCAGTGGCGGGGTCAGCGTAGAAAAGGGTGAGCGTCAGGCAGCTATCGATCTGAGCATCATCGTCGAGCACGGCGCGTCCATCGTCGAGGTCAGCCAGATGATCCGCCGCAACGTCATCTCCTCCGTCGAGGAAGCCACCGGCCTGGAGGTCCTCGAGGTCAACATCAACGTCACAGATGTGCACCTGCCCGAGGACGATGACAAAGACACCACCGAGTCCTCCCGCACCGAACTGCAGTAGCGCGCCACGCCGTTGGCCCGGGGCCATCACCGGCACCCACAGTGCCGGTGATGGTCCCGGGTCCGGCCGTCAATGGATCCCCACGGATCCTTCTACTCACTGCTCAAGACGGGCAGCGAACTTCGTGTAGATGCGCCCATATAAGGGGCGCTGTATGGGAAAGGCACCCGATTATGAGCACAACAGCTATGGGCCTGCTGACCGGCCTCGTCCTGGGAGCGGCGGCAGCATTCGGTGGCTTCTACGAATTCCTCGTCGTCGCGTTCTTCGGCGCCCTCGGACTGATCACCGCCCGCGTCATCGACGGCAAGCTCGACCTCGGAGCCTTGACCGGACGTTCCACCACCCGCAGGTGAGCGACATGGACAACACCCCCGAAAGGGAAACACCAGTAGAGCGTTCCGCCAGACACATCCAAGCGACCCCTGCATCGTCCTCGACGCGTGTACAAATGACCGGTGCTCGTTTCTCGCCAAATTCGACTGGTTCCGATCCGTCGACGAGGGGAACCCTGGTCATCGCGGAGCGGGCGATCGAGAAAGTGGCGAGCAACGCCGCCTCGACCGTTCCTGGTGTCAGCGGACCCGCGGGCGGTTTCCTCGGTCTCGGTGCCCGCCACAACGACACGGCGCGACCGAAGGCCGATGTGCAACTTAATGGGCTCATCGCGTCCCTCCGCCTAGAGGTGGGCATCACCTACCCTGCGCCCTTGAAGCGAACCAGTGAACTGTTGCGTGAACGGGTACGCGAGGAAGTCTCACGGATCTGCGGACTCGACGTCCGGCAGGTCGACATCGACATCGACATCGACACCCTCCTTGACCCCACCCGCAGTCAGGGCCTAAGGGAACTCGCATGAACCGCCCCACCAATTCCTCCAGCACGTCGCCCAGCACCTCCCAGTCGCTGCATCGACGCTCCAGCCGCTCACTGCCCGCAACACTGACAGCACTGGTCCTTCTCGCAGCAGCAGTTGCCTGTGCGTGGATCGGGATCACCAGGATCACAACCGGCACCTGGCCGGACTTCCTGCGTTCGGGACGCGAAGCCACAGCATCGCTCACCTGGAACAGCCCCGCCGTCATCACCGCAGCGATCCTTCTGGCCCTGCTCGGACTGACCCTGCTCCTGGCAGCCCTGCTCCCAGGTCAGCACAGCACCATCCGACTCAACGAGCCCGACAACCGCCGGGCAGGCACCTCCGAAGCAGTCCTCACCCGCCGCGGACTCAGCAAAATCGCCGCAGCGCACATCGACCGCACCGACGGAGTCGACCGAAGCTCGGTCACAACCACAGCCAAGCGCATGGACGTCAACGTCCGCACACCACTGCACGACGCCGGCGACCTCAGCAACCGCCTCGAAGCAGCCCTCACCACCAAAATGCACGACCTCGGCGTTACACCGAAACCCGTCATCCAAGTGCGAGTCCGCACCACCAACGACTAATGCAGACACACCCGCATCCACTGGCTGATGCTCCATGACTGACCGATTAACCCACTACTTATCCACGCGATTCAATGGAAGAAGGAACTTATGAGGGACACCGCCGGACGGCTCAACCGAACATGGCTGGCCATCATCGGGCTCCTGGTCCTCCTTCTGGGAGTGGCCGGGCTCCTGCTGGCCAGTGGGGCCGCTGCCACCGTCACCGAGTCCCTCAACGCCGGATTCACTCCCACGCAGCCCACCGACACCGCGGTTCCGACAGGGCTCAGGGATGTTTTCGCGGCCGACGCTGCACCCCTGATCCTGGCAGTCCTTGCCGTCCTCGTTGGCATCCTGGCTTTGCTGTGGTTGCTCGCTCAAGTCCCGCGTCGGCATGGTGCGCGCACCTTCCGCCTGCGCACCGATGACGGCGCCGCCGGTTACACCCGGTGCGAGCCCGAAGTCCTCGCCGAAGCCGTCGAAAACCATGTGCAACGACTCCCCGGAGTCACCGGAGCAAACGCACTCCTTAGAGGAAGCGCCACCGAAACGGACCTGAACATCAACGTCCGCGTCGATGACCGGACGGACCTGCAAGACCTTCTGCACCGCATCCACACCGACGTAGCCGCAGACCTTGAAACCGCCCTGGAAACACCGCTACGCAAACTCGCCGTACTCATCACCGTCGGCAACCGGCAACGCAACGACAAAACAGCCGTCCTCTAACCACCCGCCCCGAACCACCTCCTTACCGGGCACCCTCAACCAGCCAATAACAACCAGCACGAACAACTAGGCAACATTGCCTGGTTCAACGTAGAAGGAGCTTTCTTATGATCACGCAGAACGATATCGACACCATCCTGTCCGGCCGAAGCCACGTCCTGGCCTCCGACGGATCCAAGGTCGGCTCCGCCGGCCAGGTTTACCTCGATGATCAGACCGGGGATCCGAGCTGGGTCACCGTCAAGACGGGCCTGTTCGGCACCTCGGAGTCCTTCGCGCCTCTGCAGGGTGCGAATGTCACCGGTGATGACGTGACCATCGGATACACCAAGGAGCAGGTTAAGGACGCACCCCGCGTCGAGTCCGACGGCGAACTCAGCCCCGAAGAGGAAGAAACCCTCTACCGCCACTACGGACTCTCCGGCCACACCGGAACAACCGGCACCGGTAACACTGGTAACACCAGTGGGGACTTCCTCGACACCGACACCGACACCACCCGCACCACGACCGGCACCACGGGGAACACCAGTGCTGGCACTGCCGGCTATGAGGCGGGCTACCAGGCCGGCGATGAGCGGATAGACCGGTCCAAGGACAGGGAAACTGTCGGGCATGACACGTCCGGTCCGACGACCGATGACGCGATGACCCGCTCGGAAGAGCAGCTCCGGGTCGGTACCGAGCGTCGCGAGGTCGGCAAGGCCCGCCTGCGGAAGTACGTGGTCACAGAGAACGTCACCAAGACCGTTCCCGTCACGCATGAAGAGGCCCGTGTCACACGGGAGCCCATCACGGACGCTAATCGGAGCAAGGCGATGGACGGACCCACGATCACCGAAGCAGAACACGAGATCGTTCTGAACGAGGACCACGTCGTCGTAGATAAGGAAGCAGTCGCTGTCGAACGTGTCCGCCTCGACAAGGAAACCGTCACCGAGCAGGAAACCGTCACCGAGGACGTGCGCAAGGAAAAGATCGAACTCCTCGACGATGACACCACCGACACCACCACCACGGACGGCACGGATACCACGGGCCGCCGTCGCTAGTCAGCTCAAGGAGTAAACCGCCTGTAGGCAGGGCGTCTCGGTCCCTGAAGTGGCTGGCACCGGCAGATGAAACGTAGGGGCGCTGCAGATGCGGCGCCCCTACGCATGCTCAAGGACAGGTGCGCCAGCAGCACTTCGCCTTCTGTTGCTTTCTTTTTCCCGAGCAAACACGAGGTGGGTGTTCTTGTCGTGAGCCACACGAATAGGTAGTGACTACTCGTGTGGAAGCCGCGGAAACCAATCACTGTTGTTGGAGTTGCCAGGGTGGCACCTGAGTCGACGAGCTGAGGTAGCGATGACGATGACGCAGAGCGGATCGATTCCAACGGACCTTTTGACGGTGGCGGAGATAGCCGCCAGCATGCGGGTCTCGAAAATGACGGTGTACCGGTTGATGCGATCCGGGGCGATGGAGAGCATCCGCTTCGGCCGCTCCTACCGGGTGTCAGAAACTGCCCTGCAGCGCTACCTCGAAACCGCCCAGCCCGAACACTAACCCACACACTCAGCACTTAGAGGTACATCATGATTCCTGCCCTCGATGCATTCGCCTTCGAAATACTCGCCGAAGACCTTGGTACCGACGACGCGTCCGACTTCCTGACCAGTTTCGAAGCACTACTAACTGGTCGTATCCAACGGATAGAACGAGCCCTCCAGGCTCAGGACGAAGAGGCAATCACCGAGGCGTTACTGAGCCTTCAAGCCAGTGCTGCGATGGCGGGTGCAGCTCAACTGCAGGCATCAGCAACGCACGCACTCATGCAGCAGCCAATGAGATCGACGCCGCCCGGACCGCTCGTGCGGAAGCTTCAAGGACAGGCAGACATGTTCAAGGATGCTTTGGTCACCTTCCACCACATCGGCTACTCACCCATCACGCACATGCACATGCCTCCACGCAGCAAGCTCTCCTAACCAGGTGGGCCAGTAGTGCGACGGTATTTCCTGGCCATTCCGGCGTTAGAGGTGAGAAGACCTGCGGCGAGGCGATACATGGCGGGCCCTTTGGCGCTACCCGGCTGCACTGGTCCCTGCGAGTGTTGGTGCCTACCAGTTCATATCGCAGGAGGATCATGCCCATTGTTGAAACGGTCGCTAAGAACGTCTTGAAGGAAGCCTCTTCTAACGACAAGGGCCGCTCTGCCGAGCTTGTCATTCATGATGGTCCGCTACGTCAGACCGTCCTCGGACTCACGTCGGGTCAGGTCCTTGCCGAGCACAATTCCCCGCCTGCTGCGAGTATGTATCTTCTGCAGGGACGGGTGCGAGTTACCGGCCAGGACCAGTCCGAGGTGGTTGCCGGGGAGATTGTTGTGCTCACTCATGTGCGCCACGGAGTCGAGGCGTTGGAGGACTCCGTGTTCCTGCTCACAACCGTCACCAGCCAGGCCGGCGACAGCTACGGGAACAGCCCGAACCACGAGCAGCACGCCTAGCACGCCTAGCAGCGGGTTGGACCACCCCGAACTGACGATCTCGGCCACACCTCTTGTTGACTGGAAATTTGACCCGTTGCGTGGCTCGTCGTGGTGGTCTGCTTGCGGTCGATGTGTGATGTGGAGGAGCAGAGCGCACACTGGGATCTTGGGCTGTTTTCGGACGCGGCACGTGAATTCTCACATGGAGCACTGCAGCTACCCGAGGTAGGAGTACCACTATGGACACCATCAGCACCCCAGTTGAGCCGAACATGTTGAAGCCGATCGTCGTCGGGTATGACGGCTCGGACGGATCGAAGCGGGCCGTACGCTGGGCGGCCCGGCATGCATCGGCCACCGGATTGCCCCTGATTGTCGCCTACTGCTGGGCGTGGCCACTGTTCACCCATGACCTGGGCCCAGTGACAGGCGTCAAGGACAGCGGGTTGCAGAACGAAGCAGAGAAAACGGCCTCCGAGGGCTTGGACCTCGCCGTGCAGACCGCGCCGGACGCCGATGTCAGCAAACGTCTCGTCGCTGGTTTCCCCGCCGAGGTGCTGACCAGGCTTTCGACGGAAGCGTCCCTGCTCGTTACGGGTACCCGCGGCCTGGGCGGTTTTTCAGGACTGCTCGTAGGGTCCGTCAGCCTGCACCTTGCCGCCAGCGCATCCTGCCCCATCTTGGTCGTGCGCGAGGACCAGCCCGAGGATGACAACGTCCTTGTTGCCGTCGACGGATCACCCGAAAGTGACCGCGCAGTCCTCAAGGCTGCGGACCTGGCGAAAACCCTGCATCAGTCCCTCCATGTTCTGCATGCTCAGCCTTTCCACCGGCACATGGTCGTTGACCTGACCGACGCTGAGCGCCACCCCATCATCGAGCAGTCCCTGAACCTGCTGCCCACCGGTACAGATCTCGCTGTGGTCGAAGAGACGGTATCGGCCATCTCGGTACCCGGGGCGATCGTTGACCGCGCACGCACCGCGTCCTGCGTCGTTCTTGGAGCCAAGGGAAGGAACACCCTGGGTGCCCGACGCGGATCCACCGTCCACGCCGTCCTGCACCACGCCACGGGAAACGTCCTCGTCGTCCGCTGACCCACGCCCTTCAGCCACCGGTCGGCGATTATTTGGCGATTGGTCGGTGAGGGAATCTGTAGAGACAGCCCAGAATCTGCCACGAAGCGCCCAGCCCTCACCTCAGGTGGGCGGCATCGAACTTGACGCGGCGCTCCTGGCAGAAGGCACCACCCGACATAGGAGCTCGATCATGCTTTCCGATACATCCCGCCCAGTCATCCAGGCCACCTTGCCCGTCGTGGGTGACAACATCAAGGAGATCGCCGAGCGCTTCTACGCGCACATGTTCACTGAACGTCCCGAACTCATGGACGGCCTCTTCAACAGAGGTAATTAGGCCGACGGGCGTCAGCAGCAGGCCCTGGCCGGTTCCGTCGCGGCCTTCGCCGGCTTCCTGGTCGATACACCGGATCAGATGCCCGATCATCTCCTCGCCCGCATCTCCCACAAACACGTGTCCCTGGGTTCGCGTCCGGACCAGTACCAAATTGTTCACGACCACCTGATGTGGGCGATCGTCGACCTCCTCGGTGATGCTGTCACAGCAGAGGTCGCTGCGGCCTGGGACGAGGTGTACTGGCTGATGGCCAACGTCCTGATCAACCAGGAACGGGCAATGTATGGGGCGCTCAACCTTGCCCCCGACACCATCTGGCGGACCTGGCGTGTCGTGGAAAAGATCCAGGAAACGGACGACGTGATCACTTTCGTGGTCGAACGTACCGATGAACGTGGCGTGAAACCATCGCTTCCTGGTCAGTACGTCACCGTGAAAGTGCTCATGCCCGACGGGGTTCACCAGCCGCGCCAGTACAGCCTGACCCGCGCCGATGACGGGCATCACCGCCAGTTCTCCGTCAAACGCGTCCACGGACTATCGACACCCGACGGGGAAGTGTCCAACCTGCTCCATAAGAGCGTGAACGTCGGAGATGAAATGGTCCTCTCCGTTCCCTCCGGTGACGTCGTTACAACGAACACCGACCGGCCGATTGTTTTCGCCAGTGCCGGTATCGGCATCACGCCCATGGCCGGTATGCTCTCCCACCTCGTGCAATCCGGCTCGCAGCGACAAGTGACGCTGCTCCACGCCGATAACTCCGCTGACACCTTCGCCCTGCGCGGCCAGGTCCAGGCGGACCTCGAGCACCTACCAAGAGCGTCCATGCTGACCTGGTTCGTCGAACCCGCAGCACCAACCCTGATTGTCGAGGATGAGCTGGTGGGCTTCATGGACGTCAGCACCATCGACCTTCCAGCCGGCGCCGAATACTACCTGTGCGGTCCGCTGGTCTTCATGCAAGCCGTCCGCAGCGCCCTCATCAATCGCGGCATACCCGCCAAGGACATTCAGTACGAAGTCTTCGGACCCGACCTATGGCTAGCCGACTTTCAGTAACAGGACAGGTCACAGCACGAACCGGGGGCAGCCCAGGACAGCGGAAGGCAGAGGCTGATCATGGCCCGCAGCTGGGGCTTGCCTGCGGGTTGCCTCCGGCACTGTATTGGCATACCGGCGAAGAAGCGTGCACTCGGGACGTTGCCACAAAGGACCCAGAAGATTTGAGCGAAGGCTCTGCCTGGCCGACGGCCCAAGATTACTGACAGAACGGATACCGGATGGTCGACGAGCAGTTCCATCTCACGGAGTTGGAGGATCTCATCGAAGTCGTGATTGAAGATGGCACCGACGTCACCGAGGAAAGCCTGCTGACGTTCAAGGACCGGCTCCTTGCGGTGGAGCGGTGGCAGTCCAAACCATTACTGGTTCACATGGGTGCGATTAAAGGAGTAAGCCTCGAAGCTCGCGGTCGTATAAGTAGGTACCGGCATCCCATGCCCGTGGCAGTCGTGGGGAAGAGCTCAATGGATCGAGTCATCGCCGCTTACGTCCTGCGCTCCCCCACAAACTCGCACTATTTCACAACGCTCGACGCTGCCCTGCTATGGCTTCACGCGGAACTCCTACAATCCGAAGACAAAATTGCCTGATCAAGGACGCCCGCGGATGGCAGCCCTTGACCCATTCCGCTGAACACGATCAACTCGTCAATGGCTTATGAGTTGGTCAAGCAGCCGACGGACCCATGAGCCTTCCGGGTAGGGGCCGGGCCTCTCCCGGTACATCAAACCGGCCCCTACCCGCCGCCCTCCCCTCTGCTTGCACTGACACGCGGTGTTTTGGAGTAGACCCGGTATCCTCGCCGCTCCATGTGGCCCCAAACCCGCCAAACACTCAACGGGTTGCTATGCAGGCCCTGGCACGACGCCTACAGCGGACCAATGAATCGCTCGCTGGTCTGATGTTCTCCGACGACCCCGGTCGGGTGGCGAAGGCCCTGCTTGATCTTGCGGATCGTTTCGGCAGCCCTGTAACGGACGGCATCTTGGTCGCCCACGAACTCACGCAGGTGAAACTCGCAAAACTTGTCGGCGCCTCGCGCGAAACCGTCAAGAAGGCCCTCGCCGAATTTGCGCAACGTGGCTGAGTGCGCCTCGAGGCGCGCGCTGTCGTCTCGACATCCAGCGGTTGCAGTAACGCAGCCACTGACCCTTGCTACCGACGACGAGTATCTGAGTCAAAGCTGAGTTCTTGCGTTATCTCGATACCCACTCGTGTTTATCGCTTGGGTGAGAATGTCAACGCGGATCGGAAGCCCGATGAGGCTAAGCTCAAGTTCGAGCGCGCCCTTTCCGGTGACTTCGATGCGTCCGACGAAACCGAGGACGGCGAGCTTGAGGGGCAGGCTGACGCCCTCACTGAGTTGACCGAGACCGAGACCGACAAACTGGAGGCACCGAAGATGGACCCCGAGACTGACACCGAGTTCGACGAGCCCGCCACTTCCGAGTTCAAGGATGCCGACGGCCCGGACGTGCCGAACCTGGCAAAGGCCGACGAGGCCCCCGAGACTGACACCGAGTTCGACGAGCCCGCCACGTCCGAGTTCAAGGATGCCGACGGCCCGGACGTGCCGAACCTGGCAAAGGCCGACGAGGCCCCCCAGGCCAATGCCACGGCTGACGACAAGCCCGCCACGTCCGAGTTCAAGGATGCCGACGGCCCGGACGTGCCGAACCTGGCAAAAGCCGATGAGGCCCCCAAGGCTTGACATCGGGGCCAGGGTTACCGACACCCGGGCCAAGGCACCTGCCGCCAACCGTGCGCGAGGTAAAGCACTGACGCCTCGCAAGTAGTTTCACCAAGTTTCACCCCGCCCCGCTTGCCGTGATGTTGACGGCGTGAGTTCATGACTCAGGCGGGGCAATTTCATGACACCAACCAACCAACCGAGCAAGGGGATTCACAATGGCAAAGCCGAAGATGTACAGACATTCCGGGCTTTACCGCGCCCCCGGTGGACGCTTGAAAGCGTCCTGAATCGGTGGGGCGGCACTGGGGGTGCCAGTGGGGTTATACGGGCATCCTAGGGTGTGAGCGCGACCATGGGGCTCAGACCTGCAGCACTTTCGAACTACCAGTGACGAAATCAACCTCAACGCATCACTTGCGCGTACGACGTGAAGGGGGCGTGATTGAACAGCCGCCAAGACCTCGATGCTTGCCGATTGTCTCCCGTCATGAGAAGCGGCACGATTTGGCACCCTCACAGCCTTCGGCAACTATCGGAGCATCTTGTGAGGCTCAGATGTTCAGTGCCCGGCGTACCGCTGCGGTGTTCCGTCGGGATACTGGAATCATCGTGTTCTCGGGATCGTCCATGACCAGTAGGAGTTCGCCCTTGTCATGGCGTTCAACCTCCCGGACACGGCTGAGGTTGACCAGATACTGACGGTGTACCCGCAGGAAGCCGCCGGTATCGGCTAAATCGGTCTCCAGTTTATCCAGACCGGACAGGGCAGCTGGCAGGCGGCCTTCATCGGTATGCAGCCACACCTGACTACCATCCGATTCCGCGACGGCGACCTCTGCCGTTCCCAGGAGCACCATCCGGTTCTCCTCGCGCAGAGCCACAATCCGGCGGGCCTTTCCCGGCATGACTGCTCCTATCTCGGTCTGCGGGAACTGCTCGTCATCGGAGGCACCGAAAGAAATCAAGTGCCCGATCAAATAACCATGGAGGAAGACCGGGCGGATCCCGATCAGTGATGGTTGGTCGGCCAGGGAAGTGAAGATCTGCGTCGAGCCGGTCCACCCCGGGTCCGAGGTCGCCTGCTTGGTGGCGTAACGCGCGGCATGAATCAGCGACGGCAGTTGCGGAGTCCACCGGACCACAGGATCGACTGCGGGCATATTGGCGGGCACTCCAAGCATGACGCTCGCGACGTCGTCGGCAATCACAACCGCACCTGCAGGGTCAACAGCCACTAGAGGCCGGGTCGATTGTCCTCGAGCATCGGCGTAGGCGGCGAGGAGTTCGCTGCCGCTGTCCTGGGCGCGCTTGCGCAAACTGTTCTGAGTATGGGCGGCGGACTTCTCCAACCACCTCCTCGCCGACAGGGGTAGGCCCTTGCGCCAACTCGAGATGTTCAGGACAGCCAAAGGCTCCCTAGTGACGAGGTCGCGTACCGCGATCGCCCCGCAGGACCAGTCGTGGAAGGCCTGGCACCAGTGTTCGGACTGCTCAATCATCACCGCGCTATGGGAGGTGAGCGCGGTGCCCATACTGTTCGTTCCCACCGCACTCTCGGACCAGCAGAACCACGGCGCGAGGCCACCCGCGGAAGCGATCGACCTGGTGGTCTTATCCCCCCAGGCGGACAGGACCCTGCCATTGGCGTCGGCAATCGTTACTACCCCTCCGGCGTCGGCCACTTCATGGGCCATCGCGGCAGCACAGAAACCGAGCTCCGCGAAGACGACATCCTGGTCCAGGGAGTGCGTGACCTGGGAGACAGCATTCGGCACCTCGGACAGGAACGGGTTCACACGATACTGGTCCCGGGACCGCTTCCAGGAAATCGCCACTTCCGGCCGCACACCGTAAATATCGTCCTCGCCCTGAACGAAACGCTCCCACGCGCGGAGCACCTCGGTGTTGGTCGAGATGGTAGTGGTCGAGGTGGTAGTGGTCGGGTTGCGGGGTATCGGCTGAAGTCGTCGCTCACCTGACATGGGGCACCGCCCTAATGGCTCATCATTAAATTGCATGGGCTTCCACGACAGCCGCCGCGTCGGAGATCCCCAAATCCAGTCTGCTTCTCAGTCCAACCCTCGAGCCGGGCGGCGCAGTGGGTGCTTCCGCGATACTTCAGCGAACACGGTCCGCTGAGGTACCGAAAATACTATGGTGTGACAGCGCTTACACGCCATCCTCAATGATCCGACCGCCGTCGAAAGACTCAGCTTCAGATTTTTTGTTCTCCGATGTCAGCCATCAAAGAGATTTTTAGCTGCCCGCCATGGTGCCTTGCGTCGGTGAAGCAGGGGAAAAACGGTAGCGGGTGATTGTGCCCACGCGGCAATAGGGATAGAACGGAGGGCATGACTATTTCGACATTGACCCTCGCGGATGCCCGCACCATCATCACCGCTGCCGAGGCGAAGGCTTCGGAGGTCGGGCAGCCCATGAACATCGCTGTCGTCGACGTCGGCGGCAATCTGATCTCTCATGCCCGGATGGACGGTGCGTGGCTTGGCGGTATCGACATCGCCATCAACAAGGCCTTCACCGCCAGGGCCTTCGACATCGAAACCAAGGAGTTGGGTGAGAACTCCCAGCCCGGCCAGCAGTTCTACGGCATTGTTGCCAGCAACCGCAACCGGATCATGATCTTCGCCGGTGGCATCCCCATCACCCATGGCGGGGAGGTAGTCGGCGCCCTCGGTGTCAGCGGCGGCACCGGCGAACAGGACCAGTCCGTCGCCGAGGCAGGCGTTAACGCTCTCTGACACCACTTACTCTCCGTCTGGTTGCCCTGCCCGCATCACCTGGGGCAGGGCACCCAGAACCCGAAGATGACACCTGGGTCCCGGCGTCGGCACCTGGTTCCCGGTGTCGGCGTCGGCGTCGGTCATGCACCTAGCACGGCCGTACGGAAGTTTGCATGGGTGGTATCCACCGTGGAATCGAACAGGTCGTGGTGACGCTGTTTGTGGCGGTTCCTGACTGCTCTTTAGGGTGCGGGGTTGTCCGGCTCCGTTAGGCTTGTGTCGTGAGTGCCGCCGGTGACCGGCCCCTCAAGGAAGTGTTCGGGCGTCTTCCAGACCTGCCGTGGCCGTTTTTGCGGGCCGTAGCGGCGTTGGCCGATGCTCCGTTGATCGACATAGCAGAGCGGCTGCGTGAGGCGATGTCCTCCTACGTCACAACCAGCGCCCTGGTCATCTTCACCGAGGAGTGCACGGGGCGGCCGCGGAAACAGGCGGGCGCCGAGGACATCATCTCCCGGGTCTCGATTGCCGAACTCGACGCGCTTCGAACTGCCATCACGGACGGCAAGGCCTTTGTGGGGGAAGCCGAGCTCGCCGGTCGACCTCGCCCCGTACTTGCCCTGATACACACCTCCAGCGGTGCACTTCTCGTCCTCACGGACCCTTACCCAACAGGCCAACGGCACGACGCGGGAATGAACCACGTCGGGATGGATGACGTGAGCATGGATGACGTGGGCATAAATGTGGTGTCCTATCTGTGGCGCATGGCCGCCCAACGAATCCACGAAAAAGTGGCTGATGCGCCACCGTCCTTCCTGCTGGAATCACGGGCAGCCTCAGCTGAACGAGTCCGCGTGACAGCGGAACTGACCGATCTGCACTCCACCACCCTGGAGACACTCCTGGCAGCTCTGCGCTCACCCTCCCTAGACGATGCCGCAGCCCGCTCCACCGTCACCGACCTCACAGCCAAAGCCCTGATCGGGATCCGCACCCTCAGCGACCGCACGACCGACCTGGTCGAAGAGCCCGTCGGCAAAGCCTTTGAGCGCCTGCGAAAGGATCTGCGACCATTCACGCGCTTCAGCGGAATCGAGATCGAGTTCGTCGAACCACCCCTCAACGGACGTGCCCTTCCCGGCGAAGTCGCCCAAGCGGCGCGGGCCATCGTCCGAGGACTTGTGCTGGCCATGATGGAACAGCCCGACGTCAGCAGGGTCCGGATCCATTGGGACTGCGACGGCGAAAATCTTTTGATCAACGTACGCGACGACGGCCGAGGTACACTCGCCGCCGGCGCGCCGAACATCAGCTGCTTGAATCGCCGGGTCCAGGCGCTCAACGGACACCTGCAAATCGATGTCATGGCAGGCTGGGGTGCGGACGTCTTCGTCACGCTCCCTCTGAACCTCCCGGCACCTCCGGCAGGGGACGTCACCGGATGGGACCTCGCAGCGCGAGAACTCGAAGTTCTTCAGCACCTCGTCGCCGGAGAACGCAACCGGACGATCGCCTCACTACTGGGTATCAGCGAGAACACGGTCAAGTTCCATATGCGGAACCTGTTCAAGAAGCTCGCCGTCGGCTCACGCACAGAGGCCATCGCCCTGGCGCACAGCCACGGACTCCGATAACGGTGGAACAACCGGCGGGAACGGTGTGCTTGGACGGCCACTGAGCTTTTGGTCCTACCGGCCGTAGCCGCGCGCGTCGACCCGTAACGGGCTGCTGGGCAGGGACCGCGACCCAGATCTGTCCAATGGGTCATGGAACAACCCAACCGCTGCCGGCTCCCGCGGTTCGGTGTTCGCATCCGGTGTTGCCGCATCGGTTTCCGTAGCGGCATTCAGGTCTTCGACAGTGGAGTTCTTCTGCCGGTCGTCGAACCTGATTTCTGTAAGTTCTATAACGGTTCTTCACTCCTGGTCTTTGATGTTGCGCACGGATTAGGCACTAACTGGGCGTTGGTATGAGGTTCGAGGGGAACCTCAGTCGGCGTCGGACCAACCAGTAGATACTGTATTCGAACCGATTTGTTAGACCGATTAGGGTTGGTCATCGTACCAACGGAAGATGCACGACTGACACGGCAGCGTCGGACAGGTTGCGGGCTGATGATGGCCGGTACGCTTGATGGGAAGGCCCTGGCAGGTCAAGTGGTGTTATCCCTAAGCACCCGTGGCCATCATTGTTTCGGGTCGGTCTCCGGGTTGTACCACCGGCCATCGATGACTTCGGTGCCCGCTACATTTCGCTGGCCCAGCTGCGCGACCTACCCACCAACGAACATACCCAATGGCTGATTCTCCACGACGCCACTGATTGCGTCCCGGCAACCACCGGACCTTCCGCACCACCAGATTTATCGACGGCTTGGCGTCGTGCTTGATGTTGCGCGACGATTGACGCGTTCGTTTGACTCGCTCCAAGAAGCAAGACGGCGCGAGTCCGGTCCATCAGCGCTGCTACATCTTCGTAGGTGTCACCCTCTCAGCTATAGGAGGGGCACGCACACCACAGCTTTAACTCGGGGTGCGCCTCGGAAATACACGAACCCCGGCAAGCGAACCCGCCCTAACTCTTGGACGAGGAGTCGTTACATCGTGGAAGGACTCAGACACCCGCCCGTGGCGTTCAACGTGCTGAGATCGAGTTGTTACCCTCATTTTCGATTGAGGGGTCGCCCGAGGCGTAGGTGACGGTATTGCTGTCTCCATCGACGTCGATGTCCCGTGTGTCCTCGACGGTGACGGCATTAGTACTTCCATCTACGTCGATATCGGGAGCGCTTGCCATGGTTGCAGTGTTATTGGTTCCGTCGATGCTGAGGGAGCCGACGGTCTCCCCGGTGACCGTGTTGTCGTTGCCGTCGATGTCAATGTCCTCGCATTCTCCTGTGATGTCGACAGTGGTGCCGTCGGCGTCTAGGTCGATGTCACCGCCGCCTTCACAGACGATGGTGACTGTGGTGTTCGCTGATGTGATGTCGTGTTCGTCCTCCTGGCTGAGGCGGATCGGCTTGCCTGTCGCTGTTTCTCCAGCCGGTGGTGTGGAGGAAGAGTCGGAGGCTGTTGATGCTGTGCTTGTTCCTTCGGGTGTGACTGGCGCTGGTGCATCCGCGCTGACTGTTCCGGTAGGCGCATTCACCGGTGGTGGTGTTGCATTGTCGGTACATCCGGAGATGAGAGCGAGCAAGGTAGCGGCACTGAGGATAGTTGCTGCGGGGCGGTAGGTATTGCGCATTGAAATTTTCCTAGGGTGAGCTCGGTGTGTGTGGTGGCGGTCGGCGTCAATGGGGATCGTTCTACTGGACCTGCACTTGGAGGTGCTGCGACGGGTCAGGATGGTCGCAGTTCATGGTGTCGGGTGTCGATGGCGGAGGAAACCGCGGCGCCGAGGAGCAGCAGCCGCATGGTGCGCTCGGTTGCTTCTATGAGAAGTCGCTCTCCATTGGCTACGGCATCCTCCAGGTTCATGGGGATGGTCATGATGGATGCGATCGCGTCGATGCCGATGTCGTGCACGTCGGGGGCGCCCTTACCGAGGGAGCCAGCGAGGGCCAGCACGGGTACACCTGCGAGCTGTGCCCTACGCGCAACGACGGCGGGCACCTTTCCGTTAGGAGTCTGGAAATCGATGGCTCCCTCCGCGGTGATGACAAGGTCTGCCTTCTGCATGAGGGCGTCGAGGTCAATTCCTGCAAGGCCGCTGTCGATCAGGGCCTCGAAACGAGGTACGAGCTTGGCGCCGAGGGCCGCGAGTCCCGCACCCAGTCCGCCGGAAGCACCCGTGCCAGGGCCGGTGCAGTAGTCGACTCCTTCAGCCAAGCCGTCACGTTCGAGCACTCGGGCCCACTGCCGCATCGCTTTGGCGAGTTCGTCCACCTGCTTCGGTGATGCGCCCTTCTGGGGTCCGAACACGCGGGCCACGCCTTTCTTGCCGCACAGCACGTTGTGCTGGTTGCAGGCGAGGATGATCGTCGCTTCTTGGAGTGCAGGATGCAGTCCGGACAGGTCGAGGTGCTCGGCCTTGATGAGGGCTGATCCGCCGAACGGGAGGTCCCGGCCCTTCGCGTCGAGCACTCTCGCGCCAAGGGCTTGCAGGGCGCCAGCGCCGCCGTCGCTCGTTCCACTGTCGCCGCAGCCGATCACGATGGTCCGGATACCCTCGTCAAGGGCTGCGCGGATCAGTTCTCCGACACCGTACGTCGTCGTGGCTCCGGGGTTGCGGAGTTTGCGCGGCACGAGGCGAAGCCCAGCCGCAGCAGCCATCTCGACGACGGCCGTGCCGGTGGCGCTGCCGCCGAGGCGCGCGAAGTGCGATTCGACCGGTTCGCCCACCGGCCCGGTCACATTCACGGGTACGAGCACACCGCCGGTCGCCGCGGCGAGGGTCGCTGCGGTGCCCTCACCGCCGTCGGCGATCGGTACCGCGGTGATCTGGACGCCAGGAAGGACGCGCCGCACACCGGCAGCGATGGAGCGTGCCACCGTTTCGGCGTCGAGGGATTCCTTGAAACCGCTGGGAGCGATGAGGATGCGCTGCGGGACTGCCATAGTCGTTCTCCTTATAGGAAGGGCGGGTATCTGTGGATGTGCGGGGAATCTGGGAAATCAGGGGAATCAGGGGAAGAGCGGCAGGCCAAGGAGCGGCCAGATCAGGAAGCTGAAGAGCAGCACGAGGGCGACGTTGACGGGTGCCAGGAGTGTCGACAGCCGCAGCAGGTCCTTCGCCGAGTAGGTTTCGATGCCGTCCACCGCGGCGAACATCGCCACCGGTTTCGCTGAGCTCGTGAGGGTGTGGCAGAAGCCGGCAGCCGCAGTCGAGGCGAAGGCTGCGGCCATCGGGTCCACTCCTACGGTGGGTGACAGGGCGATGACGATGGGGATCAGGACTGCCGAGCGCGCGGACCTGCTCTGGATGACGAGGTGCGCGAAGGTCGAGATGAGCACGACGAGGACCACGAAGAGGGGGGCGGCTGCGATACCGAGGGACTGGATGGGCTCCAGCGCCCCGCCCGCCAGCCATTCCGCTGCGCCGGTGGAGACGAGGGCGTTGCCCAGTGCCAGGGTCGCGGCCATGAAGAGCAGTAAGGACCACGGCACCGATTTCAGTCCCTTTGCGAGGTCTACCGACCCGTAACTCGGTGACGCTGCGACCAGGGCGCCGATCAGCGCCACGAGTGCTGGATGGAGACCGTGGAGCGGTTCGGTGCACCACAGTACGACGACGGCACCCAGCAGGAGGGCGGCCCGCGATTCGGCGACGGTCAGAGGCCCGGTGACGGGGGTGTCGGAGTGTTGTTCCAGGTCCTCGGAGTTGATGCGCAGTTTTTCTCCGCGGTCCTTGGCTGATGTGAACATGCGCAGAACGATTTCCGCGCAGAGGTGGGAGGCGACGAGTGCGAGCGGCAGGCCGAGGAGGAGCCAGGTGGCGAAGTCGAAACCCTGGCCCGTCGCTGTCTCAAGGATCTGGCTGGTGATGAGGTGCGCGCCGGCCCCGAGGAAGGATCCGACTGCCGAGAGCAGGATCACCGATGGGAAGAGGATCGCGAGAGCCTTGATGAGCGCAGTGCGTCCCGCGAGGGCTTGCCGCAGGGCGAGGAACACCGGTAGCGCCAAGGCAGCACGTCCGGAGGTCGAGGGGACCGCGAACGTTGTGACGACGAGTGCGAGGGTCGTCAGGTGCGCAAGCTGCCGTGGTGTCGTCGCACCGGTGATGATGAAGGCTGCCCCACGGTTGGCGAGACCCGAGGCGCGGACCCCGGCTGCAATGACGAAGGCCGCCAGGAGGAGCCAGATAGTTTCCTCACCAAGGGTCGAGAAGAGGGCGCTGGTGTCCATGGTCCCGGTGAGGACCAGGACCGTGGCTGCCCCGAGCGCGATATAGGTGTCATCGATCGCGGTGAAGATCCAGAGCCACACGGCAAGAACGAAAACCATCAGTGTTATCGCGCCCTGCGGCGACAAATCTGTGTCGGGTTGCTGGGCGGCGACGATGACAGCGGCGGCGATAGCCAAACCGAGGGTCGCGGCTACTACACGGATGATGAGCGAGCGGCGAGCAGCAGCCCGGGCTCGGGCAGTTTGGGCGGGTGCGATCCCGGGTGTCTCCTTGATACGGGAGGGAGGTGTGGTGGAGTGCTCGATCAGGGTCATGGCAACCGGTACCCTGCTCCCCGGATGGTCTCGATGCGCTCTGCACCGATCTTCGCGCGCAGGGCGCGGACGTAGACGTCCACGACGTTGGATCCCGGGTCGAAGTCATAACCCCAGACCTGGCTCAAGAGCTGTTCGCGGGAGATGACGCGGTCGGGATGGCGTAGGAACACTTCCAGGATCGCGAACTCGCGCGACGTCAGTTCAACTGATTCTTCACCGATACGTGCCCTCCTCGAGTGGAGATCGAGAGACAGGCCCTTGTGCTTGATGACGTTGCCGTCCGCCGCAGGTGCCCGGTCCACCAGGCGTAAGCGGATACGTGCCAGGAGTTCCGAGACATCGAAGGGTTTGGTCATGTAGTCGTTGGCGCCTCCCTCCAGTCCGGCCACGGTGTCGGGGACGCTGTCTCTGGCGGTGAGGACGATCACAGGCGTCCTCACACCCTCACCCCGTATCTGGGCGAGGACCTTGAAACCGTCCATGAGGGGTAGGCCGATGTCGAGGATGATGAGGTCGAAGCCTGATGCTCGCGCGAGGAAGAGCGCTGTCTCTCCGTCGGCTGCATGTTCGGTGGAATACCCGGCTGCTTGCAGGCCTTTTTTGATGAATGAGGCGACGTGTGGGTCATCTTCTGCGATGAGGATGTGGCTCATGATGTTTCCTTCGGCAAGGGGTGTCCGATGACAGGCAGCTCAGCGGTGATCGGGGCTCGATCGGGAGAGTCGATGTTTGACGGCGGAGGCAGAGTCCGGTCGGCGGCCACTGTGGGCGGGCGCGATGGTGCGACGCCTGGTCGTCCGGGGACGGACTCGGGCGCAGGTAGAAGTAATCCGAAGGTCGAACCGAGGCCGGGTTCGCTGCGGACCCAGGCCGAGCCGCTGTGGCCGTCGGTAATGGCCCGTACGATCGATAGCCCGAGTCCCGCGCCGCCGCGACGACCGCTGCTGTGCAGTCTGTCGGAGGGCAGGGAATTCGCCGAACCGTGCTGGAAGCGTTCGAAGATCACAGCAGCTTCTTCCTCCGTCACACCGGGGCCGGTGTCCTGAACCCATATCCGAAGCTGCCGCTCATTACCCGTGCCTTCAAAGCCGGACCCGAGCTTGATGTCGGACCCCTCGGGTGTGTACTGGACGGCGTTGGCGCCGAGTTGGAGCACTGCCTGTGTGATGCGCTGGCTATCGAGGGTGACCACGCCCTCGGCGACTTCCATCAGGAGCCAGCGGCGGTCACCGAGCGCCTGTACTTTGGCCTCGAGGTCGAGCATCAGTTCGGCGACGTCCACCGGTGTCGGCTGGACGAAGTCGGGGCGTTCGGCTTTGACCAGCAGTAGGAGATCCGACACGATCCGGGCCATGCGGGACAGCTCACCGTTGACCAAGGACAGCGTGGCTGCCCGGCTCGCTGGATCATCATCGATGAGTTCGAGGTGTCCGCGGATGATGGTGATCGGGGTTCGCAGCTCGTGACTGGCGTCTTCAATGAAGCGCCGCTGCGTGACATAGGACTGCTCGAGGCGGTCCAGCATGTCGTTGAACGTGACAGCCAGGGCCGCGACGTCGTCGCGCCCCTGCACCGGTACGCGGGCCGTCAAATCAGATTCGGTGATTTCGGCCGCTACACGCCGCACATCCCTGATCGGCCGCAGGATCTGGCCGGCCACGAGCCAGGCAATACCGGCGGTGAACAGCAGCCCGCCGAGCGCCACGAAGAAGATGACGGTCACAGTCTCCTGGACCTGCTCATAGCGATCATTGGTGAATTCGGCAATAATCAACGTCCCATTCTCGGTGCCTGCCTGAACATCGACCTTGCCCCACCGCATCGTGCCCGCTTCGGTCTCACGGACACCGGACGCCGCAGAATCGTCGCGCAATTCCTGCAACAGCACCGAGTCCGCTGACAAGCGGTAATCGTCATTGCTGCCCCGCCCGGAGGAACCGAGGTACAGCACCTCGTCCCCCGTCAGACCGAGAATCACCTCACCGGCAGCGGCGTTCTGGCGCGACAGGTAACGCTTGAGCAATTCACTCACCGAGGTGTACGGCTGCGCGGTCAGAGGATCTACCGCTTCCCCAGCGAAAGTCGTAAATTCCTGCACCTCCTGGACGACGTCGTCGTTCGCGTCCTGATCGACGCCGGCAATCAAGAGCGAGCGAACGGTGACGAGCAGGGCGACGAGGGCCAGGGCCGTGGTCAGGACGATCCAACCAACGATGCGCCATCGCGCAGATACCGAGGACCCCGCCAGAGGTTTGGCTGGCCCGGAGTTTGAGTAGCTAGGCGACGATGTGTTGACGGCTGAATTTTGCGCGCGCGCCATCAGTCCTCTCCATCCGGGGCAACCACGTCGCCGTCAAAGTCCCCGCCGTCATCATCGACGTCGTCGTCGAAAACTTCCCGCTCTACCAGACCGGACACTCCCTGGTCCTCAGGAGTAACCGGAGCAGGAACCGGAGCAGGAGCCGGAGCAGGTTCGGGCTGAGATGGGGCCGTTGTGGGAGGTTCTGACGGTGGTACGAGCGATTTAGGAGACGCTCCGGGTTCAGGCTCGGTCGTGGCCGTACCCTCTCCGCCGGCGCCGGGGTCAGTAGGCTCCGTCGTTGCTAGATCGACGACAACGACCTGTCGCTCTTCCAGCGGCACATCCGCTGGTCGGCTCAGTGCCTGACTCCCTACCGCCAGTAGCGCTGGTACGGCGAGCAGCCCTGCTGCAGCAAGGATGCGAGGGGCGAGCGACATTGTCATCTCCTGAAGTTGTGGTGCAAGTGGAAACTACAAGTAAGCGCGATACTCCGAACAACATGCTTGCCCCAAAGGCTGAGTATGGTTCGCCGCGCCTACAGGGACGGTGATGCTGCATCGACACTGCCCTTCGAAGAGGCGACTGGTTCACTGAATCAACTGTGACCTACTCTGATGAGCTCTTCATGAAGCCCAAATGAGGATTTCTTCATAAGGAGCCAATAGGTAATCTCGTGATCTGAACTTTCACCATGAGGAAAGATGGGGTGGGATTCCGCTGGAGGGTGATGCACCCTGCGTATTGAATTCGAACTCCACTGAAGCCGGTGGTGTCAGTCCGGAAGCCGCCCATGTGCGGAAGCGCCATCCGGCTCATGCCGGAGCATCCTAGCCTCGACGGAAGAGCCACTCGAGGGCGGTCAGTTCTGTTGTGAAATAGCGGACGGGCATTGAGGCCCGAGCTGCAAAGGCAGCAAGCATCTCATCCATGGGCCTCTCCCCCACGACCGCGACCCGCGAAAATCTCCTGTAGGCGAGCATCCCTGTCCGGGCTCCTATGGATACTGAGGCGATGCCTGTGATGTGTACGAGCAACGGCGCGGGTTTCGGCCCGGGCAAAGTCGACAGAGCCAGTGCTGCTTCGACCGCGTCAGCGTAGGTGATATGCGCCCCGGCGGTCCAGCGCAAGCAAAGGTAATCTTCCTCGCGAGAGGCCTCGAACAACACCACAGTGTCTCCTTGTCTCGCCGAAGCCGTCGAGAACCATGTGCAACGACTCCCCGGAGTCGCCGTACTCATCACCGTCGGCAATCGGCAACGCAACGACAAAATAGCCGTCCTCTAACCCCCCGCCCCGAACCACCTCTCTACCGGGAACCCTTCCTAGCAGGCGTAGGCTTCGGATCGGCTGGTTCGGATCGTTACCCTGCCGGCACAGTCCTGTTCTCTTCTGCACAGCTTTTTTTACTCCCGCCTTCCGCCTACCGCGTCTGAATTGAGCATGAGATGAGCACCAGGATTACCCCGTTTAAACCGTTCCCCGAGGATCTAAATGTCTTGCAGTTGGTCGAGGTCGAGGTCCTCAACAGCAAACTTCATCGGGAACTGGACTACGAGTACGTGCACGAGGACGGGCCGTCCCTGGAGACGGAAAGCCGCCTTGAGGACGTCACTGAGGAGCTCGACGTCCGCGACATCGCGTCCGCGCACTCAGATGCTGTTATTTCGGTCCATAACTCAGCCACTGAATCCGACACTGATTCCGGCGCTGGTCCTTTGGTTGATTCCGTTCCAATCGTTTGCGCCGCGGGTTTGTGAGACCGGGAGGTTTCCGTGCCTGATGAGCAGGAATTAGCGCACGAGGCGGTGCAGGACGGCGTGAGCGCGGTGTTGCAGGACATGGTGCTCGAGAGCGAGGACGTTCAGTCGTTCCTCACTGGTCTGGTTGAGATCGCGGCAAAGTCATTCGCTACCTCCTACGGTGAAGTGTTTTGCGGGGTCACGTTGTTGCGCCCCAGATCCATGGTCACGGTGGCGAGCAGCAGCGACGAGGCGCAGCGCATGGACGAGATCCAGTACGGCTTCGACGACGGGCCGTGTCTGCGTGCCGCTCGTGAGGGATATACCGTCCATATCCCGGATTTCCTGACAGAGGATCGGTTCCCGGCATATCGGGAAGCAATCGCCGCACACGGAATCCGGTCCGCGTTGGGCGCGCCGGTCCGGCTCGAGGCAGGGGCCAGTGCCGGCCTGGACTTCTACTCGATGACACCCGACGTGTTCGACGACAAGGCGATCCGAGTCGCTGAACGGGTCGCACGGGAGGCGTCCCGATCCCTGCGCCTGGCGGTGAAGATCGCACACCTTGGCGATGAATCCCGGAATCGCCAGGTCGCGATGGAATCGCGGACCGCGATCGATATGGCGGTCGGTGCGATCATGGCGCAGAACCGGTGCGACCAGGACGAAGCCATCACCATCCTCCGCCGGGCTTCATCCGCCCGGAACGTGAAGCTCAAGGACCTCTCGGCCGGGATCCTCACCTCGGTCGGCCAGACCCGGCCCATCCGCACACATTTCAGCTGAACCACTGCCCTGGTCCAAGGACAGGTCCGGTGGTTCCTGACTACTGACTACTGGGCGTCCGCGGGCGGGATGTTGATTTCGTCCTCGACGAGGACCGCCAGTTTCCGCAGGAACCGGCCGTCGCGGGCCGAAAATTTACGCGGTTTCTGGTCGATGACACAAAGCGTGCCGACAGTCCACCCCCCGGGCCCACGTAGCGGGTACCCGGCGTAGAAGCGGATGTAGGGCTCCCCGAGGACAAGAGGGTTGGCTTTGAAGCGTTCATCGTCCAGGGTGTCCTTGATGATCAGCGGGCCGGCATTGCGGATCGTGGCGTGGCAGAACGTGATCTCCCTGGGAAGGTTCTGTTCCACGGGTCCAAGCACCGACTTGAGGAACATCCGCCGATCATCAAGCAGCGCGATGATCGCTGAGCTGACCTGGAAATGGTCCTTGGCCTGCCGGGTATACCGGTCGAAGCGGGCCTCGGGTATCGAATCGAGCAAATGAGTCCGATCCAGTGCGCCGAGGCGTTCGCTCTCCTGCTCGTCAGCGCTAAACAGGAATGCGCCCGCCGCCCCGAGCCCTCGCCGGGAGTCCTCACCGGAAAGGTCCGCTTCGTCCTGCCCGTCAGTGGGCACCCGAATCTGTATCAGCGTCGGCTCCAGCAGTTCGTTGGTGGCCTCGGCCAGCAGGTTCCGCTCAGGCAGGGGAAGCGACAGAAGACCGGCCAGGTAAGCCTGAACCTCAAAGGCGGAAAGAACACCACCGAGCCCGTAGTACCGCACCCACAGGTCCTCAATACTCAGACCCGCTTCGGCCAGAGCAAACGTGGTGATCTTGATCTGAACTTGCCCGTCCATGCACACCTCGGTAGCGGCCAACCGGAATCACAGCACGCCGTAACCAGCCACCTGATGAAGCCCGTAATAATAAGCACCCTTATTACATAAGAGTAACCGCCTACCATCGTCTCCCAGGCCAGCAAACCCATCGGTCCGTTACTGGATGCCAGCGTGATGATGGCTGGTCAGCAGCTTGGAGTCTTGTTGCGGTCGCGCATCATCGGTATCCCTGACCCTTTCGAGGTACGTATGGTCAAAGGAGGAACTCGAGCACGACACCCTTACGAGGCGACGAAGCAGAGGCGACCCAATGACCGGAAACACTGTGACACACCACGGGACTGTCCGAGGAAACCGACACCGCCTGATGATCAGGTGCGGGCTCCTCGGAGCTGGTCTCGGCATCCTGACCGGTTGCGCGACGGGCGGAGAGGACAATTGGAACTCGACCGCCGTCGGGGACGACAAGAGCATCGGTGAACTCGATCTGCGCAGCGTCCTGCTTGTCACCCGTGACGAGGGCGACCCGGCCCGACTCCTGGGTACCTTCGAAAACAACGGAGACCAACCCTTGGAGGTGACCATCACCGACGACGACGAAGACATCACCGTAACCGTGCCGGCTCAAGGCAGCGCCACCCTGGACACACTCGAGACGCTCCTGCAAACGGCAGGAGATGCACCCGGGGCACGAACCAGCCTGACGGCCACCACTGATGCTGGTGACGTCGAGCTCCTGGTCCCCGTCGTCGACGGAACCCTCGACCCCTACCAGCCCTACCTCCCCACCCACCTGACCAGCTGACCGGCTGACCGGCTGACCGGCTAACCGGCTAACCGGCTAACCGGCTAACCGACAATGAGGTCGACAACGAGGTCAGCCCAATGTCAGAACGGGACTGGCCCGAACTCCCACATTTCCCTCATCCCGCACACCTACACTCGGTACTTCAGGAGACCGCATCAAGTCTCCTCGTCAACGGAAAGGAACCCCTCATGGGACTGTTCGGCGGCCGAGGCAAAAAATCCCTC
This sequence comes from Arthrobacter cheniae, assembly GCF_003602275.1. Classification (GTDB taxonomy): domain Bacteria; phylum Actinomycetota; class Actinomycetes; order Actinomycetales; family Micrococcaceae; genus Arthrobacter_D; species Arthrobacter_D cheniae. Next base: position 5,691 of record NZ_QZVT01000017.1, on the reverse strand, counting down.
GCATCCAAGGCACTCCAATTCATCAGCAACAACCCCGACAAGGTGAACAACGGCATCGCCAAAGCAGGAGACTTCGCCAACAAAAGAACACACGGCAAGTACTCACGCCACATCACAGGAGCCCAAACCAAAGCCGCAGACGCCCTGACCAAGATCAATAGGAAAAACGGTGGTCACGGTCGCAACGAAGATGACCCCAGCTTCGGGCCCAGGAGCTAATGCAACTGCCAGCAAACCAGGTTTGTTGTAGCAACCATCTCGAAAACCCAAACCTTTATAAGACACCTGCGGCTATCCCACACTGAGCTTCCACTCCCCCAGAGTCACAAGCCTCCGTCTGCCTCGGTAACTTGTCTCATCGAGTTTCGTATCAGAAGTGCCAGCTCTTGGGAGTGACCTGTCGGATCACACTAGGGTTGTGGTCCAAACCTGCTGATAGGTAGAGCGCTGCCACTGCTGCCGTGGGCCCGCCCACTCTCGCGCAACATCGGTCAACCAGATAGTCGTATCGGGATTCCAGCCTGCAAGGACCGTGGACGTGCCGGCGTCGACCTGCAGCGCACGATTGGCGCTACTGAGGTACGCCAGGACTGTCAGGTGCACCGCGTCCCACCGCTCCGCGACCTTCTCCCAGTCCGGAATCACCCACCTGCCGTCATGCCCGGTACAACGGAACCAGTCATGACGCCGAGATGCCGTGACCCCTAACGGGTACTCACGGCACAGTGACACCCAGTCGTCCTCGGTATGCACCTCGTAGGTGCGGCCGGCGCCACGCACGGGGATCACCGTGGCGTGCTCCCAGCCGAAGGAGTCCTCGAAGAGGTTCAGGCCCAGCGGTACCCGTCCAACCGATTGCAGGGTTCCTTGCGGGAAGGACCACCACGTTCCGGACCAGTTGGCGTGAGGATTTCGGGGTCTTTCCTTCTCGGCGCGGACCTCCTCGGCGCGTGTGTCGCGGGCCCACGCACCTAGGGCTTGTGATGGTTGCCTGGGTAGAGGTGCGGGATCCTTTGCTGGTCGCCAGTCGATAGTCCACTGCTCGATCTGCCGGCTGCGTGACCACCACTGCGTGGACGATGCCATCATCACCTGCTGTGCGATCGGGGCAAGAGCGGCTTTGATCTCAGGGAGTGCTGCGAGGACGTCCTCTCCGTCCGGTTCCTGCCAGGGCCGAGATGTATCGACGGCTTGAGCCAGAGCACGGTCGATGTCGCCAAGCCCAGCCCGCGTCATATCAAGCGAGTTGAATTTGGTGATGAGGTTTGCGATGGAAGGCCTCGGCGGCTGGTCCGGTTTTTCCTTGGACGTAGCAGTCAACATCACGCGGGAGGTTCCCTTACCCGGATCGAGCTTATGGGCGAGCCAGAATACGGCGGACCTGATCGAGGGGTTCAAGTCCATTGCTAGTTCCAGGCACAGGCGTCGTCCACGAGGCCCTACCAGCAGCACATCAGTTCCCGCATACATCTGCTCACCCTACGTGCGAGAAAATCTAGTAAGCAGAAGGGAATTACGACGCCGTCCTACCAGCCCGATTCAATAAGGTTGTATGTCGATAGGACTCACTCATTGAGCAATGCTGACGTTGCCCCCCTCGATCGCCGGAGCCCGGTACCCGGTGTTGGGTGCCCGCTCATCGGTAAATCAGTCGATGGCCGTCGCGGGCCGTGTTTGCTGAGCTGCTTGCTGAGCAGCTTGCTCGGGTGCTTGCTCACGTGTTTGTTCAGGTGTTTGTTGGGGTGGCAGGTCGTTCTGGTAAGGGGCACGTGGCAGGGCCGGGATCTCATCAATGAGCTCGTTCACGGCGTGGGCGATGAGGTCACATTCAACTGGTGGGAGAACAATCATCCCGCTGAGGTACGCGTCCACTTCGTACTCATCGACATCCCCAGCCGAGCTGAAGTAGCGCAACCACACCTCCTGCACGGTGAAGGGTGCGGCATGGATCGCCGCAGCGGTGCCCTGTCGCTGATGATCCTCTTTCGACCTATCCACTAGGAGGCCTCGCTGGGGTCGATGCCATTCTTACGTTCTGCGATGGTAGCGGTGAGGTCGCTGACCGGGGTGTTGGTTTCGCTTGAGAGGGCGGTGATGCGGGCGAGGGCTTCGTCGCGGCCCAGGTCGTGGCGTTCCATGAGGATGCCGCGGGCAATACCGACGGTGTCCCGGGTTCGAAGCGAGTCACTGACTTCGTCACTGATGCGCTGAGGGGTGTCACTGGCCTGCACATGCCCCAGCAAGGCTGCCGCCGATTTCGCCAGATTCACCAGAAGCCGCTGGTCATCGGTAGTGAAAGCATCCGGTGTACCCGCGTACACCTTCATCGCACCAATAGTGTCCATGCCCCGGATAAGAGGAACGCTCAAGCAGGAACGCACTCCCGCGGTGGCTGCAGTGGCAGCCCATCGCTTCCAGCGGGTATCCGTTTCCGTGTCAGCAATGATGTGGGACTGGTTCGTCGCCCAGGAACTTAGACAAGGACCCTCCCCGAGGGTGTACTGCAGATTGTCGGCCTCCAGTACCTTCGCGTCCGTAGCCCCGACACTGGTACGGTCCCCATCACGGATGAGGCTCACACCCGCGCCATCGGCGTGAATGATGACATCCCGGGCTACCTCCGCCAGGGCGTCCACCGCATCCTGGACGGTCTGCTCGGTCAAAAGGAAGCCTTTGGTCCGGCCGATGATGACACCGAGTTCATCAATTTGGGGGGCGCTCTGGGGATTGATCTGGGGTGCATCGCTCATGAGGATCCTCACGTTGTCCTACAGGGCGTTGGACCCTGGCGTGATGGCTGTCTGCTCAACCCCCGAACAAGCCCTATACCGGCCCCATCCGATAGCTAAACACTAGTCCCAACCCGCCGTTTCGAGGGGTGCGAAGTGAACTCCTGCCCACCTACCCACCCCACCAACCTCGACCGTCGAGTGCGCTTCTATAAATCAAGGGAGCGTTCAGGGTGATGTGCGGATGAGGTGGAGGTACTCGTCCGCTCGTTGCAGGTCCGCGACGGCAGCGCACAGAAGTGTTTGCTGAGCCTCGTTCAGTGCTGGAGCGCTGTGCTTCCTGCCGCCAGGATGAGCGCCGGTAGAAGGCAGCAGGGACAGAACATCGGAGGCAAGACCGATACGGACGGCTTCGAGTCCTAAGCCAGCCTTCGAGGAAGCAAGAGCCTTTGAGAGTATCGCTGAGTCGACAGTCATCCTTCGAGGATTCCACATGCACCCCTCATCGAGCCGGAACTCGACCCGGGGGAGCCACGCCCGGATGAAACCTTCACCGACCACTCATATACCTTCCCTCATCCGTTCAGCGATCTGGTCGCACTCGCCTGAGCAGCGGGGACTAACGACCGACCTGCCCGCACTGACCTAACGATTTGTTCCGCGGATGCTCTTAGTACCCGGTTCGTCGAGGTCTGGGCCACGTTTTCAAGGGCTCCAGGTCAACGGTAAGACTCATGGTGTGCTCGATCGGATCCTCACACACCAGATCGTGGATCAGGCTCAGCCACTGCCCTGCGGTCTGCTTGTCGTTGAAATACTGCGCCGGGTAGACGGCGTCCTCGTAGGGGGCCGAGAGCATCCGGTCCATCGGTGTCCGGCCGAGCATTGCAGCAGCCAGGATGTGTCTGGCTGACATCAGGACCCGTCGGGCTGTTCGAGAAACGTCGTCGACTAGACCCATATCTACCAACATCACGTACGGGCGGTGCTCAGTGAGCTCGAAGCTCCGCTCGAGGATGGCAAGCGCGTGCTCCTCCGTCACCGCAACATGACGGGTTGGAGAAACCCGAACTGCGCACAGATCGATCCGCTCCACAAGGAAATCAGGGATGACGTCGAAATTGTGGACGACACTGTCCTGGTTACTCACAACAACGAACCTCCAGGCACGATGACGATCTATACATCTGTAGCTACCAACCCGGGGATATGCACATCAGACCAGCGGCGCCGACAGGAACTACCCAGCCTAAGAAGACTCCTCCCCCGCCGTGAACCCTCACTTGGAGAAACCTCAACAGCTTGACCTCCCGCTCTCCCTGAGCATGGACAGCAATCAGGACCCCATCACGCACCGCACAGAAGACCGAGGCTGACCCTCGGCTAGACGGCCTCACTGCTGTCGATGCTCAAGTAGCGGTAGACGGTCGCGCGGCTAGCCCCACTGATCTTCCCGACATCAGCCGGTGCGAGCCCCTAAGCTTTGAACTCTCGGGTCCGCTTGACCTTTGCAAGATCGGTGGTGACCTCCCGCCGGCCGGCTTTCCGGCCGTGTTCCGCAGCCACCGCCATACCTGCCCTGGTTCGCTCGGCCAGTTGGTCGCGCTCGAGTTGAGCGAACGCAGACATGACGGTGAGCATCACCCTACCCATCGGCCCGGTAGTACTGATGCCTTCGGTGACACTTTGGAAGTGCACGCCCCGGTGTTCCAGGTCATCGATGAGCGCGAGCAGGTTACGGGTGTTGCGCCCCAACCGGTCCAACTTCCACACCATGACCTCATCACCAGTTCGAAGATGGTCAAGCAACTTGTCGAGCTCCGGCCGGCTAGCCATCGTGCCGCTCACACCATGGTCGATGAAGATCCGCTTGAGAAGTGTCTTACTTGGTCGTACCTCAAACACTCGTAAACAGATTGTCGATTCGGACGGGACACGAGCCCTGTCTCTCGAGCATCTTGAACATCTGCACTGGTGTCCCAGAAAGCTAAGACCCGCTGAGACACGTGGGACATTGAACGACTGAGGCCTCGTTGTCCCGCCGACTACTGGTACGTGACAAGCCAGGGTTTCGGATTGATGATCGAGTAGGTCTGTTCAGGGGTGAGCATGGGTTGATCCTCGTCGTAAAAGTTCTTCCAGGAAGGCCAGATTCCTTCCGGCATCTCGTTTTGCAGCACCCCCCAGGTGTCTAGTTTTTGGCCTGGAGTGCCGTGACCATCCGCATGCAGGGTGAGTGCGAGCTCGCTCCGGGAGACGTCGAGGTTCTCGCGCCCACGGATCATGTCCAGGCGGAACTGGTGGACCATCAGCAGCTTCTGCGGGAGGTCCTGGTTTCGTGTGAGGTCAGCGAGCCACGCGGAGGTCGTATTGATCTCCTCGGCACTGACGGTCCCGATCTGCTCAAGCGGGAGTTCACCCGGGGCGAGCCTCCACTCGGGATCCAGTGCCAAGCCCACGGACGGACGGGCGAGGAGTGACTCGTAGAGCCGGACTTGGGAGAGGAAGTCCGTGCGACCGGACTGGAAGTCGAGGATGACGTAGACCCCTGCGCTCTCGGCCGCATCGATCCAGGGTTCGAGGTCTTCAATCGGGGTTTCGCTCGAATAATCACCATCCGAGCCGGGATCCGCGCTGGCGACCGTCGTAATCAGGTCAAGTGCCGGCACTACTGGTTCGTCACTGAACGGACCGTACTGGGCGGCGAGTTCTTTCACTCGTGTCATGGTCCCCTCGATGTCTTGCTCGCCGAGGGCACCAAGGTAGGGTCCGCTTGGATGCCCATACAGGGCGATCATGCGTCGGCCCGGGAACAGGGTTTGGCCTCCTCCTGGAAGTTCGACACCAGTAGCAGCAACTTCAACGCGGGCGGTGAACTCGGCATCGCTGCCGAAATCCTCGCCGACGCCATACACAGAAACATCTGAATGGGCATGAACAGCTGTCACTGCAGCGGATGTCG
>NZ_QZVT01000006.1 GCF_003602275.1 Arthrobacter cheniae | reverse complement strand
CACCCTGCTCACAGGCCAAAAATAGGTTCCACACCTTGGACCCGGCGGTCCGAAAACCATCCCACAGCGATTCCCGATCCTCCCGAGACCACGATCGCTGACGAGAACGAACATTCCAGCGAAGGTCGACCGGAATGTTCACCTGCCCAGATTCTGATGTGCGGTAGCGCCGGTCAAGGGCGTGGTTGCGGGGCCGCTGACGTGGTGCACCTTGTCACTGCCGGCACCCGTGGAGGCGCTGCCGTCCAACTAACACTGCCGTCGCGCGACATTGTAGACGGAGCTGCCATGGCTGTTGCGGTGATGGCAGGGAGTTTGGGCGGACCGACGACGCGGTGTTTTATCGGCCGACCTCGAACTACCTGGGAGGTTGAACCACCGCGACCAACCGTATTCGTGCATGTGATGGAGGGATACACACCTGCAACCTATCGGGCTCTGAGGTGATCAGTGTGACCTGTGCAGGAGCGCCTCGTTCAGTGCTGGTGGGCTGTCGCTGCTGGCCGCGTTGATGAACACGGCCAGCGTCCTTGCTCCGGTCGGCGTCAGAAAAACTTCAATAGGTTCAGTTTGGCCTGCGACGTGGAGGATGAGAGTGAAGCCCTCGGACCCCACGCTCGGTCGGACGGACATCCTCTCCAGGACCGGAGGTATGTCCTGACCTATCAAGACCGAATGCCCATCCACATACCAGAGAGAACCGGCGTCGATCGAGGCTTTATGTTCAGTGCAGACATAAGCCTCGCGATAACCACCCCTGACGCCCTGACTGCCCACCACGAAGGCGGCACCTGGATTTGTACACCGAAGCACTGGACAAGAAAGCATGCCGCCACGGTACTGAGCAGATGTTGGGAAAACCATGCACGCTCCATCAAGGGAGTACCGTGCGCCATCCCTCCTTCTGTGCATCCCTCCGCAGAATCAGTCAGGACCAACCAAGCGACGGGTAAGACCGGAGCGGCCACAGAGGGGATCCGCAGAGGCCGGTGTGCCTGCAGCGGTTGGCCCGACCACGCTGGGCGTGGTGAATTGCAGACGACCATCTACGGAATGCCGAAGTGCAGACCCGGGACCTCAAGGCCCAGAGGCTCACGCCGGCCGTCATCGGAAAAATCATCGGAGCCAGCCGCGCCGCCGTGTACCGCTACCTGAGCAGCGACTCCAAGGACATACCTTGCTCCGCACTACGCCCTGAGCATGCCCGAGCCTCCGACCTCCAGCGGCAATTCTTCATGCCTGCTACGTGTCGGCGCGGCTCAGACCGAAAGCCAGTCGTAACCCCCGTGCCACACACGACTGCACCGCCTGCTGGTGCGCTTGTGGAGACAGGTAAGAGGTAACCGCGACGAGCCCTACCCGTGAGGAGACAGGAAATCAGCTCTTGAAGCGGGTTGTCGTTCCGCAGCTCCGGCATATCTTGACCGGGCGCTGTGAGCGCTTCAAGTATCAGACGACCTGGCGCCTCTTGGGCATCGCCCCTCGCGGGCGGCTTTCCTTGGACTGAAGGGTTTGTTATACGACCGCGGCGGTCGGCAGGGGGTTCCGCTCCATTGCTGCTTCACGGGACATCGTTGGGCAGAGATCGGTGATCAGCCCCGTCCCAGCGCACTCACGGACCACGCGGATACCCTCGACCGCTGACTCTTTATCCGCGAACTGCCCGGATACGGCTACGACCGACCCACCGGCCGCTATCAACTTGAACCTGAAGGAAACTCCTCCGTCACGAAAAAGCTCGAACGTTCCGGCCATAACTACCCCCTAATCACCGAGGCAAAAGAAACTGCTCGGGTTCGTCATCGAATCCGGAACTCAACGCTGCGTTCCGGTCGGCCCGGAAATGGGATAGGGCTTCCCCTATGTGACCCCAGCCACACCCAATTCACCTATGGTAGGCGTCTCATCTCGTACTGGCGAGTAATCACCTATGGGTTGGTCAGCGCAAGTGCTTTCAAAGTGCTGTTTACTAAGGAGCCTAGATTATTTTGTTTCCCCTTTTGCTAAGTAGCCTAGTCTTTTGTTCCTTGATTTTGTTGTTTCCCGCCCCTTTACTGACACAGGAGCAATACCTGATGATCAGGGTGTCGCTTTCGTCCCTGCTGCGTTTCGGAACCCCAGCTTGAAAGACAGGGCTGCAAGACACAGAAGGAGCAGCAGTGGCGGGAGAGTCAGAGTGCCTCGCCCGGGCGAGTTGGCGGGGGATCAGGACGAGATGGGGTGCGGTCCTCGAGAAGCTGGCCTTGCCGTTTGGGGAACCGGCACGCAACGGCCAGTGAATTATTTGATATGACTGCGACTGTGCCGGCTCGCGTAAATGCAGGTCAGGGGTTGAGCCGAGGGTTGAACCGGCACGCCAAGCACAGCCCGAGCTGGTTCGATCGGTGTCTGAAGATTGACGACCAGCCAGCTCCGAGCCGGAACGGGCGCGGCGCCCGGGCGAGGCGTGAGCAGTTGTGGCAGGAAAGCTGCACCGACCTTTCCGATGACGGTCCATTTGCTCGTGATCGCCATATTGGCAAGCGTCGAGCAATTCAGGTCGAAAGCTGACCTCCAAGGCACCTATCGTTCTGTTTATTGGACCCTACGAGAGGCCGGATATCGTGAGCACCACTGGAACCACCAGCACGACGACGAGCAGCAGGGAGCGGTCGGACCTGTTGGAGACGTTGGCCAAACATCGGTACTTCTTCCGGTTGACACTTCGTGACTTGACCGACGAGCAGGCCGGGCTGCGCACCACGGCCAGTGCCTTGACTTTGAGTGGGCTTCTCAAGCATGTCGCGGACACTGAGGAGGGTTGGGTGGTATTCATCCTGGGCGGCCCCGACGCGATGAGCGACGGCAAGGAAGGGAACGAGCAGGAGCAGGAAGAACCCGCCGAATCTGCCGGCGGTGGAGGCCCCCAGCGTGGCGGGACGGTGGACCCGCGGTTCGTCGTGCCAACCGGCGTGACGGTGGCGGCGCTGCTGGAACGCTACGAGCACGTGGCGCGCCGCACTGACGAGCTGGTGGGAACTCTCGACCTGGACGCCGACCACCCGCTACCTCAGGCACCATGGTTCGAGTCGGGCGCGCGTTGGTCAGCCCGGCGGGTGTTGCTACACATCATCGCCGAGACCTCCCAGCACGCCGGTCACGCCGACATCATTCGTGAGTCCCTGGACGGCGCGAAGAGCATGGGATGAACGAGCGATCATAGCCCGGCTACAGCCACCTATCCTTCCGAGCAGCGTGGACCTACTGCAGGGTGAACGGCTCCGATGGCCTATGACTCGGCAAGCCCGTCGTATGTTGACCAGAAGTCACCCATGAGTGGTGGCTGATCCAGGAGTGCTTCAAGGTAGAGGAGGCGGGTGTGCAGCCAGGAGGATAGGCGGTGACCGCAGTTCCGAGCCCGTCGTGCGTCAGCGTGAGACGGGTCGTATCCCGATGTCGGGCACTCAGCGCCTGGTCTCGTACCTGGTCAGGACCATACCGTCGGGAAACGTCCGGATCTCCACCAGGCTCAGGTTCACCCAGTTGTCCAGGGCGGTGAAGAACGGCGTGCCGCCGCCCACCAGGACCGGGTGGGTGACGATCACCTACTCGTCGATCAGGCCGGCCCGCATGGCCGCCGCGGCGAGTGTGGCACCGCCGATGTCCATCGAGCCGTCGTCGTCGGCCTTGAGCCTGCTGATTTCGGTGACCCGCCAGTGCGAGTTCACCGTCTCCCACCGTTTGCGCCCGTACATCGCCAGGCCCGTCCCCCCACCCGGTCGGACCACCATTGCAACAGCTCGTCGCTCGTTCGGCTCCAGCCGAGGTCGTCGCCGGGCGCGGCGATGTAGCCGTCCACGCTCAGGTTCATGGCGAAGGTCAGGTTGCGCGCGGCGTCAATTTCCCGTGAGTCGGTGAGCGATGTACAAACCAGCACGGTACGCAGAACTCATCAGTCAGGCCACTCCGAGGCAAGAGATTCCGAAGGACGATGGACGGCGAGTGGTTCACTCCGACGTCAATTCAGACGTCACTCCATGATGAAGTGGCTCGTCCGCGGCGAGTAGCTCGGCTTCCGACGCGAAGCCTTCACCAGCTACCGCCCCGGCGCGTGCTACAACCGCTCCTCACAGGGACGAGGACATCTTTTATGCAACAAGTGCGGCGCACCGGTACTTTGGCGCTCCGCACTTGTTGTAGCTGCACCAGTTAGGGTCTCATACCTGGTGGTGCCGCAGTCCAGTTCAACACAGCGCTGTGGTGGTGACTAGACCCGCCCGGCAGCTGGCAGCTTCTCCTGAGGACACGCCCCTCATCGGGGGGCATGGAAGTCCTCGTCAGGCTGGAGTAGCTTCAAGCCGCTTGATGACGGCGATCAGTTGGTTTCGAAGGATCTGATCAGACAGCGCAGATGATTCAGCCGGGGGATTGGCCAGTTGATCGATGCGGTGGAGAAGAGTTCGTCCTCTCGCCGTGATGCGCGTTCGTATCGACCGTGAATCCAAGGCGTCACGCGTCCTGGATACCAGTCCCTTGAACTCGAGCCTTTCGAGAACTCGCCCGATGCTCTGAGCCTGGACATGTACCAAAGTGGCAAGCTGCACCTGGGTGATCGGTCCATTGTCCGACAGGACTTCCAACGTCGTCGCGCCTACATGCGTGATGTCCAGGTCCGTCAGACGCTGGTCCTGATGGTGGTCGTTCATTCGGGCAGCAGTACTCAATAAGCGACTGGTCGTCCATTGTGATGTATCCACGTGCACCTACTTTCTCCCCCGTACCCACCGTATCCCCTGCTCAGAAGCAGCAAGGACCCCACCGCCGAGCAAGTAGGCCCTCCTAGAACTGCGGCGATGGACCGCCATGGCCGGGCGCCGCGCACCTGAGTGATACCCACTACTGAAGGCGCGTCTTCTCGTTCAGGCGAGCAGCCAATCTGTGCAGCCCGCCGCGGATGCGGCTTCTCACCATCGGTACGAGAGTGCCCACATGAAGGGCGAGCTCTGCATCCAACCGGAGAGTCTTGGGTCCGCCCTCTCCGAACACGCATCGGAACCTGTCACCTATGCCGGGGTGCAGGGATGCAATGGCGTGGTCGATGGGGCCGTTACGGTTGATAGTGGGGAAACGACGAAGGTGCACACGGGCACAGCACGCTGGGCAACAACTCGTCTGTCCGGTGGTTGTGCCCCTCGTGCGCTCCTCACCACAGAAATGAGACCCGATCATGTCCCTTCACGACCCGCATGCGCAAAGCCCTCCTCCAATGCACAACGAGCTCGATTCGCTGGAGGAGGTCAGGGAAACCCTTGCAGCTGACGTGGTCGAGATCCTCTCTGCCGTCGAGGAAGCACCGGGGGAGACCCCGACGATCCTGCCGGCGGAGCAGGTCGATTCCGGGTTGGGTGACAAGCAAGCGCTGCTACGGGCGGCAATCGGCGATCTCGAGGCGTTGGATGAGCGTCTCCATCAGGCACGGCAGTAAGCCTCCACTTGGTCACCTCGGGACCGTCGCGGCATCCTTCGGTTCGGTCGACTTGCCACCCGACCTCCAACCAGATGTCCACAAGCGACTATGACGTAAGGGAGCCGAGGCCTTGACAACTTTTATTGTCAAGATCACGATGGTGATATGCATGACGTCGAAGTTATCGAAAGCGTGGAGGCAGCTGCCGCCGTGCTGGATCCGGTCCGGGCCAGACTGCTCGGCGAGTTGGCCGTTCCAGACTCCGCCGCCGGGCTCGCCGCCCGAGTCGGCATAACACGCCAGAAGATCAACTACCACTTGAAGGCGCTCGAGACGCACGGCCTGCTCGAGCTGGTCGAGGAGCGCCGTCACGGGGGCATCACCGAACGGGTGCTGCGGGCGACCGCCGCGTCGTACGTCGTGTCCCCGGCGGCTGTAAGTGCGGCCGCTGCTGATCCGGATTCCAACGGCGACCACCTGTCGGCGGGTTATCTCGTGGCGCTGGCCGGCCGGCTGGTTCGCGAGGTCGGCGCCCTGGCACGCAGGGCCGGTGCGTCCGGTAAGGGTCTGCCGACGCTGACCATCGATACGCAGATCGGTTTCCGGTCGGCCGCCGACCGGGCTGCTTTCGCCGACGACCTGACCGCCGCGGTGCTCGACCTGGCCGCTCGCTACCACCATGACGACGGGCGCCCACACCGGCTCGTCGTCGCCGCACACCCCCTTGTTGAGGAGAACCGATGAGTACTATCCCGAACGTCCCGTACCGCCTGGAATTCAGCGTCGAGGTCCCCGGGACCCCGGAACAGGTCTGGCAGGCCATCGCCACCGCCAAGGGCATGAGCGCCTGGTTCCTGCCGACCGAGATGGAGGAGCGCGAGGGTGGCTCCCTGCACTTCACCATGGGTCCTGAGATGGGTTCGGACGGCCAGGTCACTGGCTGGGATCCTCCGCGCCGTCTCGTCTACGAGGAGGACTGGGCCGCTCTCATGGGCAAGGACCCGGAAGCGCTCAGCCCCCTCACGTCGGAGTTCCTCGTCGAGGCGCAATCCGGCGGCACCTGCGTCGTGCGCGTTACCAGCAGCGGTTTTGGAACCGGTGCCGCCTGGGAGTCGGAGTTCTGGGAGGACATGGGCCCCAACTGGATACCGTTCTTCGACAACCTGCGCCTTTACCTCTCGCACTTCCCCGGTCAGGAGGCCACACTGCTCGAGGCCACGGCCTCTCACCCCGGCGACGCGCAGGCGATCTGGGCGACCCTGAGCAATGCGCTTGGGCTGGGCGCCGTGGGTGAGGCGGTCGAGGTGCGCGGCGCTACCGGCAGGGTCGAGCGTGTTGCCGAGCGGCAGACGCTGGTCCGGCTCACAGCGCCGGTGCCCGGGATGCTGAGCATCTTCGCTTATGCCGAGGGCGACAGCACGGCGACGGCGGGCGTGCGGGCGTACCTGTTCTCCGCCGACGCGGAGGACTACGTGCGGCGCGAAGAACCTGCCTGGCGAACCTGGCTGCAGGGGCTCACCGTCCCGGCATGACCTTGGGCCGCGCAGCCGTAGGGTGCCGGGGCTGCGAGGCCTCCTGATGGCAGTTCGTCGTCGAGCATTGCGAGCGTGCACCTGGAGAAAGCGGGGTCAGGGGCAGGTGAGGGTCTGGGTGAGGGATGTGTTGCTGACCCATGTCCCTACTCGCGCGGTGAGGTTGAGGGTGAATCTGCCGGATGCGGATGGGGTTGTGGTCTGCCTGATTGTCGCGGTGGTCTGAGTCGCGGTGAGGTGCATCGTCGTGGGCGCGGAGTTCGTGCCGGACTCGCTCAAGGTAAGTGTGTAGGAGGTGGCTTTATCGACGCGGGCGAAGCCTGTGATGGTGATGGTCATCGTGCGTTCATTGGCTCGTTTGGTGCAGTCAACTGAGGTTGACAGGGACGCCGACGCGGGAATTTCATAGGTTCCCACCGTCGCCACGGCGTTGGCGGTGTTGATAAAGGAAGCCTGCGCGAGTGCGGGTCCACCGATAAGTGCTGTCACCGATACCAGGATGATGGTGAACCAGCGACGCCCTGCAGACCACGGCGAGCGTGCTCGTCCCCTGGTTCTGTCACTGGTCGAGGCGCCGGACGTGGTCATACCCTCCAGTCTCATGGGTGAGAGCGGCTCGGACGCCGAGCAGGACTCGAAGTTTCCCTCAAGATTCAACATGGGGGACGGCCGGTGGAAGGTGTGCATGAAGGTGGGGCGGGTTGAGGGCACATCCTCCTGCATGTAGTCACGCTCAAGAGTTGCGAGTCACGGCTCCACTGCCTCGTTTGCGTCACCCTGGGTCCGGACCGCTGTTGTCCCGCCAGCCCGTCGGTGACCGGCGCATCATCCGTCAGCGCCGCCGCCCTCTCCGTCCTTTCGCGTGATGAACCGATCATCGGTGGAGCACCGCAATCTCTCCGGAGGAACACCTGCGGTGACCTACGCGGTGACTGACAGAGGTCAGCGGCTGGTGGCTGCACGCTGGGTGGCGGTGAACGCGAAGTTCACGCTGCTCGTCAAACCCTGGAACGAATTGTCCGCAGCCGTAGGCAGCGTGGCAGTCACGCGCAGGTAGTCAGCACTCGACGTCGTGATCGATTGCAGGCTCGAAAGAACGATATCCGTGCCGATGATCGCGCGGGACGGCAGGACCGAAGAGACGGAGCCGGAGCAGGTGTAGGTGTAGGCAGGCGCGGTGCCGGTCTCGGTCCAGGGGAGGCTACATGCGTCGACGGCGACCTGAAGGCCGTTCACCGGGTCGCTGGTGAGCTTCGAGGCCGTACCGGTAGCGGTGGTGCTCAGGGTCACGCCACCGAAGTTCTGGTTGCCCGCGTTGGTGAGCGTCGCGGCGCGCTGGATCGTGTCGCCCGGCACAACGCCGGTAGCGGCGATGGTGAGGCGATTCGCGTCCGTGCCCGCAGCACCGAGCCGGACGTCGACCGTGCCGGCGGTGACCATCTCGCTGGCGGACGTCGTCGAGGTGAAGGAACCGTAAGTGCCAAGGCCCGCCACTGATGCTGCCACGCCGAGCAACGCGACGGACGCGAAGACCTTACCGGACGTGGTCTTCATCGAGAGGCCGGAGGTGCGGGAGATGCGTGCCATGATGAGACCTTTTTCCGTGAGACGTGCCGGTGGTGTTCCCGGTCCCCCCAGCGGGTTCCGGTGCTTCTGTATCGATTCTGATCACCAGGACTAAACCGGAGCAGGCTATACCCGCGAAGGAACAGCGAAGGAACACCGAAGACAGGTTCCCGGCTCACCCCGTACTCGCAGGCAGCCATCGGTTCAAGCCGCACGCGACCCCGAGCTTCAAAATTGGGCATTCACCCGGTTCACCGCGAATTGATTGCCTGCTCCGTCCCGCAGAAGGATCCCTCATCGAACAGGTTCTGGTGTGGGCTGATCGGTGGCTTGTCGTGCTGTCGTACTCCGTGGAGCATTGCGGAATGACTGCTCCCGATTTTCGTCTGCTGCCGGCGGGGCAAGTGGAGTTGCATGACGCACGGCGCCGACGCCACTGGTCCGTGGAGCTCGAGCCATTCGAGCTGGGTGTCGTTCCGGTCAGCAGGGATCAGTACGCGCAGGTAATGGGCCCTGGTGAATCGGCTGTCTTCTCGCCCGTGGTGGACCTGAGTTGGATGGACGCGATCCGGTTCTGCAACACGGGATCGATGATGGATGGGCTCGAACCTGCCTACGTACTGGATGAGGGCAGTGCGACATGGCAGACCGGCGCTTCCGGGTACCGGTTGCCGACGGAAGCCCAGTGGGAATATGCCTGCCGTGCTGGTACCGATGGGCCGCACTACGGGCCACTCGAGCTCATTGCATGGACTGCCGATGATCGGGTGGAAGAACCTCAGACGGTCGGGTTGCGGCAGGCCAACGCTTTCGGGCTGCACGACACTCTCGGGAACGTCTGGGAGTGGTGCTGGGATTTCCTCGACCCAGCGCGGTACGGGAACTACCGGGTCTTCCGCGGAGGTGGTTTCGCCGACAAGCGGCGGAATGTCCGCGCGTCCACCCGGCGGGGCGGAGCGCCCGGGATGAGCCATTCCGACGTCGGCCTTCGTCTGGCAAAAGGCGCGTTCCGCACACAGCAAGCAGCACAGGGTTGGTCAGCACTGGCAGATACCGAGCGGGGGACCATGGACGGGCCGCTACCGCTGGGCTGGCCGCCCCAACAGTCCTAGCCGGAACCAGCGCGCTTGCGGGCGGGTGTTGTGCAGGTAGGCGGGTCGGTCAACGGGTCAGGTGCGGAACTTCTGCTGCCGCGAGCGGAGACCGGAAGCAAGGCACCAGCATCCTCGACATCGGCCGAGGCCGACGGCGGCGACATGCAGGTCTGCTCACCCCGCTCGTTCATTCCCGGCTGCCGCAGGGATCATGTCTTCCGCCGGCGGGCCGCTGAGCGCGGTGGAGCTGCTCGCAGGTGGGCGCTGACTCGACCGAGGATGCGAGCAAGGTCGCTGGCGTCGTCGTCGCTGAGAGGGGTGAAGAGCAGTCCGCGGACGGCTTCGATATGCCCGGGGAATACCGCCTGGAGTACGGCCCTGCCTGCAGCGGTGATGGCGACGATGGTGCTGCGTTCATCGTCGGGCGAGGGGGAGCGGGTGATCAGACCCCGCTCCTCGAGCGATTGGGCCTGGTAGGTCAGGCCGCTGCGGCTGTAGACCACCCCGTCGGCGAGGTCGGTCATACGCGAGCGGCCGTCGACGGCGTCGCCCAGGCGTGCCAGGAGCTGGAACTGGACGTAACTCAGGGCGCCGACATCTCGAAGCTGTTTCTCCACCGCGGGGCGCAGGAGGCTGCTTACTTCCGTCAGGGCGAAATAGGCGCTCAGTTGTGTCGGCGTCAGGGAAGCAGGCTGTTCAGTCATCGTTCAATCATAGGGGGTTGCTTCGAACTTGAAGTGGTGTACGCTTTTCTTATCTGCTTCGAATTTGAAGCACCTAACGAAGGGAAAGACCATGAAAGCAATTCAGTTCCAGGAAATCGGCGGACCCGAGGTTCTCCAGTACGGCGAGATCGAGCAGCCCGCTCCGGCTGCCGGGCGGGTACGACTGCGCATTGAGGCGTCCGCGTTCAACGCGGCCGACAACGGCATGCGAGGCGGATTCCTTCCGATCCCGATCGAGCTGCCACACGTGCCGGGCTACGACGTCTCAGGCACCATCGACGCAGTGGGCGCGGGCGTGGATGGGCTCACGATTGGCGCCCCGGTGATCGCCTTCCTGCCGATGGAGCGCGACGGCGGAGCAGCCGAGTACGTCGTAGCACCGGCGAACGCTGTTGTCCCAGCCCCGACGAGTATCCCGCTGGCCGATGCAGCGGCGCTGCCCTCTGTAGCACTGACTGCATGGCAGGCGCTGTTCGACGAGGGCGAGCTCGAGGCGGGCCAGCGGGTCCTGATCGTCGGCGCCGGCGGCGTCGTAGGTAAATACGCCATTCAACTCGCCAAAAGAGCAGATGTGCACGTCATCGCCACGGCCAGCCCGCGCAGCATCGATGCCGTCCGCGCAGCCGGCGCGGACCAGATCGTCGACCACACCGATACGGACCTGCTCGGCGCCCTCGACGGGCAGGTCGACGTGCTGTTGAACCTTGCACCGATCGATCCGGAGCAATTCACCGAGTACGTCGCCGCCGTGCGCGACGGCGGGATCGTCGTGAGTACCACAGCGTTCATGACCACGCCCGGCGACGACACCAGAGGGGTGCAAGCGCGGACGGTGTTCGTCCTGCCCAACCGTGACCGGCTCGCTCAGCTGGTGTCCCTCGTCGACGACGGCGCACTCACCGTCGAGGTGACACGCCGGATCCCGCTCGCGGAATTGCCCGCCCTCCATGCCGAGGCCAGCACCGGTCGCATCTCAGGGAAGGTCATCGTCATCCCAGCCTGAACCAGGACGGGCGACAAGGGCTGAGTGGAAGCGCCTCTTCATTTACCTGGGCGAGTGGCTCGACCCGCGGCGCAAGGCGGTTCGACCCCAGCTGTCTCCATGTGCCTTCACATAGTGCTTCCAGACGTAGTCCCAGGGAGTGACAACCAGGATGGCGGAGACGAAGAGAATGCTGAAGAGCATGTCGGCAGTGGCTTTATTCATGTCGTTGGCAATGAGGTGGGGCAGGGCTACGAGGCCCAGCCAGAGCACTTTCCAGATCACCTCGAACAAGAGAATCGGCAGCATCTTGATGGGATATCTGAGGCCCAGGAGTGCCAGGAGCGACATGGCCGTCAAAAGGCAGAGGACTACGCCGTCCATCAGGGGCAACGACGCGGCCTGGAGGAGGAGTGGCCATTTGACGATGATGAGGCCTACTGCCATGAGGAGGTAGCCGCCACGCATCATGTGCAAGCGGAAGGTAGGCAACTCAGCCTCGGTGGGTCGCTCCATTCCGGAAATCGGGGCTCCGGGATGGCGGTCGGTCTGGCGTGGGGTTGCGGCATGCAGTGACATGTTCATGTTCCTTTGATTGATTCTGTTCGATCGGCCGATGTGGCGCGGGGAGTTGCTGGGTCACCGTCCACGGTTTCGAAACGCCTTTGTGCCGGCTGAGGTAGCCGGCCCTCGACCAGCTGTTGTGTTCATGGCTCAACGGTGGCTGAAGGGGAGGGCACCGCACATCGGCCGGCAGGCTAGGACTCCTCGTCCGAAAGGACGGCTCATGGACCCAGCTGGTACCGCCTTTCGTCGCCGTCGCATCGACGTTGGTCGCTGTTGTTCCCGCCAAGGAGCCTCTAATGTGGGCTCATGTCCGAGTCGCCGCCCCGTTTGTGGGTCGAGCTCGTGCGGCCGGCGTCACTGCTGGCCCCGAGCACGCTGCCCCACTTGGACTCGACCGGCGTACGGACCGGCCGGGACAGGGCCGTCGACGCCGTCGCCTGTTGTGTCGGCGCCGTGCTGGGGGCGCTCTTCTTGAGCCCGGATCTGCGCGACAGCGCCGTGACGTTGTCAGCGATGCAGGTTGCCGTCGACGTTTCCTGTGGAGCGCTGGCCTGCGTCTCATTGTGGTGGCGGCGGCGTTGGGCGCTCGCCGTCGCGCTCATCTGTCTCCTGTTGGGGACGTTCTCGAGTTCTGCAACGCCAGCAGGGCTCCTGGCGTTGTCCTCCCTCGCGGTGCATCGCCCGGTCCGGTCGTCGCTTCTCGTTGTTGTGCTGTGGATCCCGTCCCTTCTGCTCTTCGCCGCCTACAGCCCTACCACCGACCCCCTGACGGTGTTCTTGCAGGTCACTCCACTGGCCCTCGCAGTTACCGCGTGGGGCATGTTCATCCGGGCCCGACGGCAGCTTCTCCTCACCCTGCAGGAGCGTGCCTTGCGGGCGGAAGCCGATCAGCGTCTGCATGAAGACACCGCGCGAATGGCGGAACGCACCCGGATCGCTAGAGAGATGCACGACGTACTCGCCCACCGCATCTCCCTGCTGGCATTGCACGCTGGTGCGCTGGAGGTCCGGCCCGACCTGCCACCGGCGAAGATCCGCGAGACCGCCGAGTTGTTGCGCTCCACCGCCCGCCAGGCGCTCGAGGAGTTACGCGATGTCATTGGACTGCTCCGGGAAGAACCCGGCCAGCAGTCGGGGCCACCCGCTCCACAGCCGACCCTGTCCGACATACGGCGCCTCGTCGAGGAATCCCGCCGAGCCGGCGCGAACATCGACTTCCAGATGCACGTCGAACACCCCGAGATGGCCCCGAGCGGACTGGGACGCGATGCCTTTCGTATCGTGCAGGAGTCACTCACCAACATCGGCAAGCACGCCAATGGCACTGCCACGACGGTGCGGGTCACCGGTGCACCTGGTGCCGGCCTGCATGTGAGCATCCGCAACCGCGAGCCGCTCCACGCCCACGCCGGACCGGTACTGCCAGGTGCGGGTGCCGGTCTGCTCGGGCTTCAGGAACGAGTCGCACTGGCCGGCGGCACCCTCGTGCACGGCCCCGACGGCTCAGGGGACTTCGTGGTGGACGCCGAGCTGCGATGGTGACGGTGAAGGTACTTCTGGTCGACGACGACCCGCTGGTGCGTGCTGGATTGCGGATGATTCTGTCGTCGGCCGAGGATGTTCAGGTCGTAGGTGAAGCGGACGACGGCGTCCGCGCCGCGGCGGCGGTGCGCGAGCACCGGCCCCATGTGGTGCTGATGGATATCCGTATGGCCGAGATGGACGGTATTACCGCCACGGCCGAGTTGCGCCGGCTCGACCCACCGCCGCAGGTGATCGTGCTGACCACCTTCCAAGCCGACGAGCAGGTGATGAACGCGCTTCGGGCCGGGGCAAGCGGGTTCCTGGTCAAGGACACTCCGCCCGCCGACATCATCAATGCCGTGCGCCTCGTCGCCTCCGGCGAGGCGATCCTTTCACCGTCCGTCACCCGTACGCTGCTCTCCCACTTCAACGACGCCGCGGCGTCAGAACGCCACCGGATGGCCGCGCATCGGCTTACCCTGCTCACCGAGCGAGAACGTGAGGTTGCCGCCGCGATCGGGGCCGGTGCCTCCAATGCCGAGGTGGCTGCGACCCTGTTCATGAGCGAGGCGACAGTCAAAGCCCACGTCTCACGCCTGTTCACCAAACTGGACGTCACCAGCCGGGTGCAGATCGCCATACTCGTGCACGACGCCGCCCAATCGTGATGCTACCGAGCCTCCCGGACCAGGCTGCGTCGACCTCGGTGCTCGTCGATGGCGCAACCATCGTTTCCGACGGCGCAGGCGGTACCGGGGTTGACCTCACCAGCTACATGATTTGACCACTATCTCGATGATCGGAGACCAAGACGATGCAGGCGACACCATTTCTGACCTTCCAACCTGCCACCGGTAGTAGCGCTGCTGAAGCAATGACCATGTACGTGGAACTATTCGACGACGGCCAGATCCTTTTCGAGCAACGTCGCGGACCCGGTGACTACGGGGATGAGGGCACGATCTTTCTTGCCGAGTTCATAGTGGCCGGCCAGAAGTTCCGCTGCAGCGACAGTGCGATCACTCATGAGTGGAACTTCAGTCCTGCTATCTCCCTGTGGATCGACTGCCCCTCGATCGATGAGCAGCAGAGACTCTTCACTGCGTTGGCAGTTGAGGGTCGCGAGCACATGCCGCTCGGTGACTACGGCTTCGGGCCCTTCGGCTGGGTACAGGATCGCTTCGGGGTGAACTGGCAACTCGCAGCTCCGGCTTAGTCCTCACCGACCCGCTGCACGCGTCCTCGGCAAAAAGCGCGGCGTTGGCAGCCACTTCATCACTGAGAGCCGGCGTACTCTCCCGCTGCCGTCCTAGTGGCTATCGGTGTCGGCCCACCAAGGACCAGGCAATATCTCAAGGGACTGTCGGGGAAACTTCGTCGTTCTGGCCTGATGTAGGGTGCCTGTTTATGCCTGATGAACAAGAGCTTGGCCGGGAAACCGAAGATGAACCGCTTGCTGCCGTGTTGCAGGACGTGGTCCTGGATAGCCAGGACGTCAAGGAGTTCCTGACAGGGCTGACAGAAATCGCGGCTTCGGCGTTCTCCGGGTCTCACGGTGAGGTGTTCTGCGGTATCACTCTGCTTCGCCCCCGATCGAAAGTCACCGTTGCCAGCAGCAGCGAGAGGGCCCGCCAGATGGACGAGGTCCAGTACGGTTTCGATGACGGGCCCTGCCTGCGCGCCGCCCGGGAGGACTACACGGTCCACATCCGGGACTTCCTCACAGAGTCCGAGTTTCCCGAGTACCGCCGGGCTATCGCCTCATTCAGTATTCGCTCTGCGCTGGGAATCCCTGTCCGGCTCGACGACGGCGCAAGTGCCGGCCTGGACTTCTACTCCACGGAACCGGACGCCTTCGATGAGAAGGGAATCTCTGTTGCGGAAGGTATCGCCCGGGACGCCTCGAAGTCGCTGCGCCTGGCAGTGCGCATCGCGATACTCACCGACGCCACGAGGAACCTTGAAGCAGCGATGACCTCACGCACCACTATCGACCTGGCCGCCGGGGCGATCATGGCGCAGAACCGGTGCAGCCACGACCAGGCTATGGACATCCTGCGCTCGGCGTCATCGACCCGGAACATGAAACTGCGTGACCTCGCCGCTAGCATTCTGGCATCCATCGGACAACCAGCCCCCGTGACCACGCACTTCAACTACTAATCTTGGCTCCTCGGCTTCCCGCACCGGACACCCTCCCCAGTATCAGGTGATAGCCGAATCAACGCGCGCACCATGATGGGTCCCGGCTGTTAGTCTGGCGCCACCGCAGATCAAGGAGCACAGTGACGCCGAGTATCGACCCGCAGAACCTGACGCCCCAGCAGATCGAGCTGATCAACGAGGGCCGGAAGCTCGAGGGTATCGATCTGAGCCTGTTCGGCTACTTCGGCGGCCCCGAACTGCAGGGCGCGTGCATCGGCCGGATGCAGCTCGACGAGGACGGCCAGCTGCCGGCGTCGAACTACGACTCACCCGAGGACCGCCTGAAAGCTTTGGTACTCGCGCAACTCCTCCGCGGAGCGCTACGGCAGTCGGTACCCATCGTCCTGTCCGGGATCTTCGACGACATCTTCGCCCTGCGCACGATCGAGGCCGCCGGCACGGACGTGCAGGGGTACATCACCTCGGCCGGGGCGAACGTGGTGTCCATGCTGCCCTCGGCGTACCGGCGCCATTACACAGCTGACTTCATGCAGCGATTCGCGGTCGTAGCGGCCGAGGTGGCCGCGGAGTTCGAACTCGGATGGGACAGCCCCCGCACCTTCGCCCATGAACTTGCTGCCTATTGCTTCGCCAGGAAGGGTATTCGGCACGCCGACGCCGAATACGACACGAACCTGGGCGCAGTGAACCTCGACCGGATGACCATCGGTCTGCTTGGCGACGGCACAGTGCTGGAGGAGACATACTTTTCTGCCCCGGACGGTCAGGATCCTGAGGCGCCGGCATGGTTCGTACCCTACGACCCGGCGTCGCGCGTGAACGCGTACCTGTATCCGGAAGGGATGCCCACGACCGAACAGGTCGACCTGCTGGAGCATCAGGTCACCAGCGAGGTGCCGGAGAAGTACGCGGGAGCGCATCGGCGCCAGGCGCTGGAGGACGGGACCCTGGTAGACATCAGCCCCTACGCCTCCAGCAGGTACTTCCTGTGCCCGGTAGCCGTCGAGAAGACCGTTATCGACTCCCTGGGGTTCACGGGCCTGCCGGCTGATACCGGGTGGGTGGACCTGCTGCTGCACATCGCCTGGCACGGCGCCGCCGAACACCCTGCCTGGAAGAGCTACGACTACGTCGCATCCGGTTTCGAGGGAGAGCAGGTCTACGTCGCACTGGTCGCCGGGACCGACGGGACGGACAGTCCGGTTCTGACCATCCAGTACCTCGGTGAGGTCGAGGAGCCGGGCGTCGATTAGACGGCAGTAAGTGCGTAGCGGACCTTCACGCTGAGGCCGCACGCTTCGCCGCGGTCCTGCCGGGGGTCGTTCAGGCGCATGCCACCTGGAGGTGCGCCGCCCGACGCTGGAAGCTGCAGAGTCCCCAATGGGGTAGGTGTACTATCTGGGACATCAGCGGAGGTGGGGGACCTTGGAACGTTCTGTGGGTATGTTCGCAACCGCACGGCATCTCCTTCCAGCAACGTTGGTCGCCGTGGCTTTAGCGGGATGCTCCAGCGGACCCGGGGTGAACCCGGACACCTCGCCGATAGCCACGTCCGACTCGATCCAGGTCCCGCTCCCAGCCACTGCCGCAGCACAAACGACATCGCCGTCGGTCGAGTACGTCTCGTCCGACGGACCGTTTCCCACCCTGTGCAGCGATATCTTCGGCGAGCTGATAGCCAATGCGGCAGGTGTCGGTGAATTCGGTGCGGCTGTTTTCGTCGACACACCCGACGCTGCGTCCAATGCAGAGTCATCAGTTTGTGCCTGGAGATTTGAGGACCCCGACGCTAGGACACAACTTGGCCTGGAGCCCCCCTCCAGTCGAACCGACTACGACGTGGAAGTTGAGACGAACAAGTACGCGGGGCTCGACTTCCAGGTGGACGACGCCCAGCCGGACCTCCGGTGGACTGACGCAGATGCAGAGATCCTCATTCGCTCATTCGTAGAAGCGCATGAACGCCTGGACAGAGGGACGGAAGTCCCAAGAATTGTGCCTGACAGTAGATATCCGACTGCGAGGCATGGATCCGATGTTGTCACGGCGGTTACCGGTGATCTGTGGACTCGAATAACCTTCTGTGAATGTTTCTCGGCGGTCTGTGGTCAGGCCGCGGTAAGCATCGCTGCAGCTATAACCCCACGCGTCATGGCCGACTCGCCATCGTCCCGGTGAAGGAAACGGTGGAAGGGTGATGCACCGACTGCAGCTGTGATTGCAGCCCGGTCCATCAGTCCGGCCACTCTGCTCGAGGCTCCCACAACACCGAGGGCTTCACCGCTTGGGTCCTTTCGGACTTCTGGCCGAAATCCTCAGGAAATGAGCACTCGGTACGGTCGACTCTTCAACGCGCGTGGAGGAGATCATCGTGAGTGACAATTTCGGTCGGGATGCAGCGGAGACCCTGGTCAGTGGTCTTGGCAGGCGCAGGTTCATGGGGGTTGTCGCGGCGTTCGGGACGCTGACGGCGGCGACGGGGTGCACCAGTACGCAGGCGGCGGCGCCCGGCGGTTCGGGGACCGCCTCAGCTGCGGGGACCGCGTCAGGGGCCGCGGGGAGCACGCCGTCGGGCGGGTTCGGGGAGATCCTTCAACCCAACAGTGGAACCATCTCCGGCGACGCGTACCTGGCGTCGACCCCGGAGGACGTCCTGTGGGGGTATGTACCTACGGTGCATGCCACTCCGGTGCTGTCGATCCCCTCAGGGCAGACCGTCACGATCGATGCGTTGTCCCACGAGGGGATCCTCGAAGACCAGGGACGAAACCCGCTCGAGTACTTCGGTGGGCTCGGTGTGCCGGAAAGCAGCATCCTCCAGGACGCCGTGAGCATCGCGGCCGAGTACAACAGGACGCCCAGGAACTTCGACAAGGACGGCCCCCATATCGTCACCGGCCCGGTAGCAGTCGAGGGAGCGGAACCAGGTGATGTCCTGAAGATCGAGACCCTCGAAGCAATTCCACGCGTGCCATACGGCGTGGTATCCAGCAGGCACGGCAAAGGTGGCCTTGCCGTGCAACCGGACGTCCTACCACCGGCGGGCATCACCCTCGAGGAAGTGATGCCTCCCGTCACTACTGACAACAGGGCATCAGGTATCCCCTCGGACTACGGGAACGTTTCGGTGTTCACGGCCATCGAAGACGGCAAGGCAGTGATGACCAGTGGCGACATGAAAGTGAGGTTCGCCCTACGTCCCTTCCTGGGAATGATGGGTGTCGCGTTCGCCGAGTCCGATGGACTGACATCACCGGAAGCCAATTCTGTACCGCCCACGCTCGGCGGAGGCAATATCGACATCCGCCACCTGGGCCCCGGATCCACTTTCTACCTACCAGTGAAGGCAGACGGGGCGCTGTTCTACGTGGGTGACCCGCATATGGGCATGGGTGACGGCGAAGTCGCTCTGACTGCAATGGAAGGTTCACTACGCGGCACGTTCCGGCTCACCGTGTGCAAGCCCGGATCAGGAGATGCTCCTTCGGTTGCCTATACGTACCCCTTCGGCGAGACGAAGGACGCATGGATACCGATCGGGCTCTCCGATCCGGACGGTCTCGCTGGGGGAGGAGTCACCGGGGACCTGAACGTGGCCATGCGGCGGGCCATCATCAATGCCCTGGACTTCCTCCAGAATGATCGAGGGATGGACCGCGCCATCGCGTACGCCTATCTTTCCGCCGCCGCGGACTTCGCAGTATCCCAGGTCGTGGACAGGACCGTGGGCGTCCACGGCCTCATCAACAAAACCGACTTCGCCTAGCGACATCTTGGTGCTCAGGGCCACCAGGCATAGCGGCCCCGATCCACGGGGGAGGAAAGTGCCTCAGCCACGCAGCGCCGCTGCTTCGCCGAGCCATCGCGCGTACAGCGCCCACGGATCGTCGACGCCCGCGGAGAGGCGCCGAACATGCTCCACGAGCTCCGGTGTCACGGTGAACCACTCCGACCGATCGAGGCGGGAGTCCGCGAACTGGACGTGCCGACGGTGTTCCACCAGCCGGTCGCCGCGTTCGAACGCCAGGAGCTCGTCGTGCCAGATCTTCGCCAGGCGCTGTCGCGGGTTCGCCGTCGTACCGATCTTGATGCGGTCCCGGAAGCGGAGGTAGTAGACGACGTCGACGCGCGGCGGGGGGAGGCCGTCGTCGAGGATGTCGCCGACGCGCCACTCGCAGGCCGCGCAGGCCCAGCCGGACGGATACCGGACACCGAGCCTCGAGCCGCAGGCCCGACAGGGGCTGGGTAGCAGGTCCGTGGTTCCCCAGAGCGCGTCCGACCATTCGGCCACCAGGGCCACATGCGCCGCACAGAGCGCGAAGGGGGCGTCACCGAGGACGCGGCCGCACGGCCGCCCGTCGTCTGCCGGCAGGACGCAGCCGGACGGAGG
The DNA here is from genome assembly GCF_003602275.1 of Arthrobacter cheniae. Lineage (GTDB taxonomy): Bacteria > Actinomycetota > Actinomycetes > Actinomycetales > Micrococcaceae > Arthrobacter_D > Arthrobacter_D cheniae. The sequence goes on along the minus strand of NZ_QZVT01000006.1, from coordinate 276,338 downwards.
GGTCGGGGAATCGAACACGTCGTCGATCCTTCCGGTCGGTCCGGGTCCGCGCAAGCCGACGGCCTGTCCGGGCGGGCAGGGGGCAAGCTGGCAGAATGGCGGGGTGACTTTCCCCGAGCGTGCTGCAGAGATCGACCTCGACGCCCTGCGGCACAACATCCGGCACCTGCGCGATGTCGCGCACCCTGCCCGCGTCATGGCCGTCGTCAAGGCGGACGCATACGGGCACGGAGCCGTGCCGGTCGCACGCGCCGCCGTCGAGGCCGGAGCGGCCTGGCTCGGGGTCGCCCATGTCAGCGAGGGCGTCGCGTTGAGGAAGGCCGGCATCGAGGCACCCATCCTCGCCTGGCTGCACACCTCGGGCACGGACTTCACGGCCGGCGTCGAGCATGGTCTGGACCTCGGCATCTCCGGCTGGGAACTGGAGCACGTCGTCGCCTCGGCGCGCGAGTTGGAGCGGCCAGCCATCGTGCACCTGAAGATCGACACGGGCCTCGGACGGAACGGCTGCCCACCGGACAGGTGGGACGCCCTGCTGGCCCGGGCCGTGGAGTACCAGGAGGCGGGGCTGATCCGCGTCGTAGGGATCTTCTCGCACCTGGCCGTCGCCGACGAGCCCGCGCGGCCCGAAACCGACCTGCAGGTGCAGGCCTTCCGCGAGGCGGTCGCCGCCGCGGAGAGCGCGGGGATCGACGTCGAAGTGAGGCACCTCGCGAATACCCCGGCCACCTTCTCCCGCCCCGACTGCCACTTCGACCTCGTGCGTGTGGGACTCGGCATCTACGGACTCTCACCCTTCTCGGACCAGGGCTCCGCCGATCTGGGCCTGCAACCCGTGATGACCTTCAGCACCGTCGTCTCGAACTGCAAGGAGGTGCCCGCGGGGCAAGGCGTGTCCTACGGGTACGCCTACCGGACGCACAAGCCGACGACGCTCGGGCTGATCCCGGTCGGCTACGGTGACGGCGTGCCCCGCATCGCGACGGGAGCGCCGGTCCTCGTCGGCAACCGCATCCATCCCGTGGTCGGGCGGATCGCGATGGACCAGCTCGTGATCGACTTCGGGACCACGGGCCTGGTCGATACCCCGGACAGTCCGCTGGGGAAGCGCGCGGTGCTGTTCGGCGCAGCGGACTCGCCTGCCGTCGAGGATTGGGCTGCCGCTGCCCAGACGATCAACTACGAGATCGTCACCCGGATCAGCGACCGCGTGGAGAGGGTGTACCTCGAGGCACCACGGGAGGAATCCGCTGATGGATACGCCTGAGTGGAGCGCCGCGTTCGAGGTCCGCTCGGCCGCGCAGCTGCAGCTTCTCGCCGGGAAGCTGGCGGTGCATCTCCGGCCGGGTGACCTGCTGGTGCTGTCCGGTGAGCTGGGCGCCGGCAAGACGACGTTCACGCAGGGACTCGGGCGGGGGCTCTTCGTCGCGGACCGGATCATCTCGCCCACTTTCGTGCTCGTGCGCCAGCATTCGGCGGTGGGCGGCGGACCGGGCCTCGTCCACGTCGACGCCTACCGGCTGGAGAGCGCTGCCGCCGTGGACGATCTCGACCTCGAGGCAACCATGGCGGCCAACGTCACCGTCGTCGAGTGGGGAAGGGGCCGGGTGGAGCACCTGAGCGAAAGCCGGCTCCACATCGACATAGGGCGTCCCCTCGGTGGCGGTTCAGGGGGTCTTCCCGCTGCCCTGACCACTACGTTCGACGACGACGGCGAGGACGAGGTACGCAGCGTCACCCTCTCAGGGTTCGGTCCGCGCTGGTTCGGACGGCAGCCGGCACTGGCGCTCGACTAGGCTGGACCGGTGCTTCTCCTCGCCCTCGACACCTCCGCCGCGGCCACTGTCGCGCTCCTGCACGACGACGTCGTCGTCGGCCGGTTCAGCAGTGCCGACACCCGCTCGCATGCCGAGGTCCTCGCTCCGGCCGTGCAGCGCATCCTCGCCGACGCCGGCGTCTCGGGCTCCGACCTCGATGCCGTCGTCGCCGGAGTGGGACCGGGTCCGTTCACGGGCCTGCGCGCCGGACTCGTCACCGCGAGGACCCTCAGCTTCGTGTGGGGCGTCCCGCTCCACGGAGTCATGAGCCTCGAGGCGCTGGCGTACGACGCCGTGGCGGGCGGCGCCGTCGCGGACGGGCGCGGTTTCCTCGTCGGCACGGACGCGCGCCGGGGAGAGGTCTACTGGGCGGCGTACCGAGCTCCCGCTTCCTCCGGCCGCCGGCTCCCGGAACTGGTGAGCGGTCCACACGTAGGCGCGGCGAGCACCCTCCCGAAGGGTCAGCCGCTGGTGGGCCGTGCTGCGAGCCTGTACCCGGACGACGTCGAGGGGGTCCAGGCGTTCGCCGCCGCTGACCCTGACGCCGTGTCGCTCGGTCGGGTCGCCCGATCGCGCCTGCTCGCCGGCGAGTCGCTGCCGGACACCACGCCGCTGTACCTGCGTGATTCCGATGCCAGGGTCCCCGGTCCACGGAAGCGGGCGACGGCGTGAACTTCACGCTTCGGGACCTCGCGTTCGAGGACATCGAGATGATCGGGCGGCTCGAGAACGAGCTGTTCCCGACCGACGCCTGGCCTCTCGAGATGTTCTACGCCGAGTTCTCCCGGACGGATACGCGACGGTACATCGTGGCGGAGGTCGATGGCCGGGCCGTCGGCTACGCGGGCGTCATGGTGATCGACACGACGGCGGACATCCAGACCATCGGCGTGCTTCCCCGCTTCGAGGGTCAGGGCATCGGGCGGGCCATGCTCACCGAACTGCTCGATGAGGCCCGCCGCCGTGGGGCCGACAACGTGATGCTCGAGGTCCGTGCCGATAACCCGCGCGCTCAGCAGCTGTACACGAGGTTCGGCTTCGAGAAGATCCACACGAGGAAGACCTACTACCGCGACGGCGTGGACGCCTGGGTCATGCGACGTGTCCTGTCGGACGGCGGAGGCACCACGCCATGACAGCCATGCAGCCCCTGGTCCTGGGGATCGAGTCCTCCTGTGATGAGACCGGCGTCGGCATCGTCCGCGGTACGCAGCTGCTGACCAATACGGTGTCCTCCTCGATGGACGAGCATGTGCGCTTCGGTGGCGTCATTCCCGAGATCGCCTCGCGTGCCCACCTCGAAGCTTTCGTGCCGACCCTGCAGGCGGCGCTCGACGACGCCGGGGTCACCCTCGATGAGATCGACGCCCTTGCCGTCACCGCCGGTCCGGGTCTCTCGGGAGCCCTGATGGTCGGTGTCTCAGCCGCCAAGGCGCTCGCCGTCGCCACGGGCAAACCGCTGTATGCCATCAACCACCTCGTGGCACATGTGGGCGTCGGGATGCTCGGCGGGACCTTCGCGGACGGCCTGCCGCCGAATCTGGGCGCGCTCCTCGTCTCAGGCGGGCACACGGAGATCCTCCGCGTCGGTAACATCGCGAGCGACGTCGAGTTGCTGGGGTCCACGATCGACGACGCCGCAGGCGAGGCCTATGACAAGACAGCGCGCATCCTCGGCCTCGGCTATCCGGGCGGCCCGGCCATCGATCGTCTGGCCAGGGAGGGCGACCCGAAGGCCATTCGTTTCCCCCGCGGCCTCTCGCAACCCAAGTACATGGGTACGGCGGAGGAGCCCGGACCGCATCGCTACGACTGGTCCTTCAGTGGGCTCAAGACCGCGGTCGCGCGCAGCGTGGAGCAGTACGAGGCCGCGGGACTCGAGATTCCGGTCGCCGATATCGCCGCGTCCTTCCAGGAAGCCGTGGTGGACATCATCACCATGAAGGCCGTCCTCGCCTGTCAGGAGCACGGCATCTCGAACCTGCTGCTCGGGGGAGGGGTGGCGGCGAACCGGCGGTTGCGCGAGGTGGCTGCCGAGCGCTGCGCCGCCGCGGGCATCACCCTGACCGTACCGGCGCCGTCGCTCTGCACCGACAACGGCGCCATGGTCGCAGCCCTTGGTGCGCAGATCGTACTGAACGGGGGGCTGCCGAGCGGCATCGCCTTCGGGCCGAACCCCTCGTTGCCCGTCACACGCATCGTCATCGCCGGCGAACCGGGGCCCGACGGGCCATAGACACCCGACGACTGTGACCGCGTCTCCGTCGAGCTCGAAAGGCGGGAGGAACAGGAGCGCGAGCGCCCTGCCGGGTCTGCCCGCCGCTCCTCCTTCCGAGACAACACGTTGGAGGATGTCCTGATCCGGAACGTCCTGCTGAATGCGCACAAGCGGAGGTTGTTGGCCATGCCCGACTGAGCTGGATGCCCGATGAGATCTGTTGACCGGGCTGCGGCCGCGGGTCCGACCCCGATGTCAGCCCTCCGGCTCGGGAGAACGGTGGATTCCACGGCAGTGGGCCGGATCCACGGGGAATCCGGCCCACTGCGTTGCACCAGGTGGAGCTAGAGGGAGCCCCTGCGGTCGGTCGCGTTGCCGTCCAGGAATGTGTCGTCCTGGAGCCCCGCGCTGTCCGAGGGGACGCCGGTTCCCGGGACGCCGTCGACGGCGGGAACAGGATCGACATCGATGACGTCGTCGTCCACCATGATCGGCGTGGACTCCGGCACCACCGGTGCGGAGTCGACCACGGGCACCGTCTCGACCGGGGCAGATTCGACCACGGTCTCGTCGTCGTGCTTTTTGCCGGCAGCTGCCGCGGCGACGCCCGCAACCGCGGCCGCCGCTGCGACGCCCACTCCTGCGGCGACCTTGCCGGAGACGCCGGCCTTGCCACTGTCACCGCGTGATGACGCAGCATCATCCACAGTCGGGGTTCCCGCCGTGCCGGCGACGGATCCGCGCCACGCACCGGTGGCGTAGCTTTCGGACTCGATGAATTCCTTGAACTTCTGCAGGTCCGCCTTGGCCTGGTTCTCGACGACGTTCAACTTGTCGCCGACCTTCTCGATGAGTCCCTCGGGCTCGTACTCGAGGACGAGATTGACACGGGTGGTTCCGCCGAGGTCCTCGAAGGATACGGTGCCTGCGTTGGTTGCACCTTCCGTCGCAGCCCACGAGACCTTGCGGTCGGGCACCTGCTCGAGGACTTTCGCCTCCCACTGGCGCCGGATGCCGCCGATCTCCGCGACCCACTCCAGGCGGTCGTCGCTGAGCTGCGTGATCTGCTTGATGCCGCCCATGAACTGGGGGAATTCCTCGAACTGCGTCCACTGGTTGTACACGGTCGTCACTGGAAGATTCACTACAACGGTTTCTTCGACCTTCGTGCTCATCATGCCTCCCTCAGATTGTGCGTGCGGTCGCTGACCACATCATCATCAGCATGCTTAGCTTATGGTCTGAGATCGAGTCCCGCCAGTGCCGCGCATCGCCAGGAAGGCCGTCAGGAAGGCGGATCGCCGACCGTGGCGTATTTCCTGCGCCAGTCGCGGCCTTCCTCGCCGCCGTACATCGTCCAGTACTCGCGGCCAGAGGTGATGACGTCGTCGGCCACGGTCCAGAAGGACACGACGCGGAAGATGCCTACGTCCTCCTGGGGCACCTGGACCTCGGAGACCACGACGTCGCCCGCGTCATGGATGGAGAGGACATCGATGCTCCAACCATTGGGTTGCTCGGAGTTGACGGCGACCATGTTGTCCCGGCCGCGGATGATCTCGCGCGTGACGGGCCAGAAGACCTCCACGTCCTCGGCGAGCGTCTGCCCGACGGCGTGCCAGTCCCTGCTCCACACCGACGACCAGTACCGCCGGACGACCTCGGTAGATTCCATAGGCCGATGCTACCGGCGAGCGCCCGCTTGGAGGAGGTGCGGAGAGACCGCTGACCCGAACCCTTCGATGGTCCTTGCGATGGCCGTACCGGGTGGCGTGTCCCAGATCTCCTGGTTGAAGATCTCCACCTCGATGTCGCCCCGATAGCCGGCCTCCTGCACGTCCGCCGTGATGGCCGCGAAGTCGATGACCCCGTCGCCCGGGTAGTGGCGGGCCAGCAGCACATCGGCAGGCAGGGGAGTCTGCCAGTCACAGACCTGGTAGCTCGCGATGCGGTCCTCCTGCCCTGCGCGGGCTATTTGCTTCGTCAGCTCGGGGTCCCACCAGACGTGGAAGGTGTCGACGACGACGCCGACCACCGCGGGAGCGAAGGGAGCGGCGAGGTCGAGTGCCTGCCCGAGTGTGGAGATGACGGCGCGGTCCGACGCATACATGGGGTGCAGTGGTTCGAGGGCGAGCCTGACGCCGGCCGCCTGTGCCTCCGGCGCGAGTTCGGCGAGGGCATCCTCGACCATCGAGCGTGCCCCGACCAGGTCCCTGGAACCCTGCGGGATTCCGCCGGCCACCATGACGAGTACGGCCGCAGAGCCGGGGGCTCCTGCTGCAGCGAGCTGCGCGGTCTCCTCGATGGCCCTCCGGTTGTCGTCCATGGCCACCCGGCGGGCCGGACCCTCCGGGACCGTGAAGAACCCGCCGCGGCACAGGCTCGAAAAGCGGAGCCCCGAGCCGGCGAGGAGTCGTGCAGCCTCGGGTAGCGACGCGGCCTCGACCGAATCCCGCCAGAGGCCGATGCTCGTGATCCCGGCGCCGGCCGTAAGATGCAGGGCCTCGGCGAGGGGTGCGTATTTGATGGTGGCCTGGTTGATGGACAGGCGCGGATCCGGCGCCGTCATGCCGCCACCCCGCTGACCCGCAGGAGACCGTGCCAGCGCTCGCGGGCGAGGTCCGGCTGCTCGAGCGCGCCGCACTCGTTGGCGAGGCGAACGATCTCCGAGAGGTGCGGCAGGCTGCGGGCAGCATGCAGGCCGCCGACCATCCCGACACCGGGCTGATGCCCGTTGAGCCAGCTGAGGAAGGCCACACCCGTCTTGTAGTAAAACGTGGGCCGGGCGAAGATCTGGCGGGACAGCGCCTCGGTGGGGCCGAGGATCCGCTGGTAGGCATCGTGGTCCTCGGCGTCGAGCGCCTGCACCGCTGCCGAGCCGTGCGGTCCGAGGGCGGCGAAGGCGCCGAGCAGGGCGTGGGAGTAGCCCGAGGAGTCGCCGCCGATGAGGGACACGTAGTTGAAGTCGTCTCCGGTGAACATCCTGACGGGCGCATTGAGCTGCGAACGGACTGCACGTTCCGACCCGGCATCCAGCAGGCTCATCTTGACGCCGGCCACCTTGTCGGGGGAGTTGGCGATGATCTTGAGCAGCGTCGACGACGCCGCCTCCGTGTCGGTCGAGCCGAAGTAGGTCCCGAGCTCGGGATCGAAGGCGCTGCCGAGCCAGTGCAGGATCACGGGAGCTCCAGCGGCGGCCAGCACCTCGGAGTAGACGCGCTCGTAGTCCTCCGCCGTCCGGGCGGCACGCGCGAGGTGCCGGCTGGCCATCAGGACGACGGACGCTCCAGCGTCCTCGGTGAGGTGCAGCTGCTCCTTGTAGGCGTCGATGACGGCGTCGAGCGTGATGACGGCGTCATCCACGTGGTCCGTGTTCACTCCGACCACCAGGGCCCCACCGACGGAACGGGCTTCCGCCGCGCTGCGCGAGATCAGCTCCCGCGTCGCGGCGGGATCGAGTCCCATGTTCCGCTGGGCGGTGTCCATGGCATCGGCGACGCCGAGGCCCCAGGACCAGAGGTGGTGGCGGAAGGCGAGCGTCGCGTCCCAGTCGAGGTCGGCGGGGGCGCCCGGCACGTTGTCCGACGTGGTTCGCGGAACTACGTGCGCGGCCGCGTACACCGTCCTGCTGGCGAGCGGCGCGACCGGCCTGGTGAAGGCCGGGGCGGGATTCAGTTCGGCGGCGGAGGTGGTCCCCGCCGCATCGACGAGCGTGATCATGCCAGGGTGACCGCGTCCTCGAGGGGGAGCGCAGTGGTGCGCACGTCCTCCAACTCGAGCCGGCGCCCCGAACGCGAGCTCTCGAGGCCCTGCTCGGCGAGGTACATCCCGCGGGCTCCGGCGAGGAAGTCGTAGGGGTGCGGTGCATCCTCGAGGACGTGGCGGAGGAAGTCCTCCCATTGCGTCTTGAAGCCGTTCTCGAACACCTCGTTGGTGGGGACGTCGATCCAGTCGGCGTCGTAGTCGTGGGTGTCCTCGAGGTCGGGGTTCCACACGGGCTTCGGGGTGGCGTTCCTGGGCTGGATCTTGCAGCCGAACAGGCCGACGACGGCGGAGCCGTGCGTGCCGTCGACCTGGAACTGCACGAGCTCCTCGCGGTTCACGCGGACCGTCCAGCTCGAGTTGAGCTGCGCCACGATGCCGCCCTCGAGTTCGAACACGGCGTACGCGGCATCGTCGGCGGTAGCGCGGTAGGGCAGGCCCTGTTCGTCGACGCGCTCGTCGATGTGCGTCACGGCGCGGGCGTACACGGACTCGACCTTGCCGAAGAGGTTCTCCAGCACGTAGCTCCAGTGGGGGAACATGTCGACGACGATCCCGCCGCCGTCCTCGGTACGGTAGTTCCAGCTGGGGCGCTGCGCATCCTGCCAGCCGCCCTCGAAGACCCAGTAGCCGAACTCGCCTCGGACGGAGAGGATCCGGCCGAAGAATCCGGAGTCGATCAGTCGCTTGAGCTTCTGCATGCCGGGCAGGTACAGCTTGTCGTGGACCACGCCGTTCTTGATGCCGGCAGCTTCGGCGAGGTTGGCCAGCTCGAGGGCATCGGACGCCGTCTCGGCGGTGGGCTTCTCGGTGTAGATGGCCTTGCCGGCAGCGATGGCCTTGCGGATCGCGGCCGAGCGCGCCTTGGTCACCAGGAAGTCGGCGTAGATTTCCCACGTGGGGTCCGCGAGGACGCTGTCCAGGTCTGTCGAGTAATGCTCGATGCCGTGCTTCGCCGCGAGTTCGGCGAGCTTTGCCTCATTGCGGCCCACCAGGATCGGCTCCACCTGGACGCGCGTACCGTCCGAGAGGAGGACCCCGCCCTGGTCACGGATCGCGAGGATGGAACGGACCAGATGCTGCCGGTATCCCATGCGTCCGGAGACGCCGTTCATGATGATCCCGATTGTCCTCGTTGACATTGATACTCCTTGGTTCCGGCGATTTCGCATAGGTCCTAGCGCTTCGGAAAACGCTTACCGTGAGTGTAGGGGAAGAACCCGGGAGGGGCAATAAAGCACACCGGAACGATCGCTCAGGAGGTTTCCGTGCCTGTCACGCGTCGGGAGCGGAACGGCGCGGGAGCTCGCGCCGCGTGCACTGGTCCGGACGAACCCACGCCTCGCGGGCGATCGAGAATTCGACCCACTGCGCCAGCACCGCCGTCGACGTCCAGGCCATCGCGAAGCCACGGACCGTCTGGCGGGAGCCCGTCGGGTACTCGAGGTCCACCCACAGGGCCGGGGCAGGGGAGGTTGACTCCGTGATCCCACTCGTCGGCGCTTCGAGCTGGATCGGCGGGACGAACTGGTGTGTCGTCGGCGGCAGGCCGTGCCAGCCGGCGGCCCTAGCCATGAAGGACGTCCCGGGGTGCCACGAGGAGCGCAGTTCCGGTGGGAGCCGGGCGGGCGGACGCGAGGACGGACGAAGCATCAGTGTTCGACGTCGTCCGGTCCATGCCACCACTCTACGAGCGTGACGGCGGCGTAAGGGTCCGGGTCAGGCGGCGTGCGGCGTCCGGGGAGTCAGCGCCCGACGTCGGCATCGCGCTGCGTCCACCCACGCCTCCCGGGCACGCGAGTATTCGATCCACTGCGCAAGGACCGCGGACCCTGTCCACGCCATGGCGAAACCCTTCATGGTCCTCGTGGAGCCATCGGGATAGTCCAGCTCCACCCAGAGCGCAGGGGAACGCACCGCCTCGGTGATGTTGCCCTCGGGGGTACCGAGCTGGAGCGGAGGGATATACCTGTCCGTGCTGGGTGGGATGCCGTGCCACCCCGGTCGTTCTGCCATGCGACGAGGGTATGTCGTCGGTCCGACACCGTGGCCGGAACGGGCACGGGCCGGAGGGGCGTGGCCCGGGCCGGGGATGTCCGGGCCGCCTGCGCCCGCGGCACTACTCCGGTGGACCGTCAGCCGGTCCGGCATGGGCACGGATCATGTCGTCGCAGAACGGGGCACGCTGCCTGGGCGGGAGGTCGTCGATCAGTTCGTTCACGGCGAGGGCGAGCAGGTCGCATTCGAGCGGCGGCAGGGGTATGAGACCTGCCAGGTACGCCTCGATCTCGTACTCGTCGACCTCGCCACTGAGCGAGAAATAGCGCAACCACACTTCACCGACGGTAAAACCGGACTCAACAATGGCAGCATTGATGAGAGTCCGGTGTTGCTCCGCGAACGGGAAGGTGGTCACCGTGCCTCACTTTCCTCCGAGCCACCCTGTCCGTTCACGATATCCGCGGTGAGCTGGCTGAAGGGGACTCGCGTGGCGCGTGCGCGGGCGGTCAGTGCGACGGCTGCCTCGTACTCGGTGAGCCCCTCGCGCTGCATGAGAATTCCCTTCGCTACCCCGACCAGGTCCCGCGAACGCAGGGACGCCCGAAGCTCACTGCTGATGCGCGTCGATGCCTCGGTGGTCTGCACATGCCCGAGGAGGGTAGCGGCGGCCACGGCAAGGTTCTCCAGCCGGGCGCGGTCGGCATCGTCGAAGACCCCTGGCATTGTCGAATACACCTTCATGGCGCCGATGGACTCACGTCCGCGGAGGAGGGGGACACTCAGGCATGACCGCACTCCCGCCTTCGCAGCTTCGGTACTCCAGCCGGGGAAGCGCTGATCGGAACTGGTGTCCCTGATGGTGATCGGGGACCGCGTGGACCACGCTGTGAGGCAGGGGCCCTCACCCAGGGTGTACTGGAGGTCGTCGGCGGTGCGGACGAGCGCATCGGTCGCGCCGACGCTGACCCGGTCCGATTCGTGAATGAGTGAAACACCGGCACCGAACGCACTCGGCGTGGTCTCCCGCGCGACCTGGGCCAGGAGGTCCACGGCGTGCTGAGCGCTCTCCTGCGTCAGTACCAGGCCCCGGATGCGGCCAAGAGTCGCACCCAGCTCGCTGGACAGGGGTAGTGGATCCATCAGTAGCCTCGAACGTCATGCCAGGCTTGATACTGGCGCCACGGGCCTCCTGCTAGACCACGATCGCGCGTTTCCGGCGATCCGCTGTACCCAGTCTAGCGGGGCGGATGACGGTTTCCTCGGTCGAGTGGAAGTCTTCTACAGCGAGGGACAGCTGGTTAGGATTATCGCGACGAAGTCACCGTCGCGGCGCCCGAATCCTGGCTTCGCAACGTGCATGTGGCGGCGGGCAGCCGTCCATCGATCGAGTGAGAGGGACTCCACAGCGATGACGAATGATTATCTGCAGAAGATCCGCGTTGCCGCGGCGGACAAGGAGGACATCGAGTTCGAGCTCGACCGCGCCGAGTTGATGCTGCAGGAGGCTGTCACCGAGGCGCTCAGTCACGGCGAGGACATCGCCGCGGTTGCGGAGGTGGCCGAACTGCCTCCCGAGGACGTCGCGAAACTGCTGGTCCAGAAGGCCGAGCCGGGCCCGGTCCTGCCGTCCTGACCCGCACCTCCCCCTGCCCTGAACCATCAGCGCCGTGGTGTGCTGCCCCGGATGATCGTCTCCGTAGGGATGGCCTCCGGTCCCGCGCCGACCCCGGCCGTCCCGCCGTCGTACGCGGTTCCCGTAGCGAGCTGGAGGGCGCGCCGGCCGACGTCCTCGAGCGGGATCCGGACTGTGGTGAGGGCGGGCGTGATGTCGCGGACGGTAGGGATGTCGTCGTAGCCGGCGACGCCGATTCCCGTACCGGGGACTATCCCGGCGTCACGCAGCGCCGAGACGACGCCGACCGCCATGACGTCATTGACGGCGAAGACGAGGTCCACGGACGCGCCCGATGCGAGCAATTCCTGCGTGCCGCGATAGCCGCCGTCACGCGTGAAGTCGGCGTGGATGATGCGCTCGGGCGGCAGCGTGATGCCGTGCTCCGCCAGTCCTTCGGTGAAGCCGTCGAGCCGTTCCTCCGCGGTCCTGATCTCGGGCGGGCCGGCAATGACCGCGACGTCGCGATACCCGAGCCCGGCGAGTGCGACTGCGAGGTCGCGCGCTCCGCCGTAGTTGTCGAGGAGGACCGTCGCGAACGGAGCCGCGTCCTGGCTGATGAAGGCAACCTTGCCGCCCGTGTCCTCGAAGGAGGACAGTTCTAGGCGCAACTGCTCCTCGAAGGCAGATCCCGTGGTCCGGGAACCGGCAAGGATCATCACGCGCGGTCGCTGGCCCCGCAGGGCCCGCACGGTGTCCAGCTCCCGCTGGGCATTGCGACCGGTGACGGCGATGGTCACCACCAGCCCTTCCTCGCTCGCCGCATTGATGACGCCGGCGGCGATGCTGGAGAAGTAGGGGTCCGCGATGTCGGCGACGAGCAGCGCGACGGTGGTGGTGCTGCCCTTGGCAACGGCTTGCGCGAAGAGATTGGTGGTATAGCCGAGACGCTGGGCGGCTTCCACGACACGCTGCCGGTAGGCTTCGTTGACCTTGCGCGCACTGCCGTTCAGGGACCTCGACGCCGTGGCGAGGGAGACCCCGGCCTCGCGGGCGACATCGTGCAGCGTTGCGGGACTCTTGCTGGCCGGTGCCGACATCGCTCGTACTCCTGATGGTGCGGGTGCAGGCCGATCCGGCCACGCCCTTCGGATTCTTCGGAAAGGGCCATTGTCGCATGACGGGATGAACCGCTTCAGCCCGCCAAGCCGCTTCGGTAAGCGCTTTCTCTGCTAGTGTTCCCGAGATCGCAATCCTGTCCGACGATGGAGGAACCGTGCCCCTGCCGAGTCCGGCCGATGTGTCCGCGCCGTTGAAGAAAGCAGGCGGCGAGGCGGACGCCGCCCTTGCCCGTCCGCTTCGCGCGGCCATCCTCGGGACCGGGGGCGTCGCGCACCTCCATGCGGCAGCCCTCGCTGCCTCGACTGCCGTGCACCTGGTGGCCGCTGCCGATCCCTCGGAGACGCATCTCGCCGCGTTCGCCGCCACGTATGACCTGCCGTCCCGCTATTCTTCACTGACCGACATGCTCGCCGCAGAAGAGGTCGACGTCCTCCATATCTGTACCCCGCCAGGGGGGCACGCCGAGCAGGCGTCGGCGGCGTTCGCCGCAGGGGCGCACGTCATCGTCGAGAAGCCGGCGGCCCTCAGCCTGCGCCAACTCGATGACATGATCGACGCCGGCCGGGCAGCGGAGCGAGGACTCGCCGTCGTCTTCCAGCAGCGGTCGGGTTCGGCTGCCGCCTGGGTGAAGGACCTGCTGGATTCCGGCGCGCTGGGCCGCCCCCTGTCCGCACTGTGCCAGACGCACTGGTACCGCACCGCCGACTACTTCGCCGTCCCGTGGCGTGGGACCTGGGCTACCGAGGGCGGTGGCACCAGCCTCAGCCATGGCAGCCACCAGATCGACCTGCTGGCCTACCTCCTGGGCGAGTGGCGGTCGGTGAACGCCACGCTGTGGCGGCTGCAGCACGACATCGAGACGGAAGACCTCTCGCACGCATCCCTCGTCTTCGAGTCCGGAGCGGTGGCTTCCGTGGTCTCGACGGTCCTCGCTCCACGGCAGTCCAGCCTGATCCGCATCGACACGGAGAACGCGACGATAGAGCTCGAGCACCTGTACGGGCACGGTCATGCGCAGTGGAAGATCAGCCCCGCGCCGCACATCGATGAGGAGACCGCCGCGTCCTGGCGCCTGCCCCAGCACGAGATCCCGAGCGGGCACGATGCCCTCCTCGCCGAGATCTACGCATCGCTCGTCGCCGGACACGGGATGCCCGCGGTCGTCGCCCATCCGAGCCGAGCCCTCGAGATCGTGACGGGCATGTATGCCTCCGCTCGGGAGAGCCGGTGGATCTCCCGCACCGAACTCGCCGAGCCCGCGCTGCGCGGCTCCCTGGCCGGACCCGTCATCGAGGCGCGGACGGGCGAGCATGCGGGCGGTGCGACGGCGTGAGCGGAGCCGTCGACGTCCTCACGCAGGATGGGCGCACGGCCGGCGTCCTGCTCGACGGCGGGCGAGAGCCGTCCGCGCATTCCCCGCGCCCCTTCCTGCATCCGGTCCTGACACCCGGGGGACGCACCGTTTCCGACTACCGACCGGCTGACCATCTGTGGCACTGGGGCCTCGGGATCGCAGTCGCGACGATCGACGTCGTCGGGCAGGAACACCCCGTCAACCTGTGGGGCGGCCCCACTTACGTCCGCGGCGAGGGGTACGTGCAGCTGGCCAACAACGGCTCCCAGCGGCTGCGTCACGACGCTACCAGCGAGGACGCGATGTGCCAGCAGTTGGCGTGGTGCGCTGCCGACGGTACGGCCTTCCTCTCCGAGGAGCGGACCTGGAGTGTAGGGGCGGTGCCCGTGGACGGCGTCGAGTGGTTCCGCACCACCGTTCGCAGCAGGTGGAGGAATATCAGTGGGGGAGCGCTGGTGTTCGGGAGCCCGACGACGGCCGGCCGTCCTGATGCCGGCTACGGTGGGTTCTTCCTGCGCCTGGCACCGACCTTCGACGGCGCCGACGTCGTCGCGGCGGACCCGGACGTCGACCGCCTGCGCGCCCCAGGAACCGGAGTCCGCGTCCACGAGGCGCAGGCCATGGGCAGCACCGGACCTTGGCTGGGTATGAAGTCGGTGGACGCCTCGGTCCTCATGGTGCAGGAGCCCGGCAACCCCGGTGGATACTCGCCCTGGTTCGTCCGGAGCGCCGGAACGCCCATGCTGTGTGCGGCGCCGTTCTTCCGGACCGTGATGCGGCTGGAGCCGGCCGGGATCCTCGACTGGTCCTGGTCCCTCCTCGTCGCCGACGGGGCGGTGGGGGAGGCAGCGTTCGCGGAAGCGGCGCGAGTGGCTGTCCTGCCGCGACGAGGATCAGCCGACACCGCCGCCGCTTAGGCTGTGCCCATGGCCCTTATCTACGATGTGACGCTCCGTCCCTCCAAGCTGGATCTGCTCATTCCATGGCTGGCGGAACAACCGTGGGCCGAGGGGCTGGACGGCGCACTCGAACGCGCGGCCTCTTTCCGCTTCGACGACCCCGAGGGGGAGGTCGGTGTCGAGACCCTGCTCATCGGTGCCGGTGGTGCGCTCGTACAGGTCCCCCTGACCTACCGCGGCGCGCCGGTCGAGGGCCTGGAGGAGCATCTCGTCGGGACGCTCGACCACCCTGCCCTCGGCCAGCGGTGGGTGTACGACGCCGTCGCTGACCCGGTTTATCTTGCGGCCATGGCGGACGCCGTCCTCGACGGTGCGCCCCAGGCAGGGCAGTTCCACGAGGTCGACGGCGAACTGGTCGAGATCGAACCGACCGTGTCACTGGAATGGAACAGGCGGAATCGCCGGGCGTCCGCGACGGTTCGTACTGACGTCGTCGAACTTGCCACGCCGCGCGGTCCTGTCCTGCTGTTCCGGGTGCTCGATCCGCGCGCAGCGGCCCTGGGGCGGACTGCATTGCTCGCGTCACGCGACGATTGGACTGCGCAGGTGGCCGCTGCCGGCTAGGGCCGGATGCCCGATCAGCTGTCTGTCAATCAGGACCGCGGGTGACCGCAACGGGGCCTATCGTCGGTGCATGGAACTTGCGTCCCTGACTCAGGAGAACCTCGGTAAGTCTGTCAGCATCACGCTTCGGCCCGAACAGGAAGCGTTCGTTGCGCCGGTTATGCAATCGATCGCCGAAGCCTACGTAAACCCCACGGCCTGGCCACGTCTCGTCGTCGACGGGGACGACGTGCTGGCCTTCATCATGGGAAACTTCGATCCCGACCATGAGATCGAAGCATTCCGTGCCGGGATCTGGCGACTCAATGTAGCCGCATCCGCTCAGGGTCGCGGGGTGGGACGGTTTGCCGTCGGTGGTTTGGAGGAGGAGGCGCGGGACCGCGGCGTAAAGCGCATCTCTGTGCTGTGGGAACGCGGAGAACATAGTCCGGAAGGGTTTTACCTCAAGCTCGGTTTCGTCCCCACAGGAAAAGAACTCTTCGGAGAGACAGTCGCCTTCAAGGACCTCGGTCCCCGAGGAAAAATGGCCCCCTGAGGGATCCGCCAGCGCCACAGCTTCTCGACCAACACTGCTGAGGCCGACGCGACGTGCCGGGAGCCGTCCGGTCTGCGAGTCGGAGGCGAGATGGACCCGCCTGGGGCTCCTTTCCATCGAATCTGCGGTAGGTCTACGATCTCCCCGTGGGATCCATCGAAGAGGCTCTGGCAGCGCTGCCGTCCCGCGACCGCACCTGCCTGCAACATCTCATCGATGTCGCACGAGAAGCTGCGCCCGAGGCTGTGGACGGGGTGAGCTACGGAGTCCCGGCTCTGATCCTTGAAGGGAAGCCACTCCTCGGGGTCGCTGCTACGGCGCGGCACCTCGCGGTCTATCCGTTCTCGCCAGCAGTCATCGAGGCCATCGTGCCCGCGCTTGGCGCTTTCTCGCGATCAAAGGGAACAATACGGTTCTCGGCGGCCCGTCCGCTGCCGGATGACGTTGTCACTCGCATGGTCCAGCTTCGCAGCCTAGAGATCACTGAGCCGGAAGCGTACTCGGCCAGCAACAAGCGCAGACGTCCTCCAGCGGCATCTTGCAGTTGCCTTGCCCCATTTGCTCTCGGCAACTCGCTGCTGATGCGCCCGAAACGACGACGCATCCTGGAACTGTTCATCAACCTGCCAGATCAAAGGGTTTCCGGTGGCCTTCACCTCGGAGGAAAGGCACCCCTGCTCAGCGCGCGTCAGCTCGATGTGCAGCGGAAGGAACTGGGCAACAACCGCCGCCTGGTCCCGGCCGCCGCCTACAGGCCGAGTGACTCCAGCACGGGCAGCTCGGCGCGCGCCCGGTCCCTGGCCTCCGCGGCCGTCCTGGCGGCGACGGCAAGACCTGCGATGCGCTGGGCCTCGGCGAGGGTCACGCTGTTCAGGACCGCGCCGACGCCGGCAAGGGCCCTCGGGGTCATCGACAGCGTCGAGACCCCGAGCCCGACGAGCACGACGGCGAGGGCAGGATCGGCCGCGGCCTCGCCGCAGACACCCACGGGCTTCTCGTGCCCCTCGGCGGCCGAGCCCTCGACGGTCAGTTTGACCATGCGGAGGACCGCCGGCTGCCACGAGTTGTTGAGGGCCGCCAGCGAGCCGAGCTGCCGGTCTGCCGCCATGGTGTACTGCGTGAGGTCGTTGGTGCCGAGGCTCGCGAAGGACACCTCACCGAGGATCGCCTCGGCCATGAGGGCCGCCGAGGGAACCTCCACCATGACGCCGGGGGTCTGCAGGCCGGCGTTGCTGCACAGTTTCGCGAAGTCGGCAGCTTCTTCGGCGGTCGAGATCATCGGAGCCATGACCCACACGTCGGCGGTGGCTTGCGACGCAGCGTCGGCGATGGCCTTCAGCTGGCGCTCGAGCACGCCGGGGGACGTGAAATCCGTGCGGTAGCCGCGAACGCCGAGTGCGGGGTTCGGCTCGGAGGAATCGGTGAGGAAGGGCAGCGGCTTGTCGGCGCCGGCGTCCAGCGTGCGCACCACTACCTTCTTGCCCGGGAAGGCGTCGAAGACACCCTTGTAGGCCTCGATCTGCTCCTCCGACGTCGGCTCCGTCTCCCGCTCCAGGAAGCAGAACTCGGTGCGGAGGAGACCCACGCCCTGGGCCTTCGCCTCGGCGGCCTTGACGGCATCCTTCGCCCCGCCGACGTTGGCGAGCAGGGGGACCGCGTGACCATCGGAGGTGACGCCCACGCCGCCGAAGACGGTCAGTGCTGCTGCTGCAGCCCTGTACGCCTCGGCTGCCGCTTCCTCGTCGGAGCCGGGATTCAGTGCGATGGTTCCAGCGGCGCCATCGACGAACACGAGGGTGCCGCTGTCGATGCCCTCCACGCCCGTGGCGGCGACGACGGCGGGAAGGCCGAGCGAGCGGGCGATGATCGCGGTGTGGGACTGCGGTCCGCCGCCCGAGGTGACCAGGGCGAGGACCACGCCCGGGTCCAGCGTGGCGGTGTCGGCCGGGGCGAGGTCCTCGGCAACCAGGATGAAGGGAGTGTCCGACGCCGGTATCCCGGGGGCCGGGAGGCCGCGGAGTTCCGCGACGATCCGTGCCCGCACATCGAGCACGTCGGCGGTGCGCTCGGCCATGTAGCCACCGAGGTTGTGGAGCATCTCGGCGACCGACGCGCCGGCCTCCCAGACCGCGCGCGCCGGGGACATCCCGTTGTTGATGAGCTTGGCGGCGGACTTGAGCAGCATGGGGTCGGCCGCCATGAGGGAGGTCGCCTGGAGCACGGCCTTCCCGTCGCCCTTGGCAATCCCGGCGCGACGCTTCAACTCCTCCTGCACAGCCTTCGACGCCACCTTGAGCGCGGCGACGGCCTGCTCCGGGGCGTCGGGAGTGTCATGGCGTTCACCTGCGGGAGGTTCGCTGACGGGCATCGGCATGTGGCGGACGGGGCCGATCACTCGACCGGGGCTGACTCCGACCCCTGCGAAATTCTCCATTGAACGTCCTCTTTTCCTTGCCGGTGATGGGTCTCGGTCTAGCACCATTGTGCCGCGTGAAGCAAAAAGAAAATGTGAGCCACTTCATATAACGCTGCTATAGGTGCTACGGTAGCAGGCATGAAAAAGGGAGGCGAACCAGCGCCTAAGACCAGGCTGCTCAGGGCCGCCGCCGCGCTGCTCGCCGAGTCCAACGGCGAGCCCGTCTCGACCCGGCAGATCACCCAGGCGGCCCGGGTCACCGCACCGACGCTCTACCACCACTTCGGAGACAAGGAGGGCCTGTTCGACGCAGTCGTCGCCGAAGGTTTCTCGGAATACCTCGATGCCGAGCGGAACCTCTCGGCATCGGGACAGCCGATCGAGGACCTCCGGATGCACTGGGACAACCACGTGCAGTTCGGGCTCGACCATCCGCACCTCTACCTGGTGATGTTCGGCAACATCCGGCCCGAGCGCCGACCGTCGATGGTGGCCAGCGCGGAAGCCTTCCTGGAGGAGGTCCTGGCCCGTGCGGCCGCGGCAGCCCGCCTCGTGGTCTCTCCACATGAAGCTGCTCGCAGCATGCTCGCGGCCAATGTCGGCGTGACCCTCATGCTCATCGCGGAACCCGCCGCGAAGCGCAATCTCGAACTCTCCGCCATGACGCGGGAAGCCGTGATCTCGGCGGTGGCGACGGATTCCGAAGGTGATCCGACGACGGACACGGAAGGGACCCCCTCCGTGGTCGTGGCGGCGATCGCGCTCAATGCCGCACTGCAGTCATCGCATCCGGACCAGCTCTCCAGCTCCGAACTGAAGCTCTTCCTCGAATGGCTCCAGCGCATCTCCACCAGATCGGGAAGCTGACGCTCCCTGATGACCATCCATCCCTCTCCGCAGAGTTGCGGGGACAACGGTAAGGAAGAAACGTGGCAACACAACTAGAAGCGAGGTCCGGCACCAGTGCCCGGGTCCGCGTCCAGAAGTTCGGGTCGTTCCTCTCGGCGATGATCATGCCGAACATCGGCGCGTTCATCGCCTGGGGTCTCATCACGGCCCTGTTCATCCCGGCTGGATACTTCCCGAACGAGACGATCGGCGCCCTTGTCGGTCCGATGATCACGTTCCTCCTGCCGCTCCTGATCGGTTACACCGGCGGCAAGATGGTGTACGACGTCCGTGGCGGCGTCGTCGGGGCGACGGCGACGATGGGTGTGATCGTGGGAACGGACATCCCCATGTTCATCGGCGCCATGATCATGGGTCCGCTCACCGCCTACCTTATGAAGAAGATCGACTCGATTTGGGATGGCAAGATCCGCCCCGGCTTCGAGATGTTGGTCAACAACTTCTCCGCGGGCATCTTCGCCGGCATCATGGCCATCTTCGGCCTGCTCGCCGTCGGCCCGCTGGTCACGCTCTTCAGCGACGCTGCGGGAAGAGGAGTCGATTTCCTCGTCAGCAACGGTCTGCTGCCGTTCACCAGCATCCTGATCGAGCCCGCCAAGATCCTCTTCCTCAACAACGCGATCAACTACGGCGTACTTACCCCACTCGCCACGCAGGAGGCCACCGAGACCGGCAAGTCGCTGCTGTTCCTGCTCGAAGCGAACCCCGGCCCGGGCCTCGGCCTGCTCCTCGCCTACGCCATCTTCGGTCGCGGCATGGCCAAGGCCTCCGCTCCCGGTGCGATCATCATCCAGTTCCTCGGCGGTATCCACGAGATCTACTTCCCGTACGTCCTGATGAAGCCCCTCATGGTCCTCGCCGTCATCGGTGGCGGCATGGCCGGCATCTTCACCCTCGTCCTCACCGGTGCCGGCCTCCGTTCGCCCGCCGCTCCCGGCAGCATCATCGCCGTGTACGCCGCCACCGCGTCGGACAGCTTCCTCGGCGTCACCCTGTCCGTCCTGATGGCCGCTGCGGTGTCGTTCCTGATCGGTTCGATCATTCTCAAGACCTCCAAATCCACCGACGATGACATCGCCGGTGCGGCCAGCAAGATGGAGGGACTCAAGGGCAAGAAGAGCTCCGTGGCCGGCAACTTCCGCTCCACGTCCGCAACCGACGGACCCATCCGGAACATCGTGTTCGCCTGCGACGCCGGTATGGGCTCCTCCGCGATGGGCGCCTCGGTCCTCCGCAACAAGATCAAGGCGGCCGGCTTCCCGGACGTCAAGGTCACCAACCTCGCCATCGCCAATCTGAAGGACGACTACGACGTCGTCGTGACGCACCAGGACCTCGCCGCCCGCGCCGAGCCCCTGACGCAGAGCGCGACCCACGTGTCCGTCGACAACTTCATGAACAGCCCACGGTACGACGAGATCGTGGAGCTGGTCCGTGCCAGCGCGTCGGCCGGAAGCGGCGTCGATCCGAAGAACCCGACGCCGGCAGCGGTTGCGGCCGAGGCCGACGCCGACGGCGCAACCACCGGCGCCAATGACGTCCTCGCGGAGGAGAGCGTTGTCCTCAACGGCCGGGCCACCACCCAGGAGGACGCCATCAACGAGGCGGGCCGACTGCTGGTCGAGCGCGGTGCGGTGGACTCCACCTACGTCGCAGCGATGCACGAGCGCGAGAGGTCCGTACCCACCTACATGGGTAACTTCCTGGCGATCCCGCACGGCACCAATGCCGCCAAGGACCTGATCAAGCGGTCGGCCGTATCGATCGTCCGTTACCCCGAGGGCATCGACTGGAACGGCAAGCAGGTGAAGTTCGTCGTGGGCGTCGCCGGAGTCAACAACGAGCACCTGTCCATCCTGTCCGCGATCGCCCGGGTGTTCTCGGACAAGGACCAGGTTGCGAAGCTCGACGAAGCGACGTCGGTCGACGAGGTCCTCGCCCTGTTCGGGAAGGTCAACGCCTAGTGAAGGCAGTACATTTCGGTGCCGGCAACATCGGACGCGGCTTCGTGGGGCTCCTGCTCCACGAAGCCGGGTACGAGGTGGTCTTCGCCGACGTCGCGGACGCCCTCATCGACCAGTTGGCCTCCACGCCCAGCTACGAGGTCCACGAGGTCGGTGAGAAGCCGACGATCAAGACGGTGGACAACTACCGCGCGTTGAACTCGCGGTCGCAGGAACAGGACGTGATCGTGGAGATCTCGACGGCGGACATCGTGACCACGGCGGTGGGCCCGAACGTGCTGAAGTTCCTCGCGCCGGTGATCGCCCAGGCGATCGCCCTGCGGAGTGACGATCTTCGGCCGTTGCAGGTCATGGCCTGCGAGAACGCGATCAACGCGACGGACACCCTGCGCCGTGAAGTGGAGCAGGCGTTCGACGGCCCTGCCTCGGACCTCACGGCGAGGGCGGTCTTCGCCAACACCGCTGTGGACCGCATCGTCCCGAACCAGGCTGCCGGCCAGGGCCTCGACGTGACGGTGGAGACCTTCTTCGAGTGGGTCATCGACCGCACCCCCTTCGAGGGCAACGCTCCCGACATCCCCGGGGCCACCTACGTCGACGATCTCGCACCGTACATCGAGCGGAAGCTCTTCACGGTCAATACCGGCCATGCGTCGGCGGCCTATTTCGGCTACGCCGCGGGAGTCGAGAAGATCGCCGATGCCATGGCGGACGATGCGATAGCGGCGAAGGTGCGTGCCGTGCTGGAGGAGACCAAGCAGCTCCTGGTATCCAAGCATGGTTTCGAGGCGGCGGAGCAGGAGGCCTATGTGCAGAAGATCCTGCGCCGCTTCGAGAACCAGCACCTCCCCGACACCGTGGTGCGTGTGGGACGGGCACCGTTGCGGAAGTTGAGCCGGAAGGAACGTTTCGTCGGCCCGGCTGCCGAATTGGCGGAGACGGGGACGCATCCGGCGGCGCTGCTCGAGGCCATGCAGGCGGCGCTGTCCTTCACCGCTGCGGACGATCCCGAAGTCACCGCCCTGGCCGAGATCCTGGCGACCCAGGAGCCGGGCGAGGCAACGACGTCGATCACCGGCCTGGAGGCGGGGCATCCGCTGCATGCGCCCGTGCGGGAGCTCATCGCGCAGCATTCGCCGGGTCACCACACCGCGTAGAACCACGACGGTGCGACGAGGAAGGGAGTAGCTTCGGCTGCTCCCTTCCTCGTCACCTGCCCTTGACGGATTCACCGGAAGATCCTAGCGTGGGAAGGAAAGCGTTTTCCAACCAGAGGATTCAACGATGAGTTCGGCACAGAAAACAGCAGTTCCCGCGTGCGTTGCCCTAGCCACCGGCGCCCTCCTCGCCTTCGGCGGTCTCTCGGTTCCGGCCGCGGCGCAGGGGCCGGGGTCCGGCAACGCGGCACCGATCGGGGGAGTGCAGCTCGAATATCTCGACCGCGGCCTCGTTGCCGCGGCAACACCGCAGGGTGTCTTCCTCAGCTGGCGCCTGAGGGCCACCGAGGTCACCGGCGCGACCGCCGCCGGCCTCACAGGCACCGACTTCACGGTCTATCGCGACGGCGTCGCCATCGCCACCGTGACCGACAGCACCAATTTCCTCGACACGGACGCCGGCTCGGATGCCGCACCAGGCGCGCGCTACAGCATCGCCGCCGTCGTGGACGGAGCGGAGGTGGAGGTCAGCGCAGAGGTGACTCCGTGGACCCAGGCCTTCACCGACCTGCCTCTCACCAAACCTTCCGGTGGCGTGACGCCCGTCGGCGAGGCCTACACCTACTCCGCCAGTGACATGAGCGTCGGGGATGTCGACGGTGACGGATCCTACGAGTACTTCGTGAAGTGGGAGCCTTCGAACTCGAAGGACGTCTCGCAGATCGGCTACACGGGCAACACCTACATCGACACCTACACGGCCGCAGGGCGCCTCCTCAGCCGGGTCGATCTTGGCGTCAATATCCGTTCCGGCGCCCACTACACGCAGTTCATGGTGTCCGACTTCGACGGCGACGGCCGCTCCGAGATGATGCTCAAGACCGCGCCGGGGACGAAGACCACGACCTACGGGCCCGACGGCGACGTCACGTCCGAGAGCTTCGTGACGATTCCGGCGGCGGACGTCGCCGCCGGCGTCACGGACGCCGATGACTACCGCCTGAGCGACGACGGCTACTACGAACACGTCGTCGGGATGTTCAAGGGCTGGCAGGACCACCCCGAGGTCGTCGCCAGCACCTGGCCCGCCACCCTCGAGGAGGCCTTCGGCATCGCGCCGCGCTACGAGTACCCGCTCTCGGACGCCGACGCCCGCGCCATGACGGACTACTTCATGGACGTCTATGCCCCCTCGCGGAGTGCGAGGAACAATCTCCGCGCCTTCGAGGGCTTCATCGTCGACGGGCCCGAGTACCTGAGTGTCTTCGAGGGAGCCAGCGGTGTCGAGCTCGAGACCGTCCCGTACGAACCGGACCGCGGCGATGACGGGCTGCTCTGGGGCGACTACGCCATGGCGCGCATCGAGCCCGGGAACCGCGTAAACCGGTTCCTCGCCGGCGTCGCCTACCTCGACGGCGAAAATCCCTCCGCCGTCTTCGCCCGTGGCTACTACACGCGGGCCAACGTCGTCGCCTACAGCTGGGACGGCGAGCGGCTGACGAAGGACTGGACCGTGGACTCGGGTCACGTGCCGATGACCAACCCGTTCAATGACGGCCCGCACGGCGGACGCGGCAGCAGCGAGGAGTTCGGTTCACTGACAGGGCAGGGATTCCACTCGCTCAGCGCGGCCGACGTCGACGGCGACGGCCGACAGGAAATCGTCTACGGAAGCGCCACGATCGACGACGACGGATCGCTGCTGTACAGCTCCTCCGACACCCTCCCGGCAGGCAGCGCGGCACCGGGCACGGAGGCGAAGCTGGGACACGGCGATGCCATCCACGTGACCGACATCGACCCGGACCGTCCGGGCCAGGAGATCTTCTCCGTGCACGAGGGAGCAACGGGCGCTCCCTACGGTTGGGCGATGAGGGACGCGGCCGACGGTGAGGTCCTGTTCGGCGGGTACACGGGCAAGGACACCGGGCGCGGCATGATCGGCGACATCGACCCGGCGGTCCGGGGCCTCGAGAACTGGGCGGTGGGCGTGCGATCAGCCTCCGGGCAGGTCCTTCCCGGCAACGGGCCCGGCACCAACATGAGCATCCGGTGGGCAGCCGACGGCACCACGCAGCTCGTCAACGGGACGGGCAACCAGACCACGACCATCGATGACGCGCGGCGCGGACGGCTCCTGACAGCCACGGACACGCGCACGAACAACGGCACGAAAGGCAGTCCCTCGCTGGTGGCCGACGTGTTCGGCGACTGGCGCGAGGAGCTGCTCGTCCGCACCGCAGACAGTTCGGCGATCCGGATCTTCACGAGCACCGAGGTGACGGACCGGAAGTTGTACACGCTGATGCACGATCCGCAGTACCGGGCCGAGATCGCCCGGCAGAACACAGCGTACAACCAGCCTGCCTACACGAGCTTCTACCTCGCCTCGGACACGGACTTCGCCGATGTCCCGGTACCCGACGCCTTCCTGCCCGGGGCGATTCCGGCCCTGCAGCGCCAGTTCGAGCAGCTCGTAGGCGCGGGCGGGATCTCAGGACCAGCGGTACAGCAGCTCCGTGCTTCCCTCGACCAGGCGCAGCGCGCGGTCGAGCGGGACCAGGCGGGCAACGCGGCGCGCGCCGTGGACACCTTCCTCGATCGGCTCGGACAGAAAAGCCCCGGATCGGTCTCCGACGATGCGCGCACCGCGCTCGCCCACTCGGGCGCTGTGGTGCTCTTGATGCTGGCCTGAGCGGCGTCGAGCCAGAAACGTCCGGCAGGACCGCGTGCGGACGGGTACGCGGTCCTGCCGGATTCCGTTGACAAGGGGCAGGGATGCCCGGTTCTCCGGTAGGTTGGCAGGTGTGAGCAACGCTTCCCATGACCTGCTGTCGATCGTCTACTCCAGCAGTGCGGCACATCCCTACGACGCGGAAGACCTGGGGGCGCTGTTGGCCCTCAGTCGTGAGAACAACGCCCGCCACCAGTTGACCGGCATGCTGCTCTACCGCAACGGGCGTTTCCTCCAGGTGCTCGAGGGTCCCGAGGACGTGCTCCGCCGTCGTATGTCCATCATCGCTGCCGATCCGGAGCACACCGACGTCCGGATCCTGCTGCAGGGGACGATCGACGAGCGGCAGTTCCCTGACTGGACTATGGGCTACGAGCCGGTATCCGAGGCCATGGAAGATGACGTTCCCGGTTACCGCACCACGTTCGCGGATCTCGACCGCGACGAGGATCCGTCCGACTCCCTGCAGGCGCTGCGGGAGCTGATCCGCTGGTTCCAGGATCGGGCCATCCAGCTGCGCTGACCGTGCCACCGGCGTCGACCGCGCCCTCCATCAGGGCCGGCGTGTCCTGCGGTCGGCCTTCCCAGGAGCGCGGAGCAGTCCGGCGTCGGGTGCCCTGCTGATTGGTGGTCACCGTCCGTTGTGCGGGATAGTGCAGGCATGCCTGATCCCGTGATGCGCCCGACCGCCGTCGACCCTGCATTATTCCTCGCTGCTGTCCCGCATCCGGTCCGACGCGGCGACGGGGAGGCCGTGCTCCACCTCATGGAAGAACTGACGGGCCAGCCGGCCCGGATGTGGGGGCCGTCGATCATCGGTTTCGGGTCCTACCACTACAGGTACGCCTCGGGTCACCAGGGCGATGCCGCGGCCGTCGGCTTCTCGCCGCGCAAGGCGCACCTGGTCCTCTACGGACTGACCTACGACAGTCGCTCGGAGGCGCTCCTGCCGGAACTGGGGAAGCACAGGCGCGGCGCGGGCTGCCTGTACGTGAACAGGCTGGCGGATATCGATTCCGCCGTCCTGGAGCGCCTGATCCGCGACGGATACCAGTACGCCACGACGGTCCTGCACAGCCCGTCCGCGTCCTGACGGCGGACCGGTGGAAGGATCAGTCGCCGATGAGTTCCCGGATGAAGGCGAGGTGCTCGACGTCCTGGAAGGCGCCGCCCTGCTCGTGCCCGTTATAGGGGTACACCTTCATCCGTGCGGGTCCGGCGTAGTGGTTGTGCGCGGCGAAGACGCACGACGGCGGGCATACGTCGTCGAGCAGTCCGACCGAGAACATGGCGGGCATGGTGCTGCGTGCTGCGAAGTTCACCCCGTCGAAGTAGCTGAGCGTCCGGAAGACCGCCTCGACGTCGTTCCGCCGCGTGCCCAGGTAGTTCACGATCTCGGAGTAGGGGGCGGTCGCCACGATCTCGGTGGCGTGCCGGACATGGGCGAGGAAGGGGACGTCGACGATCGCCCCGACCGGAGGTGTGTCATTCACGCGCTGCGTCAGTGCTGCTGCGGCAAGGGTGATGCCGCCGCCCTGGCTGCCGCCGGACAGGACGATGCGCGCCGGATCGACGGCGGGATGCTGCTGGGCGGCCTCGACCGCGTGCACCGCGTCCATGAAGAGCCGCCGGTAGTAGTAGGTGTCAGGGTCGGCGATGCCGAGCGTCAGGAATCCGCCGTGGTGCGGACCGGTCAGGGGTCCGTCCCCGGTATCGCCGGTCCGGTGCCCCGACCCCTGCCCGCGGAGGTCCATCACGAAATGCGCGAAGCCCGCGCTCGGCAGCCCCGTCCACTCGCCGAGCAGTCCACGGCCTCCGCCGTAACCGATGTAGGTGATGACGGTCGGCAGGGGACCACGGACGTGACGCGGCCGCAGCAACCACGCCTTCACCGGTTGGCCGTCGAAGCCCGCGAAGGTGACGTCCTCGGTGACGAGCTGGGAATAGCCTGCGTCCACCTCCTCGAAGACGGGGGAGGTGGCATGCGCGCGCTGCTCCGAAAGGGTCCTGTCCCAGAAGGCGTCATAGTCCGCGGGCTCATCGCGCTCCGGCAGGTAGCGCCTCAGCTCGGCAAGGGGGAGATCGAAGTGGGGCATGGCGTGCATCCTTTCATGGCGCGGATGGGCGAGGATAGTGGCCGTGCAGCCTTACCGGCTCGGACTGTTGACCATTGATACGATTCAACCTACGCTGTGGGATAACGCTTTCCCAAAGGCGTCCCACGATGGTGACGAAGAAGTTTTCCAGGAGGACAAAGATGTTCCGCACTCTCTCACGGCGCACCCTGACCGGCGTCGCAGCCTTGGCCGCTACCGGGCTGGTCCTGACCGGCTGTGGCGGTGGCGGCGATGAGCCGGCCGCCCTCGATACCGAAGAGCAGATCACCCTGAACTACACGTTCTGGGGCAACGATGATCGTGCCGCCCGCTATGACCAGGCCATCACGGCGTTCGAGGAGAAGTTCCCGAACATCACGATCAACGACACGTTCACCGACTATCCCTCCTATTGGGAGAAGCGCCAGACAGAAGCCGCGGGCGGTGGCCTGCCGGACGTGATGCAGTTCGACTACACCTACCTCCGCCAGTACGGCGACAACGGCCTGCTGCTCAACCTCGAGGAGTACTTCGACAACGGCGTCACCACCGACGCCATCGACGAAAGCCTCCTCACCACCGGGAAGCTCGAGGACGGCACGTTCGCCATTCCCACCGGCTACAGCGCCTGGTCGGTGTTCCAGAACCCGGGGCTGCTGGCCGAGGCCGGCGTCGAGCCCTACGAGGGTGGCACGAGCTGGGAGGACTACAACACCTACATGGCAGCCGTGACGGAAGCGGGCGGCGGCACGGTCTACGGAGGCACGGACACCACCCAGCGCATCCAGGACTTCGAACTGAAGCTGCGCCAGGACGGCCAGGAGCTGTTCACCGAGGAGGGTGAGCTCAACTTCACGCAGGAGGAGCTCGCGGACCACTGGAAGGAAGGCCAGGAGAACCGTGACAAGGTCACCGTGCCGCAGAGCAAGCTCGAGGAGATCAATCCGGTCTCCGGTTTCGGTGGCAACCTGACGACGAGCGAGATGAGCTGGAGCAACTTCCTCGGGGGCTACCTCGGTGACTCGGGTGCCGAAGAGATCACGATCGTCGCACCACCGACCAGCAACCCGGACGAGAAGGACCTGTACCGCAAGGTCGGCCTCATGCAGGCAGCATCCTCCTCGACCGAGCACCCGGAAGCAGCCGCGGCCTTCGTGGACTTCCTCATCAACAGCCCCGAGGTCGGCGAGATCTTCGGCGCCACGCTCGGCATCCCCGCCTCGGAGACGCAGCTCGAGGGCGCGAACCTCGAAGGACCGGACAAAGCGGTCAAGGACTACCTCGACTCGGTCGAGGACCGCATCGGTGATTCGCCCGCGGCTCCGGTCGCAGGATTCGGCGCCATCGAGCAGACCTTCTGGGATCTGGGCAAGTCGATCGGCCTGGGCTCCGTGACGCCCGACGACGCCGCGCAGCAGTTCTTCGACGAAGCATCCGTCACGCTCGGAAACTAGCAGGACAGGGAGTCAGACCGTGACTACGGACTCAGCGCACGCGCCAGCAGCAACCCGCACCGCCGAATCCGGTGCCCGTCCGGCGGACAGCCGCCGGACGGGCGCACCCCGGCCCCGCCGTCGCAACGGCGACACAATAGCGGGGTACGTCTTCCTCTCGCCCTGGCTGCTCGGCTTCGTGGGGTTGACGCTCGGTCCCATGCTGGCGTCGCTCTACCTCGCCTTCACGGACTACAACCTCTTCACCGCCCCCGAGTGGACAGGTCTCGAGAACCTCACGCGCATGGCCGAGGACGACAAGTTCTGGAGCTCGGTGCGGATCACCCTCATCTATGTCCTGGTGGGAACGCCCATCAAGCTCGCGGCCGCACTCGCGGTGGCCATGCTCCTGAACTACAAGGCGCGGGGTACAGGCTTCTTCCGGTCGGCGTTCTACGCCCCCAGTCTCATCGGGGCCAGCGTCAGCATCGCGATCGTCTGGCGTGCCATGTTCTCCACCGACGGTCCCGTCGACGGGACACTGAACCTCTTCGGCATCAACCTCGGCGGCTGGATCGGGAACCCCTCCCTGATCATGCCGATGATGATCCTCCTCGCGGTCTGGCAGTTCGGTGCCCCGATGGTCATCTTCCTGGCCGGCCTCAAGGGAGTACCGGCGGAGCTCTACGAAGCGGCGTCGGTCGACGGCGCGAAGCCCTGGCGCAAGTTCATCAGCGTCACCGTGCCGATGCTCTCGCCCGTCATCTTCTTCAACCTGCTGCTCGAGATGATCAACGCCTTCCAGGTGTTCGCCTCCGCCTACATCATCGGCTCGGGCACCGGCGGACCCGGAGGTGCCACCAACTTCTATACGGTGTACCTCTACACGAGGGCCTTCGCGAACAACCAGATGGGCTACGCCTCGGCGATGGCCTGGGTGCTGCTGCTCGCCGTCGGCGTCCTCGCGTTCATCCTCTTCCGCACCTCCAAGAACTGGGTCCACTACGCAGGAGACTCCAAGTGACCACCATCGAATCGAACCCCGCGGTCCCTGTCCCGTCGGATCCGGGGAGGCTCACGCAGCCTCCGCGACGACGCCGGCCCGCCCGCCGCCACATCCCGACAGCGCTCTGGATCATCGCCATCGTGGCCCTGACAGCGATCGTGCTGTACCCGCTGCTCTGGATGTTCTCGGCATCGCTCAAGCCGAACTCCGAGTTCGGCAGCAACCAGGGCTTCCTCCCGGAGAACCCGACGTTCGACAACTTCGTCAAGGTGATGCAGGGTATCGCCGGCATCCCGACGTGGAAGTTCTTCCTGAACTCGCTGCTCCTCGGCGTCGGCGCGGTGATCGGCACCGTCATCTCCTCCTCGATGGCCGCCTACGCCTTCTCGCGCATCACCTTCCGCGGCAGCAAGGTCCTCTTCGCCGCCATGATCGGGACGCTGCTCCTGCCGTTCCACGTGCTGATCATCCCGCAGTACATCATTTTCCGGAACCTCGGACTGATCGACACCTTCTGGCCACTGCTGGCCGGCAAGTTCCTGGCCACCGAGGCATTCTTCGTGTTCCTCATGGTCCAGTTCATCCGGAACCTGCCGCGCGAACTGGACGAGGCCGCGCGCATCGACGGCTGCGGGCACGGACGGATCTTCTTCTCCATCACCCTGCCGCTGATCAAGCCGGCCCTCATCACGTCGTCGATCTTCGCCTTCATCTGGAGCTGGAACGACTTCCTCGGCCCACTCCTGTACCTGAACTCCCCGGACAAGTACCCGCTGCCGCTCGCGCTGCGCATCTTCAACGACCAGACGAGCACCTCGGACTACGGGGCGACGATCGCGATCTCCGTGCTGGCCCTGCTGCCAGTGATGCTCTTCTTCATCATCTTCCAGCGCTTCCTCGTGGACGGGGTCGCCACCCAGGGCCTCAAGGGATGACCCGCCGCCAGCGTGAGGCGGTGCGCGATCGCCACGCAGCGACGCACGACGGCAGCTCCCTGCGCTGGCCCGGGGCGACGGCACGGTTCGCCCTCTTCGGGGAGGTCCTGTGGGTCGGGGTACTGTGCTGCGTGGCCAGCCTCGGGATAGTAACGATCCCCGCGGCCTTCGCGGCGGGATCCGCCCATCTGCACCGCTTCCTCCGTGCCGAGGACTCCCCGCTGAGGCAGTTCGCCGCCGACTTCACGGCGGCCCTGAGGACTGGATGGCTGGCGGGCCTGGGCGTCGTGTTGGCCGTCGGGTTGCTCCTGCTGGACATCATCGTCGCGAATTCGCGACTGCTGCCCGGGTGGCAGGTCATCCTCGCCGCCGGCGTCGTGCTGCTTGCCGGTGTGCTGGCCGCTCTGGCAGGAACGACGGCGCGCTGGCCGGCCTCACGATCCTGGCGTGCTGCAGGGCGTCGGTGGCTGAGGGACGCCCGGAAGGATCCGGCGGGGGTCCTGTGGCTCGTCGCCGCCGTCGTCCTGACGTTGATGGTCACCTGGCAGCTGCCGCCACTGGTGGTGCCCGGGGTGGGGTGCCTGGTGTTCGCAGCACTCGCGACCTCGGTCCGCCCGCGGCGCTAGTTCTTCCCCCTGTTCATCCCGACAACTCCTGGAGATCCCTTGCACTACGGCGGAGACTACAACCCCGAACAGTGGCCGGAGGATATCTGGCCCGAGGACGTGGCTCGGATGCGTGAGGCAGGGGTCACCATGGTGAGCCTCGGCATCTTCTCGTGGGCGCGGATCCAGCCGTCCGAGCACGAGTTCGACGTCGAGTGGCTCGACCGCATCATCGGCCTCCTGCACGACGGCGGGATCGCCGTGGATCTTGCGACGGCGACGGCGTCACCGCCGCCCTGGGCGACCGTCGCCTACCCGGAGATGCTGGCCGCCGACGAGTCCGGAGTAACCTACTGGCACGGGAGCCGCCAGCACTATGCTCCGTCGTCGCCCGTGTACCGGAGACTGGCCGCCGGTCTCGTCTCGCGGTTGGCCGAACGGTACGCCCAGCACCCCGCCGTCGTGCTCTGGCACGTGAACAACGAGTACGGGTGCCACCTGAACGTCGACTATTCCGACGCGGCCAGGGATGCCTTCCGGAACTGGCTGAAGAAGCGTTACGGATCGGTCGAAGCCCTCAACGAAGCGTGGGGCACCATGTTCTGGTCGCAGCGCTACGGCTCCTTCCTCGAGGTCTTCCCGCCACGCCGAGCGCCGTACAGCCACAATCCCGGCCAGCTGCTCGATTACCGGCGCTTCACCTCGGACATGCTGTTCGAGTGCTACCTGATGGAGCGGGACATCATCCGGGCCGCGGGCGCCGTCCAGCCAATCACCACCAACTTCATGGGGGCGTTCAAGCCGGTGAACTATGCGCAGTGGGCCCCCGAACTCGACGTCATCAGCGACGATCTCTACCCGGATCCCAATGACCCGGAGGGCTTCAGGGAGGGTGCATTCCACGGCGATCTCATGCGGTCGCTCAAGCCCGGGACGCCGTGGCTGCTCATGGAGCAGGCCTCCAGCGCCGTGAACTGGCGGCCCTCGAATGCGCCGAAGGCACCCGGCCAGCTCGCGGCTCAGAGCATGCAGGCGGTGGCTCGCGGAGCCGACGGCGTCCTCTTCTTCCAGTGGCGGCAGTCGCGGGCGGGATCGGAGAAGTTCCACTCCGGCATGCTCCCGCACGCGGGGACCGACACCCGCACGTGGCGTGAGGTGGTGGCCCTGGGCGCCGAGCTCGGCTCACTGCCCGGACTGCCCGCCGACGAAGGCTCGGCCCGCGTCGCGATCCTGCTCGACTGGGAGAACTGGTGGGCGATCGAGAACCCCGACCATCCCGCCGCGCTGGACTACCTGTCCCTGGTGCGCGGCTGGTACGACGCCGCGCACCGCCTGCACGTGCAGGTCGACCTCCTGCCGCCGACCGCCCGCCTCGAGCAGTACGACGTCGTCATCGCCCCCCAGCTCTACCTCCTGACCGAGCAGGCCGCCGCGAACCTCGCGGCGTTCGTCGGACAGGGCGGGCACCTGCTCGTCACGGCCTTCAGCGACGTCGTGGACGAGAACGACCGCTTCCGGTCGGGCGGCTTCGGCACGCAGCTGCGGGAGCTTCTGGGCGTCGTCATCGAAGACTTCGGTGCGCTCGTGCCGCCTGGATCCACGGGCCCCGGCCAGCAACACGCCAGGGTGGCGGGGAACGGCATCGCCTTCGCAGGTTCCCTGCTGGCGGAGGAGGCGCGTGTCGTCGACGCCGAGGTCCTGGCCCGGTTCGTCGGTGGCCGGGAGGACGGCCGGCCCGCCTTCACGGTCAGTAACCGGGGATCGGGGAGCGCGTACTACGTCGCCACGGTGCCCGACGACGACGGCGCCGGGCTCGTGCTCCGGACCCTGTTCGCGGCGGCGGGAGTGGAGCCGGTCCTGCCGGGACTTCCGCCCACGGTCGAAGCCATCCGGCGAGGCAGGCTGCTGACGGTCATCAACCACGGCACCGAAGCGGTCGACGTCGAGGTGCGGGGCGAGGACGCCCTCGGGGGTGGTGCCGTCGACGGCGTGGTGCTGCAGCCCTTCGGGTACGCCCTGGTCCTGATGGAAGGCTGAACCAGCCACCGGGCATCGCTCGTGCAGGTCCGGTACACCTCATCGACGTCGGAGGCAACGCGGCCATTCGCCCTGAATCCCATCGCTGGTGCAGCGAGGCGCGGCCTAGGCTCGGGAGTATGGAACAGCCGAGCGAGAACCACCACCTGAAGGACCTGGGCAGCACCGAGGGGATCGATCCGACCGACGTCGGCCAGATCCAGGACGGCCCGCTCACCGCTGCCGACGAGGTCGACCTCATCGCGAACCAGGCCGTACCGGACGGCGACCCGTCGGTCGAGACCATCGCCGGCAACATCGGCCTCGAGGACACCCCGGCGGACAACCCGACGACCGACGACCGCTTCACGGGCGGTCAGCGCTGACCGCTCGCGGCTAGGCGCGCAGCTGCTCCACCATGTCGAGCACGACGGCGCGCAGATCGCCGTCGTTCTCCGTCGCTATGCGCCGCTGGCGCTGGTAGCCGGCGCCTCGGCGCAGGATGCCCTCCACGTCGGCAAGCTCGCTGCTGCAGCCGAGTTTCGCGGCGATGGGCTCGAGCCGGTTGAGGACCTCGACGAGGTGTTCGGTGACGAGCTGCTCCTTCCCGTCGGCGTCGAGGATGATGATCGCGTCGAGGCCGTAGCGGGCTGCCCGCCACTTGTTCTCCTGGATGTGCCACGGCTGCATGGTGGGGATGCTCCCTCCGGCGTCGAGCGTCTCCGAGAACTCGTGGACGAGGCATTGGGTGAGGGCGGCGACCGCCCCGACGTCCTGCAGGGTGGACAGGCCGTCGCAGACGCGCATCTCGACCGTGCCGAGGTTCCCGACCGGCCGGATATCCCAGCGGATCTCGCTGACGGCGTCGATCACCCCGGTGGTGAACATGTCCTGCACGTAGGACTCGTACGCGGCCCAGTCGTCGAAGTGGAAGGGCAATCCGGCGGTGGGCAGCTGCTGGAACATGAGCGCGCGCTGCGAGGCGTACCCCGTGTCCTCCCCGCCCCAGAAGGGCGACGACGCCGAGAGCGCCTGGAAGTGCGGGAAGTAGTTCACCAGGCCGTCGACCACCGGGAGGGCCTTGTCGCGCGAATCGAGACCCACGTGGACGTGCACGCCGTAGATGACCATCTGCTGGCCCCACCACTGCGTGCGATCTATCAGCTTGGCGTAGCGCTCCCTGTCCGTGACCTGCTGCAACCGGGGAGCGCTGAAGGGATGCGATCCGGCGCAGAAAAGCTCGACGCCCATGGGATCGGTGACCTCCCGCACGGCCGCGAGGGAGCGTGACAGGTCTTCCTTCGCCTCTGCCACGGTGGTGCAGACCCCGGTGACGAGCTCCACGGTGTTGAGGAGCAGCTCCTGCTTGATATGCGGGTGCTCGTCGTCGTCCTGCAGTTCGGGATGATTCGCGCTGACGCCCCGCAGGACCTGGTTGGCCACGGAGACCAGCTCGCCGTTGTAGCGGTCCACGAGCGCCAGTTCCCACTCGACCCCGAGCGTTGACTGGGCTGACTGGGCGAAATCGATCTTCAAGAAGACACTCCTGGAACGGAACGGACGAAGGTGCTGGATGAGGCCCCGGTAGTGCGCCGTCGCGGGGAGGACCGTCCTCAAGTGTAATAACGACAACCTGCTACGG
This sequence comes from Arthrobacter cheniae, assembly GCF_003602275.1. GTDB lineage: Bacteria > Actinomycetota > Actinomycetes > Actinomycetales > Micrococcaceae > Arthrobacter_D > Arthrobacter_D cheniae. The sequence continues at coordinate 241,481 of NZ_QZVT01000006.1, read as the reverse complement.
GCATCCCGCGACCGCATGTGTCACGGCGGTATGAAGGACGCCGGTCGCGGTTCGCGGTGGGGTGGGTAGTTCTCCCCATCGCCGACGCCACCCCGGCCGCATAGAGTGCAGGAAGACGTGGGAGGCCGAGGCCTCACCAGCACGTGAACTTACTGGGGGACGATCATGGCGATACCGGGGTACGACATCAGCGTGGGAGCATGCCGCGGCGTGCTGTCCACGGTGCAGGCGGACAGCGAGGCGATCGGCACTGCCCGTACCAAGCTCAGTTCGGCTGTCGACGCGGCGATCGGAGCGTCGAGGAGCCAGCAGATCGGTGACGCCCTGATCGGACTCTGGAACGACGTCCTGGTGCTGCAGTGCGAAGCGGCGACCACGCGCGTCGAGAACGCCGTGAATGGCGTCAGCGCTGCAGTGAACGCGTACGTCGAGGGTGACGCCGCCATGGCGGACACCGCCCGCAGCCAGGTCACGCAGATGCCGTCCCTCGCCATCGACGACGCGAAGGAGTAGCCATGGCTTTCGATACCAGCGGCCTGCAGCAGTGGGCGTCACCGGGGGAGCTGGAAGCGGCCGCCGGTGACATCGCCTCCGCGGGCGCCGACGTCTCGACCACCGTCGATGGGCTCTCCTCCACGTGGTCCGGACTCTCGGGAAGCTATCAAGCCCCGGAACAGGTGGAGGTGCTGGCCGTCTTCACCTCGATCACCCCCCACGGTGATGTTGTCGACCTGGCGGCCGGACAGGCGCAGACCGCCCTTGCCGCCTTCGCCGGCACGGTCCGGGAGCTCGAGGCTGAGCGGACCGCTCTGCTCGCCGAAATATCCTCCTTCGAAGCCGACCCGCCGACAGTGGACCCCGCCGATCCGGATTCGCCCGTGGACGCTGCCCAGCAGGGCTGGCTCCAGGGTGATATCGACCGGCTGGCCGGACGCTACGACGACGCGGTGACGACCTGCGTGGCTGCCCTCAAGGGCATCGACGGGACGGTGGACAACACCGTCAGCACCCTGAGCGGGCCCGAGGCCGGCCTGGTCGTCGCAGCGAGCACGAATTACTCGAGCACCCATACCTTCAAGCGCGTGGACATCACCGCCTACCGCCAGGTCCCGATGCCCTGGCAGCAGTTCCGCTTCACGCCGCTCGATCCGACCGGTCCGCTGACTGCTGCGGAGATCGCCGGCGACAGGTACCTGAACATCGGCGGGCGCGAGATCCATATCAGCAACCCCGACCATCCCGACTACGGACGAACCGTGTCGGAGCGCTATACGCGCAACGGCTTCGCCGCCGCGGTGGACTGGCGTCCGGAGGTCCACGAGCGCTTCTACGACTTGTCGTCCGCCTACCGGGCCCGGGTGGACGCGAACCCGGGCGACTGGAAGCCTGCCCCCACGTCGTCGACTCCCCGACCGACGTTCGGCGAACTTCCCCACGGACTCAAGGCCCTCAAGGTCGGCGGCGGTGTCGTCGCCGTCGGCATGGCCGGCCTGACGATCGCTGATGAGCGCGCCCAGGCCTACGACCGCCTCCTCGTGGAGTCCCCGAGGATGAGCGAAGCCGACCGCAACGCCCGTGCCAACGAGCTCGGTGCGGTGCGCGGCGGTGCGAAGACCGCCGTCGACCTCGGTGCAGGGGTGGCCGGTGCAGCCGTGGGAACGATGATCGGCGGTCCTGTGGGAACCGTGATCGGATTCGGCGTCGGCATGGGCATCTCCTACCTCGCCGACCAGGACCTGCCGGACTGGTTGGGCGGAGGCAGCGTGAAGGACGCAGCGGCGGATCTCGCCGAGAATGCGTACGACGGCACGAAGGAGGCGCTTTCGGATGCCGGGGATGCCATCTCGGAGGGCTGGAACTCGGTGTTCGGTTAGGCTGGCGTCACTGTGGACGGCTGCTGTATTCCCGACCGTCATGCCCCTCAGGCAACCGCCTGTTCCTGCCTGCAACGGAGTCCGATGTCCTGATGTCCCCGATACTCCTGATCACGATCCTGCCGTTGGGTCTCTTCCTCGCCTGGGCGAGCATCTCGATGATCCGGCAGAAGTGGATGTACCTGCTGGTCGGGGACAGCTTCCTGCCCGGCAAACCGAGCCTGGCGATGCTGCCGATCGGCATCCTGATGGCTTGCGCGCCCTTCAACGACCTCATTTACAGGCTGCCGCAGGCGGTGACTGGTCCCATCAGCCTGTTCCTCATGGCCTGCCTGGTGTCGGGCCTCGTCGGCTGCTTCTACGTCCCGCGGTTCCTTCAGCCCCGCTGGATGAAGGACTCGGATGATGAGATCAAGCGCGGCGGCGGCCTGTACGCCGCGAAGTACCGGAGCCGTGTGCTGCGCCAGGGTCCCACCGGTGAGCCCCTCGGCCCGACGGAAGAACGGAACGCGCCATGACGACGCACACCGACCAGCAATGGCAGTGGGAGACCGCGGGGCCCGTGACCCTGCCGCGGCTGGCCGCCTGGGAACGCCTGGACGAGGCCGGGGCCGCCCTGGTGCTCGCACATCCCCAGGTTCCGGAGGGTACCTTCCGGCCCAACCTCGTGGTGCGCCTGGGCTCTACGGGCGGACTTTCCCTGGCTGCGCTGTCCACCAGGGCTGTGATCGCGACTCTGCAGTCCTTCCCGCAGGCGCACATCGTCGGCCACGAGGAAGCGACCGTGGCCGATGTCCCTGCACGCCGCCAGACGTTCACCTATCTCCAGGCTGGACAGGCCGTGTGCGTCCTCCGGTGGTTCTGCGTCCTCGGGGACCTGTCCGTCGAGATCATCGGCAGCTTCGCCCCGGATCAGTCGGTCGGGATGGAGACCCTCCTGCACCGCATGGTCGAGCTGGCGAGGGTGGACAACATGTCCGTGGCCACCCGACCGGGGCAGCGAGCGTCGGCCGAGCCCGCACTTGATCCCGTCGCCTCCGAGCACCTCGGACGCCCGCTGGAAGATCTCTCCCGCATCGCCGCGGTCCAGCCGTTCGTGTCCGGCGGGCCCGTGATCAGTAACGAGGCGCTCGACCTGCTGATGGAGTGCGCGGACGGCAAGGGGGTCGGGATGGCTGACCGGTTCCGTCGTCGCGCCCAGATCGAGGAGTTGTCCGCCGCGGGCCTCATGGATGCATCGGGGAAGCTGGCGGCGGCGGGCCTGAGCCTGGTCGCACCGCTACGCGGACCCACCTTCTCCTTCGCGGTCGGCGCCCAGCGCGCAGATCTCGCGACGTCGGTCACGGCATGGGTGGGTGCGGACGGCGCCTTCCTGGTGTCCGGACCCGCGCCGGCGGCTGCGCGTGGTGCAGGAACGCCCGCGCTCGGGCAGGTGCAGGTGGCGCTGGTGAGTGCTGCGCACCTGCCATCCGTCCTCGTCGCCTGGCTCGGGGTCGGACCCGCATGGAGTTACATCGGGGAGAACGTGGCCGTCACCCGGGAGGCGTTCGCGCGCCGGCTGGAAACCGGAGCGCTGACCAGCGCGCCGGGACGTGATCCTGCGCTCGTCAGGTTGTGGGAGCAGCCGTGGCTCGCCTGGTCCCTGCAGGAGTCCGGCGCCGCTGCCCCCCAGAACACGTGGTTGTCGGCCGGAACAGCGGGGCAGCACCTGGCATTCGTCAACCAGGGCGGCAGCATGGAGCTCGAACCGTTCGCGTCGTCGGCGGTGTGGAGCGTGATGGCCCGCTTCGTGCACGACGGACTGGTTCGGGCGGGCGTCCGCTAGAAGTACCGTGGCATGGCAGGCACAATGGCGGTGTGCCCATCCTGAATAAAGACATGACCCTGTGCATCTCCCTCGCGTCGCGCCCGAGCAACGTCGGGACGCGCTTCCACAACTACCTCTATGAGGAGTTGGGGCTGAATTACATCTACAAGGCGTTCGCGCCGACGGACCTGCCATCCGCCATCGCCGGTATGCGGGGACTCGGCATCCGGGGCGCCGCGATCTCGATGCCGTTCAAGGAGGAGGTGATCGCGCTCGTCGACCACCTCGACGAGTCCGCGAAGGCGATCGATTCCGTCAACACCATCGTCAACGACGACGGCGTCCTCACCGCCTACAACACCGACTACGCGGCTGTGGCCCGGCTGCTCCGCGAGCACGCGGTCCCCACCACGCACTCGGTCCTCGTGCGGGGTTCCGGTGGCATGGCCAAGGCCGTCGTCGCTGCCCTGCGGGACTCCGGTTTCACGAACGTGACGGTCGTCGCGCGCAACGAGCGGACGGGCAGGGCGCTCGCGGACCTGTACGGGTTCGGCTGGCAGCAGGATGTGGGGGAGTCGACCGCCGACCTGATCCTCAACGTCACGCCGCTCGGCATGACCGGTACGGATGCCGACGCCGTCGCCTTCCCGCAGTCCGCCATCGACGCCGCCGAAGTGGTGTTCGACGTCGTCGCCGTGCCCTCCGAGACACCCCTGATCCGCGCTGCCCGGGCTGCGGGCACACCGGTCATCACGGGCGCCGAGGTGGTCGCACTGCAGGCGGAGGAGCAGTTCGTGCTCTACACCGGCATCCGCCCTACTCCCGAGCAGGTCCGGGCCGCGGGGGAGTTCTCCCGTCAGCAGGCCTGACCGTCGGGCCGGCACATGGACCGGCTAGACCCTGAACCACCGGACGCCATGGGGTTCGAGGGTCACCCCGGTGTGCAGGAGCGTGCTGTCGCCGCTGATGAGTTCCCGTGCCATGGGGGGTAGGCCGGACAGGGTCTGGGCCGTGACATCCTGCGGGGTGTCGGCGACGTTGACGAGCACGACGACGGTGGATTCCTCGCCGTCGAGCAGTCCCGGGCGCTGGTACCCGAGGACGTGCGGGTTGTTCGTGATGAAGGCAACGAGCTGTCCGCCGGCGAACTCGGGGGTCTGCTTCCGGACCTCGATGAGCCGGCTGAGACCGGCGAAGATGGCTCCGGCGTTCGTGGTAGCGGTGTGTCTGGCCTCGTAGCGGTCCGCTGGGTAGCCGGGCCGGCCCACCCACCGGCTGTCGCCTGCCCGGGCCGGGTCGCCGCGGTAGGAGTAGTCGTTGAGCTGGCCTACTTCGTCGCCGAGGTAGAGCAGTGGTATGCCGCCGGTGCTGAGGATGATCGAGTGGGCCAGGAGGATCCGAGCGACGGCGGCGCCATCGTCCTCGGCGGCTTCCCTGGCTGCTTCGAGACCGGCGAGGGACGCCGTCGTGCCGGAGATCCTGCAGTCGCCGGTGCGCGGGTTGTCCTGGAAGGGCACGCCGCGGGCGAAGCTGTCGGGGAACCGGTTGACGAAGAACGCGTTGAGGAAGCGGCGGTGGTCGTGCCCGTTGATGCCGAGTTCGGCGGCGTCCTCGTCGGAGAACGTCCAGCCGATGTCGTCATGGCTGCGCACGTAGTTGACCCAGGCGGTGCCGTCGGGGATGGCGTGCCGGCGTTCGAGGGCCTGGGCGAGCAGGGAGGCGTCCCGGGTGGCCAGTGAGTTCCAGATCAGGGCCATCTGCAGGGGGTTGTAGCTGAGCTGGCACTCGCCCGGGTCGATGTACTGCACCACCTCGTCGGGATGCACGATCGCTTCGGACTTGAAGAGCAGCGAGGGAGCTGCGAGCCGGCACACCGCGTTGAAGGCCTGCAGGAGGAGGTGGGCTTCGGGCAGGCTCTCGCAGCTGGTGCCGAGCTGTTTCCAGATGAACGCGACGGCGTCCATGCGGATGATGTCCACGCCCTGGTTGGCGAGGTACAGCATCTCGCCGGCCATGGCCCGGAACACCCGGGGGTTGCGGTAGTTGAGGTCCCACTGGAACGAGTGGAACGTCGCCCAGACCCACCGTCCGTCGTCGATCTGCACGAAGGAGCCGGGGTGGTCGTCGGGGAAGATCTCCCGGACGGTCTGCTCGTAGGCGTCGGGTACCTGCCGGTCGGGGTAGATCAGGTAGAAGTCCTGGTACTCGGGGTCACCGGCGACGGCACGCTTCGCCCAGTCGTGTTCGTCCGAGGTGTGGTTGAAGATGAAGTCGACCACCAGGGCGATGCCGTCCTCCCGGAGTTCACGGGCCAACTCGGCAAGTTCGTCCATGGTGCCGAGGGAGGGGTCGACGTCGCGGTAGCTGGAGACCGCGTACCCGCCATCCGAGTTCGCCGCCGGGGCCAGGAACAGGGGCATCAGGTGCAGGTAGGTGAGGCCGAGTTTCCGGAAGTACGGGATGCGCTCACGCATGCCCGCGAGGTTCCCTGCGTACAGGTCGACGTAGCAGACCCCTCCGAGCATCCGATTGGACTGGAACCAGTCCGGAGCCATGGCACGGGAGGCGTCAAGGGTTTTGAGGTCCGCGGGGCGTTCCTGCCAGGACGCCGCGGCGTCGAGGACCACCTGCAGCAGTTCGCCGTCCGCGCCCGGTCCGTAGATGCGGTGGAACAGTGACTGCAGCCGGGGGAACTCGGTATCGAAGCGAACCATGAAGGACTGCCAATCCGCGTCCGACGTCGCGTCGAGGCGCGCGGACTGGACTTCTGCCCGGATGCGGTCTTCGGGCAGGCTGGACGTCGAACTCATCCAGCAAGCCTATTCCAGCGGAAGGACGCCCGACGCGGTTCAGTTCTCCACGCGGGTGATGCGTTCGCGGAGCAGCGCCACGCCGGGTCCCTCCAGCTCTTCGAGGTAGGCGGGCCGCCCGGCCAGGCACATCACCAGCCCGAGCAGGCTGCCGCGTACCTCCGGACCGGCACCGACCTCGAACGGAGCATCCGCCGCCACCAGCCGCAGCCCCGCACCGTTGTCGCGGCTCGGAAGGGTGAAGTTCCTCGCGGCGAAGAACTCCGCCACCGGGAGCAACGACTCCAGGCCCGGCCGTGCCGGGAGGTGGAGGGGATACCGGATGTCCTGGGCGTGCACCACCACCTCGCCGAGGTAGGCGGCAATGTGCGACGACGGAGCCACGGTCGAGCCGATAACGGCCCGGAACTCCTGGAGCGTCCCGGCGGGCGTCGACCCCAGACACTCCTCGAGCCGGCGCTGATTGTGCACACCCGGCCGGAAGCCTGCCAGCACCATGCTCCGGATCCATCGCCACTGACCGACCGATGCAGCCGCCGTGAGATGCGCCGTGACCTCCTCGACGTTCCAGTTCCCGCACAGGGTAGGACCCCGCCATGCCTCCCCGGGGAGGGAGGCGAGGTCCCGGGCCAGGGCAGCGCGTTCCGCGTGGGCGCAGTTCCAGAGTGCCTCGGTGTCGCGTTCCATCCGCTGTCCTGTCCGCGATCAGGCGAACTGTTGTTCCCCGTACTTGGCCTGCACGGCCGCCCAGTCTCCCGTCCGGGCGATCGGGTCCATCCACATGATCTCCCACGTGTGCCCATCGGGATCGGCGAAGGTGCGCGAGCGCATGAAGCCGAACTCCTGCGCCTTGCCCTCGGTCGCGCCGGCGGTTATGGCCTGATCGACCATGGTGTCGATCTGGCGGGGCTCTTCGACACTGATCGCGTTGATGACGGCAGAGGTGGTTGTTGCGTCGGCCACCTGCTTGTCCGTGAACTGCGCCCAGTGGCTGTGCGTCAGGATCATCAGGTGGATCGTGTCGCTGATGGTGACGGCTCCGGCGTCGTCGTTGGAGAAGTTGGGATCGAGTGTCCAGCCGAAGCTGGTGTAGAACCGCTTCGACCTCGCCAGATCGCTGACGGGAAGGTTGATGAAGACGTTGGTGGCCATGATGGTTCTCCTGTTCCGGATTGTTCTCTTGGGTGCTGCTCGGGCCCCTCGTGGGCCGTTGTAGCTGTTGGACGTCACATCCCTCGAAGAATCATCGGTGGGCAGAGACCTCGGCCCACGCGTCGAGGCGGAGTTCCTGTAATCCGACCCTTGCCAAGCACACCGAAGAGGGCCACAGTGAGGTGGAAAACCACAGGGGAGGCCGACCATGAGTACTTCTGCCGAGCACGTGTCAGATGCACCCGCCACTACCGACGAACCCCAACTCAAGCGGGTCCTCGGGCCGAAACTGCTCCTGCTGTTCATAGTCGGGGACATTCTCGGAGCCGGCGTCTACGCCGTCACCGGGACCATGGCGGGTACGGTCGGCGGGCTGGTCTGGCTCCCGTTCCTGCTGGCCTTCGTCGTCGCGACAATGACCGCGTTCTCCTACCTCGAACTCGTGACGCAGTATCCCCAGGCAGCCGGGGCGGCCCTCTATACGCACAAGGCGTTCGGCATCCACTTCGTCACATTCCTGGTGGCGTTCGCCGTCGTCTGCTCGGGGATCACCAGCGCCGCGACGTCGGCCAATGTGCTCGCGCAGAACTTTTTCGGCGGGCTCGAGATCAACGGGTGGCTGGCCATGCCGGGCCAGGGTGTGATCACCCTCGTAGCCCTGGCCTTCATGCTGCTGCTGGCGGTGATCAACCTCCGCGGTGTGGGGGAGAGCGTGAAGTTCAACGTGGTCCTGACGCTCGTGGAGATGGCCGCGTTGTGCATCGTGATCGGCGTGGGCTTCCTTGCCATGGCCCAGGGCAACAGCAACGTGGGTGAGGTCTTCGTCTTCACCGATTACCAGGACAAGGGCCTCTTCCTCGCGGTGACCGCTGCTACGTCCATCGCCTTCTTCGCCATGGTGGGTTTCGAGGACTCCGTGAACATGGTCGAGGAGACGCAGAACCCTGAGCGGATCTTCCCGCGCACCATGCTGACAGGCCTCGGGATCGCGGTCATCTTCTACATGCTGGTTGCCATCTCCGTGGTCACGGTCCTGAGCCCCACCGAGCTGGAAGGCATTCGCGAGGCCGAAGGCGCAGCCCTCCTCGAAGTGGTCCACAAGGGATCGCCAGACTTCCCGATCGACAGGATCTTCCCCTTCCTCGCCGTCTTCGCGGTTGCCAACACCGCCCTCATCAACATGCTGATGGCGAGCCGGTTGATCTACGGGATGGCACGGCAGGGTGTGCTTCCCCGGCAGCTCGGCAAGGTCCTGCCGGTGCGCTGCACTCCCTGGGCAGGCATCGCGTTCTCGACGATCCTCGCCCTCGGCCTGATCGTCTACGTGACGAGCGACCCCGAGAGCAACATCGTCGCGAACCTCTCCGGGACCACAGCCTTCCTGCTCCTGTGCGTCTTCACCGTGGTGAACGTCGCCTGCGTGGTCCTACGCCGCAAGCGGGACGTCCACCGCAAGGTCTTCTTCACCTCTCCCGGTCCACTTCCGATCGTGGCCGCGCTCCTCTGTGCGTTCCTCGCCGGCCCCTGGGTGGGGCGCGATGTCGTGCAGTACCAGATCGCCGGTGGTCTGATGGCGATCGGCGTCGTGCTCTGGCTCATCACCTGGCTGATCAACAGGAAGACCAATACCGAGGTCGGGGACCCGACGGCGATCGACGGCTGAGCCGCCGCGGACCGGACGCCGGCATCGCTGCATGGAGATCCTCCGCTACGCGGCTTTCACGCACACGCCCGACGGCGGTAATCCCGCTGGCGTGGTGCTCGGCGCCGATCACCTCGACGCGAGGGACATGCAGGCCATTGCTGCCCGGATCGGCTACGCCGAAACCGCCTTCATCGTCCGGCGAACGCCTGGTGCCGCGACAATCCGCTACTTCGCCCCGGAGACGGTGGTGCCCTTCTGCGGCCATGCGACGATCGCCACCGGGATCGCGCTCGCCGAGCGCGAAGGTACAGGGAGGCTCCTGCTCTCCACGCCGGTGGGTCGGATCGATCTCGTCACGGACCGGGTGGGTGATCGCCTGATGGCGTCCCTCGTGACCGTTGAGCCGCGGGTGGAGGGTATCGACGGCGCAGTCCGCAGCCGGCTCCTGCAGCATCTCCGCCTGGCCGAGGGGGACCTGGACGCGGACCTTCCCGTTCTGCTGTCCTACGCCGGCAACGTGCATCCGATCGTGGCCGTCCGCGACGCTGCTGTCCTCCGGAACCTCGACTACGACTACGAGGGACTGAAGGCCCTCATGGCCGCGCAGGGCTGGGGCGCGACGGTCGCCGTCGTGCATCGCACGAGCCCGCTCGTCTTCGAAGCGCGGAATCCCTTCCCGCCCGGCGGAGTACGGGAGGACCCGGCAACCGGCTCGGCGGCGGCGTCCCTCGGCGCGTACCTCCGGGAACGTGCCGAGGTGGCTCCGCCCGCGACGCTGACCGTGCATCAGGGCGGCGACGTCGGCCGGCCCTCCGTGATTACCGTCGGCATACCTGTAACGGGCGGCATGACCGTATCGGGCGGAGCAGTCCGGATCACATCCTGAACGCCGGTGACCGCCGTCCTGGTCCGGTGGCGGACGTGCTCCCTGTGGGTTCGTCAGGGCGCTGCGATCGAGGCAACCAGCGCCGTGGTCACCGCGATGAGGTCGGCGGGTGCGAGCTCGACATCGAGCCCGCGCCGGCCGCCGGAGATGAAGACCGTGGAGTGGTCGAGGGCGGATGTGTCGATGACCACGGGAGAGGGCTGACGCTGCCCGATGGGCGAGATGCCACCGACGACGTAGCCGGTGCGCCGCTGGGCGGCGGCTGCATCCGCCAGGACGGCCTTGCGTCTGCCCAGCGCAGCGGCCAGCGCCTTGAGGTCGAGTGACCCGCTGACCGGGACGACGGCGGCGACGAGGAGGTGGTCGATACTCACCATCAGGGTCTTGAGGACTCGTGCGGGGTCGACGCCCAGCGCCTCGGCGGCTTCGAGTCCGTAGGAGGACACGCCGTCGTCATGGTGGTACGGCCGGGGGGTGAAGGCGATCCCGGCAGCCGAGAGGGCGGCGAGAGCGGGGGTGCCGCGGGAACCGGTCGAGGTCCTGCCCACGGCGCCTCCTTCGGATAGTGGAAAGCCGTTGCTGGGTAATCTACGCGGTCCTAGGTGGCGGCGCCCCCGCCCGGCGCGGCGAGCGTGTGCAGCGGGCCGTCGTCGAACGCCTCGAGCAGTGCCCGGATGTCCTTGTAGACCTCCACCGCTCCGGCGTCCCTCAGTTCCGCCTCGCTCGTACCGCCCGACGCCAGTCCGATCGTGGGGATCTTCAACTCGGACGCCGCCAGGACGTCCCACACCGAGTCGCCGACGAAGACGGCGTTCCGCGCTTCCAGCCCGCCGGCGTCGAGCGCTGCCTGCAGGATGTCGGGGGAAGGCTTGCTGTTCTCGGCGTCGGAGGAGCTGGTGGCCGCGGTGATGGCGTCGTCCGCGTCGATGATGCCGCGGAGGACGCCGAGTTCCTGCTGGGAGGCGGAGGAGGCGAGGACCACGGTCAGGCCGTCCTCGGCACAGCGACGGACCAGCTCACCGGCGCCCTGGAAGGGCCGGAGCGCAGGCCAGTAGGCCGAGAAGATCGCGGCGTGCGTCGAGTCGAGCTCGGTGTCCTGTTCCGGGTCACGGTCCTCCCCGAGCAGGTGTTCGACCAGCTTGTCCCCGCCCATCCCGATGGCCCTGTGGATCTCGGCCAGCGGGACGTCGTGCCCGAAGCGGCGGAAAGCCTGCCACCAGGCGACGGTGTGCTGGTAATTGGAGTCCACGAGTGTCCCGTCCACATCGAACAGGACCCCGTGCCGTTCCTTCGCTGATTCCGTGCCGTCTGCCATGTGTCCGCCTTCCACCCGTCGGGATTGGTTTCCCCACGAGTGTAGGAAGGCAGGGGGAGACCATGCGGTGGCATTGTGGTGCTTGCGATGGGCGGCGAGATGTGGCTCGCCAGGGGCATGGCTAGGCGGACGGAACGGGCTCGACGACGATCGCCACGCGGTCGTCGCCGATGCGCGTCAGGACGAGGGTGGCCTTCTTCCGGCCCTTGCCCGAACCTGTCAGCAGCTGCTTGCGGACCTCCTCGGGAGTGACGGAGGTGCCCCGCTTCTTGATGTCGAGTACGCCGATACCCTCGGAGCGGACCCAGGCCTTGAGCGCCTTCACGTTGTAGGGCCGCACCTCGAGTACGCGGTAGGCGCGGGCGAACGGGGTGTCCGTGTACGTCGGCGCGCAGATGTAGGCGATCATCGGATCCAGGAGGTGACCGCCCAGCTGCGCGGCGAGGTCGGCGACGAGTTCGGCGCGGATGACGGCGCCGTCGGGCTCGTAGAGGTAGCCGCGAGGCTTCCCGATACCGGCGATGGGGCCCTCACCGAAATCGGCCGCCGACGCCATTTCCGCCGAACCCCGCGGCCCGATGACGAGGGCAGCCCGGCGCACGCCTTCGCGGCGCAGGGCGTTGAACCACAGCGCCACTTCGGTGACGTCGCCGTCCACCGACACCCACTGTGCCTCGCAGGTGCCCGGGATGGACTCGTGCGGCATGCCCGGCCCCATCTTCACGCCCACCGGCTTCCCGCTGTCGGCAAGTCCCTGCGCGAAGGACAGCGGAGGCGAGAAGGCCTCGGGATCGAAGAGTCGGGACGTTCCCGACGACGTCGTCGTCCTGCGCGCCGGGTCGAGCCAGACGCCGTCGTACTCCGCCGTGTCGACGAAGGAGGCGTCGGCGTTGACGACGCGCGCGTTCGGGAACGGCATGAGGTTCATCGTCGCCGCGGCGGCTGTCGTCTCGTCGAGCTCGACGGCGGTCACCTCGCGGTCGAGGGTGGCCAGGGCCATGCTGTCCGCGCCCAGCCCGCACCCGAGGTCCGCGACCTTCACGAGGCCGGCGTCGACGAAGCGCTGTGCGTGGCGTGCAGCGACCGTCAGGCGGGTGGCCTGCTCCAGCCCCGCCGTCGTGAACACCATGTGGTCGGCGAACGGACCGAACTTCGCCGAGGCCTTCGCCCGCAGCCGCGACTGGGTGAGGGCGGCGGCAACCACTTCGGGGGAGTGCCCGGCCTTCCGCAGTTGCTCCGTGAGGCGGAGGCTGTCGGCTTCGGTGTAGGGGCCGAGGGAGTTCAGCAGCTCCCAGCCCCCAGGAGTCAGGATGTCTGCGATGTTGTCCGGGGCCATGCGGCCAGCCTAGGCGAAGTACACGCCGATCCTGTTGCCGCGGATCAGCTCCACCTGGATGTCCACGTCGTAGACGTCGCGCAGCACCTCCGGCGTCATGATCTCCTCGGCCGTGCCCTGGTGGATGAGGGCGCCGTCGCGCATCGCGATGATCGTGTCGGAGTAGCAGGACGCGAAGTTGATGTCATGGATGACCAGCACCACGGTCTTCCCGAGGTCGTCGACGAGCCGTCGGAGCAGGCGCATCATGTCCACCGAGTGCTTCATGTCGAGGTTGTTCAGCGGCTCGTCCAGCAGGATGAAGTCCGTGTCCTGCGCCAGCACCATCGCGATGAAGGCGCGTTGCCGCTGTCCTCCCGAGAGCTCGTCGACGAACCGGTCTGCCAGCTCGGTCATGTCGAGGTACTCGAGCGCACGTTCGATGTGCTCGCGGTCCACCACCGTGGGTCTGCCGCCGTTGTGGGGGAAGCGGCCGAACCCCACGAGGTCGCGCACCGAGAGCCGGACGGTCAGCTGGTTCTCCTGGCGGAGGATGGACAGCGTGCGGGCGAGCGTCTGGCCGGAGGTCGTGCTGACGTCCAGTCCGTCGACATGGACCGTACCGGCGTCCAGCGGCAGCAGCCTGCTCATCATCGACAGCAGGGTGGATTTGCCGGCACCGTTCGGCCCGATGATCGAGGTGACGCCGCCCCGCGGGATGGTGGCGCTGACGCCGTCCACCACCGTGATGGGGCCATAGCGCTTGGTGGCGTTGTCGAGGGTGATCACCGGACACGGCCTTTCAGGAGGAGGGCGAGGAAGACGAGGCCGCCGGTGAACTCGATGACGATGCTGAGCGCGGTGTCGAAGGCGAACACCTGCTCGAGGACCAGCTGGCCTCCGACGAGGGCGATCACGCCGAGCAGGACCGCGATCGGCAGGACGACGGCGTGGCGGAACTGGCTGCACAGCTGGTAGGCGAGGGCCGAGACGAGGAGCCCGAAGAACGTCGCCGGACCGACGAGGGCGGTGGAGACGGCGACGAGCACGGAGCAGATCACGAGCACGAGGGTCACGGTGCGCCGGTAGTCGACGCCGAGACCGACGGCCGTGTCGCGCCCCAGCGCCAGGACATCGAGGCGGTGCCGCAGGCGCCACGCCGGTACGCAGAGCCCTCCGACGGCGACCGCAGAGATCAGCAGCAGGGTGGGGTCCACGCGGTTGAAGCTCGCGAAGAACAGGTCCTGCAGGATGATGTACTCGCTCGGATCCATGAGGCGCTGGAGCAGCGACGAGGCGCCGCGGAAGAACACGCCGAAGACGATGCCCACCAGCAGGAGCAGGTGCAGGCTGCGTCCGCCTCCTGTGAAGAGCCACCGGTAGAGCATCGAGGAGAAAGCGACCATGAGGGTGACTTCCACGGCGAAGCGGATCGGCGGGCCGAGCGTCAGCAGCGTGGAGGCACCGAGGGCGAAGGCCAGTGAGGTCTGGATGAGGATGTAGAGGGCATCGAGCCCCATGATCGACGGCGTCAGGATCCGGTTGCCGGTCACCGTCTGGAACAGGACCGTCGACACCCCCACGGCGACGGCGACGAGCACCATGGCGCCGACCCGGTTGAGTCGCCGCGGCAGGACGTAGGCGAGGTTTCCCTCGAGGCCGACCAGCAGGAAAGCCGCCACGAGGGCCGCGGCGGTGACGCCGAGGACCACCAGCCAGACTCGCGGAGGAAGCGTCCGCACGGGTCTCCGTGCCGTCTGCACGACGGCGGCGGGAAGGGCCCCTGTCCTAGCGCGCACCGGCGGTCCTCCTCACGAGGAGCGTGATGAACAGCGCGCTGCCGACCACGGAGACGATGACGCCCACGGGCACTTCGTAGGGCAGGCGGATGACCCGGCCGAGGATGTCGCACAGCAGGACGAAACCGGCGCCGAACACGGCGATCCAGGGCACGGCCCTGCGCACGTTGTCGCCGATGAGCAGGGACACCAGGTTGGGGACGATCAGCCCGAGGAAGGGGATGGAACCGACCACCACGACCACCACGGCGCTGATCAGACTCACCAGCACCAGTCCGAGGTTCATGGTGCGGCGGTAGTTCAGGCCGAGGTTGGTCGTGAACTCCTCGCCCATCCCGGCCACGGTGAACCGGTCCGCGCAGATGTAGCCCACGACGGCGAGGGCGGCGACGATCCACAGGAGCTCGTAGCGGCCGCGGATGACGCCGGAGAAATCGCCGATCATCCAGGTGTTCAGGGTCTGCAGGAGATCGAAGCGGTAGGCGAAGAAGGTGGTCACAGCCGAGATGACACCGCCGAGCATGATGCCGACCAAGGGCACGATCAGGGTGTTGCGCAGGGGGATGCGGCGGAGCACGACCAGGAACAGGGCGGTCCCCGCCATGGCGAAGAGCGCGGCGACGACCATTTTTCCGACGATCGGAACGGCGGGCAGGAGCAGAGTCGCCACGAGGATACCGGCCGTCGCGGACTCCACCGTGCCGACGGTGGACGGCTCCACGAACCGGTTGCGCGCCATGAGCTGCAGGATGAATCCCGCGATACTGAGCGCGACACCGGCCAGGATCACGGCCAGGGTGCGCGGGATCCGGCTCACGAGGAAGGTCTGCCAAACCTCGGCGTCTCCCGCGAGGAGATCGGCCGGTGAGACGTCGGACACTCCGACGAAGAGGCTGATGAGGGCAAGCAGCAGCACGGCTCCGGCGGCCAGCCACAGGGCGGGCGGTCGGACGGAGCCGTGCTGCTGTGCCGGTTGCTTCGACCGGAACATGAGTGTTGCCAAGAGGTACCTGCCGCGGGGGAGCAGTGTGCCGATCAGGCCGCGACGGCCTCGTTGACCGCCGACACCATCGCATCGAGGTTGTTCAAGCCATAGCCGATCAGGTACCAGCTCGCGGAGTCGAGGTAGGTGACGGCGTCGTTCTTCGCGGCGTCGGTGCCGTTCACGAGCTCGTTGTCCAGGACGGCTGCGCCCGCCGCGCCGGCCTCGCCGACGGCGGCGTCGCGGTCGATGACGAACAGGTGCGCGGGATTGACATCGGCGATGTACTCGAACGAGACGGCCTCGCCGTGGGTGCCCTCGGACTTCACGTCCGCGGCGGGCTCGACGCCCAGGACATCGTGGATGAGCCCGAAGCGCGACCCGGACCCGTAGGCCGTGACCTCGCCCGCACTGGTCAGCAGGACGAGGCCGTTCCCGGCGGATGCGGCGGCCTCCTTCGTCTCGCTGATCCCGGACTGGAGGTTCGCAAGGCGTTCGGTCACTTCGTCCTCGAGGTCGAAGATGCGGCCGAGTGCTTCGGTGTGCTCGGTGAAGCTGGCGATCGGGTCGGCGGCATCGACACTGAGATCGATCGTCGGCGCGATCTCCGACAGTTGGTCATAGGAGTCGGCCACGCGGCCCGAGATGATGATCAGGTCGGGCTCGGCGGCGGCGATCGCCTCGAAATCCGGTTCCTTCATGGAGCCGATGTTCGCGGTGTCGCCCCCCTCGTAGTCCGACAGCTGGGCGGGCAGGGTTCCCTGCGGTACGCCGGCGACGTCGACCCCGAGTGCATCGAGCGTATCGAGAGCGCCGAGGTCGAAGGTGAAGACGTTCTGGGGGTCCACGGGTACTACGGTGGTTCCCTGCGCGTGGTCGATGGTGACCGAAGCGGCTGTTGTGGGCTCACCTGCCGCTTCGGAGGATCCACCGCATCCCGAGAGGGCAAGGGTGGCCGCGGCGGCGGCGGAGAGGACGGCGAGTCGCACATGTGCCATGGATTGGCTCCGGAAGGTAAGGGCCGGGCAGGGCCGGCGGTGGAAGTAAGGAGTGCCTTACCTTCTCGAATGTAGAGGGAAGCCGGTGAATTACGCAAACGAAGCGTGACCTATTTGATGGATGGCAGCCACTCACGGTGGCGGAATCCGCAACGGCTGGCACTCGCCTTGACCGAGTGCCAGCCGTTGCATACAGTCAGGACTGGCACTCACTCCCTGTGGGTGCTAATCCCGAGGGAAGCGTTCGCCGGCACCGCGACGACGGTTCACGCCCAGCCCGACGGCCTATATTCCATTGGTATCGAACGCAAAGGAGAGCCCGAGTGTCGGTCTCTATTAAGCCCCTTGAGGATCGTATTGTTGTCCGCCCCCTCGAAGCCGAGCAGACCACTGCTTCCGGCCTCGTCATCCCGGATACGGCCAAGGAGAAGCCCCAGGAGGGCGAGGTCGTAGCAGTTGGACCGGGTCGCGTCGACGACAACGGTAACCGCGTCCCCGTCGATGTCGCCGAGGGCGACATCGTCATCTACTCGAAGTACGGCGGAACCGAGGTCAAGCACGGCGGCCAGGAGTACCTGGTGCTCTCCGCCCGCGACGTCCTCGCAGTCGTCGTCAAGTAGTACCCCGAACGGAGAAGCCCCGGCCCGCGATGGCCGGGGTTTTTTCTCGCTGCACAAGCCTGAAAGGAATCAACAATGGCAAAGCAGTTGGAATTCAACGACGCCGCCCGCCGTGCCCTCGAGGCCGGCGTGGACAAGCTCGCGAACACCGTCAAGGTGACGCTGGGCCCCCGTGGACGCAACGTCGTGCTCGACAAGAAGTGGGGCGCTCCCACCATCACGAACGACGGCGTCACGATCGCCCGCGAGATCGAACTCGATGACCCGTACGAGAACCTCGGCGCTCAGCTGGCCAAGGAAGTAGCCACCAAGACCAACGACGTCGCCGGTGACGGAACCACCACCGCGACGGTCCTCGCCCAGGCTCTCGTCAAGGAGGGCCTCCGCAACGTGGCCGCCGGGGCCGCACCAGGACAGCTCAAGCACGGCATCGAGGTCGCGGTCGAGGCCGTCGCCAAGCGCCTGCTGGAGAACGCCCGCGAGGTCGTCGGCCAGCAGACCGCGAACGTCGCGTCCATCTCCGCCCAGAGCACCGAGGTCGGAGACCTCCTCGCCGAGGCTTTCGAGAAGGTCGGCAAGGATGGTGTGATCACCATCGAGGAGTCCTCCTCCACGCAGACCGAACTGGTCCTCACCGAGGGCATGCAGTTCGACAAGGGTTACCTCTCGCCGTACTTCGTGACCGACGCGGAGCGGCAGGAAGCCATTCTCGAGGACGCGCTCATCCTGATCAACTCGGGCAAGATCTCGTCACTGCAGGAGTTCCTGCCGCTGCTGGAGAAGGCCCTGCAGGCAGGTAAGCCGCTGTTCATCATCGCCGAGGACATCGAGGGCGAAGCGCTCTCGACGCTCGTCGTCAACAAGATCCGCGGAACCCTGAACGTCGTCGCCGTCAAGGCTCCCGGCTTCGGTGACCGCCGCAAGGCCATGATGCAGGACATTGCCACCCTCACGGGCGCGCAGGTCGTCTCGCCGGATCTCGGCCTCAAGCTGGACCAGGTGGGCCTCGAGGTGCTCGGTTCCGCTCGCCGGATCACCGTCACCAAGGATGCGACCACGATCGTCGACGGCACCGGCAGCGCGTCCGACGTCGCCGACCGCGTGGCGCAGATCCGCGCAGAGGTCGAGCGCACCGACTCCGACTGGGACCGCGAGAAGCTCCAGGAGCGCCTCGCGAAGCTCGCCGGCGGAATCGGCGTCATCAAGGTCGGCGCAGCTACCGAGGTCGAGCTCAAGGAGAAGAAGCACCGCATCGAGGACGCCGTGTCCTCGACGCGTGCGGCTCTCGAAGAGGGCATCGTCGCCGGTGGCGGCTCTGCCCTGGTCCATGCCGGCAAGGCACTGGACACGGATCCCGACGTGCTGGCACTCGAGGGCGACGCGGCCACCGCTATCGGCCTCGTCCGCCGCGCCCTGGCCCAGCCGCTGCGCTGGATCGCCGAGAACGCCGGACACGAGGGCTATGTCGTCGTCGCCAAGGTCTCGGACCTCGAGGTGGGTCACGGCTTCAACGCCGCGACCGGCGAGTACGAGAACCTCGTGGACGCCGGCATCATTGACCCGGTGAAGGTGACGCGCTCCGCACTGCGCAACGCTGCCTCCATCGCCGCGCTGGTACTCACGACTGAGACCCTCGTGGTCGAGAAGCCCGAGGAGTCCGACGGCGCGGAAGGCCACGGCCACTCGCACTAGGACACGGGGGCTTCTGGCCCCATCGGCAGTTTCAGAAGCACCCCGGCGCATACCCGCGCCGGGGTGCTTCTGTGTCCGAAGCTTCCAGTGTCGGGCCCGGCGTCCGTTACGGCTGACAGCCCTGTGCCGGCTGCCGATGTACTCCCTAGCATTGTGGAACGACGACGCTCAGAAGGAGGGGGAGGCGTGGCACGACGACTGTTCGGCGAGATATCGCCGCTGACCTACCGCATCGCGACGGAGCGGATGATCCTGCTCAGGCATGTACGGAACCTGCGGCAGAAGGGCACCCTTGCGGTGACGCGGCCGCAGGAGGAACTACCCGTCACGGTCTACCGGCATTCCTCGTTGATCCGGCGAAGGCTCGGCAACGTCGACACGGAGTTGCAGGACAACAAGGCGATCAGCCTCGGTCTGACAGCACCGAAGATCGACGGCATCCTGATCGCCCCTGGTGAGCGCTTCTCGTTCTGGAACCTGGCGGGTCGCTGTTCGGCCAAGGAGGGCTACAGGGAAGGGCTCACCATCAGCAACGGTAAACCGACCCGCGGGATGGGTGGCGGCACGTGCCAGTTCACGAACCTGCTGCACTGGATGGTGCTGCACAGTCCGCTCACCGTCGTGGAGCACCACCACCACAACGGGCTGGACCTGTTCCCGGACTACAATCGGCAGATCCCTTGGGGCACCGGCACCTCGATAGCGTTCAACTATCTTGACTACCAGGTCGAGAACCGCACGCCGTACCTGTTCCAGTTCCGCACGTGGACGACGGACGAGTATTTGCGGGGCGAGCTCCGCGCCGACCGGGAGTTGCCGACCAAGTTCCACATCAGGGAGCGCGACGCGTATTTCTACGAGCAGGAGGGTGAGGTGTACCGCCACAACAGGGTGTTCCGGTCCGAGCGCGACAAGCGCACGGGGCTCGAGCTGTCGGATGAACTGATCCTCGAGAACGAGGGCCGGATCGCCTACGACCGTTCACTGGTCCGTGCAACGATCCTTCCTGCGCGACCCGCACCAAGGGATACCACCCCCTGATCAACGACGGAGCCCGGTACTCCTTCGAGTACCGGGCTCCGTGGTGCTACCCATCGTGTGGGGCGGCGCTGGTCAGGCGTCGACGACGATCGCGGTGACGACGGGCTGGCGGTTGTAGAACCGGCGCATCCAGTTGGCCGTGGCCCGCTCGATGATCTCTTCCGGATCCTGGCGACGTCCGCCCTGTCGGTTCGACGCGGCGTCGCGCAGGGCCTTCTCGACGGCTGCACCGGCCTTGTCGAGGTCCTCGTCGGAGCAGGAGAAGCCCTTGGTGAAGAACTCCGGGACCTCGACGAGATCGCCGTTGTCGGGGTCGATGATCGCGAGGACCGTGACGACACCCTCCTCGGCCAGGCGGCGGCGCTCCACGAGGTCCTCCTCGGTGATGCCCCCGACGCTGTCCCCGTCGACGAAGACCAGGCCCGCCTCGACCTTGCCCGAGATCGTGGCGCGTCCGCGGACGAGGTCCACGGTCACCCCGTCCTGGGCGAGGACGACGTTGCGGGGATCGACGCCGGTAGCGACGGCGATCTCCGAGTTGGCGCGCAGGTGACGCCATTCACCGTGTACCGGCATGACGTTGCGGGGCTTGACGATGTTGTAGCAGTACGCTAGTTCACCGGCACTGGCGTGCCCGGAGACGTGCACCTTGGCGTTGCCCTTGTGGACGACGTTCGCGCCGATCTCGGTCAGGGCGTTGATGATGCCGTAAATCGCGTTCTCGTTGCCCGGGATGAGTGAGCTGGCCAGCAGGACGGTGTCACCCTCGCTGATGCGGATCGCATGGTCCTTGTTGGCCATGCGCGAGAGCGCGGCCATGGGCTCGCCCTGGGAACCGGTGCAGATCAGCACCACCTTGTGGTCGTCGCTGCGCTCGAGCTTCTTGAAGTCGACCAGCAGTCCCTGCGGGATGTTCAGGTAACCGAGGTCTGCGGCGATGGTCATGTTGCGGACCATCGAACGTCCCACGAACGCCACCTTGCGGCGGTGGCGGTGGGCGGTGTCGATGATCTGCTGGATGCGGTGGATGTGGCTCGCGAAGCTGGAGACGATGATCCGGCGCGGTGCGGTGCGGAACACGGCGTCGATGGCGGGCGCGAGGTCCTTCTCCGACGTCGTGAAGCCGGGGACGTCCGCGTTCGTCGAGTCCGTGAGGAAGAGGTCCACGCCTTCGGCGCCCAGGCGGGCGAAGCCCGCGAGGTCGGTGATGCGGCGGTCGAGGGGGAACTGGTCCATCTTGAAGTCACCCGTGTGCAGGACCATGCCGGCCGCGGTGCGGATGGCGACGGCGAGGCTGTCCGGGATGGAGTGGTTCACGGCGACGAACTCGAGGTCGAACCCGCCCATGGTGCGGCGGTCGCCCTCCTTGACCTGGATGGTCTTCGGCGTGATGCGGTGTTCCTTCAGTTTCGCCTCGATGAAGGCGAGCGTCAGTCGCGAGCCGACCAGGGGGATGTCCGCCCGTTCCTTCAGCAGGTACGGGACGCCACCGATATGGTCCTCGTGTCCGTGCGTCAGGACGACGGCCACGACGTCATCGAGCCTGTCCCTGATGTAGGAGAAGTCCGGCAGGATCACGTTGATGCCCGGCTGGTGCTCCTCGGGGAAGAGGACACCGCAGTCCACGATCAGCAGCTTGCCGTCGAACTCGAAGACGGTCATGTTTCTGCCGATCTCACCGATGCCACCGAGAGCGACGATGCGCATGGCTCCCTTGGCCAGTTCCCGTGGTGCTGTCAGTGCGGCAGGTCTTTTATTCACAGATTAGGTTTCTCTCAGTGGTGGCGGGGGCAGGGGAGAGGCCACTGGACGTACGTCGTCGAGGCCGGCAATCCCGGCGGATCCCTGAAGTGGTCCCGGTCGAGCCGGGAAGATACTCCTTCTAGGATACGTCGTCGGGCGCCGCATCGAAGGATCGGGGGCCGCAGATGGCTGGGCGGGACCCGGGGAAAGGTCACGGAACGATAAACTGACCGTTTGCGATCGTCCAGCAGCACCCGCACCCCGAGGAGGGACACCATGACCGCCGTCCTGCCCGCCGCACCGTCGGAGCGTGCCGCCGACGCGTCGTCGGGCCCCGGGGACCGCCGGTTCCGCCCCGAGGTGCAGGGACTCCGCGCGCTCGCCGTCGCCATGGTGGTGGTGTACCACGTGTGGCTCGGGCGGGTATCGGGTGGCGTGGACGTCTTCCTGCTCGTCTCGGCGTTCCTGCTCACGCTCACGTTCACGCGGCGCCTCGAGGCGGGGAAGCCGCTGGCCCTCGCGGCCTACTGGCTCGGCCTGCTGAAGCGCCTGCTGCCCGCCGCCGCCGTCGTGCTCCTCGCAGTCCTCGCGGCGACTGCCGTCTTCATCCCGAGTTCGCGCTGGAGGTCGGTCCTCGACCAGACCTGGGCGGCCCTGACCTACCGGCAGAACTGGGAGCTGGCTGGCAACACTGTCGACTATTACGCACTGGACCACAGCGCCGCGAGCCCGCTGCAGCACTTCTGGTCACTGTCCATCCAGGGTCAGGTGTTCCTCCTGTGGCCGCTGCTGTTCGCGGCCTGCGCCGTGATCGTGAAAATGACGCGGGCCCGGCCGAGGCCGGTGCTGATCGCGCTGTTCGGTGCGGTCTTCCTGCTGTCCCTCGCGTTCTCCGTCCGGCAGACCGGCGCCGACCAGGCTGCTGCCTATTTCGATACGCGCTCGAGGCTGTGGGAATTCGCGCTCGGTTCGCTGGTCGCGCTCGTGCTGCCCTACCTCGTGCTGCCGGTGCGCGTCCGCGTGGTGCTCGGCTGGACCGGGGTGGCGATGATGCTCGCCTGCGGAATGCTCCTGCAGGTGCAGCAGCACTTCCCGGGCTATATCGCGCTCTGGCCCACCCTCGCGGCGGCCGCCGTGATCGTGGCCGGGCGAACCGGCAGCCCCGCCGGCGTCGACCGCTGGTTGTCCTCCGCACCGCTGATGCGGCTCGGGGACGCGTCCTACGCGCTGTACCTGTGGCACTGGCCCGTCCTCGTTATCTGGCTCATCGTCGCGGACAGGCAGGCCGCGGGGATCCTCGACGGCGCGGTGATCATCGGTGCCTCCCTGGTACTCGCCGGCGCGACCACGGGGTTCCTCGAGAAGCCTGTCCGCTCATGGAGGTGGCCCTCCGTCCGGCGGCGGCGGACCGGTCTCGTCGCGGCGGTGGCCCTCGCCCTGGTCGTGGTGCCCCTGTCCGGCTGGGAGTACCGGGTGCAGGCGCAGGAGGCCGCGGTGGAGCAGCAGACGCAGGCCGACAACCCGGGTGCGGCAGCGCTGCACCCCGATTTCGAGTTCCGTGGGGCTACTGATGCCCTGGTGAAGCCGCTCGCCAGCAGCCTCGGCGCGGAGTGGGCAGCGGTGGACGGACCGTGCTCGCGGGCGCTCATGCCCGCGGACCCGCTGCTGGCCTCGTGCGTGCAGACGGGTGACGACGCGACGGCGGAACGGACCGTTCTCGTGCTGGGGGATTCCCATGCCCAGATGTGGATGACAGCCCTCGGGGGTATGACGACGGCCAACAACTGGGTGGTCGTCTCCGTGCACAAGCCCAACTGCAGGTTCGTCGATTCACCCGCAACCGTGGACCCCGAGTGCCAGGCATTCAACGAGGCCGTGACGGACTACGCCGTGGCCTCGGCGCCCGACGTCGTGCTCACCGTGGGCTCGCGCACGGAGTTGAGCTCTCCGGAGGAGAAGGTGCCGGCAGGGTTCGAGGCCGGTATCGCGCCCCTCATCGAGGCCGGCATCCCCGTGGTGGGCCTCCGGGACACGCCCCGCTTCGAGGAGGACATGGCCGAGTGCACGGCCCGGAATGCCACCGATACGGCGGTATGCGACATGCCCGTCGCGGAGGTGCTGGCACCGTCGTCGCCGCTCGCCGCCGTAGCCGCCGGTATCCCCGGACTGGAGTACCTGGATCTCACCGACCTCGTCTGTGCGAAGGCCATGTGCTCCGGCGTCATCGGGAACGTACGCGTCTATATGGACCATGACCACCTGTCGAAGACCTACGTCGAGACGACCATCCCTGTCTTCGAGGAGCGACTGAAGTCCGTGCTCGGCTGGTGACGTGAGGCCTGTCACCGGAATAGGGCACCCCCGCGATCCGTTCTAGACTGAAAGAGCCCGCCGGCGCATCGTAGCCGAAGGTCCCTTCCCCACCCGGTGACACCGAAAGAGGCGCAGCAGTGAGCCAGCAGTCCGGCCAGAACGAAACCCACGACCCCTTCGGATTCATCGGCCTGACGTACGACGACGTGCTCCTGCTCCCCGGCCACACCGACGTCATCCCCTCGGAGGCGGACACGTCCTCGCTCATCTCCAAGCGCATCACGGTCAAGACGCCGCTGCTCTCCTCAGCCATGGACACCGTGACCGAAGCGCGCATGGCGATCGCCATGGCCCGCCAGGGCGGCCTCGGCGTCATCCACCGCAACCTGTCCGTCTCCGATCAGGCGGAACAGGTGGACCGCGTGAAGCGCAGCGAGTCCGGCATGATCACCAATCCGCTGACCATCGGACCAGAGGCCACGCTGCAGGAACTCGACGAGCTCTGCGGCCACTACCGGGTGTCCGGCCTGCCCGTGGTCGACGACGCCGGTCACCTCCTCGGCATCGTCACGAACCGTGACACCCGCTTCGTGATCGAGCGGGACTTCCCGAGCATGCTCGTGCACGAGGTCATGACGAAGATGCCGCTCGTCACCGGGCGGGTCGGCATCAGCGGGGACGACGCCATCAACCTCCTCGCGGCTAACAAGATCGAGAAGCTCCCCCTCGTCGATGACGAGGGGGTCCTCCGCGGGCTGATCACCGTCAAGGACTTCACCAAGGCCGAGCAGTACCCGCTGTCCACGAAGGACGACGACGGCCGCCTCCGCGTCGGTGCGGCGATCGGCTTCTTCGGCGACGGCTGGGAGCGCGCCATGGCGCTCGTCGACGCCGGTGTGGACGCCCTCTTCGTCGACACCGCCAACGGGCACAGCGCCGGCGTGCTCGAGATGATCGCCCGGCTCAAGGCCGAGAAGTCGCTGGCCCATGTGGACATCATCGGCGGCCAGGCCGCGACCCGCGAGGGTGCCCAGGCACTGATCGACGCCGGAGCGGACGGCATCAAGGTGGGTGTGGGCCCCGGCTCCATCTGCACCACGCGCGTCGTCGCCGGCGTCGGCGTCCCGCAGGTCACCGCCATCTACGAGTCCGCGAAGGCAGCCATTCCCGCCGGCGTCCCCGTGATCGCCGACGGGGGTCTCCAGTACTCGGGCGATATCGGCAAGGCCCTCGTTGCCGGTGCCGACACCGTGATGCTCGGATCGCTGCTCGCCGGGTCCGCGGAAGCCCCCGGGGAGCTGATCTTCGTCAACGGCAAGCAGTTCAAGACCTACCGCGGCATGGGCTCCCTCGGCGCCATGCAGACGCGCGGCAAGAACACCTCGTACTCGAAGGACCGCTACTTCCAGGCGGATGTCACGGGCGACGACAAGCTGATCCCCGAGGGTATCGAGGGACGCGTCGCCTACCGCGGTCCCCTCGCCTCCGTGGCCTACCAGCTCGTCGGCGGCCTGCGGCAGACCATGTTCTACACGGGCGCCCGCACCATCCCCGAGCTGAAGGCCAAGGGCAAGTTCGTGCGCATCACGGCTGCGGGCCTTAAGGAATCCCACCCGCATGACATCCAGATGACGGTCGAGGCACCCAACTACGGCTCCAAGTAGCAGCTCCGCACCGGTTCTTCCCGGGCAGCACGGCTGGCGGGCTGATCCGGCATGAGCGGACTTCCGCAGCCGGAAGTCACCGCGCGCCGCAAACTCCGCCTCGGGCCCTACGCACGCGCCGTCGGGCAGGTCCTGGTGGTGAGCGCGAAGGCCTCACCCGGCGCCGTCGCCATGAAAGTCGCCGGGTCGCTCATCTCCGCGGTCCTGCCGCTGGTCACCACGTATTTCGCGTCCTTGACGACCACGGCGCTGGCAGCCGCCTACTCAGGCGATCCGACCGCGGGGCGGTCTGCCATCACCTACGTGATCATCACCGCCGTCCTCGGCCTGCTGTGGGGGGCCTTCACGAGCGTCGACCGCTACATCCAGCAGGTCCTGAGCTTCCGTGTCGGCGCCATCGTGGGCGACCGCATGTACGAGCGCTTCCTGGTGCTCGAGTTCTGGCGGTACGACGACAAGGAGACGGTGGATCTCTACGACCGGGCCCGCCGGTTCTCCGACTCGTACGCGCGGGTGCTCGACCGCATCGCGGCGATCTTCACCCAGCTGGTCTCCGTGGTCCTCGCGATCGTCGCGCTGCTCCTGGTCAGCTGGTGGATCGCGCTGATCGTCCTCGTGGCGATCATCCCGAGCGTGTACCTGCAGTTCCGGCTCTCACGGGAGCAGATGGCGCACTGGAACACGCAGGTGGACTCGAGGCGGCAACGGCGCATGATCGAGAACAACCTCATGAAGCCGCAGCACATCGCCGAGATGCGCCTGTACGGGATCGTCCGTTACCTCATGGACCTGCGTTCCACGCTCCGTGACGCCGACGAGAAGCGGCGGCTCGACTTCCAGAAGCGGTACATCCCCAAGCAACTGCTCGCCGACGCGCTGCAGTACGGCGCCGAACTGCTCGCACTGGTGTGGATCGTGGGACAGATCATCGCCCGGGCGCAGCCCGTGGGCCAGTTCCTGTACGTCCAGCAGATCGTCAGCAGGGCGCTGAGCACGGCGAACAACCTCGTGTCCTCCCTGAGCTCCATCGACGAGGACCTCGCCAACCTCAAGGACTACGAGCAGTTCATGGACTTCCCGCTGTCCACCGACGCCGACGGCCGACTGGAAGCCGCACCGACCGTCGTCGACCTCCGCGACATCCACTTCACCTACGCGGGGAGCGAGGACGAGGTGCTGCGGGGCATCTCCATGACCTTCGAGCGCGGTACGCACGTCGCCATCGTGGGGGAGAACGGCGCGGGGAAGTCGACGCTGATCCGGGTCCTCGCAGGCCTCTACCAGCCGAGCAGGGGAGAGGTACTGCTCGACGGACGGAACCTGCGGGACATCGGTATCGACGACTGGCACCGGCACCTGGCCGTCATGTCACAGGATTTTCTCCGGTACGAATTCGCGACGGCCGCCAACAATATCTACTTCGGTGATGTCCTCCACCCGCGGAACGACGACCTCGTGCGCCGGGCCGCTGCGGATGCGGAGGCAGCGGACTTCATCGAGAAGATGCCGAGCGGGTTCGACAACTACGTCAGCAACTGGATGGAGGATCCCCGCGGACGGAAGGGCAGCGGGCTCTCCGGCGGGCAGTGGCAGCGGCTCGCGATGGCGCGCAACTTCTACCGGGACGCTCCCTTCATCGTCATGGACGAGCCGACGTCGGCCATCGACGCCCTGGCGGAGCACCGCATCTTCACGCGACTCTTTGCGGACCGCTCCCGGACGATCATCGCGATCAGCCATCGGCTCGCCACCATCGAGAAGGCCGACGTGGTGTACATGCTGGAGGACGGGCGGGTCGTCGAGTCGGGCACGCACCGCGAACTCGTCGCCCTGCGCGGCCGGTATTTCCGGATGTTCGAGAGCCAGTTGCCGGAGGAGTGACCAGGGGCGGCGACCATCGGGCTGTCCCGCCAACACGCGGTCCGACACCCGGCTCACTACCCGGTGTGCCACCCGGTCGGTGAGGCTGTCATTCGTGGCCCTCCGGTTCCCTGAACTCCGCGGGGACATCGTCAGGATCACCGGACGGGGCCAGGAAGAGGTGCACATGCCCTCTGTCCGAGTCGAGGGTCAGGGTGTCCAGTTGCGCTGCTCCGGCCTGCCACAGGCGCACGGCTGCATCGCGCCGCTCCGCCACGGTTGCGGCAAGAGCGGTCTGCTCGTCGGGGGACGCCGCCAGATAGTCCCCATAACCAGAAGCCGCCGAGTCCAACAGGTGAGCGGCACCGATGAAGGCCTCCCGTGCAACGGTCTGCTCACTCGTGCCGTCCTGCACCTCGCCCAGGGCATCCGATGCAAGCATCACGTTTCGCTTCCACCCGTCCACCTCCTCGACGCCGGCCGGATCCGGACCGGCGGAACCATCAAGCTGCACAGCGGGCGCGAGTTCCTGCAGGACCTGCGCCAGATGCCCCTGCGCCTCTTCGGCTGCCGCAGCCAGATCGGCAGTGAGCTCGGTCTTCTCCTCGGCCTGTCCCGTCGCGAGTTCTTCCGCAATTGCTTCGATCGAGCCCGCCTCGGGAGTAAGGGGTTCGTTTCCAGCCCGCCCCGCGATGAGGGCGCCGGCCACGGCGATCAGTAGTGCGACCACGGCGGTCAGGGTGAGCAACCGCGTTGTCCGGGGATGGCGTGGTGAGCGTTTCAAGAGGATGTACTACCTTCGTTGACGGCGGCGGTGTCCGCCGCACCGGCGTGTCGAGCAGTAGCCGGTGCGGCAGACGCCATTCCTATTGCTGTTCGCTCTGCCAGGTCTGCAGGTCGCGTACCTTCCCGAGCAGCAGGTCGTGTGCCGGTGAATCACGGTCGATGTGCGCACGGACCTGCCCCGCGGCCGCGTTCAGCTTGTCCGCCGAATCGGCATGGAGGCCGGCATCCGCGAGCTCCTGGGCCTTGTCCAGCTGTTTCGCCAGCTGCGTGGAGGCCTGCGAAGAGATCTGGCCGTCGGCCAACAGGTCCGCTGTCAATGACTCGACCTCGTACCAGGTGACGCAGTCGCCGCCGCCGCTCACAGCACCGGCGGACCACTCGATGCCGCCCAGGAGGTGCTTCAGGAACACGGGATCGACGTACGATGCCTCCGTATGTCCTCCGCCTGTGTACCAGGAGCGGGCGGACTCGAAGTTCTGGCACCAGGACAGCGGGTGGTCGGCACCCATGCTGCCGCCGCCGGCGTTGTACGTGGTTTCGTCGAGGTTCGTGAGTACCCGCACAGAATCGCGAGGGCTTTGCGTGAAGTTGTACCACTCATCGAAGCGAGCCCAGGTACCTGGCAGGTGTTCTGTCGAAGGATGGGTTCCGTCTTCAACCACCTGCACGGCATTCTGCTGCTGTGGATGGCTGACGAAGCGGGCTCCGCCACCGGTCAGCTGGCTGTACCAAGGGATCGTGTGCATGGAATCTGTTGCTGCATGGACGCCGGCGAATCCGCCCCCGTCCCGGATGTAACCCTGGAAAGCGTCGAGTTCGGTCTTGTTCAGCAACGTCGGTTTCGCGGGATCGAGATTATTGGTGCCATCGACGGTGGAGACGAACACGATGGTTTCGTACTTGTCGAGGTCTGAGGCGCTGGTGAATGGAGTGCTGGGCAGCGTGCGATCGGGCTGCCCCTTGTTACTCGGTGACGTCGCGGGGTCCCAGACCTCGACGCTGAACCCGTTCGCCTTGCCCAGCGCCATGATCGCCGTTGTGGCCTCGTCGATGCTGCTGTGGCGGAAACCGGTCGTCTTGCCGACGACGAGTACGTCGTAGTCCTGCACGATCTCGGCCTGGGCCGGCAGGGAGCCGGCCTGGGCCTGAGCCGCGAGTGCGGGGACGACCAGCGCTGCTCCAAGTACGCCGAGGACTGCCTGACAGATGTATCGCTTCATTGCGCTCCTTCTTCGGTGACGGTGTCTCGGCAGGCTTGGCTGGGCCAGGCACATCCAGAGAAGGCCGTGGACCCGATACTTCGATCTTTCATCGATGAAAGGTCGACGGGCCGACGACTTAACCCTCAGTAAACACAGGATCCGCCTGACAAGCCATGGATTTGTCGACATTGGCAACATATTCTTTCGCCCTCGTTCAGGGGAGGAGGGCAGCCGATGCGGTGTCCGCGAGGAAAGCCATCTCGCATCGGAAGATCGAGAGGGCTGCTTACCGCACACGCGATCCGAGACCGCCGAGCTCACCGCGACGGCAACACGGTCCGGACGCTCGTCGTGAGCCGCCGCCCGATCCACGGCCGGAGCCGCCGCCCGATCCGCCGCCGCCCGATCCGCCGCCGCCCGATCCGCCGCCTGTGCCGCCGCCTGTGCCGCCGCCTGTGCCGCCGCCGGTGCCGCCGCCGGTGGGCGACCCGCGCTGGGCTAACCTAGAGCAGTGACTTACGAGATCGAGATCGGCCGAGGCAAGCGCGGACGCAGGGCTTATTCGCTGGATGACGTCGCGGTGGTGCCCTCCCGGCGCACCAGGGACCCGCTCGACGTCTCGGTGAGCTGGCAGATCGACGCCTACCAGTTCGAGATGCCCGTCGTCGCCGCGCCCATGGACTCGGCGATGTCCCCGGCCACCGTCATCGCCATGGGCCGGCTCGGGGGTCTGGGTGTCCTCAACCTCGAAGGGCTGTGGACACGCTACGAGGATCCGCAGCCGGTCCTCGACGAGATCGCGGACCTCAGCACGGAGAACTTCAGCCCGGCCGTGACGCGGCGCATGCAGGAGCTCTACGACGCACCGATCCAGGCAGGGCTCATCACCAGCCGCCTCGCCGAGATCCGCGAGGCCGGAGTGACGGTCGCAGGATCCCTGACGCCGCAGCGCACCCAGCAGTTCTACAAGACCGTGCTCGCGGCCGGCGTGGACATCTTCGTCATCCGCGGCACCACGGTGTCCGCCGAGCACGTGTCCAAGAACGAGCAGCCGCTCGACCTCAAGAAGTTCATCTACGAGCTCGACGTCCCCGTGATCGTCGGCGGAGCCGCCGGCTACACGCCCGCCCTGCACCTCATGCGGACGGGCGCCGCAGGCGTGCTCGTCGGCTTCGGCGGAGGGGCGACGACGACGACGCGCCGCGCACTCGGCATTCATTCGCCGCTCGCTTCGGCGATCTCCGACGTCGCCGGGGCAAGGCGCGACTACATGGACGAGTCCGGCGGCCGGTATGTCCATGTCATCGCCGACGGTGGCATGGGCGCCAGCGGCGACATCGTCAAGGCGATTGCCATGGGCGCCGACGCAGTCATGCTGGGGTCCGCGCTGGCCCGCGCCGAGGAGGCGCCCGGCAAGGGGTGGCACTGGGGCCAGGAGGCGCACCACCAGGAGCTGCCGCGCGGGGACAGGGTCAACATCGGCACTGTCGGACCGCTCCGGGAAGTGCTGTGGGGTCCCTCCCACCACACCGACGGCACGTCCAACCTCATCGGTGCGCTGCGCCGTGCCATGGCCACCACCGGCTACTCGGACCTCAAGGAATTCCAGCGGGTGGAAGTGGTTCTCTCGCCCTACGTGACCACCGACTGATCAGCGTTCAGGCGCGGTAGCTCCCTCCGGGCGCCCGACCGGACCGCGGCGCATACAGCGCTCGGACGGGAGTGCCCGGCGCTGTCCCGGTAAGCTGGGAGGGCCGGGGGAGGCCGCGTCCAGCGGCCGTCATCGGCGCGCAGCGGCCGCTACCCCGGCCACCTCGGCCGGTGGGAACTTCGAAAGGCACATTGTGAGCGAACGGTCCCCTGAGCTGTACGACGCCGAACTCACCACCCCCGATCTCGTGATCCTCGAGATGGAGGCGTCTTCGAAGGACGACGCCGCAGCCCAACTCGCAGGCAGGCTCCACGAGGCCGGCCGCATCTCGGACCTCCAGGGGTTCCTCGACCAGGTCAACTCCCGCGAGCACCAGATGGCCACGGGCCTGCCCGGCGGCATCGGTCTGCCGCACGCGCGGAGCGAGTACGTGAACCAGACGTCCATAGCCGTCGGCGTCACGCGCTTCGGCTACAGCCTGGACTTCGGGGCCGTCGACGGCCCGGCGACGCTCGTGCTGCTCATGGCGACCCCGGCGCAGTCCTTCTCGGAGCACCTCGAGGTGCTCGCGACCATTGCCCGCAGCCTCTTCAAGGAGAACTTCCGGGAGTCGCTGCGCAGGGCACACGACGCCGAGGTCATCGCGGAGCTGATCAACTCGTCGCTGGTCTTCTTCGACCACTAGCGCCCGCTCGGTCCCAGGAAGCGCCCTATTCGCTCCGCCACGAGTTCCAGAGCGACGCGTAGGCACCGTCCAGCGCCAGCAGTTCGTCGTGCGATCCGAGTTCGGCGATCCGACCCTCCTCGACGACGGCCACGCGGTCGGCGTCGTGCGCGGTGTGCAGCCGGTGCGCGATGGCGATGACGGTGCGGCCCTCAAGGACGGCGTTGAGCGAGCGCTCGAGGTCCCGCGCAGCCTGGGGATCGATCAGCGACGTCGCCTCGTCCAGTACCAGGGTGTGCGGATCGGCGAGGATCAGCCGGGCCAGCGCAAGCTCCTGGGCCTGCGCGGGCGTCAGCTCGTGTGCACCTGAGCCGACCTCCGTCTCCATCCCCGCGGGCAGCTGCTGAACCCAGTTGAGCGCGCCGACGCTGCGCAGGGCGTCCTTGATCTCACCGTCCACCGCATCGGCACGGCCGAGGCGGACGTTGTCGGACACGGAGCCCACGAAGACGTGGTGCTCCTGCGTCACGAGGGCCACCTCGCGTCGCAGGTCGTCGAGCGGCCGGTCCACGAGGGGCACGCCGCCCACGGTGACGGAGCCCGACGTCGGCGGGTGGATGCCGGCGATCAGGCGCCCCAGCGTTGATTTGCCGGCGCCTGAGGGCCCGACGACGGCGAGTCGCTCGCCGCGCACCAGTACGAGGTCGATGGAGTGCAGCACGTTGTGCCCCGGGCGGTAGGCATAGCTCGCTCCCGACACGACGATGTTCTCGTTGACGGGCTCCGCCGTCGTCGCCTGCCGGTCCGGTTCGACGTCCTTGATACCGACGATGCGTGCCAGCGACGCGGCCCCCACCTGGATCTCGTCAGTCCACATGATGAGCAGGTCCACGGGGTCTATCAGCCGCACCGCGAACAGGGCGACGGCGGCGACCGCCCCCGGCGTCACGATGCCCTGGCCTGCGAGCCAGCCGCCCCAGAGCAGGACGGCGGCGGCGGGCAGCCAGAAGGCGATGTCGGCCGCGGGGAACAGGATGGACCTCAGCCACAGCGTGTAGCGCTCCGCCTGGAAGCTCGTGCCCAGGGCGTCGTCCAGGTCCTTCCTGCGCAGCGCACCCAGGCTCAGTGCGTCCACGGTGCGGGCGCCCTCGATGGTCTCGGTGATCGTCCCGTTCACGACGGCGTAGGTCTCGCGCTCGCGCATGTACCCGCCCGCGCTGCGCTTGAGGTACCAGCGCGTCACGGGCCAGAGCAGCGGCAGCCCCACGAGGAGTGCGAGCGACAGGACGGGGGAGGTGACGACGGCGGCGCCGAGGGTCAGGATGATGGTCACCACCGACACGACGACCTGCGGCACGCCGAAGCGCACGGTGTGGGACACCGCGTCGATGTCGTTCGTGGTGCGGGCCACGAGGTCGCCCGTCCCCGCCTTTTCGACCGTGGACAGCGGAAGCGCGGTGACGTCCGCCAGGAAGTCCTCGCGCAATTCGGCGAACACGCGCTCGCCGAACACCATGCCCGACCGCACGGCGTACCGGCGCAGCACGGACTGCACCGCGAGGAATCCGAGCATGGCGAGGGAGAGGCCGGCAACGAAGCCGGCCGATGTCCCCCCTGCGAGCGCATCGATGAGGAGGCCGAGCAGGAGCGGCCCGGCGAGCCCTGCGATGGCGGAGCCGACGTAGAGGGCGATCACTGCGCCGAGGCCCCGGCGGTGGTGGCGGATCAGCCGCGAGGCCTCGTTCCGCACCGATCTCGGCCCGGCGACGGGAAGCTTGGCCGTGTCACTCACTGCGGATCACCACATTCCGATAGGCGGTACTGCCGGCCATGAGGTCCTTGTGGCTGCCTTGGGCGGTCACGCGGCCGTCCTCGAGGAAAAGGACGCGGTCCATCGTCCGCAGCATCAGCGGACTCGACGTCACGATGACGGTCGTCATCCCGTCCCGTCGTCGGGTTCCACCGAGCCGTGCGGCGATCCGCTGTTCCGTGTGGGCGTCGACGGCGCTGGTCGGTTCCACCAGGACGAGGGTCTCGGCCCCGGTGAGGTAGGCGCGCGCGAGCACGAGGCGTTGGCGCTGCCCGCCCGAGAAGCCCCTGCCGCGTTCGGTGACCTCATGGCCCAGGCCGCCGTCGAGGCCGTCCAGGATGTCGAGCGCGCTCGCGGCTTCCAGTGCTGCAAGGAGGGTATCGTCGTCGTGCCTGCCGGAGGGGTCCAGCTGACGGCGGAGCGGTCCACTGAAGAGTTGCGGGCTCGCCTCGCTGACCACGACCCGGGCGCGGATGTCCGCCAGCGGCACGTGCCGCAGGTCGGCGGCACCCCATCGGACGGTCGCCTGTTCGAGGACGGCGTCCTCGAAGCGGCCGAGGCGGGTGACGGCCTCTGTGGCCTCCGCGGGCTCGCGTGAGACGACGGCGGTGAGGAGCCCGGGTTCGACGACGACGCCGGATCGCTCATCGACCAGCACCGAGCAGGCAGGGGGAGCGGGCACAGGGGATCCGCTCTCGGAGACGTTCGCGTCGACGGACAGCACCGCGATGATCTTCCGCGCGCCGACGTGCGCGCGGATGAAACGGGCCACCGAATCGGCGGCTGCCCGGATGGGTGTCATCAGGAAGATGGAGAACCCGTAGAGGGCCACGAGTTCGCCGGGGGTGATGTCGCCGGACAGGACCAGGGACGCGCCGACCCAGGTGAAGACCACGCTGAAGGACCCGGCGATGAAGACCTGCGAGGCCTCGAGGTCCGCGAGGGAGCGGGCTACCCGGATGCCCGAGTCGCGGGTCGCGGCGGACTTCACGCGGTAGCGGTCCACGAAGATGTGCTCGCCGCCGATGCCGCGTAGCACGCGGAGCCCGGCGACGGTGTCCGCACCCACGGCCGTCATCTTCCCCGAGGCCTCACGCTGTTCGCGCTGCCGCGCCTGCATGGGCTTCACCACGAAGAGGAGGAGGCCGCAGCAGACGGGCACGCCCGCGAGCACGACGACGCCGAGCACGGGTGAGGTCTGCCAGATCAGGACCGTCACGACCAGCCAGGCAGCGGCTGCTCCCGCGAGGCGCGTCAGTACCTCGTACACCTCGCCGAGCCGGAACGCGTCCGACGCGGCGGTCGACACAACCTCGCCCGTCGAGAGCGCCGTCGGCAGGGCGTCACCGGTCCGGCTGATCTTGTCGCCGACCAGGCGGACGGACCGGAAAGCCGCCTGCATCCAGTTGCTGACTCCCGCTCGGTGGGTCGCGGTATCGGACACGGCCTGGACCACCATGAGTCCGAGAAGTGCCCCGGCCCAGCCCACCAGGGCTCCTGTGTCTCCGCCGATCACGCCGTCGTCGATCGCCCTGCCGAGCACGAAGGGCATCACAGCCTGCGACGCCATCCACACGGTCCCGAGGAGGATTCCCGCGGCGAGTGTCGCCTTCTGGAAGCCCCCGAGCCACAGCAGGTACCGCGCGGGCGAGCGCAGGTCCGGCGCAGGGTCGGGGGATAGGGAAAGGAGCGCACGAGGGTCAAGCGTAGACTGCGACGGGCCAAAGTGATAGGGATGTCCCAATCAGTGAGTCGGCTGCCCGCTCCTGTCCAGCACCACCATCAGCATTCGCTGTTCTACAAAGGCACGAAGTACCGTTGAGGAGTGTTGAAGACCGCGCTCAGGCCCCGATGGATCCTCATGCTGATCCTCGCGATGGTGATCGCCGCGGTCTTCGTGCTCCTCAGCCAGTGGCAGTTCAATTCCTCCCGTGAAGAGCCTCCACCCGCGCCCAGTTCGACGGAGGACGTGCGGCCGCTGACCGACGTCCTTCAGCCCCTCACCCCGCTCTACGCCACCACCGCCGACCAGATGGTCTCGCTCGACGGCGAGTTCGTGCCGGACACGCGTGTCCTGGTGCAGGACCGACTTCGCGACGGCGACGAGGGGCTCTGGGTCGTGCAGGCGTTCGCCGTCGACAGCGCTGCCGCGGCAGAAGCAGCCGACGCTCCTGAGGACGCAGTCATCCCCCTGGTGCTCGGCTGGGTGCCCGAGGCGGACAACGCGTCGTCCGTACCCGAGCAGCAGGGCCGGGCATCCGTCGTCGGACGATTGCTGCCGCCCGAAGCCCCGGTGGTGCAGCGGCCCGTCGAGGGACAGGTGCCCACCCTCTCCACCGCGGAACTGTCGAACCTGTGGGACGCGCCCATGTACTCGGCCTTCGTCGTCGCCTCGGACGTGACGGCAGGTGGCTCGGCAGTGCCCCTCGGCGCCGACATGGAGCGCGTGGTGGTGGGGCCGCAGCCCCAGGAGACGCCCGTCAACTGGCTGAACATCTTCTACGCCGTCGAATGGGTCGTCTTCGCCGGTTTCGCCTTCTTCCTCTGGTGGCGCCTCGTCGCTGATGACCACCGGCGGACGCTCGAGGACGCGGCCGACGCCGCCGAGGAGGCGCAGGCAGGGGAGATCCCGACCGGCACCGATGCGCCCGTCACTCCCGATTCGTCCGGGGGGTTGCCGTTCGCCGGCACCAGCCCGACATCCCAGACGCCCTCCCCTAGTGAAAGCGGTGCACACCGTGACTGAGCCAGCCCCCCGCCCGACCGCAGGAAAAGGCGGGACGACTTCCACGGGGAAGCCGAAGCGGCGGTTCGGCGGCACGCACGCGCAGATCCGGTCGGCACTCACGTTCTACAAGGTGCTCGCCTACGCCACCGGAGTCATGCTGCTCCTCGTGGTCGTCGAGATGATTGCGAAGTACGGTTTCGGCTCGGAGATCATCGCAGGCGGGGGAGCACCCCTCCAGCTCCTGCCCGAGGTCGTCGCCGAGACGGCGGGGGGATTCAACCTCTCGACGGCGGTCCTGATCGTGCATGGATGGCTCTACGTGGTCTACCTGATCGCCGACTTCCGCCTCTGGCAGTTCATGCGCTGGCCGTTCGGCCGCTTCGTCCTCATCGCGCTCGGCGGCGTCGTTCCGCTGTTGTCCTTCTTCGTGGAGAGAAGGATCCACAACCAGGCCGAGGAAGACCTCGCCGCACATCCCGAGGCGGCACCGCGCTACTAATCGCTGCCGCCAGGGCGGGCACGCCGCCTCCACCACCCGCCCGGGCCCGTCTGCCGCTTCCGCCGCCCGCCCGTTGATGTGCGACGCCGGAGTACGCAGACTATTGTTGACGGGTGACTACCCCCGACAGCAGCTCCGAACACCGCCCTGTCCTCGTCGTGGACTACGGCGCGCAGTACGCCCAGCTGATCGCGCGGCGGGTACGCGAAGCCGATGTCTACTCCGAGATCGTGCCGCATACGCTGAGCACTCAGGAGATCCTCGCCAAGAACCCTTCGGCGATCATCCTGTCCGGCGGTCCCTCCAGCGTCTACGCGGAGGGAGCGCCCGCGGTGCAGGCCGATCTGTTCGACGCCGGAGTGCCGGTCCTCGGTATCTGCTACGGCTTCCAGGCCATGGCCAACGCACTCGGCGGCACCGTCGCGAAGACGGGTCTGAGGGAGTACGGGTCCACGGACATCCGGTCCGACGGCGCATCCCGCTCCATCCTCGCCGGAACCCCTGAGCACCAGAACGCCTGGATGAGCCATGGCGACAGCGTGCAGTCCGCTCCGAAGGGTTTCGACGTCCTGGCCAGCACTGCCGGCGCTCCCGTCGCCGCCTTCGCGAACGAGGAGAAGGGGCTCTACGGAGTCCAGTGGCACCCCGAGGTCAAGCACTCCCAGCACGGCCAGGCGGTCATCGAGAACTTCCTCTTCCGGGGCGCACGCCTGAACCCGAACTGGACCACGCGCAACATCCTCGAGGAGCAGGTCGAGCGCATCCGCGAGCAGATCGGCGACGCGCGGGTGATTTGCGGACTGTCCGGTGGTGTCGATTCGGCTGTTGCAGCCGCGCTCGTGCAGCGCGCGGTGGGGGAGCAGCTCACCTGCGTCTTCGTCGATCACGGGCTGCTGCGCGAGGGTGAGGCAGAGCAGGTGGAGCGCGACTTCGTCGCGGCCACGGGCGTCAGGCTGTACGTCGCCAACGAGCAGAAACGCTTCCTCGAAGCGCTCGCCGGCGTCTCCGATCCGGAGACGAAGCGCAAGATCATCGGCCGGGAGTTCATCCGCGCCTTCGAGGAAGCCGAGCGCGCCATCATGCGCGAGGCCGAGGCCGAAGGCGAGCCCATCCGGTTCCTGGTGCAGGGAACCCTCTACCCCGACGTCGTCGAGTCCGGCGGCGGCCAGGGAGCGGCGACCATCAAGAGCCACCACAATGTGGGCGGCCTGCCCGAGGATCTGCAGTTCGAGCTCGTCGAGCCGCTCCGCGCGCTGTTCAAGGACGAGGTGCGTGCCGTCGGCGCCCAGCTCGGCCTGCCCGCGGAGATCGTGGGGCGCCAGCCGTTCCCCGGACCCGGGCTCGGCATCCGCATTGTCGGGGACGTCACGGAGGAGCGCCTGGAACTCCTGCGCAAGGCCGACGCCATCGCGCGCGCCGAGCTCACTGCTGCCGGTCTCGACAACGAGGTCTGGCAGATGCCGGTGGTCCTGCTCGCCGATGTCCGCAGCGTAGGTGTCCAGGGTGATGGACGCACGTACGGGCACCCGATCGTCCTGCGGCCCGTCTCGAGCGAGGACGCGATGACCGCGGACTGGTCGCGGCTGCCGTACGACCTCCTGGCACGCATCTCCAACCGGATCACCAACGAGGTGGACGGCGTCAACCGCGTGGTGCTCGACGTGACGAGCAAGCCACCGGGAACCATCGAATGGGAGTAAGCGGACACCGGAGGAGGAGCAATCCCACTCCGGTCCGCCCGGGCCGCGTTGCTATCCGCGGGGTCCGTTCGCTTTTCGGATAGCTTGGAAGATATGCCCATCTGGTCAAGATCAGCACGTGACAATGCAGGAAAGAAGGCGGTCGTGCCGGAGCAGGACCAGCGGGACGCGGAAGGAACGCCGTCGGAACGCCAGCAGGAGGGCACTCACGGCGCCGTGGTTGGGCCTCGACCGACGCAGTCCACCGATGATTCGTCGGCCCAGGACTTCCTTCTGCCCTGGCTCGAGGGGCTCGGCCCGCAGGCCACCGGCGATACGCTGCTGCACTTCCGGCCATCCGCCGGTACGAGTATCGACCTGACGCACGCACACCCCTCCGGCCTGGCTCAGCTCCTCGCCGGACGCCGCACGCGCCTGTCGACGCTCCTTCGTGATCCCGTGCAGTACAGCGCGGCCAAGGCCGCTGCCCGTGCCCTGCGTGCCAAGATCTTCGAACTGGGCACGGAGCGCGGGATCGACGTCGGTTACCTCGCCGCCGGCACGGCGTCCTGGCGATCCGTCGATGGCTCCGGGCGCTCCGAGACGCTGAACGCTCCCGTGCTCCTGACCGCGGTCTCACTGACGGTCCATGCCTCGCAGGACGACTACGAGCTGCAGATCACCGAGCAGGCCCGCATGAATCCGGCGCTCGTGCGCCACCTGCGGAACCAGCAGGGCCTCGAGGTGGATCCGGCCGGTATCGCGCGGCTGGCCTACGGAACGGCACGCTTCGATCCCCACCCCGTCCTCGAGCGCATGCGCGCCCTGGCCGATGGTGTACGCGGCATGTCGGTGGAGCACCGTGTCCTGGTGTCCACCTTTGCCGACCTCGCCGGGGTCAAGGGCGATCCCGCCCTGCGTCCGGACCACCCGGTCCTCGCGGCCCTGATGGGAGCGGCGCGCGGTGACGCGGAAGCGGCCTCGGCCCTCACCGCATCGGCGGACGGGCTGCATTTCCCGCCGGCGGACGAGCGCGATCCCGGCAGTGAACTGCTGATCCTCGACGCCGACAGGGCGCAGCAGGACGTCCTCGACCTCGTCGATGCCGGC
Source organism: Arthrobacter cheniae (assembly GCF_003602275.1). Classification (GTDB taxonomy): domain Bacteria; phylum Actinomycetota; class Actinomycetes; order Actinomycetales; family Micrococcaceae; genus Arthrobacter_D; species Arthrobacter_D cheniae. The sequence goes on along the minus strand of NZ_QZVT01000006.1, from coordinate 201,836 downwards.
GTGAGCCTTGCTGTCGCAACCCCGCCCGGAACCGGTCAGACCCAGACGGCCCTCAACGTCGCGGCAAGGGCCGCGGTCGCCGGCAAGCGGGTGGTCGTCGCCGCGGAGCGCCGAGGCACCCTGAACGAGTTCGTCCAGGACCTCGATGGGCTCAATCTCGGCTCGCTCGTCCTGCAGCTGGGGAGCCAGACCGGTCCGGCGCAGCTCCGGGAGTCCGTCATCCGCGCCCTCGTGCGGAACGAGAAGGCCGTCGAGCCTCAGCTCGACTCCCTGCATTCCACCCTGACGGGGCACCGGTACCAGCTCATGGAGCACGTCCGGAGCCTTCATAACGTCCGCACGCGGTGGGGCTGTTCGCCCTACCAGGCGATGCAGGCCCTGGCCGGCCTCACCGCGCTCGATCCGGCGCCGTCGACGACCGTCCGGCTCAAGCGCAGCGTGCTCGATTCGATCGCGGATCGCAAGGAGCTCACGGAACGCCTGCAGCGTGCGGCCGAACTGGGTAGCTTCAGCAAGGCCTCCACGGAGAGTCCCTGGTACGGGGCGCAGTTGCTCAACCGCAAGGAAACCGAACACGCACATGGCCTTGCCGAGCAGGTGGCCACCGAGATCCCGGATCTGCGCAGCAAGGTGCAGCGCGTCGCGGAGCACTCCCACATCACGCTCGGCGAAACCTTCAGGGAGTGGGGCGAGCAGCTCGAACTCCTCGTCGCCGTGCGGGAGAGCCTCGACAAGTTCACCCCCGACATCTTCGACCGACCGGTCACGGACCTCATCTCGGCGACGGCTCCCTCGTCGTGGCGCAAGGAGCGCGAGATCGAGATGAGTTCGATGACCCGCTCCCGGCTGCGTCGCGTGGCCAAGGAGTACATCCGGCCGGGCGTACACATCTCGGACCTCCATACCTCCCTGCTCGAGGTGCAGCAACAGCGCACCCTGTGGACGCGCTATGCACTGACCGAACGGCACCCCTCGGTACCCACGGGACTCGCCGAGATCCATGCGTCCTACCGTGCGGTGGAGGCCCGTCTCGAAGAGCTGACCACGATCCTCCGGCCCACGTCCGGACGGCCAGACCTCGCTTCCCTCGACCTCGATGGTCTCGAAGGAATCCTGCGGGACCTTGCAGCCGACAGGGAGACGCTCGAGACGCTGCCCGAACGGACGCTGCTCCTCGACGAGATGCGCGAGCAGGGCCTGGCCGAGCTGCTCGACGATCTCGCCGCGCGCGAGATAGCCGCCGAGCGTGTGGGATTCGAGCTCGAGCTTGCATGGTGGCAATCGGCCCTCGAGGCGATGATCAGTGGGGACGACTACCTCGCCATGTCCGACGGCGACAGTCTCCGGAAGCTCGAGGCCGAGTTCCGGCTTGCCGACAACGCGCACATCGCCGCCGGACCGGCAAGGATCCGCTGGAGCCTCGCCGAGCGGTGGCGAGCAGCGGTGGAGAGTCACCCGGAAGACGCCGGGCGCCTCCGGCAGGAGCTCAAGGACGGGACGCTGACGCTCGAGGTTTTCGCCGGTCTGCACCAGGACATCGTCGCGTCGCTCCTGCCCGTCTGGGCCGTGAGCCCGTTGACCATCAGGGGTGCGGTACCCGAGGGTCACCGCTTCGACCTCGCCGTAATCCTGGACGGCGAATCGATGTCGCTGCAGAGCGCTGTCCCCTGCGTCGCCCGGTCCGGGCAGGTCGTGGTCCTCGGGGACGATCGCCTCGCCGGGCCGACGCGCTTCAGCATCGAGGTGCAGCCGGCCGACCGGGCATCGGCACTGGAGCCCCTGCCCAGCGCTTTCGATTCCCTGCGCGATGTCCTGCCCGTCCGCGGTCTCACGCAGATCTACCGGGGTGTCGACCGCGGCCTCGACACGTACCTGAGCGAGACCTTCTACGACGGGAAGCTCTCGAGACTCCCGCAGGCCTCCGAAGTCACCGGGGAGGGCCGCGGACTCGTGGTCGAATACCTGCCCAACGGCACCGGCATGCCCAGTTCGGAGCACGACGGCGTCGAGAGCGTCGCCGTCGAGGTGAACCGGGTCGTCGAACTCGTGTTCGAGCACATTCGCCACCGTCCGAGTTTCTCGCTCGCCGTCGTGACGGCGAGTCCGCGGCACGCTGCACGCGTGGGGGAGGCAATCCGCCTGCAGATGGCGCAGTTCCCGTGGGCCGCGGACTTCCTCACCCCAGGAAGGGAGGCCTTCCGCGTGGTCCCCGTCGAGCGGGCCGGAGGGCTCGTGCGTGATGACATCATCTTCTCGCTCGGCTATGGACGGACGCCCCACGGACGCGCCCTGCACTCGTTCGGACCGCTGTCGGCGCCCGACGGACGCCGCAACTTCGTCATGGCGATGACGCGCGCACGCCGGCTGCAGCACGTGCTGACCTGCTTCGAGCCCTCGGACCTCGATCCGGAAAGGCTCACGGCGGGCGCCCTGGACTTCTTCGAGCTCCTGCAGCGTGAGCTCGGTTCGGACGGCGTGCAGCATCCGACCGCATCCAGCGGTAACGAGGACCCGCTCGTGGCGGATCTCGTGGACCGGTTGCGGTATCGCGGGGCCGACGTGTGGGACCACTACGCCGGAGTCCTCGACATCGTCGCGGTCAGACCCGCCGACATCAGTGCCGACGGCAGTGCTGCGACCGTGAACGACGAAAGGCCGGCTCCGCTGGCGATCGAATCGGATGGAACAGGTCGTTATGGGGCGATGTCCGTCCGGGAGCGCAGCCGGCTCCGCCCCCAGGTTCTCGAGCGGATGGGCTGGCGGTACATGCCGCTGTGGACCATCGAGGTCTTCACCGACCCGGACGGTTGCGCCGAGCGCGCCTCTTCGGTGATCGGTCTGCCACCCCGCGAAAGTGCCGATCAGCCGAAGACACGGAAGGACGCCGCCAGGATGCGGAAGGACGAGCAGCACCCGGGTCGCGGGATCGTCGTAGGACGTGAGGCCGAAAGTCCGGACCAGGCCTCCAGCGCACTGCCGAAGACTGCGGGCGAGGACGATGCCCGGTCGTGGGGAGACGTTGAGGACAACCAGGATGAATGGCTCAAGGAGCAGCGGCCCCCGCACTGGGGCTGACCCCGCCTCCGGATCGGCGTGGATCGCGCCCTGCGCACGGGTGTCATGGGCAAGCGGTTGTTGACCCGTGCCCGGCTCGTCCGGGTGCGCCCCGGACTTCACCGCGCCGTCAGGACAAGGTGGACGTCCCCCGAACTCGAAGATCCTGCGAGGGCGGCTGCGTCCTCCGGGCTCGCCGCGATCACCACCAGTCCGCCCTCGCCGCCGCCGGGCCAGGCGCCGGGGTCGCCCGGGTCGGTCCACAGGATGGCGACGGATTGGGCGAGGACACTGGAGTCCGCGGCGACGTCGTAGCCGTTGCCGGTCCTCAGGATGACATCCACGAGCTGCCCGGGCGCCAGGAGTTGCACCGTCGCTGGGTCGGCGGGGCGAAGGGGCACCGCCACGGTTCCCGGCGGCGTACCGGTCAGCAGGCTGTCGCCCACCAGGGATGTCGCCGATACCGGTGCGCCCTCCGGCAGGGGGGTGGCTACCTGCTGGCCCACCACGTCGGCAGGACTATCGGCAGCGCCGATTGCCACTGCTTGCTCGGGCAGGCGGACCACGGTGACGTCCGATTCCTGCAGGATTGTCCCGACGGCGAGGTCCCGAGTGGCGCTGACCACCGTCGTCGTCGCATAGTCGTCTCCCACGGCCGCCTCCACGGCTACCCCTGCGGCGGCACTGAAGAGCAGGGCGGCGATCAGCCTCTTGCGTCGATGGACCGTCCTGCGCAGGCGGTGTCGAAGGGGAGGACCGTGGGGTTTGCCGGTCGGGTTCATGGCCCGACCCTAGGCGGGTGCGCTCCCTCGCCCGCGGGGGGGCTTCGGCTATGTGGATATCAGCGAGAGCAGCCCGTTCGATCAGGCGGTCTACCCGACGGGGTCCTCAGGACGCGGCAGCAGTCCCGCCGCCCGACGAGGACGAAGCGCCGGCCTTGGATTTGGCGGAGCTCGACGAGGACTCGGAGGATGAACTGCTCGACGGCCCGGAGCCCGAAGCAGCAGGCGCCGAGGGGGAGGAGGAGACCGAGGACGATCCGGCGTCCGTGCTCGTCGTCGTGGCTCGTGAGTCGTTGCGGTAGAAACCCGACCCTTTGAACACCACGCCCACACTGTTGAACTTCTTGCGGAGCGTGCCGCCGCATATGGGACAGTCCTTCAGGGAATCGTCCGAGAACGACTGCTGGATGTCGAAGGCGTGGCCGCAGGCCTTGCAGGCATAGGCGTACATGGGCATGGAATTCCTCCTGGACGAGCTTCGTGGTCCCCGGATGGCACATTCCTGCGACTGTTGTTGGCACTCTCCGGGGTCGAGTGCCAGTCTACACCGGGAGATCGTCGGTTCGGAGCCGGATGAGGCCATCGGCCGTCATTACTGCATCGAGGGGCTGATCGTGCGGTTCGGCCGGTATGGCGCCCTCGGGCAGCACCTCGGACCGGTACACCATGCCGATCCGCGGCACCGCGTCCGCCCGGTTCCGCGGATGGCGTGCGAGGAACCGGTCGTAATAGCCGCCTCCCTGGCCGATGCGCTGCCCTGAGCGGTCCACCCCGAGTGCGGGAACGAGGATCAGACGCACGCCCGACAGCTCCTCGAAGGTTCGCCGGGGGCCGACGGGCTCATCCACCGGGGCGCGCACCGAACGCTGCAGTGCGACGCCCGGCGTCCAGACGGTCCAGGACAACCGGTACTGCGGCTCGCAGACGGGCAGGACGACGTCGACGCCGAGTGCGTGCAGCCGGGCCAGGAGTGGCGCGGTGTCGGGCTCAGGGTCGACACCCAGATAGGCGGTGACGACGGCGTGCCCCGTCGCGGATCCGCCGGAGGATCCCAGCAGGCCACTGACGTACTCCGCGACCATCCCGGCCATCGCGTGCGACTGCTCGTGCCGCTCGATCGGGTCCAGCCCGGCGCGGTTCGAGCGGAGCACCGAGCGCAGGCGGGCCTTCTCCGTGACATGTTCGGGCGGGGTCATACCCCCATTGTGGTCATGCGGGGGGAATACCTCACCCGTTATGTAATGTGGAGCCATGACTTTGCGATCACGCGTGACGAAGGCCGTTATCCCCGCGGCCGGCCTGGGGACCCGCTTCCTTCCTGCCACCAAGGCGATGCCGAAGGAAATGCTTCCCGTCGTGGACAAGCCCGCCATCCAGTACGTGGTCCAGGAGGCCGTCGACGCCGGTCTGTCCGATGTCCTGATGATCACGGGGCGTAACAAGCGGGCGCTCGAGGATCACTTCGACCGCGTTCCCTTCATCGAGCAGACCCTCGAGGCCAAGGGCGACCTCGACAAGCTGGCAGCCGTACGCCGCCCGTCCGAGCTCGGCGACATCCACTACCTCCGTCAGGGCGACCCCAAGGGCCTAGGCCACGCCGTCCTCCGCGCCAAGCTGCACGTCGGCAACGAACCGTTCGCCGTCCTTCTCGGCGATGACCTGATCGACGAGCGTGACCCCCTCCTGGAGACCATGATCGCGGTCCAGGCGAAGACGGGCGGCTCCGTCATCGCCCTGATCGAGGTCGATCCCCGGCAGATCAGTGCCTACGGCTGCGCCGACATCACGGGGATCGACGGTGAGGACCACGTCCGCGTGAACCAGTTGGTCGAGAAGCCCGCCGTCGAGGATGCGCCGTCGAACCTCGCAGTGATAGGTCGGTATGTGCTCCACCCCCGCGTGTTCGAGGTCCTCGAGACGACGGCGCCGGGTCGTGGTGGCGAGATCCAGCTGACCGATGCGCTTCAGACCCTTGCAGCCGCCGAGGGCGAGGGGTCAGGCGTGTACGGAGTCGTGTTCCGGGGGCGCCGCTATGACACGGGCGACAAGCTCAGCTACCTGAAGGCCGTCGTGACACTGGCATCGGAGCGTGAGGACCTCGGTCCGGACCTCCGGGCGTGGATCAAGGACTTCAGCAAGAACATCTCGGACTAGATCGCCATGTGGTCGGCACTCAGCTGGCCCGTGACCCTCAGGACCGGTTCGCTGGTCCTGAGGCCCATCCGTCACAGGGACAAGGCGGCGTGGACCGCACTGCGCCACCGCAATGCCGGCTGGCTGGCCCCCTGGGAGGCATCCAATCCCGATCCGGAGGGCTTCCTCCCGACGTACCACCAGATGGTGCGCTCCCTGACCGCCCAGGCGCGCCAGGGTTCGGCTCTCCCCTTCCTCATCACGGAACAGGACCCGGGTTCGCGGGACGCCCGGCTCGTCGGCCAGCTGACGGTGTCCGGTATCACCTGGGGTTCTGCGATGACGGCGACCCTTGGCTACTGGATCGATTCCGAGCGTGCGGGTCGCGGCCTTGCTCCGACGGCGGTGGCCCTCGTCACCGACTACTGCTTCCGCGAACTCGGCCTGCACCGTATGGAGATCAACATCCGTCCGGAGAACAGTGCCAGCCTCCGCGTGGTGGAGAAGCTGCGCTTCCGCGACGAGGGGCTGCGCCCGAGGTACCTGCACATCGCCGGACAGTGGGCTGATCACAGGAGTTTCGCGCTGACGTCCGAGGAGGTTCCGCGCGGTCTCCTGGCTCCCTGGCTCGAGAGCCTGCAGCCCCGCCAGGAGTGACACGGGGGTCGAATGCCGTGAGCAGCATATTAGCTCCCGACACACCGGGAACAATGCGGGATGCCGGGCCGAAGTGCTCCTACGGTTTTGAGTGTGGTCTTCTCCCTGGATAGCTCGTTGGTGCTCGTCGCAATCGTCGGTCTCTGGCTGGTTTGGGTGGCACCCTCCGTCCTCCGGAGGACCACGCCGGACCTCGCCGGAGCCTCACACCAATCGCCCATCGCCGGGACACGCCGTTCCATGGAGAGCATGATGACAATGACCGCGCCGCAGGACGATCACGCCCGCTCGGGAAACACCCACGAACCGCACCCCGCGACGACCGACAAGGCCGTAGCGCATGCCACCGGTGCGTCGTGGCGGCCGGACAGCTCGGGAGTGTCGATGCTGCATCGAGGTCGCATCGGTGTGGCGCTCCTGGGACTGCTCGCGCTGCTCGCACTCCCGGTGACCCTCATCCTGAGTGCGTTCGGTGTCGTCTCACTCCTCGTCCCTCTGGTGAGCGTCGGTGTCGCCGTCGCCGCGGTTCTCACGTTGCGCGCCATGGCCATCCGGAGTCGGCGTGCCCGGGTGGAGCGTGCCTTCGCGGAGGCCATGGCACCCGTCCGGATCGATGCTCCTGTCGAGGACCACCCTCCGGTCCACGACGTCCCGACGGCGCCCCGCCGCCCCACGACCCTTTTCGACGCCGAGGAAACTCCAGTGCGTCCCCTGACCCCCATGGAGCTGCGGACGGCCGCACTCGCCGTCGCGCACGGTTCATCGATCGTGGATGTTCGCAGCTCGGTTCCGCCCGCGCCGTCCGAGAGCGCCGGTCAGTCTGCCGGTACCACCGCGTGGGCGCCTGTCGAGGTACCGCGCCCCACCTATGTCGACGCAGCCAAGGCCGAACGCCAGGCGCCGGCTCCGCTGGACCTGCCCGAGGCTCCGAGGCCCCTGTCGAAGACGCCCATCAAGGCATCCGAGGCAGCAGCCCGGGTTGCGGCAGCGACGGAGGAGGCCGAGGCGCTCGACGGCAGTGCGGCGCCGGCGACAGGACGGATCAACCTCGATGACGTGCTGCAGCGTCGGCGCGCCTGAGCGATCGGTCGTGGCGGGGGAACCGGCACCACGGCGTGCGCCCCTAGGTATCTCCTAGGCGTCGGATGAGGGTGAGGGACGCACGCATCATGCGTGAGCAGGGCACCATCGCGCTCCTGGCCTCGGACGCTCCACGCGAGCTGCTGAGCCGGGCGCTCGGCGCCGCGGGCTGGGAGTTGGTGTCATGGCAACCGGCCTCGATCCATCACCGGCCGGGAGCCGGAGTGACCGGTGTCTTCCCGATCGAGGTACGGGCCGTGTCAGGTATGCCCGCACGCCGGCGGCCGACGGCCGGGGAACCACCTCCCAGGTACGCCTGCATCACCTCCTGCGCCCTTCAGCACCCCTCCGACGGCGTCGTGGTCGTCCCCGGGTACGGCGCCGATGTCCTCTCGGTGTGGATGCATCCGAAGGATCCACTGCTGCCGGGGCTTCCCCTGGCCCTCGATCCCGAACGCGTCACCGCGTTCGCTTTCGGGCCCGGGCATGAGCCGGGGGATACCGTGCTGGACCTGCTCAGTTACCGCCCCCTGCGGCGCGCCGTCGTCCTTGCCCGCAACGGCGAGGACCGCCGCTACCTCAAGGTCCTGAGGCCTGATGCCGCGGTGTCGCTGGCGGAACGCCACCGCCTCCTGGAGGCTGCCGGCGTCCCGGCGCCGGTCCTCGACGGCGATCCCGTCCAGGACGTCGTCGCGATGCGTCCGGCCCGTGGAAGACCGCTCGCCGAGCTCCTGATGGCCGACGGCGCGGCCGACGTCGATCCCCGTGATGTGGTGCGCGTGCTCACCTCGCTCCCGTCCGCCGTCCTCGCTCTGCCCGTCCGGCCGCCATGGTCCGCGAGGGTGCGGGACTACGGTGAGGCTGCGGTCGCGGCGCTCCCGGTCGAGGCCGACCACATCCGGCGGCTCGCTGCCGAGATCGACGACGCCGTCCGCTCGAGCGATGCCGGACCGCTCGTGCCCACGCACGGCGATTTCTACGAAGGTAACCTGCTCATCCAGGACGGAGCGGTCTCAGGACTCCTCGACGTCGATGCGCTGGGTCCGGGACATCTCGTCGACGACCTCGCCTGCTTCCTGGGACACCTGGCGGTCCTGCCCGGACTCCACGCGGGCTACACGCACGTACCGGAGGCATTGCGGCGCTTCACCGCGGGGTTCGACCACTTCGTCGACCCTGTGGCCCTCCGGAGCCGTGCGGCAGCGGTGAGCCTGACGCTGATCGCGGGGGCCCGACGCCGGGCGGAGCACGACGGCGGGGACAACGAGGCGATCTCGCGGCTGCAGGTCGCAGAGCGTTTCCTCGCGGAGGCACGGGTACTCGGCGGGTTCCGCCGGAAGGGTATCGTCCAGGGCCGGTCAGGAGCCTAGGACCGGTCAGGACGGACCGGGCACTGCGACCCGCGTGTCCATCTGCAGGACCGGTGTCCCGTCGGCGTCGTCCAGTTCCAGCCGGACGGCGACGTCGATCCCGGCCAATGACGTGAGGTGCGTTCCGCCGCAGGGGATCTCGGCGCGCTCGCCGGGGAGCCCGCAGACCCATCGGCGGCGGTCGGTCAGCCCCGGACCGTCAGCCTCGATGCTGATGGAGGCACCCGTCGCGGTCCACTCCGCGAGGGTGGCGTCGACCTCAGCAGCGATCGCGTCGGTGTCCAGATCCTCGACGACGAAGCCCTTCCGGCGGAGGGACTTGCCCAGCCGGTACCGGTCCACCGAACCGAACTCACCGATGACCGTGGTGTCGATCGCCAGTGCGTCGAAGTTCGGAGCGCCCAGGGCGTCCGGTGCCACGTCCTTCTTCCAGCGGCCCGACAGCGCGCGGTTGAGGGCCAGGGACGCGAGGTGACAGCCGGTGTGCCCGGCGGACACCGCCACACGATGCGTTGCATCGACACGGACGACCACCTCGTCGCCCTCCGCGGGTCCGCCGTCGGGCTCGCTCCGGGAGCCCTCGATGACATGCACGACGACGAACGCCCAGCCGTCGGTGCCCTTGCGGACCGGCGACCCGGCGCCCAGGTGGAGGGTGGTGCCATCGGTGGCGCCGACCACGCAGTCCGTGACCGGCCAGGTGCGCGTGCCCGCTACGAGTACCCCGCGGTCGGGTCCCTGGTCCGGCCAGGCGGAGTCGACCGGGTGGAAAGCGGTGGTGTCGAGCAGGACCACCCGCCGGCCGTCGTCGCGCATCTCGACATGGAGTACCCGCGAGACCGCTTCCACGGCTCCTGCGGGGTAGGTGACGGTGGTGTCGGACGCGGGCAGGGTCATCATGGTCTCCTCGGGTGATGCAGCGGCGGTCTGGCGGTCCGGGTATGGGCCGTGCACGATCAGGCGTCGGCGGGCAGCTGTGCCAGCCGCTCGAGCAGCGGTTCGGTGCGGTAGGGGATGTGCTCGTGCAGTGCGAGCACCGTCTCGGTGCGGATGACGCCCTTCAGCCGGAGCACGGAGCGGAGCGCTGCCTGCAGGTTGTGGGTGTCCGTAGCGGCGACGCGGCACCACACATCACCGCGGCCGGAGATCTCGTGGACCTCGAGAACCTGGTTGAGGGTGCGCAACCCGGCGATCACGCCATCGAGCTCACGGTGCGCCACCTCGATGGTGACGAACGCGACGACGTCGTACCCGAGCGCCTCGAGGTCGAGCTCGCGTCCGCTATGGCGCAGGATCCCGGTCCGCAGCAGGCGGCGGATGCGGCTCTGCGCGGTATTGCGTGCGACGCCGAGCAGTTCTCCCAGCTCGCTCACCTGGGCGCGGGGATCGCGCACCAACTCGAGCAGCAGTCGCAGGTCGAGGTTGTCCAGCTTGCTCATCAAGCGCACTTCCCGTCAGTTCTTCGTGCCTCTGTTGCGCACGGCGCTCAAAAGCAGCTCCTGTGACGCTGCAGGGCGGGCAATCTGCTCCATCCTATAGAGGTCCGGGCGCCGCTGCGCCCGAAAGAAGCGCCTACTCTGGGCGCGTGGGTGCAAGGAGGAGTGCGATGAGCGTCATCAACGAGCTACGGATGAGACCCGGCAGTGCCGGACAGCGCAGTTGGGACGCGTCCCTGGCCATCCGCCTCGCGCTCGCCGTGACCGTGATCTCCGCCCTTCTCGTCGGGGCCAACCTCGCTACCCCGATCTACCCGCTCATCCAGGCCGACCTCGGCCTGACCCCCTTCGCCATCACGGTCGCCTTCGCCTCCTACGTCTTGGCGCTGGTCGGCGGGCTCATCCTTGCCGGCCACTGGTCGGACCACATCGGGCGGCGGGCCGCCCTCGTCCTCGCCGTCCTCCTCGGACTCCTGGGAGCGGCGCTCTTCGCCGTCGCCACGTCGCTACCCATGCTGGCGGCCGGCCGCGCGCTCCAGGGCGGCGCCGTCGCCCTCGCCACCGGAGCAAGTGCCGCGGCCCTCCGCGACCTGCTCCCGTCCCGCCCCGACTGGGCGTCGCGCTTCACCCTGATGGCCTCGGCCGGGGGAGTGGCCGCGGGTCCCGTCATCGGAGGGCTCCTGTCCCTCCTGCCCGCACCGACCAGGACCCCGTTCGTCGTCTACCTTCTGCTGCTGGCGAGCCTCCTGATCCCCCTGGTGCTGCTCCGCGCACGTCCCGCCATCAAGCCCGCCGCCGGGGACCGTCCGCTGGCAGCGCTCCGCCCTCGCCGCCCGGCCGTCTCACGGGAGGCACGGCGGTCCTTCTGGACCGCGTCCCTCGTGGGGTTCCTCAGCTTCGCCGTCTTCGGCTTCACGCTGAGCCTGGCCCCCACCTGGTTCGCGGGCATCGCAGGGACATCGTCACGGCCGCTGATCGGACTCCTCGCCGCCCTCGTCCTCGCCTCGTCGGCACTCAGCCAGCTCCTCTCTCCCCGCGGCCGGCTCGTGGTCCCGATCGGGCTTGCAGGGATGGCGGTGGGCGTCGGCCTGCTGCCCGTCGCGGCGGGAACCGGCAGCCTCCCCCTGCTCGTCGGAGCCTGCGTCCTGGCCGGTTTCGGCCAGGGCATGGCCTTCCGGGTGGTGTTCAACGAGGTGTCCATCCGGGTGGATCCCGCGCTGCACGCCCAGACGGTGAGCGCCGTGTACGTCCTCACCTACCTCGGCAGCGCCGTCCCCGTGCTGGGCCTCGGGGCCGCGGCCGGAATCTGGGGCCTCAATGCCTCCGTCACCGTCTTCGCGCTCGTGGTCGCGGGCGCCTGTGCGGTCCTCGCGTCGGCTTCGCTGGTCCTGCGCCTTCGCGCAGGCTCCTAGCGCGGGAGGGGCCTCCGCGCAGCCCGCCGGTGCGGACGGGGTCCGGGCATTTTGTAGGCTGTAGCCATGCCCGACACTCCCGCTCCAGCCTCGCTTCCCCTGACAGGTGACAGCGGTGACGCCGGTGACGGCTCGCTGGAGGGGTCCCTCGTCGTCGGGCTGGACATCGGCGGATCCAAGACCCACGGAGCGCTGTGGCGGGACGGCGTCCTCGTCACCGAAGCCAGGGCGGGAAGCGCCAACGTCCAGAACGTGACTTCGGAAGACGCCGTGCAGAGCCTCGCCGAGCTCTTCCACGAGCTCCTTCCCGGTGGGCAGTCGGGTGTCACGCGCGTCGTCGCCGGTTCCGGGGGAGTGGACACCGCGGCCGACGCCGACCGGCTGCGAGCGCTGATCGCACCGCACGCGCACGGAGCCCCCATCGACGTCGTGCATGACACACGGCTCATCCTCGCGGCTGGAGGGGCCCGCACGGGCGTCGCTGTCATCGCAGGCACCGGCTCGGTCGCCTGGGGCGTCGCGGCGGACGGCAGGGAAGCGCGCTCGGGTGGCTGGGGGTACCTGCTCGGCGACGAGGGTAGCGGCTACTGGGTGGCACGTGAGGCGGTGCGTCGCGCACTGCACCGTCACGACATGGGGCAGCTGCCCGACGATCTCGACTCCGCCGTCCTCGCCCTCAACCGCGTCTCCACGCCGACCGAGCTGATCGGACTCTTCCACTCGGGCGCGGGACGCACCTACTGGGCCGCCCAGTCCCGTGCCGTGTTCGACGCGGTGCGGAACGGGCACCAGGAGGCCATCGGCATCATCGAGCGGGCAGCAATCGACCTCACACGCCTCGTGCTCGACGTCGTCGGCGTCGTCGGCCTCCCCGGTCCGGTGGTCGTCGGAGGTGGTCTCGCGATGAACCAGCCGGATCTTCAGGCACGGCTGAGGGCGCGGCTGGGAACCGAGGGCATCACCGACGTCGTATTCCTCGAGCAGGACCCCGTGAGGGGTGTCCGCTTCCTCGTGGCGGGTGGGACGTAGAACGCCGGCCGAGGCTCGACCAGGTCGCGGATCCCTCCGGCAGGGGGTCCTGCGACCGAATTGATGTATCCGTGACCCATATGCTGCCCTGTCCGCTTCGAAGTTCTGGTTAGACTCAGAACTTCCGACAGCTTGGACTGACCGCTGTGCGCCCCGCCCAGCAGACAACCAGACGGCACGCCGGAATCGCACCTCGTGCGGACCCGCGGGCGCAGCCCGGCCGAGAAGCTCCTGCCCGGAAAGGCACAGCTGCCATGACATCGCTACAGCAGTCCCCCAGCGGGCTCCCGATGATCCAGTTCCGCCGGGTCACCAAGACCTACGACGGCGGACGCCCCGCGGTCGATGAGCTGACCATGGACATCGACCGCGGAAAGATCACCGTCCTCGTCGGCCCGTCCGGCTGCGGCAAGACCACCTCCCTGCGGATGATCAACCGGATGGTGGAGCCGACGTCGGGCACCATCCTCCTCGACGGTCAGGACGTGTCGCGGCAGAAGGCCGCGGACCTCCGCCGCTCCATGGGCTACGTCATGCAATCCTCCGGACTCATGCCGCACCGCTCCGTGATCGACAACATCGCCACCGTCCCGAGGCTCAACGGGGTGAAGAAGGACGAGGCCCGCAGGCGCGCGCAGGAACTGCTCGACGTCGTCGGCCTCGCCCCGGACCTGGGCCGCCGCTACCCCGGGCAGCTCTCGGGGGGCCAGCAGCAGCGCGTCGGCGTGGCGCGGGCCCTCGCAGCGGACCCTCCCGTCCTCCTGATGGACGAGCCGTTCAGCGCCGTGGATCCCGTGGTCCGTGCCGAGTTACAGGAGGAACTGCTGCGCCTGCAGCGGGACCTCGCCAAGACCATCGTCTTCGTCACCCACGACATCGATGAGGCGACGATCCTCGGCGACAAGGTCGCCGTCTTCGCCGTCGGTGGTCGCCTCGCACAGTTCGCCGCCCCCGAGGAGATCCTCCGGGCGCCCGTGGACGACTTCGTCGCAGGCTTCGTAGGGCGCGACCGCGGATTCCGCCACCTCTCCTTCCAGGAGGGGAACCACATCACCATCCACCCCGTGGAAACCATCGAGGAGGACCGGCTGGCCGACCCCACGGTGTCGGTCCGCTCACCCTGGACGCTGCTCGTCGACGCTGACGGAAGACCGCACGGCTGGGTGCCGCAGGCTACGCGCGGCAGCATCACGAAGCAGGCCGAAGCAGTGCCGGGCGGGTCCCTCTACACGCGCGGTGACACGCTCCGGCGTGCGCTCGATGCAGCGCTGTCCTCCCCCTCGGGACTCGGCGTGACGGTCGACGACGAGGGACGCGCACTGGGCGTGGTTCGTGCAGCCGAGGTCTTCGACCTCATCGAATCCGCACGGCTGGACCGCGGCCGCGCAGACCACAACACGGCGGTCTAGGCGTGGACTCGATCCAGGGCATCATCGACTACGTCCCCGCGAACGCGGCGCTCCTCCGCGAGCTCGTCGGCAACCACCTCGTCCAGTCGATCCTCCCGATCGTGTTCGGTGTCCTCATCGCCGTCCCCCTCGCCCAGGTCGCGCGGCTCAACCGGTCCGCCGGGGCGGTTCTGCTGACGGTGTCGTCGCTGCTCTACACGATCCCCTCCCTGGCCATGTTCGTCTTCCTCCCACTGGTGCTCGGAACAAGCATCCTCAGCATGGTCAACGTCGTCGTCGCCCTGACGATCTATGCCGTCGCCCTGCTGATGCGGTCGACCGTCGACGCGCTGAACTCGATCGACGACGGCGTCCGCCAGGCTGCCGTCGCGATGGGCTACACGCCCCTGCGCCGTTTCCTCACCGTCGACCTGCCGCTGTCCATACCGGTGCTCATCGCGGGCATCCGGGTCATCTCGGTCACGAACATCTCGATGGTCAGCGTCGGCGCGCTGATCGGGGTACCGAGCCTCGGCCGGCTCTTCACCGACGGGCTGACGCGCAACTACCCTGAGCAGATCGCCGTCGGGATCCTCGCGACGCTGCTGCTCGCCCTGCTGCTCGACCTCGTCCTCGTCGTCCTCGAGCGCCTCCTGACTCCGTGGACCCGGGCGACGCCGGTGCGCACCGCCCGGGCCGCTGCCCCCGACGTGCGGACGGTGGCTGCCTGATGGACTACTCCAGCAACAACCTGTTCGTCCAGATGGGCGAGTGGTTGTCCGATCCCGTCAACTGGAGCGGACCGCGCGGCATACCGATGCGGATCCTGGAACATCTCGGCTACGTCGGTCTGACCATGCTCATCGCCATGGCGATCGCCATTCCCCTCGGGATGTTCGTCGGTCACACCGGACGGGGACGGGTACTCATCGTGTCGGGCCTCGGCATCCTCCGCGCCCTCCCGACCCTCGGCATGGTCTTCCTCTTCGCCCTGCTGTTCTCCCGCGGTGTGCTGCCCTCGGTCTGGGCACTGGTGCTGCTCGCGGTGCCGCCCGTGCTCAGCGGCGTCTATGCGGGCATCTCCTCCGTCAACCGCACGGTGGTCGATGCGGCGCGCAGCATGGGACTCACCGAGTGGCAGATCCTCCTCCGGGTGGAAGTACCCAATGGACTGCAGGTCATGATCGGTGGTGTGCGGGCCGGCATCCTGCAGGTCGTCGCGACCGCCACGGTGGTTGCCTACGCGAAGGCGGACGGGCTGGGCGTGTTCCTCGTGGAGGGCACGCAGATCAACGACAACGGTCGGCTGTTCGGCGGCGCCGTCGTGATCGCAGTCCTGGCTGTCGCCGTCGACGGGCTGATGGCGCTGATCCAAAAGTTTGCGATCCCTGCGGGACTGCGTGCCACGCGCCCGGGTGCGGGATCGCTGAAGGAATCTGGCCGGCAAGAGGCCGTTGCCAGTGCACAAGGAGGAACAACATGAAGAACCTGTCACAACCGCGCGCCGCTCGACGCGCCATGATGGGACTGGCCGGCGGCCTGACGGCCGTGCTGGCGTTGACTGCCTGCGGTGCCAACAGCGACCCTCAGGGGGAAACGGAGAGCACCGGGCCCACTGGGTCCATCGTTGTCGGTTCAGCTGATTTCCCGGAGAGCCAGATCATTGCCGAGATCTACGCGGGCGCGCTCAATGCCGCCGGCGTGGAAGCCACGACGAAACCGAACATCGGCTCGCGTGAGATCTACTACCAGGCCATGGAGGACGGCTCCATCAACGTCATCCCCGAGTACAGCGGCAATCTCCTGCTCCTGGCGGATCCGGCCGCGACGGCTGCCTCCGCCGAAGAGATCCTGGCCGCCCTGCCCGATGCGCTTGCAGCCAAGTCCCCGGATGCGAACCTCGGTGTCCTCGAGCCGAGCGAGGCCGAGGACAAGGATGCGCTCGTCGTCACTGCTGCGACGGCGGAGAAGTACGGCCTCACGTCGATCGCCGACCTCGCCGAAGTATGCGGCGAGATCACGATCGGTGCGCCGAGCACGTTCCAGGAGCGCGCCTACGGCCTGCCCGGACTCAAGGAGAAGTACAACTGCGAGCCCGGCGGCTTCGAGGCCCTCAACGACGGCGGTGGAGAGTTGACGCTCCAGGCCCTGCTCAACGACGAGGTGCAGGTCGCTGACATCTACACGACGACGCCGTCCATCGCGGACAACGACCTGGTGGTCCTCGAGGATCCCGAGAACAACTTCATCGCCCAGCAGGTGCTGCCGCTCATCAACATGGACACCGTGGGCGAGGAGGCGCAGAACGTCCTCAACGAGGTGTCGGCGCAGCTGACCACCGAGGATCTGCTCTCGCTGAACCGCGAGGTCAGCGGTGACGAGAAGCGCAACCCTGCAGACGCAGCCGCCGACTGGCTGTCCGAGAAGGGACTGGCAGGCTAGTCCTGCACAACCCCGAAGCATCCAGCAGGGGCCCGATGCGCGGCATTGCTATGCCGCGTGCCGGGCCCCTGCTGTGGCATCCTGATCCAATGGCCACCTACAAACAGTCGGATAAGCTCCGTAACGTCCTCTACGACATCAGGGGACCGTTGCTCGAACACGCCATGACCATGGAGGCCCAGGGCCACCGGATCCTCAAGCTCAACATCGGCAACCCGGCGCCCTTCGGCTTCGAGGCCCCCGAGGCAATCCTCGTGGACATGATCCGTAACCTGCCCAAATCCCAGGGCTACAGCGATTCCCGTGGCATCTTCTCGGCGCGCACCGCCGTAGTGCAGTACTACCAGAGCCGGGGCATCAAATCGATCGATGTCGACGACGTCTACCTCGGCAACGGGGTCAGTGAACTCATCACGCTCTCGATGCAGGCCCTGCTCAATGCGGGCGACGAGATCCTGATCCCCACTCCCGACTACCCGCTGTGGACGGCGTCCGTGGCGCTGGCCAGCGGCACCCCCGTCCACTACCTGTGCGACGAGGACAACCACTGGTGGCCGGACCTCGAGGACATGGCCTCGAAGATCACGCCGAACACCAAGGGCATCGTCCTCATCAATCCCAACAACCCGACCGGATCGGTGTACCCGAAGCCCATCCTCGAGGGCATCGTCCGCCTGGCCCGCGAGCACGGCTTGATCCTGTTCGCCGACGAGATCTACGAGAAGATCCTGTACGACGACGCGGTGCACATCAACGCGGCGTCGGTAGCCGGGGAGGACGTCCTGTGCCTCACGTTCAGCGGCCTGTCGAAGGCCTACCGGATCGCCGGCTTCCGCAGTGGCTGGATGGCCATCTCCGGACCGAAGCGCGACGCCGCGAACTACATCGAGGGCATCAACCTGCTCGCCAACATGCGCCTGTGCGCGAATGTCCCCGCGCAGCACGCCATCCAGACGGCGCTCGGCGGATACCAGAGCATCAACGACCTGATCCTGCCCGGCGGCCGCCTGAAACAGCAACGTGACAAGGCAGCGCAGATGCTGAACGCGATCGACGGCGTGAGCTGCGAGGTGGCGCAGGGCGCGCTGTACCTGTTCCCCAGGCTCGATCCCGAGGTGTACCCCATCAAGGACGACGAGAAGTTCGCCCTCGACCTCCTCAAGCAGCAGAAGATCCTGATCTCCCACGGCAGCGCATTCAACTGGATCAACACGGACCATTTCCGCATGGTGACGCTGCCGAGCGTCGAGGTCATCGAGGATGCAATCAACAGGCTGGCCGATTTCCTGTCCACCTACAAGCCCTGAGCATCACCGCTCCACGATGACACCGACCTCACCAGGAGGAATCATGGCCACGACGACCGACAGCACGGCGGAGATACGCCGTCTCCTGATGGCAGGGCCGGACTTCACCCTGGCCGCCGTCGATCCGCGGTCCACTCCGGGCTTCGACGGCGGGAAGAGCAAGGGTACGGCGGCACTCGCCGCCGGCGCGAAGGCATTATCGGGGCTGCAGGAGAAGCTGTTCGCCGAGAGCCGGTCCGGAAGCGGCATCTCGGTCCTCCTCGTCCTGCAGGGAATGGACACCTCCGGCAAGGGCGGGATCGTCCGCCACGTCGTCGGGCTGGTGGACCCGCAAGGTGTGCAGCACCATGCGTTCAAGGCGCCCACCGAGGACGAGCGGAACCACGATTTCCTCTGGCGTATCCGCCGTGAGCTCCCCACGCCGGGAATGATCGGCGTCTTCGACCGCTCGCACTACGAGGATGTCCTGGTCCAGCGGGTCCGCGGCCTCTCCTCTGCCGACGAGGTCGAGGAGCGGTACGGCGCTATCCGGACGTTCGAGAACGAGGTGGCAGCGTCGGGCACGCGGTTGCTCAAGGTCATGCTGCATATCAGCAAGGACGAGCAGAAAACCCGGCTCGCGGAGCGGCTCGAACGGAACGACAAGTACTGGAAGTACAACCCCGGGGACGTCGACGAGCGCGGGTACTGGGAGCAGTACCAGGAGGCGTACCAGCTCGCGGTCGAGCGGACGAGCACGCCCGACACCCCGTGGTACGTCGTTCCGGCTGACCGTAAGTGGTACGCCCGGCTCGCCGTCCAGCACCTGCTCACCGGAACACTCGAGGACATGCAGTTGAGCTGGCCGCGTGCGACGTTCGACGTCGAGACGGAGAAGCAGCGGCTGCAGGCCTCGTAACGGCTTGGAGGGTGTAGCGCGTCGGGAGGGTGGCTACTGGCCCTCGGCCTTGTCCCGGGCGGCTGCAAGCCGCGCTTTGGCGCCTTCAAGCCAGGCTTCGCAGCGATCCGCCAGGGCTTCGCCGCGCTCCCACAGCGCCAGGGATTCCTCGAGGCTCACGCCTCCCGCTTCGAGGCGAGAGACGACGGCGACAAGCTCCTCGCGGGCCTGCTCGTAGGACAGTGTGTCTACTCCGGCCGGCTGGGGCTCCGGCGGGGTGCTGGCTGTCATGGCATGTTCCTTAGCTGCTCGATGGTCCGTCTCCGGACCCCTTTTGACTTCTCATCTGGTGCGTGGCCGACGCCGACGCCGGCCTCCGGTCCGGGGCGGGACCGGACCGAGGTACGAGCGACGGCATGGTTCATGATGCTGCGCCCGGCACCGGTTCGTCCTCGGCAACCACTCCGAACTGACCTCCTGCAACCCGCACCCGCAGGGCTCCACCGGCCTCCACCTCGGATGGGTCCCGGACCACGTGCCCGTCCGGCGTCTGGACGACGGCGTAGCCGCGGTCAAGTGTCTTCTGGGGTGACAGGGACCGGACGCGCTCCCGGAGATGGAGGACGGCATCAGCCTCCCGATCCACGGCGGCGGAGGTGGATCTTCGTGCCCTCGAACGCAGTCGTTCGACGTCGGCTTCCCGCACGTCGATCATGCCCTCCGGTCTGGCGAGGGAAGGGCGCGAGCGCAGGTTCGCCAAACTCTCACTCTCGCGGTGCACCAGCACGCGGATCGACCGCTCCAGCGTAGCGCGCGCCTGTGCGATCCGCCCCAGTTCCTCGCTGACGTCCGGCACCACGCGCTTGGCCGCGTCGGTCGGGGTCGACGCACGGAGGTCGGCGACCTCATCGAGCAGTGGCCGGTCGGCCTCGTGGCCGATGGCGCTGACGACGGGAGTAGCAGCTCTCGCCACGGCACGTACCAGGGACTCGTCGCTGAAGGGCAGGAGGTCCTCGAGGGCTCCACCGCCCCGGGCGATGATGATGACGTCGACGAGAGGATGTGCGTCCAGCTCGGCCAGGGCCGCGGACACCTGCGCCACGCTGCTGACACCCTGGACGGCAACCTCCCGCACTTCGAACTCGACCGCCGGCCACCGAAGTGCGGCATTGCGCATCACGTCCTTCATCGCGTCCGAATTGCGCCCGGTGATCAGTCCGATCCGATGCGGGAGGAGCGGTAGCGGCTTCTTGCGTGCAGCAGAGAAGAGACCTTCGGCTGCCAGCGCCTGCCGCAGGCGTTCGATGCGGGCGAGGAGGTCACCGATACCGACCGGTCGGATGTCGATCGTCTGCATCGAGAGCCGACCCGTCTTGATCCAGAAATCGGGCTTGAGGCGGGCAACGACCCGCGAGCCGCGCTCCAGGGGTGAGGACACGCGGTCCATCACGGTCCCATAGACGGACAGGGAGAGGGACACCTCCGAGTCGACGTCGCGCAGGGTGATGTAGCACATGCTCGAGCGGCGAGTCAGTTCGATCACCTGACCTTCGACCCAGGCCGCCGGAGCCCGCTCGATATGGGCCTTCAGCTTCTCCGACAGGAGGTGCAGCGGCCAGGGCGAGTCAGGGGACGTCTCGGCCGCCGTCGCCGGGACAGTGGACGCCGGCCGCGCTTCGTCAGCAGGCGCTCGCAATCCCTCGCTCGTCATCAGTGTCCTGTCCTCGGGCCTGTCGGTGGTGCTGCCTCCGCGTCGGAGGACTGCACTGTTCATCTGTACCATCCCCGACCCCCAGGGGCCGTCATGGTCACGGGCATGTGCGTTTCGAGGGTACCCGCCACCGCCCGGCGTGCTGTGTCGAGTGCGGGCGGAACGGGCATAATCGGACGTTGTACCTCAAGTTTAAGGACTTCATGCGGACCTTCCTCTCTGCCCTCCTGGCTCTCCTGTCGCTCGTGGTCACTGCCGGAGGTCTCGCGTCG
This sequence comes from Arthrobacter cheniae, assembly GCF_003602275.1. Classification (GTDB taxonomy): domain Bacteria; phylum Actinomycetota; class Actinomycetes; order Actinomycetales; family Micrococcaceae; genus Arthrobacter_D; species Arthrobacter_D cheniae. The sequence goes on along the minus strand of NZ_QZVT01000006.1, from coordinate 180,886 downwards.
GCGTGGATCGACGGAAACCTCGTGCAGGAGTCGGGGTTCGTGGCGCTGGCGGCTCCACTCGCGGACGACGCCGATTTCCAGGCGGCGCTCTCGGACTCGCTGGTGAAGGAAGTCACAGGGAACACGGGGCTTCCCGAGCGGCTCGACTCCTTCGTGGAGCCGCTCATCCGCGATGCCGCAGGAGCGGTCACGGGGTCACCCGGCTATTCCGCGGCGTGGACGGAGACCCTCCGCCTGTCCCACGCGTTCACCTTCGCCCGGGCACCCGAGCCCTCGGAGCCCGCGCCGGCTGTCCTGACCCTGGATCTCGGCCCGGTGGTACGCCTCGTGGCGGAGAGCCTCGGGGGAGGCCTCGGCCTCGACATCCCGCTTCCGTCGGACACCACGATCGATATCGGATCCATCGAGCGTGGAGGTGTGCTGAGCGGTGTCGCCGAGGCGGTGCAGGCCTGGAAGCTGTACCTTGCCGGTGCGGGGATCCTGGCGCTGCTGGCGCTCGTGATCGCACAGCGGCGTGGCACCACTCTCGCGTTGCTCGGGCTCGGGGTCGCGGGGATCGGAGTGGTGGGACTGCTGGCTCGGATCTGGGTGCCGGGAAACGCGGCACGTGCCCCGGGGAGCGGGACGAGTGCCATCGCTGACGTCTTCGTCACCGGTCTCGCTGAGCGGGCCGGTGCGGACCTCGCCGCTTCCAGCATGCCGGTGGTCGTCGGGGGAGTCCTCGCGCTCGTCATCGGCGTCGTCGGGCAGTTGGCCTTCGGGCGCAGGCGTCGGGCTCAGCCCACAGCGCAGCCGTAGGGGGATCAGCCTGTCGCCGGGCATCGACCCGGTAGAATCGCCGTATGACCAGCACCACCGTTCAGGTCCCCATGCCCACCATCCCGCGCAGGCGCCGCTCCCCGGGTGACGTCCTTGCAGCCGCACCGGTGGCAGGGGAGAAGAAGGTGCTGCTCGCGGCGCCCCGGGGTTATTGCGCGGGCGTGGACCGCGCCGTCATCGCTGTCGAAAAAGCCCTGGAGCACTACGGCCCCCCGGTGTACGTACGTAAGCAGATTGTGCACAACCTGCACGTCGTTGCGACGCTCGAGGCGAAGGGTGCCATTTTCGTCGACGAGACGGACCAGGTCCCCGAGGGTGCGCTCGTCGTCTTCTCCGCTCACGGAGTCTCGCCCGCCGTCGTCAAGTCCGCGGAGGACCGCGGCCTTCGCACCATCGACGCCACCTGCCCCCTCGTGACCAAGGTGCACAAGGAGGCCCAGCGCTTCGCCCGCGATGATTTCGACATCCTCCTGATCGGTCATGAGGGTCATGAGGAAGTGGAGGGCACCGCAGGGGAAGCACCGGACCACATCCAGATCGTGAACGGACCGGAGGACGTGGACAAGGTCCAAGTGCGTGATCCCGATCGGCTCATCTGGCTCTCGCAGACCACGCTCAGCGTCGATGAGACCATGCTGACGGTGAACCTGCTCAGGGAACGTTTCCCCACGCTTCAGGATCCGCCGAGTGATGACATCTGCTACGCGACCTCGAACCGCCAGGCGGCCATCAAGAAGATCGCACCGCAGACGGATCTCGTGATCGTCGTGGGGTCCGCCAATTCGTCCAACTCCATCCGCCTCGTGGAGGTCGCGCTCGAATACGGCGCGAAGGCGTCGTACCGGGTCGATTTCGCCAACGAGGTCGACGAATCCTGGTTCGAGGGCGTGACGACCGTAGGCGTCTCCTCCGGTGCTTCCGTTCCCGAGAACCTCGTGCAGGACGTGCTGCGGCTGCTCGCGGAGTACGGCTACGGCGACGTCGAGGAAGTCGTGACGGCCGAGGAGGACATCATCTTCTCGCTGCCCAAGGAAATCCGTGCCGCACTGAAGGCGATGGGAGATCCGTCCGAGGGCCGCGGCGGACGTGGCCAACGGCAGGACCGTACCTCGCTCAACTGAATCGCACCTCGCTCAACCGACCGGAACGGCGGCTCTTCCTCTGGGAGGGCCGCCGTCCCTGTGCTCGGTCGGCTCCGCCTCCGTCCGGGGCAACTGCCGGTGCCTACCCCGCTGTCCCGTCGAGAAGTTCGTGCGCCGTGAGGGAGCGTGGCGTGGCGTCGATCGTCGCCGCGGCCTGGCTCGTGCCGCCCTGCGCGCCTGCACGCTGCGCGCGGGCAGCGCCCAGCACGCTCACGTCGGCGCTTTGCCCGGCAGGCCGCGCTCCCTCCGCACCGTCGACCGCTGCATCGATGACGTCGAGGGACGCCGAATCGAAGGCGCCGATGCGGCGAGCGGTCGGCAGCACCCTCGATTCGAGAGCTCCGACGAAGGAGTTGTAGCGCTCCACCGACGTCTTCAGTGACGCCCCGAGGCGGGTCACATGGCCGCCCATGGTGCCGAGGCGTTCGTAGAGCTGCTTGGAGAGGTCGAACAACTCACGGGCGTTGTCCGTGAGGACGGCCTGTCGCCAGCTGAACGCCGCACCCTTCAGGATGCCGAGCAGGGAGACCGGGGACGCGAGGGCCACGTTGCGGGAGAAGGCGTAGTCGAGGAGTTCGGGATCGGCCCGCAGAGCCTCGGACAGGACTGATTCGACCGGGATGAAGCAGATGACCAGCTCAGGAGAGTTGGCTGCACCCTCCCAGTACTTCTTCCGGGCCAGCGCGTCGATGTGCGCGCGGAGGGCCTTGCCGTGCTGCCGGAGCAATTCGGCCCTGCGCACGTCGAGGGCACCTCCCTCCGCACCGGCAGGACCATCCGCCGCGCTGCTCAGCTCCTGTGCCGCGAGGAAGGCGCTGAGCGGCACCTTCGCATCGATGACGAGCTGTTTGTCCCCGGGTAGCTGGACCACCATGTCCGGCCGCGCCCGCTCGCCGTCGTCGCCCGCGCTGAAGGAGACCTGCTCCAGGAAATCGACGCGGGAGAGCATGCCCGCGGCCTCGACGACGCGGCGCAGCTGCACCTCTCCCCACTGGCCGCGGGCGCTGTTGCTGCGCAGGGCTCCTGCCAGGGAGTGCGTCGTCGAGAGGAGCCGTGCGTCCACCTCACGCGCCTCCTCGAGCTGCCGGGCGAGCTGCCCGTACTGCTCCACACGATCACGTTCCAGCAGGCCTACCTGCTGCTGGACCTGCGTGAGCTTCTCCGCAACCGGGGCAAGGGCCCGCAGTACGTCATGGTCGGTGGACGTCCTCCCGGACAGCTCACGGTTGTGCTGCTGCAGCAGGTCGCGCTGCGCCGCTGCCGCTGCCAGCTCCGTCGTCGTGCTGCCCAGGCGTTCGATCGCGTCGTCGAGCTCCGCACGTAGCTCACCCGTACGGAGCCGGAGTACGCGGCCGACGAGGAAGGCTCCGACGGCACAACCGAGGACGAAGGCGAGGACGACGAGGAGTGCGGCGGTGGTGCTCATGCCCACACTGTCGCAGGAACCTCCGACATTCAGGGTTGCGACACCGCCGGGCGGCCCTTCGATGGCCGGTAGACTTGTCTCCCGTGGCTCTTACTATCGGCATCGTCGGACTGCCCAACGTCGGCAAATCAACACTTTTCAATGCGCTGACACGCAACAACGTTCTGGCGGCGAACTATCCGTTCGCCACCATCGAACCGAATGTCGGCGTGGTCAGCCTTCCCGACCCGCGCCTTGCGCAGCTCGCCGAGGTCTTCGGGTCGAAGCAGATCCTGCCGGCCACAGTCTCCTTCGTCGACATCGCGGGGATCGTCAAGGGTGCCTCGGAGGGCGAGGGCCTGGGCAACAAGTTCCTTGCAAACATCCGTGAGGCCGAGGCCATCGCCCAGGTCATCCGCGTCTTCGATGATCCCGACGTCATCCACGTGGACGGCAAGGTCGATCCCCGCTCCGACATGGAGACCATCAACACCGAGCTGATCCTGGCCGACCTGCAGACCCTCGAGAAGGCGATCCCGCGCGTCGAGAAGGAAGTGAAAATCAAGAAGCGCGAGGCCGCGCAGCTCACCGCGATGCAGGCGGCCGAGAACGTTCTGGAGCGCGGCGACACGATCTTTTCCTCTGTGAAGAGCGACAAGCTCGAGATGGAGCACCTGCGTGAGCTGAGCCTGCTTACCGCCAAGCCCTTCATCTACGTGTTCAACGTCGACGACGCCGTGCTCGGGAGCCCGGAGCGCCAGGAGGAGTTGCGCCAACTCGTGGCTCCCGCCGACGCCATCTTCCTCGACGCCAAGCTCGAAGCCGACCTCGTGGAGCTCGACGAGGCCGAGGCCCGCGAGATGCTCGAGATGAACGGCCAGGAGGAGTCGGGGCTGGATCAGCTGGCACGCGTCGGCTTCCATACCCTCGGCCTGCAGACCTACCTCACCGCCGGTCCCAAGGAAACCCGTGCCTGGACGATCAAGAAGGGTGCCACGGCCCCGGAGGCCGCAGGGGTCATCCACTCCGATTTCCAGCGAGGCTTCATCAAGGCCGAGGTTGTCCACTTCGAGGACCTCATGGACGCCCGGACCATGGCTGAAGCCAAGTCCCGCGGCAAGGTGCGCATCGAAGGCAAGGAATACGTGATGTCCGACGGCGACGTGGTCGAATTCAGATTCAACGTATAGGCCCCTCGCCTGAATTAGCAGAAATGCCGCCCTTTCGAAACGTATAGGGCTGATTCCCGTGCCGCGGCCATAACTTGAATGACCTCGGGCGGGTGCTCCCTGGCCGGCCGGGGCAGGAGGCACTGAATCAGGTGTTGTCCGGGTGGGACAGGTCGAGCAGCGACGTCGAGGCGCGGGGTCTGTAGCGTCCAGATTGCCGCGTTGCGCAGTGCCGGTGATAGTACCGAGGCGGGATGGGGTCGTTCCGCGATGTCGGATACGAGGCTGCACGCCTTTGATCGTCTGCATGCTGCTCTGCGCCGGGGGCGGTCCTGGTTCCTTCGCGGCAGCTACTGACCGACTCATTGCGGCCCGGTGAGCCCGGACCCGGATGAGTCTAGGCGGGTCCGTCGACCGGGACCCCATGGCGCAGCCGATCCACGGCCGAGTACCGACAACGGGAGTGTGCTCGATCATGCCGTATTGGAAGCGCGTTAGCCTGAACGGCATGGACCGTAGAGACATGGACGACGCCGCGACGCTCATGACCCTGCTGCATCGCGGGAAGCACCCCTCGTCGCTCCGGGCGCTGCTGCCGGGGTGGGACATGCTGCAGGCCGACGTCCCTTCACGGGAACAGATGGAGACGGCTGTATCGATCCTGGTCGGTTCCGGCCTCGCTGAGGTGGACTGATCCTGGAGGATGCGGCTCACGGACCAGGGCGGACAGCTCCGGCGGTCGGTCAAAGGTTCTGGTGGGATGCGAATGGTTCCGAGGGCAATCAGCAATCTGCTGTCAGGACGTGAGCTGACCCGGGCGCCGCTGAGTCTGCCTGAGACAGTCTTTGCCCCGGCGCGCGAGGACTATCTGGACGCGGGACGTCGAAGGGCTGAGCGCGCCCGATCGCACCGACATCGATGGTGGTGGCTCAACCCGTCCAGGCGTCCCGGCCGATGAGCGCTCGAGTGAGGATCGTCGCGACTACCAGAGACCTTTCTTCATGACGTAACGTGGTCGATTTCAGATTCAATGTCCGAGCTTTGATTTTTCGTTACGAGGTTGCCTGATGATTCTCGGGTGAATTAAGCGACTTGCATAGCGACCGGCTCCGCCTGCCTCGGTAGGTTCGGGGCCGGTCGTCGTCATATCGGCTGCGAGGACATTGCAGATGGATTGTGAATGCGTCCGTGCCGAGCCACTCTGGATCCACGGACACCAGGCGAACAGAAAAATACCTCGAGACCATCAAAGCTTTCCGACGAGTCGCAAGACATGGGATGCCGCCATGGTCATTCTTCATCGTCTGAAAGGGAATTTTCGTCCGAGGGTGGATCGACCAGGAATCTGGCGGTTCAAGAAAGGCTTTTTCGCGAGGATAGGTCAGCACACCGTTGCAGGGGGAGGCTCTGGCTGGAGGCCCTCCGTATAGCGAATCGACCCCTCGAGGTGGGCGTCCTCCTTGATGGTGGACGGACGCCGGCGTGTGTACCGGCTACCCGCCGTTGTAGGTCAGGACCTGTTGCAGGACGATCGCTACAATGACCGCGATCATCAACCCCACGCCCGACATCAGGACGAAGATGGCTTTGCTTCAGGCGCCTCGGCCGAATCGGTACCTGTGCCGCGTCCTCAGCCAACGATCAGGTAGATCTGCGCGATCAGGTATATGACCGGCATGGCAAAGAAGAAGAACGTATGGAAGGTGCTGGTGCAACCGAAGCTGTTATCCGTGATCACGTACGCGACGCCGGAACGCTGCTCAATCGCCGCGCATTCATTAACTCACTGGGTCGAACGCTGCGAATCCAGGGTTCCGCCCCAAGCCGACAACCAAACCGTGTACGAAGGCTTTCAGTTCATTCTGGTCGACCAAGGATCGCAGTGGAGTCAGGGCGATGAGTAGGCCCAGGCGTTGCGGCAGGGATGTCTTGACCAGAGAAGAGCTTCCGCTTCGGGTTCTCGGTTTTCTCGACCTCGGCAAACACTGCCATGTCTCGCACGTTCTTCTGAACGGTGATAGCTCCGAAGAGAGACATCAGCATGGCCAAACCGTAGAAGCCCTTCTCGGACAGAAGCATGTCGGCATTCCAAAGACCGATGATCAGGAGCGAAAGTGACGCAATAACGGAGAACCATGCCACCCCGTAGTAGATGTTCGTGACTGGAATATCCTCAGCTCGATCTCGAATCGTCTTCTGGATGGAGATTACCGCGAACAGTCCGAAGAGTAGGATCGTGAAGTAGTATCCCTTCTCGTTGAGCTCCATGTTCGTTGCGTTCCAGAGACCGACGAGATAGGACGACACTCCGACGAGCAATGCAACCCAGCTAGCTCCGATGAATGCTCCCGTGGGCCTCTGCGGGACAAGTTTGGACTCAGCCATGTGTTTTTCCTTCGATTGGATTGAGCAGATTGCGATTGTATATCAGGTGTGTGTTCAATCGTTCGAATTGATCAACACCATGTTCAATCCGCTCCACTACATCGGGCGAATTGCTGTGTCCTTCGCTCGAGGTGATGATTTCGGCTACTCGGAGGTGGCGTAATCGTCCCGGCGCATCGAGATGATCGCCCGGGCGACAAAGAGAGCTGCTGCGATGAGCATCATGCAGGAGCCCATGATCAGGTACCAAGCATCAGCCTTGATGAGCGACGCGGCCCCGACCAAAGCAAAGAGCACTCCTCCGAGCGCCCAGATGATAGTGTCTCGTCCCGCTTTGCTTGAGCGTGGCTGTAGTTGTCCGTTCGTCCCCATGGTCATGCTCGTGAGTCTAGCGAGGCTTGTGGTGGCTGACTGGTCAACGGCGTACGGCACGGTACGGCTCAGTGCTCCTAACCCATGAAGACGCTTTCGGAATCAGTAGCGATTGACCACGATCTGCACCGTGGTGTTGTCATCCTTCGGTCCGAAGTCATTGACGGTGATGCGAACGTCCCAGCCGTCGATGACGCCGAAGGCATGGCAATTCAGTTCTCCAGCGTTGATCCGCTGGTTCCTTTCGCAGTCTTCTAGTTCCTCGGGTACCAACCCGACCTGCTGAACATACTTCTTCAGGTCGCCCTGCACATACGTCTCGCGAGTCGCCCACCGGTACGAATACTGGGAGCAGGGCCCGTCAAACGGGATGCACACTGCAGCACCGACCGGCGGCTGTGTGCTCAGGAACTCCCACTCGGGCCCGGGTTCCAAGCGATCCGCAATTGACTTGAGCTCGGAAATGGTCTGGTTGCTCTTCCAGGATGACCAGAGAGAGAGGGCGGCGACAGTAGCGACCATGCCGGTCAGCAGACCGAGCATATTTTACGGCTTTTGCTCATTCTCTTCCTGCTCTGCACGGTGTACCCGTCTCGATGCGGCGAGTAAGGGGCCTCAACCTGCAGGTCCGGCATGACGCCGCTCTATTGTCTGCGCCGCGAACGGCGATTGCCCTGCATCCGGCTAATGCGTCTCAGTCGACTCATGTCCGCTGGGTCGCTATTTTGTGCCCGCACAACGATGTCCGATGAGGCTGGTCATCAACGAGCCGCATAACCGCTCACCGCGCTTCGACTCGGGCGCCGGTTCGGGATTCACTGCCGAATTTGGATCGATCTTCAGAACAATCACTTCCCGTCCGGAGAATCAACCTTCCGGAACGGTGCCCACCTGCTTTGCTGGCACACCAACGACCACTGCCCCCGCGGCCACGTCCTTTGTGACGACTGCACCCGCGCCCACTACGGCCCGATCGCCAATCGTCACGCCTGGCAAGACCGTTACGTTGGCTCCGAACCACACGCCCAGCCCGATAACCACCCGGGCCGGGTGCATATCGGCCCGTCGGCTCGGCAACATGTCGTGGTTCAGTGTCGTGATAACAGCGTTATGGCCGATGAGGGATCCATCGCCGATTTCGATGCCGCCCTGGTCCTGAAACCGGCAGCCGCTGTTGACGAACACATCCGTGCCGAAGCTGATGTTCTTGCCGAAATCAGCGCTGAACGGCGGGAAGAGTTGGAGGGACTCGGGGACCTTGCGTCCGGTCAGTTCGCTCATCAGGGCCCGCACTTCTCCGGGCGGGTGGTACCGTCCATTGAGCTCGGCGGTGATGCGCAGTGACTCCTGGCTTGCGGCGTGCATCGCCTCATGGTGGGTTGAAGCTCCGGGGATCGTCTCCCCGGCGTTCAGTGCGGTCAGGAGCTCGTCGAGACCTTGTGTTTCGGCCATGCATCCAACGATATCGTTCCCTGCCGCACCTGAGGACGAAGTCAAACGTTGCGGAATGCCGAGCCCATTGAACTCGATTCTGCGGATTGAACGGCATGAGCGAGGCGGTGCTGGAGCGGCAACTCATGCGGCGCTGAAACAGGCATCGCTTGATGGGTGGTACCTCCAAACTCCGGGGGTTATTTGGGCACTGAACGAAGCGGAGTTCAGATTCGATGTGTAGTTCGGCTCAAGGTAAGAAGTAGAAGCCCAGGGCACCTGTACGGACCCTGCCGGGCTTCAGGCACTCTCGCCGTTCAAGGACCTTTGCCTGCCGTCACTTGGCTACGAAGCTGTTGGATGTCGTCCGATCTTTGATTCATACCGGCATGACGCCTCCTCGATTGGAGCGCATGCAGCCGACTGCAGTGCAGTCAGAACAATGTCGGCGACGAAGCCTAGGGATCGGCGTGGCCGGGTTGAGAATGGCCGCGAAGCATACGGTAGCGATTGAACGTGCTTGCGCTTCAATGAGATGAGTGTTTCCTGCAAGTGATTCTGGTGGGAGTTCAAATGGAGAGAGACGAATTCGGCACTAGTCGCGGGACCGACGGCGAAGTCGATCCCGGCAACTACACCAGGACCGCCAGTTCTTCGAGGATGGCTATCTGGGGTTGCGTCATCCTCAGCGTCACCGGTGTACTCATCACGCTGGGCTGCCTGCTCGCGATCTACTTGGAGTCAACCGGGCTAGGTGCCCCGCGGGACGCAGGTTTACGCCCCGGGTACACCGCGCTGCTTGTCGTTGGCGCCGGGGCTGGGGTTCTGGTGCCCGTGGGGGCCTGCTTCGCTCTTCTCCGCACCTCTCATCGCCTCACCGTCGTGGTGGGAGCACTGGCGGCGGTAGTTGTCGCCGCAGCAATACTGGGCATGATGGGCTCCTGATACCAGCAGCCATAGGTGATGTCCTGCTCCTGAGTCACCCGCTGAATATTCGGTCAGGGGTGGATATTCGTTCGGTTCTCATCAGCACTGGCGTGTCCTTTGCGCGAGGCGATGGTTGCAGCTGCAGGACAGTGGCGTAGTCGTCTCGGCGCAGTGAGACGATCGCCCGGGCGACAAAGAGAACTGCCGCGATGAGCATGATGCAAGAGCCTGCAATCAGGTACCAGGCATCGGCCTCTTGGGGGAGCGCCAGCGAACAGCCGATCGGCTCTTCAGGGACGGCCGAGGTGAGGACGGGGTAGAGTACGGAACTGCCGTCGTCGTTCCGGGTGGATGGACCGGACCGTCCGTTACCTTGGTTACCAGTCCGGGTCGGTGCAACCTGTCAATACGTGGATGCGGTGTCGAAGTATTCGTCTGTGAAAGTGCACCTTGTGGGCGGGTACCCCGAATACCAGAGGGCTCCGGAGCGGCGGCAACTCAAGCGGCGCAGCAGGGCTTGCCGGAAATTCTCCATGGCCTGGTCAGCGGTTCACAGGGTGTTACGTAGGCGCTACCCAGTAAGGGCGGAGTAGCGACTTACGGTCTAGTCTTCGCGCCCGCTAGCAGCTCGAAGGCGGGCTTTCCCTGCGTGTCTCACCGTTTGCAACGACAAATTGGGAGTTGGTGCGGCACGTCTCGCCATTCTCGGTACTCGTGCTCTGACTGGTCAGCTTCGTTACGTTCTCGAGCTCGGTGTACTGCGTTTTGTAGTCGAACGACGACTGGCTGTCGCCATCCTGATACGTCGACTGATCCCTGCTATTGGTCGTGTAGTAGTAGCCGCCATGTTGACGAGTTACGGTGTGGTATTCATATGTTCCATCCGGAAAGCTGAGATCGCGGCGTTCCAGCTGCGCGCCGTTACTGTTGCCCGACGAGGTCGGCGGCGCGGCCAGTGCCGGTGAGGCAGTGAGGGCGAGGGCTAAGCCAGCGCCGCAGGCGATGATCAGAGGGGTCAGACGGTTCATCGTGGGGTCCTTCCGCTACTTTGTCGGGCTCCCCAGCGCGCATTGGACGAACCATAACGGTCGCGTGGTATCTCCGTCAACGAGTTGCGTAAACGCCTTCGAGGAGTGCGTGAACGGGTGCTCCCTGCTTGGTGGGGGCACAACCTCGGGGGCTTGGGCGAAACGCCGCGGCGTGGCAATAACACCCACAGTTTCCAGGGCGAGGCACCGGTGCTGAGCAGGAGACCTGCGGAGCTCAGAAGCAACTGGAAGAGTCGAACTTCTGTGCGGAACTCAGTAAGCGCCGGATTCTGCTTCACGAGGACGATGTCAACAGGAACGTGCACCACGCGGCTTGCAGCGCCCACCAGACACAGCCCGCCCGTCTGGAGGGAGTTCCACTTCAACGTCCGGTCGGCAGGTCACGCGACGGGACATCCGCCGCGACCAGCTCCGTATCCTGCGGTCGCCTCGGTCTGCGTCCGTAGAAGATGTCGCCTCTCCCGTGGCGGATCGGTGCGCTACAAGAGCACTGTGGGGCACATTCGGCCCGCCGTCACCAGAGTGAGACGGACTGTTAGCCTCTCATCATGCGCAAGACGTCGGCACGAGGCCCCGGCACCGCTGGCGGGGAGCGCGTACTGATCCTGTCCGCAGGGGTGGGATCGGGGCACAACAGTGCTGCGGCGGCGGTCCAGCAGGCGTGCGCCGAGCGCGACGACGTCGCCGAGGTGCAGGTTCTGGACGTGCTGCAGGTGAGTAGCGTGCTCTACCGTGCACTGCTGGGGAAGGGTTACTTCGTCCTGGTCGAGGGTGCGCCCTGGCTGGTCGAGTGGGGGTATGACCTCAGCGACCCACCGTTCCGGCGCCGCGGCCCGATCGACCCCTGGACACGGGTGAACGCTCTTCCGGTCATCGCTGCGATCAGGCAGTTCCGCCCGACCTCGATCGTGTGCACGCACTTCCTGCCGGCACAGCTGGTGGCGTCGCTGCTCCTTCGTGGCGTAATCGACGCGAGGACCGCTGTCGTGACCACGGATTACGACTTCCAGGGGCTGTGGCTTCCGGGCGTGTTCCACGCGCTCTTCGTGGCCAGGGAGGAGGCAAGAGTGGAGCTGATGGCGCTCGGCCTTCCTCCCGATCGAGTCGCGGCCACGGGCATCCCGATCGCAGAGCAGCTTGATGCTGCACCGTCGCGCAATGCCGGCGAGCCCCCGATGCTGCTGATCTCGGCGGGCGCATCCGGTGGTGACTATGCGGTCTCGGTGGTGCGGCAGACGATGCACATGCGCTCGCCGTTCACGGCCACGGTCGTGTGCGGACGCAACGATGTGCTGCGGCAACGCATGGAGCGGCTGGTGGCACCCGCTGGCGACCGTTACAGCGTGCTCGGCTTCACGGCGGAGATGCCGCAGTTGCTGCGCTGCGCCGACTTGTTCGTGGGCAAGCCGGGCGGGCTGTCGGCGTCGGAGTGCATGGCTGCAGGGCTGCCCATGGTGCTGGTGAATCCCATTCCGGGGCAGGAGGTTCGCAATGGCGACTACCTGATGGAGCAGGGGGCAGCCGTCCGCTGCAATACCGCCGCGACGATCGGCTGGAAGATCGATCAGGTGCTGCGCGAGCCGGGCCGTCTGCAGCGGATGCAGGCAGCGGCTAGGAGGACAGGCCGCCCTGACGCCGCGGCGGACGTGCTCACCGGCCTACTGGAGGGGCCGTCGCGTCCGCTTGTCGTGACCCGCGCGGCGCAGAAGACCATTCTCGGTGCGAGCGAGCAGCGCCTCGTCGCGTCCGATCTGAAGGGACCCTCCTCCTTGGTCCGCCTGGTCGACTCGGCTGCGGGTAGCACCGTCGCAGTGCTGCAGGCCGAGGAGGTCGGCGAACTCCAGAATCGGTACGGGACGCCGGACGGGGAGCTGGTGCTTCGGCGCGGCCAGGCGCCCGTGTCGCTCCGGTGGGAGGCGCGGCGGTTGCTGCGCGCCATGCTGCGGGGTGACGATGCGCTGCCCGTCCGCGTCGAAGGGCTTTCGGCACCCCCTCACGTCGTCACCGGGTGACCGACGGGACGCGTCCCCTATCAACCTCAGGTCCGCCGACCGTCCGTGTCACCTTCCTCGTCGATCGGTCCCACCGGCCGCCGCAATCGGGCCGCGTCTGCCCATCTGGCCGGGCTGTGCTGGGCTGCGAGCAGGGCCCAGTCGCCCGCGCGGGGGGACCAGCGCCGTGTGGCCGGATCGCGCTGCAGGGTGGGCCCCGCGTCCAGGGGAACCTGCACTGTCGTCTCCTCGCCGGGCTGTAGCGTCACCTTCCGGAAACCCAGGAGCTGAGCCACCGGCCTCGAGACGGACACGTCCGCGGCGTAGACCTGAATGACGGTCGAGCCTTCGCGGCCGCCGGTGTTCGTTACGAGCACGTCCGCGTTGCCGCCCGTGTCGTCGAATCCGTGGTCGAGAAGCCGGTGCTCGATGGTTGTGTAGCCCAGACCGAATCCGAATGGGAACGCGGGTGCGTGTCCCTCGTCGTCGAGCCGGCGTTGACCCCACCTGTCGTCGTAGACGACCGACTTCGCCGCGCGGTCGAACGGTGGCAGATGCGCGGCGTCCGTCGGCAGCACGAAGGGCAGCCGCCCGCCGGGCTCCGCACTGCCGGTCAGCACGCTCGCGAGCGCGCGGCCGCCCTCCATACCGCCGTACCAGGCGACCAGGATCCCCGGCACGCGCTCCCGCCACGCCTCCATGAGGATCGCGCTGCCGCCGATCAGCACGACGACGGTCCGGGGGTTCGCGGCGACGACCGCGTGGATGAGGCGCACATCGGCGGGGCGCAGGTCGAGTGAGGTGCGGTCGCCTCCACGGACGAAACGCGACGCCACGTGAGCGAGACCGATGAGCAACCGACGGAGGGGACCTGCGCCGAAGGCCGGACCGAGCACGCCTACGTCGACGCCGCCGGTCACCACGGATTCGCCCTCGTCGTGCTGGTCCAGGCCGACGACGACGATCGCCGTCTCCGCTGCGGCTGCGAGCGCCGCCGCGGCGCGCTCGTTCCTCCCGGAGGTGGTCGTGATCCGCACCCGGGGAAGCGCTTCGCGCAGCCCCTGTAACGGCGAGACCGTTGCGGGTGGCCGAACGCGTGACGAGCCATGATCGCCGAGGTTCGCCAGTGCCGCGAGCCGTCCGATCACCGCGACATGCCGGGTGGCGGAAGCCAATGGCAGAAGCGGTGCTGCGCCGACGGTCTCGTTCTTGAGCAGCACGATCGACTCCGCAGCGACCTGACGGGCGAGCGCCCGGTGCGCCGGGGAGGCGACGAGGGCGGGGGTCGGGCTCGCCGCCTCCCGGGTCGCGGCATGCAGCACGCACGTGCGCAGGACGCGGTGCGCGGACCGCAGCACAGTCGCGCGGGCGAGGTCACCGCTGCGCAGCGCGGCCGGCAGGTCACGGGCGCGCAGCAGCCGCAGCGGCATCTCCACGTCCATCCCGGCCTCCAAACTGACGACCGCGTCGTGGGTGCCGAATACCCAGTCGCTCGTCACGAACCCAGGGAAGCCCCACTCATGCCGCAACACATCGGTCAGGAGGGCGCGATTGACGTCCATGTACTCGCCCCGCACCCGGTTGTAGGAACTCATCACGGAGTCGGCGCCGGCGTCCACGACGGCCTTGAAGTGCGGCAGGTACACCTCATGCAGGGGGTGGTCGTCGACCGACACGTCGACCTCGAAGCGCTCGTTCTCCATGGAGTTGAGCGCGAAGTGCTTCACGCACGCCATCACGTGCACCCGGACGCCCCGGGTGAGGGCCGAGCCCATCCGGCCGGTGAGCACCGGATCCTCCCCGTAGCACTCCTGCGCCCGGCCCCACGCCGGGTGGCGAAGCAGGTTCACGCAGGCGGAGGCGGAGTAGTTCGCTCCACGCGCCCTGGTCTCGAGACCGATCGCGACCCCCACCCGTTCTTCCAGCAGCGGATCCCAGGTCGCGGCCCGTGCCATCGTCACAGGGAAGGCCGTGGAGGCGCCGATCACGACGCCGCGGCCACCATCGCTGAACCGGATGCCTGGGATGCCGAGCCGCGAGACTGCCCCTGCCACGAACGGCCGACGACCGAGCAGTATCGGGATGAGCGGGAGCAGCAGCCCGGGGGAGTCACCGTCGAGCAATCCGAGAATCTCCCCATCCGTCATCAGGTTGATCAGTTGCTCCGCTGCCTCATCCGCGTCGAGTTCACCCACCCGGACTGCCCGCACGGCCTGGCCGTACGCGCTGCGCTCCGTCGGCACCGTGCCCATCGATACCGGCTCTTGCGCCGGCGATCCCCAACGCCCTGCAGCCATCTTCATGCTCTAGATTCTGCACCCTGTGCGTGTGCGAGCGCGCAAGCGTCCGCCGAGCGGCGAGGTCCGGTACCAACGTCCGACCGGCGCGGGCTTCGCCGACGACCGGGAGTTATGGGTGTCGGTCCACACAGATTCCGCAGAACTGCCTGAAGCCTTTGTTATTGAGGAGATATTTTGGTTGCGCCTTATTTCACTGCTGGTCTACGCTGCGGAATAGCCTGCATTTGACCGTCGTTGTTTCTGGATCGACACCTTCTCGACCGAGCTGAATATTCCAATTCCACATGAGAAACAGCGATGAATATGAAAGCTACGTCCGCTGGTTCAATAAGTCCCTCCTCTTCGGCACAAGCGTCGCTCCACGTCCGCCCGGTAACTCCTGCGGTGCCTGGGCCGACGGCTGTCAGAGCATCAGGGATGTCGTTCTGGCGTAAGTGCGTAGCCGTTGCATCGACCCTTCTGATCGGATTCGCACTCATCACTCCGACAACGGCAAGCGCCGCAGCGACGGTCTCGCTGACCATGGACAGCTACGTACAGGCGGACAGGGCGACGACCAACTTCGGGTCCAGTATCCGTCTGTCCACGGAGGGACATGCGAACATCTGGCGGAACGCACTCCTACGCTTCAATATCCGGGTTCCCGCCGGAGAACGTGTCGTTTCGGCCAAACTGCGGGTGTATTCGGAGACATCCACGACGTCCACCCAGTTCGTGGATGTGTTCACCACGTCCGGCGGCTGGACCGAGGGGGGAGTTACCTGGAACAACGCTCCGGTTCGCGGGGCGTGGCTGGGGAAGGCCGGCGGGTTCGCTGCCAACTCCTGGGTCGAATGGGATGTCACCAAGGGCGTGAGTGCCACGGGTGGCGAGCAGAACTTCAAGCTGGAGAGCAACGCGCAGAAGTGGATCGGGTTCACGTCGAAGGAAGCTTCGAATCCCGCCCTGCGTCCCCGGCTGGTCGTGACGACCGCCTCTGGCACGGGAACACCTACCGAGGCGGCGGTAGTCCATGGTTGGGGCACACGGACAGCTGGCGACGAGTTCAACTACGCAGGTGCGCCGGATGCCACGAAGTGGATTGTCTACAACAGCGTCGGGCACGCCGGCAACGGTATTCGGAGTCCCCAGCAGGTCACCGTGGACGGTTCCAAGATGGTCATGACGGGAACTCCGGACGGCACGACCGCCGGCATCAGCGCGAAGTTCGCAAACCAGAAGTACGGGCGATGGGAAGTCCGTGCGGCCGGGTCCGGTGACGATGAATACCACCTCGTGTCCATCCTGTGGCCGGACAGTGGAAATTGGCCATGCGACGGCGAAGTCGACTTCGCGGAGACCACCGGTGATTGGAACGTCATCAAGTTCTTCCATCACTATGCGTGTTCGAACTCGCAGACGTCGGCGTTCAAGGCCCTGGACGTTTCCCAGTTCCACAACTACGCGGTCGACTGGTCTCCGAAGGGAATCGTGGGGTACATCGATGGGGTGAAGTGGTTCGAGGACACCGATCCCGCGCACCAGCCCCCGGGTTCGATGCACCAGACGCTACAACTGGACTGGTTCCCGAACAGCACTGCCAACGGCGCCGGCGAGATGCGAGTGGATTGGGTCCGCGTGTATGCCGCGGCCCCATCGCTCTGAATCCGGCCGTGAATCCGGCCGTGGTATCCGAGGAGCGGGCCGCCCTGACGCACACGCCCTAATCGACGTCGTGCCCTGTTCCACCCGGGGTCCATCCGAGGGCCGGACCCAGGGTGGTGGCAATGTCGGTCAGGATCTGGACGTAGTCCTCGTGGTCGAAGCTGAAGGGCAGCGCGAACGCCACCTCGTCGACCTCCTGGAACCCCGCGTGCGCGTGCAGTTGCTCGGCGATCTCATCGCTGGTGCCGACGAGATCCGGGGCGAACAGCATGCCTCGTGGCCCCTGCGGTGCCTTGGTGCGGGGCAAGCGCTCCTCGACGTATCGTCTGTACCTTTCCCGCTGGTCCGCCGATGCCGAATCGGTCGGGATCACCACCAGGCCCTGCGAGACCCGCCCTGGTCCGTGCGTTCCGGCTGACGTGGTGGCAGCCTCACGGAAGGCGCGGATCTGTGCCTGCTGGATCCGGTCGAAGACCGGTTCCTGATCGTCCTCGGGAAAGATCACACTGCTGGAGAGCAGATTGAAGCCGTTCGCCCCAGCCCAGATGGCGGATTTCCTGCTGCCGGCCCCGTACCACAGCCGTTGACGCAGCCCGGGGGAGTGGGGCTCCACACGGTTGGAGAATTCTTCGACGACACCCTGTCTGCCGGACAGTGCTCGGAGCGGTTCCCCTGAGATCAGACGGGCGAGTCGCTCCACGCGCGCGTAGCTGAAGTCTTCGAGCTCCGAAGAGTTCGGATACAGCTCGTCCTTGACGGTGTCGTAGTGCATCGGTTCGCCCACACTGAGGCCGGGGTTGATCCGTCCGCCGGCGAGCAGATCGACGGTGGCCAGGTCTTCGGCCAGGCGCAGGGGATTCTCCCAGCCCAGCGGGGTGACCGCGGTTCCGATCTCGATCCGGGACGTTCGCTGGCTCGCAGCGGCCATCATCGCAATAGGAGAGGAGATTCCGAACTGCAGGTGGCGGTGGCGCAGCCAGGCGCTGTCGAATCCGAGCTGCTCGCCGAGTTCGATGATCTGCAGGGTCGATTCGTGCCCCGCGGCCGGGTCCGCCGGATCGAACAGGCCGATGGTGAGGAATCCGAGCTTGCGTAGCGGACGCTGTGGGTCGGGCATGGGTTTCCTTCGAGGAAGCGGTGCAGTGCTGATCCTCACACTATGCGTCGGTCACCACATCCGGCTGTTCGTCTCCGAGACGAACCCGCGTCCGTCGGAGAACCAGTGGATGGTCGGGCTGTTGCGCGCCGTCGGTGTCGTGAGCTCGGCGAACAGGTCCGCGTTGAAGCGGTTGTTCAGCTCGGGGGAACTGAGCACCGTGTCTCTCGTGATGACGAAGACCGGACCCTTGAGTCCCCTGCTCTGGATCGACAGGTGCACCTCGGCATGCTGGTCCAACCGCGCCTTCAGCGCGCCGATCGCTGCCTGGACATTGGCGTCGTCGTCCCAGACGGCCGCGTGCTTGTCGACAAACAACCAGGCCATGCTCCTCCTTCTGCGTCATGTCGCTCCGCGCCCTGCCGGACGGGCACCTGCGGTGCCACCGATGACACTGTGCAAGCGTGGTTCCGTCAAGCAGAACACCGGGTCGAGCGCCTGATCAAGCCACGCGGATCGCCGTCGTCGTGCGTTGCAAAGAGGGGTACCTGTGCGTAGCCCGTTGGACGTCGCCACAGGTTCAGCACCCGACCCGGCATCGAGAGGCGGCGCCTCGGTCGGCTGGAACCATTTGGTTGCAGCTCGATAACAACCGTTAGGGACCACCCACATGGATACCTGCTGGTAACAATGTGCACTTAGGCTTTTGCTCACGTGAGTAGCGTCACCCTCTCGGGTCGCGTGTCCGCTGTCATGCAACACCGCGTGAAGCTGGGATCACACTAAGAAAGAGGAGGCGGAATGCGTTTCGGACGTACTTCCAAAGCTTTGGGGGTCGCTGCCGTGGCAGCACTCGCATTGAGCGCCTGCGCTGCCAATACGGGAACTGAAACTCCCGAGGAGAGCGCCGAGGGCGAAGCAACGGGCGGAAACATCCGCGTCGTAGAAGTAAATGCTTTCAGCTCGTTCAACTCGAACAGCTCCGAAGGCAATGTGGACATCAACGGCAAGATCGCCTACGCGACCCACTCCGGGTTCAACTACATCAACAACGATCTCGAGGTCGTCCCCAACGAAGACTTCGGCAGCATGGAGGTCCTCTCCGAGGATCCCCTGAGCGTGAAGTACACGGTCAACGAGGGAGTCAACTGGTCCGATGGCGAACCGGTCGACGGCGGAGACCTGCTGCTCTCCTGGGCCATCGGCTCCGGGTACTTCAACGACTCGAAACTGGATGACGCAGGTGAGGTCGTTTCCGGCGCCACCTACTTCGACTACGCGGGAGACACTGCGGGACTCGCCCTCACCGAACTTCCCGAGATCGGCGAGGACGGGCGCTCCATCACCCTGAACTACTCGGAGCCCTTCGCGGACTACGAGGTCGCGTTCGGCTTGATGACCGAGGGTGGCATCTCCACCCCGGCGCACGTGCTGGCGGAAAAGGGTGGGCTTGCCGACGAGGATGCACTCATCGAGCTCATTCAGACCACACCTGCGGGAGACCCGGAGAGCCCGGTAGAGCGTCCCGAGGTCCAGGCTCTCGCCGACTTCTGGAACACCGGCTTCGACACCAAGTCGCTGCCGACGGATCCGTCGCTCTTCCTCTCCAACGGTCCGTTCGTCGCCTCGGCCATCACGCCGGACCAGTCGATGACCCTGACCCGCAACGAGGACTACAACTGGGGCCCGGAGCCGAAGGTGGACGAGATCACCGTCCGCTACATCGGCGAGGCCCCCGCACAGGTCCAGGCACTGCAGAACGGCGAGGTCGACATCATCGCCCCGCAGGCCTCGGCCGATACGGTCGAGCAGCTCGAAGGGCTCGAGGGCGTCACGGTCGAGCAGGGCAACCAGCTGTCCTACGACCACCTCGATCTCAACTTCAGCGGCGTGTTCGAAGATGAGGCAGTCCGCGAGGCCTTCATGAAGACGGTGCCGCGCCAGCAGCTCGTCGACACCATCACCAAGAAGATCAACCCTGATGCAGAGCCTCTCGACTCGCAGCTGTTCCTGACCGACCAGGAGCCGTATGAAGAGGCAGCGTCGACCAATGGCTCGGAAGCCTACGCCGAGGTCGACATCGAAGGCGCCAAGGAGCTGCTCGATGGAGCGACTCCCGAGGTCCGAATCATGTACAACCGGGACAATCCGAACCGCCTCAACTCGTACACGCTCATTGCGGAGTCCGCGGCGCAGGCCGGCTTCAAGATCGTCGACGGCGGCCTCGGTTCCTCGGACTGGGGATCTGCCTTGGGCAACGGCACCTACGACGCCACGATCTTCGGCTGGATCAACTCGGGCGTCGGCGTATCCGGCGTGCCGCAGATCTTCAAGTCCGGCAACGGCTCGAACTTCAACGGCTTCTCCAGCCCTGAAGCCGACAAGCTGATGGACGAGTTGATCGTCACTACGGATCCTGCCGAGCAGGATGCCCTGCAGGTGCAGATCGACAAGCTGATCTGGGATTCCAAGTACGGACTGCCGCTGTTCCAGGTGCCTGGCGTCGACGCCTTCAGCGACAATGTCAGCGGCATCGAGTACATGCCGAACCAGACCGGTGTCTGGTGGAACTTCTGGGATTGGCAGGTCGTCCAGTAGCTCGACCGCTGGCACGAGTACATCTGTAGGAGGAAGACGCCGGGACGGGGGAACTCAGCCGTCCCGGCGTCTTTTTCTCTGCCAAGGGCCACGTCGCCCCATCCCCGCTGCGGTGGCCTCCTGGTGGGGCCAGTGGCACCGGAGTGATTGGGAGACCCCACATTTCGTCCCTCCGGGCCCTGCACTACACTTTCGCGAAGCACGGGAACACCCACCCGCACTCAACATTGAGGCTTGAAATACATGGTGACCTACATCGTTCGGCGTCTGGTGACGGCCGTCCTCATCCTGTTCGGCGCTTCCTTCGTGGTCTATCAGCTCACCGCCCTGTCGGGTGATCCGCTCGAGGACCTTCGGGCCAGCAACGCCCCTAACCGGGAGCAGCTGATCCAGGCGCGCACAGAACTCCTCGACCTCAATACGCCTGCGCCACTGCGCTACTTCGGTTGGCTCGCGGGAGCAGCCAAGTGTCTGGTGCCGTTCGCCGCCAGCTGCGACCTCGGCGCAAGCATCCAGGGTGAGGCCGTCACGACGTCGCTGGCCCGGGCCATGGGCAACACCATCACCCTCGTCACCACGGCCACCGTCCTGGCCATCATCATCGGCATCTCGCTGGGCATCATCACCGCGCTGCGCCAGTACAGCGGGCTGGACTACGGCGTGACCTTCATGTCGTTCCTGTTCTTCTCGCTGCCGATCTTCTGGCTCGCGGTGCTCCTCAAGGAGTTCGGGGCCATCGGTTTCAACAACTTCCTGGCGGATCCCGACATACCAACGTCGACGATCCTCGTCGTGGCGATCGCCAGCGGGCTCATCTGGGCGTTGTTCGCCAGCCGGTCATGGAAACGCAGGGCCATCGCCTTCGTCGTCGGCGCCATCGTCGCAGCGGCGTTGCTGACAGTCCTCGACCTCGTCGACTGGTTCTCGACGCCGGGCCTCGGCCCGATCGTCATCCTCGTCACAGGGGTCGGCATCGCCTTCGGCATCGTGCTCCTGACGGCCGGCCTCCGCAACCGCAAGGCGCTCTTCTCGTCCCTGGTCATGGTCGCGGTAGGGCTCGTCGCCTACTACGTCGTCAACCCGATCCTGAACTCAGCGACCGTCTGGATGATCGTCATCCTCGCGATCGTCACCGTGTTGCTGGGTATGGGGGTCGGTTACGCCATGGGCGGCTACGACCGCGCCCAGAGCATGCGCGCCGCGGCGCTCACGGGGCTCCTCATGGGGTTCCTCATCGTCGTGGACCGCTTCATGGTCACGTGGCCGTCCTACGTCAGCAACCCGCGCGTCCGGGGAAGGCCGATCGCTACGGTCGGAGCAGAGACGCCCGGCCTCGACGGCACCTTCTGGGTCAACGGGCTCGATACGTTCACCCACCTGCTGCTGCCGACGCTCGCACTGCTGCTCGCATCCCTTGCCAGTTACAGCCGGTACTCGCGCGCCTCGATGCTCGAGATCATGAACATGGACTACATCCGCACGGCCCGGGCCAAAGGCCTCAGCGATCGCACCGTGGTCATGCGGCACGCGTTCCGCAACGCCCTGATCCCGCTCGCGACCCTCGTGGCCTTCGACATCGGAGCGCTGATCGGCGGTGCCATCATCACCGAGCAGGTGTTCGCGTTCTCCGGCATGGGCCAGCTCTTCGTCCAGGCGCTTCAGCGCACCGACCCCGATCCCATCATGGGCTTCTTCCTGGTGGCCGGGATCCTCGCGCTGGTCTTCAACCTCGTGGCCGACATCGTGTACTCGTTCCTCGATCCTCGCGTAAGGGTGAAAGCATGAGCATCCAGACCCCCTCAGACCTCCCGGGCGGGGATGCGGCCACCGTCACCGGCCCGACCCATCCCGCACCCGAGCCGGAAGCGAAGGGCCTCTCGCAGGGCCAGATCGTGCGGCGGAAGTTCTTCGACAACACGGCGGCAATCGTCAGCCTCGTCGTTTTCGCCATCATCTTCCTTCTGGCGTTCACGTCCGTGGGCTTCGCCGGGGTCCCCGGGTGGTGGAAGTACAACCACACGGAATTCCTGCCGTTGCTCAATGGCGGTGCACCGACCGTCACCGGCCCCTTCAGCTGGGGGGACCACCCGTTCGGCCAGGACTCCATCGGCCGCGACTACTTCGCCATGACGATGCGCGGGACGCAGAACTCGATCATCATCATGTTCATCATCGGCACCCTCGCCGGCGTCGTCGGCGTGATTGTCGGTGCCTGCTCGGGATACTTCCGCGGCTGGACCGAGGCAGTGCTGATGCGCTTCACCGACATCATCATCATCATTCCCGTGGTCCTCGCAGCCGCGACCCTCGGTCAGGCCGTGAATCGGTACGTCGGGCCCGGAGCGCAGATCTGGCTCCTGGGCCTGTTCCTCGGGCTCGTACTCTGGACCGGGCTCGCGCGCCTCGTCCGCGGTGAATTCCTGACCCTGCGCGAACGCGAGTTCGTGGACGCAGCGAAGATCGCCGGAGCATCCAATGTCCGCATCATCTTCAAGCACATCCTGCCGAACGCCGTCGGCGTGATCATCGTGAACACCACACTGCTGATGTCCTCGGCCATCCTGCTCGAGACGGCGCTGAGCTACATCGGTTTCGGCGTGAAGGCTCCGGACGTATCCCTCGGGCTCATCATCAGCCAGAACCAGGAAGCCTTCCAGACGCGGCCGTGGCTGTTCTGGTTCCCGGGCCTGTTCATCGTCCTGATCTGCCTCTGCATCAACTTCATCGGCGACGGCTTGCGCGATGCCTTCGATCCGCGGCAGAAGAAGTTCAACGCCGGCCGGGCAAAGGACGCAGAGAAGCCCGCGGCCACGTGAGACGTCGTCTAGGAGCCGACGTTCTGGACGGCGCCCGCGCCGATCAGCAGCACCGCGACCGCGACGTGCCGCCAGTTCCAGGAGCGGCGCACACTATCCGGATGATCGACGTCGAGCGTGCCGTTCTCCACCAGCTCCTGCCAGCGGGAGCGGACGAGGTAGGCGGCGTAGCCCGAATCGGTGTTCTTGAGATCGCCCGGACGGACGGATCCGCCAGGACCGTAGCTCGTGGACGGCAGGTTGGTGACATGCTCGACCTTCCCGGCGTGGGTTCCCCACACGCCGGGAGCGGGAGCGGCCCACGCGGTGTACGCACCCGAGGGCGTGACGAGCTTCAGCGCGTACTTCGTGTCGACGTCGATCAGCGCGGCCCACGGTACCCGGATGGTGGCCAGAGGGTTGCGCAGGGTGACTGCTTCGTCGGCGAGAAGGACGGCCGGATACCAGAACAGCCACCAGCCGAGATAGGCGACGCCGACGAGCGGCGCCGCTGTCGAAAGGGCGGCGGTCCCGTCCGTCACCAGCACCGACACGAGCCCGCCCACCGCGATCAGGACGGCGATGCCCGTGAACCAGATACTGGTACGCGGCTTGAAGACGGTGGCGCCGGCCACGCTCGAGCTTTCCATGGCTCAATAGTCCCAGCACTGCAGCCGCACGCGGCAATCCAGGAGGACACGCTGACCCGCGTACCCTCCGTCACGAAGGAGAATCCCTCATGAGCACTCAGGTAATCGGCGGCACGGGAGACTCCGGCATGGACCGGCCGGCCTCCCAGGGGCCCGTGCTCGAAGTCCGGAACCTCTGCGTCGACTTCGGCGTGGACAAGAAGTGGGTGCCGGCCGCGATAGACCTCAACTACCAGGTGAACGCCGGTGAAGTACTGGCAATCGTGGGAGAGTCCGGCTCCGGCAAGAGTGCCAGCTCCATGTCCCTGCTCGGGCTCCTGCCCTCGAACAGCCGCGTGACCGGTGACGTGCTGCTCAACGGCAAGTCGGTCCTCACCATGTCGCCCGCCAAGCTGCGGCAGATTCGCGGCAACGACGTCGCCGTCATCTTCCAGGAGCCCATGACCGCCCTCAACCCGGTGTACACCGTCGGGTTCCAGATCGTCGAGACGCTCCGCCTGCACAATGAGATCTCGCCGGACGAGGCGAAGCAGCGCGCCCTGCGCCTGCTGCAGATGGTCGAGCTGCCGGACCCGGACAAGGCATTCCGGTCCTACCCGCACCAATTGTCCGGTGGCCAGCGCCAGCGCGCCATGATCGCGCAGTCCCTCTCCTGTGATCCGAAGCTGCTGATCGCCGATGAGCCGACCACGGCGCTCGACGTCACCGTCCAGGCCGAGATCCTCGACCTCATGCGCAACCTGCGGAACCAGCTCAACAGCGCGATCGTCCTCATCACACACGACATGGGTGTGGTGGCGGACCTCGCGGACCGGATCGCGGTGATGCGCCAGGGGCGCATCGTCGAGACCGGAACGGCCGATGAGATCTTCAATAATCCGCAGCACGAGTACACCAAGGCGCTCCTCGCCGCCGTGCCGCACCTCGGGCAGGGCGACGGGAACGACGACGTCGATATCACCGCCGCGCTCGCCGCGGCCACCCGGACCGAGCTGCAGTCGGTGGACCACGACGAGCTGGAGAGGCGGGAGCAGGAGGTCCTCGCGCAGCTCGCCGTGGACCGGTCCGTCGCCCCACCGACCGCCCAGCCCGTCCTCGAACTCATCGACGTCGCTATCGAATACCCGAAACAGGGGCGCGTGCCCGCGTTCCGAGCGGTGGAGGGCGCCAACCTCACGGTGTATCCCGGACAGGTGATCGGCCTCGTGGGGGAGTCCGGCTCCGGCAAGACGACGATCGGTCGGGCCGCCGTCGGGCTCCTGCCCGTCGCCGCGGGATCGCTGAAGGTCGTCGGCACCGACATCTCCGGATTCCGTCCCTCGTCGAAGGAGCTCGGCGCCGTCCGTCGGCACGTCGGCATGGTGTTCCAGGACCCGTCCTCGTCGCTCAATCCACGGCTCCCGATCGGTGAGAGCATCGGCGAGCCGATGTTTCTCGCCGGCGAGGCCAAGGGCGGGGAGTTGCAGAAGCGCATCGAGACACTCCTCGACCAGGTCGAGCTTCCACGCTCCTACCGCAACAGGTACCCGCACGAACTCTCCGGCGGGCAGAAGCAACGCGTCGGTATCGCCAGGGCCCTGTCGCTCAGGCCCAAGCTGATGGTCGCGGACGAGCCGACCTCCGCACTGGACGTGTCCGTGCAGGCCAAGGTGCTGGAATTGTTCCAGAACCTGCAGCGGGAGCTCGGATTCGCGTGCCTGTTCGTCACGCATGACCTCGCCGTCGTCGATGTGCTCGCGGACTACATCTGCGTCATGAAGCGCGGACGGATCGTCGAGCAGGGCAGTCGCGACCAGATCCTGCGCAGCCCCCGGGACCCGTACACACAGCGGCTGCTGGCAGCAGTTCCGCTCCCTGACCCGACGAAACAGCGGGAGCGTCGCGAGTTGCGCGCAAAGCTCATGGCGACGACCGACTGATCTCCCGTAGAGCGGTGTCGGCACAGCAGACACGCCCGAACCGGGGAGGTAGCCCGTCCTGCGCGGCAGGACGGGCTTCTCCGTGTCCGGCGGACAGGGTAGGAACCCGCTGCCCCGGGCCTCCTCCACGCCCTGTACAGGGCTGAAGACCGATGGCCAGCAGTCGTTACTGAAGCGTGATCAAGCCGCTGAGGTATCGCTGGCGGGCGGAAAGACGGGCGTCGACCCGCGTGGAGTCCCGCCCGGGGCGGGCACCCGCCGACCGGTTGTTCAGGGAAGCAACAAATCGGGCATATGATTCTGCGGTGTGAGTTGGCCCTCGCTATTCGCGGGGCAACCGAACCGGCCACATCAGCGCCGGAAAGACCAATACCTAGGAGGCGGAATGCGTTTTACGCGCAATTCCAAAATGCTCAGCGTCGCGGCCATCGCCGTCCTGTCGCTGAGTGCATGCGGCGGCGGAAGCACTGAATCCAGCACGGGCGGCGGCACCACGGACGCCGTCATCGTGGTGGACGGATCCGAGCCCCAGAACCCGCTGATCCCCACCAGCACCAACGAGGTGGGCGGCGGGGCAATCCTCGACCTCATCTTCGCGGGCCTCGTCAGCTACGACGCAGACGGCAAGCCCGAGAACGAGATGGCCGAGTCCATCGAAACCGAGGACGCGCAGAACTACACGATCACGCTGAAGGAAGGCAAGACCTTCACCAACGGCGACCCCGTCACCGCGAGTTCGTTCGTCGATGCCTGGAACTACGGCGCCGCCGCGAAGAACGCGCAGCTCTCGAGCTACTTCTTCGAGAGCATCGAGGGCTACGACGAGGCCAGCGCCGAGGGCTCCACCGTGGAGACCATGAGCGGCCTCACCGTCGTCGACGACCGCACGTTCACCGTGAAGCTCGCTCAGCCCGAGTCCGACTGGCCGCTGCGCCTGGGCTACAGCGCGTTCTTCCCGCTGCCCGCTGCCGCACTGCAGGATCCCGCCGCCTTCGGCGAGAACCCGATCGGCAACGGCCCGTACAAGTTCGCCTCCGAGGGCGCCTGGCAGCACAACCAGCAGATCGAACTCGTCCCCAACGACGAGTACGAGGGCACGCAGGCGGCGCAGAACGCGGGCGTGACGTTCAAGATCTACCAGAACGACACGACCGCCTACCAGGACCTCATCTCGGACAACCTCGACGTCCTGAAGACGATCCCCACGAGCGATATCAAGAACTTCAAGAACGACCTCGGTGAGCGCTCCATCGAATCGCCGTACGCGGGCAACCAGACCATCGCGATCCCGTATTACCTCCCCAACTGGGACGGCGAGGCCGGCAAGCTCCGCCGCCAGGCGATCTCCATGGCGATCAACCGCGAGGAGATCACGTCGGTGATCTTCAACAACGGCCGCACGCCCGCCAAGGACTTCACCGCACCCGTGCTCGACGGCTACAGCGAGGACCTGCCGGGCAGCGAGAACCTCGAGTACAACCCGGAGAAGGCGAAGCAGCTCTGGGAGGACGCCGAGGAAATCTCGCCGTACGACGAGTCGCAGCCCCTCACCATCGGCTACAACGCCGACAAGGGCGACCACAAGACGTGGGTCGAGGCCGTGGTGAACAACATCAAGAACGACCTCGGCATCGAGGTTGCGGGCAAGCCATACGCGACGTTCAAGGAAGCCCGCACCGAGGCCACGGAGGAAACCCTCACGGGTTCCCTGCGTGCCGGGTGGCAGGCGGACTACCCGTCGCTGTACAACTTCCTCGGACCCATCTACGCAACAGGCGCGGGATCCAACGATGCCCGCTACAGCAATGCCGAGTTCGATCAGGAACTGACCGACGGACTGGCTGCCAGCACCGTCGAGGAGGGCAACGAGGCCATGAACAAGGCCCAGGAGCAGCTCCTCGAGGACCTCCCGGCCATCCCGCTGTGGTACCAGGTCGCCCAGGGCGGCTGGAGCAACAACGTGGACAACGTCGAGTTCGGCTGGAACGGCGTTCCGCTCTACTACGCCATCACCGGCAAGTAACCCCCAGCGGTCGCGGGGCCCGCCCGGCACAGGGCGGGCCCCTTTTCCGTGCTCCAACGAAAAGGTCCAACACCTCATGAGCAACCCCCACTCGCGTCCCGACCGGACGCCCGCAGCACCGGGAGGTAGGCGCTGATGGTCTGGTACATCGTCCGACGCTTCCTGCAGCTGATCCCCGTCTTCCTCGGCGCCACCCTGCTGGTGTACTTCCTCGTCTTCAGCCTTCCCGGTGATGCCACCGCCGCCATCTGCGGTGAGCGCGGCTGCACTCCCGCCGTCGTCGCAGGACTGCGTGAGCAGTACAACCTCGACCAGCCCTTCTGGATCCAGTACCTGCTCTACCTCAAGGGCGTCCTCACCTTCGATCTCGGCGTCAACTTCTCCGGGCGGCCCATCGCCACGATCATCGCCGAGGTCTTCCCGACCACGGCGAAGCTCGCCGTCATGGCCCTCGTCATAGAAGCCTTCTTCGGGATCGTCTTCGGCCTGATCGCAGGCCTCCGCAAGGGGAAGATCTTCGACTCGTCGGTCCTGGTCCTGTCCCTGGTCGTCATCGCCGTACCCATCTTCGTGCTCGGCTTCCTGATGCAGTTCCTGATCGGCGTGAAGCTCCAGTGGACCAACCCCACCGTCAGCGGGAATGCGACCTTCTCGGAGCTGCTCCTGCCGGCCGTGGTCCTCGGACTGGTGTCCTTCGCCTACGTGCTGCGCCTCACCCGCACGAGCATCATCGAGAACGTCAACGCGGACTACGTGCGCACAGCGACGGCCAAGGGCCTCAGCCGCAGGCGTGTCGTCGTCGTGCACGTCCTCCGCAACTCCCTGATCCCCGTCGTCACCTTCCTCGGAGCCGACCTCGGTGCCCTCATGGGCGGCGCGATCGTCACCGAGGGGATCTTCAACGTCAACGGGGTGGGCAACACGCTCTACCGGGCCGTGCTCAACGGTGACGGACCGATGGTCGTCTCGATCGTCACGTTCCTGATCCTCATCTTCTGCCTCGCGAACCTGCTGGTGGATCTCCTGTACGCGTGGCTGGACCCAAGGATTCGATATGCCTGAACCAACATCCCTACCCGCCCCCACCGAGGCGCCAACCCCCATGGCCCGCACCAAGACGTCCGCCTACCCCATCGAGCACTTCGTCGCCGATCCCGACGAGACGCCCGTGCGGGCCACGGACAGCACGGTGTCCGACGCCGCTCCCCGCAGCCTGTGGAGCGAGGCCTGGCGCAGCCTGAGGCGCCAGCCGCTGTTCATCATCAGCGCGGTCCTGATCCTCGCGGTCATCTTCGTGGCGCTGTTCCCGGGCCTCTTCACGAACGAGCCGCCCAACGAGAACTGCCTGCTCGCGAACTCCGACGGCGGGCCCGCCCCCGGGCACCCGCTCGGCTTCACGGTGCAGGGCTGCGACATCCTGTCCCGCGTGGTCCACGGCACGCAGTCATCACTGACCGTCGGACTCTTCGCGACGATCGGCGTCGTCCTGATCGGCGGCCTCATCGGTGCCCTCGCCGGCTTCTTCGGCGGTTGGGTCGATGCCATCCTCGCCCGGGTGGGTGACATCTTCTTCGCGCTGCCGCTGATCCTCGGCGCGATCGTCGTCGTGCAGCTCCCCGTCTTCCAGCAGAACCGTAACGTGTGGACGCTGGTGGTCATCCTCGTCACGTTCGGCTGGCCGCAGATAGCCCGCATCACGCGGGCTGCCGTCATGGAGGTGCGCAACGCGGACTTCGTGACGGCCGCCCGATCACTCGGGGTGTCGCCGCTGGGCGCCCTGGTGAAGCACGTCATCCCGAACGCGCTCGCACCGGTCATCGTCATCGCGACGATCTCCCTCGGCACCTTCATCGTGGCGGAGTCGACGCTGTCGTTCCTGGGGATCGGACTGCCGCCGGACGTCATGTCCTGGGGGAACGACATCTTCTCGGCGAAGCCGTCGCTCCGCAGCAATCCGATGGCCATCTTCTGGCCGGGCCTCGCCCTGTCGATCACCGTTCTGAGCTTCATCATGCTGGGCGATGCCCTGCGTGACGCTCTCGATCCGAAGGCGCGTAAGCGATGAGCAGCAGCATGAGAGATGACACGACCCGGTCCTCGGCGACGCCGGCCACGTCCGACCTGCCGACGCCGCTGCTGGAGCTCCGCGACCTCGCCATCACCTTCTCGACGTCGAACGGGGAGGTCGAGGCGGTGCGGAACGCACATCTCACGGTGATGCCCGGTGAGACCGTCGCGATCGTGGGTGAATCGGGTTCGGGCAAGTCGACGACCGCGCTGGCTGCCATCGGGCTGCTGCCCGCCAACGGGCGCGTCTCGAACGGCAGCATCATCTTCGATGGCGAGGACATCACCTCCGCCTCGGAGAAGCGCATCGTCGAGCTTCGCGGTTCGTCGATCGGCATGGTGCCCCAGGACCCGATGTCCAACCTGAACCCGGTGTGGAAGATCGGATTCCAGGTGAAGGAGACACTGAAGGCCAACGGCCTGCCCAGCGGCACCCAGGACGTGGCGAAGGTGCTCTCGGAAGCGGGACTGCCCGACGCCGAGTCCCGCGCCAACCAGTACCCGCACGAATTCTCGGGCGGTATGCGCCAGCGCGCCCTGATCGCCATAGGCCTGTCCTGCCGCCCCCGCCTGCTCATTGCCGACGAGCCGACATCGGCCCTCGACGTGACCGTGCAGCGGCAGATCCTGGACCACCTCGACACCATGACGGAGGAGCTCGGCACCGCCGTCCTGCTCATCACGCATGACCTCGGGCTCGCCGCCGAGCGCGCCCACAAGGTGATCGTCATGTACAAGGGCCAGGTCGTCGAGGCCGGTCCTGCGCTCGAGCTGTTGACCAACCCGCGCCACCCGTACACACAGAAGCTCGTGGCGTCCGCGCCGTCGATCGCGTCACGGCGCATCGAATCGGCGAAGAGGGCCGGCATCGAGACGAGGGACCTGCTGGCGCCTGCCGTCGTGAAGGCAGCGTCCCTGGACACGGTGATCGAGGTCGAGGACCTGACCAAGGTCTTCAAGATCCGCGGAAGCTGGGGCAGGTCGACCGACTTCACCGCCGTGGACAAAGTGTCCTTCTCGATCGCACGCGGCACCACCACCGCTGTGGTCGGCGAGTCCGGTTCGGGCAAGTCGACCGTCGCGAAGTTGGTCCTCGGACTGGACGGCGCGACGTCGGGCAGTATCCGCTTCGACGGCGTGGATATCACCACGCTCGGACGGAAGGAGATGTTCGACTTCCGGCGCCGCGTGCAACCGATCTTCCAGGACCCCTATGGCTCGCTGGATCCGATGTACAACATCTACCGGACCATCGAGGAGCCGTTGCGCGTGCACGGCATCGGCAACGCGAGGAGTCGCGAGAAGAAGGTCCGTGAGCTGCTCGACCAGGTGGCTCTGCCGTCCGCCACGATGCAGCGCTTCCCGAACGAGCTCTCCGGTGGCCAGCGGCAGCGGGTGGCCATCGCCAGGGCCCTGGCCCTCGATCCGGAGGTGGTCATCTGCGACGAGGCCGTCTCGGCGCTCGATGTGCTGGTGCAGGCGCAGATCCTGAACCTGCTCGCCGACCTGCAGTCCGACCTCGGTCTGAGCTACCTCTTCATCACGCACGACCTCGCGGTGGTCCGCCAGATCGCCGACCACGTGGCCGTCATGGAGAAGGGGAAGCTCGTGGAGCAGGGGACCACCGACGAGGTGTTCGACAACCCTGGAACCGCCTATACGCAGGCCCTGCTGGCAGCGATCCCCGGAGCGGGACTCGTCCTGCCGCCCGAGGTCGCCTGACGCGCGGCCGTCCCTCATCCGGGCGGTGAACCCATAGCTGACGACGGCGGCCCACCTCGCGGAGGGCCGCCGTCGTTGTGCGCCCACAGCGGATTCCGGGCGCCGTCGACAGGTCGCATTAGGTCTGTTTTTATCCAACGTTTAGACTGGAGACAGGGCGTGCAGTGCAGCCGCCGCCACTTTCCCCGCAGCAGATACCGAATTGAGTAATAACGCATGTCTGAAACCACAGGCAATACCGCTGTCCGCAGCGATCTCCGCAACGTAGCCATCGTGGCTCACGTTGACCACGGAAAAACCACCCTGGTCGACGCCATGCTGAAGCAGACCAACTCGTTCGCGGCTCACGGCGATGTAGCCGACCGCGTCATGGACTCCGGTGACCTCGAGCGCGAGAAGGGCATTACCATCCTCGCGAAGAACACCACCGTGTTCTACGACGGTCCCGCAGCCAAGGGCGAGACCATCACCATCAACGTCATCGACACCCCGGGCCACGCCGACTTCGGTGGTGAGGTCGAGCGCGGCCTGTCCATGGTCGATGGCGTCGTGCTGCTCGTCGACGCGTCCGAGGGCCCGCTGCCCCAGACCCGCTTCGTGCTCCGCAAGGCCCTCGCGGCCAAGCTCCCCGTCATCCTGCTGGTCAACAAGACCGACCGCCCGGACTCCCGCATCGAGGAGGTCGTCAGCGAGTCGATGGACCTGCTCCTGGGCCTCGCCTCGGACCTCGCGGACGAGGTTCCCGACCTCGACCTGGACCTGATCCTGAACGTGCCCGTGGTCTACGCCGCAGCGCGCGCCGGTGCCGCGTCGATAGAGCAGCCCGAAGATGGCACCATCCCCGCGAACGACAACCTGGAGCCCCTGTTCCAGACGATCATCGATCACATCCCGGCGCCCCGGTACAACCCGAACGGGGTCCTTCAGGCTCACGTCACCAACTTGGATGCGTCACCGTTCCTCGGCCGGCTCGCCCTCCTGCGCATCTTCAACGGCACCCTCCGCAAGGGCCAGACCGTCGCCTGGGCACGCCAGAACGGCGAGCTGAAGACCGTCAAGATCACCGAGCTCCTCGCCACGAGGGCGCTCGACCGTGTTCCTACCGATTCCGCCGGACCCGGCGAGATCGTCGCGGTCGCCGGTATCGAGGGCATCACCATCGGTGAGACCCTGACCGACGTCGACAATCCCCAGCCCCTGCCCCTGATCACCGTCGACGACCCCGCGATCTCCGTCACCATCGGTATCAACACCTCGCCGCTCGCGGGCAAGGTCAAGGGCGCCAAGGTCACAGCGCGCCAGGTCAAGGACCGCCTCGACAAGGAGCTGGTCGGCAATGTGTCGCTCCGCGTCCTTCCCACCGCCCGCCCCGACGCCTGGGAGGTCCAGGGCCGCGGCGAGCTCGCCCTCGCCATCCTCGTCGAGCAGATGCGCCGCGAAGGATTCGAGCTCACGGTCGGCAAGCCGCAGGTGGTCACCAAGACCATCGACGGCAAGCTCCACGAGCCCATGGAGCACATGACCATCGACGTGCCCGAGGAGTACCTCGGCGGCGTCACCCAGCTCATGGCCGCCCGCAAGGGCCGCATGACCAACATGGCCAACCACGGTACCGGCTGGGTCCGCATGGAATTCATCGTTCCCGCGCGAGGCTTGATCGGTTTCCGCACCCGCTTCCTGACGGACACCCGCGGTGCCGGCATCGCGGCATCGATCTCCGAGGGCTACGAGCCCTGGGCCGGTGACATCGAGTACCGCACCAACGGTTCGATGATCGCGGACCGCGCCGGTGTCGTGACCCCGTTCGCCATGATCAATCTGCAGGAGCGCGGCTCGTTCTTCGTGCAGGCCACCTCCGAGGTGTACGAGGGCATGATCGTCGGCGAGAACTCCCGCGCCGACGACATGGAGGTCAACATCACGAAGGAGAAGAAGCTCACCAATATGCGTGCGGCCTCCTCCGACACCTTCGAGAACCTGACCCCGCCGCGCAACCTGACGCTCGAGGAATCCCTCGAGTTCGCCCGCGAGGACGAATGCGTCGAGGTCACGCCGGAGACCATCCGCATCCGCAAGGTCATCCTGGACGCGAACGAGCGCATGCGCGCCTCCCGTTCGCGCGCCCGCGTGTAACGCCAGCACCACCGTGGCAAACGACGCCGCCGGCACCTTCCCTGCAGGGAAGGGCCGGCGTTCGGCGTTCCCGGCATCGGATGGTTCCGGGAATGGCGGCGCTTCGGCGGGTGCCGCCGTCGCCCAGGAGCTGGTGGGTGACGCTGCTCCCGATTTGGAAGGTAAGGTCCCGGGCGGCCATCACACCGCACGCGGCGCCTCTGCGCCCGGTCGCACAGCGGCGGTGCTCGCCGCCGTGGCCGGAGGTATCGCGGCGGCGATCCTGGGCACCCTGCTGCACGGCCAGTTGCTGCACGTGGGAGTTACGGACGTTCCCGCCGGGGCCCTGGCTGCACTGGTGCTCGCCGGAAGCGTGTTCCTGCTGTGCGGGCTATGGGCGCGGAACGTCACCATCACCGCCGTGGCCGGGGCGGTCGCCTACGGCGTCGTGGCACTGCTCTCGACGTCGTCGAAGACCCTCATCCTCACCGGGTCGTCGGAAGCGGCCCCGGGAACGGCCCTGGCCGGGAACATCTGGCTGTTCGGGGTGCTCGTGGTGACGCTCGGCGCCGTGGTGGTCGGGAGCATCCTGCTGCGTCCGCGGCGGACCTAGGTCGACCACCCTGTATCAGTCGGCCGTGCGGTCCAGATGGTGCGCGAGCATGATCGACGTAGCCGTCCCGTCCTCATCGGGACCACGCCCGGCGTAGTCCTCGAAGACGGCCCGTATGCGGCCCATCATCTCCTCGCGGTTCGCATCGTTGAGCCGGACGCCGAGGCGCCACACATCGATGTCTGACGGCTGCAGGCCCTCGATCTCCTGCAGGAACGTCTCGACCAGGACGGGCGCGGAATTGGGGATGCGGCTGTGCCAGGACAATCCGGTGGCACGGTAGGGAATCTCCTTGGCGCCACGATTGCCTGTCCTGGCGTCTTCGGCGGCGAGGAAGCCGGTGGACAGCAGGGTCCGCACGTGGTGGAGGGCTGTTGCCGGGTTCAGGTCGAGCGTCTCCGCGATCTCCTTGTTGGTCCTCGCCTTGTGGAGGCACAAGCGCAGGATGCGGAGCCGGACAGGGGAGCTGAGCGCCCGTCCGCGGGCCTGGAGGTCCTCGTCTAAGTCCATCCCCCGATTGTACGTGAGCACGACCGATTGATTGACAGGTCCCAACCACTGTGACGGCAAGGGTGGCCACGCCTGATGCGAAGCGTTCGGGCGCCGGCCCTAGGGCGGGGAACGGCGCGGAGTACGGCGCGGAGGCGCAGGTGGGACCGCCTTCGCAGCCGTGATCTCGGTGAGCAGGACGACGTCGTCGCCCCTGCGCGTCCGTACCGTGCACGTGGTCGCATCGAGGGCGATCAGGTTCCCGAGGGAGTCCGTGTAACCGTCGTCGAGACGGCGACGGACCACGACCCTCGTGGTCAGGGGGAGGGACGCGAGGAGGTCGGCGGGGGTCTGCACCCATCAAGGGTAGGCCCGCCGGGCTTCCGGTGGCCGCCCGGCCGACGGTCCTGCTGGGGTGGGCCGTTGCGTTAAGCTGGAGACCGCACCGAGGGTGCGTCAGCGACCCCAGTTCCAAGGAAAGGCGTGGGAAGTGACCTACGTAATTGCGCAGCCGTGCGTGGATGTCAAGGACAAGGCCTGTATCGAGGAGTGTCCTGTCGACTGCATCTACGAGGGCGAACGGTCGCTCTACATCCACCCCGATGAGTGCGTGGACTGCGGGGCGTGCGAGCCCGTGTGCCCGGTCGAGGCGATCTACTACGAGGACGACACCCCCGAGCAGTGGGCCGAGTACTACAAGGCCAATGTGGAGTTCTTCGACGTGCCCGCCCCCACCGGCCCGGCCCTCGGATCACCCGGCGGAGCGGCGAAGGTCGGCAACACGGGCTTCGACCACCCGATCATCGCGGCCCTCCCGCCCCAGAACCAGCCCGCCTAGGTGGCGTCCGGGGAGCCGATGTCCTTCGGCCTGCATCTGCCGGACTACCCGTGGGACGCGATGGCTCCTTATCAGGAGGTTGCCGCCCGGCACGCGGACGGCATCGTCAACCTGTCCATCGGCACACCCGTCGATCCCACGCCCACTCTTATCCGGGACGCGCTCGCCGCAGCCGCGGACGCCCACGGCTACCCGACGACGCACGGTACCCTCGCGTTGCGCAGGGCGATCAGTGACTGGTTCGCGCGCCGCAGGGGAGTGGGCGGACTGGACCCGGACGACATCCTGCCGACTGTCGGGTCCAAGGAACTCGTGGCCTGGATGCCCCTCCTGCTCGGCCTGGGGAAGGGCGACGTCGTCGTGCGCCCGACGGTCGCGTACCCCACCTACGACATCGGTGCCCACCTCGCCGGAGCCACGCCCGTACCCGCCGATTCCCTTGCAGACCTCCCCGAGGACGTCCGCAGCAGGGTGAAGCTGGTCTGGATCAACTCACCGGGCAACCCGACGGGCGACGTGCTCGACGTCGACGGCCTGCGCAGCATCGTCGACGACGCCCGCGCGCTCGGCGCCGTCGTCGCATCGGATGAGTGCTACGGCGAGCTCGGCTGGGATTCCTGGGATCCCGCGCAGGGCGGACGGCCGGTCCCGAGCGTCCTGGACCCCCGGGTCTGCGGAGGCTCGCACCATCTCCTGCTCGCGGTCTACTCGCTGAGCAAGCAGTCCAACCTCGCCGGCTACCGTGCTGCCTTCACGGCAGGAGACCCTGCGATCATCGCCAGTCTCGTCAACTCGCGCAAGCACGCCGGGATGATCGTCCCGTACCCGGTGCAGGAAGCCATGCGCGTGGCCCTCGGGGACGACGCACACGTCGCGGACCAGAAGGACCTGTACCGCCGTCGTCGTGCCCTGCTCATCCCGGCCCTCGAAGCTGCGGGTTTCACGATTCGAGGCTCGGCCGCAGGACTGTATCTCTGGGCGTCGAACGGGCGGCCGACCTGGGACACGATCGGCTGGCTCGCGGATCTCGGGATCCTTGCCGGGCCCGGGGTGTTCTACGGTGACGCCGGAGAGGGCTTCATCCGGGTCGCACTCACGGGCAGCGACGAGAGGATCGAGGCGGCCGTCAGCCGTCTTGCACATGCAGTCCGCTGAAGGGCGCTGGTTTCCTTCCACGGCGAGGGTCAGCAGGATTAGTGGTGGAGGGCTGCCTGACGGTAGCGTTTGACGCTGTATGTGCGATCGCCGGAGTGACGTCTGTCCTCCTGTGTAGCGATGATTCGTGGTGACACCCTCGCTCCAGCTCCTGAAGGAGAATCAATGACAGAGCAGAAAGCTGCCTCCCTGCATTACGACGGCGGGAAGCTCAGCCTGCCGCTGGTGCCCGCTGTCGAAGGCAACAACGGCTACGACGTGTCGAAGCTGCTGAAGCAGACGGGCCAGGTCACCTATGATCCCGGCTTCATGAACACCGCGGCCACCTCGTCCGCGATCACCTATATCGACGGCGATGCCGGCATCCTGCGCTACCGCGGGTACCCGATCGAGGAACTGGCGAAGCACTCCAGCTTCCTCGAGGTCTCCTACCTCCTCATCTACGGGAACCTGCCGACTCCCGAGGAACTCACCGGGTTCGACGGGCGCATCCGCCGCCATACGCTGCTGCACGAGGAGCTCAAGGGTTTCTTCGGTGGCTTCCCCCGGGACGCGCACCCGATGCCCGTGCTGTCCTCGGCCGTCTCGGCGCTGTCCACGTTCTACCAGGACTCGCTCGACCCGTTCGACGACGAGCAGGTGGAGCTGTCGACGTTCCGCCTCATGGCCAAGCTGCCCGTGATCGCGGCCTATGCCCACAAGAAGTCCATCGGCCAGCCGATGCTCTACCCGGACAACTCCATGAACCTCGTGGAGAACTTCCTGCGGCTGTCCTTCGGCCTGCCTGCGGAGCCCTACGACCTCGACCCGATGATGGTCAAGGCCCTGGACCTGCTGCTCATCCTGCACGCGGACCACGAGCAGAACTGTTCGACGTCGACCGTCCGTCTCGTCGGCAGCTCCAACGCGAACATGTTCGCGTCCGTCTCCGCCGGTATCAATGCACTCTTCGGTCCACTGCACGGCGGCGCCAACGAGGCCGTGCTGAACATGCTGCGCGACATCCAGACCAAGGGCATGCAGCCCGAGGACTTCATGGAGAAGGTCAAGAACAAGGAAGACGGCGTGAAGCTCATGGGCTTCGGGCACCGCGTCTACAAGAACTACGACCCGCGCGCGAAGATCGTCAAGGCCACCGCCCACGACATCCTCAACAAGCTCGGTGGGAACGACGAACTGCTCGACATCGCGATGCGGCTCGAGGAGAAGGCGCTCGCCGATGATTACTTCATCGAGCGGAAGCTGTACCCGAACGTGGACTTCTACACGGGCCTCATCTACAAGGCTATGGGCTTCCCGGAGAAGATGTTCACCGTGCTGTTCGCCATCGGTCGGCTGCCGGGCTGGATCGCCCAGTGGCGCGAGATGATGCAGGATCCGCAGACGAAGATCGGCCGTCCGCGCCAGCTATACACGGGTGAGGGAGAACGTCACTACCCCGCCAGCTGATCATCCTGATGATTCCCGTGCTCGAACGACGGCGGCCGCCCACCTTCCCAGGTGGGCGGCCGCCGTCGTCGTGAGGGTGCTAGCTGCTCTGCTCCGTCGCGTACCCCTGCGGGTTGTGCTTCTGCCAGCGCCAGTGATCCTCGCACATCTCGGCGAGCGTGCGGGTCGCGGACCAGCCGAGGTCGGCGAGGGCCGAGGACGGGTCCGCGTAGCTGACGGCCGCGTCACCCGGCCGGCGGGGAGCGAATGCGTAGGGGATGTCCCGGCCGACGGCCGCGGAGAAGGCGGCGAGGACCTCGAGGACGGAGGAGCCGTTGCCGGTTCCGAGGTTCCAGGTGTGCACCCCGCCCTGCCGGACGAGGTAGCCGAGCGCGGCGAGATGGCCTGCGGCGAGGTCGACGACGTGGATGTAGTCGCGGATGCCCGTACCGTCCGGCGTCGGGTAGTCGTTGCCGAACACCATCACCTTCTCGCGCCGGCCCACGGCCACCTGCGCCACGAAGGGCAGGAGGTTGTTCGGGGTGCCGGTGGGATCCTCACCGATGGTGCCGGAGGAATGCGCGCCCACGGGATTGAAGTAGCGCAGCAGGGCGATGCTCCAGCGCGGATCCGCCGCTCCGAGGTCGGTCAGGATGTCCTCGATCTGTTCCTTTGTGCGGCCGTAGGGATTGACGGCGTCGAGCGGGAGCTTCTCCGTGAGGGGGACTTCCTCCGACGCCCCGTAGACGGTGGCGGAGGAGCTGAAGACGAGGGTGCGGACATCGGCATCGTCCATCACGCGCAGCAGGTTCAGGGTGCCGCCGACATTGTTGTGGTAGTAGTACAGCGGCTGCTCGACGGATTCTCCGACCGCCTTGAGGCCGGCGAAGTGGATGACGGCGTCCACCTTCTCCTCGGCGAAGATCTCCCGGAGCCGGGCCTCGTCGAGGAGGTCGGCCTTGTGGAACGTCGGCGTGCGGCCCGCGAGTGTCGCAACGCGCTGCAGCGACGTCTCGGTCGAGTTCAGCAGGTTGTCGACGACGACGACGTCATGGCCGCTGTCGAGGAGGGTGAGGACGGTATGGGAGCCGATGTAGCCACTGCCACCGGTAACGAGGATCTTCATGGTCCCATCCTAGGCGGGGGCCCTTCCAGCCCCGCAGAACGACGCATCGAATCGCTGTCCGACCTCTGGAGCGCCGTCGGTCCGAGGTCTAAGGTAGGAGCAGCCTGACTGGTGCGAAGGAGGCCCATGTCGTACTCCGAATCCCGCTACAGCGCGTACTTCACCGTCGATACTTCGGAAGTACTGCTCGTGGCGCTCTACCTGCGGGACTGCGCGGGATTACGGGGAATCGGCAGGCCGGCACTGCCGCCCGTCATCCCCGCGGTCCGCACCGTCGACACGCGGCGCCTCACGGATCCCTTCGGTGGATCGGCAGCCTTGCGGGTCGAGTGGGAAGCCTGGTGGCACGGTCTCATCGGTCGCCGGATCAGCGAGGCCGTCCTTCCCGTTCCGCCGCTGTTCGAGGCGCTCGACGGCATGGAGGCCCTTAAGGCACTGCTGAGGGCGCATTTCGGTGCGGCCATGGACTGGGCGGAGGAGAGGTGCGCCGAGTATGCCCTGCACGCCGGGGCGCGCGGCGTCGGCAGCATGGAGTATCTCCTGGCACGCATCATCGAGGAACGGGAGCTCGAACTGGGCCGCGCGGCACGCCGCTTCAGCCTGCAGGTCGTCGAACTGCCGCTGGGTGTCCGCCGTGCCTGGTGGGTCGAGCCGGGAACACTCCTGATGTGCCAGGAACTGTTCGACGACGAGCGCTCCTTCC
The DNA here is from genome assembly GCF_003602275.1 of Arthrobacter cheniae. Lineage (GTDB taxonomy): Bacteria > Actinomycetota > Actinomycetes > Actinomycetales > Micrococcaceae > Arthrobacter_D > Arthrobacter_D cheniae. The sequence continues at coordinate 140,918 of NZ_QZVT01000006.1, read as the reverse complement.
GCAGTTATGTGGAGCCCGTCGTCAAAATGCTGGCGTGACCGTCGACGCCAGGTGGTATCAGGGCGTTGCGCCCGCGACGGCGATCGTCAGGGTGCCGGGTTCGGTCGTCGTCGAGGTCCAGCCGCCGTCCGCCCGCGCCCATTCCAGCCCGGAGTAGGACACGGTGGTGATGTGCAGCGCGGAGGCGTTCGCCACGGCCCACTGAGCGGCTGCCCATCCGAGCGTCCCCGTGACGTCCATGGTCAGGCGGGTACCGTCGGCAGCGCCCCCCAGCGGTCCGAAGACCTCGTCGGCGGCGATCGAAACGGCCAACGCGTCGCCCGTGCCTGTCGGTTCGCGGAGTGTGCAGTCGAGCGCAGCGGGGGAGTTACCCGTCAGCGCGGACGCGAAGGCGCGGCCCTCCGGCTCGTGATCGGCGTAGGCCTGCGGGAACGCCGACCGCTGGACGGTCTGCGCCGCCTCCGTGATAGGGAGCGACTCATAGTCCGGGACCTCGACCAGCGCGTCGTAGAAGGCGCCCGTGGCATACAGGGGTGTCATGATCTGCTCCTGCGTGCCCCATCCCTGGGATGGACGCTGCTGGAACAGGCCGCGGGAGTCCGGACCGGCGTCGTCGCCGTAGTCGATGTTCTCCAGCCGCGATTCCTGGATAGCGGTTGCTATGGCGATCGACGCGGCGCGGGCAGGCAGCCCGCGGTTGACGGCAACTCCCGAGATGAGTGCCGCGTTGCCCGCCTGCGTCGGGGTGAGCTCGAACGTGTTGGCGCCCACGGTGGCGCTGCAGCGTTCGCGCACCAGCACCTCGCTCTGGTCGAGCTGCTGCACGGCGACGACGGACCCGCCCACGACCACGACGCCCAGCGCCGCGAGCATGGCTGCTGTCCGGACGCGGCGGCGACGGACTGCAACGGAAGGACGGGAGGATGCCATGCGCTAGTTGGCGTGCAGGGCCGGATTCAGGGAGATGCCCTCCCCCGTCCGCGGACGTGCCTCAACAGCCCCGGTGGTCGAATTGCGGAGGAACAGGATGCCGGATTCACCCGAGAGGTCCTTGGCCTTGACGACCGAACCGTCCTTCAGGGTCACCTTCGTCCCCGCGGTCAGGTACAGGCCCGCCTCGACCACGCAGTCGTCACCGAGGGAGATGCCGACGCCGGACTCGGCGCCGAGCAGGCAGCGCTCGCCGATGGTGATGCGTTCCTTCCCACCGCCCGACAGTGTGCCCATGATCGAGGCACCGCCGCCGACGTCGGAGCCGTTTCCGACGACGACGCCTGCCGAGATGCGGCCCTCGACCATCGAGTGGCCGAGGGTGCCCGCATTGAAGTTGACGAAACCCTCGTGCATGACGGTGGTGCCATCGGCGAGGTGGGCACCGAGGCGAACGCGGTCGGCGTCGGCGATGCGCACTCCGGCCGGAACCACGTAGTCCACCATGCGGGGGAACTTGTCGACGCCGTGGACGGCAACCGGTCCACGGGCGCGCAGCGCTGCGCGGACGGTCTCGAAACCCTCGACCGGCGTCGGTCCGAAGTTCGTCCAGACGACATTGGCGAGGAGGCCGAAGACGCCGTCGAGGTTGATGGTGTTGGGCTGCACGAGCCGGTGGGAGAGGAGGTGGAGCCTGAGGTAGGCATCCTCCGTGCCGGCCGGCGCTTCGTCGGGGTCGATGGTCAGGTCCACGACCCGCTGGGTGACCTTCCGGTACTCGTCCGCTCCGGAGGCGGCGAGGCCGTCCAGGGTTTTGCGGAGCCCATCACGGCCGTCGGGGCCCAGCGTATCCTCGCCGAGCCATGGCGCAGGAAACCAGGTGTCCAGGACCGCTCCGGTGGAAGACACCGTGGCGAGGCCCAGGCCACCAGCCGTCCGCTGGGAGTCGCCGGGCATGGATGAGCTGGGCGTGGGAGAAGTCATGGGTAGCAGTCTACCGAGCGATAGTGTTGCAGCATGATTCAGACACCCGCCCCTGCGCTCGATCTGACATCCGACGTGGCCCACCTGACGGCCCGGCTCCTCGACCTCGAGAGCGTCTCAGGGCACGAGGCGGGAATAGCCGACGCCATCGAAAGCGCCCTTCGGCGCCTCGACCATCTCGAGGTGGTCCGCAACGGCGACTGCGTCATGGCGCGGACGATGCTGGGTCGGAGCGAGCGCGTCATCCTGGCCGGACACATCGACACCGTTCCGTTGCCGACGGCCGCCGGATCCCGCGGCACCGTCCCGTCGACGTGGGAGGGCGAGACTCTGTTCGGCAGGGGTGCAACCGACATGAAGGGCGGCGTCGCGGTCCAGCTCGCGCTTGCGGCTGCTCTGACCGAGCCGACCCGGGACATCACGTTCATCTTCTACGACCACGAGGAGGTCGAGGCGTCGCTCAGCGGCCTCGGGCGCGTTGCCCACTCCCACCCTGAATGGCTGGAAGCGGACTTCGCCGTGCTGCTGGAGCCGACGGACGGGACCGTGGAGGGCGGCTGCAACGGAACGGCCCGCTTCGAGGTGCGCATCACCGGCAAGGCGTCCCACTCCGCCCGTGCCTGGATGGGCGTGAATGCGATCCACGCAGCAGCCGACGTGCTGGTGCGGCTGCGCGACCACCAGCCGGCCACCGTCCACGTCGACGGCCTGGACTACCGTGAGAGCCTCAACGCCGTGAAGGTCACCGGCGGAACGGCCGGCAACGTGATCCCGGACAGTACCGTCATCGAGGTCAACTACCGCTTCGCCCCCGACAAGACCCCCGAGCAGGCCGAGGAGTACGTGCGGGCGCTGCTCGAAGGATTCGACGTCGAGCGGACCGATGCCGCCGCCGGTGCCCGGCCGGGCCTCCAGCACCCTGCGGCCGCCGCCTTCGTCGCGGCCGTCGGCGCGGAGCCGAAGCCCAAGTACGGCTGGACCGACGTCGCGCGCTTCAGTGCCCTCGGCGTTCCTGCGGTCAATTTCGGCCCGGGCGATGCATTGCTCGCTCACACCGACGACGAGCATGTCCATGCCGACGCCGTCCGTGCCTGCCTTCAGGCGCTCGTGACCTGGCTGTCCTGACGCCGCTGTCCTGACGCCGCTGTCCTGATCAGGCGGATCTGGACGTGCCGGCGCTGGCCCGGCAATCCTGAACCGGCGGTCCTGACCCGCACGGCCGGCCTCCGTCCGACGGCGAAGGGACCCGGCGATCTGCCGGGTCCCTTCGTCGTCGTGCCGTGCCGTGCCGGAACTCAGGTAGCGGCCGGGGTCAGGACGATGGGGTCCTTGGGTGATGGCCTGCGGCCCTTCGTCCTGAAGCTCAGGAGGACCGACAGTCGAGTCGCGAGCGTGGACAGGGCGAAGTTGATGACGATGAAGATCGCCGCGGCGACGAACAGTGACGGGATGACATTGCCCTCGCCCACGCCGAGGCGCCGCGTGAACTGCAGCAGCTCGGGATAGGTGATGATGAAGCCGAGCGCAGAGTCCTTGAGGATGACCACGAACTGGCTGATCAGGGCCGGCAGCATCGCGATCAGAGCCTGCGGTACCTCGATGTTGCGTAACGACTGGTTCCTCGTGAGGCCGATGGCCATGCCGGCCTCTCGCTGGCCCTTGGGGAGGCCGTGGACGCCGGAGCGCACGAGCTCGGCGATCACCGATCCGTTGTAGAGCGTCAGGGCGATGACGACGGCGATCAGCGGAGCATTCTGCGGCTGCACGGCACCCGAACTGCCGAGGGCCAGCCAGAAGAAGATCATCATGAGCAGCACCGGAACGGCCCTCAGTACCTCGACGACCAGGCCGGAGACGTAACGGATGGGTGCCGAGTGGGACAGCCGCCCCACGCCGAAGATGAGACCGAACACGACGGCCGTGACGATGGAGATGCCGGCAGCCTTCAGCGTGTTGAGCAGTCCGGGCAGGATGAAGAACTGCCAGGTCCGGGACTCGAGGAAGGGCGTCCACATGCTGGCCGCGAGCTGGCCCTTGCCTGCCAGCGCCGAGATGATCCAGGCGAGGATGGCGAGGACGATCAGGACGCCGACGATGTTGCTGATCAGGATGATTCGCCGGGCTTTGGGGCCCGGGGCGTCGAAGAGGACCTGCTGCGCGCTCATCGTGCCACCGCCAGTCTGCGTGAGGCCCACGTGGTGAGCAGTCCGATGGGGATCACAAGGATGACGAAACCGAGGGCGAAGGTGAGGAAGATGGGAACCACGAGGTCCGAGCGGAACTCGATCATGGTCTTCATGAGGCCCGAGGATTCCGTGGCCACGGACCCTGCCGCGGCGACGGTCGAATTCTTGATGAGGGCGATCAGCACGTTTCCGAGTGGCGCGATCGCGCCGCGGAAAGCCTGGGGCAGGATGATCAGGCGGGCAGCCGGCAGGAAGCTCAGGCCGATCGCCCGGGCCGCTTCCGCCTGGCCGAGCGGGACGGTGTTGACGCCGCTGCGGATGGCTTCGCAGACGAAGGCCGCGTGGTAGAGCGCGAGCCCGACGATGGCGATCCTGAACAGGCTGACGGTGAGATCACTCGCGAGGCTGATCTGCATCACGGAGAACAATCCGAGGAAGCCGAACGCGAGGATGATAGTCAGCGGCGTGTTGCGGAAGATGTTCACATAGGCGGCCCCGAAGAGCTGCAGGCTCGGGATCGGGGAGATGCGGAACAGTGCCAGCACCGTGCCGATGACGAGCGCGAAGATCGCCGCCCAGAATGACAGCTGGATATTGACCCAGAACGCAGCGGGCACGTCATAGGTCTGGAACAGCGACAGGTAGTTCTCCACGGTTCACCTCTTTCCTGGTGGGGAACATGGCATTGGTGGGGTGGTCCGCGCGGACCACCCCACCAATGAGGGCGATGCTAGGCGCAGGGCGCGGGTGTCGGCGGGTTCAGTTCCGCGTTGAAGGTGTAATCGGCACCCTCGGTGTTGCTGGTGATCGCCTCGTCCCACGCGCCGTCGTCGATCATCTTGGTGATGGCTTCGTTGACGGCTTCGCAGCGGTCGCTGCCCTTGGGCAGGCCGACGCCGTAGTTCTCCTCCGAGAAGGTGTTGCCGACGACCTTGAACTTGCCGGCATTGGCTTCCTGGGCCGCGAGACCGGCCAGGATGATGTCATCGGTGGTGACGGCGTCGATCTGCCCGCCGCCCATGGCGGTGACGCACTCGGCGTAGCCGGGCTGCTCGACGAGCTGCACACCCGGGTACTGGTCCTTGATCTTCTGTGCGGAGGTGGAGCCGGTGACCGAGCAGAGGTTCTTGCCCTCGAGGTCCTCGGGGCCGGCGATGTCGCTGTCGGTGGGAACGAGGAGGTCCTGGCCGGCGACGAAGTACGGCCCCGCGAAGTCGACGACCTCCTTGCGGGTATCCGTGATGGAGTAGGTGGCGAAGATCATGTCGACCTGGTTGTTCGACAGCAGGTTCTCACGGTTGGCGGAAGGGGCCTCGACCCACTCGATGTTCTCCTCGGTGACTCCGAGTTCGTTGGCAACGTACTTGGCGACGTCGACGTCGAAGCCGGAGTAGGACCCGCCCTCGTCGTAGCCGAGTCCCGGCTGGTCGAACTTGATGCCGATGCGGAGGCTCTCGCCGCCGGCTTCGGCGCTGCTTCCGCTTTCGCTTTCGGCGCTGTCTCCGCCACCACAGGCGGACAGTGTCAGTGCGGCCACTGCGGCCAGTGCGGCTGCTGCGTATCGGGTCTTCTGCATTGGTTCTCCTTGTGTTGCGGCCTCGCGAAGGCCTCTTGGAGGCGAGTCGTGAAGCGGGGTGGTGAGTGGGGGGTCAGTGCGAGAGGATCTTGCCGAGGAAGTCCTTGGCGCGGTCGCTCCGGGGGTTCGTGAAGAATTCCTCGGGCGTGGCCTGTTCCATGATCTGGCCGTCCGCCATGAAGATCACCCGGTCGGCTGCACGGCGGGCGAAGCCCATCTCATGGGTGACCACGATCATGGTCATTCCCTCCTTGGCGAGCGCCACCATGGCGTCGAGGACCTCGTTGATCATCTCCGGGTCCAGCGCCGACGTGGGTTCGTCGAACAGCATGACCTTCGGCTGCATCGCCAGTGCCCGCGCGATCGCCACGCGCTGCTGCTGGCCACCCGAGAGCTGGGCGGGAAGCTTCTGGGCCTGGTTGTCGACGCCGACGCGCTTGAGCAGGGACATCGCGAGGTCCTTCGCGGCGCCGCCCTTCATCCCCTTGACCTTGATGGGGCCGAGCGTCACGTTCTCGAGGATCGACTTGTGGGCGAAGAGGTTGAAGGACTGGAACACCATCCCGACGTCGGCCCGTAGCTTTGCGAGCGCCTTGCCCTCCGCGGGGAGCACCTTGCCGTCGATGGTGATCTCACCGTCGTCGATGGTCTCGAGCCTGTTGATGGCCCGGCAGAGGGTCGACTTCCCGGAGCCGGATGGTCCGATGACGACGACCACCTCACCACGGGCGACATCGAGATTGATGTTCCGGAGCACGTGCAGATCACCGAAATGCTTGTTGACGTTCTTGAGTGAGACGAGGGGACGTGCCGAGGACGCAGGCGAAGTCGGTTGCGGTTCACTTGTCATGGGAGAAATCTAGCGAACTATTCCTTCTGAGCAATACGAAGCACCGCAAAGGTGTTGATTGTGATTCAAGAGCAACCAAAAATCTGCGCCTGAGATCGTGTTGGTTAGCCTAGGGATATGTCTCCTTACCCGCGCTTCTCCGCCGCCGATGATGCCCGGCGCTCCACAGCCCCCGACGACGACGCCGTGTCCCCGCTCCGCCCCCCGACGCTGCCCTCCAATGGCAGTCGCCCGCAGGCCGGCCTTCCGGGCGAGGCCACGCGGCGCAGGGGCTCGGTCGAGTTGCGGCGCGGCCAGGCAACGGGACCACAGTCGGACAACATGCTCCTCGATTCTCCCGATTCCGGGGGGTTCACCCGCACGGACCCCTGGCGGGTGCTGCGCATCCAGAGCGAGTTCGTCGAGGGTTTCGGCACCCTGGCGGACCTCGGTCCGGCGATCAGCGTCTTCGGATCCGCGCGGACCGCTCGCGATTCGGCCTTCTACTCCATCGGGGAAGAGGTAGGACGGCGGCTTGTCGCGTCGGGCTTCGCCGTCATCACCGGGGGAGGCCCGGGCGCCATGGAGGCCGCCAACAAGGGAGCCTGCGAGGCCGGCGGTGTCTCCGTGGGACTCGGTATCGAACTGCCCTTCGAACAGGGCATGAACGAGTGGGTCGATCTCGGCATCAACTTCCGGTACTTCTTCGCCCGCAAGACGATGTTCGTCAAGTACGCGAGCGGTTTCGTGGTGTTGCCCGGCGGTTTCGGCACCCTCGACGAACTGTTCGAGGCGATGACCCTGGTCCAGACGGGCAAGGTGACGTCCTTCCCCATCGTGCTGATCGGCGTCGACTACTGGCAGCCGCTGCTCGACTGGGTCGAGGGCACGCTCGTCACCGCGGGCACAGTCTCGGAAAAGGATCTCTCCCTGCTGCAGCTCGTGGATACGGCCGAGGAGGCCGTGCGGATCGTGGCGGCGTCCGCAGGTCACGAGCACCACGCCTCCTGACCGTCCCCGAAGGTGACTCTGGCACCATTGCGGTGTGACTATCTTCCTGCTGATCCTCGCCATCCTGCTGGTGGGAGGGACCGCGCTCGTCGCTTCAGGACGGCGGATGCCTGCGCCGCTCGGATGGCGTGCGCCCGAAGCGCCGGCAGGGCGCGACGGGCTCGGCCTGGTGGAGCCGGTGGCGAGCCTGCCACCCGTGCTGCTGCCGGATGATCCCTCAGCGAGGGACATCGACGCCGTGCGGTTCGGTCTCGGTCTCCGCGGCTACCGCATGGACCAGGTGGACGAGGTCCTCGATCGGCTCGCCCTGGCCCTCGACGCGCGGGACGCCACGATAGCGGACCTGCGGGCGCAGCTCGCCGGACAGGACGCCGAACGGTGAGCGGAGCCGTCGCAGGCTCGGACGGCCGCCTCCGCTGCGGCTGGGCCGTGTCCAGCACGACCTATGAGCAGTACCACGACACGGAGTGGGGCCGACCCGTCGTCGGCGAGGCAGCGCTCTTCGAGCGCCTGAGCCTGGAAGCCTTCCAGTCCGGCCTCAGTTGGATCACCATCCTGCGTAAACGGGAGGCCTTCCGACTGGCCTTCGCCGGATTCGACCCCGAAGCGGTGGCGACCTTCGGTGAGCAGGACGTCGACCGACTCCTGGCTGACGCGGGCATCATCCGGAACCGGCAGAAGATCCGGGCGACCATCGCCAATGCGCAGGCACTGCTCTCGCTCCCGGACGGCACCACCCTTGGCTCGGTGCTCGCCCGGCATCGACCGAAGCAGGGTCCTGCTCCGGCCACGCTGACCGACGTTCCCGCAATCACGCCGGAGAGTACCGCCCTGGCACGCGAGCTGCGCGGACTCGGCTTCCGGTTCGTCGGTCCGACGACGGCGTACGCGATGCTGCAGGCGACGGGATATGTCAACGACCACCTCCGGGACTGCTGGGTGCGGGATGCGCCGCTGATGCCGGGGGAGGATCCAGGCCACGCTGGTCCCGTTCCGACGGCGTCGATTCCATGAGCCGTTGGGCCGGCCGTTCCGGACGTTCGGCCAGCCGCGCGCGATCCGACGGAACGGGAACGGGAACGGCAGCACCGGCTGCCGTGTCGCGACGTTCCCGGCTGTTCTCGCACTGGTTCATCCAGGTTCTGGCCATCTTCGCCCTCGGGCGATTCGTCAGCACCGCCATACTCCTCCTCGCCGCTGCCCGCCAGGGTGCCAGCCCCTGGTCGGGGCCCGCGCCCGCCTACGGGACGTTTATCAACTACTGGGACAGCGGGTGGTACGAGCGCATCTTCCGGGAGGGATACCCGACGGAACTGCCCACGGACGAGTTCGGCATCGTGAGCCACAACCAGTGGGCCTTCTACCCGCTCTACCCGGGTATCGTCCGCCTGCTCGACGCCGTCACCGGTCTGGGGTGGGGCATTCTCGCCCCCGTCTCGGCCTGCTTCGCCGCGGCGGCCGCCTCACTCGTGATCTACCGCCTCTTCCTCCTGAGGGCGAGGCATCGAACCGCCCTCGCGGGTGTCGCCGTCGTGTCCTTCGCTCCCGTCTCGGCGATCATGCAGGTGCCCTACGCGGAGTCCCTGCACCTCCTGCTCCTCGCGTCCGCCCTTTATCTGGTGGCGACGCGTCGTCACTACGCGGCAATGCCCGTCGTCGTCCTCATGTGCCTGGCCCGTCCGGCAGGCGTGCCGTTCGCCATCGCCCTGGGCGTCCTGTTCCTCCACGCCGTGTGGGCGTGGCGCGGACCGGGCAGGGACGCCTCCCGTCGGCAGGAGGTGGCACGACAGGTGCTTCCCCTTCTGCTGCTCGGAGCGGTCGCCTCCCTCGCTGCGGTGGCCTGGCCGCTCGTCGCCTGGGCTGTCACGGGCCGGCGCGATGCGTATGTCGCGACGGAGACTGCCTGGCGGGGCGAGGCCCTCACCCCGTTTCTGCCTTGGTTCGAGGCGCCGGCAGCCCTCGTGGGTCCGGCAGCGGGCATCCTCGTGGTCGCGGCGCTGGTCCTCGGCTCAGGAGCGCTGTTCCTCGCGCCGTCCGTGCGTTCGCTCGGCCTGGTCTTGTGCGCCTGGTGCGCCGGTTACCTGCTCTACCTCGCGGCCTTCTGGGATCCCCAATCGAGTACCTGGCGGATCCTGGTGCCGCTGTTCCCGTTGGCACTTTCTGCCGCGTCACTTCGCGGCGGACGCCTCCTCTGGGTGCTCCTGCCGGTGTCGGTGGTGCTGCAGTTCCTCTGGGTGGATTGGCTGTGGGGATGGACGCCAACCGGCTCGGAGGGGGATTATCCACCCTGACTGTGATCCACGCCGCACCTGAATTAGCAGGTGCAGGGCTTGTGCTGAATAATGAAGGTGATGACGTGCACCGCCGGGCCTTTCATCGGGTCGACGGGACGGAGCACTGTTTACTGTCGCGCTGCCGCTCACCGCGGTTGCGCCCTGTTGAAAGGGACCCCCATTATGGCTGCCATGAAACCGCGTACCGGCGATGGACCGATGGAAGTCACCAAGGAAGGGCGCAGCCTCATCATGCGGGTACCGATCGATGGTGGCGGCCGCCTCGTCGTCGAACTGAATGCGGAAGAGGCAGGCAACCTCAAGGACTGCCTGCTCACCGTCACCGGCTAGTAGGGCACCGGCCTCCTGCCGGTGCCCCGCGCCTCCCGGTCATGCCCGTTGCTTGACCGCCAGCAGGAGACCGGTGCCTGTCGGCAGGAGAGCCGACACGAGGGACTCGTCATCGCGGATCATCCGGCCGACCTGACGAAGGGTATTGGTCGACTGCTCCCGCACGGCCGGCTCCGCGACGCGGTCCTGGTCGAGGGCATCGTTGACGATCAGGATGCCGCCTTCCTTGAGGAGTCGCGTCGCCTGCTCGACGTAGGCGGGCAGACCGGCTTTGTCGGCATCGATAAAGACGAGGTCGTACGCGCGATCGGTGAGACGGGGGAGCACATCGGCCGCCCGCCCCGAGATGGTGCGCGTTCGGTTCGACGGGATGCCGGCTTCGGCGAAGGCCTCGCGAGCTGCGCGGAGGTGGTCGACGTCGGAATCGATCGTCGTCAGCACGGCGTTGCGCCCCAGCCCCCTCAGCAGGCAGACACCCGAGACTCCTGCTCCTGCTCCCACTTCCACCGCCGTCGTGGCCTTCGAAGCCGCGGCCAGGACGGTGAGGGCCGCCCCGACGGCCGGTGTCACGGGAGCTACTCCGAGTTCGTGCGACCTGTCGCGCGCCCTGAGCAGGATGTCGTCCTCGTCGGGGAGTCCTTCGGTGTAGGACCAGCTGCTGTGTTTGTCGGCGGCCATGGACGTCCGTTCTGTGGTTCGCGGGAAAAGGGAGCTTTCGGGAGGCCGTAGCCCCGCCCCAACACTACTGTCTGGGGTGCTCGGACTTCCATGCGGACGGAGGGCGGGAGCCGCACGTCCGACGGGCGCGAAGAATAACCGATCGGGCGGCGAAAGGAAGATGCACCACGCATCCAGCTGCCAGCTACTTCACAGCTTCGTGCGAAAGACTTTTCCTTCGGGACATCCAGCATGAAGACAGCTTCGAATCCCTGCTATTACTGCCCCGGCGATGCCGACGGCAGGGCATGATCGGGATCCGTGGCAAGAAGGGGTAGATGATGTCTAGCGTGAAGGCGGCACAGACCGCCGTGGAGGCTGTCGCAGGACCGGACGGGCCCATCCTCGATGAGCACGGCAACCCGTGGGTCGCGCCCTCCTGGGAAGAAGTCGTCACCACCTACTCACCCAAGGTCTACCGACTCGCCTACCGGCTCACGGGCAACAAGTTCGACGCGGAGGACCTCACACAGGAGGTCTTCGTCAGGGTGTTCCGGTCCCTTGCCAATTTCAAGCCGGGCACCCTCGATGGCTGGCTGCACCGCATCACCACGAATCTCTTCCTCGATCAGGCGCGACGCAAGACCCGTATCCGTTTCGACGGACTGACGGAAGAGGCCGAGAGCCGCCTTCCCAGCAAGCATCCGGGCCCGGAACGGAGCTTCGAGTTCAATAACATCGACATCGACGTGCAGGCCGCCCTCGAGGAACTGCCGCCGGACTTCCGCGCCGCCGTCGTCCTCTGTGACCTGGAAGGGCTGGCGTACGACGAAGTGGCCCAGGTGCTCGGCGTGAAGCTCGGCACGGTCCGCTCCCGCATACACCGCGGCCGCACCATGCTGCGGCAGAAGCTCGCCCACCGCGATCCCCGGACGTCCGGTGGAGGTGCCGCCCTGGGCGTCGCACGGGTTGCCGGTCTGGGTTAGGAACAATGCTGCATCCCCATCGCTTCCTGCAGGACCTCGTGGACGGTGAGTTGTCCGACCGGCGTCGGATCACCGTTGAACGCCACGTGTCCCGCTGCACACCCTGCGCTGCCACCGTATCCCGGCTGCGCAGCCTCAAGAGTGCGCTACTGGGGCTTCGCCGACCTTCACCCGACCCGGACTTCCAGCGCAGCCTCCTCTCTTCCGGGCCTCCGAGTGAAGGTCGATCGAGGCTGCACAGGCCCGAGGAACGTACCGGGTCCAGTGCTGCGTTCGTCCGCGACCACCACGAGCGCACCACACCGCCCCGGCGTCGTCGCACCGTCCTCGCGGCGGCCGGCGGCTCAGCTGTCGTCGCCACGGCGATCCTTGGAAGCGCCTACATCGTGGGTTCCGAGGCGCAATCCGTTCCGGTCGAGGCAGCGAGCGGATCCACCGCACTCCGCGCGGGGTGGGAATCGGTTGCGCCACAGACCCCCACGTACCTGGATAACGACCAGCTGGACACCCTGAGGGCCGGAGGCTGGTACTGCCCCGAACTCGAATCCCTCGGGTACACGCTGCAGAGCGCCGAGGGCATCACCGTCGGCGGCAGGCCCACGCTGGAACTGGTCCTCGAAAACGACGGTCACACCGTCACCGTGTACGAGCAGAGGAAGGTCAGCGAGATCCAGGAGGCGGAGGCCGCGCCCCTGAGTGCGGTGTCCGGCAGGACGGTCACTGCGGACGGCTTCGAACATGTCGGGGGAGCCGACAGGGATCTCTGGGTGCGGTCGGGCAATCCCTGGCAGGTGGTGCTCGACTCACCCACGGTGACCTACACGGTCGTGTCCCGCATGCCGGCTGCCGCCATGCCGAAGACACTCAGCCAGTTGGTGACCACGGAGCATGCCCAGTTGTCCCTCGCTCCACAGGGCCAGGACGACTCCATGATGGAGCGCATCATCCGTGGCCTCTCGATGATCACGCATTACCGGGACAATGCCGGATAGGTTCGGCGAGCGGGCGGGAACACCTGTCGAGTATGGCCGGCCGAAGCCGGGAGGGTAGTCTTCTCAGGTGTTGGGAATCAACGGTCTCGAACTCGTGGTCCTGGCGATCATCGCCGTCGTGGTGCTCGGCCCGGAGCGACTTCCGGAGTACGCTGCCCAGCTCGCCCGGCTCGTCAAGGGCCTGCGCCGCATGGCCACGGGAGCGCGCGAGCAGCTCAGGGAGGAAGTCGGCCCCGAGCTCGACGACGTCGACTGGCGCAAGCTCGACCCTCGCCAGTACGACCCCCGCCGCATCATCAAGGAAGCCCTCCTCGACGATTTCGAGGATGTCCTGAAGCCGGTCAGCCAGGGCGCCCCGAAACCGTCCGCGGCCGCTGCGCCCGCCGCAGCCACTGCCGCTGCCGCCGGTATCAGCGCCACCCGGTCAGGCCCGTCCGTTCCCGTCGGGTCCCGCCTCGGTGCCGGACAGGCCGCGCCGTACGACCGCGAAGCGACGTAGTCCGCCGCGTTCCCACCTTCCGCCCGGTCAGCGAGGGCTGACGTTCAGCCTCAGTCCCTCGAGGCCGCGGGGACGGCGGGTCAGCGCTGAGGCGATTGCCAGCAGTTCTGCCCGTGACCTCGACGCCCCGGCACCGAGGACGAGGGGGGTGCCGGCGTCGCCGCCCTCCCTCAACGCGATGTCCAGCGGGATGCTGCCGAGGAGCGGAATGTCGAGGCCGAGAGTGGTCGACAACCTGTCGGCAAGCGCTGCGCCACCGCCGGCTCCGAAGAGTTCGAGCCGACCGCCGTCGGGAAGCTCGAGCCAGGACATGTTCTCGATGACTCCCGCTACACCCTGCCCTGTCTGGGCCGCCATGGCGCCCGCCCTCTCGGCGACGTCTGCAGCCGCGCTCTGCGGGGTCGTGACGACCAGCAGTTCCGAGGAGGGCAGCAGCTGGGCCACGGAGATCGCGATGTCACCCGTGCCCGGCGGCAGGTCGAGGAACAGGACATCCAGGTCACCGAAATAGACCTCGGTCAGGAATTGTTCGAGCGCCCGGTGCAGCATCGGACCGCGCCAGGAGATGGGCTGGTTGCCTTCCACGAACATCCCGATCGAGATCACCTTCACGCCGTGGGCGACGGGCGGGAGGATGAGTTCGTCGACCCGTGTCGGCTGCTGGGTGATGCCCATGAGTGCCGGAACGGAAAAGCCGTAGACGTCCGCGTCCACGATGCCCACGCGGAGTCCCTGCGCGGCCATCGCGACCGCCAGGTTCACGGTCACGCTGGACTTGCCGACTCCGCCCTTGCCGCTGGCGACCGCATAGACGCGGGTCAGGGACCCGGGATCGTTGAACGGTATGCCACGGCGCCCCCCTTCACCCTTCAGCTGGTCCTTCAGCACATCGCGCTGCTGCTGGTCCATGACGCCGAGCTCCACCTCGACCCGGTCGACGCCGTCGACTGCGGACACGGCGGCGTCGGCGTCCTGAGTGATCGTGTCGCGGAGGGGGCACCCCGCGATGGTCAGCAGGACCCGGATGTGGACGGCGCGGTCCCTGATGGACACGGTGTCCAGCATGCCGAGTTCGGTGATGGGTCGGCGCAACTCGGGGTCGATCACCGTGGCGAGGGCCGAGCGCACGGCCTCCTCGGTGGGGATAGGCCTGCTCAACGGACGGGTTTCCTCCCGGCGGGCGGGACCTTCGGCAGCGCCACGGTGCTGTCGGACGGCTTGCGGGGCTTGCGCTTCTGCAGGGTAAGTTCCTGGCCGTCGGTCGTCTCGAGGAGTTCCTCGAGGATGGAGCGCAGCTCGGACCGAACGTAGTCGCGGGTCGCCACCTCGCGGAGGGCGATGCGCAGCTCCGCGATCTCCCGCGTCAGGTACTCGGTGTCGGACAGGTTCCGCTCCGCCCGCTGGCGGTCTTCGCGCATGGAGACGCGGTCCCGGTCGTCCTGGCGGTTCTGCGCGAGCAGCAGCAGGGGTGCTGCATAGGAGGCCTGCAGGGAGAGCATCAGCGTCAGTGCCGTGAACCCGAGTGCCGCGCTGTCGAAGCGCAGGTTCTCCGGGGCGATCGTGTTGAAGGTCAGCCAGACCACGACGAAGACCGTCATGTAGAACAGGAACTGCGGGGTGCCCATGAAGCGGGCGATGTTCTCCGTGCCGCTGCCGAAGCGGTCCGGATTCGGGCGCAGACGCGGGAGGATTCGCTTGCGCGCCTCACGCGGCGTATCGAGTCCGCGTGAATTCGATCGGATCTTCTCAACCACGGCGGTCACCTCGTTTCGGTACGGATGTGTCGTCCTGTGCGCGCCAGTCGTCGGGCAGCAGGTGGTCCAGCACATCGTCGACGGTTACGGCACCCACCAGCCTGCCGTCGGCGTTCACCACTGGCAGCGAGTTCAGGTTGTAGGTGGCAAGGATCCTCGACACCTCGCTCACATTCGCCTGGTCGCCCACGGCTTCGAGATCCGTGTCGATGATGTTGCCGAGCGGCTCGGGCGGCGGATATCGCAGCAGCTGCTGGATGTGCACCACGCCGAGGTAGCGCCCGGTCGGGGTCTCGAGCGGAGGCCGGCACACGAAGATGGACGAGGCGAGGGCAGGTGTCAGCTCCTCACGCCGGACGTGCGCGAGGGCCTCGGCGACGGTCGCCTCGGGCGGGAGGATGACCGGCACCGTGGTCATGAGGGAACCTGCGGTGTCCTCCTCGTACTCGAGCAGCCGCCGTACGTCCTCGGCGTCGTCGGGTTCCATGAGCTGGAGGAGCTCCTCCTTCTGCGCCTCGGGGAGCTCGTTCAGGAGGTCGGCTGCGTCATCGGGGTCCATCTCCTCGAGGACGTCGGCCGCACGCTCACGCGTCAGGGATTGGAGAATCTGCACCTGGTCGTCGTCGGGCAGTTCCTGCAGGACGTCCGCGAGGCGGTCGTCCTGCAGCTCACCGGCCACCTCGATGCGCCGCTTGTCGTTCATCTCGTGCAGCGCGTCGGCGAAGTCCGCGGGCTTGAGATCGTCGTGCTGGGCGACGAACTGCGTTGCGCCCTGCGGCTCGTCCGTCGTCCCGTGGAAGGCGTCGAGCCAGTCGATGATGAGGCGCTCACCGCCGCGCCGGAGTCCGCGCAGGGGCGACGTCGAGCCCCCGCGGCGCACGAACAGCTGCGAGACGTGCCAGTCGCCGGCGCGGTTCCGTTCCATCGCGATGTCCTCGACGACGGCGCTTCCGCTGCCGTCCCGAAGCGTGAGGCGCCGGTCGAAGAGTTCGGCGACCACGAGCATCTCCGCGCCGCGCTGCTCGAAGCGGCGCAGGTTCACGAGGCCGGTACAGATGATCTGCGAGGGGTCCATGGAGGTGATGCGGGTCATGGGTACGAAGACGCGTTTCTTGCCCGGCACCTCCACCACGAGGCCGATGGCCTGCGGGTGTTTGGTGGGACCACGGTCCAGTACGACGGCGTCCCGCAGGCGGCCGAGACGGTCACCCAGGGGGTCGAAGACATCGAGGCCCAGCAGCCGGGCGACGAAGACGCGGGTCGGATTGGTAGTCACGGCTCTAGGCTATCCGGCGTGGCATAGCGGGACGGAATCGGACCGACCTGCGGCGTCCCGATAGCAGTCGCCGCTTCGCCCTGCTCCCAGCATCCACCCAGCTGCCGTCGAGCGAACTGGTAGTCCGCTCCCGGCGATACGCCTCCCATCCGCACGGGCGGTAGGCAAGAATGGGTGCATGTCGACACCTTCACTTGGAACCACTGCCTCCCGCGACCCGGGCCGGGTGCTACCCACCGGCGAGACCATCGGCCGGTACACCAGCTACCTCGATGCCCAGAAGGCCGTCGACTACCTCGCTGACAACAAGTTCGCCGTGCAGCAAATCGCCATCATCGGCAACGACCTCAAGGCCGTGGAGCGCGTCACGGGTCGTCTCAGCTACCCGAGGGTCGCCCTGAGCAGTGCCCTGTCGGGAGCCTGGTTCGGTCTGTTCGTAGGGTTGATCCTGGGTCTGTTCGCGGACAGCGACATGGTGAGCACCGTGCCTTCCTCGATAGCGCTCGGCGCCATCTTCTGGTTGCTCTTCGGTGTCCTCACCTATGCCTTCCAGCGCGGAAAGCGCGATTTCACCTCGACGAGCCAGGTCATCGCGACCAGCTACGACGTCCTCGTGGAGCCGAGCCTCGCAGGGGAGGCGCGTCGGCTGCTGCAGCAGCTGCCCATGAACGGGCAGGCGCAGCACCCGGGGGCGAACTCCTCGGCCTGGGCCCAGGGACAGCAGGCCCAGCAGCCGCCTCACCAGCAGCAGGCGCCCGAACGGCCCGCATCCTGGAACGATCCGTTCCCCGGCCAGCAGGAACCCCAGCAGCAACCCCAGCAGCAGCCCCAGCAGCAGCCTGCCGGGGCCGAGGAGAGCCAGACAGCCGGTCCCGGTACAACCGGCCCGCGCCGGGGACAATTCCCGGACCTGCCCGATGGCCGGCCGCAGTACGGCATCCGCGTAGAGGACCAGCTTCCGGGCAACGCTCCGGCGGACGGCGCAGCAGGCGCTAGCGGCACCCCGGGCGCCGACGGAGAGATCGCAGCGCCGGCTGCAACTGATCCGCCTGCGAATGGCGGGAACCCGGGCGGCACGGGCTCGTCGGCAGCGGGACAGCGCTAGCGCTCAGCGGGACGCCGGCCGTACGTCGGCAGTACATCGGTACGACAGGAAGAGGCGGGGACCAGTGCACTGAGTGCACTGGTCCCCGCCTCTTCCCGTCTCCGTCGGGCTACTCGCCGGTGCTGCCCCAGATGCCGGCGATCCAGTCCTCGACGTCCTCCGGGTGGCGTGGCAGGGCAGCGCTCAGGTTGACCGGTCCGTCGGCGGTCATGAGGACGTCATCCTCGATACGTACGCCGATGCCGCGGTACTCCTCCGGCACGGAGAGGTCTTCCGCCTTGAAGTAGAGGCCCGGCTCCATGGTGAAGACCATGCCCTCGGTGAGCACACCATCCAGGTA
The DNA here is from genome assembly GCF_003602275.1 of Arthrobacter cheniae. GTDB lineage: Bacteria > Actinomycetota > Actinomycetes > Actinomycetales > Micrococcaceae > Arthrobacter_D > Arthrobacter_D cheniae. The sequence continues at coordinate 123,169 of NZ_QZVT01000006.1, read as the reverse complement.
CAGGTCCCGTTTGGCCTGCGCGCAGTCGTGCACGTCCATGCCCAGGTGGTGACTCGTCCCGTGCGGCATCCAGCGGCGGTGGTGCTGCCCCTCGGGTGACAGTGCCTCCTCGAGCGAGACGGGCAGAAGCCCCCAAGCATCGAGGTTCTCGGCCAGGACGGTGACGGCCGCGAGGTGGATCTCGCGGAATTTGCGGCCGGGCAGGGCCGCTGCAAAGCCGGCGTCCGCGGCGTCGAGCACGGCCTGGTAGACCTTCCGCTGCACATCCGTGTACCGACCGTTGACGGGGAGGGTCCTGGTGATGTCGGCCGTGTACAGGCTCTCGGCCTCGACGCCGGCATCCAGCAGCAGGAGCTCGCCGGCCTTGACATGCCCGGTGTTGCGGATCCAGTGGAGGGTGGTCGCGTTGTTGCCGGACGCGGCGATGGTGTCGTAGCCGAGGTCGTTGCCCTCCTCGCGCGCCCGGGTGAAGAAAGCACCTTCGACGACGCGCTCGCCGCGCGGATGGCTGATGGCACGGGGGAGTGCGCGAACCACTTCGTGGAAACCGCTGACGGTCGCTGCGACGGCGGACGCCATCTGCTCGATCTCCCACGGATCCTTGATGAGCCTGAGCTCGGACAGCACCTCGGCGAGCACGGCGTCGAGGGCGTCGGCCTTCTCGAGGTCGACGCCGGTGTTGATGCGGGAGGTGTCCACCAGCGCGTCGGCATTGAAGTCGACCTCGCGGAGCAGGCGGATGCTCATGCCGCCGATCTCGAAGACGCCTGCGTCCTTCGTGATGGCGACCTCGAGTTCGCTGAGGTCGGCCGTCCGGAGGGACAGCTGCGCCTTGATCTGGGCCATCGAGAGTCGCTGGCCGATCCAGAATTCGCCGAGCCGGGCGTTGGCGTAGAACTCCGCGCTGTCACGCCCTGCGAGTTCGCGGAAGTACAGGGTGGCCACGTGGTTCCCGCCGTCGTCGCCCGTTCCGGGGTCGACGGGCTCGAGCACCAGCACGGCGTCCGGCTCGTGGTCGAGGCCGAGCCCCGTGAGGTGCGCGAAACCGGAGTGGGGACGGTATCGGTAGTCGGTGTCGTTCGAGCGGACCTTGAAGGGTCCGGCCGGCACGACGATCCGTTCCCCCGGGAAACGATCGGAGACGGCCCGACGGCGGCGCGCTGCATGGGCGGCGACGGGTGCCTCGGCCGGGAGCTCCTCCGAGGCCTGCGCCCAGTCACGGGCCATAAAAGCCTTGAAGGCGTCGGAGTCGGGCCGCTGCGAGCGGTTCTCGTTGCGGTCGGACAGGGGCTGGCCCTGCCCTGTGTGTGTGGAGTTCTGGGCTGCGGATGCGGTGTCGTCGGTGCTCACCCTGTCATCGTCTCACCGTGGCCGCGCAGCGGGAAAGTCCGGCCACGGGTCGCATCATCGGGCCCGCCGCTGCGAGGCCCCGGTTCCGGGTGGTCCGGGCAGCGGGATGAGCGGAAATGCCTGATGACGCTGAGCCGCTGGCCGGAGATGCAACGCATGGCGCGTACATTGAATCCGGTGAGAATCGATCTGCACACGCACTCCAATGTCTCGGACGGCACCGAGGATCCCGATGTCCTGATTGCCTCCGCCGCCTCAGCAGGGCTCGACGCCGTCGCGCTCACCGACCATGACTCCACTGCCGGTTGGGACAGGGCGAGGACGGCGGCGAAGGCACATGGCATCACTTTCGTCCCCGGGATGGAGGTCTCCTGCCGGACGGACACCGGCATCAGCGTGCACGTGCTGTCCTACCTCCACGACCCGCTGCATGCCGGTCTGCGCCACGAGATCGAGAAGTCACGGTCGGCCCGGCTCACCCGAGCCCGCCGCATGGTCGAACTGATGTCCGAGGACTACCCGATCACCTGGGCCCTGGTGCAGGAGCACGTGACGGAGGGCGCCACCGTGGGACGGCCGCACATCGCGGACGCGCTGATCGCCCTCGGCATCGTCAGCACTCGCTCGGAAGCCTTCGAGCGCGTCCTGACCGCGCGCTCGCCGTACTGGGTGAGCCACTACGCACCGCATCCCGCTCACGCCGTCGCCCTTATCCGGGATGCCGGCGGCGTGCCCGTCTTCGCGCATCCATCGGCTTTCAACCGGGGAGCGGTGGTGGGCGGTGCCGTGATCGACGAGATGATCGACGCCGGACTGGTGGGCCTCGAGGTGGAGCACCGGGACAATCCCGACGGCGCCCGGGTCGAGCTGCGGAGGATCGCCCGGGACAACGGCCTGCTCGTCACCGGTTCCAGCGACTACCACGGGACCGGCAAGCCGAACCTGCTCGGTGAGAACGTCACGACGAGCGAGACGTTCGAGGCCATCATCGGGCTCGCCACGGGGACGCCGGTCAGCTGAACGGTCCGCAGGGGTGGTCCTGGCGTGCAGACTCAGGGCTCGGGCCCGTGCTCACGTCCAGGGAGCGAGGCGGGCACGCATGACGTCGATGGCCTGCGGATTGCGGTCCACGCAGACGAAGCGACGGCCGAGCTTGCCCGCCACCGCACCGAGGGTCCCTGATCCGGCGAAGAAGTCCAGGACCCAGTCGCCTTCGCTGCTGCTGGCAGCAACGGCGCGTCGCAGCAGGCCCTCCGGCTTCTGGGTGGGGTAGCCGGTCTTCTCGCGGCCGGTCGGGGACACGATGGTGTGCCACCACACGTCGGTGGGCAGTTTGCCGAGTGCAGCCTTCTCGGCCGTCACGAGTCCGGGTGCCATGTAGGGTTCCCGGTCCACCTCGTCGCTGTTGAAGTAGTAGCCGGCTGGGTCCTTCACGTAGACGAGGATGTTGTCGTGCTTCGCGGGCCACTTGCGCTTGGCCCGGGCGCCGTAGTCGTACGCCCAGATGATCTCGTTCAGGAAGCACTCGCGCCCGAACAGGGCGTCCAGCATGACCTTGGCGTAGTGCACCTCGCGGTAGTCCAGGTGCACGTACAGCGTCCCGTCGTCCGTCAGGAGGCGCCAGGCCTCTGCGAGCCGCGGAGCGAGGAAGTCCCAGTAGTCCTCGAAGGCGTCGTCATAGCTCGAGAGGATTCCCTTGACGGTCGAGTAGGACTGGCCCTTGAAGCCCACGCGGTCACCGGAGCCTTCGACCGCCCGCACCATCGTCGTCGGCTGCCGTCGCTGCACCCGGCCGGTATTGAACGGCGGGTCCACGTAGATCATGCGGAAAGACGAATCCGGAAGTGTCGCCAGGTACTCGGCGTTGTCGGCGTGCACCACGAGGTTGCGACCTTCCGCGCTCCAGGACGGAGGCGCGGAAGGCACGGAGAGTTCGGTCACCGAGGGCTAGTCCTCTGAGCCGCCGGCGGGGTTCGCGACGACCTCGCCGTTGCGGCGACGGGTGCGGCTGCGGCGCGGGCGGTCGCCCGCAGGTGCCTCGGCCTCCCCGCCGGCGCGACGACGGCGCCCGCCACCCTCGGTCGTATCTCCTGCCGCCGACCCGGTCGCGGGTGCGGCAGCCGACTCTGCTGGTCCGGTGGTGTCACCGGAACGGTTCCCTCCACGGCCACGACCGCGCGACCCGCGGGAGCCCTGGCCGGACTCGCTGCTGTCCGTGGACGAGCCGCCGTCGCGGCGCTGACCCCCGCGACCGCCCGAGCGTCCGTGTCCGCCGTCGTTCCCGCTGCCGGCGGAGCGGGTGCTGTCCGCGTGGGCGCCGCCGCCGCGCTTGCCGGTCTCGCCGAGGTCCTCGAGGACCTCCGCACCGATACCCGCGAGCTTCCGGTCCTTGCGGGGGAGGCGGCCCTTGGTCCCCTCCGGGATGTCGAGGTCCGTGTAGAGGTGCGGTGATGACGAGTAGGTCTCTACCGGCTCCGGCGCGTTCAGGCCGAGGGCCTTGTTGATGAGGCCCCAGCGTGGGAGGTCGTCCCAGTCGACGAAGGTCACGGCGGTGCCCTTCTTGCCGGCACGGCCCGTACGGCCTACGCGGTGCAGGAAGGCTTTCTCGTCCTCGGGGCACTGGTAGTTGATGACGTGGGTGATGTCCTCGACGTCGATGCCGCGGGCAGCGACCTCGGTGGCGACGAGCACGTCGATCTTGTCTCCGCGGAAGGCGCGCAGGGCCTGCTCGCGCGCACCCTGGCCCAGGTCACCGTGGATGGCGCCGGCCGCGAAACCGCGGTCGATCAATTCCTCGGAGAGCTTCGCCGCGGTGCGCTTCGTCTTGCAGAAGACGAGGGTGCGGCCCCGGTTGCGGGACTGCAGGATCCGGGCGACGACCTCGGCCTTGTCCAGGTTGTGTGCCCGGTAGATGACCTGGCGGATGTCCTTCTTGGTGATGCCCTCGTCCTCGGGATCCGCTGCGCGGATGTGCGTGGGCTGCGTCATGTAGCGGCGGGCCATCGCGATGACGGGGCCGGGCATGGTTGCGGAGAACAGCAGTGTCTGGCGCACCGGTGGCGTCGCGGCTATGAGGGTCTCGACGTCGGGCAGGAAGCCGAGGTCCAGCATCTCGTCGGCCTCGTCGAGCACCACGATCTTCACGTTCTTGAGGACCAGCAGCTTCTGCCGGTACAGGTCGATCAGGCGACCGGGCGTCCCGACCACGATCTCGACACCGCGCTTGATGGCCTCGATCTGGGGCTCGTAGGCGCGGCCGCCGTAGATGGTGACGATGCGCGCGTTGCGCTTCTTCGCCGCCGTCGTCAGGTCGCTGGCCACCTGGACGGCGAGCTCGCGTGTGGGGACGATGACGAGGGCCTGCGGTGCACCGGGCACCGGGAGCTTGTCGTAGCCCGCGTCGTCGGGCCCGACGACGCGCTGGATGGCCGGGATGCCGAAGCCGAGGGTCTTGCCGGTACCGGTCTTCGCCTGGCCGATGATGTCGTGGCCGCCGAGGGCGATCGACAGTGTCATCGCCTGGATGGGGAACGGGTGGATGATGCCCGCATCGGCGAGCGACTCCACGATGTCCGGGCGGACGTTGAAGTCGGCGAAGGTCTCCGCGACGGGAGCGTGCGGCTCCTCGGTGGTGATCAGGGTCTCTTCGACGTCGATGGCGTCCGTGGAGTTGTCGGCGACGAGGTGGTGCGTGTCGGTCGTCGTGGCGATATCTGCTATAGCGCCGTGGTTCGTGTCGTGATCTGTATTGTGCACGTTCTACCGTTCATTCAGGCCGTGCGGCCGCCGAGGCTCGACGCCCGGATGATGACCATCCGGTGCGGAGCGTATCGGCGGGCGCAGAGCGTCCAGTGGAAGCCGATCGCGGGCTTGCGACTGCGTGCGGGCTGCGGAGGGAGACCTGCGCCCGCGGGAAAACTCGGGATCGAGTAGGTACTGCGGGTTATCGAAGAGTGATAACGACCGGGCATCCATTACTACGCATCAAGACTACCCTGCCTGTCCCTGCGCGGTGTCATCGCGCGCTTGCGGAAGCGTGTCCGTCGGTTTCACCTCGAATCGGAGGAGGCGGCGGGCGATATCCGCCTCGAGGAGGACCACGGTCACCCGCTCGCCGGCCACGAGCTCGCCGTAGCATTTCGCCTCCAGCGGTGGTTCGGTGACCTGGACCGTGCCGGACAGCCGCGGTGCCTGCCTGCCGGGCGCGTCCTCGACGGCGGGCGGCGAGCCCTGCAGGACGATGGCGGAGAACGCCTCGCCGATGCGGTTGCTCAAAAGAGCGGCCTGCACGGCGTCCATCGCTCCCGCGTCCAGCCGGGACGCCGTCTGGTTGGAGGAGGCCATGAGGGCATTGAGGTGCGGGAGCGCCGAGCGGACCCACCCGGGTACTTCCTCGCCAGCGCAGAGGGACGCGCAGGTCACCAGCACGAAGCGGTCCACGAGGCGGCGGAGGGGGGCGGTGGTGTGGGCGTAGGGTGCGGCGATGGCCGACTGCACCAGGGAGTCCGGCACCTCGCCGTCGAACGCGGTGTAGCCCGCACCGCGGAAGAGCGAGGCCGCCGAGTGCATCAGCGCCAGTTGCCGGGGATCGGTGACGTCGAGCGTGCGGAGGAAGGCGCCGTAGGGCATGTCCCTGGGCCATGGGTGCTCCAGCGCTTCGGACTGGCGCCGGAACTTGCCCAGTGCGCCCTCGTCCGGAGACGGCAGGGTCCGCAGGATGCCGATGCCGCCGTCGATCATGATCCGTGCGGCCGCCATACCCGTCATGAGCGAGATCTGGGCATTCCAGTCCTCGCAGGGCAGCGGCGGTTCCGTGACGATGGCGTAGCTCTCGCCGTCGTGGGTGATGTCCTGGCGGGGGAGGTTGAGGCTGGCGCCGCCCCGGTCGAGCTCCTGCCGGATGCGGAGCACTCCGATCTCCCGCAGGAGCATCAGTTGCTCGTCCGCCGTGCCGGCGTCGATGTCCGCCTGTACCTGTGCGTAGGTCAGCTGGCGCCGGCTGCGGACCGTCGCGCGGCTGACGTCGACAGAGAGGACCACCGCCTCGGCGTCGAGCTCGAAATGCCAGACGAAGGCCGGCCGGTCCTGCTCGGGAAGGAGGCTCGCTGCGTCCTCGGAGATGACCTCCGGATGGAGGGAGATGCGGCCGTCCGGGGCGTACATGGTCTGCCCGCGAAGCCTCGCCTCGGTATCGATGGCTCCGCCGGGCGCAACGAAGAGTGGAACATCGGCGATGGCGTACCAGACCTCGTAGCCCTCGCCGGCGTCGCCGGTACGGCGGGCGAGGTGCACGGCCTGGTCGAGGTCCGTCGAGCCGGGCGGATCGATGGTGAGGAAGGGCAGGTCCCGCCGGTCCGCCGGAGGAAGGCGATGCAGCGCCACCGATGCGTCCGCTTCCTGCAGGACGTCGTGGGAGAAACCCTCACGGATATCGAGTTCCTCGCGCAGGGTTCGCAGCGACTCCGTCAGCCGCTGCTGGGACTCGCGGTCCCTGAGGTCCATATGCTGTGCTGGCACGCACCTTACGGTAATGCACGTCACAGACAACGGGGCAGTCCGGCGAGGACCGCCCCGGGCTTGCCCGGCCCTCCTGAGTGCGTACTCTTAGCAGAATGAACAAGGGCTCCTCCGACAGCACCGCCGTCTCCGCCACGGGCACGGACGGGACGCAGGACCGGTCGGCGCCGGTGGCGCAGTCGCCGGTGGCCGCACCGGGTGGTCCGTCCCCGGTCGCGCCGACCTCACTCGCAGGCCCGGCGAGCGCCGCCGAGGACGCCCTCGCGAACCCCCGCTATGCCCGCTTCGTCACGGACCTCCTCGGCGTCATCGCGTACGGCGAGCTGTCGGGGTTCGAGCGGCTGTCCTCCGATGCGCGCTTCTCTCCGAGCCTCGCGGACAGGGCGAGCCTCGGTCGCCTCGCAGTCCTCGAGTTCGAGCATTTCGAGATGGTGGGCCGCTTCGTCGGCGGGCTCGGGACCACGATCGAGGATGCCATGGCGCCGTTCCAGGCCTCCATCGACGCCTTCCACGAGCGCACCCGCCCCGGTGACTGGTACGAATCGCTGATGAAGGCCTACGTGATCGACGCCTTCTCCGGGGATTTCTACCGTGCCCTGGCAGACAGCCTGGATCCTCGGACCCGCGACCTCATCAGCGCAATCGACTCGGGCGACGGCGCCGCCCACCTGCAGCGCCGCCTCACGGAAGCGCTCTCGGACGACCCCCGCCTCGCCTCGCGCCTGGCGCTGTGGGGCAGGAGGCTCGTGGGTGAGGCGCTCACCCAGGCACAGCGGGTCGGCATCGAACGCGAATACCTCGCGGGGCTGCTGTTCGCCAATGAGGCCGACCACACCCAGCACACGACGGCGCTGTTCTCGAAGCTGACCCGCAACCATTCCCGGCGGATGAGTGCCCTGGGACTCACGGCGTAGTCCCGCTCGGGACGAAAAAAGAACCCGCGGCCGACGGCGCATGCCGTGGACCGCGGGTCCTGCCTGCAGTGCTGAAGCTGCAGGGGTGAAGCTAGAGCGCTCCAAACCCCACGCGGCGGGACTCTTCGGCGCCGATCTCGACGTAGCCGAGGACGGACGTGGGCACGATCACCTGACGGCCCTTGGAATCCTTGAGGCGCAGTTCCGAACCGCCGCTCATGGCTGAGGAAACGAGTTCGGCGAGGGCGTCCGCGCTCTCGGCGGAATCGAGGATGATCTCCCGGTTGACGTTCTGGATACCGATCTTGACTTCCACGGCGGGTGCCTCCTGTGTAGTGAGCGTTGTGCTGCTCCGAACCTACTCTAGATCTCCTTGGGGAAACGGCTGATTCCGCGCCAAGCTAAACGGTAGATGAGCTCAGCGGCGGCGTCGATGTCGAGGCTCCCGTCCGTCTCCAGCCAGTAGCGCGCGCTGATCTGGGCCATGCCCGCGAGGCCGCGGCCCAGCAGGGTCGCCTCCACCATCGAGAGCTGCGTGTCCCCGGCGATGACGCCGGCGATGGCACTGGCGAACTGCGCGTTGAACTCCTCGAGACGGCTGCTCACGTCGGGCTCGTTGCTGATGTCGGACTCGAACACGAGCCGGTGCGCCTTGCTGTCCTGCGCGATGAACTGGAAGTAGGCCCGCATGGTTGCGTGCACGCGCAGCTTGTTGTCGTCCGTCGACTTCAGGGCGTCGTGCAGCAGCAAGGTCAGTTCGGCGAGGTGGCTGTCGAGCAGTGCGAGGTAGAGGTCCCGCTTGCCGGGGAAGTGCTGGTACAGCACCGGCTTGCTGACCTTGGCCGCGACGGCGATGTCATCCATCGCCGCACCGTGGTAACCGTTGCCCACGAAGACTTCCTGTGCTGCCGCCAGGAGCTGCCGCCTGCGTTCGTCCCGCGGCAACCGGACGGCTTTTCCTGCGGCGGTCGGTTCAGCAATCACGTAGGGCGATCCTCGGGTTCTTCGGGCGGCTGGCGTCCGATCAGTGTACCCACGAGCGACACCGCGGCATCAGCGTTCGTGCCCGCTACCTCCCCGTGACCCGGTGCTGGGCGCGAGCACACTGGCCCGGCGCGCCATGGCCGGAATACCCTTGGGCATGACCGCTTTGTCGCCCGCACCCAAGGCCCCCGTCGGGGCCGCAACCCTCGCTGACCCGGGGCAGGCGGGTGCTCCGCTGCCTCCGCTCGTCGAGCCCGCGGGCAGCCTGACGCGGGACGAGACCCTGCGCTACTCCCGGCACCTCATCATCCCGGGCTTCGGTACGGAGGCGCAGCTGCGCCTGAAGAACGCCCGCGTGCTCGTGGTGGGAGCGGGAGGCCTCGGTTCTCCGACACTGCTGTATCTGGCGGCGGCGGGCGTCGGCACGCTCGGTATCGTCGAGGACGACGACGTCGAGCTGTCCAATCTGCAGCGCCAGGTGATCCACGGCATGACGGACCTCGGCCGGTCGAAGGCGGAATCGGCGCGCGACAGCATCCTCGAACTGAACCCCCTGGTGGAGGTGGTGCTGCATGAGGAGCGGCTCGACCGCTGGAACGCGCTCGGGCTCTTCGCGGACTACGACCTGATCGTGGACGGCACGGACAACTTCGCCACGCGCTACCTCGTCAATGACGCCGCCGCGCTACTCGGCAAACCCTATGTCTGGGGTTCCATCCTCCGCTTCGACGGCCAGGTCAGTGTCTTCTGGCAGGACCACGGCCCCACCTACCGTGACCTCTACCCGGAAGCACCGCCGCCCGGGGCCGTGCCGTCCTGCGCGGAGGGCGGTGTGCTCGGCGTGCTCTGCGCGCAGATCGGGTCCGTCATGGTCAACGAGGCCATCAAGCTGATCACCGGACTGGGCACGACGCTCCTTGGACGGGTGCTGGTGTTCAACGCCCTCGACATGACCTGGCGGGAACTGCGCGTGCGGCCGGACCCTACGGCGCAACGGGTCACGGAGCTCATCGACTACGAGCAGTTCTGCGGCCTGCCTGCACAGGGAGCGGCCGACGCCGGGGCGACGGACGGCACCGTCCCCGAGGAACCGGTGCCGACCGTCAGCGTGGAGGAACTGGCCGCCCTCCTCGTCGAGCGTGACGCCGGAACGGCCGACTTCGATTTGCTCGACGTGCGCAACCCGGAGGAGTACGCCATCGTCAGCATCGACGGCGCGCAGCTCGTCCCGAAGAACCTGATCCTCGACGGCGACGTCCTGGTGGACAGCGCCAGGACCGTGCTGGTCCACTGCAAGTCCGGGGTTCGATCGGCCGACGTCGTGCGTTTCCTGCGGGCGCAGGGACATCCGGATGCGCGGTCGGTCGGCGGGGGGATCATCGAGTGGGTGCGCAGGGTGGAACCGGAGAAGATGACGTACTGAGGGGATGTGCGAGCCGCGCCCCGAGGCTCGGAACCGGTCAGGCGCTCTGTGCGGGCCGTTCGTGGTCCACGGGGCAGACGGCGCCATCGGCGTGCGCGTGGGTAGCGTGCAGGCGGGCGCCGGTAACGGCGGCGTCGGACACCACGGCTGCTGTGTCGGCATCCTTCGTGGCGGCAGCTTTGTCAGCGGCAGCCTTGTCGGCGGCAGGCGCGACGTCGATCCCGTACAGCGCCTGGAGGCCCGCGGTGTACTCGTCCTGGCGTCCCTCGGCGGCGAGTTCGCGCGCACGCACGGTCGGTACGTGCAGGAGTTGGCGGACCATCCGGCGGAGCGCGAACTCGACCTCCTCGGCGGCGGCCGTGCAGCCGTGCTGGGCGCGGACACGTTCCATCTCGGAATCGAGGACGGACTGCGTGTGGCGGCGCAGGGCCACGATGGCCGCGTTCATCGCGCGGGTGGTCTGCTGCTCCTCGAAGCTCCGTGCTGCATCGCGTACCAGGTCGCTGGCCTGGGCGAGGGCATCCGACTGCTCCCCGGGTGCTGCGGCCCGGACGGACTCGAGGGTGATGAGCTCCACGTCGTCGAGCATGCCCACGGCGGGATCGAAGTCGTGGCTGAGGGCGAGGTCGATGACGACGAGCGGGCGGGTGCTGCCCTCGCGGATCCGCTCGAGGTCGCCTGCGTCGATGCGTGCGTCGCTGCCGCTGCAGCCGATGACGACGTCGGCCCGGCGCATGGCGCCCGGCAGTTCTGCTGCGCTCACGGCGGTTCCGCCGCGCGTGGCGACGAAGGCTTCGGCGCGTCCGGAGGAGGAGAACACGGAGATGTCGGTGCAGCCCCGGTCCTTCAGCGCGGCAACGGTGGCGCCCGCGTAGGCACCGGTCCCGAACAGGACGACGGTCTTGCTGGACCAGTCGGCGTCCTCGGACAGGTCACTGGCCAGTTCGAGGGCCACGGAGACGATGGAGCGGCCGCGGCTGCCGAGCGCCGTCTGCGCACCGACGTCCTTCGCTGTCCGTGACGCAGCCTGGAACAGGCGGACCAGGCCGCCGCTGGCGGCTCCGGAGCCCTGTGCGTCGATGAGGGCGCGGCGGACCTGGCCCGCGATCTCCCGCTCGCCGATGACGGCGGAGTCGAGGCCGGCACCGACGGCGAAGAGATGTTCGGCGACGTCCTGCCCTGTGTGCGTCTCGAAGGACGAGGAGACGGAGTGTTCGGGGATGCCTGAGTACGCACTGATCGTCGAGACGATCGCTGAGCGGGCGGCCTCGATATCGTCCTCCGAGGGGGCCTCGGCATAGATCTCGAAGCGGTTGCAGGTGGCGAGGACGACGGCGCCGGCGACCGCCCTGTCCTCGGCAAGCACGGCGGAAGGAACCTGGGGCGCCCCGACGCTGAGTCGGGCAACGGTTTCCAGGTCCACATTCGAGTGTGTCGCTACAAGTGAAAGAAGTACCACAGCCCTTCGATCATACCGAAAGCACCTCTCTTCCACGGAATAGGACAGCCTTACCGGGGCTTGCGCACCGCGGAATCATGCGGGATTCTGCCCCTTCGCGGTTCCCGTGATGTTGGCCACGCATCCCACCGGGCGGACGGCGCCGGTTAACCAAAAGCTGCGATCTTCGGCAGAATCGGCGGTATGGACCTTGGAGCATCACACCCGCTGGTCGACGGACGCACGTCCGGCTCGGCACTCATCTCCGCCTACCGCGGGCAGACTCCTCATCGGCGTCCCGTGTGGTTCATGCGCCAGGCCGGGCGCTCCCTGCCCGAGTACCGCGCGCTGAGGGAGGGCACGAACATGCTCGAATCCTGCCTGGATCCCGCGATGGCCTCCGAGATCACACTGCAGCCCGTGCGTCGCCACGATGTCGACGCCGCCATCTTCTTCTCGGATATCGTGATCCCGCTCAAGCTGGCAGGAGTCGACGTCGACATCGTCCCCGGCGTCGGGCCCGTACTCGGCGCTCCGATCCGGTCGGCCGCCGACGTCGCCGCCCTGCCCACCCTGACCGACGAAGCCCTCGAGCCCATCCGCCAGGCCGTCGCACTCACCGTCGCGCAGCTCGGGACCACGCCGCTCATCGGGTTCGCCGGCGCACCCTTCACGCTGGCCGCCTACATGGTGGAGGGAAAACCTTCCCGGGACCACCTCGGTCCCCGCACCATGATGCACGCCGACCCGGAGACCTGGACGGCCCTGACCGACTGGGCGGCCGACGCTTCCGGCCAGTTCCTCCGTGCGCAGCTCGAGGCCGGTGCCAGCGCGGCACAGCTGTTCGACTCGTGGGCCGGTTCCCTCGGCCTGGCGGACTACCGTCACCACGTCGCGCCGGCCTCCCGCAGGGCGCTGGACCATGTACGGGGCCTCGGTGCTCCGCTCGTCCACTTCGGCACGGGCACCTCGGAACTGTTGGTCGCGATGCATGAGGTAGGCGTCGACGTGATCGGCGTCGACTACCGGCTGCCGCTCGACGAGGCCAACCGGCGCCTCGGCGGAACGGTCCCCCTGCAGGGAAATATCGATCCCGCACTGCTGCCCGCACCGTGGCCGGTCCTCGAGCGCCATGTGCGGGCCGTGCTCGCCGCCGGGTCCTCGGCGCCCGGTCACGTGGTGAACCTCGGTCACGGCGTGCCGCCCGAGACGGATCCGGACGTATTGACGCGGGTCGTCGAGCTCATCCACTCGGTGGAGCCGTAATCGTGCCGAAGGGGGCTCGGACAGACGCCGCAGCAGGGGTGCAGGAAGACATCGCCCTGACGCAGGGCCCCCGCCCTCGTACCGTCGTGGTGATCGGCGGAGGGATGGCCGGGCTCGTGGCCGCGCGGACACTGCTGGCACAGGGTCTCCACGTCACCCTGCTCGAGCGGTCGGGGCGCTTCGGCGGGACGGTCGACGGCCGCATGCTCGGCGGCTTCCAGCTCGACAGCGGCGCCGAGTCCTTCTCCACAAGGTCCGCCACCGTGTCGGCGCTCGCCGCCGAACTGGGCCTGGGGGACCGGATCGTCTCACCGGATGCCACCGGCGCGTGGGTGCAGCTCCCGGGTAAGGACCTGCAGGCGTCCGCGCAGCCGCTGCCCAACTCGGGTGTCCTCGGGATTCCCGCAGACCCCTCCGCTCCTGCGATCACCGCCGTGATCGGCCGTGCCGGTGCCCTGCGGGCGGCACTGGACAGGGTCCTGCCCGTCGGGTCCCTGGCAACGCGCAAGAAGGTCAGCCTGGGTGAACTCGTGCGGACCCGCATGGGGGAGGAGGTCCTCACCCGCCTGGTGGCGCCCGTCGCCGGTGGCGTCTTCTCGGCCGACCCCGACGACCTCGACGTCGACTCCGTGGCACCCGGCCTCCGGGTCACGATGGGTCGCCTCGGATCCCTCGGTGCTGCTGCAGGAGCGCTGCGCGAAGCCGCGCCCGCCGGAGCCGCCGTCGGCGGGCTCGTCGGCGGGATCGCGCAACTCCGCGACGCCCTCGTGGAACAGCTCCGGGCGGACGGCGCCGATCTGAGGACCGGCGAGCAGGTCTCCTCCGTGGCACGCTCCGCGTCGGCGTGGACGGTCACCACCGAGCACTCGGGGCTGACGCGCAGGATCGCGGCCGACGGCGTCCTCGTCGCGACGGAAGGCCGCGCCGCCGTCGACCTGCTGGCACCGGCCATTCCCACGCTCGCCGCCGAGCGACCGGACCCCGTTCCCGGCGTCGCCCTCGTGACCCTGATCGTGGACGTGCCGGAACTCGATGCGCGGCCGCGAGGAACAGGGGTGCTCGTCGCACGCGGCGTCGAGGGCGTCGCGGCCAAGGCGCTCACCCACTCCACGGCGAAGTGGGCGTGGCTGCGGGACCAGGCCGGTCCCGGCTCGCACGTGCTGCGCCTGTCCTTCGGACGCGTGGGAGACACCCCGGCCGACGTCGGGCTCGCCTCGGACGACGACGTCCTCTACCAGCACGCGCTCGCGGACGCATCATCGCTCCTCGGCGTGCCCATCGGTGCAGCGGACGTCCTCGACTGGGACGTCGTGCGGTGGGCGGGCGCGCTGCCGCACGCCTCCGTGGGACACCGTGAGCGCGTGGCCCGCATCCGCGCGCTCGTCGCGGAGGAGTCCAGGACCCTCGGCATCACCGGTGGCTGGCTCGCCGGAACCGGTCTCGTCGCCGTCATCGACGACGCCCGGGCACGTGCGAAAGCCCTCGCCAGTGCGCTCGCCGATGCCCCGCTCACCGGGGACCCGACCGACTGAAGGTGACCTTAATCTCTTCTACCCGCCGTAGAAGAAAAGGATTTCGGTTCGCCTTCGGCCAAGGGGCAAACTAGTACCATGACTGAGCTAACCGGTAGCAACCCCGCCCACGCTCCACAGCACACCGGGGAGGGCGACGACGCCGCCGGTGAACTGTTCTACACCCTCTGGACCGTCTTCAAGCGGGGTACCGCGACCGCTGGTTCCGGTGCCCGGACGCTGGAGGAGGTCATCGCATCCTTCGAGTCGGACGGCGTCGTGCTGCGCGGCTTCTACGACGTCTCCGCGCTCCGGGCCGACGCCGACGTGATGGTGTGGCTGCACGGCCCGCGTCCCGAGAACCTGCAGGCGGCCATCCGAAGGCTGCGCCGCACGGCGATCTTCGCCGAGACCACCATGGTGTGGTCGGCCATGGGCGTGCACCGCGACGCCGAGTTCTCCAAGTCCCACAGCCCCGCCTTCTCCCGCGGCGTGGCTCCCGCGGAGTGGGTCTGCGTCTACCCGTTCGTCCGGTCCTACGAGTGGTACATCCTTCCGACCGACGAGCGCCGCGGGATGCTCATGGACCACGGGCTGAAGGGCAGGAAGTACCCGCAGGTCATTTCCAACACGGTGTCATCCTTCGCCCTCAACGACTACGAATGGATCCTGGCACTCGAGGCTCCCGAACTCGTGGACCTCGTGGACCTCATGCGGTACCTCCGGGAGACCGAGGCACGCCGCCACGTCCGCGAGGAAGTGCCGTTCTACACGGGCCGGCGGATCAACCACGACGAGATTGCAGAGGTGCTCCAGTGACGACACAGGCATTCAACCCCCTCGACGGGGTCGACGAGAACGGCCGGATGGCACCGAAGGCGTACGACGCCGTCGTGCTCGCCTCCTTCGGCGGACCCGAGGGCCAGGACGACGTCATCCCTTTCCTGCGTAATGTGACCCGCGGCCGGGGCATCCCGGACGAGCGCCTCGAGGAGGTCTCGCACCACTACCGCGCCTTCGGCGGCGTGAGTCCCATCAACGGCCAGAACCGCGCCCTGCGCGCTGCGATGGAGGCCGAGCTGCGTCGTCGCGGTATCGATCTGCCCGTGTTCTGGGGCAACCGCAACTGGGAGCCCTTCATCGCCGACACTCTCCAGGAGGCGTACGACGCCGGTCACCGCAAGGTGCTCGCCGTGACC
This sequence comes from Arthrobacter cheniae, assembly GCF_003602275.1. Lineage (GTDB taxonomy): Bacteria > Actinomycetota > Actinomycetes > Actinomycetales > Micrococcaceae > Arthrobacter_D > Arthrobacter_D cheniae. Next base: position 107,567 of record NZ_QZVT01000006.1, on the reverse strand, counting down.
ACGAGTGCCTATTCCTGCTACTCGAGCTGCCGCCAGTACCGCGAGGACCTCGGGATGGCCCTCGTGAAGACCGGGCTGGAAGGACGGCTCGAGGTGGACAAGGTCCGTCAGTACTTCGACCACCCGGGCTTCGTCGAGCCTTTCGTCGAGGGCGTGGGCGAGGGCCTCGCGAAGGTTCGCGCCGGCCTCGCCGAGAAGGGGGAACCCGACGCCCCCGTGCACATCATGTTCTCGACCCACTCGATCCCCATGGGAGACGCCGAAGCGGCGGGTCCGCGCGACGGCGAGGGCGGGCCCGCCTACGAGGGCGGGGCCTACGTGGCGCAGCATCTCGCGACCGCGCAGGCCGTCCTCGACAGGATCCCCGAGGCTGCCGGTGTCGAATGGTCGCTGGTCTACCAGTCCCGTTCCGGTGCCCCCCACATCCCGTGGCTCGAGCCGGACATCAGCGACGCGCTCCGCGACCGTTACGAGAACGGCACGCGTGGCGTCGTTATCGTCCCGCTCGGGTTCGTCTCCGACCACATGGAGGTGGCCTGGGACCTCGACACGGAGGCCATGGAGACCTGCGGGGAACTCGGGATCGTGGCCGATAGGGTCCCTACCCCGGGAACCCACGTGAAGTTCGTCGAGGGCCTGATCGACCTGATCCTCGAGCGGACCGTCGAGGGAACCATCACGGATCGTCCGTCCACGACGGCGCTGGGACCCTGGTTCGACGTGTGCCGGCCCAACTGCTGCGCGAACCGCCGCGGAGAGAAGCCGACGGTCGCCGCCGTCGACTCCACCGTGGGCACGCCGCTGCCCAACCCCGGCCCGTGATGGCGCCGGGCAGCCCGGGCTCTCCAGGCATCAGGGTCGGGACGCGGGGCAGCACCCTCGCGCTGACCCAGACCACGACGGTCGCCGAGCGGGTCTCGGGGCTCGCGGAGCTCCCCTACGCGCTCGTGCGGGTCCGCACCGAAGGTGATGTCCTGAAGGGCTCGCTGTCGCAGATCGGCGGCACGGGCGTCTTCGTCGCGGCACTGCGGGACGCGCTGCTCGAGGAACGCTGCGACATCGCGGTGCACTCCCTGAAGGACCTCCCCACGCTGCCCGCGCCCGGCCTCACGGTAGCGTCCGTGCCCGAGCGCGAGGATGTCCGCGACGCCCTCTGCGCGCGGGACGGGCTGACGCTCGCCACACTTCCTGACGGGGCGCGCGTAGGCACCGGATCGCCCCGGCGCGCGGCACAGCTCCGGGCCGCGCGTCCCGGGCTCGAGGTCGTGGACATCCGCGGAAACGTCGATACGCGCCTCGGTCGGGTCGCGGGGCTCGTCATGGGCGCGCCCGGAGACCTCGACGCCGTCGTCCTTGCGGCCGCCGGCCTGCGCCGCCTCGGGCGGGAGGACGCCATCACGGAGCTCATCGACACCGACGTCATGCTGCCCGCTCCAGGGCAGGGTGCGCTGGCGGTCGAGTGCCGGGAAAGCGAGGCGATGCCGCACGTCCGCGAGGCACTGGCCGCTTACGACCACCTGCCCACACGCCTCGCCGTGACTGCGGAGCGAGCCGTCCTGCTGCAGCTCGAGGCCGGGTGCTCCGCGCCGATCGGGGCACTCGCGCGCATCGAGGGAGAGGATCTCGCCCTCGAGGCCGTCGTCTGCAGCCTGGATGGCCGGTCCATCCTCCGCCGGACCCGGTCAGCACGCGCCACCGATGCCGTGGCGGCCGCGCGGCTCGGACTCGAGCTCGCCGAGGAGCTGCTCGCGTCGGGCGCCGCCGACATCGCGCCGCTGAACAGCTAGCCCTCGTGGCGGATGATCGGGCGTCCCGGGTGGTGATCGTCCTCCGGCATCCCTCGCGGTCGGTGCGGATCGCCGCGGAACTGACGTCGATGGGCATGACCGTGTACGCGCTGCCCCTCACGGACGCCGAACTGCCGGTCGACGTCGGAGCCGCCTCCCGTGAGCTTCTGGCCCTCGGTCGCGGGGAGTACCGCTGGCTCGTGGTGACGAGCGGCAATGCAGTCAACGCCCTGGAGCTGCTCACCCGCTCGGGAGGGGGCACGCTCGCCGGTGCCGTCGCGACCGGTGGGGCCAGGGTGGCCGCCGTCGGCTCGGCCACGGCCCGCCTGCTCACCGACGCCGGCATCACCGTCGACCTTGTTCCGGAGGACGCGTCCTCCCTGGGCCTGCTCCGGGCCTTCGAGCGCGGGAACGGCGGGGTCCTCCTGCCCCAGGCCGATCTCGCGCCCGACGACCTCCGGGCCGGTCTGACCGGCCTCGGCTGGTCGGTGCGCCGGATCGAGGTCTACCGCACCGTCCCGTACCCGGCGGACCCTGCCCGGCGTGTGCCCGGCGTCGTCGAGCAGGGAACGCCGCCACCGCTGCTGGCGCCGGACGGCGTCGTCGCGCTCGCGTCCTCCGGTGTCCAGCCCGCCGTCGTCTTCACGGCGCCGAGCGCGGTCCTCCAGTTTCGTGAAAGGCTGGCCGACGGGCCCCTGGCCTTCCATCCCGTCGCCATCGGCCGAACCACGGCAGCGGCCCTGCGGACGCAGGGCTGGGGACCGGGAGCGACAGCCACGGATCCGACACCGCAGGGCATCGCAGCGGCCGTCGAAGAGGCCTTCCGCAGCGACGGGAAAACCCTCGCGCCCGCACCAGACAACGGAGAGAAGTCATGAGTTTCCCCCAGCACCGCCCGCGACGGCTGCGCTCGACACCCGCGCTGCGGCGCATGGTGGCCGAGTACCGCGTCCACCCGTCCGAACTGATCCTGCCGGCGTTCATCCGCGAGGGGCTCACCGAGCCGTCGCCCATCCTCTCCATGCCCGGCGTCGTGCAGCACACCACGGACTCCCTGAAGCGCGCAGCGGCGGAAGCCGTGGAGCGCGGCGTCGGCGGCATCATGCTCTTCGGCATCCCCGAGCACCGCGATGCGACGGGCAGCGCGGGGATCGACCCCGACGGCGTCCTCAACAGGGCGATTGCGGCTGTCCGCTCCGAGGTCGGGGACTCGCTCGTCGTGATGAGTGACGTCTGCCTCGACGAATTCACCGACCACGGCCACTGCGGGGTGCTCGCCGACGACGGCTCTGTCGACAACGACGGCACGCTGGCCCTGTACGCCCGGATGGCCGTGGAGCAGGCCAAGGCCGGTTCCCATGTCCTCGGCCCCTCCGGCATGATGGACGGCCAGGTCGCCGTCATCCGCCAGGCCCTGGACGAGGAGGGCTACCAGGACACCGTGGTCCTCGCGTACGCCGCCAAGTACGCCTCCGCGTTCTACGGCCCGTTCCGCGAGGCCGTCGACTCACAGCTCGTCGGCGACCGCAGGACCTACCAGATGGACGCGGCGAACCGCCGGGAGGCGCTCCTCGAGGTGGAGCTCGACATCGAGGAGGGCGCCGACATGGTGATGGTCAAACCCGCCATGAGCTATCTCGATGTCCTCGCCGACGTCGCGGCCATGTCACCGGTGCCGGTTGCCGCCTACCAGATCTCCGGGGAGTACGCGATGATCGAGGCCGCTGCTGCGAACGGCTGGATCGACCGCCGACGTGCCATCGAGGAGTCCGTCCTCGGCATCAAGCGCGCCGGTGCGCAGATGATCCTCACCTACTGGGCCTCGGAGCTGGCGCTCTGGCTCGACGAACACCACAGCTAAGGACCGCATCATGACGAACCCTTCGACGACCTCGGCGCCGATGTCCGACACCCTGTACGAGCGCGCCCGTGCCCTCATGCCCGGCGGCGTCAACTCGCCGGTCCGCGCCTTCGGATCGGTCGGCGGGACGCCGCGCTTCCTCGTCGATGCCCACGGCGCCTACGTCACCGACGCCGACGGCAAGGAGTACGTGGACCTCGTCTGCTCGTGGGGCCCGGCGTTGCTCGGCCACTCCCACCCCGACGTCATTGCTGCGGTGCATCGCGCCGTCGACCACGGGCTGACCTTCGGCGCCTCCACACCGGCCGAGGCCGACCTGGCGCAGCTCGTGAAGGAGCGCGTGCCCGCCGTCGAGCTCCTGCGCATGGTCTCCACCGGGACCGAGGCGACCATGACCGCGGTCCGGCTCGCCCGCGGGTTCACCTCGCGCAACCTCATCATCAAGTTCGCCGGGTGCTATCACGGCCACGTGGACAGCCTCCTCGCGTCCGCCGGGTCCGGCGTCGCGACCCTCGCGCTGCCCGGATCGGCAGGAGTCACGGAGGCGACGACCGCCGAGACCCTCGTCCTGCCCTACAACGACGTCGAGGCCGTCGAGGAGGCGTTCCGCACGCACGGCGAGCACATCGCGGCCGTCATCACCGAGGCGGCACCGGCCAACATGGGCGTCGTGACGCCCGCACCCGGCTTCAACGCCTTCCTGAGCCGCATCACCTCGGAGCACGGCGCGCTGTTCATCGTGGATGAGGTCATGACGGGCTTCCGCACCCACGCGGGCGGATTCTGGAAACTGACGGGCGGGGCCGATGACGCCGAGCATCCATGGACGCCGGACCTCCTGACCTTCGGCAAGGTCATCGGCGGCGGAATCCCCGCGGCTGCCCTCGGCGGACGGGCTGATGTAATGAACTACCTCGCACCGATCGGGCCGGTCTACCAGGCCGGCACGCTCTCCGGCAACCCCATCGCCATGGCCGCGGGCGTCGCGACCCTGACCGCCGCCACCGACGACGTCTACCGTCATGTCGACGCGCGTTCGCTGGAGCTGAGCGAAGCCCTGTCCGTGGAACTCTCGAGGGCAGGGGTCGATCACTCCATCCAGCGGGCGGGGAACCTCTTCAGCGTGGCCTTCGGGACCGCCGATCACGGGGTGTGGAACTACGCCGACGCGCAGGGCCAGGAAGCCTTCCGCTACGGTCCGTTCTTCCACTCCATGCTCGACTCGGGCGTCTACCTCCCGCCCTCGGTGTACGAGGCCTGGTTCCTCTCAGCGGCGCACGACGACGCCGCCATGGAGCGCATCCACGCGGCACTGCCCGCCGCGGCCAGGGCAGCTGCAGCCGCCGTGCCGCTCGCCTGAGGCGTCGCGGCACGAGAAGTAGGCCGGTCCGACGATTCCTTGGCGCATAAGGCATACCGGGCTACGGGGGAGCCGTCGCCGTTCAGGCGGCGGAGCCGACCGGCACCAGGACCTCTCCGGTCGCATCCGATGCTTCTCCGAAGATCGGCCACGCCCGCTCGATGATGGCGTCAGGGTCCGTCCTGCGGAGGTACTCCTCGAAGTTCGCCGCCTGGCGGTCCGCCCAGACGATCAGGGCTGCGTGAAGGTCGGCTGCCGGCCGCTGGAGGAAGGCGTAGTGCTCGGCGAGGATCCGGCCCACCTGCAGGGTAGCGAGGACATCCGCGGCGGAGGTGTGCGCGTTCTCGAAGGGCACCCCGTAGTGCTCGCAGACGGCCGTCAGCGTGCGTTTGCCCCGCCGGTACCGGTCCGCCTGCTTGTCCATGATGAACGGGTCGATCACGGGCGAGGGCCGGGGCGTCTCCACCCCGTGGCGGTGCCCCTCCTGTGCGAGGACCGTGAAGTCGTAGCGCGCGTTGTAGGCGAGGACGGGTACGCCGTCGCCGAACAGGCGCGCGAGCACCGCGGAGATTCCCCGGACGACGTCGGCGGCGGGCAGGCCGTGGGCCTGCGCGTGCGCCGTCGTGATGCCGTGGATGGCGGCGGCACCGTCCGGGATGTCGACGCCCGGATCAGCCAGCCACTCGTGGTGTTCCAGCACGGCGCCGGAGCCGTCGACGAGGATGATCGTCGCGGTGACGATACGCGCCGACAACGGATCGCGTCCCGTCGTCTCGAGGTCGAAGGCCGCCCTCGGTGCCATGTGCCAGCTCGTCATGGCACCACGGTACTGGCGGGGTCCGACGAATTGGCGGTGCCGCTCCGCCGAGCGCCCGGGACTAGGGTTGAACGCATGCGCACACCACCCGTCGGCGGCGGGGAGCCCCTCGGGCAGCACAACGTCGAACAGGCACGGGAACCCGCGCCCCGCATCGTCTCCGAGGCCTACGCCCGGGCGGTCCTGGACGTCACGGAGCTGATACCCGAGGGCCGGGTGCTCACGTACGGGGACATCGCCGAGCTGCTCACATGCGGCGGTCCGCGCCAGGTGGGCAGGGCCCTGTCCCGCGCCTCGCGCGACGTGCCCTGGTGGCGGGTGCTTCGGGCCGGCGGTCATCCCGCGCGCGGGATGGCGCTGCACGCGCGGCCCCACTACGACGACGAGTGCACGCCGCTGTCCGTCCGGCCGGGTACCACCGATCCGGAGGACTTCCGCGTGGATCTTGCTTCCGCCCGCTGGTGGCCGTCGGATGCGGACCATGCCGTCCTGGCCGCTCTCGGCGCGTCCCTCAGGCGCGCCGGACCGTAGCAAGGCACCCCTGTTGCGGTACCGCTGATTGTCCGTGGCATGTGATGGTCTAGATACATGACGAGCACTCTCAACGATGTCCCGCCGGCTTCCGTCGCCGGCGCCGGGATCGCCCCTCCCCGCGTTCCCGCGAGGGGATACGACGTCGTCCTCCACTCGCTGCAGGACATCACCGGTCAGGTCCTCGTCCTCGGCGCACCCGGAAGCGGGAAATCCTCGCTCCTCACCGACTTGGCGGTCCGTCGGATCGAGGCAGGAACCCTCGACCCGGAGGGGCTCCTCGTCCTGGGACCCACCCGTGCAGCCGCCACCAGGCTCCGGGACGAACTGACGGCGAAACTGGATCGCAGCATCAGCACGGCGCCCGCACGGACCTGGTCCTCCTACGCCTTCGACCTCATCCGCCGGGCCCGGGCCGAGGGTCGCACCCCCACCATCACGCGTGCGCCGAGGCTCCTCTCGGGAGCCGAACAGGACCTCATCATCAAGGAGCTCCTCTCCGGGCACGGACGCGACGGCGCCCCGTTGCTCGACTGGCCGTCGAGCCTGGCCCTGGCACTGCCGACCCGCGGATTCCGGCAGGAGATCCGGGACCTCTTCGACCGGGTGAGCGAGTACGGGGTGCCGGCGGAGGATCTGGCTGCCTGGGGACAGCGCTTCGATCGCCCGGACTGGGTGGCGGCGGCTGCCCTCTACCGCGAGTATCGTGACGTCCTCGACCTTCGAATGCCCGAAGCATTCGACCCGGCGGGAATCCTGACCGCCGCACGCGAGATCCTCGAGACGGATCAGGACTTCCTCGACCGGGAGCGCCAACGCCTTCAGCTCGTCCTCGTGGACGACTACCAGGAGGCGAATCCCGCCGTCCATGCACTGCTGGGGCTCATCGGGGCGGGCAACGACGTCGTGATCACATCCTGTCCCGACACGGTGGCCCAGGGCTTCCGTGGTGCCCGTCCGGAACTGGCCGGGCGCCTGTCCACCCTGTTCCGCCGCGGTGGGGGGCTGACCACCGTGACACTGCCCGGATCCCTGACCCTGACCGGCAGCCTCGCCGAGGCGTGGGGCAATGTCGCCGCCCGCATCGCGACGAGCGGAGTCAGCACGGCCTACCGATCCCTGCCCCCGTCGACGACGGACGTACCGGTCGTCTCCGCGCACGTGCTCGACAGCGCATTCCACGAGCAGCGGTTCATCACGCAGCGGGTGCTCGAGGCCCACCTGTTCGGGGAGCGCAGCCTGGACGACATCGCGGTGATCGTCCGGAACGGCGCACAGGTGTCGGCGGTGCAGCGTTTCCTCACGGCGCAGGGTATCGCCGTCAATGTTCCTGCCGCTGAGACGGCCATCCGTGAGGAGCCGGCGGTGCGGCCGCTGCTCGACCTCTTCGCCGTCGTGGTGGGGCGTGCGGAGCTGGACACCGAACTCTGCATCTCGCTGCTCACCTCGAGGATCGGCGGCGCCGGCAGCCTCGATCTGCGGCGACTGCGCCAGATCCTGCGGCGTACGGAACTGCAGCGGGGCGGGGGACGAACGAGCGACGAGCTTCTCACCGCGCTGTTCTCCGCGCCGGACGAGATTGCCGCACTCCCGACCGAGGGCGCGCCCGCGCGTCGGCTGTACCGTATGCTCGACGCCGGAAAGGCGGCTGTCGCCGACCCGGCGCGGGACCCGGAGACCGTCCTGTGGGCGCTCTGGTCGGCCTCCGGACTCGCGCAGCGCTGGTCGGCAGCAGCCCTGTCCGAAGGCCCGTCCTCGACCCGCGCGGATCGGGATCTGGACGCCATGATGGCCCTGTTCCATACTGCGGAGCGTTTCGTGGAGCAGATGCCCGGTGCCGATCCCGAGCTCTTCCTCGACTACATCCTCAGCCAGGACATCCCGATGGACACGCTGGCGCAGCGCACGAAGCGGCAGGCGTCGGTGTCTGTGCTTACTCCCGCGAGTGCGGCAGGGCGGCACTGGCCCCTGGTGATCGTCGCCGGCGTGCAGGAGGGCGTCTGGCCGAACCTCCGCCTCAGGGGAGAACTACTCGGTTCCGGCGAGTTGCGGGCCCTGCTCGATCACGGCGAGTCCTTCCGGAGCACGAGGGACCCGGTGTCGCTGCTGCAGGACATCCGCTTCGACGAGCTACGGACCTTCTCGCTCGCGGTGTCGCGGGCCACGCAGGAACTGGTCTGCTGCGCCGTCTCCTCCCAGGACGAGCAGGCCTCGCAGTTCCTCGATGTGGTGGACCCTCTGCCGAGTGGCCTCGCCGAGCGGCCGCGCACCCAGGTCCTGCGTCCGGTCACCCTCCGTGCCCTGGTCGCGGAGTTGCGCACCTTCGCCCAGGACCCCCGGGCGAGCGCAGCGCTGTCGAGGGAGGCCGTCCGGCACCTCGGACGCATGGCGGTGTTGGAGCCACCCGTGCCCGGCGCCCACCCGGCCCAGTGGTGGGGCATCCTCGGACCGAGCAGCGAGGAGCCCGTGGTTCCCGTCGACCAGCCGATCCCGGTGTCGCCTTCGAAGGTCGAGTCCGTACTGACTTCACCCCTCAGCTGGTTCGTCTCCGCGGCAGGGGGAGAGCGCACCACGGACTTCGCCCGCTCGCTCGGTACCCTCGTCCACCAGATCGCGCAGGATCTCCCGGACGCCACCGGCAACGAGTACGTCCGCGAACTCGAACGTCGCTGGCCGCAGTTGGGCATCAAGGACACATGGGAAGGTCGAGCCGATTTCAGGCGCGCCGAGGGGATGGTACGCAAGCTCGCCGCCTACGTCCTGTCGATGAGGAAGGACGGACGGACGCTCCGGGCCACCGAAGTGGACTTCTCGGTGGATCTCGATGTCGAACTGGACGGTGTCCAGAGGATCGCACGGCTCCGTGGCCAGATCGACCGGCTCGAGCTCGACGCCGAGGGTCGTTTCGTCGTCGTCGACCTCAAGACAGGCAAGAGCGCTCCCGCCGTCGCCGACATCACCCACCATCCGCAACTGGCCGCCTACCAGACGGCCGTGGCGTCGGGTGCGCTGCTGGATGACGGGGGCGACGGTGACGACACCGGAACGGTTTCCCCTGACTCGGGAAGCACGGCTCCCGGAGGTGCTTCCCTCGTGCAGCTGGGCACCACATCGAAGAACGTGTCCGTGCAGGAGCAGCCACCGGTGGAGCCGAGGGATACCTGGGCGAGGACCATGATCGAGGAGGCCGCCGCACTGATGTCTGCCGCGACGTTCGACACCATCCACGACCCCCGGCGCTCCGGGTTCGGAGGAAGCGGTTGCCGCCTGCCGGAGGTTTGCCCCCTGTGTGAAGAGGGTAAGCAGGTGACCCAGTAGTGGTGTCGGAGACAATCCGCGGGGCGGCCGCCGGGACGACGGTCCCGCGCTACTCGGCTCGGCAACTGGCTGATCTCCTGCATTCGGATCCTGATGCTCGGGTGCAGTATCCGACCGAGGACCAGGCGCGGGTGATCGAGGCCCCGCTGGAGCCCCTGCTCGTCATCGCGGGTGCCGGATCGGGGAAGACCAAAACCATGGCTGACAGGGTGGTCTGGCTCGTTGCCAACGGCCTGGTGCGCCCCGAGCAGATCCTCGGCGTCACCTTCACTCGGAAGGCAGCCGGCGAGCTCGCCTCGCGCGTCCGGCAGCGACTGGCGCTGCTGTACGCAGCGCTCTCGCGTGATGACGCTACAGCAGGCGGGGATGCGCTCGACCGACTAGACCCCGCCATCTCGACCTACCACTCCTTCGCGAACGGCATCGTGCAGGACTACGGCCTGCGCATCGGCGTCGAACGTGATTCGGTCATGCTCGGTACCGCGCAGTCGTGGCAGCTGGCTTCGTCCGTCGTGGAAGCGTACGACGGCGAGTGGGAGCACTTCACGGCAGCGAAGAGCACTCTCGTCAAGGGCCTCCTCGACATGGCGGGGGAGTGTGCGGAGCATCTTGTGAGCCCCGCGACCGTGCGGGACGAGCTCCGACGCCACATCGACTTCGTCGCGTCGCAGCCCTACGTGGCGGGTTCCAGCAAGGCCGCAGCCCAGAAGGTCCAGGAGCTGTTGAACAAGCTGCGCACCCGCGTCACGGTCACCGAACTCGTCGACCGGTATGCCGCCGCGAAGCTGGCCCGCCGACAGCTCGATTTCGGGGACCTGGTGTCGCTCGCGGCCAGGATCGCGCAGGACATCCCGGAAGCCGGACAGATGGAGCGCGAGAAGTATCGGGTGATACTGCTCGACGAGTTCCAGGACACCTCCCATGCGCAGATGGTCCTGTTTTCCCGCCTGTTCGCCGACGGCCGGTCCGTCACCGCCGTCGGCGACCCGCACCAGTCGATCTACGGGTTCAGGGGAGCCTCCGCGGGCCAGCTCGGAACCTTCCGCACCGCGTTCCCGAGAATTGCCGCCGACGAACGCACCCCGTCCGGGGTGGCGCACCTGTCGGTCGCCTGGCGGAATTCGACGTCGATCCTCGAGGCGGCGAACACGGTGTCGGAGCGCCTCAATGTTCCCGCACCCTGGCTCCGCAACGCCCCGGTGCACCAGGTTCCCCGCCTCGTCGCACGGCCGGCGGCGCCGCTCGGTGACGTCACGCTCGGGCGCTTCCTCACGGACGCTCCTGTCAACCCGGCCGTCCCGGCGAAGAACGGCGGGCCACCGGGGCCGGCCGCCCCCGTCCTCAGCGAGGCCGAGGCGATCGCCCGCGAGGTGCTGCGCCAGCGCCGTCGCTCCTTCGAGAAGGGCGACGACGGCGTGCCGCTCCGGCCGACGATGGCGGTCCTGTGCCGCGGGCGCAAGCAGTTCGAACCGATCCGCCGTGAACTCGAACGCGCAGGTGTGCCGGTGCAGGTCGTCGGCCTCGGAGGCCTGTTGCGGACTCCCGAGATCGTCGACCTGCTCGCCACCCTCAGGGTCCTCGGCGACCCCGACCGCTCGGATTCGATGCTCAGGCTCCTGGCAGGTGCTCGCTGGCGTCTCGGGGCTGCGGATCTCATGGCACTCGGCGACTGGTCGAGGCAGCTGGCCCGGACGAGGGAGGCGATGTTCCGACGCGGCACCACAGCGGGGGAGGCGCTCGATGACGAGCAGAGCAGGGACGCCGTTGTTGCGCCCGACCTCGCCGAGGCGGGGAGCCTCGTCGAGGCGGTCGACTACCTTCCGCCGTCGGACTGGGTCTCCTCCTCCGGCAGGTCGCTCAGCGGTATCGCGCGCGAACGGCTGGACGTCCTGAGGAGGGAGTTGCGAAGCCTTCGAGGGTTCGTGGGCGACGATCTCGGCAGCATGATCGGCGAGGTCGAGCGGACCATCCTTCTGGACATCGAGGTGGCAGCGAAGCCCGGCGTCAGCATCCACGAGGCGCGCCGCAACCTCGACGCCTTCACCGAAGCCGTCGCAGGGTTCGTATCCAGCGCCGAGCGGGTCGATCTCCCTGCCTTCCTTGCATGGCTCGAGGCCGCCGACCAGGAGGAGGACGGCCTGCCTGTCACGCAGCTCGAGGCCAGCAGGGACGCGGTGCAGCTCCTCACGGTCCACGCGTCGAAGGGCCTCGAGTGGGACGTGGTGTTCGTGCCGGGCCTGAATGAAGGATCCTTCCCCAGCGGCAAGGATTCCCGCTGGAGCACCGGAGACTCCTCGATCCCCTGGCCCCTGCGTGGTGACGCTCCCGAGCTACCCCAGTGGGACTGGGAACAGCGGGACCAGAAGGAATGGTTGGCCAGCGAGAAGGAGTTCACCGATGAGGCCAGGGCACATGCCGAGCGCGAGGAACGACGCTTGGCCTACGTCGCCTTCACCCGCGCGAAGCACGCCCTCGTGTGCACCTCGTCGGCGTGGAGCCGTGGTCGGTCGCGACCGTCAGGGCCCTCGTCCTACCTGACCGACCTCGCGGCCCTCGCCGAATCCGGATCCCCCGGATTCACGCTGCCGCATTGGCTGGTCGAAGGCGACGAGGGGGATGCGAACCCCGCCAATGCGAGGCCGGAGCGGGCCGTGTGGCCGTTCGATCCGCTCGGCTCCCGGCGTGCAGACCTGGAGCAGGCGGCGCGCGCCGTCCTCGAGCAGGCAACAGCTCCCACGCTCGACGTCGACGTCGATGGCGGGCGCTGGGGCCGCGAGGTGAGGCTTGCGCTCGCCCGCCAGGCGCGCGAGCGTGAACGGATGCCGCTCGCGCTCCCCTCGCACATCTCCGCGTCGATGCTCGTCGAGCTGCGTGAGGATGCGGATGCCGTCATGCAGCAGTTGCGGAGACCGCTACCCCGGCGCCCAGGATCAGCCGCCCGCAAGGGCACGGCCTTCCACGCCTGGATCGAGGAGTTCTACGGATCGGGCGGGATGCTCGATCTCGGCGAGTACCCCGGCGGCGCGGACGCGTACGTGGACGAGACGCTCGGACTGAAGGACATGGCCGCGATTTTCGAACAGTCCGAGTGGGCGCTGCGTGAACCTGCCGCAATCGAGGCCCCCATCGAGACGAAGATCGGCGGCATTGTCGTGCGCGGCCGGATCGACGCCGTTTTCCGCGATTCGGACGGCGGGTGGGACCTCATCGACTGGAAGACGGGCCGGCCTCCGGCTCCCGACCGGCGAGCGGCGAAAGCCGTGCAACTCGCCGTGTACCGGCTGGCCTGGTCACGGCTGAAGGAGGTGCCGCTCGAGAAGGTGCGGGCTGCCTTCTTCTACGTCGCGGACAACCTGGTGGTGCGGCCGCACGATCTGTCCCATGCCGCCCAACTCGAGGACATCATCGCGGCGGCAGGCACCTCGGCGGACGGACACGCGTAAGGCACGGTCGAGGAGACGGCGACGGCGGGCCCGACCGGGCCGGCCTGTCAGCGGCCGTACGAAATGATCGGCAGCGCCGAGGTCGCCACATCGTCCGGCGACCCTGCGTCGGTTTCGCTGCTCCTGATCAGCGTCACGTTCGACGATGTCCCTGCGGGCCTCTGGCGGTTCGCGACCAGCCGCCCGTGTGCCAGGGATGACCCCGAGGGAGTCTCGTGCCCATCATGGTGCCCGCGTGGGTGATCCGTCGGGCGCTCCTCCGGCCTGACCGGCGAGTCCTCCGCCGCCCGCAGCCTCCGCGGGGCGTCGTCGGCGTCGTACGCATGGCTGCCGGTCCGCTGCGGTGCGACCTCGGGCGGCCCGTAGGAGTGCCGGACGTCGCCGTGCTGCGCAAAGTCCTGCCGGTCGGGTTCATCGGCGGCCGCGTCGTCATCGTGGACCGCTTCCGACTCCTGCGACTCGCCCCGACCATGGTGACCGGCGTCGCCGTAGACGTCCCCGTCGGCATCCGCATCATCGTCGAGGACGTCATCACCGTGCGCGTTACCCCACTCGAGGCGCTCCTCATGAGCCTGTCGCGCGCGTTCCGCGGCTTCCCGCTGCTCACGTTCGATGAACTCGACGTCGGCGGCGAGCGTGGCGAGCATGCCCTCGGCCTCGTGGATCATCTCCGCATCTTCGAGGGCGACTCCGCGCACCAGCCACTGCGCCAGCGCGAATTCGGCGGCCAGTGCTGCACGGCGGGAGAGGTGGGGGTCGACGGCGACCGCCCTCGCCTCGGCGTAGGCGGCGTGGACGGCATCGACGAAGCCCGTGTCCTCAGCAGCAGCCAGCCAGGCGAAGTCCTCTGCGGGATCGCCGATGCACAGGTCCGTCCAGCCCGTCACGGCGGAGACACGACCTGCGGCGATCAACAGGTGGTCCTCGTGGAGGTCGCCGTGCATCACCGTGGGGCTGAAGCGCCAGAGAGCTACGTCCTCGAGCGCGTGCTCCCAGCGGCGCAGCAGGATCGAGGGGATCTTGCCGGTCGTCGCGGCCTGGTCGAGCTCGTTCAGCTTGCGCTGACGGTATTCGTTCGCCTCATACCCGGGCAGGTCGGCGCGCTGCACCATGTCCTTCGGCAGCTCGTGGATCGCAGCCAGGACGCGCCCCAGTTCCTGAGCCATGGCGCGCCCGCCAGCAGTGAGCGCATCCAGGGGACGTGTGCTGCCGGCCAGGTGGGAGTAGACGAACGTGCTGAGGTTGCCCTGTCGCACGCTTCCGGCCATGTGCGGGATGAGGAACGGGAGTTCGGCCTTGACAGCGGGTGTGAAAGCACGCAGTGCCTGCAGTTCGGTCTCGAGGCGCATGCTGGCCTCGGGGTGTTTGGGCGAGCGGACCCTCCACTGTTTACCGGCGTCGTCCACCAGCAGGGCGGAGTCGAAGTCCGCCACGTCGTCCGGAGCGCCTGCTACGCCCGTCGGGGCCAGGCCAGGTACTGCGGCACTGGCGATTGCGGCGAGTTCCATGGGTGTCCGTTTCACAAGCTCCACCGTAGGTCGTTCTCACCCTGCCCGCTCCGTTCCATTGCGGCGAGTCGCCAGATGCACTACTCGTGTTCGGTGCTGTACTGCTCCTCCACGTGGTCCTTCCGGAATGGGTTTTGGGAGAGTGAGAACGTACCGTAGAACCATGACCGAACCCCTCCGCACCCTGGTGCTGCCTCCCCTCGGATCGTTGCCGCTGGCACGTGCCGACGCCGACCGGGACGGTGAGGCAAGGACCACCGAGGGCCTCCTGGACACACTGTGGAATGCGGCCGGAACCAGGGTGCTGACCCTCGTTGACGGTAAGGCTCCCGTTGCCGGGAGTGCACTCCGACTCGTCGCGCCGACGGCCATCACGCGGCCGGACCTGATCGTCTACCTCGGTCGGATCAACGAGGGGGCCGCTGATGCAGGGCAGCCGGTGGTGCTCGCGGTCCTCGAGGAGCAGGACACCGCAATCGCCCCACAGGAGGACTGGCTGGGCCTCCGCGACATCGCGGCCTCGCTGGATGCACGCGACACCGGCCTCTTCGTCGAGGCTGCTGCCATCGCCAACTGGCACGCCACGCATACGCACTGTCCCCGGTGCGGCGCGGTGACGAAGGTGCGTGCCGCGGGTTGGGTCCGCCAGTGCCCGAAGGACGATTCCGAGCACTACCCGCGCACGGACGCGGCGATCATCGTCTCGGTGATCGACGACGACGACCGACTTCTGCTCGGATCGGCCGTCGCCTGGCCGGAGGACCGGTTCTCCACCCTGGCCGGATTCGTCGAGCCGGGTGAATCACTGGAAGCCGCCGTCATCCGGGAGGTGGGGGAGGAGTCCGGCATCGAGATCGAGTCTCCGCAGTACCTCGGCTCGCAGCCGTGGCCCTTCCCGGCGTCGCTCATGCTCGGCTTCGTGGCTCGCGCAGTGACCACGGACGCCGTGCCCGACCGTGAGGAAATGAGATCCGTGCGCTGGTTCACGAGGCAGCAGCTCTTCACCGAGGTCCGCGACGGGAAGATCGCCGTCGCCGGCGGCGTCTCCATCGCCCGAGCGCTGATCGAGCGCTGGTACGGGGGACCGCTGGACGAGGAGCCGTCGGAGGCGCGCCCCTAGTGTCCGGGACACTGCTCGAAGACAGCATCCTCGAGGGGCTCGACGACGAACAGCGGACGGTGGCCAGCACGCTGTCGGGCCCACTCTGCGTCCTCGCGGGTGCAGGAACAGGCAAGACCCGCGCCATCACCCACCGCATCGCCTATGGCGTGCACACCGGCGTCTACAAGCCGCAGCAGGTACTCGCCGTGACCTTCACCGCCAGGGCTGCCGCTGAGATGCGCACGCGCCTGCGCGACCTCGGGGCCGGTGGAGTGCAGGCCCGCACCTTCCACGCCGCTGCTCTACGGCAGCTGCAGTACTTCTGGCCGCAGGCCGTCGGAGGGCCCCTGCCCGCGCTGGTGGACCACAAGGCCCAGCTCATCGCCGAGTCGGCGCGGCGCCTGCGCCTGTCGACCGATCGGGCCGCTATCCGCGACGTCGCAGCCGAGATCGAATGGGCGAAGGTCTCCATGCTGACGCCTGATGCCTATGCGGCAGCGGCCGCAGGGAGGGCCGAACCGGCAGGCATGGACCTCATCACCGTGTCCCGCATCTTCTCGGCCTACGAGGACCTGAAGATCGACAGGAACCTCATCGACTTCGAGGACGTCCTGCTGACCACGGTCGCCATCCTGGAAGACGACGAGAAGGTGGCGGCGACGGTGCGGTCGCAGTACCGCCACTTCGTGGTCGACGAGTACCAGGACGTCTCCCCGCTGCAACAGCGCCTGCTGGACCTCTGGCTCGGAGAGCGGCGCGAACTGTGCGTCGTCGGAGATGCCAGCCAGACCATCTATTCGTTCACGGGCGCCACGTCCCGGCACCTCCTCGATTTCACCAAGCGCTACGAGGGTGCGCAGGTGGTCAAGCTGGTGCGTGACTACCGGTCCACGCCCCAGGTGGTGCGCGCCGCCAACACGCTCCTGGCGGCGAGGAGCAGTGAAGCGGATCGGCGGGCTACCGGCACCACCTGGTCGGCACCCCTGGAACTGATCGCCCAGCGGCCCGCGGGGCCGGAACCGGTGTTCACCGAGTGCAGCGATGACGAGGCTGAGGCCGCGGAGTGCGCACGACGCATCGGTGTGCTGCTCGATCAGGGTGTCAAGGCGAGCGAGATCGCCATCCTGTACCGCACCAACGGTCAGTCGGAGGCCTACGAGCAGGCATTGGCGAGTGCCGGCATCGGGTACCAGCTGCGCGGCGGCGAGCGTTTCTTCCAGCGGCGTGAGGTCCGGGACGCTCTTCTCCAGCTGAGGGCGGCAGCGCGGACGCAGGGCGACGAGGACGTCCCCCAGCAGGTACGCGACGTCCTCGCCTCGCTCGGCTACACGACGGTTGCCCCGCAGAATTCAGGTGCGGTGCGGGAGAAATGGGAGTCCCTCGCCGCGCTGGTCGGCCTGGCCGACGAACTCAACAGGGTGCGCGGCCCCGAGGCATTCACCCTGCAGTCGTTCGTTGCGGAACTCGAGGAGCGGGCCGCGGCGCAGCACGCGCCGACGGTACAGGGTGTCACCCTTGCATCGCTCCACTCGGCCAAGGGGCTCGAGTGGGATGCCGTCTTCCTCGTCGGGCTGAGCGAGGGGCTCATGCCCATCTCCTTCGCCGACACGCAGGAGGCAGTCGACGAGGAACGCCGGCTGCTCTACGTCGGGATCACCCGGGCCCGCGTCCACCTCGCGATGTCCTGGTCCACGTCCCGTTCACCGGGCGGGCGCGCCTCCAGGAAGCCGTCGCGTTTCCTGGATGCCTTGCGCCCTGCGACCGCCGGACAGGCCACCTTCCGGCAGCCGCGGGCGAAAGCGAACCGGAAGGCGTCCGCGCCGGCGGTATGCAGGGTCTGCCGGCGACCGCTGCTCACGGGATCCGAACGGAAGATCGGCCGGTGCGCCGAGTGTCCGGCGAGCTATGAGGAGGAGACGTTCGAGGCGCTGCGTGCCTGGCGGCTCGTCGAGGCACGGGAGAAGGACGTTCCGGCGTTCGTCGTGTTCACGGACGCGACGCTCGTGGCGATCGCCGAAGCGCGGCCGCAATCACTCGATGAACTCGGGGAGCTCGCGGGGATCGGTTCGTCCAAACTGGAGCGGTACGGCGAGGCCGTCCTCGAAATCATCAGTGACAACTCCTGACCCACGCCGGGCCCTCGCTCCGACGCCGTTACCGGTCGAAGTGAGGCGATCAGCCCGCCGGAAGCGGACCGTCAGTGCGGACATCCGCGATGGAGTCATCCGCATCTCCATCCCCGGCCACTTCTCCGCGAGCCAGGAGCGTCACTGGGTGAAGCGCATGGTGGAGAAGTTGTCCGCCAAGTACCTCGATGCGCCTCCCGTCGAGGACGACGCGCCTGTGCAGGCTCTTCTGCAGCGGGCGGAAGAACTAGCCGGTCGCTATCTCGGCGGTCGAGGCATTCCCGGAAGGATCAGCTGGGTCACCAACCAGAACTCGCGGTGGGCGTCCGCCACCCCCGCCCACCGGTCCATCCGCCTGTCACACAGGCTGCAGGGAATGCCCGAGTGGGTCACCGACTACGTGATCCTGCACGAGATGGCGCACCTGATCGAGCCCTCGCACAATGCAGTCTTCTGGAGTCTGCTGGCGTCCTACCCGCACACCGGGACGGCGAAGGCGTTCCTCGACGGCGCTGCCTTCGCTTCCCAGCGGAACCTGCCCAGCGAGAAGGACGGTCAGTAGCACCACGGCATTCAGCACGCCCGTTGCGAGTTGCCTGGAACAAGCGCTGGGCCTCGGTACCTTCTTCAGAGGCGGTACCGAGGTAGCCGTGCCCGATGATGGTGGACTCAGCGGGTGGGAGCTCCGCCGTCGCCCGTTCCCGCGTCCGGATCGACATCGGGATCCTCCTGGGACGCGTCGGCGTCATCGGAGGGCGCTTCCTCCTTCGGCTCGAAGTCGCCCGCGAGGAGGCGTTCGAGGGCTGCGTCGACGTCGGCGTCGGACGATTCGAGCAACCTCCGCCGCTCGGAGAAGCCGGCAGGATCGTCGAGGTCCTCAGCGGTGGGCAGTAGGTCCGGGTGCTGCCACAGGGCGTCACGGGCTTCGATCCCGCGTTCCGCCGTGAGGAGTGACCACAGGGCAGCGGCGTCGCGCAGGCGTCGCGGCCGCAGTTCCAGGCCGACAAGCGAGGCGAAGGCGTGCTCGGCGGGGCCGCCGGTCGCGCGGCGACGCCGAACCATCTCGCGTAGTGCGCCCGCCGATGGCAGGTTCACGGTTGCCGCTGCTGACATCTCGTCGACCCAACCCTCGACGAGGGCCAGCGTCGTTTCGAGCCGCACGAGCGCGGCATCCTGCTCGGGCGTGCGCTCAGGCATGAAGACGCCCTGCGAGAGAGCGCCCTGGAGACTTTCGGGATTGGTGGGATCGATCTCGCGCGCGGCTTCCTCGATCTTGGTCATGTCGATGTGGATCCCCCGGGCGTAACGCTCGATACTGCCGAGCAGGTGCCCGGTGAGCCAGGGGATGTGGGTGAACAGGCGCACGTGCGCCGCCTCCCGTACGGCGAGGAAGAGCTGGACCTCCTGCTCGGGGATGTCGAGTCCCTGGCCGAAGGCCGCTACGTTGGCCGGCAGGAGGGCCATCCGGCCGTCCCCCAGGGGTACGCCGATGTCCGTCGAGCCGACGACGTCCTTGGAGAGCGCGCCCACGGCCTGTCCCAACTGCATGCCGAACATCGCACCTCCGACGTTCTGCAGCATCGAGCCCGGTCCACCCATCATGCCCATCATCGACTTCATCTCATCGGGCAGCTGCTCGGAGATGACGTCGGACAGGGCCTTGGCGATGCTCGTGGCAACAGGTTCGGTGAGGCGGCGCCAGGTCGTCATGGTCGCCTCCACCCACTCTGCACGCGACCAGGCGCGGCCGAGCTGACCGGTGCTGGGAAAGGTGGTCACCGGATCGAGCCACATCTCGGCGAGCTTCAGGGATTCGTCGACGCTCCTGCGCTGCAGGGAGGTGACCGATGGGTCGTTGTCGGAAGCGGCGACCCGCCTCGCCTGCTCGTGGGCCATCTGCCAGTTCACGGGGCCATCGCTGGGCGTGGAGAACATGGCTTGTACCTGCTGCATCATCATGGCCATGGCTGCGGGGTCCGAGGGCAGGCCCGCTGCTTTTGCGATCTCCTGCGGGTCGAACCCTGCGGCGCCACCGCCGAACATCTTCGCCAGCATCTCGGAGAGCGGGTCCTGGGGCGTGTCGTCGTCGCCGTTCGGGGGGTTGGATGGGTTGGTCACTGATACCACCGGTCCTGGTTGTAGCTTGGCGGGTCCGGGCAGGAGTGGTAACGCCATCCGTGCCGGCTGTGGAGATCACGCTACCGGCCCGGGATGGGAGGTGTCCCACCTGCGCTGGATCGTTCGCTCAGGGCAAAGTGCGCCGCTCGTGGGTGCCGAGTGCCTGCAGCGGGTGGGGAAGAAGAGCCTCCACCGGCAGTGGAGGCTCCTTGCGGCGTCTCCTCCGGTGTCCCGTCCGAAGGGGTGTCGGCCGGAGCGTCTATTCTGGGAAGGCCGGAAGGGTGCATCGTGCGCCGTCGCACGGCCCGCCCTATAGAGAGAAGCGCAGTGACGCAGCCTGTTCACTTCGAGACCTACAGCCCCGGGGAACCCGCGCAGCCCCGGGACCCGCGATTCCGAGCGATGGCAGTTTCAGGCGGTCTCGCCGTCGTTCTGAGTGCGGCCGCCGTACTCCTCCCCTCGCCGTACGTCATCGAATCGCCGGGCCCCACCTTCAACACCATCGGCGAGGTGAACGGGCAGCCACTCATCCGGGTTGAGGGCAGGGAGACCTTCCCGCCCGAGGGCGAGCTCGACCTCACCACGGTATTCGTGAGCGGCGGTCCGAATGGCCAGGTCAATGTCCTGGACACCTTCCGCGCCTGGGCGAATCCGAACGAGAACGTCCTGCCCGAGCAACTCGTGTACCCGGAGGGCACGACGTCGTCCCAGGTGGAAGAGCAGAATGCCGTCGCCATGACCTCGTCGCAGGAATCGGCGATCGCAGCCGCACTGTCCCACGAGAACATCGACTTCACCGAGGAACTGTCGGTCGCCGGCCTGGCTGAGGACTCCGCATCCGAGGGTGCACTGCAAAAGGGTGACGTCCTTCGAAGCATCGACGGGAAGCCGATCGAGAACATTCAGACCCTGCGTGCCACGCTGGGCGACGCCGATGGTGCCCCGGCCGATCTCTCGATCGTCCGCGACGGAGCCGAACTCGACGTGTCCGTGCTGCCGAAGGAGTCGGACGAGGGCGACTTCCAGCTCGGGATCCTCCTGGCCTCGACCTTCGACTTCCCGTTCGAGGTGACGATCCAGCTCGACAACGTCGGCGGACCCTCCGCCGGAACCATGTTCGCGCTCGGCATCATCGACAGCCTGACGGAGGGGGACCTCACGGGGGGACGGCACTTCGCGGGCACCGGGACCATCGACTCGGTAGGGGCTATCGGTCCCATCGGCGGTATTGCCCAGAAGCTTGTCGGTGCACGGTCCGGTGGTGCCGAGTTCTTTCTCGCCCCCGCGGAGAACTGCGACGAGGTGGTGGACAACATCCCCGACGGGCTGACCGTCGTGAAGGTGGAGACCATCGATGATGCGGTGGAGGCCGTCGAGATGCTCGGTTCCGGTGCGGATCCTGCCGGGCTCCCGGCCTGCTGATATGGATTCCGGCTGACGTGGCCGGACCACGACGACGTAAGACACGGTTGGATGACGATCGTGCCTCCCCAGTGGCAGGCGGGAACCTAATTGGTCCGCCTGAGCGTGGACAGGGCAGAATGAAAGCACGAAGGGCGGAACTGCACGCCGTCCTCTGTCCGCGTGCGGGCCGGGGGAGCGACGCGGGATACCGGTCGTCGTGACCCGCAGCAGCTAACGATGAGGTAGATGTGACATCCGGACCAGACCGTCCGTTCGGCAGTAGGCCGAGCCCAGCAAGTGCATCAACGAGTCGGCGTCGCAGTCCGCTGATCCCGACCATCATCGTCGTGGCGGTGATCGTGATCGCCTTCGTCTACCTGTCGCAGGTCTACGCCGACGTGCTCTGGTACAACCAGGTCGGGTTCCTCGAGGTGTTCGTGACCGAGAACCTGTCGAGGATCGTCCTTTTCGTCGTCGCGTTCCTCGTCATGGCAGGGGCCGTCTTCCTGAGCCTCCGCATCGCGTTCCGCAGCAGGCCCATCTACGCGCCCGACAGTGCCGTCCAGGACAACCTGAACCGGTACCAGGCGCAGCTGGAGCCCATCCGCCGCCTGCTGATGCTCGGTATCCCCGTGGTCCTCGGAGCCTTCGCAGGCACCGCGGCCTCCTCGCAGTGGCAGGAGGTGCTGCTGTTCCTGAACCAGGTTCCCTTCGGCACCAGGGACCCCGAGTTCAACATGGACTACGGGTTCTACATGTTCACGCTGCCGTTCCTGAAGTTCGTCGTCGGCTTCCTCATCAGCGTCGTCATCATCAGCGCCATCGCGACGATCCTGACGCACTACCTCTATGGCGGCATCCGCCTCGAGGAGAAGGGCCTCTTCACGACGAAGGCCGCCCGCATTCAGATCGCGGTCATCGCAGCCCTCTTCCTCGTCCTGCAGGGCGTCAACTACTGGCTCGACCGCTATGACACCCTCCTGAACCAGGGGACATGGGCCGGAGCGCTCTACACCGACGTCAACGCCGTCATCCCCACCAAGGCCATCCTCGCGGTCGCTGCCATCATCGTCGCGGTCCTGTTCGTGGCGTCGGCCTTCATCGGTCGCTGGCGCCTGCCGCTCATCGGCACGGCGATGCTCATCATCACCGCACTCCTCGCGGGCGGCGTCTACCCGTCCATCGTGCAGCGCTTCCAGGTCCGTCCGTCCGAGCTCAACCTCGAGCGCGAGTACATCGACCGGAACATCAACCTGACCCGTGAGGCCTACGGCCTGGATGAGGTAGAGGTGGAGCCCTACGCGCCGGAGAGCGTTCCGCAGGTAGGAGCCCTCGGCGACGACGGCGAGACGACGGCCAACATCCGCCTGCTCGATCCCAACCTCGTCTCGGACGCCTTCAGCCAGCTCCAGCAGTTCCGGCAGTACTACCAGTTCCCCGAGACCCTCAACGTCGACCGATACGAGATCGACGGAGAGGTGCAGGACACCGTCATCGCGGTCCGCGAACTCGATACCAACGGCGTCCCGGACGGCTGGGTCAACGAGCACGTCTTCTACACCCACGGCTACGGCGTCGTCGCCGCCGCCGGTTCGACCGTCGAGCCCGACGGACGCCCGTCCTTCCTGCAGTCCGGCATCCCCTCCACGGGCGTTCTCGGCGACGAATCGACCTACGAGCCCCGCATCTACTTCGGAGAGGATTCGCCGGAATACTCGGTGGTCGGAGCTCCCGAGGGCCAGGCGCCCGCCGAGATCGACCGCCCGCAGAACGAGAACTCCGACACAGAGTCACGGACGACCTTCAGTGGTGAGGGTGGACCGGACGTCGGCAACGCCTTCAACAGGTTGGTCTACGCCCTGAAGTTCCAGTCCACCGATCTCCTCCTCTCCGATCAGGTCAACAGTGAGTCCCAGATCTTCTACGACCGCGACCCGGTGGACCGTGTCCGCAAGGTCGCCCCGTACCTGACCCTGGATGGCAACAGCTACCCGGCGATCGTCGACGGCCGGGTGAAGTGGATCATCGACGGCTACACCACCAGCGCGAACTTCCCCTACTCGACCGAACAGGAGCTCGAGTCGGCGACGCAGGATTCCCAGACCGCGGAAGGTCTCGCCACGGCACTGCCCGCCGAGCGGGTCAACTACATCCGCAACGCGGTCAAGGCGACGGTCGACGCCTACGACGGATCAGTCAACCTCTACGCCTGGGACGACCAGGATCCCGTCCTGAAGTCCTGGCAGAAGGTGTACCCGTCGTCGTTGAAGCCCTTCAGCGAGATGTCGGCCGACCTCATGGCACACGTCCGCTACCCCGAAGACCTCTTCAAGGTGCAGCGTGAACTCCTCGCGAAGTACCACGTCACGGAGACGGACGAATTCTACAACAACAGCGAGGCCTGGAACGTGCCTGCTGATCCGGGCGGGAGTGCCGACGGCGCGGCGGCTGCGGCGACGACGGACCGCCAGCCACCGTTCTACCTCACCCTGCAGATGCCCAACCAGGACAAGGCTGCCTTCTCCCTGACGACGCCGTACATCCCCTTCGTACCGCAGGGCCAGACCCCGAGGAACGTGCTGTACGGGTTCCTCGCGGCGAACGGTGATGCCGGCACGGGCGAGGACGGCGTCAAGAGCGAGGACTACGGGCGGCTGACGCTGCTGGACAGCTCGGGGCAGGACTCCGTCGTCGGTCCGGGTCAGGCGCAGAACCTGTTCAACTCGGACACCACTGTCTCGCAGGAACTCAACCTGCTGCGGCAGGGTGCGTCCGAGGTCATCAACGGCAACCTGCTGACCCTGCCGATCGGCGGGGGTATCGCCTACGTGCAGCCCGTGTACGTGCAGTCCTCGGGCAGCAGTTCGTTCCCGGTTCTACGGCGCGTACTCGTGAGCTTCGGCGACGACGTCGGCTTCGCGCCGACACTCGCAGAGGCCCTCGACCAGGTGTTCGGCGGTGACTCGGGTGCCACGACCGGCGACAGCGAGAATGTCGGCGAGACCCCCGAGGATCCGGCGGCACCGGCAGAAGGGGACGGCGAGGGAGCTACTCCGACGCCGACTCCTACTCCGAGCCCCTCGGAGGGAGGCACGCCCGGCACCACGACGGGCGATCCCGCGGCAGACCTGCGGACGGCCCTGGACGACGCCAACACCGCCATCCAGGACGGCAACGCTGCCCTCGCAGCCGGCGACTTCGCTGCCTATGGGGAGGCGCAGGACCGCCTGCAGGACGCCCTGCAGCGGGCGCTCGATGCCGAGGAACGGGTTTCGGGAGGCGCCGGGCAGTAGCCGGGGGGAGTCGGGCAGCTGCCCGATTTGCCTCGGGGCCCCGCGGCCGGTAACGTTAGTTACACGCCGCGGGGTGGAGCAGTTCGGTAGCTCGCTGGGCTCATAACCCAGAGGTCACAGGTTCAAATCCTGTCCCCGCAACGAATAAGAAGTCCGGTTCTCCTTCGGGAGGGCCGGGCTTCTTGCTGTGTCCGAGAGAATCGGGGTGATGCAGGGCCTCCCGCGGAGGTGTGACGCCCGTCGGCCCCCACCGGGCTGGGAAGTCAGGACTCGGACAGGGCCTTGTACGCGCTCAGGGCTCGCTCGCGGCTCTCCTTGAGGTCGACGACGGGAGCCGGGTAGCCCGGGGCCGAGCCCTTCCATGGTTCGTGCACGTTATCGGCGTCCGCCAGCTCCGGAACGAAGCGGACGAGATAGGCGCCCTTCGGATCGAACTTCTTGCTCTGCAGCACCGGGTTGAAGATGCGGAAGTAGGGGCTGGCGTCCACACCCGAGCCGGCGACCCACTGCCAGCTGGCAGCGTTGCTCGCGGCATCGGCGTCGACCAGGCAGTCCCAGAACCATTTCTCGCCCACGCGCCAGTCGATCATGAGGTTCTTGATGAGGAAGGATGCCGTGGCCATGCGGACACGGTTGTGCATCCAGCCGATCTGCCACATCTGGCGCATGCCGGCGTCGATCAGGGGGTAACCCGTGCGGCCGCGCTGCCAGGCCTTCAGCTCCGCCTCGGTGGAGCTCTCCCAGGTGAACGCATTGAACTCCGGGCGGTAGTTGACGGTGGCGAGCTCCGGATTGAAGTACAGCAGCTGCCAGCTGAACTCACGCCAGCCGAGCTCGGAGCCGAACACCCGGATGTCCTCGGCCGTGGAGCTATCCTTGTGGTCCTGCGCAGCGTGCCAGACCTCGAACGGGCTGATCTCGCCGAAACGAAGGTGGGGAGAGAGCATGCTGGTGCCACGGAGGGCTGGGAGGTTGCGGTTGTCCTTGTATCCCCCCACCGCCCCATCGAGGAAATCGTCGAGCCGCTGGTGGGCGCCCGCTTCGCCGGGCGTCCAGGTGTCACGGAGGCCCTCCGCCCAGTCGGGAGTGGTGGGAAGGAGTCCCCACGTGGGCAGGTCGTCGGAGTCGAGGTGGGGGCCGTGCAGTGCGTCCGGCGCAGGCAGGGGCTTGCGGGGGGTGCGGGAGGCGAGGCAGGCCCGCCAGAAGGGCGTGAAGACCCTGTAGGCCTTACCGGACCCGGCGGTGACCTCCCACGGCTCGTACATCAGGTTCGCCTGATAGCTGGTGGCATCGACGCCCTGGTCGGAGAGCGACGATTTGAGGGCGGAATCGGTGGTCCGCTCGGTCAGGCCGTACCGGCGGTTCCAGACGACGGCGTGAGCGGAGCTCTCCTGCACGAGCCGGGGGATCACGTCTCCGGCGGCACCGCGGCGGAGGAGCAGGGGTATGCCGAGTTCCGTCAGGGACGCATCCAGTGCCACGAGTGAGTGGTGCAGCCACCATTTGGAGGCACTGCCCAGCGGCCGGATCCCGTCCGTCTCCTCGTCGAGGACGTAGCAGGCGACGACGTCGTCCCCGCTGTCCGCGGCTGCGGTGAGCGCGGGGTTGTCGGAGATTCGGAGATCGTCGCGGAACCACACCAGTGTCACAGCCATGGAGCCAATCTAACCTGCCTGCAGGCGGGCGGAACCGGCCGGACAGCAGGGGAACCGCAGCCGGGCGGCAGCGGTTCCCCT
This sequence comes from Arthrobacter cheniae, assembly GCF_003602275.1. Classification (GTDB taxonomy): domain Bacteria; phylum Actinomycetota; class Actinomycetes; order Actinomycetales; family Micrococcaceae; genus Arthrobacter_D; species Arthrobacter_D cheniae. The sequence goes on along the minus strand of NZ_QZVT01000006.1, from coordinate 81,163 downwards.
GTGCTATGCGGGCGCCCTGTCAGGGGCGGTGCGTCAGTAGGTGGTCTCACCCGCGGTCGACGGCGTACCGGCGTCCGCGCCGCTTCCTGCGCCCTGGCCGATCGCCGACTGCGAGCCCGCCCCCGACTTCAGGGCGGCTAGGCGAGCCTCGATCTCGGTCTGCTCACCGAGGTCCTCGAGGCTCTCGAACTGTGCGTCGAGGCTCGACGACGCCAACTCCTGCTGTCCGCGGACCCGGGCCTCCTCGCGTCGGATCTTCTCCTCGAAGCGGCCCACCTCGCTGGTCGGATCCATGAAGTCGATGCTCTTGACGGCGTCGTGCACCTGGGACTGCGCCTGTGCGGTGCGGGCCCGGGCGATGAGCTGGTCGCGCTTGGTCGTGAGCTCGCCCAGCTTGCCCTTCATCTGGTTGAGGCCGTCCTTGAGCTTGTCGACGATCTCCGTCTGCGAAGCGATGGTCGGCTCGGCGCCCTTCGCCTCGTTCTCCGCTGCCATCTGGCGCTGGATGGCTACCTTCGCCAGGCTGTCGAACTTCTGGGCGTCTGCGGCATCGCCGGACGAGCGGTACTCGTCGGCCTTGCGGGACGCGGCGAGGGCCTTGTTGCCCCAGCTGCGCGCATTCTCGACATCCTCGTTGTAGTCGTCCTGCATCATCCGGAGATTGCCGATGGTCTGGGCGACGGCGCTCTCGGCCTCGGCGATGCTGTTCGTGAAGTCGCGGACCATCTGGTCGAGCATCTTTTGCGGATCCTCGGCCTGGTCGATCAGTGAGTTGACGTTGGCTCGGGTGAGTTGGGCGATCCTGCCGAAAATTGACTGCTTTACCATTGATTTCCCTTTCGATTCTTCGTGATAGTCCTTGCGTCCTGCTGCTGGAGGAGGCTGAGCGTCCTAGAAGTCGCCGCCGCCCCCTCCGAAGTCCCCGAAGCCGCCGCCCCCGCCGTCGAACCCTCCGAAGCCTCCTCCGCCGAAGCTGCCGCCGTCGCCGCCGCCGAAGCCACCACCGCCGTCGCCTCCGCCGTACCCACCCCCGAAGCCGCCGCCGAAGCCGCCACCGTTGAGGATGGATCCGAGGAGGATGCCGCCGAGGAGTGCGCCGCCCATGCCATCGCCACCGCGTCCGCCGTACATGCCGCCCATGCCCATGCCGCCGCGGCCGAAGCCGTCCACATCCTGCTCGGCGAGCTGCGCGGCCTGATCCGCGAGCGTCGTGGCCTGCTGTGCGTGGGACAGGGCCGTGACGGGATCGGAGCGCTGGAGGTCGACGGCATAGTCCAGGTTGCGCTCTGCTTCGGCGAGGCGGGTGCGGGCCTCGCTGCCCACACCACCACGGCGTGCGCGGATGTAGTCCGCGGTGCCGGAGATGCTGGACTGCGCGGCGATGATCGCGTGCTGCAGGGAATCCTGGGCGCGGCGGGTGTTCTCCGCCTGGTCGCGCACTCCGCCGAGGGCGGCGTCGAGCTGTGCATGCGCGGCCTCGAGGCGCTGCAGCAGGGCGAGGGGATTGCTGCGGGGATTCTGCCGTTCCTGACGCACCGTCGTGACGGCCGACTGCACGGCCGCGATGGGCCCCGCGAGGTCCCGGTACTGTCCCGTCCGGTCCATGGCCTGCGCCTGAGCGAGGTCCTGTTCCGTCTCCGGCAGCGCGTGTTCGAGTTCGCGTTCGGCCGCGCCCAGCTCCTCGGAGCGCTTGTCGATGGCATCCAGGAGGACGGCGCTCTGGTGCACCGCCTCCTCCGCGGCCCGGACCGCGACGACGGCGCGTCCCGTATCCCCGGCCGACATCCGGGACTGCGCTTCGGTAGCGGCGCTCTCGACGAAGCTCAGCCGTTCCCGGGCCTGCTCGATGTTGTCCGAAACCTGCGACGTCGCGGTCTCGAGGTACCGGCCCTGCAGGTTCCGCAGGGCCTGCTCGGCCGCGCTGAACCGCCGGCGTGCCTGCTCGGCAGCCGACTGCGCACGGGCGAGGGCCTCCGGGGCATTGCGCTCCAGTTCGCGCAGGGCATCGAAATCGGCCTTGTGGGCCTGCAGGGAGGAGTTGACCTCCTCGCACCGGCGGATGATCTCGCCGAGCCACTGGCGCTGCTGCTGCTCGGTGTCGGGGATGTGGTCGTCCAGCTGCTGCTGCAGTTTGAAGGACTCGCTCATGTGCTGCTTCGCGCCGGCGATGTCCTGGGAGAACGTGGTGATGGCGTCCGCGCCGTACTGCGCCTCTGCGAAGCCGAGCTCCTGCTCGCTGGACTTGATGGCGTCGTCGGACGCCACCAGGAGACTGCCCGCCCGCTTGCGCAGGTCCTCCACGCTGACGGAGGCCAGCGGATCGACCACTTCGCCGGTCGCGGACGGTACGGGCCCGTAGCCGTACTCCTCGCGCTTGCGCTGTGCGCTGTTGCCACCACGGTTCTTGAGCAGCAGGTAGCCGCCGGCACCCGCCACGGCCACCAGCCCGCCTACCAGGACGAGGCCGCCGAGCCCGCTGCCTCCCGAGGAACCGCTGGTGCCCGTCGTGGTACCGCCGTTCGCGCCCCCTCCGCTGCTGCCGCCCGAGAGCGCCTCTTCCGTTCCCTGCACGGCCGCCAGCCCGGCGTCTGCGAAGTTCCCTCCCTGCAGCTCAGGGCTGATGTACTGGTCATACAGCGACTGGCCCTGTCCGCCGATCGCCGATCCACTGCCGACGACGTAGGTCGCCTGACCCTGATCGATGGCGATGCCCAGGAGCGCTTCGTTCGATGTCTCATCGTTGAGCTGCGCGGTGGCCGTGGCCCAGTCGCTGGAGGTCGTCGGACTCTCGAACGTGTCGACGTAGGCGACCCGCACGGTGAAGCCCTCCTGCGACCGCAGGTCCTCGATGGCGGCTTCGAGTTCGGTCTCCTCACCCGCGGTGAGGGCGTCGGCGTTGTCGATCACGTAGTCGCCGGACGGGAAAGTGATCGGCTGGTCCGCGAATGCCGCGGCACTCGAGACCAGGGGGAGCACCACGACGGCGCCCAGGACAGCAGTGACGCAGGCGCGCCCGCTCAACATTCGCATTTTCGACCCTTCAGCACGTCCTCCGGACCTCACCGATCCCAGGACCGGGGTCGGTGGACGCCGGAGGCTCCCTGTCCTTCCGATTCTATGGTTGGGGTGGGAGGGCGTCCACCACCGCGCCTTGTGCCCCTAGCGAAAGCCACGGGGTCGCCATCCGAGCCGGTATCGGTGGCCGTCCCCTTAGCACGGCGACGGCGATAGGTGATCCCTGCCGGGCCGACTCGTATCCTCTGACCTCGAGGAACGGCGCGCGGAGGATACTGGAGACGCAGCCGGTTCCTTCGACCGAAGGAGCCAGGGCGCCCTTCGATCCCAGACACTTCACAGAAACCGCACAGCCAACGCATGCTCGACGGTCAGCAGGAGTTGCCAGGATGTGGTTAACAGCAATGAAAGGACCTCCCATGAACGAGCAGCACGGCTCACAGGGCAACTCCGACCGCCCATTGCCCCCGCAGCCGCAGACCCCGCCGTCCTGGGGGACGGGCTGGAACAATGAGCAGTCCACGAACGAGCAGCCGGCAGGGGCTGGCGGGTCTTCCCCCGAGGCACAGCACCGTGGGGATACAGTGGGGGACTACTCCGATACAGCCGCTCATCCGAGCACCGATCCACCGACGGCCCGGCATCAGTCCTTCCCCGCCCCGGACACCGATCCACGTCACCAGGGCTACCAGGCCGCTTCCGCACCGCACCCCGCCTACGCGGGCCACCAACCTTTCTACGGCGAGCAGAGCGGCTACGGGCACCCGATGCAGGACGCCGGCGGCCGGACTGCTGTCAAGGACCGCAAGCGCGTCGGGCTCGCCACCTTCGCCGCTGGCGTCCTCGTCGCAGGGCTCATCGGCGGTGGCGTGGCCACCGCCGGCTTCAACGCGCTCGATACCAGCGCGGCCCCCGTGACATCGCAGGCACCACCCGAGTCGGTCGTGGTGAACAACACCGATGACGTGAACACCATCACGGGTGCCGCGGTCACCGCTTCGCCGAGCGTCGTCACGATCGCGGTCAGCGGTGGGAGCGCTAGCGGTTCGGGATCGGGCATCATCCTCGACACCGACGGTCACATCCTCACCAACACGCACGTGGTGACACTGGGCGGTCAGGTGTCGGAACCGACCATCGAGGTCAAGCTGAACGACGGCCGGGTCTTCCCGGCCACCGTGGTCGGAACCGATCCGCTGAGCGACCTCGCCGTCATCAAGGTCGACGCCCTGGATCTCACCGCCGCCACCCTCGGTGACTCCGACGAACTGAACGTCGGTGACACCGCGATCGCGATCGGTGCTCCGCTGGGTCTCAGCGGCACCGTCACCGATGGCATCGTCTCGACCCTCAACAGGACCATCAGCGTCGCCTCGTCGGCCGTACCGGAGGAGCAGCCGGACAGTACGGAGTCCGAGGACGGCGAGGGCTTCAACTTCCTGCCCCCGGGTGGCTCGGGCGAACAACCGACGCAGTCGCAGGGCTCCATCTTCCTGAACGTCATCCAGACGGACGCCGCAATCAACCAGGGTAACTCCGGAGGCGCGCTGGTGGACGCGGACGGCAGGATCATCGGCGTGAACGTCGCCATCGCCTCGGGCGGCTCCGGGGAGTCGACAGGCAACATCGGCGTCGGATTCTCCATCCCCATCAACTATGCGGACCGCATCGCGAAGGAGATCATCGCGAATGGCGAGGCCACCCACGGCTTCCTCGGGGTCAGCGTCACGGCCGCCCCGAGTGGCGGGGCGCAGAGCGACTCGAGCTTCTCATCGGGCGCGCTCGTCGAGTCGGTCGAGCCGGGGTCACCGGCGGAGGGCGCGTCGCTGGAGGTGGGCGACGTCATCACCAAGGTCGGCACCTACACGATCAGCGACCCGGAGTCGCTGACGGCGGCGGTACGGGTACAGACCGTGGGCCAGCAGGTGCCGGTGGAGATCCTCCGCGGTGGCGAGTCACGCACCATCGAGGTCACCCTCGCCCAGGCGCCCACCCCGTAGCAGTCAGCACCCCGCGCGGGAATGAACAGGAGGCGGTCCCGGATCCGGGACCGCCTCCTGTTCGTTGAACGAGGGAGCGCAGGCGCAGGCACGACGGCGCTCATGTCGGAGCTCGTAGGTATCCCGATGAGCGTTGAGCGTCAGCCCTCTGTGGTTAGCTAGTCGGTGGGAAGATCCCGGAACGAGGAAGGTCATTCATGGACGAGGCCCCAGCACAAGGATTGCGCATAGCGGTCCTGGTGAAGCATGTTCCCGACGCGCAGTTCGACCGGCATATCAGCGGTGACGACCTGACGACCGTCCGCTCCGAGAGTATTCTCTCCGAACTGGACGAGTACGCCCTCGAAGCGGCCCTCCAGCTGGTCGAGGCGCATGGGGGAGCGGGCGCCGGACACCGGGTCACTGCCATCACGATGGGGCCTGCCGGCGCTGTTGCCGCCGTGAAGAAGTCACTCCAGATAGGAGCCGACGACGGCGTCCACCTGACCGACGACGCCCTGAACGGCTCCGACGCCTCGGCCACCTCCAAAGCCCTTGCCGCGCTCCTTCAGCGTGTCGGTCCCTTCGACCTGATCCTCACGGGCATGGCGTCCACGGACGGCGAGACGTCCCTCGTGCCGGCTCAGCTCGCCGAACGGCTCGCCCTGCCCCAGGTCACGTTCGCCGCGTCCCTGGACCTCACGCCCGGCGACGGCGGCTGGACACTCGCCGCTCGTCGCGACAACGACACCTACGCCGAGACCATCGAAGCGCCCCTTCCTGCGCTCGTCTCGGTGACCGACCAGATCAACGAGCCGCGCTACCCGAACTTCAAGGGCATCATGGCGGCCAAGAAGAAGCAGATCCAGGTACTGTCCCTCTCCGACGTCGGGCTCCAGGCCGACGACGTGGGACGGGCCGGTTCGTGGACGACGGTCGAGGCCGCTGCACCGAGGCCGCCCCGCAGCCAGGGAATCGTCATCACGGACGAAGGCGATGCCGGCATCCGGCTGGTCGACTTCCTCGCCGGGCAGAAGCTCCTCTAGTCCGCTCCGACCCAACCCGCCCTTCTTCCCAGGAGTTCCCGCCATGACCACAGTCCTCGTCTTCCTCGATCATGCCGGGGCGAGCCTCGCGAAGAGCGAGCGCGAACTCCTCTCGCTCGGTGGCACCCTCGGCGACGTCGTCGTCGCACTTGCGGGTGACGCCGATCAGGCCTACCTCGACGGCGTCGGCTCGTACGGTGTCGAGGAGGTCTACCGTCCTGATTCCGGTGCTGTCTCCGACGTGCTCGTGGCAGGCAAGGCAGCCTTCCTCACCGAGGCCGTGCGTGTGTCCGGTGCAGGCATCCTCCTACTCGGCAACTCCCACGAGATGAAGGAGATCGCCGCACGTGTGGGGGTCCGGCTGGAGTCCGGCGTCATCACGGACGTCGTCGCCCTGGACGGTGACCTGACGGCAACCAAGGCCGATTTCGCTGGTTCCTACACCGTCAGCTGCCGTGTGACCACCGGGGTGACGATCCTGACGGTCAAGCCGAACACCTTCGAGGCCGTCGAGGCGGGCCTCCCATCGGCACCCCGCGAAGTGCAGATCCCGGTAGAGATACCACCGGCCGTGGCCCGCATCACCGGACGGACGGACAAGCCCGTCAGCGGACGCCCCGAACTCGCCGAGGCCCGGGTGATCGTTGCGGGAGGCCGAGGCGTGGACGGCAACTTCGGTCCGCTCGAGGACCTCGCGGACGCACTGGGAGGGGCGGTCGGTGCATCGAGGGCAGCGACGGATGCCGGGTGGATCGAGCACTCGGCCCAGATCGGCCAGACGGGCAAGACCGTGTCACCGCAGCTCTACATTTCGGCCGGCATCTCGGGTGCCATCCAGCAGAAAGCCGGTATGCAGACGTCCAAAGTGATCGTCGCGATCAACAAGGATGCCGATTCGCCCGTCTTCGAAATCGCGGATTTCGGCATCATTGGCGATCTCTTCACGGTGCTGCCGCAGGCCACCGAGGAGATCCGGAAGCGCGGGCTGTAGGGGTGTCGGCCGGACAACGGACGCAGGCTTCGCCCGAGCGCGTCCTGGTCTTCGCCGCCCACCCCGATGACATCGACTTCGGTGCGTCGGCGACCATCGCCGGGTGGACCGCAGCGGGTGTGTCGGTCAGCTACTGCATCCTGACGGACGGTGATGCGGGAGGATTTTCCGACGAGGACCGACCGGGCCTCGCGAAGCTCCGTCGCGAGGAACAGCGGGCTGCCGCCGCGATCGTCGGCGTCACCGACGTGACATTCCTGGGGCAACCCGACGGGTTCCTCGAGCCGACGGACACCGTAATCCGCGGGATCGTACGCCGCATGCGGGAAGTCCGGCCCGACGTCGTCCTGTCGATGCATCCCGAACGGAGCTGGGACCGGATCCAGAAGAGCCACCCCGATCACCTCGCGTGCGGGGAGGCCGTGACCCGGGCGGTATACCCGGCCGTGGAGAATCCCTTCGCGTATCCGGAGCTGGAGGCGGCTGGCCTCCGGAGCTACCGTGTTCCGTGGCTGTGGTTCTACGGAGCGCCGTCGCACCACGAGAACCGCTTCGTGGACGTGACCGGGCTCGAGGACCAGAAGCTCGCTGCCATCACCGCGCATCGGAGCCAGCACCCGGACGTCGATCGGATGCAGTCCAGAGTTCGCGCCATCCTGCAGGACAACGCCCGGCGGGGCGGCCTGCCGGAGGGACGGAGCGCGGAGGCCTTCCACGTGGTCGGCGTCAACACGGACGAGACCATCGCAGGCTTCTAGGCGCAGGTGCGCCCACACCGCGCCCGCCAGGGATTAAGCACATCAGCCCCGCCGAAGGATCGACGGGGCTGAGAGGTGCGTTATCGTGCTGGGAACCTACGCGCCGAGTGGGATTTCGGCGACGATCGGCAGTGTCGGCGTCTCGGATCCGCCTTCGGGCTCCACGGTGATGGCGATGGCACTGAAGCCACTGATCTCGGGTAGTTCGGTGACCGCGCTACCGGCGACGTCGTCCCCGGTCATGGTGCTCACGGAGACCGGCGCCGTTCCGTCGGCAGGGATCCGCCACATCTGGTACACGAACCCCTCGGCGGGAGCGGGTATTCCATTGAGTGTCACGACGGCGGCATCCTGCTTGCTGGAGACGGCGAGTTCCGCGGTCCCTCCGGCCTGAAGCGCCAACTGCTCGGTCCTGACGTCCGACGCCTCGAGAACCTGCTGCTCGACGGTGGTCTGCTGCAGGTTCTGGGCGATCGTCACACCTCCGACGGCGAGCACTGCGGCCGCCGCTGCGCCCACGGCCCAACGGGCGGCCCGGGAGGACATGGAAGCCTTAGCGGATCGTCGGTTCGCCAACTCGTCCTGGATTCCGGGCCCTCCTGTTGCCGAGGGAGCGGGATCACCTTCTTCGACTGCCGCCGGCGATGCCGGTCGTCCCGACCCGCCGGCACTGGTGTCCGCCCCCGGGAGCTGCGCGACGATGCGTTCGAACAGGTCGGCCGGAGGCTCCACCTGGTCGGTCGCGTAGGCCGACGTCACCGTCTCCCGACAGGTGCGGACCCGCTCGGTGAAGGCTGTCCTGATCGTCGGGTCCGTGTCCTCCAGGAACGCTTCGATGTTCCAGCGCTCCTCGCTGCTGATGGCATCCAGTGCGTAGAGCTCGGCCCACTCGAGGACATGGCCGCGGGCCAGATCCGTCTCGAGGTCATCTGCAAATTGTCTGTTCATATCCTTGTCCTGCATCTCAGATCACCCCTAGGCATGTCTTGAGTCGGAGTAATCCATCGCGGATTCTTGATTTGATGGTCGGTACCGCGACGCCGAGCTTCTCGGCCACCTCACGGTAGGTGAGCCCGCCGTAGTAGGCCATCTTCACTGATTCCTGCTGGGTGGCCGTCAGAGTGTCGAGACACCTCACGACACCCTCCGCCTCGAGGCGCTGGGTGACGGTGTCGACGACGTCGTCGTGATCGATGGTCTGGGTTGCCGCCCCGTAACGGGCTTCCCGATCCGTGGCACTCTGCTCCGAGCGCACCTTGTCCACAGCGCGTCGGTGAGCGAGGGTCATGAGCCAGGCCATCGGGCTGCCGAGGGCCGGGTTGAAGCGATCGGCGGTGTTCCAGACCTGGAGGTAGACCTCCTGGGTGGCGTCCTCGCTCAGGTCCGGATCGATCAGCACTCGCCGCGCCAATCCGTACACACGCTTCGACGTCTGCTCGTAGAACTGCGCGAAGGCCGTGCGGTCCTGCCGTGCGATGCGCAACAGGAGATCGGTCAGGGTCGGACCGGCGCTGGGATCAATGGCCGACTCGTCTGCGGGTGCGATGGGACTGACCCGGCTTACTCGTGGCGTTTCCATAGGGCTCCAGCATAAAGCGCCGGACGCCTCGAACCGAACAGCATCGGGAGGGTCGTGCTGCGGGGGACGAACACGTCCCTGCTGCAATAGCACCATTCCATTACTCCTGCCGGTCCGCGGTCAACTGCTGACACCAGGCATTCGGAGCAGGTAGATCCCCGGATGGCCCGGCGCGTCGTGCTACTCGGTCGTCCGGTACGAACCGACGGCGATCAGTGAGTCCGCGTTCAGGACGAAGTCCTCGCCGAGCCGGTCCAGAAGAGCATCCCTGACACGCTCCAGCGCGTCAGGATCACGCGGCAGCAACCCTCGATAGCCGCTGCCCTGCGCGAGGGACCAGGCATGGTCGGCATCGAGGGGGACGGCCAACCCGAGCTTCTCCACCGTGACGTCGGTGAGGCCCCGGGCGCCGAGCCACTCCTGCAGACGATCGGCCGATGCGAGGCGCCTGCGGTTCTCGACGAAGACCGGAGTGGCCGACGGGCCGATCGAAGCGGCGCCGCCGGAGGGGGTGGTCCCGAGGGAGCGGATGGAATCGAGGAGAAGGTCCCCGAAGGGTTCGAGCGCCCTGTCGTCCCAGGCGCTGAGCGCCACGCGTCCGCCAGGACGCACCATGCGGACGATGCGGTCCATCGCGGTGTCCATGTCGTCGAGCAGGAGAAGGCCATAGCAACTGATGATGGCGTCGTACGGCGCGCCGGGAGTCCACTCGGAAGGATCCGCACAGTGAAAGGAGACATTCTCGAGTCCAAGCGCTTCCGCCTTCGCCTCCGCGAGGTCGAGCATCGCGGAGGAACGGTCCACGGCATCGACGTGACCGGCGGGGCCCGCGAGCTGAGCCGCGGGCACCGTGCCGGTGCCGGTGCCGGCGAAGACGTCGAGGACCCGCTCGCCCAGCAGGATGTCGGCTGCGGCCACGACCGCGTTGCTCACCGGGTTCCAGACGGCGGGCGCGAGGAGGTCGAAGTGTTCCGCGCCGCCGTTGGGCAGTGCTGCGGCATGGCGAGCGGGCATGGGGGCTCCTAGACGTCGATCATCGCTGCGCACCTGCGAAGTCCTGTTGGCGCCAGGCTTCGTAGAGCACGATCGATGCGGTGTTGGCGAGGTTGAGCGAACGGCGCGAGGGCAGCATGGGAACCCGGACGCGGGCGGTGACGTGCTCGTCGTGCTTGACGTCCGCTGGGAGGCCGTCGGACTCACGCCCGAACATGAGCACGTCCGAGGCTTCATAGGCGATGTCCGTGTAGGACACATCCCCGTCCGAGGTGTACGCGAAAACCCGCCGTGGCTTCAGTGCGGCCCAGGCGTCGTCCAGCGTCCCATGGACGTGGAGGACGGTGAGGTCGTGGTAGTCCAGTCCGGCCCGTCTCAGCTTCGAGTCCTCGAGACTGAACCCCAGGGGTTCGACGAGATGTAGTTCCGCGCCGGCGACGGCGGCGAGCCTGATGGCGGCTCCGGTGTTGCCCGGGATCTCGGGGGTGTGGAAGAGGATGCGGAACACCGCTCCATCCTAGCTTCCGGCCGCGGCGAGCAATCGCGCGAGCACAGGCAGCTGCACCACGTTCGGCGTCGGACCCGAGGCCAGGAACGACCGGATGGTGCGGACGGCGGTACCGGCATTGACCACCTGGATCAGGTTCGGCGATGACCGGTCGAAGCCGGGCGGTACGTCGATCACCGGGGCGAAGGGATTATCAGGCGCGCCGTGGATGACCACCCAGCCGGCGACGTTGAAGTCCGGGAAGAGATCCTGCACGGCCCGCACGGTCACGGTCATGCGGTAATCCATCGGTCGGCCCTGATGGCGCAGGGAGCGGCCGTCCCAGGAGAAATTGCCCGGTGGCGCGGTGAAGGAGTCGATGACGGCGATCCGGTAGCCGGCGAGCAGCACATGTCCTGCTGCCGTGTCGTCCCGGTCGTCGAACTCGACCCCGTTGACCAGTCGAGCCGCGGGGTAGGTGGGAAGCAGGGCTCGTTCGAGCAGTGCGGCGGTCCTCAGTTCGCCGTCGATCCTGGCCCGGACGCCCCCGTTGAGCCTTCCGAACATGCCCGGCTGCCGGGGTGAGCCATGCACCTGCTTCCCGGCGAGGATCAGGGGTACGGCCGGGGGAGCCGACGGGGAGAACGGCGGGAGGTAGTTCGGGGGTGCCTTGGCGGCTTCCTCGTCCTCGACGCGTGTTCGCGTCGACTGCCGTGCGCCAGATGCCGCCGAGCCGGTGCCGGGGCCGGCATCCGCGCGGGGAGCGCCGGATGGCGTGGCGCGTCTGCGGCCGGTCTCGGCGTCGTAGCGCTCCCGCTGCTGTGGGTCGCTGAGGACCTCATAGGCGACGGCCACATCGTGGAACCGGGCGGCGCTGCCACCGAGATCGGGATGGGCCGTACGTGCCGCACGTCGGTAGGCGTCCTTGATGGCCTTGGCGTCGGCTTCCGGGGACACACCGAGGACGTCGTAGTACGACTTCCGTGGTGCCTCTGCCATGGATGGCCTTTCCTGGGAGTTGCGGTTCCGGCAGGACCGGGACCCGACGTCGGCCTGGAGCGGCCGCTGCCCGATACCACCTGAGACTAGAGGCACAGGTGGGTCCGGACAAAAGCCGTCAGCCCTGTCCGCCTGCTGCTCGGATGCCGGGAAGCGTTTCCTGGGAAGTGCAGGCAGAGGTACAACGGAGCAGCCGCCCGGTAAGTTCTCTCCGGGACGGACTCAGGAGGCCCGCCGGTACAGCGTATAGAGGGCGGACTCCTCCGTGAGGAGCGAGGCGAGCGTCAGGGCGACGGCGTCTCCCGGGCTGTCGCCCGAGGAGATGCGTGGCCCGTCGCCGCCCGCGAGGAGGGGGCTGATCGACAGGCACAGCTCGTCCACGGCGTCGGACCGGGTGAAGCCGCCCAGCACCGCCGGACCGCCCTCGCACAGGACCTTCAGGAGACCGCGCCGCTCGAGCTCGGCGAGGACTGCGGATGTGTCCACCGTGTCCGTGCCGCAGTCCACGACGTCGGCCACGGCCTCGAGCGCGGCGCGCTTTCCTGCGGGGGCGCTGGACGACGTGAAGATGATGGGACGGACAGGCGCCTGCGTGAAGAATCCGCTCGTCGCATCGAGGTCGAGGCTCCCCGAGATGACGGCGACGGCCGGATGCTCGCCGAGCCCGTGCGCACCACGCCAGGACCGCGCGTCGTCGTCGACCAGCTCACCCTCGTACCCCTCGGTCCGGATGGTCCCCGCTCCGACGAGCACGACGTCTGCGAGGCGTCGGAGGACCGTGAAGATGCGTTTGTCGCCGTCATTGCCGAGGCCGGCGGAGAACCCTCCGCTCGTCGCCGCGCCATCGGCGGCCGCGACGAAGTTGAACCGGACGTACGGCCTGTCCGAGGCGGGGTACGCGTAGATGCGATGCAGGGCGTCGTCGCCGATAGCGGCGCCGGGTGCGGAGGGGATGAGGGAGGTGATCATGGTGCCGCCGGTTCGTTGTGGTCGCCCATGTTGTGGCGGAGGTAGGCGGGTTCCCGCCAGCCGAGGACCGCCTCGGTCATGGTGATGGCCGCGCGGGACGCCGGAACGTTGTGCATGCGGACCACGCGGGCCCCGCCGAGGATGCAGATCACGGCGGCTGCGAGCGATCCCTCGACGCGTTCCCGCTTGGGCCGGTCGAGTGTCTCGCCAATGAAGTCCTTGTTCGAGACCGCGACGAGGGTCGGAAATCCGAGCCCGGCGATCTCGGCGAACCGGCGGGTGATCTCCAGGGAGTGCAGCGTGTTCTTGTTGAGGTCGTGTCCGGGGTCGAGGAGGATGCGGTCCTCGGGGATGCCCAGCCGGACGGCCTCGTCGACCTTGCGCAGGAGGAACTCCGAGACCTCCTGCACGACGTCGTCGTAGGTGGGTCTCGGGAACACCGTGCGGGGTGCGGCGAGGCTGTGCGTGATGACCAGGTGCGCGCCGGCCTCGGCGACCACGGCCGCCATGTCGGGGTCCCGCAGCCCGGTCGTGTCATTGACGACGTTCGCGCCGGCGGCGAGTGCCTGGCGGGCGACCTCGGGCTGGAAGGTATCGGCGGAGATGATGACGTCGGATGCGTCGCGGACCGCACTGATGACGGGGACGATGCGCTCGGCCTCCTCCGCGGCGGGGATCGGTTCTCCGGGGGAGAACGGAGCGCCGCCGATGTCCACCCAGTCCGCGCCGTCGTCGACCGCCCGGAGCGCTGCGTCCACGGCCGCCTGGAGCGCGTAGGTCGCACCACCGTCGAAGAACGAGTCCGGTGTGCGGTTGACGACCGCCATCAGGGCGACCTGGCGGTCGAAGTCGATCGTGCGCGTGCCGAAGGTGTGCACCGCATGCCGGAGACCGGGCAGGTAGGTGCCGGAAGAGGAAGGAGCCGCTGCTTGACTGTCCACCCTGCATTCATACCACCGTAAACCGGGCGTTCCCGTAGCCGCGGGCCGGCGTGACGGGCGCCACCGGAATCGGCCCGGCCGCGCGGCGCCCGTAGAATCGAGGTATGCCCGTGTATGTCGATCACGCGGCGACCACGCCGATCTCGGCGCCGGCGCTCGCCGCTCTCACCCTCGAACTCAGCCGGAGTGGAAACCCCTCCTCCCTCCACGGCTCGGGTCGCCGCGCCCGGCGCTCGGTCGAGGAGGCCAGGGAGACGATCGCCGCCGCGGCCGGTGCCCATGCGTCCGAGGTCATCTTCACCTCCGGCGGGACGGAGGCCGACAACCTCGCCATCAAGGGCCTGTACTGGGCGCGGCGATCGGCGGACGCGGCACGCACCCGGATCATCTGCAGTTCGATCGAGCACCACGCCGTGCAGGACACGGTGGAGTGGCTCGGGCGGCACGAGGGCGCGGAGATCGTCTGGCTCCCCGTCGACCCGACAGGCGTCGTCTCTCTGGACGCCCTGCGCGCCGCACTCGCCGACGCCCCCGAGCGCACTGCGCTCGTCACCGTGATGTGGGCCAACAACGAGGTCGGCACGGTGCAACCGATGAAGAGCATCGTCGCCGAGGCGGCGCGCTACGGGATCCCGGTCCACAGCGACGCCGTCCAGGCTTTCGGGTCCCTCCCGGTCTCCTTCGCGGACTCCGGCCTCGCCACCATGGCCGTGAGCGCACACAAGATCGGCGGGCCGGTGGGAGTCGGAGCGCTGCTCGTCGGCCGCGCTGTCGCCCTCACTCCCGTCCAGCACGGCGGTGGCCAGGAGCGCGATATCAGATCCGGCACGCTCGACGGCGCCGGTATCGCCGCCTTCGCCGCAGCGGCCGACGACGCCGTCGCGCACCTCGCGGTCGAGGGGGCCCGCCTCGCCTCGCTGAGGGATCGCCTGATCGACGGCATATCCCGGAAGGTACCGGAAGCCGTCCTGCGCGGCGTCGCCCATCCGGCACCCGAAGGTGCGCGGCTCCCGGGCAATGTGCACTTCACCTTCCCCGGCTGCGAGGGGGACTCGCTCCTGTTCCTGCTCGACCTCGCGGGCATCGAATCCTCCACGGGTTCGGCCTGCACCGCAGGTGTCCCGCGTCCCTCGCACGTCCTGCTGGCCATGGGGCTGACCGAGGACGAAGCCCGCGGGGCCCAACGGTTCAGCCTCGGGCATACATCGACGGCGCAGGACGTTGACGCCGTGGTGGACGCAATCGGCGGGGCGTACGAGCGCGCCCGCAAGGCCGGTATGGCCGGCCACGCATCGACCATCCAAACGGCAGGAACGGGTTTTTCATCATGAGGGTACTGGCAGCGATGAGCGGCGGCGTCGACTCCGCAGTGGCGGCGGCGCGCGCGGTGGAGGCCGGGCACGACGTCGTCGGGGTCCACCTCGCCCTGTCCCGCATGCCCGGGACCCTGCGCACCGGCAGCCGCGGATGCTGCACCATCGAGGATTCGCGGGACGCCTGGCGCGCGTGCGACATCCTCGGCATCCCCTACTACGTCTGGGACTTCTCCGAGCGGTTCAAGGAAGACGTCGTCGACGACTTCATCGCCGAGTACGCGGCAGGGCGCACTCCCAACCCCTGCATGCGCTGCAACGAGCGCATCAAGTTCGCGGCGTTGCTCGAGAAGGCGCTCGCCCTCGGGTTCGACGCCGTCTGCACCGGTCACTACGCCAAGGTGATCGACGACGCCGACGGCAACCCGGAGCTGCACCGCGCGGCCGACTGGGCGAAGGACCAGTCCTACGTGCTCGGGGTTCTGACGCACGAGCAGCTTCGGCACTCGATGTTCCCGCTCGCCGAGACGCCGTCGAAGGCCGAGGTGCGTGCCGAGGCGGAGCGGCGTGGCCTGTCCGTCGCCAACAAGCCCGACAGTCATGACATCTGCTTCATCCCCGACGGCGATACCCGCGGGTGGCTCGAGGAGCGCATCGACATGACCGAGGGTGACATCCTCGATGTCGACGGCGAGAGGATCGGCAGCCACCCCGGCGCGAACGCCTTCACCGTCGGCCAGCGACGCGGCCTCAAGCTCGGTACGCCTGCCGCCGACGGCAAGCCCCGCTTCGTACTCGAGATACGCCCGAAGCAGAACGAGGTGGTGGTCGGTCCGGAGCATCTGCTCGCCATCGACGAGATGAGGGGCATCAAGGTGTCCTGGGCCGGCCTTCCCATCGACGAGGTGGCCACGGGGGAGGAGTTCGACTGCATGGCGCAGGTCAGGGCCCATGGTGATCCTGTCGCCGCTCGGGCCAGCGTAGGACTGTCCGACGGCGCCGCGCAGCTGATGGTCCGCCTGATCGAGCCGATGCGGGGCGTGGCGCCCGGTCAGACCGTGGTGCTGTACCAGGGCACGCGGGTACTAGGGCAGGCGACGATCGACTCCGCGCGGTCCGCGCTCCGCCCCGAGCCGGCCACGGCGCAGCGCTAGTCGCAGTTCACCCCGCCCCGCCGGCTTCTGCTTGACTGGACCCATGACGCATCCACGCAGTGGCTTCGACCCGGCAGCCAGTTCACTCGCAGGAGACGTAGCCCCCGAGGTGATGGCCGAGCTGCTCTCCGTGCGGAGCTCGATCGACAATATCGACGCCACCCTCGTGTACCTCCTGGCCGAACGCTTCAAGGCCACGCAGCGCGTGGGACACCTGAAGGCCGAACACGACCTCCCGGCCGGGGACCCGCAGCGTGAATCCGCGCAGATCGCCCGGCTGAGGATGCTCGCCGAGGAAGCCCAACTGGATCCCGCCTTCGCCGAGAAGTTCCTGAACTTCATCATCTCGGAGGTCATTCGCCACCACCAGGCCATTTCGGAGAACCGCAGGCCCACGTCGGAGGGGGCGCGCGGCACCGCGACGACGTCCGGTCCGGACCCTTCTGATCCGGACCCTTCTGCTTCCGGTCCGACGGCGCCCCCCGGCAACGCCCGTGGCTGACGAGGACGGAACCACCGCGGTCCGGGGGACGGCGGCCGGCGACTGGCCCGGCACCGATCCGCTCGAGGCCAATCGCGCCGTGCGCGGCGAGCTCGGAGGGGCGAACGTCCCCTTCCTCCCGTCCCTGGCCGCTCGCGGGCCGGGAAGTGACGAGATCGGGCGCACGCTCGGGATCCTGGTCGAGATGCCCTTCGACCTCCAGCCCCACGGGTGGCGGCTCGTGCAGCGGCCGGGCAAGGACCAGCGGCGTGCGGAGTCCGCGCTGTCCTCCGACATCAATGCGCTCGGGGACATCGCCGGGGCTGAGGAGCGCACGTCACCCCGCCTGAAACTGCATCTGCAGGGTCCGCTGTCGCTGGCCGCCGGCGTGCACCTGCACAACGGCGAACGGGTCCTGATCGATCACGGCGCACGGCGGGAGCTCTACGCCTCACTGGCTGCGGGTGCCGGGGAATTCGTGCGCCGGGTGTCGTCCGTGGCCCGCGGGGCCGAACTGATCCTCCAGCTCGACGAACCCGACGCCGACAGGATCCTCAGCGGACGCGTGCCCACCGCGAGCGGATACCGCAGCCTGCGGGCCATCGACCGGCGTGAGGCGACGGAGGCATGGGACCTCGTGACGGCGTCGGTCGTCGCCGCAGGAGCCTCGGGTACCGTGCTGGCGCCCGGCGACTCCGACGTCGCGCTCGATGCCGCCCGCGCCAGTGCGGCCACGGCACTCGCCCTGCACCTGCCGTCGATCACCGACCGCCAGTGGGAAGCGCTCGCGGAGGACATCGAATCGGGCCGCGAGCTCTGGCTCGCGATCCTCGATCCGCGCGGCCCGGTGCCGCAGGTCAGCGCCCTCGTCGAGCCGGTGCTGGCCGCCTGGCGGCGGGTCGGGTTGCCCGTGCAGGCGCTCGCCGCGTTGACCGCCACGACACAACACGGTCTCGAGGTGCGGTCGCCGACCGACGCCGTCCGGGTCCTCACGCGCCTGGCGCAGGCTGCCGACGCGCTCGACCAGGTCCGCGCGGAGGGATAGCGCGGTCCCGCCTGTCGGCGGTCCTCTCCGCTGGGGTCCTTGCCGCCGGTGTGCACCCTCGGCAGGGTCAGACGCGCTGTTCCCAGCGACGCGGTTCCGCACCGGAGGGCAGGACGCCGTCGAACTCCCGGGTGGCGTACTCGAACAGCCCTGCGTAGACGAGGAGCGTGCCGAGCTGACGATGCACGACGCGCGTCCTGATGCGGAAGGCGCCGGCGTCGTCGTCCCACCACTGCTCCACGTATGCGAGCGCCCCCAGGGCATCGGGCAAGGGAAGCCGGAGCCCGGCGAATACCCGCGTCCGGGAGGACACCATGCGGATGTGGCCCTCGTCGGTCGCCGTGCAGGTGAGCAGGGTGGCCATCCGGCGGTGTCGGCCCACGTAGTCGGTGAGGACGCCGTCCTGCAGGGAGGTTGTGTCCTCGAACACGCGAAGGGCCGTGCCGAAATCGAGCTCGCGCCGGGCGGTGAGGGCCGGGCGGCCGAAAGGGTCGACATGCGGGTAGTTGCTGATGGTGAAGGGCACGTCGCTGTTGTACTCGGGGAAGAAGGCGTTCTCGAGGGTGGTCAGTCGGAACGCGGGCCGTGCGAACCACGCAGGACAGCCGGCGACGTCGAAGACGCCTCGTCCGTGACCCGACACCCCGCTTCCCGCGTGCATCCCGAAGTACTCGCGCAACTCCGGCTGGAGGCGGCCGAAGTCACTGCCCATCGCCTGCTGGTAGATCGAGATCATGCCGCCCACTTCCGTCGCTCGGACACCCAGTCAACCATGATGCACCGCGGAAACCGGCGGTGTACCCGGAGGTGCGGATCGCCGGGGATCCCCGAGCAGAGGGCGGGTGTGTCCGTCACAGGCGCCCCGCGGCCTTGAGCCTGATGTAGGCGTCGGCGAGCTGGGGCGGCAACTCCGCGGGCACCGCGTCCACGACCTCGGCGCCCAGGAGTCGGATCTGGTTCGCGACGGCGGCGCGATCCAGCAGGGCGCGTTCGGCGGCGGCCGCGCGGAAGGTGGCGGCCGCCGTCGACCTGTCGGCGCTCATCTCGTCCAGGCGCGGATCCCGGACGGAGGCGACCACGACGACGTGACGCTCGGTCAGGCCCGGCAGCGCCGGCAGCAGGCCCTCTTCAATGGCGCCGGAATCGAGACTTGTCAGCAGCACCACAAGGGAGCGGTGGGCCGATGCGGCGCGTACCTGCGAGGGCAGGCGGGACCAGTCCGCCTCAATCAGTTCCGCCTCGAGCGGCGCCATGGCCGTCACGAGCGAGCTCAGCAGGTTGCCCTTGGCCGTCGAATCGACGCGGGCGCGGAGCCTGCGGTCGAAGGCCAGGAAGTGCACCTTGTCGCCGCCGCGCTCGGCGAGGACGGACAGCAGCAGTGCCGCTTCGATGCCGGTGTCGAGGCGCGGCTCGTCGAGGACCCGAGCAGCCGATGTGCGGGACGTGTCCAGGACGACGACGACGCGGCGGTCGCGCTCGGGGCGCCACGTGCGCACCACGGTGTCGCGGCGCCTGGCGGTGGCGCGCCAGTCGATCGACCGGACGTCGTCGCCCCGGACGTAGTCGCGGAGGGAATCGAACTCCGTCCCGGCTCCCCTGATCTGCACGGCGGACCGACCGTCGATTTCCCGCAGGCGGCGGAGCTTCGAGGGGAGGTGGCGTTTCGAGTTGAAGGGTGGCAGCACGCGGAGCACGCCCGGGGCCGGGACACTGAGCTGGCGGGCGGCGATACCCAACGGGCCGGCGCTGCGGATGGTGACGGTCCCGACCCGGAGGATGCCGCGCCGTGACGGTCGGAGGAGCACGGTCATCCGTCGCGCCTCGCCCGCCGGGACGACGACGGCCTGCTCGGGATCCGCCGCACCGGCCGAGGGCTGCCAGGCCTCCCGCACGGTTGCACGCAACATCCGCGAGGTGTCATTGCGCAGCACGAGTGAACTGCTGCACTGCTCACCCAGCCGGACGCTGTCCGGCAGGGTCCGTGTGATTCCGACACGTCGTGGAGAAGCGGCGAGTGCGGCATCGACACCGGCGAGCGCGGCCAGCAGGGCGGCCCACAGCAGGATCGACGTCGCACCCGGGTAGAGGACGACGGGCAGGACGCCCAACAGGGCCAGCAGGACGAAGCGGCCGGTGATGGCCAAAGGGACTCCTCTCGGATCCGGTAGCGATGCCTCGCGGAGGGATCAGGGGTGGGATGCGGTCCTACCGGGGGACGGGGACGGTACCGAGGATGCTGACGAGGACATCATCGACGTCCACCCCGTCCATCTGCGCTTCGGGCCGTAGTGCCACCCGGTGCCGGAGCGCGGGAAGGGTGAGTGCCTTGACGTCGTCGGGTGTGACGAAGGAGCGGCCCGACAGCCACGCCCAGGCACGCGAGGTGTTCAGCAGTGCGGTGGCACCGCGGGGGGAGACCCCGAGCTGGAACGACGGCGAGGTCCGCGTGGCGCGTACGAGGTCCACGATGTACGCGAGCACTTCGGGGGCGATGGTGACACGTCCGACCGCAGCGCGGGCACGGTCGATGTCCTCCGCCCCGGCGACGGCGCGGATACCGGCGGCGCCGAGGTTCCGGGGATCGAAACCGACGCTGTGCCGGCGGACCACCTCGATCTCGTCGTCACGCCCGGGCAGCGGAAGGGTGAGCTTGAGGAGGAAGCGGTCGAGCTGTGCCTCGGGCAGGGGATAGGTGCCCTCGTACTCGACCGGGTTCTGCGTCGCGGCGACGATGAAGGGTGACGGGAGCCGCCTCGAGACGCCGTCGACGGAGACCTGCCGTTCCTCCATGGCCTCGAGGAGCGAGGCCTGGGTCTTGGGCGGGGTCCGGTTGATCTCGTCGGCGAGCAGGATGTTCGTGAAGACCGGCCCCTCGCGGAAGGTGAACTCCGAGGTTCTGGACTCGTAGATCAGGGAGCCCGTGATGTCACCGGGCATCAGGTCCGGCGTGAACTGGACACGCTTGGTGCCGAGGTCCAGGGCTGTGGCGAGGGTGCGGACGAGCAGGGTCTTGGCGACGCCCGGAACGCCCTCGAGCAGCACGTGCCCGTCGGCGAGCAGCCCGATCAGCAGCCCCGTCACGGCCGCGTCCTGGCCGACGATGGATTTCCCTACTTCCGCGCGCACGCGCAGCAATGCGGCCCGCGCTGACCGGCTGTCATCGTCCTCCTGCCCGGGTGCCTGGGGCACCCTTTCCTCGACCCGGGTGGCCTGGTGGGCTCCGCGCGGAGGCCCCGCCGTCGCCGGCTGCCCGGTATCGTCCTGCCAACCTTCGGTGTCGGTCATGGTGACGTGATCTCCTTCTCGAGGTCGAGGATTTCCTGTGCCCACAGCACAAGGTCGCGATGCGTGGTCGGGGTGTGATGCAGCAGCCGTTGTTCGAGCTCGACGCGCGGCCGGCTCGAGTGGCGTGCTGCCGCAGCCACGACGTCCAGCGAAGAGGCGGAGCGGCCCACGCGCAGCCGTCGCGCCATCCTGGCGAGGGTCGCTGCACGGAGGTTCGCGGCCGCGTGGCCGATGGACCGCGAGTCCTGGTAGAGGCGCGCCCGTCCTTCCGCCGTCTCGGCGGCGCGGACGACGACGGGTAGCGGCTCGGCCGCGAGCGGACCCAGGCGCCGTCCCCGCCAGGCCATCGCCAGGAGGGCGCAGATGAGGAGCCAGACCAGCAGCGGGTCCACCCACGGTGGCAGGAGGGTGCGCGGATCGATGCCCTCGCCGATCGAGACGACGTCCGCACCGGTCGGTTCGTACCATACGAGGGTCGGGGAGGATCCGAGCGACCGGAGAGCGAGTGCCGCGTGCCCCTCCTCGGTGATGGACCCGTTCGACAGGATGTCCGGCGCACCGAGGACGGCCACGGAGCCGTCACTGCTCGTGACATACAGGCCTCCTGTCGCGCCGTCATCTGCTGCGTCGGCGTCTCCTGAGCCGTTTTCCGCAGCACGGGTGTCCGGAGAACCGTCCTCCGCACCTCCCTCCTCTGCAGCTCCCTCGACCTCCTGCGAGAAGCATTCGACGCTTCCCGCGTAGACCGTCCCGTCGGCTGCGAGCCTGCCCGCAGCCGTCGCGTCAGCATCGGCACACCGGGCGGTCACGGCAGGGGAATCGCCGCTCAGGGTGAAGGGAGTCGGCCCGACCACCGCGAAGACGTCGGCGAGCCGGGTCAGCTGCCGGTTATTCGGGGCAGCCAGGACGGCCCGGTCCGACTCGTCCGTCAGCTCGGCCACCTGATCCGCGCTGAGATACTGCCGGGCATCATTGAGGAACAGGGTGGCGGGCCCGTCCGCAAGGGCGTCCATCGCGTCCTCGAAGGACCGGGCCCGGACCACGTCGACACCCTGGTCGGACAGGACTTCCGCAACCGCCCTTGCTCCCTGTGGGGCCGGATTGCCCGGGGACAGGGCGCCATCGTCCTCCTCGGAACCGGGCAGCAGGTTGATGATCAGGATCAGCGCGAGGACGAGGGCACCGATGAGCAGGGGAAGGGCCCGCCTCGCCCGGACCCGGGCCGTGGCGCGTGCGCTGCTGCCGTCGCCCATGATCTCGCGGCCCTGGGTGGGCTGATCGGGAGCACGCCCGGTCGTCGTGCGGGGAGAGTCCTGCCGCCGTGACGGTGCATCGGAGGGCGATGCGCGAGCCGGGTCCACGGGTGCCGGGCCCTGCCGCCGGTCCCGTGTCACTGCGGTGCCGCCGGCGTCGTCGAGCCCTCGGCGTGCACGGATTGTTCGGGCCGCTCCGTCGAGAAGCGATCATCGACGGCGGCAGCGCGCCGGTACTCCTCGCCGCTGGCCTTGCCGCTTCCATAGACGGTCTCGTTGAACAGGTCGGCGAGCCATGCGACGTCCGCCGAGAGCGGCGGGAAGACACCCCCGAGCTGGACGGCCGCCTCTGTCGCCGTCCTGCCCGGCTGTTCTGCGATCACGAGCCGCTCCTCGGCGGAACGGATGATTGCGCGCAGCACCTCGGCCACGGCGCCGTTCCAGTCCGCCGCGGATGCCAGGGCAGAGGCTCGGCTCCTGTGCTGGGCCGCGGAATAGCGGGTTCCTTCATCGAAGACAGCCGTATCCTCCTTCCGGCCGCGGGCATTGAGCCTGGGCTTGATCAGCACGATCGCGACGATGATGATCAGGGCCGCGCCGATCGCCACCACGAGCGTCCCGGGCCCCGCCCCCAGCCCGCCGATGCCGTCGAACACTCTGGCGATCCCGCGGAGGACCTCCGCCAGGACCCGTTCGAAGACGTTGGGCTGTGCCTCCACGTAAGCGGCCTTGGCGAGCTCCTCCTCGAGGAGGCGACGTGCCTCCTCACCGTCCGGGGTGAGCGACGCAGTTGGTCCACCGATCACGGAGAACTCCGCAACGACGGCGCTGGCCCTGCGGTCGTCCTCATCAGACGGGCCTTCGGGGCTGGTGCCCGAACGCGGTGGTGCCCCCGGGGAGGACATCCGTGGGACCGGACCCGGCTTGCTCGTGCTCGCGCATCAGGACGACGTCGAACCCCTCGCGACGGATCCGCAGGTCGACGTAGAGCAGCGACGTCACGCCCGCCTGAAAGGCGTAGCCGATGGCGGTGAACAGGGCAGTGATGGCCTGGGTTGCGGCGAGGGCGGGCAGCGATCCGAGTGCATCGGGGGTGGCGGAGGCGCTGGAGCTGAAACCGAAGATGAGCGATACCGCGAAGGTGAGGGGGGTGGAGATGACCGAAGCGATAATCGAGACGATGATGCTGGTCAGCACCACGATGCCGAAGGTCCGCCACCAGTTGCCGCGGGTGAGCTGCCATGACCGCTTGATCGAGCTCCACGGACCTACGCCCTCGAGCATGAGGGCAGCGGGTGCGACGACGAGCTTGACGGAGATCCACACCATCAGCACCAGGGCGCCGATCACGAGCGGGACGATCACGAAGGCTGAGTACGTCTCGAGCCCGCTGATGGCCAGCGCCGAGATGCCCACCAGCAGCAGCAGCCCGACGAGGCCTGCCGCGAAGGACAGGAGGCCGAAGCCGAGCAGCGGGAGGATGCGGCCCCTCGCGAGCCGCCAGGCCTGGCCGAAGGACGTCTTCTGGTTGATGACGGCGCGAGCGATCGGGATGACGAGGATCCCCTGCAGGACGAGCAGCGCCACGGCCGACACCACGCCGGCCACGGTGGCGAACACCCCGAGGCCGGCGACAGCGCCGATGATGCTGTCGGTCGAGGGATTCGCCTGCGCGAACACCTCGACCGAGGACAGGAGGTTACCGAGCAGGAGGACCGTCACCAGCGCGACGACGGCCTGCAGGAGGATGGCGGTGCCGAAGGTGGCTACGGGATTCCGGCGGCACGCCTGGAACGCCCCATCCAGGATCTCGCCGAGACCGAGCGGTCGCAGGGGGATGACGCCCGGCTTGGGTGGCGCCTGGTACTGGTTGGCGGGCGGGAATCCCCGGCCGCCGTAGGGTCCGCCACCCTGCCAGGGCGGCGGGTACTGGTTGCCCCAGCCCTGTGTGGCGGGGCGACCGCCGGCGGATGCGGGGGGAGCCGCATCGAGCGGGCCCTGGTAGCCGGACGGGCCCTGGTAGCCGGACGGGCCCTGGTAGCCGGACGGGCCCTGGTAGCCGGACGGGCCCTGGTAGCCGGACGGGCCCTGGTAGCCGGACGGGCCCTGGTAGCCGGACGGGCCCTGGTAGCCGGACGGGCCCTGGTAGCCGGACGGGCCCTGGTAGCCGGACGGGCCCTGGTAGCCGGACGGGCCCTGGTAGCCGGACGGGCCCTGGTAGCCGGACGGGCCCTGGTAGCCGGACGGGCCCTGGTAGCCGGACGGGCCCTGGTAGCCGGACGGGCCCTGGTAGCCGGACGGGCCCTGGTAGCCGGACGGACTCGGGCCACCGCTCACACCGGGGGACTGCCAGGGTGCTGCTGGGGGACCCGCGTCACGGCTGGTCCCGCCCGACGGCTGCGACGGCTGCGACGGCGTCGGGGCCCGGCCGTCAGGTGTGTCCGATCCTGCTGTCGTTCCGTCGGGAGGCACTTCGGCGTCGTCCGGCACTGTCGCGTCGTTCGGCTGACCATTCACCTGATCACTCATAGCGTCCCCTCGGTCGATGCTGCCGGGAGGCATGGAGTCAGCGTCCCCTCCTGCATCATAGTGAGGACCGCCACCCAGCCGGGCAGCAGCACGCCCGGTCGCCACCCGCATCGCCCCGCTTCCAGGCCCTTCTCCTGTGATCCGGCCTCCCTGCGGTGGGGCTGGTGGGACTTTGCGTCCCCGATGGGACAGTATTGGGGTATGAAGGCTCGCATACTGGTCATCGATGACGACGAGGCCCTGTCCGAAATGATCGGCATCGTCCTCCGCAATGATGGGTTCGACCCCGTGTTCTGCGCCGACGGTGCGGCGGCGCTCGGCGTCTTCCGCTCGTCCCACCCGGATCTCGTGCTGCTGGATCTCATGCTTCCCGGCATCGACGGCATCGAGGTCTGCCGCCAGATCCGTGCCGAATCGGACCTCCCCATCGTGATGCTCACCGCGAAATCCGACACGTCCGACGTCGTCCGGGGCCTGGAATCAGGTGCCGACGACTATGTCCCCAAGCCGTTCAAGCCCGCCGAGCTAGTGGCGCGCGTGCGTGCGCGGCTCCGCCCCGCCGAGTCGAGGGCTCCGGAGACGCTGAGAATCGGTGATGTGAGTATTGACGTCGCCGGACACGAGGTGAACCGCGCGGGCACCCGGGTCTCGCTGACACCCCTCGAGTTCGATCTGCTGGTGGCACTGGCACGTAAGCCGTGGCAGGTCTTCACCCGCGAGCTCCTGCTCGAGCAGGTGTGGGGCTATCGCCACGCCGCCGACACCCGGCTCGTGAACGTTCACGTGCAACGGCTGCGCTCGAAGATCGAGCGGGACCCCGAGGCACCCGAGATCGTCCTGACGGTGCGTGGTGTCGGCTACAAGGCCGGGCAGAGCTGACGCGGGGAGCGGTGGCGCACGCGCTTCCGTTCCCGTCACCGCCGCAGTCGACGGACAAGCCGGGCTCCCGGAAGACGCGGAATCCCGTCCCGCTGTCGTGACGGTGCCCGCAGCACGGCTGCCCAGCAGTGCTGCTACAGGAACGCGGGGACTCGTCAAAGCTGACTCCGGTGACGATGGCACTCCGGGCGCGGACGGTGCCACCACGAAACTGACACTCGCGGCACGCCTCACTGCCGCCCGGTCGGGCGCGCGCAACCTGGCGGGCTCGGTCGCCCGCCGCTGGCGTCGGTCCCTCCAGTTCCGGACCGTCGTCGCGACGATGCTGCTGACCTCGGTGTCCTTCGTGGCCGTGGGCGGATTCCTGTCCAACCAGATCACCGGCGCGCTCTATGACCAGCGCTTCGACCAGTTCAGCGCCGAGGCCACGGAGGCCCTGAACCGGGAGAAGGCCGTCTTCAGGAATTCCTCAGCGGCGGACACGGACACCACCAGCCGGCTCGTGCTGGACTCCGTCACGGGATTGGTCGGGAGTGATTCGGACGCCCCACGCCAGGCGATGCTGGTGCCGATATCCACGGCCGAGGGGTTCCTCATCTCGACGACGGTGAGCCAGGAGGGCGCAACGGCACGGATGCTGCCGCAGGACCTGCAGTCGGCCGTTGCAACCGGTGAGGACATCTACTGGGCCCCGTTCGTGATTCCGGTGACGGAGAGCGGAGCGACCGACGCGCCGGGCCTCGCCTTCGGCACGCAGGTGGCACTCCCGCCCGAGCAGACGCCGTACGCGCTGTACGTCTACTACGATCTCTCGACGATGCAGTCGACCCTCGATGACATCCATCGGGTGCTGTGGCTGGCCGGCGTGGTCCTCCTCCTCGTCATCGGCGCGATTGCCTGGTACGTCACTCGTAGCGTGGTCCTGCCGGTCAGCCACGCTGCAGCCGTGTCCGAAAAACTGGCAGCCGGTGAGCTCCAGGAGCGTATGGAGGTGACAGGGGAGGACGAGGTGGCACGGCTGGGAGCCTCCTTCAACCACATGGCCGGTAGCCTCCAAGACCAGATCACCCAGCTGGCCCAGCTGTCCCAGATGCAGCAGCGCTTCGTCTCCGACGTGTCCCATGAGCTCAGGACGCCGCTGACCACCGTCAGGATGGCCGCCGAGGTGCTGCACGACGCGCGTGAGGAGTTCAACCCGGTCAACAAGCGGTCGGCGGAGATCCTCTTCGACCAGGTCGAGCGCTTTCAGGCACTCCTCGCCGATCTGCTGGAGATTTCCCGGTTCGACGCCGGCGCGGCCGTGCTCGAGGCGGAGTCCGTCGACATCGTCCAGCTCGTCCAGCACGCAATGGACGGCGCCCACCCCCTGGCCGAGCGGCTCGGATCGGACCTCGTCATCGTCTCGACGGAGACGATGTGCGTCGTCGACGCCGACGGGCGCCGGATCGACCGCATCCTCCGCAACCTGATCGTCAACGCGCTCGAGCATGGCGAGGGCAGGCCCGTGGAAATCCACATAGCCTGCAACCCGGAGGCCGTTGCCGTCGCCGTGCGGGATCATGGCATCGGCATGACGCCTCTCGAGGCCTCTCGCGCCTTCGACCGTTTCTGGCGGGCTGATCCGGCGCGGGCCCGGACCACCGGTGGCAGTGGACTGGGACTCTCGATCGCCATGGAGGACGCCCGGCTACACAGTGCATGGCTCGAAGCCTGGGGTGATCCCGGAGCCGGCGCATGCTTCCGCTTCACGCTGCCCCGGCGCCAGGGTACCGAGCTGACGTCCTCACCCCTCGCGCTGCCGCCGTCGTCGGGGCCGCACGGTGAGGCGTCGGGGCCGCACCGTGAGGCGTCGGGCTCCCACCGTGACGCGCCGGGCGCGGAGGGTTCCACCGCTCTTTCAGGACACGACATCGGGGATGGAACGAGGCAGGGCAGTGCGAGCTGACATTCTGACAGCGGTCGAAGCCGTTCGGGTACGCGCAGCAGGCAACCGTGCGCAGGAACTCGTCGCCGCGTTGCTGGTGGTCTGCTTCCTCCTGCTCACAGGGTGCTCGGCGATCCCGACGACGGGGCCGGTGGGCGTCATCTCGGCGTCCGAGGGGGAGCCCGACGTCGTCGCCCCCGTGTTCGATCCCGAAGGGCCCGCGCCCGGAGCAACTCCGGAGCGGATCCTGCGCGACTTCATCACGGCAGGAACCGGCGCCAGCGAGGGCTACAGCGTCGCCCGGCAGTTCCTGACCCCCGAACTGCAGGAGACGTGGCAGCCCGAGGAGCGGATCGTCCTGTTCCGTTCCGATCCACGCGTGGAGAAGCGCGAGACCGAGGGTGTCTACCAGATCCAGCTCGAAACGACGGGCACCGTCGACTCCAGGGGAGTACGGACCAACAGTGCGGCCCCCTCGACGGAGACCCTCGGCGTGCGCATGGTGCAGGCCAACGGCGAGTGGCGGATCGACGAGATTCCTGACGGCATCATGATCGCGCAGAGCAGTGCCACCGACCTGCTGATCTCGCACAGCCTCTACTTCTACAGCAGCAACTATCGCTACTGGGTACCGGATGCCCGCTGGTTCGTGCGACGCACCGGCGTGACGGCGCGCATCGTCGGTACCATGCTCGCCGGTCCCGCTCCCTACCTCCAGGGCTCGGTGACCAGCGCCTTCCCCGAGGGCGTGACCCTGGCCCGGGACTCGATCCCCATCACCTCGGGCAAGGCATCGGTCGAACTCTCGCCGGAGGTCCTCGAGAACGCGACCGACCTCGGACTGCAGCAGATGAACCAGCAGCTCCAGGTCAATCTCGTCGGCCTCAATGACGTCACATCGGTCGAGATGACCAGCGGCCAGCCCATCCAGCTCGGAGAGGAGGTGCCCGACCTCATCGTGCCCGAACTCACGCCGGATGTCGGGGGCGAACAGGTGGCGATCGCCGAGGGCGAGCTGGTGCGCGTCCGAAACGGCGCCATCGTCCCGATCGACGGTCTGCCGTCCGTGTCGGAGTTCGAGCCGAAGGCTCCCGCGACGTCCGTCTCGGGAAGCGCCTACTCCTTCGTCAGAGCTGACAGGACCGCGCTGTTCGTCACGGCACCGGGTAGCCAGGTGCGCGAGGTCGTTGCAGGTGCTGCCCTGACGCAGCCCTCGTTCGACCCCGAGAACTGGGTCTGGACGGCGCGCTCCGCCCGAGGTCGGAGCGAAATCCTCGCCCTGCCACCGGGCGGGACGGAGGCAGACGCAGTCACCCTCGCTGCCGGGTGGCTCGGCGACCGGAGCGTCAAGGACCTGCGCATCTCCCGCGACGGGTCCCGAGCGTTGTTCGTGACGGACCGTGGAGGATCGAGCGAGATATTGCTCGCGGGAATCACGCGCTCCGCGCAGGGGGCTCCGCAGACTCTCACCACCCCCCTGTCGCTTCCTGTCACCGGACCCGCCGGTAGGCCCATCGAGACGGCCAAGTGGGCCGGCCAAAGCACGATCGTCGCCTCCTCCCTCGGCGCCGGTGAGGAAGCAACTCCTCTGATCCTTCAGCTGAGCGGCGAGCAGGAGGCAATGGCGGGGTTGGTCGGTGTCCTCGGGATCAGTGCAGGCTCGGATGCCGAGGACACGTTCTATGCCCAGGCCGGTGACACGCTCTACCGGCGGATCGGCACGAGTTGGGTGGACGAGGAACTCAAGGTCGTCGATCCGGCGTTCCCCGGCTGACAATGTCCACATAGAGCTTCCCGCCGTCTCTGCGGCCGTGGAGGCGTGATGATCTGGGCAGATGTCCCCTGATCCCCTTCACCTGCTGGACCGGATGGTGTTCGGTCCGCCATACCGGCGCGTGGCAGCAGCGGTCGCAGCCTTTTTATCCCTCGTGTTGCCGTCCTCGTGCGTGCTCTGTGGCAGATGGGACACATCCCTCTGCCCGGACTGCCTCGCCGCCTTCCGGCGTGCTACCTCGCGGCCTTTTCGGGCCGAGGCCGGCGCTGAGTCACTGCCCGACGTCGAACTGCCCGGCGTCGAACTGCCCGGAGTCGAACCGCCCGGTGTCCACCGGCCAACGACGACGGGCGAACATGTCGAACCCAGTTCGGCTCTCGGACCTGCCCTCCGGGCCCGGCCCAATGCCGGGCCTCACGCCCGGACGACCCCTCCTTCCTTCGGGCCGTTGCCCGTGATCGCCGCCGGACGGTACGGCCGGGCCGTCTCCGGGATCCTGCTCGCGTACAAGAATCACGGGCACGTCGACATCGGATCTCCCGTAGCGGCGGCCCTGGCCGGAGCGTTGCACCACGGGATCGCCGATCTCGCGGGCATTCAGGCATCGGCGGAACACCCCGTCCTGCTGGTCCCTGTTCCCGGCCGTTCCTCCTCCAGGCGCCGCCGTGGGTACGACCCCCTGATGCTGCTTCTGTCACGGCTCGATCGGGCAGATTCTCTGCCCGCAGGTACGGTGCTGGTCCCCGCCGTCCAGCAGGTTCCGGCCAGGACGAGGCTCGGGACCGCGCTCGCCCGGACGAGTGTGCGGGCCGCAGTCCGAGGGGGCATGGCCACGGCCCTTGCGGGCTGGAACGGCGGGCAGAAGGGCCTCGGCAGACGACGACGGCGGACGAACGTCCTGTTCTCGATGACCGCCGTCGAGCGCGGCCGGAAGCGCCTCGCCGGGCGCTCGTGCGTGATCGTCGACGACGTCCTGACCACGGGCGCGACGATCAACGAGGTGTACCGCGTCCTCCATTCCAGCGGTGCCAGCGTACTGGGGGCCGTCGTCGTGGCGGCCACCTCCCCTCCTGCCGGAGGCGGCCGCAGTGCCCTACCCGGACGGAGTCCCGGCTCATTCTCCGCGGCGCCGGAAGCACCAGGCAGGTCCATCGAACTACCCGAAGTTTTGGAGCATGGAGGGGTGAATAAAACCTACCTGTGAACTACCGTGAAGTATGGGTACCACAGTGACGACACGTACCCGTCGGCGGCGGCTCTGCTCTACGCCTCGGCCGCCGTTGTGTCACTTAGCGATGTGGAGGGCACCATGGATTTTGTGATCAATGGCCGGAACCTGGCGGTATCAGACCGGTTCCGTGAGTACGCTACCGAGAAGATCGACAAGATAGAGCAGCTCGGTGACAAGGTACAGCGCATCGACGCGAAAATCACCAAGGAACCCAGTGCACGCTCGGCGGACACCTCGCTCACGGTCGAGCTCACAGTGATGTGCAGGGGACCGGTTGTTCGGGCAGAGGCATCGGCGGCCGACAAGTTCGCGGCCTTCGACCTCGCCTACGGGAAGCTACTCGAGCGGTTGCGCCGTGCACGCGATCGCCGCAAGGTCCACCACGGCAGGCACACTCCGCTCGCCGTCCGCGTCGCGACAGCCGACCTCGAGCCGGCCGATACCGCTCAACCCATCTACCTCGAGACGCCGGCCATCGAACCGACGTCCCACGAGCCGAAGGCGGGCCCGGAGGACGTCGACCCGTACTCCTCCCCGGACGACGTGCCTGCCGGTGATTCGCCGGTCCTGATTCGCCGCAAGGTATTTTCCGGTGAACCGATGACCCTGGACGACGCCGTCGACAACATGGAGCTCGTCGGCCACGACTTCTACCTCTTCGTGGATTCAGCCACCGGAGCACCGTCCGTGGTCTACCGCAGACAGGCATGGAACTACGGCGTCATCACTCTCGACGCGAAGTGCGCGGAGGGCACCGAGGAACCCCACGAGGAACTGCTGGCCTACCGGGCCAAGGAAGCAGCCACAGCCTAGACCCTCCACCGCGCCAAGCACGGACGTACCCGTGCACCCGATCCATCAACAGGAACTGCCTCCGCGTACTGCGCGGAGGCAGTTCCATGCAGGAGACCGCTCAGCACATCATGCAGAACCTCACCACCGCTCAGGCCCGGCGCGTCGTCCTCGCTGCCCAGGGGCTGCATCGTCCGCGGCTGGACGCGCCGACGTCGCGCCGCGCCGTCCGCGCCGCGGTTCAACGACTGCAGGTACTCCAGATCGATTCGGTGAACGTCCTGGTCCGGTCCCACTACCTTCCCCTGTTCTCGCGACTGGGGTCCTACGAGCGGAGCCAGCTCGACGCGATGTCCTCCGCAGATCCCCGCTCGCTCGTCGAGTACTGGGCACACGAGGCGAGCCTCGTCGCTCCGGAGTTGTTCCCCTACCTCCGGGTGTGGCAGCGGCGCACCTGGATGGGAGCGGGGAGTGTACCGGCGGCGCAGAGGGAGGTGCTCGAATTGGCCATTCTCGACCTCCTCGACCGTGGTGCCCCACTGACGGCGTCCGGTGTCCAGCGCCTGCTGGGCGGAGACGCAGAGCGCCCCGCCGACGGGTGGGGCTGGCGGTGGACGGCGGCCAAGCGTGTGCTCGAAGACCTCTTCGCCCGGGGGGAGGTCGGGTCCTCGGGTCGGACAGCACAGTTCGAACGCCTCTACGCGCCGATCGCGGACGTGCTTCCTGATCCAGTGCTCGCGACACAGGCGGTGGGGAAGGTGGAAGCCCTCGCCGTGCTGGCCGAGCGCGCCGCCGGTGCGCTCGGCGTAGCCTCCGCTCGTTCCGTCGCCGACTACTTCCGTACGCCCGTGCAGGAGACGCGGACGGCGCTGGAGACACTCGTCAGGGCGGGGTCCGTGCAGCACATCACCATCGATGGTGGCGCTGAACCGTGGTACCTGCACCCGGCTGCTGCGGTTCCGAGGAAGGCTCTCGGGAGGGCACTTCTCAGTCCCTTCGATTCCCTCGTGTTCGAGCGCGACAGGCTGCACCGGCTTTTCGGCTTCCACTACCGCATCGAGATCTACACGCCGTCGGAGCGTCGGATCCACGGGTACTACGTACTGCCCTTCCTCCTGCGTGATTCCATCGCGGCGCGTGTCGACCTCAAGGCGGACCGCGCGAGCGGCAGGCTGCTCGTGCGGGCCAGCCACGCGGAGGAGGACGCTGCCCCGGACACCGCTCAGGAGCTTGCGGCAGAGCTGCGCCTGCTTGCTCGCTGGCTGGGCCTGGACGAGGTCGTCGTGGAGGACCGCGGGAACCTCGCGTCCGCGCTCGGCACGCAGGTCGGCATGCAGGTCGGCACGCTACCCTGAGCGGACACGCAGTCTCGGGGCCGCCGCATCATGCCGCAGGGGAACCATATCGGGGGACGGAACGTCTCTCCCGTAGACTAGAGACGCCATCTTTGGGCAGCATCAGATTGGGAGCAAATACCAGTGCCATCACTGCTTGAACGAGTACTCCGCACCGGCGACAAGAAGACACTGAAGCGACTCCGGAACTACGCTGACGCGATCAACGTCCTCGAAGACGAATTCCGCGAGATGTCCGACGCAGAGCTGCGTGGGGAGACCGAGCGGCTGAAGAAGCGTCTTGCCGACGGAGCTACTCTCGACGATCTCCTGCCAGAGGCCTTCGCGGCCGTGCGCGAGGCGTCCAGCCGCACCCTCGGACTACGCCACTTCGATGTCCAGCTGATGGGCGGAGCGGCCCTCCACCTCGGTAACATCGCCGAGATGAAGACCGGCGAGGGGAAAACCCTTGTGGCGACCGCACCCGCCTACCTGAACGCCCTCAGTGGTAACGGGGTGCACGTGGTCACGGTCAATGACTACCTGGCCGAATACCAGTCGGACCTGATGGGACGCGTGTACCGCTTCCTCGGCCTGACGAGCGGCTGCATCCTGTCGAAGCAGGATCCCGCGACACGTCGCGAACAGTACGCCGCGGACATCACCTACGGCACCAACAACGAGTTCGGCTTCGACTACCTCCGCGACAACATGGCGTGGAGCGCAGCCGAGCTGGTGCAGCGCGGTCACAACTTCGCCATCGTCGACGAGGTCGATTCGATCCTCATCGACGAAGCCCGCACGCCGCTCATCATCAGCGGCCAGGCGTCCGGCGACGTCAACCGCTGGTACAACGAATTCGCGAAGGTCGTCCAGAAGCTGACCGTCGAGGCCGACTACGAAGTGGACGAGAAGAAGCGCACGGTGGGCGTGCTCGAGGACGGGATCGAGAAGGTCGAGGACTACCTGGGCATCTCGAACCTGTACGAGTCCGCCAACACGCCCCTGATCGGGTTCCTGAACAACGCCATCAAGGCGAAGGAACTGTTCAAGCGGGACAAGGACTACGTCGTCCTCAATGGTGAGGTCATGATCGTCGACGAGCACACCGGCCGCATCCTCGCGGGCCGACGCTACAACGAGGGCATGCACCAGGCCATCGAGGCGAAGGAGGGTGTGGACATCAAGGCCGAGAACCAGACCCTGGCCACCGTCACGCTGCAGAACTACTTCCGGCTGTACGAGAAGCTGTCGGGCATGACAGGCACCGCCGAGACCGAGGCCGCCGAGTTCATGTCCACCTACAAGCTCGGTGTCGTGCCCATCCCGACCAACAGGGAGATGGCTCGCACCGATCTCTCGGACCTCATCTACAAGAATGAGGTCGCCAAGTTCGACGCCGTCGTGAAGGACATTGTCGAGCGCCACGAGACCGGCCAGCCCGTCCTCGTCGGCACCACGAGCGTGGAGAAGAGCGAGTACCTGTCGAAGCAGCTTGCGAAGGCCGGGGTGCGCCATGAGGTGCTGAACGCGAAGAACCACGCGCGGGAAGCGGCAATCATCGCGCAGGCCGGGCGCAAGGGTGCCGTCACCGTCGCTACGAACATGGCCGGACGAGGCACCGACATCATGCTCGGCGGCAATGCCGAGTTCAACGCCGTCGCGGCCCTCGAAAAGCTGGGGCTCGACCCGGCGGACAACGCGGAGGAGTACGAGGGCAAGTGGCCGGATGCCTTCGAAGCCGCGAAGGAAGCAGTCCGGACCGAGCAGGAGGAGGTCCGCGACCTCGGCGGCCTGTACGTGCTCGGCACCGAACGCCATGAGTCCCGGCGTATCGATAACCAGCTGCGCGGCCGTTCCGGTCGCCAGGGAGATCCCGGACGATCGCGCTTCTACCTGTCGCTGACGGATGACCTCATGCGCCTGTTCAACTCCGGCGGAGCCGAACGCATCATGAACAGCGCCACCATGCCCGATGACGTCGCTCTCGAATCGAAGCTGGTGTCGAAGGCGATCGAGAGCGCCCAGGGCCAGGTCGAAGGCCGCAACGCCGAGCAGCGCAAGAACGTCCTCAAGTACGACGACGTCCTCAACCGCCAGCGGGAAGCCATCTACGGTGACCGCCGAAGGATCCTCGAGGGCGGCGACCTCAAGGAGAAGGTGCAGTTCTTCCTCGAGGACGTCATCACCGCGATGGTCGACGAGGCTACCGAACAGGGTCATGGCGATGACTGGGACTACGAACTCCTGTGGACGAACCTCAAGACGCTGTATCCGATCACCCTGACGGCGGACGAGGTCATCGAGGAGGCCGGCGGCACGTCGAAACTCACGCGGGACTTCCTGCACGACGAGATCCTCTCGGACGCCAAGCTGGCCTACCAGGCGCGTGAGGAGGCCCTCGGTGAGCAGACCATGCGTGAGTTGGAGCGCCGCGTGGTCCTCTCGGTCATCGGGCGCAAGTGGCAGGAGCACCTCTACGAGATGGATTACCTGAAGGAGGGCATCGGTCTCCGCGCCATGGCCCAGAGGGATCCGCTCGTCGAGTACCAGCGGGAGGGCTTCATCCTCTTCCAGGCGATGATGGAGTCGATCCGCGAGGAGAGTATCGGTTACCTGTTCAACCTGGATGTCGAGGTGTCCGCACCTGCACAGACGGGGCTGCCGGGTGTGAAGGACGGACGGGGAATCGTCCAGACACCGACCATCAAGGCTGCTGGACTCGATGCGCCCGCGAAGCCCGCCACGCTCAGCTTCACGGCTCCGAACGCCCAAGGCGACGCCGAGATGCATGTCGAGCGCGAAAAGGCGCAGGCCGCGCCCGGTAAAAAGGCTAAGAAGAAGTAGTCAGCCGATCTCGAGGGCGGTCACCCGCCACACTCCGCGCCGTTGCTCGATTCGAAGAGCGACGGCGCGGACTCGTCTCTGGTCGAATGCGACGACGGACGCCTCAAAGACACCCGGGCTGATCGGACACACCCGGGCCGAGCGCACCACGACTTGACGTAGAGCACTCACCCGCGGTGTCTGCCCCGTGGTGGGGGTGCTGGCGATACACCGTGCGAGGTTGGTGCGGAGTTGCAGGCGTTCATAGTTCTCGGGGTCGAGCCAGCGTGCCATCTGCTGCAGGGGACGCGCGCCGCCCAGGACCTCCAGAGCGCCCTGGGCCACCGACCGCGCGATACCGGAAATACGCAGGGTGGTGTCCGCGTCGGATCCTTCCGCCACGCTGAATTGCTTGACCGGCAGATCCGGATTGCACAGCGGTCCTGTCAGCAGTGGATCCGCCTGCTGCGGTATCGATGCAGGAGGACGTCCCGGGGCCACCTCCGGTTCCGCCGCCGGTCTCAAGGGAATCACGGTCGCTCCGCCGGACCTCGCAGACCGGACTGGTGCGGACACCAGGGGTCGCGGCGCTCCGCTGGCCTCGGCGAGCTGGCGGGCGGCGGTTATCTGTCGGAGTTGGGTTACGGCTGACATGCGATTCCCTTTCCATGGGCGGTGAATCGGCGAGCGAAACTTCCTGCCCATAGAAGGGCGCGTCGGAAGGAGAGAGGTCGAAGACAGGGCCGCGGCCTTGGTGGCGCCGGAGCTACCGATGGGTCAGGTCTGTGGAACTTTCAGGACCTGACCCGGGAGGAGGAGTGATGGGTCGTCGCCGATGGTGGCCATGTTCGTGTCGTACCAGGCGGGCCAGGCTTCCGCTATATCAGTCGCCGTCGCCAGAGGTCCCAGTCGATCAGCGGCGATCGACCAGAGCGAGTCGCCCGGTGCTACGACCACTTCACCGTCGGCGATGATGGTGCGGGTCGGTGAACGGAGCAACGCACCACCGTGAGCGGGCATCGGAGCCGGCTGCCAGGCAGGCGAGACCGGCGATACCTGCTCCTCCCGGGGATCGTCGCGCTCGGTCACCCCGTTGTCCTTCGAGGCGCCCGGGGAGTCGCCCGTAGGCATGGCCGCGGAGACCGCAAGCGGGGACCAGTATGGAGCCTTCGAGAAGGACGCCGCTTCGGTCTGGGCGGAGACGGACGAGTAGGACTGCTCGGTAGTGCAGATCGCGGTGGCCCCGGCGGATACGACTGCCACACACACCGCGTCGGGTCCGCCGGATGCTGCCTGGGCTACCGATGGCACCACGATGAGGTTGAGGCCGAGGAAGGCGGCGGCGAGGCGGCGCATCAAAGCTGGGGTACACCGCTGGGCACGACGAGCCGCAGTCGAAGGTCCGCGTCTCAGCACCACTTCTGCGACGACAGCAATGAATAGCGTCAGCACCCACCATCCGACGAGGGTGAGTCCGAGAGCGGACATCCCGAGTCCGAGGACGCCTTCAAGGGAACCTGCTCCCGTCCCACGATGGAGGGCTTGTCCGGCGCGTGCCATGACGGTCGCGCATCCCAGGATCACCCCGGCCAGCAGCGCATCGGCAGTTTTCAGCTTTGCTTCCATTCGATCAGTTTGAGCCTGTTCGACGCAATTTGTCTACGTTTGATTGTTTTAAGTCTTTTTGGTTTTGATTGACGAGGTGGAGTTTCAGTCCTACGTTGGGACGATGCGCTGGGATGCCCTCTTCAATAACGTCATCTCCAAATACAATTGGTAGATGGAAGCAATCATCTACACCCGCCAGTCGGTTGCCAGAGAAGAGACCATCTCGCACGAGATCCAGGAGTCGGCTTGCCGTCGCTACGCCGAGACTCAGGGCTACAACGTGTTGAGGGTGGAAACAGACCCCGGATTCTCAGGGCTAGATATGTCCAGACGGCGCGCGCTGGGACGTGCCGTAGAAGCCATAGAACACGGAGAGGCGGAAGTCCTCCTTGTCTGGCGGTGGAGCCGTCTTTCGCGGAGGCAGTTCGACCAAGCGTTCCTGCTGGACAAGATCGAGCGCGCTGGTGGGCGTGTGGAGAGCGCGCTAGAGCCGGTGTCTGCAACAGCTGCAGGGGAGTTCAACAGGGACGTGATGCTGGCCATGGCGTCGTTCGAATCCCGGCAGAAGTCGGAGACGTGGAAGCAGGCGCAGAGTCGTCGCGCTGACAAGGGGCTGCCAACGCAGGGCCATAAGTATTTCGGGTACATCAAGAGACACGAGTCCTACGAGATCGATCCAGCGACCGCGCCCTTTTTGCGTGAGGCCTACCAGCGGTACATCTCAGGGATTGGGTTCAATACAGTGGCTGCCTATTTGAACAGCGAAGGAGCTTCGTCTATCCGATGGCTCAAACAAGACGGCACCGCTGCTAAGTTGAACCGTCACTGGGACAGCAGCTCAGTACGAAAAACGCTGGACAACCCGTTCAACGTTGGGAAGTTCCGGAGGAACGGCACTTTGGTCGTCGGCGCACATTCGCCTGTCATCAGTGAGTCGACGTGGCAGGCGTACTCAAGGGTACGGTCGGAAAAGGCAGGATTGGCACCGAGAACCAAGGCTAGCGATTGGTATTTGGCAGGCCTCGTCCGGTGTGCGCTATGCGGTGGGTCAATGGGCAAGAATGCGAGCGGCAAGAACAACTACCTCATGTGCACGCGACAGCGTAAGGGCGGCGGATGCACAGGCGTGACGGTTCTACAGGAACACGTTGAATGGGTGGTCACTCTATGGTTCGGAAGCCATCTCGAAGATTGGGCTGCTGCCTTGCCGTCCGACGATGCGGCTATGAATGCTTCCGAAGAGGCTGTAGGCCTCGCAGAGCATGCCGTTGAACAAGCGACTACAGCTGTCACGGATCTCCAGCTAATGGCTGTACGGCAGGGCTGGAAGGACAGCCAGGTGGCCTCGGCAATGGCAATCCTTCAGATG
This sequence comes from Arthrobacter cheniae, assembly GCF_003602275.1. Classification (GTDB taxonomy): domain Bacteria; phylum Actinomycetota; class Actinomycetes; order Actinomycetales; family Micrococcaceae; genus Arthrobacter_D; species Arthrobacter_D cheniae. The sequence goes on along the minus strand of NZ_QZVT01000006.1, from coordinate 42,609 downwards.
GAATTAGACAACGCATCGGCAGGGCTTGAGACTGCGCAAGCGAACCTTGGCGCATTCGTGCCGGCCGGTTCCGTGCTGGAGCAGATTAGACGCGGTATCGAGTTACGCGGCTGGTGGGGAGATGACGACGATGAGAAGCCGACCGAGCAACAAGCTCAAGAATGGAAGGCGCTCGTTGGTCAGATCATCAAAGTGGTTCGCTGCACGCCGCGTGTTAAGAACGAGCCATTCAGTCAGGAACAGATTGAGGTGGTGACGAGGTGAGCGAATGGAAGAAGTCGGTGTACGCCAACTGGGGCGAGTGGTTCCGCTCCGTGGAGATGGCCCACATGATCACAGGAGAGCCTTTGGACGAATTGGTGCAGAGGCATCCAAGGTACCTACGCAACATGCCACGGCCTCCTTGGAAACCTAACCCTGCGGTCGCAATGGCGGTGCGGTTCGGAGCATCCTTCGACACTATCCTCAGAGATCAGTCCGAGTACTTAGGTCAGCAGTAGGCGGAGTCAGCCGAAAAGCCACTGCGGAAGGAATATGCCGCCGACCCAACCGCCGAAGGTGACGAGTAAGCCAAGAACTAGACTTCCTCGGACTTTTCCTCCCGGTTCGGTGAGCTCGAACGCAGGCACTACATACTGCAGTAGCGCCGCCAGCAAGCCCCCGACAAAGACACTCACAAAACTGAAACTAGTCGCGTCCGCCGTAGCGTCCTGAGCGTTTGCAAGAAAAAGGATTCCGATGAATACCGCAATCGTGAAAGACAGATGAGCGACATACCACTGGCGCACCCACCAGTACCAAGGTCGGTTTCTAAACAGCGCTCTTTCCAGTTCTGTCCGGGCATGACTAACCCACTGCTGCTCAGTGCTTCGAACGGTTACTCGAGCGCCGTCGCTCCGGGAGAAGTAGATTGTTAGGCCGGTGGAGGATTGCTGGAATAAAGATCCAGTTGTTATGGTGACGTCGGTAGTTCTCCTAGCATCGATGTCGGCCAGCACCAGGTCAGGCTCTCCGCTTATCTCTCTGTCTCGCCGCATCTTCACAGTTAGTTCCGGTCTGACGCGAGCAAGCGTTTGTTCCAGATCATCGCGATAAACTTTCTCCAACGCAACACGGTAGTGATCGGGCCAATTTCTGGTCGTTTCGCTGGTGCCCGGTTCCGCTTTTTCAAGGAGTTGCTCGGGGTACTCTGCCCTATGTGCATCAACTATTTGCTGCCGAACCTCATCCATCAGTCCATCGCAGACAGCCACCACCCTACGCATGTCGTCCAGCGAACCGGCCCAAGCTCGGACCTTGAACTTTTCTGATGATGTGCGTTTGCCTGCCATTCGACTCATGCTACTGAGAGGCGCGGACATTCGGAGCCGACACGCGCCGGAGTACACACCGGCGGCGGGAGCCTGACGCGGTCAGTCGGAGGCCGCGGATACTCTTGAAGGACAGAAGGCTGATCGCGAGCAATGGGGAGCTACGTTGAACCACGAAGAACAGGGAGAGGCGCTCGCTCTTGCGAAGGATCTGCTCGACGACATCGAGTTGAGCCGTACACCTCTTGACCGGCAGATCTTGAAGGCGTCGAGGCTCGCACGAATGCTCGGGGATGAAGAGGTTGCTCATTGGCTCGGCCAGGAAAAGGGCGGCTACTACGCCAACAGTGAGAAGACGGATGAGTACTTCAAGCTCACTGGGAGGCATGGCAAGACCGCAGGCGAGAATATCTACTCGGGAGCGAACCAACTAGAAGGAAGTATTCGGACTTTCAAGTTGCAGCTGGCGCAGCTGACGGTGCCAAACGTATCGGGAGATATGGCTTTACTCGCGACCAGGGCGGTCACCGATACCATTATCGGTTACGGCAAGCTCGTAGAACGGTACACGCGAATTACAACGAAGGTTGAGGCACTACTGCACAACTTCGTTGCTAAGAGTTATCTATCGCTCAAGTTCAGCACGAAGCAAGACAGTATGTTCGAGAAAGCGAAGAAGGAAATTGACACTGAACTGCTTCGTTTAGATGAATCGACGCTCCGCAAAATCGACTCGGCGTACTCGAGTCTTCGGGTTGGCGACGCTGAATCTATATCGGCAGCGATGAACAGCGTTCGCCGCCTGATTGTGAGTTTTGCCGACCTAGTGTTCCCGGCGACGGACGAGACGCGCCCTAACCCTGGTGACGGGAAGCCGATGAGGCTCGGCTCTGAGCAATGGCTGAACAGGATCAAGGCATTCATCGTCGACAACGCTCAGAGCTCGGGGCGCCAGACGCGACTGAGGCAGGGTATCCAGGGGATATCGGATCGCGTGTCCACTGGAGTGCACAACGAGGTGTCGAAGTCTGAGGCTGAGTTCTTGTACATTTCTGCTTACATCCTGCTGGGTGAGATGCTCTCGCTTCGCACAAACAACGATGAAGAACTGGTCACGGCCACGGTGGGCGAGGCATAACTGGTTGGGGGTTCTGTAGCCTGTAGGAAACTACCTGCAGTCCAGACAGCGTGACGGCTCCTCGAGCACTCCATCCTGGTTGGACATTGGACCCAAGGCAAGGATGACCATGAAGGTTTTTGTTAGCTGGTCTGGAGGCACGAGCAAGGCTTTCGCCAAGGAGGTCGTGTGGTGGCTGAACTCGGTTTTGTTTCCCGTCGAGCCGTGGATGAGCGACAGCGACATCTCGCCGGGGGATCGTTCCCTAGCGGAAATCGAGGCAGGGCTGAATGGTGCTCAGTTCGGCATCCTATGCGTGACCGCAGAAAACCAGACCGCTCCTTGGCTGAATTTTGAGGCTGGTGCCATTTCGAAAGAGGTCAACGGAGAAACAGGCAAGGTCGTACCACTGCTTATCGATATGTCCCGTCCCACTCAGCTCACACAATCGACCTTGTCACAATTTCAGGCGGTTGTCGCGGACAAGGCTGGCTTTGAGAAGTTGGCGCATGCGGTCAATAGTGCGATGGGTGACCACCATCGAACAGTCGAGCAGCTGAATAGTGCGCTAGAGACCTACTGGCCGCAGTTGCAGAAACGACTAGCCGCAGTTCCAAAGGGGACCGCACCTGTAAAGCCGCGCCGGAAGGTCGAAGATATGGTGGAAGAGGTTCTAGAGATTGTTCGAAAACTCCAGCGGGAGGAGGATCAGATACCTTCGTCTCCTTTCCTACAGGGCGGGTCTGCGCGTGCAAAGCTTCACGCAGTAGATGACTTCCTGAATCTTCATCCAGACGGAGTTGAAGAGATTACGAACGTAGCGCGAAGTGCATTGAATGAGACGGGTTACCCAGGAGAAATCGTCAGCATAGAATTAACGAACTCTGGACATGGCGCTTATGTAATGGTGGTGACGACGACACCCTTGCCAGAAAGGGTCACGAAACTAGTGAGAAAGCGACTACTAAATGCCTTCCCCATGCTCGGAGGAGGTATGTTCTTGCCTCAGCCATCAGGCTTCGAGGGCCGATAGGCTCAGCCCATTATCTTCGCGATATTCGCACTCGTCCATAACGTGCCCGATCTATTCAGCAGACTGTCAGCATTCAGTCGGGTGGCAACCTCTGGCCAACTTAGACCGTCAAGCCGCCAACCCTGGACTCGGGCTAGGACGTCCTGTTCGGCAGGTACGGGTCCCTGCTTATTCCAGCCGTAGGGGTAGCTGCCGCTAGCTTTCCCGCCTGCTCTGGCCTTGGCTGAGCGTCCATCCTTCATGCGCTTGATGACCATTGCTCGATCAAGCTGCGCGAAGATGCCGGCCATCTGCCGCATTGCCGTTCGCATGGGATCGTCAGGGTCGTCCTGCTTCCATTCCCCGGCATCCGCTGTGTGCATCGCCGCCTCGGTGTTCCAGACCTCGGCAAGGATCGCTTCTTGTGTGGTGAGGGCGCGAGCCAAACGGTCCAGCCTCGCGGTGACCAATGCGTCAGCATCGGCAAGCAGAGACAGCGCATCGGTTAGCCCTGGTCGTTCATGGGCTGGCTTAGCTCCGGACACTCCTTCATCCCGTCGCACTGCGTAGATCTCCATGCCCTGCGCTGTGGCGTACCTCGTGCAGTCGGCAAGCTGCGCGGCCAGCCCGTAACCGTCGGTCGCCTGGGCGTTCGTTGATACGCGGAGATAGACAACGGCTAGCACCATGACTGAGACCTCCTGCAACGGGCGCAGGTGACGTTGTCGTCACCGGTCGGATCAATGCTGAGTAGCTGACCAGCAATCGTCTCAGCGAAGCCCTCCGTGCCACAGAGGGCCCGACCTGCCAAGTCCTCGGCAAGAAGATAGGGGAGTGCGGCGTGGACTACGTCCGAGTCGGTCGTGAGGATAACGAGTGGCGTGGAGTTGCTGGCTTTCTGGGTTGGGATTGCAGAGTGATTCATGTTCCTGCTCCTTGTCCTATTACCAGGGACCCCCTGGCGATCGACAACTAGAACAGGCAGATGAGGTTGTGTAAAACCTCTTTTGTAGAAGAGGTTGGATGAGGCTGAGCGGCCATCTAAAGCCCTTGGTTACGACGGCTGATAGATTACCCAACTCCGGTCTCAAAGCTTCTGGGGGCCTGAACTGGCACGATTCGGCAGGGTTGTAGCCGTTGCGGCCTGGTGCCAGAAGTTTCTAGGGGACGTTGGTTGCGGGTGGGACTACAACGACAGCCTCTTCTGGCTTGCTGTTTCCTGGCATCTACCGTACTCAAGTAGTTCCTCGAGCTCTGTTGTTAGGTACGAGAATTCGAGTACATGCTGCCAATTCATCTACTTAGCGAATTGAGCTGTTCGCCGTTCTGGATCAATAGAGTCCAGAACGGCTAGAACTACTAGCTCGGACTAAGACTAGAATGGCTCAGAATGACTAGAACGGCACAACCTCAACTAGCCTCTGACTAGGGCAATCATCTGTACTAAGTCATTCTGTGTCATTCTGGCTTGATCCCTGCGAGCCGTTCTAGATCCTCCGGAATGACTACGTCTCGGGCGTGGATTGATCGAACCCAATCCGTGAGGTCCTGGCCATCAGATAGATAGTGCTGCACGCTATTTCTCGCGCCGGTTTCGGTCCTAATCAGGCCTTTGAGCTTCGCCATCGCTATGACGTCACCGAGGCGTTGACTCTCGCCGATTCCCGTAGCGCTGGTGATGCCCTTCTTAAGCGCACCGACGATGATTCCCGGCGTTTCCTTCACCAATCTGTACACGGCCAGGCATGCTTGAATGTCCTGTAGGTCCTCTCGGAACTGGGCTGCAATCCGTGCCGGCGGGTCGACCGATATAGTGATCTTGCTCGCTTGTGTAGAGTCGACAAAGACAGTAGCGATTTCCTGGGTCTTGTCTCCCGCGCGCCAATTATCACCATGTGGCCTCACGCCACCCGGCCGGTCTTTTGCAACACGAATTAGGATTGATCCTTTCTTCCCGGGTGCTAACGGCTCACCTGTCTCGAATGTAAAGGCCGCTCCAGTTATAGCGGCGAGCTTTGCTTGGGCTCCCAGTGCGTACCTACCGCGGCCTTCCCTGGACTTGGTCACATGATCCACCATGACAACTGCAGCGCCGGTTTCTTCGCCTATTCTGCGCGGAACCTGACGAATCCACTTAGTGACTTCATCATTGTCGATCGACTTCACGTTTGATTGGCTAAGCGCCTCCGTCACGCCGTCCACGACTGCCAGGGCGTATGCGTGGTTTAGCAGGGTCTTTAAGCCTCTGTTAGGAGCGGCATCCGGACGAAGATAGACGAAACCTCTTCGCACTGCCTCTTTATCTACCCCCATGAGCAGTAGGCGCTCGACAACTGTGCCCCGATCCGACTCGTAGTCCAGATAGAGCACACTGCCACCATCTCTGAGAACTTCGGCAGCTGCCCATTGTGCGACGAACGACTTACCCGACTCCGGCTCTCCGTAGAAAGCGTGGATTAGGCCCGGATACAGCATTGCCACGCTGTCACTCCGGCGGAGAATGGCCGGCTGAGGCGTCAGGTACTGGCCGCTCAAGACATCGTCAAGATTCTCCGGGACCCATGAAGGGTCAAGATCTTCGTCACTTACAAAGCCGTCCGGGTCATAGATCGGCAGTGTCTCATCCGGGTGATCCATCTTGAAGGCCTGCTCAACCTTGATGCGAGCTTGGTTCTCGGGGAAGCCGGAGTTGTTCGCAGCCTCCAGTACAAGGAGCGTGACGACTCTTCGACCCTTGTCTGCGTCCGTGGAATGTTGACGACGCAACCTACACGCCCAGCGGAATAGCACGTCGTCGCGCTCACCTTCTGGAATGCCCTCAAGGATGCTGAGACTGTCCTTCAGGTCGGTTGAATAGTCCTTGCGGGTGGAACTACCACGGATAGATTCGATAAGCCCTAGAGGCGGTTCTATGATCTCTACTTCCTCGTTCTGCCACGAGTAGCGTGCACCAGAACTGTGCAAACTAGGCGCTGCGACGACGTAGCCTCCATCTGATCGGACGTCGACACCTCTGAGCCAACCGACCTTGTTACCCAAGCGGACGCCATCAGCGGGGTACTTAAATAACAGGTGCTTGCCGCCACCCCCGGTGATGACGCTGAGGGTCTCAGGAAGTTGTCCGAATGCGCCGATGCTTTCGAAGCCGCCGCTTTTTGCATCAACATCCACAGCGAAGAAGCCGGACACTTGGCCGCAAGCTAGACCAATGTTTGCGTCGGGCCACTGCGTCCACCAGGCCCTTACAGTTTGCGGATCGGTAGTTGCACCGTTGACGCCATTCGACGTCCTAGGATGCTTACCAGCGTTGTCGCATTTGATGCCGTCTTTGCACGTGCAACGTCCCTGGACAATGCCATATACCGGGAATACTGGCCAGCCTTTTGCTGCGTACTGCAGCGCATAGTGCAGGGCTTGAGGAGGATCTACAGTGCTTGACGCCAGGCCCTCTGCGAGGGTGGGGGAACCAGTCTCAGAACTTGTTTCCGAGATACAATTGCTATTGCTCATGTTGTTCGACCCTTGGAACTGCAAACCAAGACCGGAATCGCCCTCAGCCTGTACCCGCCGGCTGGGGGTTTTTTCGTTCGTTGAATCAGGCATCGTGGGTCACCCCAGGAAAGTTCTCTAGGGCCGGGTTGAGCCAATCTTCCTTTGGGCGCTGTTTTCCACCCGGGCCGCGGCGAGGATCATACTCAGCGGCGAGTGCACCTTTCGTGAACAGATCGTTCGCGTCTACCGATAGAAGGACTGGTAGACGGTCGCGAACTGGTTGAGAAGGCGCTGTACGTCCATATAGGACTGCATATAGATGCAGCTCGGGGACGCCTATCTTGTCAGCCGCTTTCGCGATACTCCATCGCTGTGACCGAAGAACTTCTCGTGCTGGCTGAACACCAAACTTTGTATGCATGACTAAACTCCAGTGAGTAATCTCAAACCGGAGTTTCTTCCCGCCAGCCACTACTGCGGGGTGCTGAAACTCGTGCGCCTAGCTTGTGTTAACAAGTTGCGCTCGCCTTGCTTCGGTAATTACATTATATCCTATAATTGTCCTTCTTGACAATGACTTGCAATTACATGGGTTTGCAGCAATGAAGGGTCGCGCACAGGCTTGCTTCCATCAGCTTCTAGCATTGAGGGGAACCGATGGATCATGTTGGGCCGACACGGCCACGGAACCGTAAGTGGTTCGACGTAATTGTTCATTGCCTGTCTCCCGGCGAAGACCAGCGGTTCCTCGAGTGGATCAGTGACAGTTGGAAGGATGACTCGATGTCGGTGATCCTAGGGAAGCTGCTGCCGGATGCGAAGGTGAAACTTCGGATTCAGTACGACGTAAGAGGTGGTCACCCTTCAGACATACGTCGGAAGCTGGGGAGGGCGCTCTGTGTTGGGCGTGCCGCAAATAATGATGAAGTGACGATCACGTACCTAGGGAAGGCTCGATTACCAGACACCGGGTACCAGGACTGGCTTAGGACTGCAGACGGTGTGCTGATTGGTCCAAGACAGGCGACCCTGCCGGGTGTCATACCTAACGGTGGTTCTTCGGAGGATTCTTTGAGCCAACGATCCTCGTAGGTATTACGTCACCGCCGTAAACTTCTTCTTCGAAGTGCTGATAGGTCAGTTCTGCGGCTGAGGCCTTCTCGTCATCGAGGTCTTGACCTGCGTCGAGTGCGGGCTGTTCAACAGTCTCGCCCATGTCTACGAGAAGGCCGTCAACCATGTTCTGCCAGGGCTTGAGTTCAACCTCTGCAATGACGCCGCTGGTCGCATGGTTACCCGTCCGGTCCAGCACCATCTGGATCGCTCGCAGCCGGTCAGAGTCACTGGTGGTTTCCTTGCTTAGGATCTTCTGTAGCTCTGCCAGCGCGGGATTCAGAAGCTCGACCATGCGTTCTTTAGCCTTCGCCCTCACGTTCGGCAGGCTGCCACCGTGCGACCTGCAAACGAAACTGCCTTTGATGGCGTACTTCTTGCACCGTTCACCAGTCGATCGCACCGCAGTGCATCTCTGCGCTGGATTGATAAGGCGGCGCTGCACGGCATCTGGGGTTGTAGTCAGCTCTATCCCGCCATGCTTCACGCAGAAGTCAGCACCGTGGACAGCAGGACGCTGACACGGCTTGCCGAAGTTCTCATATTTCGCCGTTGTCACCGTCGCTTGGCATGGGCGCTTGACCGTATAGCTGCTCACTCGACTCGTCCCCTACCGAAGACAAGCGGGCCGAAGGATTCATCGAGGTAGTCCGCGCACTCGGGGCAGAGGGAGAAGCTGACGATGATTGCTCCCGCGTTCACCCATAGAGTCTTCGACTCTTCTGACCTGTGAACTCCTTGGCCGGATACATTCCACCTACTCCAGCACCGATCGCAGCATGTTGTCCCGGTATCGGTCGGGGCGCCGTACTGAGTTGTCCCTACGTACTCGGCAGGGGATGCAAAACTGCCGGCTGGGACGACTTTTACCTGGAACTCGGTCGGAACTACAGCGGGTAGATATACGCCCGTCTGACGGGCATTTACGGACATTTCGATCAGTTCAGACAGGATGGGGTCGTTCACAACGGTGTCGTTGTGCGGCCAAGCTTCGTCAGCATCGGCAATGACTTGGAGCACCCCGTCAGCCATGTACCCTGCGTGTACGTCAGGGTTAGTCCCTCGGCGATTGGGGTCCAGAATCCAGTTCCACTTGTTCATGAAGGTTCTTCCTTTGCCAGCGGCATAGCGGCTTTTGAGCGGTGTGCTGACAGAGCCGCTGAGAACTGTCAGCACACCGCGGTCCATCAGATGGCAGGGCTGGTGTAGGCCACGTTCGTGGTGACCTGCATGACAGCAGCCGCGCCACGGTTTGCGGCACCGACTCCGAATCCGCGTGCGTAGTACGAATTCATGAGGGGGTAGTCGGCTGCGCCGGGGATCTGCCGTAATCCCTGGAACTCGGGGCGTGGGTGTTCGCGAAGCGCGAGGGGGTTCCGCGGTGAGCCGGGACCGCCCGATGCAAGAGAGATGACGTACCCCTGAGGAACGAGGTACGACTCAACGATCCACGCTTCTCCGAATCCGCCGAGCACCTTCAGCCCGTTGAATTCGGCAGGAGGACGGTCACCGACAAGTACCTCATTGGTCAGGTAGGACGGTGCCCCCGCGCTGGGGATGAAGTCGAACGGAGAACCGTTGGCTACCCGGAGGTTTTGGACGGTCTCGCCCTCAATCGGGTTGACCAGAATCAGCATCTGGTCGCCCTTGGGGGAGCCGTAGCCGTGATGGGTTACGTGCCGGATGAGGTCGCGCAGATCGACGCCGTCAATGGTGGCGGACTGTGACGTGAGGTAATGCGTATGACCTGCCGCATGGTTGTTGCCTTCGAACTTTGGCGGGACAGAGTCAGCTGCGCCGTCCCACAACGCGTAGATCGGGGTCCCGTCCTCATTCTTTGCGCGGGTGGCTACGGTGGTCTGCACCAGCAATGCTCGCAACACTGCTTTGAATACGAGCCGGTTGTCCGACTCCAACGCGCGAGCGTGAACAGCTTCGACCTGCGCAGCGGGCGCGTCTCGGAGAAAGGCAGTGGTGAATCGGGTAGCAGCGTCGAACCAGCGGAGCGGGAAACCCACCTTGATGATTTCGCAGCCGTTCCTGATTGCCTTCGGGACGCCGAATTCGGAGGACTCCTCGAAGTCGTCCTCGCTGCCCGCCGTCTGAGCAACTTCCTCAGCTGGTGCGTTCGTCGTGTAGGTGAACAACGAAGCAAGACCGCTCCGCTGTGTGTTGACGATGGACAGAGTCTCTTGGAACTCTCTCCAAATCTGGTTGAGGTCTACGCCGTCGGTCGTGGTCTTCACGATGTCGGCGAAGGCGTTATAGCCACGTGCCATTTTGAGCTCCTTATATAGGGAGGGAATCTTGAGTGGGGGAAACGCGCTGTAGCCGCTGGCCTGCGCGATCTAGGTTCCGCCGCTGGCGGGACACCTGTAGGGCTCCGCATCCTCTGGATCCTGGCAACCTCTGAGATCGATAGTAGACACAGGGGAGGACGCTCGTTGGCCTGTGTACTTTGGGGACGTTGTCCAATGACCTCGAGTCGCAACTTCACTCCGCGACCACTGCTCAGCAGGAGAGTGAGATCCGGGACCGGACGCGCTCCGAGCAGGCCCGGCTTACCCTCGTGCAGCGACTGGTAGGGCAGGTCGGCCGGCCGCTGGGGTTGACGACGCACGGGGGGAGGACCATTACGGGAATCCTGACGAATGTCGGGTCCGAGTGGATCGCGGTGGTTGTCGACGACCGCTCGGTCATCGTGCCGCTTTCCTCGCTACTGGTCCTTCGAGGTCCGAGTCGGAATGTGGGCCAGCCTCTGGCCGGAGTCGCGGCAAGGCTGGGTCTGGGATCAGTCCTGCGCGTGCTATCGAGGGACAGGGCGAATGTGTCGCTCTGGTTGGCAATGGCGCCTTCGCCTCATGCGGGCTTCATCGAGAGGGTGGGCGCAGACTTCTTCGAGCTCGGGCTGGTCGCTCCCGGTGATAGCCGGCAGCCGTCGTCGAAGCGCGATGTCTTGACGGTGCCCTTCGATTCCATCGATTCGATCGACTCTGCGCGGTTCGCGGACTAGAAGGAGTACGTGTTCACGGGCCCATCACGAATGGGCGCTCGCGGGACAAGCGTCCGCGGAGTCGGCTGACGCCCGAGGGCTAGGAGTCAGGTGCTGGTCAGGTAAGACTCGAGCTCCCGGTTTCTGCCTTGAGCGCCGACGCAGTCTTCTCGTATGCCTTGGCGATGTACTCCTCGAGCACTCGCGTCTCTACCCGCCACTGGCCCCGGCCTCCTACCTGGATGGCTGGGAGCTCGCCGGACCGGACGAGCGCATATGTCTGCGACGAGCTGATGTTGAGCACCTCGCCGACATCCGCGAGGGTGAGGAAACGCCGTTCGGCCATGGGTGCGCCTTTCCTGTCATGTCCGGTACGAATCCATTCTGTCACCGTAAGTGCTCCTTGATGGAGGTATCCACAGTTTGAGGCAATTTGTGGCTCTTCGGTTCCCTTCGCGCTCCCCTTGCACGAGACTGGCTGTCGGACGTGCGATCCGATCCGGACCGCGCCGTGTGCATGGGGGACGACAGTGAGCATCGACACGCGCGCGGCGCAATCGCCGACCGAGGCACTGCGGCTGAAGAAGCCCTCATGGAAGGACCCGCGCCTTCTCACCGGCTTGTTGCTGGTCCTCGCATCGACGGCCGGTGTCATCGCGCTCCTGCAGAGCCAGAACACGACTACACCGGTATATTCGGCCCGGGAGAACCTCGCCGTCGGATCCACATTGACGGCCGAAGACCTCGTCGCCATATCCGTGAGGCTCGGCGATGCTGCGGATTCATACCTGCTGGTCGCCGACGGAATACCCGAGGGTGCTGTCGCGACCAGACTCGTCACCCGCAGTGAACTGGTGCCCGCTGCGGCCGTCGGTGCTGCCGATGAGCTGGACCGGAAGCCTGTCGGGCTGACGGTCGAGGACCGCCTGCCCACTGGTACGGCAGCAGGGGACCGCGTGGATGTCTGGGTCTCGCTGCGCACCGACACGAACACCTACGAGGAGCCGCAGTTGCTTCTGGAGGCAGCCGAGGTGGCCGAACTGACGCTGGGGGAGTCCGCCCTCGGCGCGAACTCATCCACCCTTGTCCAGGTGCTCGTCGACGACGCCGCGATGCCCGAACTTCTCAACGCCCTCTCCAATGACGCCCGGATCGCCGTGGTCCTGAATCCTGGCGCCGGTTCGTGAGTATTCCCGTCATCACGTTGGGAGCGATGGCAAGCGCCTACGTCCCGGGCCTCGAGCAGTTGCGCGGGCCGGTCACGGTGGTGCGCCGCTGCGAGGAGCTTTCCGAACTCATCGCTGCGTGCCAGACGGGGCTTGCGAGGGCTGCCATCATCGCCCCCGGCGCGGCGGAGCTGACGGCGTCCCTCGTCGACCGGCTTCGCTTCGCCGGCGTGGTGGTCGTCGCCCTCTTCGACGGGTTGCCGGACTCGCGGACAGCCGAAGTCGACGGCGTCGACTACGTGGAAGCGTCGATCGAGCCTGCCGCGCTCGCCGACGCGGTGACCCGGGCCGTCGAGCGGTTCGAGACCGCGTCCTCCGGCCTGCGGACCTCGCTCGCCTACGCCGATCCCCTCGACGTGCCGTCCAATGTTGCACCACCGCCCGCTGAGTCCGTCGATGCTCCCGGGCACGGGCGCGTCATCACGGTCTGGGGCCCGACCGGTGCGCCGGGCCGCACCACCGTGGCCATCAACATGGCGGCGGAGCTTGCTGCGCACGGTGTGTCCGCCCTTCTCGTCGACGCTGACACCTACGGTGCGAGCATCGGGGCGTCGCTCGGGCTTCTTGATGAATCGGCAGGCGTGGCCCAGGCCTGCCGGATCGCCGACCAGGGTGGTTTCAGCGGCGCGGCCCTCGGCCGGATTGCGGTGGAAGTGGCCATCAAGGGGGGCCGGCTCCGAGTATTGACGGGTATCACCAGGCCGGACCGCTGGCCCGAGCTACGTCCTCCCGCCCTGGGTCACGTCCTCGAGGCGGGCCGGTCGCTCGCCGACGTGACCATCGTCGACTGCGGCTTCTGCCTCGAGGCGGATGAGGAATTGAGCTTCGACACCCTGGCTCCTCGGCGGAACGGCGCAACACTGCGCTGCCTCGAAGCTGCCGACGCGGTGGTAGCCGTCGGCGCGGCGGATGCGATCGGCGTTCCGCGCCTGGTGAAGGCGCTCGCGGAGCTCGCCGAGGCCGTCCCGACGGCGGCACCTCGCGTCGTGTTCAACAAGGTGCGGTCGGCGGCGGTCGGGCGAGCTCCCGAGACCCAGTTAAGGGAGGCCTGGGAGCGCTTCGGACCGCCCGCCCGCATTTCCGCCTTCCTTCCCGCAGACCCTTCTGCGGTGGATCAGGCCCTGCTTGCCGGGACCGCCCTGCTCGAGACCTCGCCGGAGTCTCCACTGCGGATCGCCATCGCGCAGCTCGCCGATGTTCCGGTCGTCGTCGGCAGGCGCCGCGGAGCTCGATAACGCCGTGCGACATGAACTTTCCGGGCAACACCGATAGGCTTCCTCGGTAAGAGGTCGCAATGGAGCGGCCTTTCATTTCGTTACGGAGGCCCTTCCCATGTCGTCTGGATCCAGGACAACGGATCAGTCAAGCTCGGACACGTCAGGGGAGGATTTCGTAGGGCACTACTTCGAGCACCTCGCACGCGAGGATGCCGTCGGATATTCCGCGAGCGACCTTCGCCAGCGGGCTCTCGCCCATCGTGACCTCGCCCAGGCCCGCGAACCCGGTACCGCTGCTATCGGCGTGATGGATCAGGGGATGTCGAGCATCGTGATGATCGTCACCGACGACATGCCCTTCCTGGTGGACTCGGTCACCGCGGAGCTCGTCCGGCAGAACGCCGCGATCCATCTCGTCGTCCATCCGACCTTCCTTGCGGTGCGCGAGGACGAGTCGCATGCTCTGGCCACGCTCACGCGTGTTCCGTCGACGGCGGGCGCGTCCAGCGGAGACACCGCTGCGCTACCGAACGTCGGCGAGCTGGTAGGCCTCGCGGGAAGAACCGCTCACATCGAGTCCTGGATGTCGGTCGAGGTCACGCGGCTCCCGGACGTCGCGGCCAAGGAATCGATCATCGACGGCCTTCACCGCGTCCTGGGAGACGTCCGGGCGGCCGTCGAGGACTGGCCCGCGATGCGGAACACCGTCCGCTCCATCGCAGCATCCCTCGATGCCATCGCCGATGCCGCCGAGATACCGGACGTGCGACAGGCACAGGAACTGCTCCAATGGCTCGAGAACGGCAACTTCACCTTCCTCGGCTACAAGGAATACGACCTCGTAACGGACGAGGAGGGCGCCGATGCACTTCGTGTGCGCGAGGGAAGCGGCTTGGGACTGCTCCGCCACGGGAGTGCAGGGGGTCACCTGCAGCAGCTCACGGCGGCCGGGCGCGCGAAAGCGCGGGAGCGTCGCGCCCTCGTGATCACCAAAGCGAACTCGCGGTCGACGGTGCACCGCGCTGCGTACCTCGACTACATCGGCATCAAGAGCTTCGACGCCCAAGGGAACGTCAGCGGTGAGCGACGCTTCATCGGCCTGTTCGCGACCAGCGCCTACACGGGCTCGGTGCGCAACGTGCCGCTGGTGCGGGACAAGGTGGCAGAGGTGCTCCGCCGCTGTGGCTTCCCGTCCGATTCCCACTCCGGCAAGGACCTGCTGTCCATCCTCGAGACGTACCCGCGCGACGAGTTGTTCCAGATCGACGTCGCCGGTCTGGTCACCACCGCGCTCGGAATCCTGCGCCTGCAGGAACGACGCCGCACCCGGCTGTTCCTGCGCCCCGACGTGTACGGGCGCTTCATGTCGGCCCTCGTCTACCTTCCACGCGACCGCTACACCACCAGTGTGCGATTGCGCATCGAAGACGAGTTGCGGACCACGCTCGACGCCGACTCCATCGACTTCGAGGCCCGAATGAGCGAGTCCGCCCTGGCGCGCCTGTTCTTCCGCATCCGGCTGCAGCGCGGGGCTGAAATTCCCGAGATCGACGCCGGCCAGTTGGAGGAGCGGCTCGTCCGTGCTGCCCGCTCGTGGTCGGAGGGGATCGTCGAGGTCGCCCAGGAGCGGTTCGACCAGGACTCGGCGCAGCGCCTCGCGACGTCGTGGGCGGAGTCCTTCCCTCCCGGCTACCGGGTGGATTATGAGGTGGAGGATGCTCTCGAGGACATCTCACGGTTCGAGGAACTCGCCGCATCAGGTGGCGGGGTCCCTCAGCTGCACGTCTACGTTTCGAGGAGGCAGGACGCCGAGGACGCGCGCCTCAAGCTGTACCTCATGGAGGCGAAGAGCCTCACGCAGATCCTTCCGTACTTCCACAACCTCGGGCTTGAAGTGCTGGACGAACGCCCGTTCGAGATCACCCGTTCGGACGGTCGATCGTTCTTCCTCTACGACCTGGGACTGAAGTACCCCAGCAGCATCTCGGCGCTCGGCACGGCCGCCTTGCTGCAGGATGCCTTCCAAGCGGCAGTCTCGGGGAACAGCGAATCGGACGCCTTCGATCGCCTCGTGCTGAGTGAGGAGCTGGGTTGGCGCCAGGTGGTGATCCTGAGGGCCTACGCCAAGTACATGAGGCAGATGGGCAACACGAACTCCTACGGATTCGTGGCCGACACCCTGCTGCGCAACGCCGGGGTGACGCGCGCCCTCGTGGCCCTCTTCACTGCTCGCTTCGATCCTGACCTCGAGGGTGACCGGGACGTCGCCTCGGGTGCCGCGCGTACAGCACTGGATGAAGGACTCGAGGGGGTTCCGACGCTCGACGCCGATCGTGTCCTGCGCACCTTCGCCAACCTCATAGAGGCGACGCTCCGGACGAACTACTTCCAGGACAAGCGCCACGTCAGCTTCAAGTTCGACACCGCCAGGATCGACGGCGCGCCCTACCCGAGGCCGAAGTTCGAGATCTGGGTGTACTCGCCGCAGGTCGAAGGTGTCCACCTCCGCTTCGGCAAGGTGGCCCGTGGTGGACTCCGCTGGTCCGACCGACGAGAGGATTTCCGCACCGAGGTGCTCGGGCTCGTCAAGGCGCAGACCGTGAAGAACGCGGTCATCGTGCCGACCGGCGCCAAGGGCGGGTTCTTTGCGAAGCAGCTTCCGGATCCCTCCGTCAACCGGCAGGCGTGGCTGGCGGAGGGCCAGGCCAGCTACCGGACCTTCATCCGTGGACTACTCGACATCACGGACAACGTGATCACGAACGGTGTCACCGAGACAGTGCTGGCACCCGCCCGGGTGGTGCGGCACGACGACGACGACACGTATCTCGTGGTCGCCGCGGACAAGGGAACGGCGTCGTTCTCCGACATCGCCAACGAACTGTCGGCGGAATACAACTTCTGGCTCGGTGACGCCTTCGCTTCAGGAGGTTCCGTCGGCTATGACCACAAGGCCATGGGCATCACGGCCCGCGGTGCCTGGGAGTCGGTGAAGCGGCACTTCAGTGAACTCGACGTCGATACGCAGACCACGGACTTCACCGTTGTCGGTGTCGGTGACATGAGCGGCGATGTCTTCGGCAACGGCATGCTCCTCTCCGAGCACATCCGCCTGCTCGCCGCCTTCGACCACCGCCATATCTTCCTCGACCCGAATCCCGACGCGGCACGATCCTTCGTCGAGCGGCGGAGGCTCTTCGACCTCCCTCGTTCGAGCTGGGAGGACTACGACAGCACACTCATCAGCCAGGGTGGCGGTGTGTACCCGCGGCAGGCCAAGTCCATTCCCCTCTCGCCGGAAGTGCGTCGGTCGCTGGGCCTCGATGATGGCATCACCAGATTGAGCCCTCCCGAACTACTGCGGGCCATCCTGCGGGCGCCCGCAGACCTCCTGTACAACGGTGGCATCGGAACCTACGTCAAGGCCACCGACGAGACGAATGCCGATGTCGGTGATCGGGCGAATGATGCGATCCGCGTGAACGGCAGCGAACTGCGAGCGCGTGTCGTCGGTGAGGGCGGCAACCTGGGGATGACGCAGCGCGGTCGTATCGAGGCCGCCCTGTCCGGTGTCATCCTGAATACCGACGCGATCGACAACAGTGCAGGCGTCGACTGCTCCGACCACGAAGTGAACATCAAGATCTTCGTCGACCGGATGGTGCGCGCCGGTCGCCTGCAGCCCGAGGAACGAGCCGCATTCCTGCACTCGATGACGGACGAGGTCGCGCGCCTCGTACTGCAGGACAACATCGACCAGAACGTCCTTCTCCTCAACGACCGTCAGCGAGTCATCGAGTGGAGCCCGAGCTACGAGCGCATGATGGACTGGCTCGAGAAGAAGGTCGACCTGGACCGGGACCTGGAAGCCCTGCCGACGACGGCCGTACTCCACAAGCGGATCGAGGCCGGCCAGGGCCTCACCTCTCCCGAGCTGTCGGTGTTGGCCGCCTACGCGAAGATCGAACTGACCAGGGTGCTGTCCGCGAGCAACCTCGCTGATGACCCTTATTTCAGTGGGACGTTGCGGCGGTACTTCCCGCGCCAGCTGGTGGAGCGGTTTGATGACCTGCTCGACACCCATCCGCTCCGGCGGGAGATCATTTCTACAGTCATTGCCAACGACATCATCAACCTCGGTGGCATCACGTTCGTCTTCCGCGTCATGGAGGAGACATCGGTGCCGGAGCCGGTGATCGCTCGTGCCTTCGTTGCGCTGAGGGAGATCTATTCCTTCGATGAGACCGTCGATGCGCTCGCGGCGCTGCCGGCAGATTTCCCGACGGATCACTGGACCACCGTGCACCTCGACCTGCGCCGGCTCCTGGATCGTGCCGTGCGCTGGTTCGTCAACCATGTGGAGCAGGGGACGCCGGTGAAGGAGGATATCGACGCCTTCAAACCGCTGGTCACCCCGTTCCGGTCCCGCCTCTCGGAATTCCTGCGGGGCTGTGACCTCGAGAGGGCACGCGTCGGCGTAGCAACCGCGACGACGTGGCACCTGCCGAAGGAACTCGGCCGTCACTGGGCCGAGCAGTTCGAGTCCTTCGCGTTGCTGGACATCGCCTACAGCACCCGGCGGGTGCAGGAGCCGGTCGAGAATATCGCCAAGGTGTACTACGCGGTCTACGACAGGTTCGAGGTCGACAACCTGCTGGAGCGGATCACCAAGCTGCCGCGAACGGACCGGTGGCAGGCCCTGGCCCGAGCAGCGCTGCGCGACGACCTGTATTCGACCGTCGCAGATATCACGGTCGCTGTCATGCGAGCGTCGCAGGACATGCAGGACCACGATGCGGGGGAGCGCCTGCAGGCATGGCAGGAACAGAACGCGGACCAGCTCCAGCGGGCGAGCAATATGTTCGCCGAGGTGAATCTGCTCGAGCAGGACGACATCTCGTCGCTGTCCGTGGCGCTACGCCTGCTGCGTTCCATCGTCCGGTAGTCCCTCGCTCCCGGTGTCACTCCCGGTCGGCGTGAGCCGGCCGGGAGTGACAGACTCGACATCCGGTATCGCCGCCGCAGCGCCGGACCGACCAGGGGCGGCGTCGACCGCACTCTGCGCGGCTCCCGAACAACAGAAAGTTCTGATGGCAATCTTCACTGATCCGATTCGCGAATACGCGGGTTTCGAACCCGGTGATGCAGAGTGGCTGCATCTTCTGGTGGGGGACTGGCAAATGGTCGCCGATCTCGCATTTGCCGACCTCGCTCTGTGGTTCCCACTCGACGGCGGGGGATACGTGGCTCTGGCGCATGCTCGGCCGTCCACGTCGCACACCGTCTTCCACAGCGACTTCGTCGGTGAGCGTATCCGGGCGGACCTGCAGCCACTGGTCGACGTGGCGTGGGAGTCGCAGAAGATCGAGCGCTCGGGCGAGACGAACTGGACCACCGAGATGGCGATGCGGGTCGAAGCCGTACCCATGGTGCGGAACGGCCGGACACTCGCCGTCGTAACGACACATATGGATCTGTCCAGCTCCCGCATGCCTTCACGGCTCGAGCTGACCTACCGGCAGTGCGCCTACGATCTCCTCCGCATGGGGACCCTCGGGCTGTGGCCGGACTTCGCGACTCCTACGGGCTCGCGGCGCGGGGCTCCCCGTGTCGGTGATGGGCTGATCAGGCTCGATGTCGACGGAATCGTGCAGTATGCCAGCCCTAACGGAGTGTCTGCCTTCCGACGCCTCGGCGATGTGGAAACCCTGGAGGGCCGCCCGCTCGCGGAGATCACGACAGCTCTCCTCAAGGACCGCAGGATGGTCGATGAGACCCTTCCGCTGGTCGTCACCGGCCGAATGCCGTGGCGTACCGAAATAGGGTCGCGCGGCGTCAGCCTGTCGCTCCGCGCCATCCCGCTGCGGGACGAGAGGGAGCGGTTCGGCGCCCTTGTCCTGTGCCGGGACGTATCCGAGCTCCGGCGCCGGGAGATGGAGCTCGTGTCGAAGGACGCGACCATCCGCGAGATCCACCACCGAGTGAAGAACAACCTGCAGACCGTCGCGGCACTTCTTCGCATGCAGTCCCGCAGGATGGTCAGCGAGGAGGGGAAGCTCGGTCTCGAGCAGGCGATGCGCCGGGTGTCGACCATTGCACTCGTGCACGAGACCCTCTCCCAGGGCCTCGCCCAGAGCGTCGATTTCGATGAGCTCATCTCCCGCCAGTTCCGGTTGTCCGCGGAGGTCGCCTCGCCTTCGCAGGCTGTGCGCACAGAAAGGAGCGGCGACTTCGGGGAGCTGCCGAGTGATCTCGCCACTCCGCTGGCCCTTGTGATCAACGAACTCGTCACCAACGCCGTTGAGCACGGGCTCTCCGGGCGGACGGGAACTGTCTGGCTGATGGCGAACAGGCGCACCGAGGCCGATGGCGAAGATACTTTGCGCGTGACGATCGCAGACGATGGAGTGGGGCTGCCTGCCGGAGGACACGCTGAAGGATTAGGTCTCCAGATCGTGAGGACGCTCGTCACGAGCGAGCTCGGCGGAACGATCGAATGGAGCACGCGCCCCGGAGGCGGTACATCGGTCACGCTCGAATTGGGATTGCGCCTCAACCAGGGGAGCTGAGCCGCTGGTTGAGCGCTTCAACGACGAAGGGCCGCCCGGTGGGCGGCCCTTCGTCTCTGTTCCGGCTCCTCGATCCTGCGGGTCCGGCCGGGCAGCGCTCTCAGCCCGGCTCGGCATTCGTCAGGATGCGCGTCGTGCCCTTGCGGCCCGACGCTTGAGCGCCCGACGCTCGTCCTCACTCAATCCGCCCCATACCCCGGCATCCTGTCCGGATTCGATCGCCCACTGCAGGCAGGTGTCCTGCACCTGACAGCGGCGGCAGACGCTCTTGGCCTCTTCGATCTGAAGAAGTGCCGGTCCGGTGTTGCCGACCGGGAAGAACAGCTCCGGGTCCTTATCCAGACAGGCCGCACGACTACGCCAATCCATGGTGATCACATTCTCCTTCGACCTCACACACGTGCGTTCTGTGAAAACGTTCACGAGGGGGCTCATAGTAAAGGGGGCCGATCTCGGCCCCCCGATTTGCACTGCTTTTAAGGCTGTCACGTTACCCACGGGTAAACAAGGGTTTTACAGGTCTAATTGGCAAGCAGGGTGAGGGTTGTGTCACAGCACGACCGTCATCCTGAACCGGCATGTGACGCCGTTGGGCAGTCGGGTAGGGTTCGAGAGTGGTCCCTGATCCTGTCACCCAGCATCCCCAGCGCCCGCGGGGCGTCCTCGTCATCGCCGCTATCCTGGGGCTCGAATCGGTGGCGCTCGCGCTGCTTGCAGCAGCGTCGGTGGTCACGATCTTCAGCGCGGAGCCTGTCTCGGTCGGTGGTTCGGTCTTCATGGCGGTGCTTTTGCTGTTGGTGGCCGCAGGTCTGGGCGCATTGGCGGTGAAGCTCGCGGGCGGCTTCCGGTGGCCGCGTTCGCCATCCCTCGTGGTCCAGCTGTTCCTTGTTATCCTCTCGTTTCCCTACTTCTCGTCGGGGAACCCGATCGTCGGCTTCCTGCTCATGGTTCCTGCTGCCGTCGTGATCGTCCTGCTGTTCTCGAAGCGGGTCCTCGAGTTCACGGTGCGGACGGCCGCCCCCGAGAGAATGCTGTAGGAATCGGCCGCAGTGCGTGGATCGCGGTCGACGATCCGCCCACGTCACAAGGAGCATGTGCGATCTGCACCTCCTTCACGCCGAACGGTCCGCAGGCGTGTCCCCGTCCGGGTATCCCGGCCGCGTCAAGGTCCAGCCGCACCCCGAGGAAGTCGCCGTCCGCCGACGACTGAGGGGAAAGGATGAGGCCGCGCCCCGTCCCTCGGGCCTGCAGCGACAGGGGCACGCGCGTCATCAGCGAGGCGCTGGGCGCAGCTGCCAATACCGCAGCAGCTCCCCGGGCGACGAGCCCCGACAGCTTCTGTTGCACGTCGGCCGGCAGCTGGTCGGCGTCGTCCACCAGGAGAAGGCAGCTCTGCAGGTCGGCGCCGGACGGGTTCTCGGACACCCCACGCCAGTACGTCGTGGCCTCCGACACCGAAACACCATTCGGCGGTGCCAGCAGGTTCGGGCGAGGCAGCAGACGAGCGGCCGAGCTTCGGAGCACGCTCAGCGCGTTCGTCCGCCCTGACGCCGCGTGCCCCAGGAGGAGGAAGACCTCGCCACTACGGAGCGCGACGCAATAGGGCAGCAGATCGTCGCCGTGCAGGCCCAGGGCAAGTGTCATCCCGTCCAGGCCGGCGGCACCGAGTCCCGACAGCGCGGCCTGAAACTCGTCGGCGCTGACAGACCGGGGCAGGGGGTAGACGGGAAAGGGCGAAAGGGCGGGGGCGATCACCGGTTCGTCCCCGGCTGAGGAGCTGATGACGAGTTGACATATTCCGTCACCCGCGGCGCCCGTGACAGGGCCTTGAGCAAAGCCCCGGCCGATCGCGGCGTCTACAGGCGGCAGCTTCGGCCATGTCATCGTGGTCTCCTGATGTGCCCCGAGGGGAAGATATATCCGATTCGGGATCAGGGCGAAAAACCGTGACGCGGTCAATTCACGGTCGCCGTCGATGAGGACGGTCACCCCGCAGCCGGCACCGTCACGGATGAGCGCGTGCAGGTCCTCCTCCGCACGCGCCAGGCGACCCTGCCGGAATTGGCTGCACCATCGTCCCCAGCCCGTGACAGCCAGGACGATGCACGTTGTTCGGTCGGACCGTCGAGCTGGCAGCGCTGCCAACCGCTCGAGGACACGCGCGGCCCGTTTGGACTCACCGGCTTCGACGTATGCCCCGACGTGTGGTCCCGCTGCACAGTCCGCCAGGGTCCTGTCCCCGTCGAGGAGGTACAGGTGGATGTCGGGATCGGCTGCAGGCAGGCCCCTGATCACGGTGGCCAGTGCTTCGGCTGCACCGCTCCCGGAGAGACCGACCAGAGCCAGGTGGGAGTGTTCACCAGGATGCCAATCGAGGCTCCTCTGGTCCTGGCGCTCCGGCAGATCGATCACGCCGAGGGCGATTGCCGGGTTATTCAAGGCGGACGAGCCCTCGGTGCCGGGCGCGGAAACCGGCGGGAATGCACGACAAGCCGCGGACGTGAGGAGTGCGGGCAGGGGCGCCAGAACGGGCCGGCGTGGTCGGTCGACGCCAGAACCGCCGGCGACATCGACGAGTGCTGCCACCGCCCGCTCGAGGATGTTGCCCTTCGACCCCGGTCCTGGTGCGGTCGCTGTAGTCCTAGATCCGATAGGGAGTGCTATGGGGTTCGAGCCTTCATGGGAAGCCGAGCGGGGATCGACCAGATGCGTGTCGCTCCGATGGGGCACCGACGACGACTGCGCACCGAGGTAAGTGGCGAAGTCCTGCCACCCAGGCGTGTCAGTGGGGACAGGCAGACTCGACGAGGTGGCGATCTGGAAGGCGATCGGCACCTCTGCGCCGCGACGCAGATAGGCCCTTCCCGGACATTCGACCGGTATGGCGGCCGCCACGCCGGAACCCAATAGGTCGTGCGATTCCATCGCGGTCTGGACCCGCAGGAGAATCGACGATGTGATGTTCGTACGCAGGTCCGGAGTGACCGCTCCCTGCACTCTCTGTGTCGCCAGCACCAGATGGACGCCCAGGGAGCGACCAAGTGCCGCCATCTTCATGAGGTCGGAAACCGCCGTCGGCACATCATCACTCAGGATCCTGAACTCGTCGATAACGACTACCAGTCGCGGAGGGCAGGAGGATGGGGACACGCGACGCAGCGCGTCGAGGTCATCCGCGCTGGATGCGGCGCACAGTGCCTCCCCGCGTCGCAACTCGGCGCGGAGAGAGGTGAGGGCTCGAGCTGTCGATTCGGAGGACAGGTCGGTCAGAGTACCTACGCAGTGCGGAAGTGACGCGAGCGCGCCGAGCCCGGACCCGCCCTTGTAGTCGATCAGAAGGAACGTCAAGTGTTCCGGTGGCTGGTTCAGAGCGAGACCGAGCACAAGGGTCCTGAGGAACTCCGATTTTCCTGAGCCTGTGGTGCCGGCCACCACGAGGTGAGGCCCGTCCTTGACGAGGTCGATCGACAAGGGCCCGGCCGCCGATCGGCCCAGGTGCGCCGTCGGACGCTCGGGGTCAGCATGTGCCCACTGGTCCGGAACAAGGCTGCGTAGCGTGTCCGGAGAGAAGTCTCCCGACCACATCGACGCGGATGCGGGTGGAAGGCTGTGGGGCGCGGCCCCAGCAGCCGCGTCGTTCCGGCGGTGGGTAGAGGGCGAGGTCTTGACGGCTGTACGTGCCAGGGCGCGTGCTGTGCGCTCGAATGTCCTCTCCGAAACTCCATCAGGGATGGCCTCGTACTCGATTCCGTCGAGACGCACCAGGGCGGTAGCGGCGCTGAGCATCAGGCAGGACTCTTCCCCCGTCGCGATGCTCGCTGACGGTCCAGGTGTCGCCCGATCTCCTGGCAGGAAACGCACCGCAACCACCGTCGACGCTCCAACGAGTTCCGGGACATCGTCCGAGACGTGGAAGACGAGGAGCACCCCTGCCTGACGGGCGAGCTGCGCGAGCACGTCGGGGTCATGCGTGAGAAGGACGTTCGGCAGGAACCGGGCGTGGTGAGGGAGATCGTACGCCGCTCCCCAGCACACCACGCGCGGTGTTCCCGAGCGAGGATGAGCGGCCTGAAGCAGCAGCGCACGCATGAGCCCCCGCACCGCGTCGGGTTCGCCCGCGACGGTGAACGCGGTGGTTCCACCGCGTTCTGAGGGCGGGCTGCACAGAAGGAGGGGCACATCACGAAGGAGCGGAGGTGCAAACGTATTGTCGGCCCGCTCGACGGACACGCACGCAGGCTGGTGGGCCGTGCCGAGCCGGAGGAGGATCACGTCCGGCCGAGGCTGTCCTGTCGGAGCATCCGCCGGTGACGGCTGGTCCGCAGTGCGAAGAGCATCCAGAGCGGATTGCCCGGGATCGGGCGTTGCCACCATGCGTCGGCATCGATCGTGCTCGGCAGAGTCCTTCAGAGCTGCGGTGAAGCCGATGAAATTGCGGCGATAGGTAAGGAGGGGAACGAGTCCGGTGACCGCAGACAGGCCACTGAAAGCCAAAAAGAACCACATACCGGTCGTCAACGCGAGGACGACGCCGAGCACCAACGGGAGGAGGGCCGTGAGCACGAGGATCTTCGAGGGCCGCTTCGGTAACTCACAACCTACAGGCACGGGTTCGAGGATCTCCTGCGGTACCCCTGGTATCCAGCCCTGCTCGTCGACCAGTGCGACACTGCATCGGCTGGCTCCGAACCGAAGGCAGGATGAGACGCTGATCGACGCTTCGGTGATCGCCTCACCATCGACGAACGAACCGTTCACCGATCCGAGGTCTTCGATGAGTATCGAGTCCTCACCTACCGTCAGAAGCGCGTGGTCGCGGGAGAGTCCTGGATCGGACACGATGATGTCGTTCGAGGCACGACCGATGGTGTAACTACCGCGCGTCAGCGGAACCACTTGGCCGGCGTCGGGTCCGGAGTGGACCACGAACACCAGATGGGGGAGCCGTGTCCGCTTGGAAGGGCGCTCAGGCTCACCCGACACGATGACCGAGCCCGGCGGGAAAGCAGCGCCGTATGGAGTTATAGCGCCCAGCGGCGTCCCGTCGACCGTGAAGGGGCCGGCGTAGCCGGCCACCTGCAGCCGTTCGACCAATGCCGCGCCGGTAGGGATCGTGGTGGTGTCGACGACGATCTCCCGCACGGGGAAGGCCACCGGCGGTGCGGAGGCGAGCGTGACGTGCAGATCCACAGATGCCTCCAGAGGTGATGACTGGGTTCGAGGCTAGAGCGGATCGCGGGTGAGCGGGCTCGGTGGCTGAGGTATGTGGACAACGTCCGGCGCGGTGACCGCGGGTACCGCAGCGTGCGCGGTGACCCGACCCACGTGCCGGGCCCTGGCAGGTGTTCCCGGTAGAATCAGTCAACGTGTCTACCCAGAAAGCTTCTTATGGCGGTCGTTGAATCGAGTCGTGTGGTTGCTCCACGTAGTGGAGTCATTGCCGCAGATCGGGGTTTCAGACCCGAAGTGCAGGGACTGCGCGCTCTGGCCGTGCTGATGGTCGTGACGTACCACGTGTGGTTCGGACGGGTTTCCGGCGGCGTCGACGTCTTCCTGCTGATCTCCGCCTTCCTCCTGGCCCTGTCCTTCCTCCGCAAGGTCGAGTCGGGGAAGCCGCTCGATCTCGCTCGGCACTGGTTGCACCAGTTCAAGCGGCTTCTACCCGCCGTCGTCGTCGTCATTCTGGCGACCCTCGGAGCGACCTACCTGCTCGTTCCGCAGTCCCGGTGGCAGGACATCATCGAGCAGGCATGGGCTTCGCTCTTTTACGCGCAGAACTGGATCCTGGCTTCCAACGCCGTCGACTATTACGCCGATGACCACAGCCTCGCAAGTCCTCTGCAACACTTCTGGTCCCTCTCCGTCCAGGGCCAGGTCTTCATCCTGTGGCCGTTGCTGTTTCTCGCCAGCGCCCTGCTGGCGCGCCGCTTCCAGCTGAAGTTTCGCGGCGTCGTCCTGCTCGTGTTCGGCGCGCTGTTCATGGGCTCACTCTCCTTCTCCGTCTGGGAGACCTCCACGAACCAGGCATATGCCTACTTCGACACGCGCGCCCGGCTATGGGAATTCGCCGTCGGCACCTTGCTCGCGCTGGCTCTTCCTTTCATCCGCCTGCCACGCTTCTTGAAGGTCGTGGCCGGTTGGGTGGGTCTTGCGGCAATGCTCAGCGGTGGCTTCCTGCTCGACGTCCAGGGTCAGTTCCCGGGATACGTGGCGCTCTGGCCACTCCTTGCCGCCGCGCTCGTGATCATCGCGGGGCAGACCGCGAGCCCCTTCGGCGTCGACCGTTTCCTGTCCTCGAAGCCCTTGGTGCGGGTAGGCGACCTGTCCTACGCGCTGTACCTGTGGCACTGGCCTGTCCTGGTGCTGGCACTGATCTGGCAGGACAGGGCGTCGCCGGGCCTCGTGGGCGGTCTGATCGTAATCGCGGTGTCGCTTGTCCTGGCCTACCTGACGATGCGCTTCGTCGAGCGGCCGATGCGGGCCCTGGCATGGGCTGACCGTCGTCGTCGGCGCGCTGTGATCGTGCTGGCCGTGTGTGTCGCGCTGGTTGCCGCACCCCTGACCGGATGGCAGCGAGGACTACAGATTGAAGCCGAGCAAATCGCTTCGCAGGTGGACCGAAACAATCCGGGAGCGAGCATCTTCGAAGTCGGCTATGTCGACCAAGCCGACACCGATGCCCCCCTGATCCCCGCGGTCAGCTCTGCGAGCCGAGATTACGCCAACATTCTGACTCCATGTATTGACCGATTCTCGACTGATGCGCCCTCCCTACAGGGTTTAGGGTGCTCAGTCATCGTCGATCAAGAGGATCCGGTTCGGACAATCGTCGCAGTAGGAAATAGTCACGTTCAGCAGTGGCTGGCCGCGATGAAGCCTCTGGCCGAACAGAACAACTGGGCGTTGGTGGCGCTTATCAAGGGGGGGTGTCAGTACGTCGGCTACGTGGAGCAAGTAAGCGAAGACTGCAACGAGCGGAATGCACAGGCGACTGACTACATACTCGATATCGATCCAGATCTCGTGTTCACCACGGGGACCTACTCGATACCTGAACCGCCCTACGAGCTGCTTGCTGGCGGATTCACGCAGGGAGCGATGGCGCTGATGGCTCAGGGAGTTCCAATGGTGGCGATTAGAGACAATCCACGTTTCGATCGCAACATGATGGAATGCGTCGAGGAGCACGGAGAATCAGCCGAGGAGTGCAACGTTCCCGAGGATGAGATTCGGGACATGAGCGAGGTCTCCCCGATCGAGCAGCTGGCAGCAGCCACGCCCGGTCTCGCAACAATGGACCTCAATGAATACATCTGTTCTGGTGGCACATGCCCGTCCGTCATCGGTAACGTGCGCGTCTACTTGGACGATAATCATTTGACTGCTACATACGCGCAGACGTTGAGCCCCTACTTCTACGAGCAGCTGATTGCTGCGACCGAATGGTAACCGTTCTCTGCAACGACGAGTGCTGATCATCACATCGCATGGCAGGCAGTCGCATCACGTAGTGAAGTCACCGGCAAGGATCGGGATCATGGCCCGAAGTGCAGGACTGCGCGCTGGCCGTGCTGAGGGGTCGGGACGTGTGAGACACCAATTACCTCTCTGGCACATATGAAGTCCATGATGCTGGCGTTTACGGACCGGTTTGATGCCGCCACAAGCCTCTGAGCCTCAGTGAGCGGAGCCTGTTTAGGTCTGTGCCGTGCTGCGCCGGTCCATGCGAAGCGGCGCTCTACGGCATAATTGGGAGTCGAGACCACTCCAGGAGATATTTTGAGCGTAGATCTAGTCGTCGTCGGTTCGGGCTTCTTCGGGCTGACCATTGCCGAGCGGGCCGCAAGCCAGCTCGGCCTCAGAGTGGCAGTCCTCGACCGCCGCCACCACATAGGGGGCAATGCGTACAGCGAGAAGGAGGCCCGAACGGGCATCGAGGTGCACCGCTACGGTGCCCACCTGTTCCACACCTCGAACGAGCGCGTTTGGGATTACGTCCACAACTTCACCGAGTTCACAAGCTACGTCCACAAGGTCTACACCCGGCATAAGGGCGAGGTTTATCCGATGCCAATCAACCTCGGAACGATCAACCAGTTCTTCCGCACCGCTCTGGGGCCGGCCGAAGCCCGCGCACTCATCCAGGAGCAGGCCGGAGAACTCGCCGGGACGGATCCGCAGAACCTGAACGATAAGGGGATCCAGCTCATCGGACGGCCCCTGTACGAGGCGTTCATCAAGTACTACACGGGCAAGCAGTGGCAGACGGATCCCAAGGACCTACCCGCGGAGATCATTTCGCGGCTCCCCGTCCGGTACACCTATGACAACCGGTACTTCAACGACAAATACGAGGGGCTGCCCGTCAACGGGTACACCGCGTGGATCGAGCGGATGGCCGACCACCCGAACATTGATGTCCACCTCAACACGGACTTTTTCGACGAGGGCCACGAGTACTCGCGGTCGACGACCCTCGGTCAGGTGCCCGTGGTGTACACAGGTCCGGTGGACCGGTACTTCGACTTC
The DNA here is from genome assembly GCF_003602275.1 of Arthrobacter cheniae. Classification (GTDB taxonomy): domain Bacteria; phylum Actinomycetota; class Actinomycetes; order Actinomycetales; family Micrococcaceae; genus Arthrobacter_D; species Arthrobacter_D cheniae. Next base: position 14,032 of record NZ_QZVT01000006.1, on the reverse strand, counting down.
GCTGAGGGTGATCTCTCCTGGCGCACTATCGACCTTGAGGAGGAAGTGCTGCCGATCGAGGACTTCCAGGGTTGCTCGGTGATGAACTACCCGGACGAGGACGCGGCCTTCACGCGCATCCATGAGTTCCGCCACTTCCATCCCGAGCGCGATTACACGAAGGATGCGACTGTGATCATGCGGGAATATTCCCGGTTCGCGGAGAAGGAGGACGAGCCGTACTACCCCATCAACACCTCGGAGGACCGCGCAAAGCTTCTCGCCTACCGTGATCTCGCTCAGGGAGAGAAGTCCGTATTGTTCGGTGGGCGGCTCGGCACGTACAAGTACCTCGACATGCATATGGCGATCGGATCCGCCCTGTCAATGTTCGATAACAAGATCACGCCGCACTTCACGGGCGGACAGAAGCTCGAGAGCGGCGGAGTAGACGCATGACGCAGAACGCAATGGTCAGGACGGCCCGGGACCAGGCCGACGGCGAGAGCCGGCAGTGGCACGAGCTTCAGCGCATCATCCTGCCCCAGCAGAGCCAGATGGACACGGCGGGGCTGTATGTCGACACCGGAAGTGCTTTCGGTATCCAGCTGAACACGACCGACGGAACCGCCGTGAGTTCCCCGGCGGGTTCCACGGCCGATTCCACCCGGGAGCTGCATGTCGAGGACTTCCGGTCCCGCCGGTCGACGTCCGTCCGACCCGGCGAGCGCGTGTCCTTCGGCACCTACTTCAATGCTTTTCCTGCGAGCTACTGGCGCCGGTGGACGAATCTCCGCGAAATCCGGCTGCAGGTCCTAACTGAGGGATCCGGCGTCGTCACCGTGTACAAGTCGAATGCTCGCGGGTCACTGCAGCACGTGGAGACCGCGCGGGTCGACGGCACGACGACCAGTTCCTTCGACCTCTCCCTCCAGCCCTTCGGCGACGGAGGATGGTACTGGTTCGATCTTGTCGCCGGTAGTGACTCCCTCGTCCTCGAGGAGGCGAACTGGCTTGCCGGCGGTGAGGAGCCGCCACGAGGCAGCATCACCCTGGAGATCACGACCCTCAACAAGCCGGACTTCTGCCTGAACAACCTGCGAATCCTCGCAGGCAATCCTGGCGCCATCAAGGACGTGCAGGAGATCCTGATCGTGGACCAGGGCACCCAGAAGGTGGCCGCGCAGCCGGGCTTCGACGCGGTCAGGCAGCAGCTCGGCGACAAGCTGCGCATCATCGACCAGGACAACCTTGGCGGGTCGGGCGGATTCGCCCGCGGCATGTACGAGGCGGTCGAGAACGGCAGCGACTTCGCGCTGCTCCTCGACGACGACGTCGTGGTGGAGCCCGAAAGCATCCCGCGCCTCCTGTCCTTCGCGACGCATTGCAAGACCCCGACTATCGTCGGCGGGCACATGTTCGACCTCTACAACCGGACGGTCCTGCACACATTCGGCGAAATCGTGAATCCCTATCGGTTCCAGCCGGACCAGCCCGTCGCGGAGCAGGTCCTCGGACATGACTTCGCGCGCGCCAACCTCCGTCACACGCCCTGGCTGCACCGGCGCATCGACGTCGACTACAACGGCTGGTGGATGTGCCTGATCCCCACGAAGGTGATCCGGGACATCGGGCTGTCGCTGCCGATCTTCATCAAGTGGGACGACGCCGAATACGGCCTTCGCGCCAAGAAGGCGGGATACCCTACGGTGTCCATGCCCGGAGCGGCCGTGTGGCACGTATCCTGGATCGACAAGGACGACATGGTCGGGTGGCAGGCCTACTTCCACACGCGGAACCGGATCGTTGCGGCGCTGCTCCACAGTCCGTACGAGCGGGGCGGCCGCGTGGTGCGGGAATCCGGCTACTCGGACATCAAGCACCTGGTCTCCATGCAGTACCACACGGCGCGCGGGCGCGTGATGGCGATGCGGGATGTGCTGAAGGGGCCGGACCAGCTTCACGAGATCCTCGACACGAAACTACCGGAGATCAGGGCCATGGCCAAGGACTACCCGGACGCACAGTTCGAGTCGGACCCGGATTCCTTCCCCACCCCGAAGATGGACAAGCCGCCACGCCGCGGACAGGGCTTCAAGGCCCCGTCCTACACGACCCTGGTTCCGTGGGCGGTCAAGACGATCGTCCGGCAACTCAGTGCACCCATCTCCTCCGCGAGCCAGAAGCGGCCGCAGGCGTTCATCGCGCATCAGGACAACAAATGGTGGCGCATGTCCCAGTACGACAGCGCGATCGTGTCCAATGCCGAAGGGACGGGGGCATCCTGGTACAGGCGCGACCCCCGCGAGATGCGGGAGCTCCTGACCGAGGCGGCGCGTCTCAATGCGGAGATCCTCCGCCGCTGGCCTAGCTTGCGCGAGCAGTACCGCGACGCGCTGGAAGACATCACCTCCTTCGAGTCATGGAAGAAGACCTTTGAGTCCCACTCGTCAAAGAGCCAGTGACGTGGCCGGTGCTGAGCTGACCACGCCGGGCTTCGGCGGCGGCCTGCGGGATGTCCTCCGTTCGCGGTATCTCCTGCGCCTGCTAGTCGCGAAGGAGCTGAAGGTACGGTACCGGGGCTCCGTCCTTGGTCTCCTTTGGTCCTATGTGAAACCGGGCGTGCAGTTCGTCGTGTTCTGGTTTGCGCTCGGAATCTTCCTCGGCATGAACCGGAACACCGAGAACTACCCGATCTACCTGTTCTCGGGCATCGTTCTCATCAACTACTTCAACGAGGCGCTCGGCAACGCGGCGCGCTCGATCGTGGGCAACGGCGGGCTGATCAAGAAGATCTACCTTCCACGCGAACTCTTCCCGATTGCGTCCGTCTGGGTCTCTGCTGTTCATTTCGTGCCGCAACTGCTCGTGCTGCTGGTCGCCTGCTTCATCGGCGGATGGTCTCCCGGGTTCGTGCAGATAGCAGCGGCGGTGGTCGGATTTACGATCGTCACGCTGCTGGCGGTAGGTCTCGGTCTGTTCTTCGGTGCGGCGAACGTCTACTTCCGCGATTCCGAGAACTTCGTCGACATGCTACTCATGATCGCCACGTGGGCTTCGCCCGTCCTCTACTCGTGGGTCATGGTGCGCGACGGCTTGTTCGACGCCTTCGGCGCCGGCACCGCGCAGGTGCTGCACACGATTTACCAGACGAACCCGCTCACGATCGCCGTTGAGCTGTTCCACTTCGCCTTCTGGATGCCGACGACGAGCAGTCCGCGTACCGACCCGCTGTTGGTGGTTCCGCCGAACCTGCTCGACGTCTGGACGCCGATAGGTCTGGGCATCGCCCTCGTGGTGATCCTTGCAGGACAATTCACCTTCCGGCGCCTTGAGGGCCGATTCGCACAGGAGTTGTAGGACCAGTGGCCATCGCAGTCGACGTACAGTCGATCTCCAAGCAGTTCGTGCTCCGGCATACCCGATCCATCAAGGAAGCCTTCGTGTGGATCGTGAAGGGCCGCAAGGGCGACCTCGCCCAAAAGTTTCACGCCCTCAACGGTGTCTCCCTGCAGGTCGAGCAGGGGGAGGCCGTCGCGTTGCTGGGTCTGAACGGCTCCGGCAAGTCGACCCTGCTGAAGCACATCTCGGGCGTCATGCTGCCCGACAGCGGCACGGTGCAGACACGGGGGAGAGTGGCGGGCCTGATCGAGGTCGGCGCCGGATTCCACCCGGACCTCAGCGGCCGCGACAACGTGTATCTGAACGGGGCCATCCTGGGGATGACGGAGGACCAGATCAACGAGCGCTTCGAGAGCATCCTCGACTTCTCCGAAATCGGGCAGTTCATCGACACCGAGGTGAAGTTCTACTCTTCCGGCATGTACCTCCGCCTCGCTTTTTCCGTCGCCATCCATACCGACCCCGAGATCTTCCTCATCGACGAGATCCTGGCCGTCGGGGACGAGCCGTTCCAGAAGAAGTGCCTGGCGAAGATCAAGGAACTCGGTGCTGCAGGCAAGACTCTCGTGGTGGTGAGCCATGACCTTGATCTCGTGTCGAGGGTGTGCAAGCGGGGTGTCCTTCTGGAGCACGGCCAGGTCGTCATGGACGGCGACGTCGCCGACGTCGTCGCACGCCTTAGGAGCTGACAGGTCGTCGGAGCTGACAGGTCGTCCGCCGCCCGACGGCGGGGGCCGGCCTGCAGCGATCCGTCGTCGCCCGGAAACGACTAGGCGGCGTCGTCCTTCGCGCGCTGGATAGGCAAGTGTTCGGCGGCCTTCCTGCTGTCGTAGCCGATCAGGTACAGCGGACGATTGAGCGTGCCCGAGAAGATTCTGCCGATGTATTCGCCGAGGATGCCGAGGCAGAACAGCTGGATCGCGCCGATCGCGCCCACGATCAGGACCGTGGATGCCCAGCCAGGCACGGTCTGCCCCGTGAGGACTCCGAAGAAGACGAAGACGCCTACCAGCACGCACAGCAGCGCGCTGAGGACGCCGAGCCAAGTGGCGAATCGCAGCGGACCGCCGGAGAAGGTGACGATGCTCTCTGTGGTGAGCAGGATCATCTTCGCCACCGGGTACTTGGACGTTCCCGCCACCCGGCGTTCCCGTTCGTAGGTCACCGTGGCACTCGGGAACCCGAACCACGGGATGATGAGGCGATAGACGCGTCCTTCCTGTGGAAGGTCATTGACGGCGTCCAGCACCCGCCGGCTCACGAGCCGGAAGTCGCCGGCGTTGGACGGTACGTGCGGACCGGCCACCTTGCGCATCAGCCAGTAGTAGCCGGCGGCGGTATTCCGCTTGAAGAAGGAATCCGTCGAACGGTCGGATCGGACGCCGTAGACGACGTCGACGCCCTGGTTGACCGCCGTTGCGAGCATCGCCGCGATGGCCTCGGGGGGATCCTGGAGATCTGCGTCGATGGTGACCACGTAGGCGCCCTCGGCGGACGTCATCCCGGCAGTGATCGCGGCCTGGTGACCGCTGTTGCGCAGGAGTCGGATGAGACGGAGCTCGTTCCATCCCTGTTGGAAGACCTGGACGAGCCGGGCCGTGGAGTCACGGCTGCCGTCATCGACGCAGACGACCTCGTAGGGCACGCCAAGGCCGTCGAGGACCGGTCGCAGACGGCTGAACAATGGTTCGAGCACGTCCTCCTCGTTGTACATCGGAACGACGACCGAGAGCGTTACCGGCTTCACAGGGGTTCTCCTTGGGGGTATTGGACTGATCGAGCATACCAAGCGGGGTCATGCGGGCGCGCCTGCGGACCCACCGCCACGGCACGATCCCGGGTCGCCAGCCTGCTAGCCTAGTAGGCTGTCGATGGCTTGACAGAAGCATGCTGCGCCGACGGCGCGCCGATCTTCAAGCGCCCCGGACGAAGGATGACGAAGGCCGATGCAGGTACTAGGACCCCCTATGAAGGAGGAGCGCCGCGTGCCCTCGCTCGGTGCATCAGTGGCGGAGGAACGCGGCCGGCGGCAGGAGCCCACCTTTCTATGGCCCTTGCTGACCGCGGTGGCGACCATCGTCGCAGCCCTCATACCGCTTCTCTTCAACCGACGGTTCTACTTCTTCGATGACACCCAGGCCGGCGCCTACGGGATCTGGGTGGAAATTGGCGAAAAGCTGCGTGCCGGCGACTGGCCCCTATTCAGCATCGAGGGCTGGGCGGCAGGCAACTACGCCGCTGAGGGTCAATGGGGCATCTGGAACCCGATGATCATGGCGATCGGGCTCGGTGCGAGCACCGGGATGAGTGCCGTGCTGTTCTCGTCGATCGTCAAGATCGTCTTCCTCGTGATCCTGGCGCTAGGGGTCTTCAACGTCTGCCGTACCTACCGAGCGACGCCGGAGTGGTCGGCGGTCGCCGGTGTCGCGACGACGTTGACCGGCTTTACCACGTATATGGACGGACCGTCATGGGTCACCGGTCTGATGGTCTTCGCCCTCCTGCCATGGTGCTGGTGGGGATTGAAACGCCTTGCCGACGGCGGCAACCCACTCTCCGCACTCATTCCCGCGTACCTCCTCATCACCATCGGTTACGTGCACGGGACCATCATGCTGGTGATTCTCTTCATCGCCCTCCTGGCCGAGGCGCTGCTGCTGAGGACAGGGAAGGGTGCCCTGCGCCTGATCGTCGCGGGAGCGCTGTGCGGCGCGTTCGCGCTCACCGTGTACTTCCCCGGTGTGGCCACCGCGCCCGTGACCGCCCGGGGAACGGTAATCGGCAACAGTGGCTTTCTGGGCATCGACATCACCGGCCTGGCCAGCTCGCCGATCCCCAGCAGCCTGCCCCAGATCACCGGCTGGTGGGGGGCCTTCGCCCCCGTGCCCGTCCTCTACATCGCCTGGTTCCTGCCCCTGCTCCTGCTGACCCGGCCCACCGTTGCGCAGCTCAGGCCGGCCGCGGCGCTGCTTGTTTTCGGTGCGGCCTCCCTCCTGCTGACGCTCGCGCCCAGTGACCTGGGTCCGCTGCGGTTCCCGGTGCGCCTCATGCCATATTTCGCGATGTCGGTGCTCATCGTGTTCGCGGTGCTGATGTCAACCGTGCTCGTTTCCCGCCTCACCCGGCTCAGGGTGGGTGCGGTGATCCTCGCGCTCGGTTTCTCCGCCTACCTGGCATGGAGCCAGAACCCGGATTTCGTCCGCCTGCATGTCCTGTTCACCGGGCTCGCGGGTCTCGCCATCCTGCTGGTCCTACTCGCCCTGTTCGTCGACCGACCGGTCCTGCGGCGTCATGGGCTGCGCATCGCCGCTCTGATTGCCGTCGTGTTCTGCCTCGCGACCGCTGTGGCCCAGAAGAAGTATTTCCCTGCGGCGCCGCTGCCCGACTTCCAGCTCCCTGCCGAGCCCGGCGCCTACGACGACGTCCTGCCGGATTCGAAAGGATCCATCTTCGTGGTCGGGGAGCCGGCGCAGCTCGGCGAGCAGGTGTGGGACGAGACCCTCGTGTCGAACAGCTGGTATCTTGCGGACAAACCCGTGCACAACCTCTACAGCCCCATCATGTACACGGCCTACTCCGAAGATCTGTGCATGACGAGCCACGGCTGGACCTGCGCGGGAGCGATATTCAAGCTGCTGTCGGTCGACGAGGCGACCGGCAAGACCGTGGCCGAGCTGCTCGACGTCGACACCATCCAGATCCTGCGCGAGCCTCAGGACAGCGACGGCGCGATCCTGCGTAGTCGCGTCGCTCCGGCCGGTTGGACTGAGGTCGAGCGCACCGAGAACTCCGCGACGTGGGTCCGTGACGATGTCGAGGGTGCGGTGGGCGAGCCAGTCGCCACCTCGGCGGGAACGGAGGTCGAGGTCATCTCCAACGGCGAGGAGAAGGTGTCCTTCGAGGTTACGCGCACGGGAGCCGACGGCGGATCCGTCGTCCTCAGCCGGCTCGACTGGCCGGGCTACTCGGTGTCGAACGGCTCAATCGGAGATTCGACGAGAGGGTACCTTTTGACCGTCGACGTCGGACCTGAGTCCGAGGGGCAGGTCGTCACCGTGTCCTTCGAGCCTCCCGCCTGGAATGTCCTCGTACCCCTGATGTGGGTCGCCATCTGTGCGTCGGTACTGTGGGGCGTCCTCGGGGGACTTCTGGCTAGAGTCCTGGCGGGTCGCCGCCGCTCCGCTTCGCGCCGGGAACCGGCCGCCGAGCGGGAGAGCAGGTGAACGTGGAGGACGCCAAGCCCTCGGCGGCCAGCCCGGTCGCGCCAGATAAGGCGATGGGAGCGGACGAGTCGCCGCGGGGGATCGTGGTCGGCGAGCCCGGGATCCTCCTGCGGCTGATCAAAAACCAGAAGGTGGCGTTCCTCGTTGTTGGCGGCGTCAATACGGTGTTGAGCACGCTGCTCTTCGTTGCACTCGAGCTGACCTTTGGCCAGTACGTCTCGTCGCCCGTGGTGCTGTTCGCGGCATGGCTCATGTCCTTGGTCGCGGTCTTCTTCGTCTACCGGAAGCTCGTCTTCAGGGTCAAGGGTCACGTGCTGCTCGATCTCGGCCGCTTCGCGCTCGTGAATCTCACATCCCTCCTGATCAACATGGCACTGCTGTTCCTGATCGCCGACATCCTCGGCTATCCGAGGATCCCGTCCCAGATCGTCATCACCTGCTGCACGGTCTTCATCAATTACTTCGGGCACAAGTACTTCTCATTCCGTCGTCCCCCTCCCGAAGGCGACGCTGCAGCCGTGGCCGCCGACCAGAAGAAAGCTCTATGAATCCGCTTGTATCGATCGTCATTCCCGCGTTCAACAACGAAGACCACATCCGCGAGACGTTGCGCTCCGTCACGGCGCAGACCTACGAGAACGTGGAGATCATCATCGCGGACCATTCCTCGACGGACGGGACTGCCGCGGCGATCGACGAGTTCTCGGCGGATCCACGCGTGCGTGTCCTGTCGCCCACTCCGCGCGGCGGCGGTGCGCCGGCAAACTGGAACCGGGTCACCCAGGAGGCACGCGGGGAGTACGTCAAACTAGTGTGCGGTGACGATCTCCTACGCCCTGATTGCGTCGCGGCACAGGTCGAGGCAGCTGTCGCATACCCGGGCTGCGTGATGGTCGCAGCGAGGAGGGACATCGTCGACGACGCCGGTGAGGTCGTGCTGGGGAGCAGGGGACTTGCCGGGATGCGCGGTGTGATCTCCGCGGGCGTCGCCGTTCGTGAGACCGTTCGCAGCGGTACCAATCCATTCGGTGAGCCCGCGTGCGTCCTCGTCCGTCGGCATGCGCTGCTGGAGCGGGGATGGGACGATACTCACTCCTACATGCTGGACGTCGCGTCCTACATGCACGTGCTCGACCACGGGGACGTGTTCTGCATGGAGGCCAGCTTGGCCAGCTTCCGCGTGAGTGCAGGGCAGTGGAGCGTCCGTCTCATGCGCTCCCAGGCGACGGAAGCGAAGCGACTCTATTCCGAACTGGCAGCCTCGCGGCCTACCGACGTCAGCAGGGGTGACGTGCTCAGAGGATCGGTCCTCGCGCACTTGAACGCGTTGGCCCGTCGTGCCTTCTACATGAAGCTCAAGGTACGGAGTCCGAGGGCGGAGAGTGCGCAGGGCGGTACCGCGTGACGCAGGCCAAGCTGCCCGGGTCGTCGGCGCGAGCGGGCGTGGCCCGCCTTTCGCCGATCGAACGTTTCCTGCGACCGGGGTCCGACCGTCTCGCGACGGGTGCCGTTGTCGTCTCCTACGTTTTACTGGTCCTGCTCGGCGTCACCACCTCGTCCATCGGCATCGACCACCTGCGCCAGGACCCGTCCCAGCCGCTGGGCCTGCAGTTCGGCGAGGCGAATTCGATCAGATCCGACGAGTACAACGCGTACTCTCCGATCGCCCTGTCGGTCATCGCCACGGGTGGGGCTCCGACCCTGAGCCTCCTCGGCGCGCAGGCCGACGTCGTCCACCGGTTTACCTCAGGCGGCTTCTTCGAGTCGTTCGTCTTCTTCGACGGCACGCTGCTGCGGACCGCGGCATTCGTCCCCGACGCGATGGTCTTCGCGGCGCATTGGTGGCTGCCGAGTCTCGTGCTGTTCCTCGCCCTGCCGCGCTGGATCACGGCACTGGGCGGGAAGCGGCACCTCGGCTACCTGGCGGCAGGGCTGATCTTCCTGGCCCCGGCATCTGCCTGGTGGTCCCTCATGCCCGTTGCGTTAATCTCCTACACCGTCGCCGGATGCTACCTCATGATAAAGGCGCACGACCTCCTCGACCGGCGGAAGAACCTGCCGGCCGCCGCCGCAGCCCTCTTCGGCGGCATCCTCATCGCCGGGCTACCGTCCTTCTACACGCCGTGGTCCCTCCTGCTCGGAGTGCCCGTGCTACTTGCCTCTGTGATCCACGTGCTGGCCCGACCCACCCCGTGGCGACAGCGCTGGCTCTCGGTCGCCGGGACCGGCGCCGTGGCAGCTGTCTTCGGGGTCGGCATGCTCCTCGAGAACCGCGCGGGACTCACTGCACTCCTGACCACCGTGTACCCCGGCAGTCGTCGGTCCACGGGTGAGGCGCAGGACGTGGAACTGTTGTTCGGAGCACCACTCCTCGGGGTGATGCAGGACGATGTCCCGCCACTGTTCCTTAACCAGAGTGAGCTGGGGACTGCGTACACTTCGTCGTTCTGCGTCGTCGTCATCCTCCTCGCCGGCGCCCGCTTCGCGATCCATCGGCGCGACGTCGCCGCGACGGCGACCATCCTCGTGAGCGGCTTCGTCGCCCTCCTGTGGGCCAGTGCCAACTGGGGTGCGATCGGAGAGCTCGTCCCGCTTCTCAACCGTGTGACCCCCATCCGGGCCGCACAGGTGGTGGGAGTCCTCGGAGTGATCGGACTGGTCTTGCTCATCTCCAGGCTCGTCGAAGCCAACAGGCTGCGGCCTGCCCTCGTGTCCGGCATCGTCGTGGGGGCCGTCACGGCGTACGCAGGGTCGCGGTTGCAGGCGAACTACCTGCCGGACCTCAGTTTGACCGGCATCGTGGTCGGGTCCCTGGCGACAGGGGCTTGCGCTTTCCTCGTCGTCCGGTACGGCGACCGCCGGTGGGTCACCGCCGTCGTCCTGCTCCTCGCGCTCATTCCCGTCTACCGGGCGAACCCCGTGCTCGTCGGTCTTGGTGACCTCCGCGACTCGCAGACGGCTACGGAGCTTCGGGACGCAGGTGACCAGGCACGTCGGGAAGGGGACGTGTGGGTGTCGAATTCCGGTTCCTTCGATACCGTCATGCTCGCGAATGGCGTGCCGACGCTTTCCGGGCTGCAGCGGTCCGGGCCGGACAAGGAGGTATGGCGGGCGCTCGATCCGGAGAACACGTCCGAAGAAGCTTGGAACCGGGGCGGTGGCTACATCTCCTTCAGCTGGAAGAGTGACGGACCGGCCGAGATCACGACGAACGGCTTCGATGTCACCTACGTCTCGATCGATCCATGCGAACTCGCGAACGCGCTCCCCGCAGTCGCCGTCATCGCGTCCGCCACCGAGCTGGACCTGCCGTGTCTCGAGGCCAAGTCACGACTGCAGTGGGCGGGCAATTCCGTATTCTTGTATTCGGTAGATGGTTAATGTTCTTCGCGTCTCCGCCCGGGAATTGCGCCGAATTTTGATCGACGCCCGCAACAGACGATCATGGAGCCTATGCGTGGAATAATTTTGGCCGGTGGAACCGGCTCGAGACTGCACCCAGTCACACTCGGCGTCAGCAAGCAGCTCGTTCCTGTCTACGACAAGCCGATGATTTACTACCCGCTGTCCACGCTCCTGCTGGCGGGTGTCCGCGACATCCTGATCATCACGACGCCGAGGGACGCCGATCAGTTCAAGTTCCTCCTGGGCGACGGCTCGCGGTTCGGCGCCAACCTGTCCTACATGACGCAGCCGAAGCCCGAGGGACTCGCGCAGGCCTTCATTCTGGGGGAGGAGCATATCGGGCAGGAGAATGTCGCCCTGGTGCTCGGTGACAACATCTTCTACGGACCGGGGATGGGGACGAAGCTTCGCCGTTTCGCCGATCTCGATGGCGGCGCGATTTTCGGTTATTACGTCAGTGACCCGCGGGAGTACGGGGTGGTCGAATTCGACGACGACTTCAAAGCCGTATCTCTCGAGGAAAAGCCCGCAGTCCCGCGGAGCAACTACGCCGTGCCGGGGCTCTATTTTTATGACAACGACGTAATTGGTATCGCCAAGGCGCTCAAGCCGTCGGCACGGGGTGAACTCGAGATCACCGATATCAATCGCACCTACCTCGAGGCCGGGAAACTGAGGGTGGAGGTGCTGCCGCGAGGGACGGCATGGTTGGATACGGGTACCTTCGACTCGCTCAACGACGCCGCGAACTTCGTCCGGACCATCGAGCACCGGCAGGGCCTCAAGATCGGCGTGCCCGAGGAGATCGCGTGGCGTCAGGGGTTCCTGTCGGACGACGAAGTAATCGCCGGCGCACAGTCCTTCCTCAAGAGCGGGTACGGCCAGTACCTCATCGACCTCGTCGGGCGCGAGAGCAGGACCGCGGCGCCCGTCGCTTGATCAGTTCGGCTCGGTAGCTATCCTGGGCTTGCGCATGGTGTCAGGGCTGCGGGTTTCCGCCCTCACGGCCGTCCCGCACCACCGTAGTCCCGTTCGACGACTGTAGGTCCTCGACGGCGGCGCGCAGGAGAGCTACCTCTTCGGCCAGTACCCGGGTCTCGTCCTCGACGAGGGAGAGCTCCCAGGACAGATGGAGGCATACTCCCACGAGGAAGACCAGACCGATCGCGAACAGTAGATTCGAGGGCACTTCGACCCCCAGGACTTCTGACGAAGCCTCGAGGAGTCGTGGAAATCCACCAAGGATCAGGGAGCCCGTCCCCACGACTAACCAGAGCACGGCGTACTTTTCGCGCAATGTTTTTCGCCGCAGCATTTCAAGCACGATGCCGACCATGATGAGAGCGAAGGCGAACGGTGCAATCTGGGCGATCATGCCATTTCCTCTTTCGGCAGTATGTGTGACCGGCGCCGTGTAAGCGCCAGGAACAGGGCCAGCACGGACCTCATCAGGTAGAGAGCCGATTTTGCAGGATTGTGGCTGGGCTGTCCGCCCTGACGTTGACGCATCGCGACGGGGACCTGATGGACCGTACAGCCCGATCGAATGGCCACAACCAGTGAATCGATGGTGTCGCCGAGGTATTCGGCGGGATAGTGATCGATGTATTGACTGATCGCTCGGCTGTTGGCTGCCCTGAACCCCGAGGTGACGTCGGTAAGGGTTGTTCGCGCGAGCCGTGAGATGACCTTCGCGAGGAAGATCATTGCCCACCGACGAGGTCCGCTCACACGATAAGTTCCCGTGTCCGCGAAACGAGCGCCGATCGCGATGTCCGCATGATCAAGGCCCTCCAGTACCTTCGCGATGTCCCGAGGGTCGTGCTGCCCGTCGGCGTCGACCTGGATGACCGATGGATATCCATGTTCCCTGGCGTATTTGAAGCCCGCGCGCATCGCACCGCCCACACCCATGTTGAATGGGAGGCGAAGGACACGAGCGCCGGCCCGGAGCGCCTCGATGCTGGTGCGATCTGTGCATCCGTCGTCGACCACGAGCACGTCGTACCCCTGCTCCTGTCCGAGGACCTCGCGGACCGTATTGCCGACCGTCTCCTGCTCATTCCATGCTGGCATGATGACGAGTACGTTACTTCGAACCATTTCCCCATCTCGGTTTCGTTCCTGAGCCCCTACTGAGACAGCAGGCTCGTTCGGGTCCTTCGCATTCTATGAGTCCGCTGAGTAACACTCCCCGGCATGGCCTAGGAGAAGCAGCCTGATCTAGTCTAGGGGTTGCTGCTCGAGGGATATGTCTCCGGGGGTTGGGCGCGACGGCGGCTAACAAGGAACCGCTGATCACCGGCTGATAACATCGGACGAGCCCCCAGCGTTGTTGCTTCCGACCGCAAGACCCCTCGAAAGCATCGCCGACACCAGCCGAGGATTGAGCACGAGGAAGAATTTGAATGGAACATGACAGCCCGCAGCGAGCCGACGGCGGAGGCGCGGGCCAATCAGTGCAGGCCAGTCGACGCGGCGAGGCACTGAGGTTCTTGTTCGTTGGCGGCCTGTCCTTCTTGATCGACTTCGGACTCCTCGTTCTGCTTCACGAGGTACTAGACCTGGGGCTGATCATCGCAACGCCCGCCGCTTTCCTCACGAGCCTGGTAGCCAACTACGCCTTGCAGCGCCGGTACGCCTTCAAAGCCACAACCGGCCTTGGACCCAGCGCTGTGAAGTACCTTGCCGCAGTAGCTTTCAACACTGTCGCAGCCAGCCTCATCGTTGCGGGATCTGAACAGATTGGTCTCGGTTATCAGGTCGGTAAGGTGCTCTCGACCGCACTGATGACAGTCTGGAACTTTTTTCTCTACAAGCACTGGATTTTCCGCCGGGTCGTAACGACAGTCGGATAACAATCCGGCACGGAGAAAACCCCGGCAGCCCGAAGGCTACCGGGGTTCGTCGCGGACTGTTCCTCCGGTGGTTGGTTAGAGGCGGCCGGTGGTGAGGGCGTGGTTGTAGCCTTCGTTGGTCATTCCGTCGCCGGGGTAGAGCCAGGTGGTGCCGGTGGGTGTGGT
>NZ_QZVT01000012.1 GCF_003602275.1 Arthrobacter cheniae | reverse complement strand
CCGCGTGTCGTCCGAGGTAACCGCCTACGTCGCCACCAAGTAACACAACACGGTGAGGTGCCGGGCCACCACGGCCCGGCACCCCACCAACCACACAACACAAAGGGTGTCATCGCACATGTGGGTACGCGTACTGGGATCAGCCGCCGGCGGCGGGTTCCCTCAATGGAACTGCGCTTGCCCCCAGTGCCGAGCCGTACGAAACGGCTCACGCCCCTGCACCCCGCGCTCCCAATCATCCATCGCGATAAGCTCGAACGACCGCCAGCAATGGTTCCTCATCAACGCCTCACCAGACATCCAGTCACAGATCGAGTCCTTTCCAGGACTACATCCCGACGATGGGAGTGTGGGCCGGCTGCAGGCCGTGCTGCTCACTGACGCGGAACTCGATCACACCCTCGGACTGCTCCTGATGCGCGAGGGCCGCGGACTCGAGGTTCACGCAACGGAGTCGGTCTACGAGACACTTTCCACCGGAACCGGGATCTTGCGGACGCTCGAGGCGTACTGTCCGGTCACGTGGCGACCCGTGATCCCTGGCGCCGAGGTGCTGTTGGGGGAGGGGCTCTCGTACTCCGCGTTCGATGTCCCCACCGAAAAGCGGGTGCGCTTCCCCGGGGCCGCGTCGGAAGGCCGGGTCGTGGGTTACCGCGTCACCGACACCACCAGCGGTCGAAGCTTGGTCTACCTCCCGTGCGTCCAGCAACTCACGCCCGACCTCCTGGAGGAGTTGACAGGTTCCTCCGCCTTATTGGTTGATGGCACCTGCTGGCATGATGACGAGATGCCCAGCCTCGGCCTGGCCAGCAAGACCTCGCGGGACATGGGACATGTACCTATCAGTGGGCCGGGCGGCAGCCTTGAGTTGCTGTCGCCGTTACCCATCGATCGCAAAATTTATACTCACATCAACAACACCAATCCGATCTTGCTCGACGATTCGCCGGAACGGATGGACCTCCATCGCCATGGCCTGGAGGTCGCCGTGGACGGGCTGGAAATTGAAATCTAAGGAGCAACGATGACGGTAGTACTCACACCCGATGAACTCGAGGAGACGCTCCGCGCGCACGCCAAGCAGTACCACAGCGAGCATCCCTTCCATCGTCGGATGAATGATGGAGAGTCCAGCCGGGAGGAGATCCGAGGGTGGGTGGCCAATCGCTTCTACTATCAGGTGAACATTCCCCGGAAGGACGGGGCGATCCTCAGCAGCTGCCCTGACCGTGAGGTACGGCGCCGCTGGGTCCAGCGCGTCATAGACCACGACGGTACCACCGAGGGAACCGGCGGAATCGAGTCCTGGCTGCGCCTGAGCGAGGCCGTCGGCTTGACCCGTGCAGAGGTCGAGGACTCACGGCACCTGCTCCCCGGTGTGCGATTCGCCGTCGACGCCTATGTCACCTTCACGCGTACCAAGCCGTGGGTGGAAGCCGTTGCGTCCTCGCTGACCGAGTTGTTCGCACCCAACCTGATGGCAAACCGGCTCGCGGCATTCGAACGCTACTACACCTGGATCGATCCGGAGGGTCTCGCTTACTTCCGGTCCCGCCTCACCCAGGCCCCCCGCGACTCGGAGCACGGTCTCGAGATCGTCCGCAAGCACTGCGTGACCCCGGAGACTCAGGCAGCCGCGGTGGCGGCGCTATCATTCAAGTGCGACGTGCTGTGGAGCATGCTCGATGCCATGGAGCAGGGCTATGGACATCACTGACCCGACTGCCCGACCACGGCTGGCTCCGCACGTACGGATGGTCTTCAACGCCGCACGCGGAGAACACGCGCTGCTCTCACCCGAGACGGTCTGGGTCATCAATGCTACCGGCGCTGCAATCGTGGAGTTATGCGACTCGCAGCGGACTATCGCAGAAATCGGGGCCGAGCTGCGCGGCCGATACGACCAGGTCGCCGACGGCGACGTTCAACGCTTCGTGGCCGATCTCGTCACGAAGCACGGCATGGAGGTAGACCATGGATAAGCCATACGGACTGCTCGCAGAGCTCACGTACTCCTGTCCATTGCAGTGCGGCTACTGCTCCAATCCTCTCCAGCTCGACGACTATCGCGACGAGCTGAGTACCGAGGAGTGGAAGCGGGTATTCTCCGAAGCCGCCGACCTGGGCGTGCTTCAGCTGCACCTCTCGGGCGGCGAGCCGCTGCAGCGCCACGACATCGTCGAGTTGGTGCAGCACGCCAACCAGTTGGGTCTGTACACCAACCTGATCACCAGTGGGCTCGGCCTATCCACCCGTCGCGCGGAACAACTCCGCGCAGCCGGTCTCGACCACGTGCAGCTCAGCATCCAGGCCGATGACCAGGCCTTGTCGGACCAAATTGCCGTCACTTCCTCGTTCGAGCGCAAGCGGGTGGCCGCGGGGCTCATCAAGAAGCTGGGCTGGCCACTCACCCTCAACGTCGTACTACACCGTCAGAACATCGACCGCATCGGCGGCATCCTCGACATGGCGGAGGCGATGGAGGCTGACCGTGTGGAGCTGGCGAACACGCAGTATGCCGGCTGGGCGGGCCCCAACCAGGCCGAGTTGCTGCCGACCAGAGACCAGCTGGAGGGTGCGGAAGCGGTGGTGCAGGCAGCCCGGGAGCGGATCGGGGACCGGATCGACATCATCTACGTCATCCCCGACTACTACAGCAAGTACCCCAAGCCCTGCATGGACGGTTGGGCCAGTCGCCAGTTCACCGTGGTGCCCAACGGTGAGGCGCTGCCGTGCCCGGCCGCCCACGAGCTGGCTCGCGGCCTCAATCTGCCCCCTGCCACCGTGCGGGAGCACTCGCTGGAGTGGATCTGGACTGAGTCCCCACTGTTTCAGCAGTACCGCGGTGACGCGTGGATGCCGGACCCCTGCCGTAGCTGTGACCGCAAGGAGATCGACTTCGGCGGCTGTCGCTGCCAGGCCTTCGCCCTCACCGGTGACGCCGCCCGCACTGACCCGGTGTGTCACCTCTCTCCCGATCACGGGCTGGTGGAGGCGGCGGTTGCGGCGGCCAACGACCCACAGCGGCCGAAGGACGGCCCGCTGATTCCTCGCGCGAAGGTAGGCCGCACGAAGCGGGCAGTCGGAGCGACGCCGGGAAAGACGGCCGGCACGCCGGTCCAGCTGTCCCGCACCGTATTGAAAGGGACGTAATGATCGCCCTGATGACACTCGGATTCGGTCTGGGTATGGACAATTTCCGGACTTCGCTCGTGCTTGGGGGACTCAAACCGTCCTGGCGTACGTCCGTCAAGACATCCGCCATCTTCGCCTTCTGGGATGGTATGGCACCGCTCGTCGGGATGCTTGGCGGCGGGTACCTGGGATCCAGGATGTCTACGACCGGGATGGCCGACGCCGCCGAGGCGATCGCCGTAGCGGGTCTTGGCGGGTACGGCCTGTTCCTTACAATCAGGGCACTTCGATCACCCGATCATGCCGACATGGATATGAAAACGGCTAGGCGCTGGTTGCCTGTGCCGCTGGCGATCGACAACCTGGCGGCGGGCGCGGCCCTCGGTCTCGCAGGCTTCTCTCCTTGGATTGCACCCTTCCTGTTCGCCTTCACTACCTTCGTGCTGTCGCTGGCTGGACACCAGATCGGCCGCACCATCGCCAACTTCATCCCCCGCATACGTACGGATCTGTTGACCGGGATCGCGTTCCTGCTGATGGCCGGCCTGGTGGTCGCGGGCGTGGCTGACTTCTGATGCCGGATATCGACGTGAGCGACGTGGAGAAAGACAAGATGCGGCCGCCGTGCTACCACTGCGGGGAGCCCTACTCAGCGACGAATGCTGACCGGCACCTAGAGCCGGTCGATTGCCAACCGTGTCCGCGCTGCAAGACGATGCCCGCGTGCTACACGTGCCGAAACATGTACTGCGCCTGCGAAGTGCACCAACACTGAGGAGATTCTGCGCGAGGACAGCAACCGTGGAGTGGAGCTTGGATCGCGCACGACCATCACGGCTACGGTGACGCGGTCATGCTCGGGTGTCGGGTGGGGTTCAGATATTCAGTGCGCGGCGTACTGCTGGGGTGTTTCGTCGGGATACCGGGATCAGGGTGTTGTCGGGGTCGTCCATGACGAGGAGGAGTTCGCCTTTGTCGCGGCGTTCGACTTCCCGGACGCGGCTGAGGTTGACCAGATATTGGCGGTGTACCCGCAGGAATCCGCCGGTGTCGGCGAGGTCGTTCTCGAGTTTGTCCAGGCCGGACAGGGCCGCTGGTAGTCGGCCCTGGTCGGTGTGCAGCCATACCTGGTTGCCGTCGGATTCGGCCACGGCGACCTCAGCCGTTCCCAGGAGCACCATCCGGTTCTCTTCGCGCAGGGCCACGATCCGACGGGCTTTTCCCGGCGTGACGGTGCCTGTTTCGGTGCGCGGGAACTGCTCGCCGTCGGAGACGCCGAAGGAGATCAGATGTCCGATCAGATAGCTGTGCAGAAAGACCGGGCGGATCCCGATCGGTGATGGCTGGTCGGCCAGGGGGGTGAAGATCTGCGTCGAGCCGGTCCACCCCGGGTCCGAGGTGGACCGTTTGGTGGCGTAGCGGGCGGCATGGATGAGGGTGGGTAGTTGCGGAGTCCACCGGACCACCGGGTCGACCGCCGGCATGTTGGCCGGTACGCCGAGCATGACGCTGGCGGTGTCGTCGGCGATCACGACAGATCCTGCCGTGTCGACGGCGACCAGGGGGCTGTTCGACTTACCCCGAGCCTGGGCATAGGCGGCGAGGAGTTCGCCGCCGCTGTCCTGGGCGCGTTTGCGCAGACTGTTCTGGGTGTGGGCGGCGGACTTCTCCAGCCACCTCTTCGCCGACAGGGGTAGGTCCTTGCGCCAACTCGAGATGTTCAGGACAGCCAAAGGTGCCCTGCTGACCAGGTCGCGTACCGCGATCGCCCCGCAGGACCAGTCGTGGAAGGCCTGGCACCAGTGTTCGGACTGCTTGATCATCACCGCCCGGTGAGCTGTCAGCGCGGTGCCCATACTGTTCGTGCCGACCGCACTTTCGGACCAGCAGAACCAGGGTGCCAGGCCGCCGGCGGTGGCGATCGACCTGGTGGTCTTATCCCCCCAGGCCGACAGGACCCTGCCATTGGCGTCGGCGATGGTCACCACGCCTCCGGCGTCGGCCACCTCCTGGGCCATCGCGGCAGCACAGAAACCCAGCTCCGCGAAGACCACATCCTGATCCAGGGAGTGCGTGACCTGCGAGACGGCGTTGGGCACCTCGGACAGGAACGGGTCCACACGATACTGATCCCGGGACCGCTGCCAGGAAATTGCCACTTCCGGCCGCACACCGTAGACATCGTCCTCGCCCCGCACGAAACGCTCCCACGCCCCGTGCACATCGGCCTCTGCAGAATTGCGGAACACCGGCTGAAGTCGTTGCTCACCTGAAATTGGAAACCGCCCTATGGCTCATCATTGAATCGCACGGACTACCCGGCAAGCCAGAACAGGGGCCGGGCGGGCATCGCCGGTTCCCGTTGCTTCCAGTCCCGATGCTCGAGCCGGGCGGCGCAGCGAAAATTCCCGCAATGCATCCAACGAAGGCGTTTCGCTGAAGTATCAGCGATCGTATTTCCGAACGACGATTTTGGCAAGGACATGACGTGGACGCTTCGGCAAGGTCCTTCTGCTTTCCGGTAGGGCGAGGGCCCGACAAGGAACCGGTGCTTCCGGTCATCCCCAGTACCTTGTTCTCAGCACTGGTTCGCTGAGAAGCACGAGAATCAGTGCTGAGAACAAGGCATGCGTAATGCGGTACTCCTTGGATCGTGGAGGAGAAGTCGCGCCATTGCCTCTTCTACCGTCCTGCCCGGCATCTTGCCGCCAGCGGTAGTCACTGGCCAATAGCCGGAGGGGGATTGTGCCCGTGCGGCAATCGGGATAGAACGGAAGGATGACTACTTCGCTGGACCTTACGGTCGCGTCCCTGACCGCGGGGCAACTCACGGCCCTGCACGAGTCCTTCGCTGCGGATCCCGCGCTGAAGCACAAACAGAATGCCATTGTGCGTATCAGTGTCGATGAGCTCGCCATCGACCACCAGTTGGCAACGGCCCTTTCCGCCCCCGTCTCGAACCGCATCGACGACTGGAAGGTCACTCACCAGAAGAAGTCCGGCCGCTGCTGGCTCTTCGCGGCACTGAACCTTCTGCGAGTCGGCGCAAAGCAGACTCTCGGCGTGAAGGAGTTCGAGTTCTCCCAGAACTACGCCATGTATTTCGACAAGCTGGAGCGCGCCAACTACTTCCTGGAGTCCATCCTGGAAACCGCGGAGCGCGGCGAGGACGACCGTCTGGTGCAGTTCCTGCTGCAGAGCGTCCTGGGCGACGGCGGCCAGTGGAACATGGCGGTGAACATCTTCCGCAAATACGGCGCCGTGCCGAAATCGGTGATGCCGGAAACCGAGTCCTCGTCCAACACGGGCCGCATGAACCGGGTCCTGCGTACCCTCCTGCGCCGTGGGGCGCAGGAGCTGCGCCAGCTCCGCCACGACGGTGACACCGCAGGGCAGGAACAGACGAGGGCCCGCATCATCGCTGAGGTCCACCGGATCCTCACGCTCCACCTGGGCACCCCGCCGTCCGCCTTCGAGTGGCAATACACCGACGATGCTAAGTCCTTCCATCGAGAGGGCACCCTGACGCCACAACAATTCCTGGCCAAATACACCACCATCGACCTCGAGGACTACGTCTGCCTGGTCGACGACCCTCGGAGGGAGCACCCGAAGGGAACCACCTTGACCGTTGAGCACCTGGGCAATGTGGTCGACGCGGAACCGGTGCTGTATCTCAACGTGGAGATCGGCCTGGCCAAGCGGTTGGCCAGGGATGCCATCCTGGATGGCGAACCGGTCTGGTTCGGCTGCGATACGGGCCCACATATGGTGCGTCAGGACGGCATCTGGGATGCCCGACTGTACGACTACGCCGGGCTTTATGATGTCGAACTGGCTACGGACAAGGAATCGCGTGTCCGCTTCGGCGAATCAGCCATGACCCACGCCATGCTCCTGACCGGCGTCGACGTGCTCGACGGCGAAACGCGCCGTTGGCGGGTGGAGAACAGCTGGGGCGAGGAAGCCGGCGACCAGGGTTTCTTCACCATGGCAGACAACTGGTTCGACGAATACGTCTTCGAAGTCGTGGTCGACAAGTCGCGGCTGTCCCCGGAGCTGCGGCAGGCGCTGGACGCCGAACCCACAGTGTTGCCGGCCTGGGACCCCATGGGAGCACTGGCGTAGGGCACCCGAAGCAGAGCAGTACCCCACCCGTCGCGAGGTCGACGATCGTAGACCTCGCGACAGGTGGGGCACCGGATTTGTGGACAGCCTGAAATGCCGCAGCCCGGAGCAGCCTAGTTGCGTACCTGAAGTCCGGGGGCTCCGTCGTCGATGCGGAATGACGCCTTGGTGCTGATGGGGGAGCCGGGCGCGGTGACGTAGTCCAGAACCCGGAAGTCAGCGGTCATGGAGTCCGGAGTGATCCGGGTGTTCACGTAGCCCCGTTGGTCGTTGTAGAACTTGAGGTGCGGATTCCACGCCATGACGGGGTCCGTCGTCGACCCTGTGCCGTTTCCCGTGGACGTGATAGAGGTACTGACGAGTTCGGTGCCGACTATCGACGACTCCGGATCCTTGTAGTCCACCTTGACGTCATTCGCCCAGTTGCGGTGCACATCGCCGGTGAGGACGACGGCGTTGCGCACTTTCGCGTCCACCCAGCCCTGGGTGATGCGGCGCCTCGATGCTGCATAGCCGTCCCAGCCGTCCATCGAGACGTCGTCGATCTCCGGTACCTGGTCGCGGTCGCGCTCGGTGAAGAAAACCTGCTGTCCGAGGATGTCCCAGCGCTGGGTGGAGTTCCTGAAGCCGTCCAGGAGCCATTTCTCCTGCTCGATACCCGTCATGGTGCGGTTCTCCTCGAGACGCCCAGCCACGTTCTTCCTGAAGCCATCGCCCGCAAGCTGATCGTCACGGTACTGACGGGTATCCATCATGTGGAAGGCCGCCAGCTGTCCCCACTGAATGGTGCGGAATATCTTCATGTCCGGGCCAGACGGTACGGACGAAGCGCGTAGTGGCATGTTCTCGTAGTAGGCCTTGAACGCTGCCGCTCGGCGCATACGAAAGCGATCGAGGGTGTCGTTCTGCTGTGCTGCATCGAGGTTCTCGGGAATGTCGTCCGCCCAGTTGTTATCCACCTCATGGTCATCCCACACCACCAGCCAGGGCGCGATCGCGTGCGCCGCCTGCAGGTCGACGTCGGACTTGTACTGCGCGTGGCGCTGCCGGTAGCCCTCAAGAGTGACGGTCTCAGGACCCTCGTGATCGCGGGGGTTACCTCCGCTGATGACGTAGTCGTTCTTGCGGTATTCATATAGATAGTCGCCCAGATGCAGGACAAGATCCGGATGGTCCTCCGCGAGGTGCCGGTAGCCGGTGAAATAGCCGTGCTCGTACTGCGCGCAACTGGCGAATGCCATCGCCAGGGCACCAGGTGTTTCACCTGCGCCAGGGCTGGTCAGGGTCCGACCCGTCACGCTGATGTGGCGCCCTGTTCGAAAGCGATAGAAATATTCTCTGCCTGCTCGGAGGCCGGCCAACTCGACGTGCACCGAGTGGGCGTTCTCGAGGCTTGCTTGTTCGACGCCGCGGGCCACCACCTTCGTCATCCGGGCGTCCTCGGCGACCTCCCAAGCCACTGCGACCGGGCGGGAGGGCATCCCACCAAGACCGTTCTCCGCAAGGGGGTCGACGGCGAGACGGGTCCACAGTACGAAACCGTCCGGAGACGGTTCTCCCGAGGCAATGCCGAGCGTGAACGGATCCGTGCGGACGCCCGAGTCCCGGACGGTGGGCACGCTGGCGACAGCGACAGCAGCGCCCGGTAGGGCGACGATGGCGCCGGCACCGAGGCCGGCACTGATCAGTGATCTGCGTGAGATGGTTGCCATGGTTCGAGCCTAGGCACGGCGCTCCGATCCTCACCTGTTGCCCCTGTGAACAACCGATGAACTGCTTGTCGCGCGCAATCGGCACCGGCGAGCCCACGGCGAGCGTCCTGGGATAGCCTGCACGGCTCGATCAGGGCGGGGGGCGAACGGGTCGTCGACCTGTCCGCTCGGCTCCACCCCCGAGTCCTCGTCGACGTCCCCGTAAATGAGGCGGGGCAGGTCAGGCTTCCGGAAGCGCCGCGAAGGCCTTCTTGGTATCGCGGTACCAGCCCATGCCCTTGACCGGATTCCTCCATCGGTTCTTCATCGCCTCGAGGGCGTCCTGATGTGTCGTGTCCCCGGACCCGACGGAATCCTTGAGGTGCCGGTCCTGCGCCTTGATGACGTCATCGGCAGAATCGCCGCGAAGCGCGAGCTCGCAGGGACCACCGAGCTGCTTGCAGGTCATGGTTCTCATCGTTGGGTCCTTTTCATGTGGTGCGATCGAAGGGTGAAGGATTCGGTGCGAGTCCCACCCTCATGACGAGTTGGAGGTCAGAAATGTGACCACCGATCATCAGTGGTGCGGACTGGGGACTATCTGCGCTGTGCGGCGACTCGTCGTGTCAGTGATGCCAACACGTCCTGCTGGGCACGGAAGGTGATGGCGTGCACCACACCACGGGCGACCGTGAAGTCGAACGCGACGCGGGGCTGTCCATGCTGGAACCAGGCAGCACCAGGGCGACCCTCCAGGAATACGGGCAGCGCGGCTTTCGCGGCGCCGTCGAACATCGCGGCGACCTCCTCCCGCCCCTCGACCCGCGCAGGAGTACCAGCTGCGATGGCCTCGGCATCCGCGGTGACGACAACACCTGGTGCGAGGAGGTGGAGAAGCCGTGCGAAGTTGCCGCCTCGAGCAGCTGCAAGGAATGCATCGACCACCTGCCAGTCAGCAGCAGTGCCCTCTGCTGTCGCAGTCGCGACTTTCGTACGCGCTCGTGAAGCCAGCTTGCGGGCGGCAGCCGATGAGACAGCGAGGGTAGCTGCGATAGTGCCGAAGTCCACGCCGAAGGTGTCATGCAACACGAATGCCACCCGCTCGGTGGGCGACAGGCGTTCGAGGACAACCTGC
This sequence comes from Arthrobacter cheniae, assembly GCF_003602275.1. GTDB lineage: Bacteria > Actinomycetota > Actinomycetes > Actinomycetales > Micrococcaceae > Arthrobacter_D > Arthrobacter_D cheniae. The sequence continues at coordinate 58,873 of NZ_QZVT01000012.1, read as the reverse complement.
AATGCGACACCGACGGTGTCCGCCAGGACCACCTGATCCGCTGGATCCCCTTCGACACCCGAATCGGCCTGATCCGCCGGTTCGATCGGCTGCGGAACCTTCGACCGAAGACGGTCCAGGCACAAGCGGGTGGTGACCACGGTCAGCCAGGCGGGCACATTGTCGATTACGGTCGCGTTACCGTGGAACCGCAACCAGGCCTGCTGGACCATGTCTTCACTTTCGGCCCGATCGTCCAGCAGGCCGGCCGCCAGGCGTACGAGCCGCGCACGCTCCGCCTCGAATTCTTCGATCGAACTCATAGAGACACACCATATGCCCGACCACGCGTCGTGTTGACCCTGCTCCTTGTCCCCAGCAGATGACGACCTACAGCTGCTGCTTCGTAGCGGACCAAACCCATGACCACGACGTCTGCCATGACCGCACCGTCTGCCATGACCTCGCCGTCTGCCATGACCTCGGCGGCGATGACCGACCGAATCAAGTAGCGCTGCCCGATGGCGGGAGCGTGCCGGCTCAGTGCCGGCGCGCAACGACGACGGTGCAATCCTGGTTGGCAGGCGCACACTGTAAGCACCTGATCGTCACCGGGAAGCGGTAGGCGCCGGCTCAGCCCCGCAGGCGCCGCTTCCGGCGATCAACAGATTCCATCCGAGCGGCTCGCTTTCGGGGCGGTAGGCGACACAGGCACGTCGAGCACAGAGATGAGAACGAGAGATGACACGTCCCGACTCACAGGACCAGGAATTCCCCCGAAGCCAGAAAGAGCGCACTTCGCCAGGAGGCGTCAGGGCGACCCCTGAAAGCGACGTCGTTCGGATCCTGGCTGTCGGGACCAGCACGACTAGCGGTGACCCCAGCGGGTCCTCGCCGGACGACAGGTTCTCATCCGGGCTGTCCAGCAGTGCCCTGGAGGACAGGCAGGTGCTCCTTCGTGCCGCCATCCGGGACCTCAAAGTCATGGATGTACGCCTCTATCACGCCCGGCACTGAGTCCAGGTGGTATGGAATCAGTTGTCTCTCTCCGGAAGTGGGGACGGACGTGCCGGGGAAGACGAAAGGTTCAAGGAGTAGAATGTCAACCCACAAAGAATCAGGTGCCTGATGAAGATTTATCGCAATCAGCGCAAGCAGCCCAGCCGTGACCGCGCCACAGCCTCCGTACCCACGACGAGCAGCGTCGACGGGCCGCCAGGACCCGATCCGCTCGACGTGGTGCAGCCCGCTGGATGGGAACCACGGACACCCGAGAAAAAGAGGGCCCGTACCTCGATCTTCGACGGACTCGATACTGCTGCCCGGACATTCCTGGGACCAGCAGACCGCACCGACGGAGCCCGACCGGTCATTCATCTGCACGACGCGGCCGAGGACCTGGCAGACGCCACCTTCAGCTCCATCGACGTCTACACAGATTCATCGGGGCATCACTACGCACAGCGCAAGACCCCGATGCATCGACCGACAGCAGAATAGTCCAGCGGCCAACGCGGCAGTGGTATGACGAGGCGGCGGCGCCGGTGATCCTGGCACACACCCTTGACGGTATGTGCTGATCGCCGGCACCACCTCACCGAATACTCGGTCCGGTGTTGTGCTCTCATCGGACGAACACCTCCTCAGGCTAGAGGCTGAGGGTGAGCAGGCCAACGATAAACATTTGCGACCGACGGCCCTACCTGACGCTTGTGTTCAGTGCTGGGGGAGGTTCGGCCCGATCACCACCCCGGATGCTGATGAAAAGAGCAACCGCTGCTGTGAACTCGAGGGTCTCCGTCCCAAGGCCGCACAGAAGGAAGTCCATGGACCGGAGGACTTCTCCTCCGGCGGTGCGGGCGCTTCCTTCCAGGACCAGGACCACTGCAGTGGCGGGTCCCAAAGTCCTTGCTCCTTCGACAGGAAGTACGTCCATCCCCCCGGAGCAGCGCGAACGAGCAGTCATGAGATTGACGGCGACCGCAGGGCCGTGCGAAAGGGTGACAGCCGCGTCATCCTCGCCGGAGAAAACCAGGATCGCCCTTTCGTCGAGCTGTGTGGACGTGCCGGCGACGTCCAGGACGATGCCATCACCTGATGCGATGAGGAGTGTCCTGTCCACACCGGGAAGGCGCGAGAAAGGGGCGTTGCGAGCCAGGTCGGCGACGCTCACCCGCCAGGCGAAGTCGACCGTGGAACCTGCACTTCTGAACGCTGCTATCTCCCGTGTGTTCCCCGCCCCGTTTCTCCAAGCAGTTGCCGGGACCTGCCCCGTGCTGACGATCGAGCGCGAAGAGGGCCGGAACCGGCTTGAAGGATCATGGCGGGTCAACCAGTACCCATCCTTCTGCTCCTGCGCTCGTACGACCGCTCGTAGAACCGCTCGTGTCACGCAAAGTTAACACAGCGCCCCATCGGCCGTAACACCTGATTGTCTACTGTTGCTCAACACCGTTTCACTAGAAGCAACAGCAAGCGACAGGAATCTTCCGTGACACGTCTTGCAACTCCCGGGGAACAGACCGCCATGACAGCAGCAGTCGACACGGGGCGGATATCCCTCGCAGACATTGCGAAGGCCAACGATGTTCGGTTTCTCCTGGCCACCTTCGTCAACATGACGGGAAAACCCTGCGCCAAACTGGTGCCGGTCGAGGCCGCGGATCAGCTCGAGAACGGATCGATGGGTTTCGCGGGATATGCGGCGGGGCTCATCGGGCAGAAACCGCACGACGCGGACCTGATTGCGGTACCCGACCTCTCCTCGTTCACGCCCGTCCCCTTCATCAAGGAGGGGCTGGCGGTGATTCACTGCGACCCGCACGTCCACGGACAACCATGGCCCTATGCGCCGCGCGTCATCCTCAAGGGCGCCCTGCAGCGCTTGGCCGATCAAGGTATGCAGGCGAAGGTCGGAGCGGAGGTCGAATACTTCCTGGTCAACAAGAACGACGACGGAACTCTCAGTACGGCAGATCCGCGCGATGATTCTCCTCGCCCCTGCTATGACGCCCGAGGCGTCACACGCATGTACGACCACCTGGCCGCGATCTCCGAAGCGATGAATGGTTTGGGCTGGGGCAATTACGCCAATGACCACGAGGATGCAGCCGGCCAGTTCGAGCAGAACTTCGACTACGCCGACGCTCTGACCACCGCGGACCGCGTCATCACGCTTCGATACATCCTGAACATCCTCGCCGAGCAACGGGGGATGACGGCAACGTTCATGCCGAAGCCGTTCACCGACCGGACCGGCACGGGACTCCACTTCCATCTGTCCCTCTGGTCCGGCACCAAGGCCTTGTTCCCGGGGGATGACGGTGACCGGGGCCTCGGGCTGTCGCAGCTCGCGTACTCCTTCATCGCAGGGATCCTCGATCACGCTCCCGCCCTGCAGGCGTTCCTCGCCCCCACGGTCAACTCGTACAAGCGCAGCGGGGCCACCACGAGTTCGTCGGGCGCCACCTGGTCGCCACGCAAGGCCTCCTTCGGCGGGAATGATCGGACGCACATGATTCGGGTGCCGGACAACAAGAGGGTCGAACTCCGTTCCGGAGATGGATCAGCCAACCCCTATCTCGCCATCGCAACGGCCCTCCTGGCCGGACTGGACGGCGTGGCCGGTGCTGCGGATCCCGGCGCCCCATCGGGGCCCGGCGAGTCGAAGCCGGAGGCCCACACCCTGCCGGCAACCCTGCTGCACGCCGTGGAATCACTGAGGAAGGACCCGGTCATTCTCTCCAGCCTCAGTGGCGATCCGGAGATCGGCCAGTACTACGCCGACGCCAAGGAGGAGGAGTTCCTGAGCTGGCACAACCAGGTCAGCGACTGGGAGATCCGCACCTACCTCACGTCGATATAACCCGCCCCACTGGATAAGGAAGCCTCATGTGCGGAATCGCCGCGCTTCAATTGCGTAATCCCTCGTTGCACCCACGGATGGGCTCCCTGCTGTCCTCCATGCTGTGCCAGATCGTGGACCGCGGACCGGACTCGGCCGGTCTGGCCGTGTACGACACACCCGGTCTGGTCTCCGATGGAACGTCGACAGTGAGCCTCCTCGGGAAACACCACGGCATGGAGATCGACGGAATCCTGACATCCCTGAACGACATGCTCTCGCCTGACGCCCGATCGACCGTCAAGATCATCGGCGACACGACCCTGATCAGCGCCGCGGTACCCACCGCACTGCTGGTCAAGGCAGTCGGTGAGACGCTGCCGGCATCGACCATCATCGGGCGCGGAGAGCACGTTGCCGTGATGAAGGGCGTCGGCCATCCCATGGACATCGCCGCCCACCACGGCCTGGAATCGATGGCAGGCAGCCAGGGTCTGTCGCACACCCGCATGGCGACCGAATCAGCGGTGACCGCCAGCGGCTCCCATCCGTTCTCCGTCGCCGACGACTTGTGCCTGGTCCACAACGGGTCCTTTTCCAATCATGCGACCGTCCGGAGGAACCTCGAGCGTGAAGGAGTGGTCTTCGACTCCGACAACGACACCGAAGTGGGTGCCCGCTACATTGCTTCCCGTCTCCAGCAGGGCGACACCCTGGAAGAAGCCCTGATCAACCTCGGGAAGGTCCTCGACGGCTTCTACACGCTGGTCGTCACCACCGCGGACAGCATGGCGGTCGTCCGCGACCCTATCGCCTGCAAGCCCGCCATCCTCGCCGAGACCGAGGACTACGTCGCGATGGCGTCCGAATACCGCGCTCTGGCCGCCTTGCCCGGTATCGAGCGCGCCCGCATCTTCGAACCAGAACCCGGAAAGGTCTACACATGGTCACTCTGATGGCTCCCGACGCCACAGCACCCACCTCGGACAGCAGCACCGACGTCCGCCCCGGGTCGGACGCGGGCGACACCACGACGGACCTCGACACGGCTTCCGTCCGTGATCTCAACCAGGCGCTGCACGACTCCGTGGGCGCAGCATCCTGGACCGTCACCAAGCCGGGTGGCAAGCACAGCCTCGCCGTCGGCATCACCGCAGACGTCGATGTCACGATCGAGGGGCATGCCGGCTACTACGCCGCCGGGATGCTACAAAAGGGAAGAGTGACCATCAACGGTAATGCGGGAGTCGGATTGGCCGAGAACATCATGTCCGGCACGGTCCACGTCAGGGGTGATGCATCCCAGTCAGCTGCAGCCACAGGCCACGGCGGCCTGGTCGTCATCGACGGGAACGCCGGAGCCCGCTGCGGCATCTCCATGAAGGGTGTGGACATCGTCGTCGGGGGCAACATCGGCCATATGTCCGCCTTCATGGCGCAGGCCGGGCGCCTCGTGGTCTGCGGCGACGCGGGCGACGCGCTCGGTGACTCCATCTACGAGGCGCGGATCTACGTCCGGGGCTCCGTAGCTTCTCTCGGTGCCGACTGCATCGAGAAACCGATGAGGGCGGAGCACCTCGAGGAACTGGGTGCGCTGCTGGCAGCTGCCGGGCGGTCCGAGGACCCGTCCGACTTCCGGCGCTATGGGTCGGCCCGGAACCTCTACCATTTCCACGTCGACAACTCGACCGCCTACTAGGACGCCGCCATGACTCTCACCTCCCTCCCGCAGGACGATTCCGTCCAGGTTCCCGCCCCGGACATCGCTGCGCTGGGCCTGCGCGAATCCGCGACATTCGACCGCGCGACCATCGCCGACATCCAGCGCGCTGCCGCAACCGGCGTGTATGACATCCGGGGGTGGGGCGCCAAGCGCAGGGTTCCCCACTTCGATGACCTGCTGTTCCTCGGAGCCTCGATGTCCCGCTACCCGCTGGAGGGGTACCGGGAGAAGTGCGACACCGACGTCGTCCTCGGTGACCGTCATGCATCGAAGCCGCTGCACCTCCAGATCCCCGTCACGATCGCCGGCATGAGCTTCGGCGCCCTGTCCGCCAACGCCAAGGAGGCGCTCGGACGCGGGGCCAGTGAGGTGGGGACGTCCACCACCACGGGCGACGGCGGCATGACCCCCGAGGAGCGCGGCCAGTCCCGGCACCTCGTGTACCAGTACCTGCCGTCCCGCTACGGAATGAATCCGGACGACCTCCGCAAGGCGGACGCCATCGAGATCGTGCTGGGCCAGGGCGCCAAACCGGGCGGCGGCGGCATGCTGCTCGGCCAGAAGATCACCGAACGGGTCGCCGGGATGCGCACACTGCCCGTGGGCATCGACCAGCGCTCCGCCAGCCGCCACCCCGACTGGACCGGACCGGACGACCTCGAGATCAAGATCGGCGAACTGCGGGAGATCACCGACTGGAAGACCCCCATCTACGTCAAGATCGGCGCTTCGCGCCCCTACTATGACACGGCTCTGGCCGTGAAAGCCGGCGCGGACGTGGTGGTGGTCGACGGAATGCAGGGCGGCACCGCTGCAACCCAGCAGGTGTTCATCGAGAACGTCGGCATCCCCACCCTCGCTGCCATCCCCCAGGCAGTCCAGGCGCTTCAGGAGCTGGGCGTCCACCGCAAGGTCCAGCTCATCGTCTCCGGCTGCATCAGGACCGGCGCCGACGTCGCGAAGGCGATGGCACTCGGTGCCGACGCCGTCGCGATCGGCACCGCCGCGCTGATCGCCCTCGGCGACAACGACCCCCGGTACGCGGCCGAGTATGCCGCCCTGGGTTCCGCGCCGGGCTTCTACGACGATTTCCAGGACGGACGCGACCCGGCCGGTATCACCACGCAGGACCCGGAGCTCGCGTCCCGTCTCGATCCCATCGCGGGCGGGAGGCGGCTCGCCAACTACCTCCGTGTCCTCACGATGGAGGCCCAGACCATCGCCCGGGCCTGCGGGAAGTCCCATCTCCACAACCTCGAACCGGAGGATCTCGTCGCCCTGACCATCGAGGCCTCGGCCATGGCGCGAGTTCCCCTGGCGGGCACCAGCTGGATCCCCGGCGCAGGCCAGGGAACTTTATGACCGGATCATCCGACTATGTCGTCGTGGGTGCCGGCCTCGCAGGTGCCGCAACAGCCTGGCAGCTCACCTCCCGTGGACATCAGGTCACCCTCGTCGAGCGCACGGTTCCAGCGAGCCCCGACGGCAGCTCGCACGGCTCGGCACGCATCTTCCGCTACGCCTACCCCGACCCCTTCTACGCTCGGGCCGTGGCCGAGTCCCGGGCGCTGTGGGACACGCTGAGCTCGGAAGGCGGGCATGATCTCATCAGCGCAGCCGGCGCCGTGGACCACGGGCTCGGACGTCAGCCGGCACTCCTGGCCGAAGTGCTGGCCGATGCGGGGATCGATCACGAACTGCTCCCGGCGGCCGTGGCTCGTGAGCGATGGCCCTCCATAGCCTTCGACAGTGACGTCCTGTGGCATCCCGGCGCCGGGGTTCTCGACGCCGAGACGGCCGTCACCACGATGGTCGGACTCGCCGTGGGGAAGGGTGCCAGGCTCCTGACCGGCTGGGAACTGCACCACCTCGAGCAGCGGGCGACCGGCTACCGGCTGACATCTACTACAGGCGAAACGCTCGATGCCGGGAACGTCATCATCAGTGCCGGCGGCTGGCTGCCGCACCTGCTCGGCCGGCTGGCACTCCCTGCCGGTTTCCTCCGCGGACTCCCACAGGTGACCGTCATGCAGGAGCAGGCTTTCCACTTCCGGTACAGGGACACCGGGAGTGCCGGCACCTGGCCGACCTTCATCCACAAGGCCGCGACCATGCAGGTCTACGGGCTTCCCGGAGGACGGGACGCGGATTTCGCCGGGCAGAAGGTCGCCGAGTTCAACGGAGGCTCCCTGATCCCCTCCGCCGCGGAGCAGACAGGTCGCGTGGACCCCGCGAACCGGGACAGGGTGGTGGGGTACGTCCGCCAGTACCTCCCTGGTCTGGACCCGGAGCCGTACGCCGAGACCACCTGCCTGTTCACCAACACTCCCACCGAGGACTTCATCATCGACAGGGTGGGCGGACTGACGGTGCTCTCACCCTGCTCCGGGCACGGAGCCAAGTTCGCTCCGCTCATCGGTCGGTGGGCGGCCGATCTGGTTACTGGTTCGGCCGACATTCCTGCGCGCTTCCGCCCCACCCTGAGCGCCGGCCACCGCTGAAAGACGGGCCGTGCCGGACGCCTGGCACCCTACGGAGACCTGCACCCTGTCCCGGCCCTACCTGTAGCCCGACCTAGGATGGCGTGCATGACCGAAAATGCCCACGACGACGTCAGCGGGAAGATCGAGCAGGTCATCGGCGCGCAGGTGCGGCACTACCGAACAGCCCAGAACCTCTCGTCCGCCGAACTCGCGGCCCGGACAGGACTCTCCAAGGGCATGATCTCGAAGATCGAGACGGCCAGCACATCCTGTTCGCTGACGACGCTGCAACGGTTGGCGGACGGACTGGCGATCCCGGTGACCGCGCTCTTCCGGGGCGCGGACACGGACCGCGATGCTACGTTCACCAAGAGCGGTGCAGGTAGCGTCACGGTCCGCAGTGGCACCCAGCACGGACACGAATACCGCGTCCTCGGAGCCCTCAAGGGCCGGAGTGACGCGCTGGAGCCGACCCTTGTCACGCTCACCGACGCCTCCGACGTCTTCCCCCTGTTCCAGCACCCGGGTACGGAATTCATCTTCCTGCTGTCCGGCAGGATGGTGTACGGCCACGGGCCGTACGAGTACACGATGGAATCCGGGGACTCCCTCCTGCTCGACGGGGAAGGACCACACGGACCGCTCGACCTCCTCGAACTTCCCATCACGTTCCTGGCCGTCGCGGCGCGGTGAGGAACATTCCCACCTACGTCCCGACTAGACGAGTGCCGACCAGTCACCCGCGAGATCGAGCCCGTGCGCCTCTGACACGGAGTGGTGGGCCACCCTGCCCGAGGCGACGTTCAGGCCACGCGCGAGCGCGGGATCGGCTTCGAATGCACGGCGGACGCCCTTGTCGGCCAGTGCGACGGCGTAGCGGAGGGTGACGTTGGTCAGGGCGTAGGTGGACGTGTGGGGAACCGCGCCGGGCATGTTGCCCACGCAGTAGAACAGCGACCCGTGCACGGTGAACGTCGGGTCCTCGTGGGTGGTGACGCGCGAGTCCTCGAAGCAGCCGCCCTGGTCCACCGCGATGTCCACGAGGACGCTACCGGGCTTCATGCGCGCCACGAGGGCGTTGGTGACGAGCTTGGGAGCACGTGCGCCGGGAATGAGCACGGACCCGATCACGAGGTCGGCCTCGAGGACGGACGTCTCGATCTCGAGCGCGTTCGACGCGACGGTCTTCACGCGTCCGGCATAGAGGGCGTCGATCTCCCGGAGCCGCGCGATGTTGATGTCGAGGATCGTGACGTCCGCGCCGGTGCCGACAGCCATCGCCGTCGCGTTGGTTCCCGCCACACCCGCGCCGAGAACAACGACCTTGGCGGGACGGACACCCGCGACACCGCCGAGTAACAGGCCGGGCCCGCCGGCGGGCGCGGTCATCACCTGGGCGCCGACCTGAACGGAGAGCCGGCCCGCGACCTCGGACATCGGCGCCAGGAGGGGGAGCGAGCGGCCGTCCTGCACCGTTTCGTAGGCGATCGCCGTAACACCGGAGTCGAGCAACGCACGAGTCAGCTCGGGCTCGGCGGCCAGATGGAGGTACGTGAAGAGGAGAAGTCCCTCGCGGAAACGGTGGTACTCGGCGGGGACCGGCTCCTTGACCTTCATGACCATGTCCGCCCGCGCCCAGACCTCGTCCGCGGCATCGACCAGTTCCGCGCCCGCCGCCTCATACGCGGCGTCGGTGATACTGGAACCGATTCCTGCTCCCCGCTCCACCAGGATGGTGTGGCCGTGGGCCCTGAACTCGTGGACGCCGGACGCGGTGATGGCGACGCGGAACTCGTTGTTCTTCACTTCTTTGGGGACGCCGATGATCATGGGATTCTCCAGGCTGCGATCGGGGCGGACGGGGGTAGAACCAGAATAAGGACCGTGTGCCTGCTCGGCTCCACTCCTTTCGTCGCTCGAACGGAGTTGAACGGTACCGGTAATCAGCTCGTGAGCTGGGAGGCCCGTCGATCCGGGACTGTTGCCGCATGTGACCTGCGCCACTAGCACGTCGATGCGCGGCGACGCGCTCGACAGATGTCGAGCAGAGTGGCGGCAGATGTCGCCCAGGCGTCCCACCTGCTTACTCTTGGGCTGTGCAGAACCAGGTCATAGAGGACGTCGTCGAATCCATAGCTCGGGGACTCGAACGCGGGCTCTCGCTCGAGGATCCCGACGGCGTCCTCCTCGCCTACAGCAGCCACCAGACGTCGGCGGACCGTGTCCGGGTCAATTTCCTCCTGAGCAAAAAGGTCCCCGCGGACGTGAGCGAGTGGCAGCTGCGCCACGGGATCGGCCAGGCCGTCCGCCCCGTTGCCGTTCCAGCCAACGAGGAGCTAGGCATGCTCGGGCGGGTATGCGTGCCCCTGCTGGTGCGGGGCTTCCGCGTGGGGTACCTGTGGGTGCAGCAGCAGTCCAACGAGGATCCCGCCGAGGGCATCCTCGCCGCGCTGCCCGCGGTGCGGCCGACCATCGATCGTCTCGCAGAACTGCTCCTCGAGACGGACACGGCGTCGTCCGAGCGGCGGACGCAGCGCGAGGCAACCTTCCTCGCGGCATGCCGCGGTGTTGCCACAGCCGTCGAGGAGCTCCGTGGGTGGCGGGAACTGGCAGGGCACGGTCCGTGGCGCGTGGCGGTGGTCCACGAACTGCCGGAGGCCGCACCGTCAGGAGACGCCGCCGATCCCAACGAGGCCGCGCTCCTTCAGCGCACGCTCGCGCTCCAGGCGACGGTCGGCGTCGCACCCGTCCTCTTCAGTGCCGGTGCCGCGGAGTTCTCGGTCCTGCTGTGCCACTCCGAGGTCGGACGCAATGCCCTGCATCAGGTCCTCGACAGGTACCGGGCCGAGGTGGCGAAGCGTGCCGGCCGCCTCGCAGGTCGATCCGTCCTCGGGCTGAGCGAGCCGGCCGCCGATCCCCGGGCGCTGGCAGGGGCCCTGCTGCAGGCGCAGCACACGGTGCAGGCGGTCGCCGTCGATCCGCAACTGGGCGTGCCATGCTCGTACGCCGATATCGGCGTCTACCAGTTCCTGGGCGCCGTCGGCTGGCAGGCTCCCGCCCTCGGCAGTATCCACTTCGCGGAATTGCGCGAGGCCGACCGGCTCGGCGAACTCCTGCCTGTCCTCGAGCTGCTGTACGACAAGAACGGCTCGGTGCAGGACGTCGCCACCCAGCTGCACCTCCACCGCAGCAGCGTATACAACCGACTCACGAGGATCCGCTCCATCATCGGCGTCGATCCGCTCGCGGGCATGGTGCGGCTCGAGCTGCACCTCGCCCTCAAGGCCGATCGGTGGCTGTCGCGGCCCCGTTTCGAGCGGGCCTGACCGGCGTCGAGGAGTGCGCTCAGGAGGGCGGCTGATCCGGGGAGCCGGTCACGTCAGTGACCGCGGACAGCTCCTTGCGGCGGAGCTGGCTCCGCAACCAGTCCTCGACGTCGGCCCGGCGGATACGCCGGTGCGAACCGCGGTACTCGACCGGCAGGGTGCCGGCATCGGTGAGCTTGCGCAGGTAGCTGTGGGAGATCCCGGCGAGCTCGGCCGCCTGCGAGGTGGTGAGCAGTTCAGCCACGGAGGTCACCTGTACGGCGTCGCCGTCGGACAGGCGGGAGAGGAGGTCGACGACGGCTGCCTGTGCCTCCGCGGGGAGGCGGTGGGCGGTGCCGTCCACGAAGACGGTGACGTCGGCACTCTGCCCGAGGGCGCGGCGCATGGGTGCGGCCTGCTCGGGAGGCAGTGCTGCTGCGGATCTCGGAGCCCTGGCGGTCATGTGGCCCATTGTGCCAGCCGGTAGGAATCCAGCCGCATGGCTGCGGGCAGCACGAGACGGGTCCTTCCGCAATACGTGGCGGGAGTCTATATTCGAGGGACAAATACCCTCACTCCTTGCACCCAGCGTCGGTTGCAAGACGGGAATGGTGCATCTCATGACAACAATCCACCACGGGCGAAGCCTGCACACCAGCAGCTCATCCCTTCCACTCGCGGACACGGGCGAATCACCCTCCTGCCCCCAGTGCCGCACAGATGAGTACCTGATCTTCGAGGAGTTCGTCCCCGCTCGGCAGGCGGAGCATTCCACGGACCTCATTCCTGCGAGCGCCAGTTACAGCTGCTCCGAATGTGGCACGTTCAATGCGCACATAGTCCCGGCCTCGTGGCGCCCGCCGCAGTGGTTCTGGTACAGCTGATCGCCGGACGGGTGGGACCTCGTCACCCTCCCTGATCGATGCGCAGGGCGCAACCAGCAACCAGGGGACTTGACCTTGACCGTGCGTCAATTCCTACCGTTGTAGGTACCGGCGCCTCCCGTGCGGCGGACGGAGGAGGACGAGGTGGACCATCCCATCGCGGCTGTTGCCCGGCTGGCCGGAACCACGAGCCGGACACTGCGCCACTATGGCGACATCGGTCTGCTGGACGCGACCCGCATCGGGGCGAACGGATACCGGTACTACGACTCCGCGGCCCTCGTGAGGCTCCAGCGCATCCTGTTGCTGAGGTCGCTGGGACTGCCGCTGCCGGTCATCCGGGACGTGATCGACGACGGGCGCAGCGACAGCCCCGCGTCGGCCCTGCGGGCTCACCTTGACCACCTCCGCGGCGAGCAGCAACGGCTCGACCTGCAGATCAGTGCGGTCCTCACCACGGTGGAGGCCCTCGAGCGAGGAGATGAACCCATGCCGGAGAGGATGTTCAGCGGATTCGACCACACGCGCTACGAGCGGGAGGTGGTGGATCGGTGGGGGCAGGACGCCTATGGGCAGGGCAACTCGTGGTGGCGCGGCAAGAGCGACGACGAGCGGGCGGAATTCCAGCGGGACGTGGCAGACCTCACCGCCCGCTGGATCGCCGCCGCATCGAGGGGCGCGTCGCCTGATAGCGACGAGGCCCAGCGTCTCGCCGAGCGCCACATCGCCTGGCTGTCGGATGTTCCGGGGGTTCCCCGCGAACAGGACGGCTCCCTGTCGGAGGAGTACCTTCGCGGTCTCGGTGACATGTACGTGGCGGACCCGCGCTTCGCCGCGCATTACGGCGGCAAGGGTGGTGCGGAACTGGTGCGCGCGGCGCTCGGGGAGTGGCTCGTGCAACGGGACTGACCACTCCGGTCCCGTCAGCGTCGTTCCACGGGGTTCGCATGCGGGGGCCGATAGGTGGGGCGGGTCGAGCTGCCTTGGCGGAGAGCGCCCCGGACTACCAGGGGCCGACCGCCCGGTCCCTGCCGGCCCGCTTCGCCCTGTACAGATTCCGGTCCGCCTCCCGCAGAAGGTCCGCCGATGACGCCCCCGGTGTGCAGTCCGCGAAGCCGATGCTCGCGGTGAGATGCAGCCCGAGGTGTATGTGGGGCCATTCGAGGCTGCGCAGGGAGGACAGGACGCCGCCCGCTACTTCCTGCTGGTCAGCCTGCTGCTCCAGGACCAGCAGGAACTCCTCACCGCCGATGCGGGCAACATACCTGACGCCCGAGCCCTGTTCCAGGCACCCGGCGACGGCGACGAGGACGTCGTCCCCCGCCGGGTGCCCGTAGCGATCGTTGACCTGCTTGAAGTGGTCCAGGTCGAGGATCGCCAGCGAACCCGTCCATCTCCCGCCGGTCTGCCATCTGCGGACGACCTCGGGAAGTGAGTCCTCGACCCAACGTCGGTTGCGTACCTTGGTGAGTGGATCGACGGCGACGGCGGCCTCCGCCTGCTCGGCCCTCTCGATGGCCTCCGTCACGTTCTGCTCGGCGAACAGATGGTCCACCTGTGAACGTCGCGCTTCGATCCAGCGCGTCCTGGCGGTGTGGTGGAACTGCCGGTGCAGTTCGTAGGCAAGACGAAAATCGGCCGCGGACGCGGCCACGGCAGCGCGCTCCTCGAGGATCATCGAAGCCACTTCCTCGAGCGCGTGGCGCGCAGTGAGATGCTCCGCCCGGTCGAGTGCGCTCCGTGCGGAAGCCAGGTCACCGACTCCATGATGGGCCTGAGCGAGAAGGAGCATCCGGTAGGCCTTCGTCTCCGGCTGGGACGTCGCGGTGTCGGCTTCGTCCGAACGCTGCAGGACTTCGAGGGCATCCCAGGGGCGGTGGGCTGCGAGGTGACCGCGCGCGAGCACGTCTCCCAACTCCGTCTCGAGCTCGGGAGAGGCGGCTATCACGGCCTGGAGCCGCTCCAGCCAGAACGTCGCCTCCTCCGGCATGGCCTCGTCGAGTGCCGCATGGAAGGCATTGGAAGCGAGCTGTGCCAGGAGATCATTGTCGTCCAGGTGTTCGGCGAGGGCCAGCGCTCGCCGTGACACGGCGAATCCGTGCTGGAGGAGACCCGCGCCCAGCAAGCCGATGGCCTGCCGCGTCAGCAGCTTCGCCCGCAGGCGCGGCAGCTCCGAACCGTCGAGGAGTGTCACGGCGATGGTCGCCTGTTCAGCGCCCGACCCGGAATGCCCTGCGAGGAGATCCATCATGGCGATCAGGGCATGACAGCGACTGGCCAGGCGGGCATCACCCTGCTCGGTCGCCCAGTCGAGGATCTCCTGTCCTCGCGTCCGTGCTCCCGGGGCTCCCTCGATCCGCGCCAGGGCGTCGAGTCCGGTCACCTCGGCCCAGAAGGCGACGTCGAGCCGACCGAGCGCCTCGGCGAACGCCCGGACGTCCGCTGCCTCGATCACAGCGAGCGCGAGGTCCGCGCTGATTTCTATCCCCTCGAGGGCGGTGATCAGGTCACGCTCCTGCGCCAGGCGCAGCGAACCGCTCTCCGTCACGATGTCGTCATTCAGCATGGGCGCTCCAAGTAGTCGGGGCAGCGACGTCCGACGAATCGGTTTGGGTGAGACCACGGTGTGCGCTGACATGCCGAAGGGACTGGCATGACCAGTGTGCCGTGTCGGGACGGCCGGCTCAAGGCTTGGGAGCCGTGCCGCTGGTATCGGATCGGTGCCTGATGGAGGCCGGGAAGGGATCGGAGCAGGCAGCGGAGCGCGGCCGGCGCAAGGTGTCGGTTGCCGACCGTCCTGCCGTCACCTTCTCCTAAACTTGGACAACACCTGCTCGGTGTTTCCGTCCGATGGCCCTCGGCGGTACGCGCAGGCGACGACGGGAGGCGGTTGCGATGACGACGGACAGCAACGCCGACCAGCGGAGCGCGGCAAGCCGGGCCGCCGATGCCGTCGAATCGGTGTCCGACGCACGCGCCCTGGATGTAGCGGCGCGCCTCGGGTTCGCGGCGCTCGCGGTGGTGCACATCCTGATCGGCATCATCGCTCTCCGCCTCGCCTTCGGCGGGAAGGGCGAGGCGGAACCGACGGGAGCCCTGGAGGAAGTGGCCGAGGGGAACCTCGGCACCGCGATCATGTGGATCTGCGCTGTGGGCTGCGCCGGACTGGCACTGTGGCAGTTCAGCGAGGCGACGCTGCGGGCACGTCACCTCGGCAGGAGGGAGCGGATCGGCAAGCACATCTCGTCGGGCTCGCTCGTGGTCATCTACGGATCCATGGCGGGCACATTCGCGCGCTTCGCCCTCGGCGACGGCCCCGACTCGTCCCAGTCGACGGTCGACTTCACGCGCTCCCTGCTCACGTCCAACTTCGGAGTGGTGCTCGTGTTCGTGACCGCCGGAGTAATCCTCGGGATCGGGGCCCATTTCGTCATCAAGGGCGTGCGCCGGACTTTCCGCCCGGAGCTCCGGACGTTCGAGGACACGGCACGCGGTCGGGTGATCGAAGTGTTCGGCGTCGTGGGCCATGTCGCGAAGGGAATCGCACTGCTGCTGGTAGGCGGTCTGTTCGTCATCGCCGGACTTGACCGCAATCCCCAGGAGTCCACCGGGCTGGACGGCAGCCTGAAGGCGTTGCAGTACCACCCGGGCGGGGTGTACGTGCTGACCGCAGTTGCCGTCGGCCTCATCTGCTACGGGGTCTTCGCGGTCATACGGTCCATCTTCGGACGCATGTGACCGCCGACCGGTGCGTTTCTTCACGCCGTCCCCCGACCCCCGGCCGGAGACGGTAGTGGGGTCCCGTTCGAAGGCCTCCCGAGCTGCCCACGAGTCGAAGACCTGCCGGTCGTGCGGCCGTCGGATCGAGTGGCGCAAGAAGTGGGAGCGGAACTGGGAGGACGTGGCGTACTGCAGCGACGCCTGCCGGGCCCGGAAGGTGCGTCCGATCGACACAGCCCTCGAGGAGTGGCTCCTCGCGCGCCTGAGCGCCGGATCCCGGGGCTCGGACGTCGATCCCACCGACGCGGCAGGGGCATTCGGAGCCGACGGCACCACGGTGCATGAGCCTGCCCGTCGTGCTGCCCGTCGGCTGGTCCAACGGGGACTCGCCGAGATGGTGCAGCGCGGCGTGGTTGTCGATCCGTCGACGGCGAAGGGTCCGGTGGTGTTGCGACTACCCCGCTGACGTCAGCGCCGCCTTGTCCGCGGGGTCGTAGCGGACCGTACTGGCCGCGGCGCGCGCCGCGCGCCTGATGCCTGCGAGGCCCGTTCCGGCGTCGAGCAACCCGGCTGCTCTCGCCTGGACGAGGATGTTGCCGAGTGCGGTGGCCTCCACGGGGCCCGCGAGGACCGGCAGGCCCGTCCGGTCCGCCGTCAGCTGGCAGAGCAGGGCGTTCTGCGATCCGCCACCCACCACATGGATGACATCGATCCGGTGTCCAGAGAGCCGCGCGGCATCCTGGAGGGTGCGGGCGTAGGCCTCGGCGAGGCTGTCCATGATGCACCGCACAAGTGCCTCCCGCGACGAGGGGATGCTCCCACCCGACGCCACGGCTGCCCGCAGGATACGCCCGGGCATGCCGTCGGGCGCGAGGAAGTCGGTGCTGTCGGCGTCGATGATCGGACCGCCCGCGGGTAGCGCCGCCGCGGCCGCGAGTAGCTCGGCCAGATCCGGTGAGGGCCCCTCGACGGACCACTCCCGAAGGCACTCCTGCAGCAGCCAGAGCCCCCCGGTATTGCGGAGGTAGCGGATGGTGCCGTCCACGCCGCGCTCGTTCGTGAAGTTCGCGGTGCGGCTCTCGTCGGTCAGGATCGGTGCGTCCAGCTCGACCCCCACGAGTGACCATGTCCCTGAGGAGATGTACGCGAAGTGGGCCGACTCCGCAGGGACTGCCGCGACGGCGGAGGCCGTGTCATGCGATCCGACCGCGAGAACTGCGGTCACCTCCGGCAACCCGGTCTTGCGCGCGATCGCGGGCAACAGGGTACCGATGGTGGAGCCGGGCTCCACGAGGGGTGGGAAGAGGTCCTCCCGCAGGCCCAGCGGGCCGAAGAGATCCACTGCCCAGGTACCGGTCCGGGCATCGAGCAGGCCTGTGGTCGAGGCGTTCGTGGCTTCGGTGCGTCGCTCGCCGGTGAGGCGGTAGGCGAGGAGGTCGGGGATCAGCAGGGCCTGCACGCCCTCCAGCGATCGCTCGGCGGCCAGCTGATACACCGTGTTGAAGGGCAGGAACTGCAGCCCGGTCTGCCCGTAGAGCTGTCCGGGCGGGACGGCTCGATGCACCACGCCGATGCTCGTCCCGGTCCGGCCATCACGGTAGCTGAAAGGCAGGTGGCGGAGGGCGCCGGTGTCGTCCACCAGTCCGTAGTCCACCGCCCACGTGTCGATCCCGATGCTCGTGACGGTGTCCCCGGCCACGGCCGCCGCTTGCGCGGCAGCCGCGAGTCCGGCGAGGACCTCGGCGAACAGCGCCTCGATGTCCCAACGCAAGGCGCCGCCGAGGAACTGGGCCCCATTGGCGAAGCGATGCACGGTCTGCAGGTCCGGACCTGCATCCGTCAGCCTGCCGAGGATGACGCGGCCGGAGGAAGCCCCGATGTCGATGGCGGCGAAGGCCACCCCCTGACGACCGCCCACGTCAGCGGAGGAACGCCGCGGCGACGCCAGCGTCCACCGGGATGTGCAGGCCGGTGGTGTGCGAGAGCTCGGCGGAGGTCAGGACGGCGACCGCGTTGGCCACGTTCTCCGGCAGCACCTCGCGCTTGAGAAGCGTGCGCTGCGCGTAGTACTCGCCCAGTTTCTCCTCCTCCACGCCGTAGACAGCGGCGCGCTTGGCTCCCCAGCCCCCGGCGAAGATGCCCGAGCCGCGGACCACTCCGTCGGGGTTGATGCCGTTGACGCGGACGCCGTAGCCCCCGAGCTCGGCCGCGAGCAGCCGAACCTGGTGCGCCTGGTCAGCCTTGGTGGCGCTGTACGCGATGTTGTTGGGACCGGCGAAGACCGAGTTCTTGGAGGAGATGTAGATGATGTCCCCGCCCATGTCCTGCTCGATGAGTACCTTTGCGGCGGCCTGCGACATGAGGAAGGAACCCTTCGCCATGACGTTGTGCTGCAGGTCCCAGTCCTTCTCGGTGGTTTCCAGGAGCGGCTTCGAGATGGACAGGCCCGCATTGTTGACCACGAGGTCGAGTCCACCGAAGGCGAGCACCGTGGCCCGGACGGCTTCCTGCACCTGGGCCAGGTCCGTCACGTCGGCCTGGACGCCGATGGCGACGTCGGGACCGCCGAGTTCCTCCGCGACGGCGCTCGCGCTGTCGAT
The DNA here is from genome assembly GCF_003602275.1 of Arthrobacter cheniae. Lineage (GTDB taxonomy): Bacteria > Actinomycetota > Actinomycetes > Actinomycetales > Micrococcaceae > Arthrobacter_D > Arthrobacter_D cheniae. The sequence goes on along the minus strand of NZ_QZVT01000012.1, from coordinate 40,335 downwards.
GTTCAGGTCCGCGATGACCACGCAGGCACCCTCGGCGGCGAGGCGGGTGGCGATGGCCTTGCCGATACCCGATGCCGCTCCCGTCACGAGCGCGATGCGCCCGGCGTGGGATTTCGGCCTCGGCAGGCGCGCCAGCTTCGCCTCCTCCAGCGCCCAGTACTCGATGCGGAACTTCTCGCTCTCCTCGATGGGTGAGTAGGTCGAGATGGCCTCGGCGCCGCGCATCACGTTGATCGCGTTGAGGTAGAACTCCCCGGCTACCCGCGCGGTCTGCTTGTTGGCTCCGAAGGAGAACATGCCGACGCCGGGAACCAGCACGATCGCCGGGTCGGCACCACGCATGGCAGGCGAATCCGGCGTCGCGTGGCGCTCGTAGTAGGAGGCGTAGTCCGTCCTGTACTCGGCGTGCAGTTCACGCAGCCGCAGGAGGCAACTCTCGACGTCGGCACCGGCCGGGAGGTCGAGGATGAGCGGTTTCACCTTGGTGCGGAGGAAGTGGTCGGGGCAACTGGTGCCCAGGGCTCCCAGGCGCGGGTGCGCGGTGGACGCGAGGAAGTCCAGGACGCGGGGATCGTCGGTGAAGTGGCCCACCTGCGCCTTGTCCGTGGACGCGAGGCCGCGGATGGTCGGCGCGAGCGCAGCAGCCTTCGCGCGGCGCTCACCCCCGGACAGTGCTGCATAGCCCTCGAGGGCCGGACCGAAGGGCTCGGCCGTGCCGTGTTCGGCGATGTACCCCTCGGCGGTCTCGATGATCCACAGGGAGTTCGCCTCGGCCTCGGCAGAGGTGTCCCCCCACGCCGTGATGCCATGGCCGCCGAGGATGGTGCCGATGGCCTCGGGGTTCGCTTCCTTGATGGCGGCGATATCGAGTCCGAGCTGGAAGCCGGGCCGGCGCCAGGGCACCCACACGACCTTCGACCCGAAGATCGTCTTGGTCAGCGCCTCGCCGTCGGCCGCCGTCGCGATCGCGATGCCGGAATCGGGGTGCAGGTGGTCCACGTGCGCGGCGTCGACGAGGCCGTGCATCGCGGTGTCGATGGAGGGGGCCGCGCCACCCTTGCCGTGCAGTGTGTAATCGAACGCCGCGACCATCTCGTCCTCGCGGTCGACCCCCGGGTACACGCGGCGAAGGGCCTGCATCCGGTCGAGCCGCAGAACGGCGAGGCCGGACTCCTTCAACGTCCCGAGATCACCACCGGACCCCTTGACCCAGAGCAGCTCGACGTCCTCGCCGGTGGCAGGGTCGAAGCCCAAGCCCTTGGCGGAGGTGTTGCCACCGGCGTAGTTCGTGTTCCGCTTGTCCGCGCCCAGGCGGTTGGACCGCCCGATGAGGTCGCTGACGGTCTGGTTGGTGGAGCCGTTCGTGGAGGCGCTCGCCTGCCCTGTCGTCGTCGTCGTCGTCACTGTCATGCTCCCCATCCGGCCTGCTGGCCGCCCTGTCGGTCGGTGTTGATCCGGTCCTGGTAGCCGCTGGCGCGGTAGGCCTCCATGGGATCCGCAGGAAGCCCCTTCGTCTCGCGCCACTGGGCCAGGCCCGGACGGACGTCCGTATAGAAGGCGTCCATCATGATTGCGTTGGCGCCGAGGACGTCACCGGACTCCTGCGCTGCCGTCAACGCGGTCCTGTCGATGAGCAGTGCGCGCGCCGTCATCTCCTGCACGTTCAGGACGGAGCGGATCTGCCCGGGGATCTTCTCCTCGAGGTTGTGGCACTGGTCGAGCATGAGGGCTATCCCGCTCTCGGGCGAGAGTCCGTCACCGCGGACCACCTCCGCCATGATCCGGAAGAGCTGGAAGGGATCGGCGGCGCCGACGATCAGGTCGTCGTCGGCGTAGAAGCGTGAGTTGAAGTCGAAGGAGCCGAGCTTTCCGAGGCGGATGAGCTGCGCCACGATGAACTCGATGTTGGTGCCGGGTGCGTGGTGTCCGGTATCGAGGCAGACGAGGGCCTTCTCGCCCAGCTGCAGGCAATGGGCGTAGGACGTGCCCCAGTCCGGGACGTCGGTGTGATAGAACGCCGGCTCGAAGAACTTGTACTCCAGGACGAGGCGCTGGCCGTCGCCGAGGCGGTCGTAGACCTTGCGGAGCGAGTCCTGCAGCCAGTCCTGGCGCGAGCGCATGTCGGCCTGTCCCGGATAGTTGGAGCCGTCCGCCAGCCAGATCTTGAGGTCACGGGAGCCCGTGACGTTCATGACCTCAATGCACTCGTACATGTGGTCGATCGCCTTGTTCCGCACCGCGGCGTCGCTGTGCGTCAGGCTGCCGAACTTGTAGTCGTCATCCTGGAACGTGTTGCTGTTGATGGTGCCGAGTTCCATGCCGTGGTCGGCGGCGTAGGAGGAGAGGATGCCGTAGTCATCTACCTTGTCCCACGGGATGTGCAGGGCGACGCTGGGCGCGAGGCCGGTGAGCCGGTGCACCATGGCGGCGTCCGCGATCTTCTCCTGCACCGTGCGCGGCGTTCCGGGCGTCGCGAACACCTTGAAGCGGGTCCCGGAATTGCCATAGGCCCACGAGGGAACCTCGATAGCGAGCTGATCCAACTCTGCGGCGATGTCGTCGATGACAGTCATGTACTCTCTCCAGCGTGGTGGCGACCGGGGTGCTTCGTCACATCCCGGACGGCGTTTTATCGGGTGTCTTCCGCTTCAGGGGACGGCCTGGGAGAAGAAGGACAAGTACTGCGCCGTTGAATCGTTTCATTGGCACGTTTCAAAGTTATCCTTGCTCCAGACCGAGTGTCAACAGTCCTGCCGCACTCCCCGGGCCAGGACCCGAGCGTCGAGGAACCCATGGACAGCCGACCCGTCAGCATCAAGGACGTCGCAGATCGCGCGGGCGTCGCCGTCGGCACCGTTTCGAACGTGCTCAACCACCCCACGCGCGTCTCGTCCTCCACGCGGGAGCGCGTCCAGACCGCCATCGACCACCTCGGTTTCGTACGCAATGACGCGGCACGCCAACTGCGCGCGGGCCAGAGCCGCACCATCGGGCTGATCGTGCTCGACGTCGGCAACCCGTTCTTCTCCTCACTCGCCCGTGCGGCGGAGGACTGCGCCGCCGAGAACGGCAGTACCGTGGTGCTCGGCGACAGCGGCCAGGACGTGGAGCGCGAGGCCCGGTACATCGACGTCTTCGAGCAACAGCGCGTCCAGGGCATGCTCATCTCGCCCGTCGGGGACGTCGGCCCGCGCGTCGAGACCCTCCGCAAGCGCGGTATGCCCGTGGTGCTGGTGGACCGCGTGGACGCGCAGCGGCGTTGCAGCTCGGTATCCGTGGACGACGTCGCCGGTGGCTACATGGCTGTCCGCCACCTCCTGGAGGCGGGCCGCAGGCGCATCGTCTTCGTCGGCGCCAAGGCGGAATTCCAGCAGGTTGCTGATCGCCTGGCGGGCGCTCGTCAGGCCGTCGAGGAGCACGACGACGCCGTCCTCGAGGTCGTGGAGGCGGACGCGATGACGGTCCTCGCCGGACGCGACGTCGGGGGCAGGATCGCGCAGCGGCCTCCGGGCGAGCTGCCGGACGGCATCTTCTGCGCCAACGATCTCCTCGCCATCGGGGTGATGCAGGCCGTCCTGCTGATCCGCGGCCTCCGCATCCCCGAGGACCTGGCACTGATCGGCTATGACGACATCGACTTCTCCGCGTCGGCCGTGGTGCCCCTGACGAGCGTCCGCAAGCCGACCGAACTCATGGGACGCACCGCGGTCGAACTCCTCCTCGAGGAGATCGAGAGTCCCTCGTCACGCCGCCGGCAGGTCATCTTCGACCCCGAGCTGGTGGAGCGCGGCAGCACGACGGCGGCGGTGCACGCCGCCGGTTGAGGGCCGGGTCCGCCTCTCGGACGTAAGGTCACAGGTCGGTCTCGGGCTGTTGACGGTGATGGGGGTCACGCCTACTATTCGAGATGAACCGTTGCTCTGAAACGATTCATTTTCCTCGAGGAGTTGCAATGACGCACCTGGATGGTCGTGAAAGTGGTGCCACGGACCCGAACGCTCCGGTACGGCGGTCCGTGCTGACCCTTCGGGGAGCTCTGAAGACCTTCGGTCCGGTCGTTGCCCTCGCCGACGGGACCATCGATCTCGTCGCGGGCGAGATCCACGCACTGGTGGGGGAGAACGGGGCCGGGAAGTCGACGCTCGTGAAGATCCTCGCCGGGGTGCACCAGCCCGACGCCGGGGAATTCAGCGTCGATGGGCAGGCTGTCAGTTTCCGCAACGTCGCCGACAGCAAGGCCGCGGGCATCTCGGTCATCTATCAGGAGCCCACGCTCTTCCCCGACCTCACGGTCGCCGAGAACATCTTCATCGGGCGCCAGCCCAAAGGGCGCTTCGGCCTCATCAGCCGGGCCGAGATGCGCCGAAGGGCCAAGGATCTGTTCGACCAGCTCGGCGTCCCCATAGATCCTGACCGCGTTGCGGAGGGCCTCTCCATCGCGGACCAGCAGATCATCGAGATCGCCAAGGCCATCTCGCTGGACGCCCGCGTCCTGGTCATGGACGAGCCGACGGCGGCGCTCAGCGGCGTCGAGGTGGAGCGCCTTTTCGCCGTCGCCCGCCGACTGCGCGATGCCGGCAGTGGCATCCTCTTCATCTCGCATCGCTTCGACGAGGTCTTCGGACTGTGCGACCGCATCACGGTCATGCGCGACGGCACCTACATCGCGACGCACGAGACGCCTGCGATGACGGTCGAGGCGATCGTCCGCGAGATGGTGGGCCGCGACATCGACGCCCTGTTCCCCAAGAGCGAGACGGAGAGGGGCGACGTCGTGCTGCGGGTCAGCGGCCTGACGCGCCCCGGCGTCTTCCACGACATCGACTTCGAGGTGCGGGCCGGCGAGATCGTCGCGCTGTCCGGACTCGTCGGGGCCGGGCGCACGGAGGTGGCGCGGGCGGTCTTCGGAATCGACCGGTACGAGTCGGGCACGGTCGAGATGCTCGGGCAGAAGCTCCGCAGCAAGGACCCGCGGGCGTCTATCGACGCGGGTATCGGCTTCGTGCCTGAGGACCGACGGAAGCAGGGGCTCGTCATGGAGCTGTCGGTCGAGCGCAACGCGGCCCTCACGCTCCGCCACTCGCTCGCGAAATTCGGCCTCATCAGTACGAGGGCGGAGCGGGAAGCGGCCGAGACCTGGGGCAAGCGCCTGCAGGTGAAGTCGAGCTCGCCCGAGCACCCGGTCTCGACGCTCTCCGGCGGGAACCAGCAGAAGGTCGTCCTCGCGAAGTGGCTCGCCACGGACCCCAAGCTCCTCATCATCGACGAACCGACCCGAGGTATCGACGTCGGCACGAAGAGTGAGGTGCACCGCCTGATCTCCGAGCTTGCCGGCCGGGGCATCGCCATCCTCATGATCTCCTCCGAACTGCCCGAGGTCCTCGGCATGGCCGATCGTGTCCTGGTGATGCGTGAGGGCCGGATCACCGGCAGGCTGGACCGCTCGGAGGCCACCGCCGAAACCGTCATGCACGCCGCAACCGCAGCCCTGGAGTCATCGCGATGAGCCTCGACAGCAAGAGTGCGGCTCCCGCACATCCCGCCCCCGGGCACCAGCGGCGCTCCGCCCTCGGATCGGTCCTGAAGCTCCGCGAGCTGCCCGTCATCCTCGCCCTCGTCATCCTCGTCACCGTGACGGCTGCCCTCAACCCGCTGTTCCTCAGCGAGCAGGGCATCAAGGACCTGTTGCTGAACGCCACGATCCTCATGATCCTCGCCGTCGGCCAGACGCTCGTGATCATCACCCGGAACATCGACCTCTCGGTCGGCTCCATCCTCGGGCTCGTGGCCTTCGGGACGGGCAGCGTCTTCGTGGCCGCCCCGAACCTGCCGATCATCGCCGTCTTCGGCATCGGGATCCTCTTCGGTGCGGTCCTCGGGGCGGTGAACGGCCTGCTGATCACCGTCGCCAAGGTGCCGGCCCTCGTCATCACGCTCGGCACGCTCTACATCTTCCGCGGCATCAACAACGCCTGGGCGGGCGGCACCCAGTACTTCGCCGGCGATCGCCCCGAGGCGTTCGGCAACCTCTCCGTCGACACGATCCTCGGCTTCCCCGTGATCACCCTCATCGCCGTCGTCGTCGTCGCGATCGTGGCGGTCTACATGCTCGGCACGCGGCCCGGCCGTGACCTCTACGCGATCGGATCGGACCCCGAGGCGGCGAGACTGTTCGGCATCCCCGTGACACGCCGCGTCCTGATGGCCTTCGTGGTGAACGGAGCGCTGGCAGGACTGGCCGGTGTCCTCTACGCGAGCCGCTTCAACTCCGTGGGCGCCACGACGGGCTCAGGACTCGAGCTCGACGTCGTCGCCGCCGCAGTGGTCGGAGGAGTTGCGATCTTCGGCGGCAGCGGCACCGTGGTGGGAGCGGCGATCGGCGCCCTGCTGCTGACCACCATCACCAGCGCACTCACGGCCCTGCGCGTCGACAAGTTCTGGCAGCAGGCCATCGTGGGCATCCTGATCCTCGCTGCCGTCGTCATCGATCGTATCGCCGGTGTGCGGGCCGCCCGCAAGCTCCGGATCGCGGAGGCGCGCAATGTCTGACCCCACCGGTTCCGGGACCATCGTCCACCCCGACGGCGAGCCGTCGGAGACTGCAGCGAAAGGCAGGCGCATGACCGCATCACCCGGAAGCACCAGGCCCGGGACGGAGAAGCGCCAGAAGCCTGGACGACGCGGCGCAGCAGACACCTCGACCGTGCTGGCCGTCCCCAAGGGCCGGACAGGGGCGGCCCGGATCCTGCTGGGGCGCGACGCCGTCATGATCTACGTTCTCCTCGTCGTCGTGCTGTATGCGTGCATCGTCATACCGCGGTTCGCCTCCCCCGTCACCGTCGGCTTCCTGCTCCTCGACGTCATCCCCACGCTGCTGATCGCCCTGCCCATGACGCTCGTCATCATCTCGGGGGAGATCGACCTCTCGGTCGCGAGCATCGCCGGCCTGACCAGCGCCCTCATGGGCGTGCTGTGGCAGGGCGGCATGCCCATCGCACTCGTCCTGGTGATCTGCGTGCTCGCCGGCCTGGTCGCGGGCGCCTTCAACGGAGTGCTGATCGCCTACCTGGGGCTACCGTCCCTCGCGGTGACCATCGGCACGCTCGCGCTCTTCCGCGGCCTGGCCCTCGTGGTGATCGGGGACAACGCCGTCGCGAACTTCCCGCCCGGCCTGACCGCCTTCTTCACGTCGAAGATCGGCGGCACGGGTATCCCCACCGTCATGGTCGGCGTCGTCGTATTGATCGTCGCCTTCGCGATCGTGCTGCACTTCACGCCGTTCGGCCGGGGGCTCTTCGCGCTCGGCTACAGCAAGGAGGCAGCGACATTCGTCGGTATCGACGTCGCCCGCTCCAAGTTCCTCCTGTACCTGGCCACCGGCACCGTGTCCGCCCTGGCGGGCATCTACTGGACCCTCCGCTACTCCAGTGCCCGCAGCGACAACGCGAGCGGGCTCGAACTCGCGGTCATCGCAGCGGTGCTGCTGGGCGGCGTATCGATCTTCGGCGGAAAGGGCTCCATCCCGGGCGTACTCGCCGGGGTCCTGCTGATCGGCACCATTAACTACGCGCTGAAGCTGGATCGCGTCTCCGAGGTGGTCCTCATCATCGTGACGGGCTCCTTGCTCATCATCTCGGTGGTGGCACCCAACGTCGCCGCCGCCATCAAGCAGGCCCGCCACTCCAGGCGTGTCCGTTCTGCTCCACTTCCCTAGCCGTTCCCCTGGGGTTGCACCCGGCGCCGGTCCCCGGCGCCCATCGAAAGGAAAAACAATGAGGTTCATTTCTTCCGGATCGACCGGACGGCGGGCAGCGTTCGCAGCCCTCGCCACCAGTGCTGCCCTGGTCCTCAGTGCCTGCGGCGGCGGTGCGGCGTCCGAAGGCGGCGACAGCGAGGGTGGCAGTGGGTCCGACGGCGAGCAGACCATCACCTTCATCCCCAAGCAGCTCAACAACCCCTACACCGACGTGGTGCTGGGAGGCGGCGAGGACGGCGCGACAGAGGCCGGGTTCGCTTCCTCGGAGGTGGTCGGCCCGCTCGATGCCAGCGCCTCCAGCCAGGTGTCCTTCATCAACGCCGAGACGCAGCGCGGCACCAACGTGATCGTGATCGCGGCGAACGATCCCGACGCCGTAGGCCCCGCCCTCGAGGAAGCCCGTACCGCGGGCGCCAAGATCGTGGCGTTCGACTCCGACACCAATCCGGACTACCGCGACCTCTTCGTCAGCCAGGTCAACGCCAAGGACGTGGCGCTGATCCAGCTGGAGCTCATCTCCGAGCAGATCGGCGGGGAGGGCGAGATCGCCATCCTGTCCGCCACAGCCAACGCCACCAACCAGAACGAGTGGATCAAGTTCATGGAGGAGGAATTGGCGTCCAACCCGGACTACGCGAATATCGAACTCGTCGCCAAGGTCTACGGCGACGACGACGACACCAAGTCCTTCCAGGAGGCGCAGGGCCTGCTGCAGGCGTACCCGGACCTGAAGGGCATCATCTCGCCCACCACGGTCGGCATCGCCGCGACGGCCCGGTACCTTTCCACCTCCGAGTACAAGGGGAAAGTCGCCCTGACAGGTCTCGGCCTGCCGAACGAGATGCGCCCGTTCGTCAAGGACGGCACGGTCTCCGAGTTCGCGCTCTGGGACCCGGCTCAGCTCGGCTATGTGGCGGCTTTCGCAGGCAAGGCCCTGGCCGACGGGACGATCACCGGCGAGGTCGGCGACACCTTCGAGGCCGGAGAGCTCGGCGAACGTGAGATCGGGGACGGCGGCATCGTGCTGGTCGGTCCGCCCACACAGTTCAACGCGGAGAACATCGACGACTACGACTTCTAGTCGTCTGCCGGGCGGGGCGCCCTCGCGGGTGCCCCGCCTTTTCGGCATTGCACGAGCGTCGCCTCGCCAGACCGCGTCAGCCCACATCCAGGTCTTTCTCGTCGTTCCCACCGCCGCTCCAGGAGCCACCCATGACCGCCGAATCCCGAAGCGAGCCCGTCGCACCGCTGGTCCCCTCGACCCTCCTCGAGCCGATCCGCCGTCGCCCTACCCGCCTCGGCCTGGTCTCGGGCGGCCTCGGCGCCTACTGGCCGCAGTTCCCCGACCTCCTGCCGCAGCTGCAGGAGTCCGCGCGCTATGTGACCTCCCGGTTCAACGAACTCGACGCCGAGGTCACCGATGTCGGCTTCGTGTCCGACGCTCGAGAGGCGGCACTGGCCGCGGAGGAATTGCGCCGCGCCGACTGCGACCTGATCGTCATCTTCCTCACCACCTACCTCACGTCCTCCATGGTGCTCCCGATCGCCCAACGGTCGCAGACCCCGGTGCTGGTCATCGATCTCCAGCCCACGGAGGCCATGGACCACGCTAACGTCGATACCGGAGCGTGGCTCGCCTACTGCGGGCAGTGCCCGGTGCCCGAGGTCGCCAACGTCTTCAAGCGTGCGGGCATCCCCTTCCACTCCGTGTCCGGCCACCTCAAGCAGGAGTCGGCGTGGCAGCGCATCAACCAGTGGGTGCACGCGGCCGGTGTTCGTGGCAGGCTCCGGCACGCCCGCCACGGACTCATGGGCCACGTCTACCCCGGGATGCTCGATGTCTCCACCGATCTGACGACGGTGTCGACGACGTTCGGCTCGCATGTGGAGGTGATCGAGTTCGACGATCTGCGCGAGATCGTCGGCGAGGTCACGGATGAGCAGGTGCGTGAGCGCATGGCCCTGGCCCGCAACCTGTTCACGGTGGATCGATCGGTGGACGACGACGACTTCGCGTGGGGCGCGAAGGTCTCCGTGGGACTCGACCGGCTCGTCACCGAGTTCGACCTCGATTCCCTTGCCTACTACCACCGCGGCCTCGCCGGCGAGCAGCACGAACGCCTCGGGGCCGGCATGATCCTCGGCGCCTCGATCCTCACCGCGCGAGGTGTGCCCATGGCCGGCGAGTACGAGCTGCGGACCTCGATCGCCATGCTCGCTGCCCAGGCCATGGGAGCCGGTGGATCCTTCACCGAGATCCAGGCGCTGAACTTCTTCGACAATGTTGTGGAGATGGGCCACGACGGACCGGCGCACCTCGCCGTCAGCGCGGCCCATCCGCTGCTACGGGGGCTCGGTGTCTACCACGGGAAGCGTGGCTGGGGCGTCTCCGTCGAGTTCGACGTGCGGCACGGCCCCGTGACGACCTTCGGCATCGGCCAGGACCCGGACGGCTCCTACGTCTTCATCACGTCCGAGGGCACCGTGGTGCCCGGCCCGCTGCTCGCCATCGGCAATACGACGTCGCGCGTGGACTTCGGGGGCGATCCCGGACTCTGGGTGGACGAGTGGAGCCGGACGGGCATCGGCCACCACTGGGCGCTGTGCATCGGACATCGTGCGGCCGACGTGAAGGCGGCGGCCTCCCTCCTCGGCGTCGAGCACCGCCACGTCTCCCTGACCTGATTTGACCAACTTTGCTCGTGGAAGAAGGACTACCCATGGAACGCGTCTGTTTCCAACTCCAGGTGCAGCCGGAGCGCATCCCCGAGTACCGCGAGCGCCACGCCGCGATCTGGCCGGACATGGCCCGCGCCCTCAAGGACACCGGGTGGCACAACTACTCGCTGTTCCTGCGTCCTGATGGCCTGCTGATCGGCTATGTCGAGTGCGAGGACTTCGCTGCCTCCCAGGCGGCGATGGCCGGGACCGAGGTCAATGCGCGTTGGCAGGCGGACATGGCGCCGTTCTTCGTGGCGCTCGATGGGCGTCCGGACGAGGGTTTCGTGCGGCTCGATGAGGTCTTCCACCTCGAGGACCAGCTCTAGGGAGCGGGACGGCGGTCGCACCTCTCATCGTTCGGGTCTTTGAGGTAGATCACGCGAAGTGCATTTGTGCAATGTTTGCAGATGCGCAAAACTAGGGGGATGAGTTCGACAGTCCTACCCTCCCTGCGTGACCGCCAGAAGGCGGAGACTTGGTTGACCCTGCATCAGGCTGCGGTTGCGTCGGTCCTGGAACGGGGGCTGGATTCCGCCACGGTGGAAACGATCACCGCCCGCGCAGGAGTTTCACAGCGCACCTTCTTCAATTACTTCCCGTCCAAGGAGGACGCCGTGCTGGGCCTGCGGACGCCGGTGATGGATCCGGCCCTGCTCGAGGGCTTCTCCTTCCACCGCGATGTCCTCGGTCAGGTCTCGCGCCTCCTGCTGGCGGTCGCACTGAGCGCGTACGAGGGTGTGGACCAGGTCCGACGCCGTGAGTTGACGCGGCAGTACCCCCATCTGGTCCACCGTATGGTCGAGCGGATGAACGAGGCCGAGGACCTGGTGCGCAGCGCCCTGACCGGCCTCCTTGCCGAGAACCCGCAGTGGTTCGCGGGGATGGGTGAGGAAGACCAGCCCGCGGACGTGGCTGATGTTGCACGCATCGTCGTCATGACGGCCAGCATCCCCTTGCGCTTCACGGTCGCTTCCGGCAGGTACAGTCCCGCTGCCGGCCTGGCGCCCGATGACCTGGCGCCCGCCCTCTCCCTGTTCCATTCAGTACAAAGGAAACTCCTGTGAAAACCGAAGCTGTTCCCGCTGCGGCGCCGGCCGAAGGAAAACAGCATATGGTGCTGCTCTTCATCGGGCTGATGCTCTCGATGCTCCTGGCCTCGCTGAACCAGACCGTTCTCAGCACAGCACTGCCCACCATCGTCGGCGAGCTCAACGGCGTCGACAACATGCTGTGGGTCATCACCGCGTTCATCCTGACCTCGACCATCACCATGCCCATCTACGGGAAGCTCGGGGACCTGATGGGACGCAGGGCCCTGCTCATGGCAGCCATCGTGCTGTTCATGATCGGGTCGGTCGTAGGTGCCCTGGCCAATGACATGGCTGTCCTCATCACCGCGAGGGTCATCCAGGGCCTCGGCGGCGGCGGTCTGATGATCCTGTCCCAGGCGGTCATCGCCGATGTCGTTCCCCCGCGCGAGCGCGGCAAGTACATGGGCCTGATGGGCGGGGTCTTCGCCATCGCCTCGGTCGCCGGTCCCCTGCTGGGCGGCTGGTTCACCGAGGGCCCCGGCTGGCGCTGGGTGTTCTGGATCAACATTCCGCTCGGACTGCTGGCCCTGGCCGGCGCCGTGTTCTTCCTCAAACTGCCCAAGCACTCAGGAAGGCCGCGCCTGGACCTCGGCGGCATGGCACTGCTGGCCATCTCGACCACGGCCCTCGTACTTTTCGCCACCTGGGGCGGTAGCAAATACGCGTGGAGCGATCCGATCATCCTCGGTCTGATCGCCGCGACCGTCGTGGCAGCAGCGGCGTTCGTCGCCGTCGAGCGCCGGACAGCGGAGCCGATCATCCCCCTGCACCTCTTCAGGGACCTCAACTTCAACCTCGCCACCATTGCCGGTCTGTTCATCGGCGTGGCCATGTTCGGTGCGATCGGGTACCTGCCGACCTATCTCCAGATGGCCTTCAGCGTCGACGCAACCACCTCGGGTCTGCTCATGATCCCCATGATGGGCGCGCTCCTGGTCGCCTCGGTCGTCTCCGGACAGCTTGTCAGCCGGACCGGGCGATACAAATGGATGCCTATCGCGGGCGGACTGCTGGTCGCGGTCGCCCTGGGACTGCTCTCCACCCTGACGCCCGAAGCGCCCCTCTGGACCATCTGCGCATACCTGGCCGTGATGGGGCTCGGGCTGGGCCTGAGCATGCAGATCATGGTGCTGATCGTGCAGAACTCGTTCGCGCTGCGTGAGGTGGGAACCGCGACCGCGTCGAACAACTTCTTCCGCCAGATCGGCGCCACGCTCGGTTCGGCAGTAGTCGGGAGCCTCTTCGCCAGCCGCCTCACCGGACTGCTCGCCGAGAGGCTGCCGGCCATGGCAACCGGGGGAGAGGCCGCAGGATCGAATTCCCTGACACCCGCCCTCGTAGCTGGTCTGCCCGCGCCCATCAGGGACGCGGTCATCTCCTCCTACAACGACGCGCTCACCCCGATCTTCATCTGGATGGTCCCACTGGCACTGATCGCCTCCGTGCTGATGTGCTTCGTCAAGGAGAAGTCGCTCGCCACCTCGATCGAACACGATGTGCTGTCCGAGTCCATCTCCGAGGGCAACATCCTCATCACTGCGGACGACGCGCCCGCCACGGCTACAAGCTCGGCACGCTAGGCCACATCCCGGCCCACACGGTCGGCTGACGTGTGGGCGCAGGACTGGTTCCACGCAGCCTTCGCCGCGGTGCTACGGGTTGACGGTGATCCTCGGGATCGAAGCGGTCACCAGGGAGCCGTCAGCGCGGCGGCTCCCTTCGATGTCACTCGTGGTGGGGGTGCCGGTGAGGCGCGGTCCCTGGTCGTCGAGCGGGACGGTGACGGGGAAGCCGGCCGTCACCTCGATGGGTCGGCCGTGCACCGAGACCGTGGCAGTGTCACCTGTTTCCACCGTCAGGGTGATCGCGTCCTGCATCACGTCCACCCGCACACGGGTGCCGCGCAGGGTGATGCGGAAGCTCACCCTGGTCCACGCCTCGGGCAGCCTCGGCTCCAGCGTGATCCGGCCATTGTGATCGCGCATCCCTCCGAAGCCGTAGACGAGGGCGCTCCAGACTCCGCCGGTCGACGCGACGTGGATGCCGTCGGAGGTGTTGCGGTGCAGATCGGCGAGGTCCACGAACAGTGAGGACAGAAAGTATCGGAGCGCGAGGTCGTGGTATCCGACCTCGGCGGCGATGATCGACTGGACCACGGCGGACAGGGTCGAATCGCCCGTGGTCAGGGCTTCGTAGTACTCGAAGTCGGAGCGTTTCTGCCGTGTCGTGAACTCGTGGCCCTGCAGGTGCAGTGCGAGCACGACGTCGGCCTGCTTGAGCACCTGGAAGCGGTAGATCACCAGGGGATGGTAGTGCAGCAGGAGGGGGCGCTTGCTCGGAGGGGTGTTCTCCAGGTCCCACAGCTCCTTCTCGAGGAACGCAGCGTCCTGGGGGTGGATGCCGGCGCGTTCGTCGAAGGGGATGTGCATCCTCTCCGCGGCGCGTGCCCATTCGTCCAGCTCGTCATCCCCGAGCCCCAGACGGGCGACCATCCGGGCATGCGCGGGGCCGTCGATGGCCTGGAGCGATGCGACTGCACGGACCGCGGAGCGGAGATTGGCACGGGCCATCACGTTGGTATAGAGGTTGTCGTTGACGACGGTCGTGTACTCGTCGGGGCCGGTGACACCGTGGATATGGAAGTTGTCGTCGCCGTTGCTCCGCCAGAAGCCGAGATCGGCCCACATCCGCGCCGTTTCGACGAGGATGTCGATCGCGCCGCGGTTGAGGAAGTCGTCGTCACCCGTCGCTGCTACGTACTGCATGAGGGCATAGGAGATGTCCGCGTCGATGTGGTACTGGGCGGTGCTGGCCGCGTAGTACGCCGAAGACTCCTCACCATTGATGGTGCGCCAGGGAAACAGCGCGCCGCGCTGGTTGAGTTCGGCCGCACGCGCTCGGGCCGGTTCGAGCATCGACTGACGGAAACGGAGCGCGTTGCGTGCGACGACGGGAGCCGTGTAGCTGAGGAAGGGCAGGACGTAGACCTCGGTGTCCCAGAAGTAGTGCCCGCCGTAGCCGGAGCCGGAGACGCCCTTCGCGGCGATGCCACCGCCGTCGGTCCGGGCCGTGGACTGGGCCAACTGGAAGAGGTTCCATCGCACGGCCTGCTGGATTGCTGGCTGGCCCTCGATCTCGACGTCCGAGCGTGACCAGAAGTCGGTCAGCCAGGCGCGTTGCTGTCGGAAGTGCTCTTCGGTGGACATTTCGCGTGCACGATCCAGGGTGCGGCTGCAGCGATCGGCCAGTTCGCGCGCGGGCACGCTGCGCGAGGTGTGATAGCTGATGTTCTTGAGGAGCCGGATGGGTCGACCCGGCTTGGCCTTGATCCGATAGGCGTGGGTCGAGAGGTCGTCCTCAATGTGCGAGGTCTGATCCCACTCGTTGTCGGTGAGCAGATCGTGCTCGATCCCACAGGCGATGGTCATCCGGGAGTTCGTCGTGCTGAAGCCGAGCAGGTACCGCGTGTCCTCGATGCGCTTGAGCCGCGGCTGGAGCACCCGGTCGCGGAACGATTCCGCTTTGCGGGGATCGAACGCCCCGCCTTCCTTGAGGAGATTCACCTGGTACTCATCCACGCCGTCCTGCCGGTTGAGCAACTGGCTGGAGATGAGGATGGAGGCTTCGGCATCGAGCATTTCGACCTCGTAGTCGATGATCGCGAGGTGCCGATCCGTGAAGGACACCATGCGGCGCGACCGGATGAGTACGTGCTTCCCGGAGGGAGTGCGCCACTCGATCTCACGTGTCAGGAGGCCGTCGCTGAAGTCGAGGCGCCGCGAATGCCGAAGGATGTCCGCTTTGGACAGGACGAACGGTTCGTCGTCGACGTACAGGCGGATGATCTTGGCATCGGGCACATTCACGATCGTCTGTCCGACGCGTGCGAATCCGTATGCCTCCTCCGCGTGCTGGATCGGCCATGTCTCGTGGAAACCGTTGACGTAGGTACCGTAGGCGTGCCCGTCCCTACCCTCGTCGAGGTTGCCCCTCAAGCCGAGGTAGCCGTTCCCGACGGTGAACAGCGTCTCGTTGCGGCCCTGCTGGGCGACGTCGAACTCCGTCTCGACGAGCGCCCACTCGTCCACGGGGAAGTGGTTGCGGTCGACGGGGTCTGCGGTGATGAGATTCATGGTGTGTCCTGTGGTGCGGGTGGGAGCGGCAGCACTTAGCTGGCGGGGAGGAACGGGATGAGTTCGGCAAGGTCGTCGATGACGAGGTCGGCACCGCGGGCGAGCAGCGTCGCCGCGCCTACCCCACGGTCCACACCGATCACGAGACCGAAGTCGCCGGCCCGGCCGGCATCGATCCCGGACGGGGCGTCCTCGACGACCGCGCATGCCGCGGCGGGAAGACCGAGGAGCTCGGCGGCGTGCAGGTAGGTGTCCGGAGCGGGTTTGCCTGGGAGCCCGTGTCCCGCCGACAGCAGTCCATCGACGACGACCCCGAAACGATCGCTGAGCCCGGCGGCTGCGAGGACGGCGGTCCCATTGCGTGAGCTCGTCACCACCGCGACGCGAAGACCGCTGGCCGCGGCGGCGTCCAGCAGCGCGACGGAGCCCCGGTACGCCGTGACGCCCTGATCCCGAAGCGTGTCGTTGAAGGTCCTGTTCTTCCGGTTCCCCAGTCCACAGACGGTCTCCAGTTCCGGTGGGTCGTCGGGAGTCCCCTCCGGCAGGGTCACGCCGCGCGATGCGAGGAACGCCCGCACGCCGTCGTAGCGGGGACGACCGTCGATGAAGGTGAAGTAGTCATCGTCCGTGTAGGTCTGGTCAAGACCCTTGGCGGCGAGATACGACGTGAAGAGTCGCGACCAGGCGCGCATGTGCACCTCGGCAGTGGGTGTGAGCACGCCGTCGAGGTCGAAGAGGAATGCCTCCAGGTTCGCGAGGCGGGATGCGGCAGGGGGCAGGGGCACGGGTAGCTTTCCGAGGTGGTGGAGGTCCGGACACCGATTCCGCGCACGCGGAACCGGTGAAGGTCGATGGGAGTCGTCATCGACCAGGAGAAGAGAGGGCTTCGAGGGCTGGTCATGGACTGGGGCGCCCACCAGATGCGCCCGAACGGGCGACCCTGCGATGACCAGTCTAAGCCTCGGGACAGAGGCGCCAGGACGAATTCTGCAAGCTGTGCGACGTGGTGAAACCGGGCCGGAAATGTGCTCCGACTCGACGGAGCCACCCACGAGGACCGGGTGCTTCCTCACCAGCATCATCCGGGCGCTCATCGGGTGAGGAGGGTTCGTTCATGCAACGACTCGAGGGCCTGACCCCGGCTTTCGAAGTACGCCACCGGGTACGGGGGGCGATGAACGGCTTCGAAGTGCGTCACCAGGATCTTCTCGACAGGGCAGGAGCCGACGATCGCGGCTGCCGAGACGTCCAGTGATTCCGCCATCAGGACGAAGGCGTGCCGCGCCATGGTGACCATTCCATTGAGTTCGACCAGTATCGGGGAGCATCTACCAGGAGCGAGGAGTTCCTTGTGTCTGATGAGTTCGACGGCGTCGGCAACGGTCACTTCGAGGGATCTGTCCCACTGAAGGACCAGGATCCCGTCATCGAGCACCTGAAGACGAAACCTGGTGGCCACGGGCAGGAGCCCCGCCGAGGAGTACACGGTACTCACCTACCTGCACTCCGTCCTGATCATGCCCGGGTGGACGGTTAATGGTGCCGGCACCGGACGGTCCCAGAAGAACCGCCGGTGCCAGCATCGCGGATACGGTCTCAAGCTTGTCCGCGATTACGGCCATTGGGGGGATGGCCGGAATCGATTCTAACCAGAAATCAGACCAGTCTGTCTACTTGTAGAATTCAGGTACCGTGTCTCAACTTCAAGGAGTCCCTGTGGTTGCTGAAGTCACAACACCTGTAAAGGATGCGCGGGAGCGGATCCTCGCAGCTTCCTACGACCTGTTCGTGGAGCGGGGCATCCGGGCCGTCGGCGTCAACGAGATCATCGCCACTGCGGAGGTCGCGAAGGCCACTTTCTACAGCCACTTCCCGTCCAAGGACGACCTCGTCATGGCGTTCTTCGAGCGCCGCCAGCAGCTCTTCACGACCGGCTACCTTACGGCCGAGTCCCAGCGCCGGGCGGATACACCCCGGGAGCAGCTGCTCGCGATCTTCGACATTTTCGACGAGTGGTTCCACACCCCCGGCTTCACCGGCTGCCCCTACATCCGCGCCCTGCTCGAAACCGGTCCCCTTCATCCCGTGGGTGCAGCCAGCCTGGTCTACCTCAACGAGATACGCTCCAGCCTCGAGGCAGCCGCGACCGCGATGGGACTCACTGATCCCGACGATTTCGCCTACTGCTGGCTGGTTCTCATGCAGGGCGCCATCATCTCCGGCGTCGGCATCGACCCCGACAGCGGAACCAGGATCAGGAAATTGGGCGACATGCTCATCACCCTGCACACACCGGCCGAACCACAGGACAGCAACAGCAGTGGCAAGGCCGACATCAGGACCCGCCAGTCCGCCGAAATCCCGAGCAGGTAGTAACCACCACGCGAACTGCTCCGGGGCCGTTGTCGGTAGTGCCGTCGAACCTGGGGAGCGGGACCCCGGAACTCGTCCGGAGCCCCACTCTGGGGGTGTGTCGACCGGTGAGGTCGGGTCGATCAGTCAGGTGCGTTACGCGTGCTTCGTGGCGGTGCGGTCGCGTGTGAGCAGCAGTGCCAGCGCGACCATGCCGATTCCCAGGAGCAGGTGCAGCCAGTTGTCGGCGTCGTTCAGGGGGACGAAGTTGCCGGCCGAGCTTTGGTCGATGACCAGGCCGTAGATCCACAGGACCAGGTAGATGATCCCCCCGTACAGCAGGTACGAGCGGGCGCCGCTGATGGTGCGCGCCAGGGCAATCCCGGCTGCCCCGAAGAGCAGGTGCACGATGTTGTGCAGGACGGACACCTGGAACAGGCCGNGAGCTGGTCGTACTGGCTGGTGATGCCGGGGATGAAGCCGAGCAGGCCCACGAGAAGGAACACGGCTCCCACGGCGAGGGCTGCTTTCTGGACGTTGGTACGGGTGCCCGCGCGGGGCGTAGGTGCGGTGGTCATGATTTGTTCTCCCAGTCGGATGTGCGAGGGCTCGCCTGCAGCAATCCTCACCGAGGAGTGACGTGCAGGGAGCTGATGAGACGGTGACACCGAGGGCGACGCTCACCTGCTTGGTGTGAGAAGTCGTCCGGTGGTCCAGCACAGTTTAGTAAGCAGACCTCCCCTACGGTGCGCGTGCAGCCCGTGTCGCTGCCACCCGCTGGCTCCTGCCCGTTGCCTATCGTGGAACCTCGGGAGTGGTTGCCGACGGGAACCGAATCGTGTCGAATGGGTATGACAGCGTCGTCCCCTCCGCCGTAGCCCCGCGGCACACCCGAGGGGCAAGGGACAGCGCTGCACGACCCAGGAGGCAGCTGTGGCAGGACGATTCGAGATATATCGCGAACAGGACCATTTCCGGTTCCGGCTCACGGGAGATGACGGTGCCACCCTCGTCACCAGTGAGCCCTATGAGGACAAGGACACCACGGTTGCAGGGATCAACGGCATCCGTGACTGCGCTGCATCAGCACTCATCACAGACCTGAGCTAGCGAGGACCGGGGAAGAACCATCACGCTCAGCCCTGTCCTCAGGTCCGATCGCAGTCAGTCGCCTCGGCCATGAAGCGCGCCGCAGTGCGCGGCCATCGCCGCCAACTCGGACAGCCGGTGGGCTCGTGCGGATTCTGCGGCGGTGAAGGGTTCCCCGGCCCGGGAAAAGACCATCGGTTCCCCGGCCGGGGAGGGAATCTTGAGGAGTTCGGCCCCTTCGACGAAGGACCGGACGGCGGGCGACGGCGGCACTACGGGATCAGCGGAGAGGAGTTCGGCGACTGCGTACGGCAGCTCCGAGGGGTCCTGCGCCACGTGGCAGGCAAGCGACAGCGCTTTGGTCTGTCCGTCGGCGAGGGCCAGCGCAGTGGAAGGCCAGACCTGGGCGGAGGCCCCACCGCCCAGGAGGGGGGCCCGCACGAGGTCCTGCTCCCCGATTCCTGTCGGTGCGGCGAGGACGAATTCATCGACGCTCGACCCTGATCCGGGGTGGATGTGGAGTGACATGATGTTGACCCCGCGACGGGCCAGCTGGTGGGAGATGCGTTCCAGGGCTCCGGGGGTGTCGTCGACCCTGACGCGCGCCCGCCACAGATCCGCCGCGGCGTCGAGTCGCCCGCGCTGCTTCAACGCAGGGGCGTGCAGCCAGGTCCGCAGGAACCTCATTACGGAGGGCTCCGCCACCCAGATCACCAGCGCGGTCGCCGTGAGGGCCAGGAGGAGCACCTTGAGCGGATAGCTCAGGTGCGTCTGGACCACCACGGCGTGGACGGCCAGTTCTATGGGCAGCATCACGGCCACATTGGCGAGTGTCAGCCGGACCTTACCGGGCTCGGGCAGTTGCCCGCAGGAGTCGCATCGGAGTGAAGCAGCAGTGGAACCGGTGGAGCGTTTCATGACTCCACTGTGCGAAGCGCCCGTTTCGGCAGCGTTGCAGGGCGGTTCCATGACAAATAAGTTGACGGGCCCCTGCGTACGTCCGTGCACGAAGCCACGACAGTGCGGCACCGTGCGAAGACAACGTCAGTAACCGGCCGGGGAATCGCCGTCGGAGGCCGGGATGAAGTCGGCGGCCAGGGCCTCGGAGCCCCGGGCGAGGAGTGCGACATCGGCCCCGACCAGGACGAAGCGGGCACCGGCGTCGAGGTAGTGCCGGGCCGTCGTCGGGTTGAAGGCATTGACTCCGGCTGGTGTGCCGGCCCGCTCGGCTGCTGCGAGGCAGTGTTCGACTGCGGCGCGCACCTGTGGGTGTTCCTGCTGGCCGAGGAGTCCCATGGAGGCCGCGAGGTCGGAGGGCCCGACGAAGATCGCGTCGACGCCGTCCACCGCAAGGATGTCGTCCACGGCCTCGACGGCGGCCGTGGACTCGATCTGCACGGTCAGGCTGATCGTGGAGGACGCATCCGCCAGGTAGTCCGACACCCTGTTCCAGCGTGCGGCGCGGGCCAGGGCGGAGCCGACGCCCCGGACACCCTCGGGCGGATACCGGGTGGCGGCGACGGCGGCTTCGGCGTCCGCGACGGAGGAGACCATGGGGATCAGGAGGTTCTGTGCCCCGAGGTCGAGGTACTGCTTGATGATCACGGTGTCGTTGACGGGGGGTCTGACGAGTACCTGGACCGGGTAGCCGGAGACGGCCTGGAGTTGGGCGAGGATCGATTCGAGCCCGTTGGGGCTGTGTTCGGCATCGATGAGCAGCCAGTCCAGACCCGATCCGGCACAGATCTCGGCGACAAGCGGGCTGCCGGAGCAGGCCCACATCCCGGCGAGCGGGCGGTCGGACGCGACCAGTGCGTCGGCGAAGGTGGGGGCTAGACGAAGCGGCATGTGACGGCTCCCAGGGGTCCGTAGTCGGCGTGGACGGTATCGCCCGCGTGGACCCACATGGGTCGGGTGAAGGATCCGGCGAGGATGATGTCGCCGGCCTTCAGGCCGTCACCGTGGGCGGCGATCTTGTTGGCGAGCCAGTGCACACCGGCGGCAGGATGGTCGAGGACCCCGGCGGCGACCCCGGTCTCCTCCACCACCTGGTTCTTGTAGAGGATGGCGGACACCCAGCGCAGGTCGACGGCGTCCGGCCTCACCGGCCTGCCGCCGATCACCATGGCGCCCATCGCCGCGTTGTCGGAAATGGTGTCCACGATGGTGCGGCCCTCCATCTCGATCCGCGAGTCGAGGATCTCCAGCGCAGGCACCACATAGTCCGTCGCGTTCAGCACGTCGAAGATGGTGCAGCCCGGTCCTGTGAGGTCGGCTTTCAGCACGAAGGCGAGCTCCACCTCCACCCTTGGGTGTGAGTACTGGTCCCACCTGACCGAGCACCCGGTCTCGAGCACCATGTCGTCGAAGATGGCACCGTAGTCGGGTTCGGTGATGCCGGTGGCCGCCTGCATGGCGCGCGAGGTGAGGCCGATCTTCCGCCCTACGAGCGTGCGGCCGGCGTCCTCGTTGCGCCGGCACCAGAGCCGCTGCACGGCATAGGAGTCCTCCACGGTCATGCCCGGGTAGCGGGACGTGAGCAGGGGGACGGGCGTCCGTGTCCGGGCAGCGTCGAGTAGTTCGTCGGCTATGCCGCTGATGGCCTGCGGATCGAGCATCGGGAGTCCTTCGGTGGTCCGGGAGAAGTCAGAGCTGGGTGCCGAGCTTGAAACCCTCCGCGGGTGCGCCGCCGTCGTCCCTGCGGGTGTAGGAGAAGCCGTCTGCACCGACGGTGACTGCCTGCTCGCTCCTCTCGTCCCGCTCGGTGACGGGTTGCGGGTTCCCGTCGAGGTCGAGGACCAGCGAGGCTTCCGTGTACCAGGACGGAACGACGGCGTTGCCCCACCAGTCGCGGCGCTGGTTGTCGTGGACGTCCCAGGTGATGGTCGGGTTGTCGGGGTCACCCGTGTAGTAGTCCTGGCAGTAGATCTCGATGCGGTGGCCGTCGGGATCGAGGATATAGAGGTAGAAGGCGTTGGAGACGCCGTGGCGTCCGGGCCCGCGCTCGATCCGGTCGCTGATCCGCAGGGCGCCCATCTTGTCGCAGATCTGGATGATGTTGTGCTTCTCGTGGGTCGCGAACGCGACGTGGTGCATGCGGGGCCCGTTGCCGCCGGTCAGGGCTGTGTCGTGGACGGTCTGCTTGCGGTGCATCCAGACGGCGTAGGTCACGCCGTCGGAGTCCTGGATGTCCTCCGAGACGCGGAAGCCGAGGTCCTCGAGGTACGCCCGGCCCCGGGGGACGTCGGGGGTGACCTGGTTGAAGTGGTCAAGGCGCACCAGTTCGCCGGCGGAGTAGAGGTCGTAGCGCTGGGTGAGGCGCTCCACGTGCTCGACGTCGTAGAAGAACTCGTAGGGGAAGCCGAGCGGATCCTCGACGCGGACCGAGTCCCCGACGCCCTTGGTGAACCCTTCCGCCCGGCGCTCGGTGCGGCAGCCCAGTTCCCTGTAGTACGCCTCCGCGACGTCGACCTCCGTGGGTGACTTCACGCGGTAGGCGAAGGCCGCGACGGCGGCGACGGGTCCCTTGCGCAGGACCAGGTTGTGATGGATGAACTCCTCGAGGGAGCGCAGGTAGATCGCGTCGTCGTTCTCCTCGGTGACATGCAGGCCGAGGACGTCGACGTAGAACTCGCGTGAGCGGGCGAGATCGGTGACCACGATCTCCATGTAGGCACAGCGGACGATGTCCGGTGCCGGGACCGACGGGGTGGGGATGCGGTGGGACATGATGTCTCTCTCCGTTGAGGGAACAGGTGGGGATCAGCCTTCGTTGGCGGCTGAGTCCTCGATGTTCCCGAACTTCGGGGTGTGGACCGTGCCGAGGGTGATGTGCACGGCCTGCTGGTCGGTGTAGAAGTCGATGGAGCGGTAACCGCCCTCGTGGCCGAGTCCGGAGGCCTTGACACCGCCGAACGGAGTGCGCAGGTCCCGGACGTTGTGGCTGTTGAGCCAGACCATGCCCGCTTCGACGTTCTGCGCGAAGGTGTGTGCCCGGGTGAGGTCCTTCGTCCAGACGTAGGCGGCGAGTCCGTACTTCGTGTTGTTGGCGAGCTCGAGGGCTTCGGTGTCGCTGTCGAAGGGGGTGATGGCGACGACGGGGCCGAAGATCTCCTCCTGGAAGATCCGGGCGTCGGGGGCGACGTCGGCGAATACCGTGGGCGCGATGTAGTTGCCCTCGGGAAGGTGGTCGGGGCGGCCGCCACCGGCGAGGAGGCGTCCCTCGGTCTTGCCGATCTCCACGTAGGACGCGACCTTCGCGAAGTGTTCGGGATGCACCAGGGCGCCGACCTCGGTCTTCGGGTCGTGCGGATCCCCGACGACGATCGTCTTCGCCCGAGCAGCGTACTTCTCGCAGAACTCGTCGTAGACTGCCCGCTCGACGAGGATGCGGGACCCCGCGGTGCAGCGCTCGCCGTTGAGGGAGAACACTCCGAACAGGGCCGAGTCGATGGCGGCGTCGATATCTGCATCCGCGAAGACGACGCAGGGCGACTTCCCACCGAGCTCCATCGACAGTCCCTTGAGGTTCGCCGCTGCATTGCGGAAGATCGTCTGGCCCGTGGTGGTCTCACCCGTGAACGAGATGAGCGGAACATTCGGGTGCTTCACGAGGGCGTCGCCGGCTTCCTCCCCGAGTCCGTTGACGAGGTTGAAGACGCCGTCGGGCAGGCCGGCGTCCTTGAAGATCTGCGCCCAGAGCGACGCGGAGAGCGGGGTGAACTCGGCCGGCTTCAGGACCACGGTGTTGCCGGTGGCCAGGGCGGGCGCCAGCTTCCAGGACTCGAGCATGAAGGGCGTATTCCAGGGCGTGATGAGCCCGGCGACGCCGATCGGCTTGCGGTTGACGTAGTTGATCTGGGAACCGGGGACCTTCATGGCGTCGTCGAACTGGGCCACGATGAGGTCCGCGAAGAAGCGGAAGTTCTCCGCAGCGCGGAGGGCCTGGCCCTTCGCCTGGGTGATCGGCAGACCGGTGTCGAAGGTCTCCAGTTCCGCGAGCCTCGATTCCTGAGCCTCGACGGCATCGGCGATCCGGTTCAGCACTCGCGCCCGCTCCCGGGGCTTCATCCGCGGCCACGGCCCGTGCACGAACGCCTGACGGGCGGCTGTGACGGCGACGTCGATGTCCTCCGTCTGGCCGGCCGCTGCCGTCGCGTAGGTGGTATTGGATACCGGGTCGAGGACATCGAAGGTCGCCCCTCCGATGGAATCGACGAACCGGCCGCCGATGTAGTGCTGGATATGGGAGGGCAGGCCCTCGGGGATGTACTGCTGCGGTCCTGCTGTCGTTCCTGCGCTGGGAGTCGTCATCGGGTGTCCTAACGGTGGTCGTTGGCGGAGTGCGCGAGGTAGGCCTCGAGGGTGGCAGTGCGGTGGGCGCGGGCTGCGCGCTCGATCTCGTCGGGGTCGGCGGCTCCCTCGATCAGGCGGAGCAGGCCCTCGTGTTCCCCGACCGATGCGCGGGCGCGGCCGGGGACGAAGCGGAAGGTCGACGACCGCAGGGAGGCGAGGCGGTTCCAGCCGCGGTGCACGAGGTCGAGGATGTGCGGATTCGGGCAGTGCTCGAAGAGGATCGCGTGGAAGTCCTGGTTCAGGCGGGTGAAGCGCAGCGGGTCGAAGTGCTCCAGGCAGGCGCGCATCTCCTCGTTGACCGCACGGGCACGGGCGATGTCGTCGGGCCCTATCAGGGGCGCGGACAGGGCCGTGGCCGCTCCCTCGACGAGGCTCAGGGTCTGCATCGTGTAGAGATATTCTGTGGGGTCGATGCCCGCGACCGTCGCTCCGATGTTCCGCTCGAAGGCGACGAGCCCCTCCGCTTCCAGTCTGCGGATCGCTTCCCGCACGGGGACGACGCTGACGCCGAGGTCATGGGCGATCTTGGCGAGGACGAGGCGATGCCCCGCAGGGTAGGCGCCGTCGACGATCCGCGCCTTCACCGCGGCGTAGGCCTGCTGTGATTTACTGCCCGACGATACGGCAGCCGTCACGTCAGTCATCGGAGCGCCAGTCCTCGTAGCGTGCACGCCAGGCCGCGTTCAGCGGGTACAGTCCGTCGATGCCGTGCCCCTCGGTGACCATCTCGGCGATGAAGGTCTCCTCGCGCTCCTGCGCGACGGCCTCGTTGGCGAGCTCCTCGGCGAGGGCCGGCGGAATGACGAGGATGCCGTCGGTATCCGCGACGATGATGTCGCCGGGCTGCACCGTGGTGCCCCCACACGCGATGGTGACGTCGGTGTCCCAGGGGATGTGGCGCCGACCGAGGACGGCGGGGTGGGGATTGGCATAGAAGGTGGGCATGTCCATGGCGGCCACGGTCGCGAAGTCCCGGACGCCGCCGTCGGTGATGATCGCCGCGGCACCCCGGACCTGGGCCCGCAGCGCCAGGATGTCGCCGACGGTGCCGGTGCCCTTCTCGCCGCGTGCCTCCATCACGAGGATCTCGCCCTCGTTCACGGTGTCGATGGCCCGTTTCTGCGCGTTGTACCCGCCACCGTGTGCGGTGAAGAGGTCCTCGCGGTTCGGCACATAGCGCAGGGTGCGGGCGATGCCGACGACCCTCTTTCCCGGTTTCGTGGAGGAGAGCCCGTCGATGCTGACGTTGTTCAGGCCGCGCTTGCGTAGCTGCGACGACAGCGTTGCGGTGGACACCCGTTCGAGGCGGGCCTTGAGCTCGGGAGTGAGCACCGGTACCGGATCGCCCAGTCCTGCTGCCTCCCGGGAACCGTAGGCCTCCTCGCGCTGGACGTCGTCGGCCCTGGGTTGCGCACCGAAGTCCGCGAACGGCGTCGTTCCATTGCTGACGGGCGTGGTGAGCCGCCCCGTGGAGAGGACGCCAGAGGTCACTTCGACCTCGAGGAGGTCGCCGGGTCGGGCGACGGATGCGCCCGCCGGGGTGCCGGTCAGGATGATGTCGCCGGTCTCGAGGGTGAGGAGTTGCGACAGGTCGGCGACGAGGCGGGCGAACGGGAACAGGAGATCGGCGGTGGTGTCATCCTGGACCAGCACACCGTTGTGCCAGGTGCGGATGCGGAGAGCGGCAGGGTCGACGTCGGCGGCCGGGATCAGCTCGGGCCCCACCGGTGTGAAGCCGTCGCCGCCTTTGGACCGGAGGTTGGAACCCTTGTCGGCGTAGCGGAGGTCGTAGACCCCGAGGTCGTTGCCGGCCGTGACCCACTGCACGTGACCCCACGCGTCCGCGGGGGATACCCGACGGGCGGGGGCGCCGATCACGAGGGCGACCTCGCCCTCGAATCCGAGCAACTCGCATCCGGCGGGACGTTCGACACCCGCACCGGAGAGAGCGAGGGATGAGGGGGGCTTCAGGAAGTAGGACGGCTGCTCTGGGGTGCGTCCCCGTTGTGCCGCTCGGCTGGGGTAGTTGATGTGCACCGCAATGATCTTGCGGGTCGCCGCCAGGAGGCTTTCGGCTACCGGTTCCACGCAACACTCCTCATCGAGTACGAAATCGTATACGAATAGTAGCGGGAGACTGCAGACCCGTAAAGGCGGCTTTACGTTCTACCGTTACGGGGTCTAGCATCGGCGAACGATAGTGGAACAGGCAGTTCGATTATCGAACCCATCCTCCGGCACCCCATCACGACGAAGTGAGGTCAGCCCGTGCAATTCCACCACCACGGCTACGTCTCGGGCGATCCCCGGGTCCAGCCGCCAGCAGGTGTAGGCCTGGACCGGCCGCGGGACCTTCCCGACGAGGTCGACGTCCTCATCATCGGCACGGGACCCGCGGGCATGATCACCGCCGCACAGCTCTCGCAATTCCCGGGCATCACCACGCGCATCGTCGAACGGCGACCGGGCCGGCTTCCCATCGGGCAAGCCGACGGCATCCAGGCGCGAAGCGTCGAGACCTTCCAGGCCTTCGGCTTCGCCCAGCGCATCACGGAGGAGGCGTACCGGATCGTCGAGATGGCCTTCTGGAAGCCGGACCCGCAGGACCCCTCGCGCATCGTCCGGACGGCCAGGCCCGTCGACGATCCGGCCGGGATCAGCGAGTTCCCCCACCTGATCGTCAATCAGGCCCGCGTCCTCGACTACTTCGCCGAGTTCATGAAGAACGCACCTACCCGTATGGAGCCCGATTACGGCTTCGAATTCGTAGGTCTGGAGGTCGACGACGAGCACCAGTACCCGGTGCGGGTCACCGTCACCCGCACCTCGGGCGAGCACGAGGGCGAAACCCGCACCATTCGTGCGAAGTACGTGGTGGGTGCCGACGGCGCCCGCAGCAAGGTCCGCCAGGCAATCGGCTGCACACTCGAAGGGGACAAGGCGAACCACGCCTGGGGCGTGATGGACGCCGTCGCGGTCACCGACTTCCCCGACATCCGCCGTAAATGCGCCATCCAGTCCGGCGGAGGCGGCAGCATCCTCCTGATCCCCCGCGAGGGCGGACACCTCTTCCGCATGTACGTGGACCTCGGTGAGACCAGCCCCGATGACGACGGCGCAGTCCGGCGGACGACCATCGACCAGATCATCGCGAAGGCGAATGCCATCCTCAGCCCGTACACCCTCGACGTCCGGAACGTCGCGTGGCACAGCGTCTACGAGGTGGGGCACCGCCTCACCGACAGGTTCGACGACGTCCTGCCGGAGCAGGTGGGCACCCGCACTCCGCGGGTGTTCATCACGGGGGACGCCTGCCACACGCACAGCGCCAAGGCAGGCCCGGGCATGAATGTCTCGATGCAGGACGGCTTCAATCTCGGCTGGAAGCTCGGGCACGTGCTCGAGGGCCGGAGCCCCGAGGAGCTCCTGGCCACGTACTCCGCTGAACGGCAGGTCGTCGCGAAGAATCTCATCGAGTTCGACAAGGAATGGTCGATGCTCATGGCGCGTAGGCCGGAGGAGTTCGCCAGTCCGTCCGAGCTCGAGGACTTCTACGTACGCACCGCCGAGTTCCCGGCCGGATTCATGACCCAGTACCAGCCCTCCATCCTGGTCGCAGAAGCCCAGCACCAGAAACTGGCGACAGGCTTCCCCATCGGGAAGCGATTCAAGTCCGCTCCCGTGGTGCGCGTCGGCGACGGCGTTCCGGTGCATCTCGGCCACCACGCGACGGCAGACGGCCGCTGGCGGATCTACGTCTTCGCCGACCGCGCGGAGCCGGGTGCTGCATCGGGGGTCGCAGACCTGGCACGGTGGATCGGCTCGGCCGCCGATTCTCCGCTCGCTGCGATGCCCGAGGGGATCGACAGGGATGCGTGGTTCGATGTGAAGGTCGTATACCAGCAGGACCACACCCAGGTGGACATCGCCCGGGTACCGCCGGAGTTCAAGCCCGCGGTCGGCCCCTTCGGCCTGACCGACTACGAGAAGGTGTACGCGGCGGACCCGCACGCCGACATCTTCGACCTTCGTGGGCTGGACCGCGCGGGCGTCGTCGTCGTCGTCCGCCCTGACCAGTACGTGGCACATGTCCTGCCGCTGGCCGACACGGCAGGGCTGGTCTCGTTCTTCTCTCCGATCCTGACCGCCTCGCCGGACCGCCGGCGAGGACGGGCATTTGCCTGACATGGACACCCTGGATGGCACACCTGGCACGACGACGACGCCGCCCTCCCAGACGCTCTCGCGAGGAATCCGCGCGCTGGAGATCCTCGCTGACGCCCCGGACGGCAGGACGACGGCGCAGCTCTCGGAGGCCCTGGGCGTGCATCGCTCGATCGCCTACAGGATCCTGCGGACGCTCGAGGAGCACGCCCTGGTTGTGCGGGACGCCGGTGGCCGGTTCCTTGCGGGACCCGGCCTCGCCAACCTGGCCAGGGGAGTGGCTCCGCGGCTGCAGACCGCGGCCCTGCCGGAGCTGACCCTCCTCGCGGCGGACCTGCAGATGACGGCCTTCATCGCGGTGTGGGACCGGCAGCACTGCGTCACGCTCGTCGCGGTCGAGCCCCCGCACGGAGTGGGCACGCTGGTCCAGCGGCCGGGCTCGCGCCACCGGTTCGACGCAGGAGCACCCGGTATCGCCATCCAGTCGGCCCTGACCGAGGCGCGGTGGGAGCAGCTCGCTCCGGGCCGGCCCTATCGGGAGGAGTCACGGGTGGCGGCTGCCCTGGGGTATGCAGCGAGCCATGACGAGGTTCTTCCCGGCGTCAGCTCCGTCGCGGCTCCGATTCAGGTCCGGGGTCAGCTGCCCGCCGCGATCGCCGTCGTCTACGTCCGGAACGACGCACCCGTCGAGGAGTTCGGGCTGCGTGTCGCCCGAGCCGCTCGGGCGATCGAGTCCTCGCTCTGAGGAACCGCACAGGACGAATCGGAAGGACGTCACAAAAGGAACACGATCCACCGGGGCAATACCGAATGAACGATCGTTCGGTAATGTTTGGGGCATCGACCGACCGCGGACCACCCCTGGTTGCTGCAAGGACCGGAGCCCCGCGGGCATCAGCAGCACACAACGGAAAACAAGGGAGTTTTCATGGCACTAGCACCAGAGCGGCCGCAGGCAGAGCCCGGTTCGCGCATGAGCGCCGCGGACCGCAGGGTCCTGGCAGGCACGATGGTCGGCACCACGATCGAGTGGTACGACTTCTTCATCTTCGCCCAGGCTGCGGGCCTCGTCTTCGCGACCCTCTACTTCGGTCCCCTCGAGGGGGAGAGCGAGGGCCTCGCCCAACTCGTCGCCTGGGCCACCATCGGCATCAGCTTCTTCTTCCGGCCCCTCGGAGCCGTCATCGCCGGACGCCTCGGTGACCGCATCGGGCGCAAGGCCATGCTCGTCTTCACACTGGTCATGATGGGCTCGGCAACGGCCCTGATCGGCCTGCTTCCCACGTACGCGCAGATCGGCGTCTGGGCCCCTATCCTCCTGATGCTGCTGCGCATCCTGCAGGGCTTCTCGGCCGGTGGCGAGTGGGGTGGCGCGGCCCTCATGGCCGTCGAACACGCACCTGTGAACAAGCGTGGATTCTGGGGCGCCTACCCGCAGATCGGCGTTCCGGTCGGCATGATCCTGGCCACCGCGGTCCTGTTCCTGCTGCGCAGCTCCATGTCGGCCGAGGCCTTCCTCGCGTGGGGGTGGCGCATCCCGTTCCTGCTGTCCGTCGTCCTGATCGTGGTCGGGTACTTCATCCGCTCGGCCGTCGCCGAAAGCCCCGTCTTCAAGCGCATGATCGACCGCAAGCGCGATACGGCCACCCCGCTGCGGAGCCTGCTGAAGACCAACAAGAAGCAGGTCATCCTGGCTGCCGTGATCTTCATCGGCAACAACGCCGCCGGCTACCTCGTCATCGCCTTCCTCTCCTCCTATGCGCAGAAGAGCCTGGGCATGCCTGCAGCACCCGTCCTCCTCGCAACCCTGCTGGCATCCTTCGGCTGGCTGATCTTCACCCTCTACGGCGGCATCCTCTCCGACCGCATCGGCCGTGTACGCACCTTCCAGATCGGGTACGCACTCATCTTCGTCTGGATGATCCCGATGTTCATGATGATCGATACCCGGAACATCTGGGCCTACGGCATCGCCATCTTCATCCTCACCATCGGACTCGGACTGTCCTACGGGCCCATGTCCGCGATGTACGCGGAGATGTTCCCCGCCAACGTCCGCTACTCCGGCATCGGGATCGGCTACGCCCTAGGTGCCATCCTCGGCGGTGCCTTCGCACCGCTGATCGCCCAGGCACTCCTCGGCAGCACGGGCTGGTCCGGTTCCATCGGGCTCTACATCATGGCCCTCTGCGTCATCTCCTTCATCGGTGCGACCCTGGCCAAGGAGACGAAGGGTGCACCGCTCGAGGCGGACGAGGCGTCGGCCACGAACGCGCTCCACAGCTAGGGCAGTCCTGCCGCCCGTCCGTCCCGTCGCCATCCTGCACTTCCAAGGAGCACCATGCCATCCCTGACCCTGCGAGCCTCGGCGGCCGATCCCTCGACGCTGGATCCGGAGGAGACGTGGACGCGCGATCACCTGGAGTCGGTGCAGCTCGAGAGGTTGCGGGCCACGCTCCACCACGCCTACGCGAACGTGCCCCTGTACAAGCGGAAGTTCGACGACGCCGGGGTGCATCCGGACGACCTCCACGGTCTCGAGGACCTGGCGAAGTTCCCCTTCACCACGAAGGAGGATCTGCGCAGCACCTATCCCTTCGGCATGTTCGCCGTGCCGCAGGATCAGATCGCCCGCATCCACGCGTCGTCGGGCACCACTGGCCAGCCGACCGTCGTCGGATACACCGCGGGCGATCTGGGACGGTGGGCGTCCCTGGTCGCCCGCTCCCTGCGGGCCTCCGGTGTGAAAGCCGGGTGGAAGGTCCACAACGCCTACGGGTACGGCCTGTTCACGGGTGGCCTGGGCGCCCATGCAGGCGCCGAGCGCCTCGGCTGCACCGTGATCCCCATCTCCGGCGGCCAGACCGAGCGGCAGGTACAGCTCATCCGCGACTTCGAGCCGGACGCCATCCTCGCGACGCCCACCTACCTGCTGACCATCCTCGACGCCATGGCCGCCGCCGGCATCGACCCGAGGTCGACGTCGCTGAAGACTGGCGTGCTCGGCGCCGAACCGTGGACGGAAGGGATGCGGCAGGAGCTCGAGGGACGCATGGGCTTCGACGCCTGCGACATCTACGGATTGTCCGAGGTCATGGGTCCGGGTGTCGCGGGCGAGTGCGTCGAATCCAAGGACGGGTCCCACGTCTGGGAGGACCACTTCAGACCGGAGATCATCGACCCCTTCACGGAGAAGGTGCTCGACGACGGCGCAGCGGGTGAGCTCGTGTTCACCTCGCTCACCAAGGAGGCCCTGCCGATCATCCGGTACCGGACGCATGACCTCACGCGACTGCTCCCCGGTACGGCCCGTCCGGGCATGCGCAGGATGGAGCGCATCACAGGCCGCAGCGACGACATGGTGATCGTGCGCGGAGTGAACCTGTTTCCCACGCAGGTGGAGGAACTGGCGCTCGCCATCCCGGCACTGAGCCCCCACTTCCAGCTCGAACTGACCCGGCCCGAGGGCCAGCGGATGGATCAGCTCACCATCAACATCGAGGTGCGCGACGGCGTCGCTCCGGCCGACGGCGCGGCCGCCGCGAAGGAACTGCAGCACCAGATCAAGACGCATATCGGCTCCACCTGCACCGTCCGGATCGTCGAGCAGGGCTCACTCGTCCGCTCCAGCGGCAAGTTGCGTCGCATCTATGACCTCCGGCCGAGGGCCTGAGGCTGTTTCTGGACGAAGCAGGGGTGCGGTACCCCAGGAGTCATCCTGAAGGTCCTCTGGGTGTTCCCTCGACGTGAGCCTGAAGTGTGGTTGCGGTCGCGCATCACCCCTTACCCCGGGTCGCGCGGGCTGAGTACGGTCGGAGTGGACCTTTACCCCCACTCCCTCCGAAGGACTCGATCAGATGAACACTGCAGAAGCAGCTCAGGCCAGCCCGACGGTCAACCGATCCAGGTCGACTGCCGGGGCATTCTTCCTTACTGCCTTCCTGCTGTCGGGCTGTGCCACGGGCGGCGGGGACAACTGGAATTCAACAGCCGTCGGAGATGACGAGAGCGTCGGCAGGGTCGATCTCCGCAGTGTCCTCCTGGTCACCTCCGGCGAGGAACAGCCCGCACGAGTCCTGGGCACGCTCGAGAACGACGGCGACCAGCCGATCGACATCACCATCAGCGACTCCGACGAAGACACCACCCTCACCATCCCGGCGCAGGGAAGGGTCGGGTTCGACACAGTGGAGACAGTGCTCCGGACCGCGGGGGACGCGCCTGGCGCAAGGACGACTCTCACCGCCTCGACCAGCGAAGGGGACGTCTCCCTCCTCGTCCCCGTCGTCGACGGAACCCTCGACCCCTACCGGCCCTACCTGCCGGAATAACGCTGTGCTTCAGACGGCCGGTCAGTGAGGCGCAGCCTCGCCTGTACGGAAGGTGTTGTCGATCGGGACCACCAGAGCCTCTGGCACTTCCGAGTGCTGACTGCAACACTGCTCGTGTCACCGCACCACCAGCCGAGGAGCCTCCATCATGGAACCAGCTGAGATCAACGCGGCAGTGAAAGCTGAAAGGCACCATCTGTGCGACTTCCTGGAAGGCATCGGTGAGGCCGAGTGGACCACACGGTCCCTGTGCTCGGCGTGGACCGTGCGGGAGGTAGTGGCCCACCTGACGATCCCCACCAGGGCGTCGGTCGGTTTCCTCGCGCTGGCAGCGATCAAGGCCCGCGGAAGTTTCCACCGGATGGTGTCGGACACCGCGCGCGACCGGGCATCGAAATACACGACTGCTGAACTCATCCAGCAGTTGCGTGAGAGCGCCAGGTCGTCCCGCCGGATTCCCGGCAGTGGTCCCATGGACCCGCTGATGGACCTGCTCGTACACGGCCAGGACATCGCACGCCCGCTGAAGCGATTCCACACGGTGCACACCGACCTCGCGGTACCGGTTCTGACCTACGTTGCAGCAAACCGGTTGCTCGGAGCTCCCCAGCGCCTCCAGGGACTCGAACTCATCGCGACCGACGCACGCTGGTCATCGGGGGAGGGACCGCAGGTGCAGGGGCGCGTGGTGGACCTGCTTCTCGTCGCAGCCGGTCGGTCCGCCGGGCTGGCCCACGTCACCGGCCCCGGCGTGGAATCCCTCAGGGGAAGATTCGGAAGCACCTGAAGGACCGGAGCCGCAGCGCCGGAACCTACACCGGCAGCCTGATGCAGCGACGGCTCGACGTCGCGCGGCTATCTGCCGCCGGTCGCGACGGCGACGATCTCCTCCATGTACGGCGCCACGACCTGCTGCGAGACCTTGCAGTCGAGCAGCAGCACGCCGTCGTCGTCGGACGCCAGCCAGTCCTTCACTCCATCGAGGTCCGCGAGTGTCCGGATGGTCCTGCCGGTGGCGCCGAGAGCGATTGCGAGCGCCGCGAAGTCCACCTCGTCGATCATCATGGGCCCGGGATGGATGCCCCGGACCGCGTACTGGTGGATCTCGGCACCGTAGGCGGCGTCATTGAAGACGACGATGACCGCCCGTCTCGCCGTCCGGATGAAGGAGTCGAGGTCGGCGAGCGCCATGAGCGCGCCGCCGTCACCCGTACAGAGGACCACGGTCGATTCCGGCAGGGCGCGTGCGGCACCGACGGCACTGGGAAGGCCGAGGCCGATGGTCTGGTACGCCGTCCCGACCATGATCAGGCGGTTCGGCGCCGGGACGCGGAAGTAACCCGGGGCCCAGCCGATGAAGTGCCCGCCGTCCTGCACGATCGAGCGGTCCTCGGGGAGGAGCCGATCGAGGGTCCGGCACAGGCTCCGTGGATCGAGTCGCCCGTCGGGGGCGGTCAGGTCCCCGTCGTCGCGGGCGTGGTGGGCGTGGTGGGCGTCTGCTGCGGCGACGTCGCTCCATCGCTGGTCCGTCACCCGGTCCACCGTCCTGAGCAGCGCTTCAGCCACCGCTCGGGCATCACCACGGAGGTAATCCGTCACCTCGGGGGCGGTGGGGCCGGTCTCCACATCGACCTGTACGACGCTGGCGGAGCTGTCGAAGGAGTGTCCGAAGCGCGTCGTGAACTGGTTGAGCCGCGCTCCCAGAACGAGGACGACATCGGCCTGCCCGATCAGGCGGGCGGTGCGCTCGGATGCCCAGCCGCCCGCTATTCCGAGTCCCGTCGGGTTGTCGCCGAAGAATCCGGCACCGAGTCCGGAGGTCGCCGTCAGGGCACCGATACGTTCAGCGAGGCTGGTCGCAGCGTCCTGCGCACCGCTGACCCAGGCGCCGCGGCCGGCGAGGATGAGCGGCCGCGTCGCCGCGGACAGGAGGGACGCGATGCGCTCGATGTCGTCGGCATGGGGCATCGCCAGGGGACCGGCCGTCGTCGTGGGAGGCAGGTCCTCGTGAGCTGCTTCCATGCCCGCCAGGTCATACGGGATGGCGAGCACCACAGCCTGCCGGTAGCGCAGCGCGTGGTCCATCGCCGCCGCCGTGACGGCGAGGGCGCGGGTGGCGGAGACGGTGAACGTGGTGGCACCGAGCCCCTTCGCCAGATGGACCTGGTCGACGTCCCAGGGGCGGGCGCCGGTGGTGGGGGCGTCGCCGACCACCAGGACGAGGGGAATCTGTGCCTGCACCGCTTCCGCCAGGGGCGTGAGTGCATTGGTGAAGCCCGCACCATAGGTCGTGGTGGCGACTGCGAGTCGCCCGCTGGCGCGGAAGTAGGCGTCCGCGGCAGCGACAGCACCCGCTTCATGCCGCACGGCTGTGTAGTGCATGGAATCGGGTAGCGCCATGACGGCGTCGAGGAAGTGGGCGTTCCCGTTGCCCATCACACCGAATACCTCGGTGACAGCGGGTTGGAGAGCGGACACGATACGGGCGGAGACAGTGGCCATCAGGAATCTTTTCAGGACGGACGTCGGGGCAGCGGCGAGGGATGCACACGGTCACCCCGGACGTTGGTGGGTGCTTTCCGTATGTGCCTCGAGCCGCTTCGCCCTTATTGCCTCTTTTTCAGGCACGACGCCCATGGCGTCCGACGTCGTCACTATAGCCGAGCCGACGCTCGAGGATCCCGTCCGCCGTCAGCAGAGGGAGGCGCTGGTCGTCGGGAGTGCAGGTCCGGGTCCCGAGGGGGCTCCTTTTGGTCGTAGTGTTCACAGGCCACCCTCCGTCTCCGGTGGATAATGCGCAGCAGTCCTCAGTACTGTTTGAGGATGGCCACCTCCCTCAGAAACAGCCGCGCCGCCGCGCTGCCCGCCAAGCTCTCCCGATCCTGGCTGCTTGCTTCCGCTGCTTCCGAGGACAACTTCATCCCCGCCCTCACCTCCGAGGCCGATTCCGTGGTGTTCGACATGGAGGACGCCGTTCCCGCAGCAGGCAAGGGCGAGGCCCGCGAGCGCGTCGTCGAGGCGCTGTCCACGGGAATGACCGCCTGGGTCCGTGTCAACGGGATCGAGACGGAGTACTGGGCCGATGACCTGGCCGCCCTGTCGAAGGCCCCCGGCCTGCGCGGCGTCATGCTCGCCATGACCGAGAAGCCTGAGCAGGTGACCCACACCGCCATGCGCCTGCAGGCCGGTACGCCGGTCCTGGCGCTGGTCGAGTCCGCGCTGGGCATCGAGAACGCGACGGCGATCGCCAGTGCTCCCGGAACGTTCCGCCTGGCCTTCGGCGTCGGCGATTTCCGCCGGGACACCGGGGCCTCGGATGATCCGATGGCGCTCGCGTATGCGCGGTCCAAGCTCGTCGTGGCTTCGCGCGTGGGGCAGCTTCCCGGTCCGATCGACGGGCCCACCGTCGGTGCTCTGGGTGACGAGCTGCTCGAGGCATGCAAGGTCACGGCATCCATGGGCATGACGGGCAAGTTGTGCCTGCTGACCGATGCGACCGACACGATCAACCGCGGCCTGTCACCGAGCGAGTCCGAGATCAGTTGGGCCACGGAGCTCCTGCGCGAACACGCCGCGGGTGCCATCGTCGGTGACGGGTCCTACCTGCCGCGGCTGGCACGCGCACAGAAGATCTCTTCGCTGGCCGACTCCTACGGGCTCTGGAACGCCTGATCCAAAACTGGCGGGCGAAAAAGTTTCATCTCCTTGCATCCAAAGCGCCGCTCGTCCGGGTAATACCGGGTGTCAGCGAAAGTGGCCCCTGTCGGGCCCCAATCAAGGAGAGTTGTCATGCAAAGAAGCTTGTACGCCGTAGGAGCCGCCGTCATCCTGGGAGGAGCCACCCTGGCCGCCCCGGCATCTGCCGCCGAGGCACCGACGACCGCGTCCCTGTCCGTCCTGCACGGGGTCCCCGACCTCACCGTCGACGTGTATGTCAATGGTGCTCTCACGCTGGACGATTTCGCCCCGGGTGAGCTGGCAGGTCCGCTCGAGTTGCCCGCCGGAAACTACCAGCTTGCCGTGACCGCGTCCGACGCTCCTGATGCGAGCGCGGCCGTGATCGGCCCTGTCGACGTCACCCTCGCCGCGGGTGGGAACTACACCGCGACAGCGAATCTCGATGCCGGCGGTAACCCCACGGCCAACTTCTTCACGAACGACGTCTCGGCCGTCGAGGCGGGGAAGTCACGGCTCACGGTTAGGCATGTAGCCGCCGCCCCCGCCGTCGATGTCCTGGCTGGTGGCGCGGCAGTCGTCCAGAACCTGAGCAATCCGGCCGAGGCGACACTGACCACCGATGCCGGCACGGTGTCGGCAGCGGTTGCGGCGACGGGCACCACCGAGCCCGTCATCGGCCCTGCAGATCTCAACCTCGCTGAGGGAACGTCGACGATCGTCTACGCCTGGGGGAGCCTGGAGGCCGGCAACCTGGCGCTCGCCACCCAAGTGATCGAAGGACTGCATTCAGCTCCCGGTGCTGTGCCCGGTGGCCAGTCCGGACTCGCGGCGGAGGATGACAACGCAGCAGCACTCGGCCTCGGCGCCTTCCTGGTCGTCCTGCTCGGCGGTGCAGTTGCCGCTTCCCGCAGGCGTGCCGTGCGGAGTTAGAACCAGCAGTTCAGTGGGGAGGAGGGCAGCCCCTCCTCCCCACACCCATACCGCTCCTCCCGGAAGGATCTCGACAGTGCAACCCGGACACGCATCGGTCTCCCTGGCCGTCCTCGCCGCTCTCTTCCTCGGTGGATGTGCGCAGGGTCCTGGTTCTTTGCCCGCGGAGCAACCATCCTCAGCGGCACTCACGGCCGCGCCGGATCCTGCGGCGCCGGCCGCGCCGGATCCTGTGGCGCCGGCAGCGGCTGATCCTGTCGCGCCGGCCGCGGCGGATGCCACGCCCGAGCCGACGGTCGGCGCCTCCGCTGGTATCGCCGTGGGGCCCGTCCCGGTTCGACCGGCCGACGCCGCCTGGGAGCCACGGGACCCGTCGCCCGTGGCCTTGGACATCGCGGGTACCGACATCTCCGTGAGGGTGCTCGATGTCGGGATCGACGACAAGAACGCGATGGAGATCCCGGATAGTTTCTGGGAGGCGGGCTGGTATCGGTATGGGCCTGCCCCCGGCGCGGAGACCGGGAACGCGGTGATGGCGGCCCATGTCGACAGCCTCACGGAGGTAATGCCCTTCGCCCAGCTGAAGGACGTGGGCATCGGGACGATCGTGACGGTCGGCCTGGAGGACGGCCGCTCACTGACCTACCGGGTTTCCGATGTGCGGAACGTCCCCAAGGCCACCCTGAATGGATCGGAGATCTTCAAGCGTGACGGCGATCACCAGCTCAAGATCATCACCTGTGGGGGCGACTGGCTGCCGGAGGAGGGCGACTATGAGGATAATGTAGTGCTCACAGCCTTACCGCTCTGAGTCTTGTGGGGTAAGTGCCAAGGATCGCAGGGCGTCGGTCGAGCGTGGCACCGACACCGGCGCCCGCGCTTTAGGAGTGCAGCTTGACCCCTCCAGGCACTGAGTGGACGCGGCAGCTCGACGTGCAATTTTCAGAGGGAGACGAAGAAGCGATGGCCGCGGCATACCGGTGTTTCTCACCGCTTGTCTACACGTTGGCCTTGAGGGCGATGCAGGACCGAGCAGCGGCCGCGGACATCACCCAGGACGTCTTCGTCAGGGCCTGGCGGTTCAGGGACAGCTTCGACCCGAACTCAGGGGCGGTACCCGCATGGATCCTCGGCATCAGCAAGAATGTCATCCTCGACGGTTTGTCCGCGCGGAACACGCAACATCGTCTGGTGGTGCAGACCGGGGCGAACGCCGAAGCCGGCGACACGCGGCATCAGGATGTCGACACGATCACGGACCGGGTAGTGCTGGGTACAGAGCTCGAACTGCTCGGAGAGCCCCAGAAGTCCATCCTCAGGCTGGCCTTCTACGAAGACATGACGCACCAGCAGATCGCGGCCCGGCTCGATCTACCACTGGGAACCGTCAAGAGCCACATACGAAGGAGTCTCATCCACTTACGCGATCGACTGGGGGCATGGAATGCGGCATCTTGACCCGGAATCCATCGGCCCTGCAGCACTGGATGAGCCCCTTGATGCATGGTCGCGGCAGCATCTCGAAAACTGCCCCGCCTGCACCCATGACCTGGAAGGACTACGGAATATCGTCGTGATCGGAAAGGACGGCCGGTCGGTGAGTCCGCTCGAGCAACCCGGACCGGCGGTGTGGGAGGCCATCAAGGCCGAGCTCGGTCTTTCGGTGGACCTGCCGTCGGCCACCCCCGAGCCCCGCGTCGCGGTTCCGGGCCGGGTCGCGCTCCCGATCCCGTTGAAGGCGAAGGGTGCCGACCGGCCGGTACGCCGATTCTCGGTCTGGGGACTTGCGGCAGCTGCGGTGGTAGGTGTTGCCATCGGAGGAGGCGTGCTGTGGGGAATCGTGTCATTGGGCGGAGGAGGCGAAGGGGTCACCCTGGCCGAGACGGAGCTGACACCCTTGCCTGGATACTCGGGGTCGGGTGAGGCGATCGTTTCGCTTGCCGAGGATGGAACGCGCAGCCTGGACGTCGCGATCACCGGAACGCAGCCGCAGGGGTACCGCGAGGTGTGGCTCATTGCCCCGGACCTTCAGGAGATGTACAGCATCGGCCTGATGGAAGGGGACAGCGGCAGCTTCGCCGTCCCCACCGATATCGACCTCGCGCAGTTTCCGATCGTGGATATCTCTGACGAACCATTCGACGGCAACCCCGCGCACTCGAGCGTCAGCATGATCAGGGGCACCGTCGAGCTTCCCAGCAGCTGACATTCGTCGGATGCCGTAGGGATGAGATTCCGTAGCACCCTGGCGAGGAATGACCCGGTCTGACGGTGCGCAGCTGCGGTGCTGAGGGTGCGTACGGCTAGTGGGCGAGGGCTCGCTGCTCGGAGCCGCTGAGCCGGGAAGTGCCGCCGCAGTTCGTGCAGACCTGCAGCCGGGTCCTCTTCAGGGTCAGGAGCGGAATGAAGAACACGGACAGTTTGGTCTTCCGCAGGATCACCTGTTGCGGAGCGTGCAGTCCGCAGTAATGGCAGGTTGCTGATCGGGTGAACTGAAGGTTCTCACGCGTGGTGAGGCCGAAGAGGAAGAACATGTCCCAACCGTAGCGAATCAGCCGTCGCGGACGAACCTGCGAAGCCTGTATCCCGGACCGCTTGCGTTTCAGGGTGCATGATGCGATATCGAGGGCGCTCGGTGTGTGTCTAGCGTCGGCGGTATTGGTTGATGATGGGGCAGTCGAAGGGGTCGCGTGCGGCGAGTCCGACGCGGTTGAGGTAGGTGATG
This sequence comes from Arthrobacter cheniae, assembly GCF_003602275.1. Taxonomy (GTDB): domain Bacteria; phylum Actinomycetota; class Actinomycetes; order Actinomycetales; family Micrococcaceae; genus Arthrobacter_D; species Arthrobacter_D cheniae. The sequence continues at coordinate 10 of NZ_QZVT01000012.1, read as the reverse complement.
ACGGCGCTGT
>NZ_QZVT01000010.1 GCF_003602275.1 Arthrobacter cheniae | reverse complement strand
CGCTACAGCGGCCTCGCGCTGAGCCTCAGACAACGAGCTACTCGCATACATGAACTGCTCCTCGGAAGTTAGATTTCTAGTCCAACTTTCGGGGAGCAGTTCACACAGTCGGTCCCCTCACTTCGTACTGCCCGCTGGAGCTTTCGCCGTCAAGCAGCCTTCGTCTCGGCGGTAACTTGTTCTGCGATTTCGTCCGCTGTCCCCGCCAGCGGTGAAGCTGTCTTCGGATCCCCGGAGTCCGTGGATGAGGGGTCGACGACTGCACCGTCAAGAGCCCGCTTCATCTCGGCGGCGCTGAGCCCAAGACGGGCCGCGACCGCCGCGCGGCTCTCACCGGTGTCGAGCATCTGCTGCACCTTCACCCCGGCTTCCTTCGCGGCCGCTTCCGCGTCCTGCTCGGCTTTCGCCAGGATCGCGTCCGCCCGCTCCTGCGCCTCGGCGCGGATCTGCTCGGCCTGCTGCTCCTGCTCGAAGAACTCCGCCGCCAGGTCAATCAACCGCTCATGCCGCTCGGTCAGCTCCTGAGCCTTCGCCCTCGCCTTTTCCCGTGCCGCTACCTGCTGCGCTGACTTCCTCGGTGCTGCCATGATGACTCGTCCCCTTCACTCATCCTGCGTTCAAAACCTGTGCCTGATCCTGCCCCGGCCGCGACTTGCAATCCGGCGCGTATTCCATCCCAAACCTAACGGTTAGCGCCCGACCACCACGGACCGACCCCAACCGAGAACCAGCCAATCACGGACACCGTTCGACCTCGAGGCCGGCACCCACAACTACTCATGCGGACCTCGCTGACGCTCGGACTGGATCTAACGGACGTTGACCACACGTGGACAGCTCCGAGATAACCCTTGCGTCTCTCCGCTTCCCACCTGGTGGATAACGTCCGTTTGCGGTTCCACACAACCGAACGAACTGTGGATAACGGTGAATCGTGTTACCCACAGCCCATTCTCATGTGCACAACCGCATCACGTTCGTGATGGACCAATTGTAGTGGCTTCCACGCGGTTCCATCGCGTTTCCTCCTCCGTCGTCACCTCACAATTCCACCCCGTTCCAACCACCACAATCTGTCACACCTCATGCACTCATGTAAGTGAGGTCGACCGCGCGCCCATTTTGCGCGACAATGGGCCTGTGATGACCGTCCATAAGCTCAGTGCTGGGGACGGCTACGCCTACTACACTTCCGAGGTCGCCAGCGCTGACGAGCTCCGCGCGGGCGACCGTGAGCTGGGGGACTACTACACCGTCGAAGGCATGCCCCCGGGCCAGTGGGTCGGACACTCCGAACAGTTGCTGGGAGTCTCCGGTGAGGTAACCGAGGCGCAGATGAAAGCTCTCTTTGGTGAGGGAATCAAGCCCAACGCAGCGCAGATCCTTGCAAACGGGGGAACCAAGAAGGACGTGGCCTTGGGGAAGCCGTACCTCCAGTTCGGCGCCGCCGACACTGAGATGACCCGCCGCATCGAGGAAGAGTCAGCAAGATTTCGTAGGCTCGGTGGCCCCGCGTGGAGTGGACCGGAGAACGCAGATAAGGCGCTGCCGAAGGATGTTCTGCACGAGATTCGCTCCCGGGTTGGTGGCGAGCTGTTCCGTGAGTCCCACGGGAGAAACGCCCGCAGTGATGAGGAACTTGCCCAGTACGTGACCGCGCAGACGACACCAAAGCAGCAGACCGTTGCGGGCTATGACCTGGTGTTTTCGCCCGCGAAATCAGTGTCGGTATTGTGGGCGTTGGGCGGCGACGAGGCCCGAAGAGTCATCGAGACCGCACACAACGAAGCGATTGCCGAGACGATCACCTTCCTTGAGAAGAACGCCACCTACACCCGGCGGGGAGCACAAGGTGTCCGGCAGATCGACGTCGACGGCGGGCTGGTCGCAACCCAGTTCCGGCACTACGACTCCCGCGCCGGAGACCCCCAGCTGCACGACCACGTTGTTATCGCGAACAAGGTCATGGGCACCGACGGGAAGTGGTCCTCCCTCGACGGACGCACCCTCTACAAGATGAACGTCGCCGCGTCAGAAACCTACAACGCGAAGGTCATCGAGAAGGTCTGTGCGTCCCTCGGCGTCAGCACAGTGGCCCGCGCAGCCGGTGGTGGAGAGCCCATCTACGAGGTTGCCGGTATCGACCTCGACACCATCCACCGGGCATCCTCACGACGGTCAGACATCGCCGGAACCATCGGCAGACTCGAAGCTGAGTTCGCTGACAAGCACGGGTACGCGCCGAACGAGAAGCAGAAGATTGCCCTCGCGCAGCAGGCCACCCTGGAGACACGGCCGGAGAAGAAGAGTGCCCGTCGGCTGTCGGAGCTGGTCGAGGAATGGCAGCAGGATTACAGTTCGAGCACGAACATGCCGGTTGGACCTGACCTGCTCGAGCACGTCCGCAACGCGAGCACAGGAACGCCGGTGGGTGCACTGGTCAACGACCTCGACGCCCACGAACACGCACGCCTGGTCGTCCACGAGCTGGCTGCGAAGCGTGCCGTGTGGGGACGGAACCACGTCATCGCGCAGACTCGCAGGCACCTCAAAGAAGCGTTCCCGGGACAGACCATCACCGACGAGACCGTGGAGAACGTCACCCGGGAAGCCACCGGGACGCACAGCCTCCAGGTCACCCCGGACACGATCACGCCGAAGCTGGCCGAGTTCCTGCGTGCCGACGGCACGAGTCAGTTCCAGCAGGCCGACGTCGCGCTGTTCACCTCGCAGGAGGTGTTGAACGCCGAGCACCGGGTCCTGGCCGCGGGACAGAAGATCGTCATTCCGGCCGTGTCCGCTGAGCGCTTCGACACTCTGTTGTCACAGCACGTCGAGGCCGCCGCTGCCAGTGGGGGGCCGGTGTTGTCGCAGGGTCAGATCGACCTCGCACGCGCCTTTGCGACCGACGAGAAGCTGCTGACCCTCGGCATCGGACCCGCCGGCGCGGGTAAGACCAAGAGCCTGTCCTTGGCCGCTGACGCGGTCCGTGACAGCGGCGGGAAGGTCATCGGACTGGCACCGACCGCAGCGGCCGCAGCGGTGATGTCCAAGGACATCGGGGCGGACGCGACGACGATCGACGCGTTCCTCATTTCACACCGGAACCAGCAGGGCCAGCAGAGCACCACAGCCAAGGATGGCCACGACAACGGCGGGTCTGCGTTCGCTCTCGGTGCCGGGGACGTGATCATCGTCGATGAGGCAGGGATGGTCACCACCCCGAAACTTGCCGAGGTCGTCGCGGTCGCCAGGCGCAACGGTGCCGTGGTGCGTGCGATCGGAGATGACCGGCAGCTCGGAGCCATCGGCTCCGGCGGCGCGCTGCGCCTGCTCAACAACGAGGTCGGAGCAGTCCGCCTCGAGGAGGTCCACCGCTTCCACACCGAAGGCGAAGCAGACGCTTCCCTGGCCCTCCGTGAACCGGCAACCGTCGGAGCTGACACCCCCTTCCAGTGGTACGTGGACAACCAGCGTGTCACCGCCGGCACCCTTGAGGCCATGACCCAGAATGCTTTCACCGCGTGGATGACCGACACCGCAGCAGGTAAGACGTCGCTGATGATCGCCACCGACAACGCCACCGTCACGGACCTGAACGCCCGCGCCCAGGCCGCCCGCATCGCCACCGGTGACCTCACCGACGGGGTAGGCCCGATCACGGAGTCGACGCCGTCCGTGGTCCTCCGGGACGGGCTCCGCGCCTACCCCGGCGACACCGTCGTCACCCGCAGGAACGACCGAACGTTGCAGCTCAACCAGGGCAAGGACTTCGTCAAGAACAACGATGTCTGGACCGTGGAACAGGTCACCGCCAACCCCACCACCGACCACGCAGCAGCACAGACGGAGACTCAGGACCGGCAGCGTATAACCCTCCGGCACTCCGGCCACCGGGGACGTATCACCGTGAACGCCGATTACCTGAGCGAGCACGGACAGCTCGGCTACGCCGCGACCGTGCACCGCGCCCAGGGCGCCACCGTGGACACCGCACACGCGATCCTCGACGAGCGGACCGACCGGGCCGGCGCCTACGTTGCCGCCACCCGCGGACGCGAGACGAACAAGCTCTACGTCGCTCTTGGCGACGACCGTGATGTCAGGGACCAGACCGTCACCCGTGACAGTGTCCTCGCGTCGATCACCGCGAACCACGACCGGACCCTGTCCGCCCACGAAACAGTCCGCGCCGAAGCCGTCCGCACCGGTGACGTTGCCACCTTCGCCGGCGTCTACAACGACGTCGAAGCAGCAGCATGGACCGCGAAAACCCGGGGCATCGCGCAGGACGTCATGGGGCAGGAAGCCGCCGCTGCGTTCACCTCGCACGAGTCATGGGGCGCAGTGGCCACGCATCTGCGGCGGGCTGAGAACGAGGGCTTGGATGCGTCCACGGTCCTCGCTCAGGCGTACCGGGAACGCGGGTTCGCAGGCGCCGACGACGCGTCCGCCGTCCTCGCCTTCCGGGTGGAGAATCGGATCGAGACCGCGCAGCAGATCCGGGCGAACACCGGACAGCGGCCGCTCGGTGCCCTCACCGACGATCATCTCGACCGCCTCGCGCAGCAGGCCGAGAAGCACGCCGAGGGCGCTGACACCGGTCAGCTCCGCCGGACGCCCGGTGAGGCTCCCATGGACACCGAATGGGCTGCCCGGCCGTTCGCGCTCCTGCACACCAGCAGACTCACCGAGACACGCGACAACGTTGTGGAACGGTTGCAGTCCGTTGACCCGACCGCCTCAATCAGTGCCGCGACGAGGAAAGAGCAGTGGATGGTGAAGACCATGACCCTTGAGCTCGAGCGCAGGCAGGATCTCTCTCCGACGCAGACCGCGATCGAACGCGCCGCCCGTGGTGAGGATCCCCGCAGCGCCCACCAGGTCACGATCGCCGAGGCAATCCGCCAGGAACGCCAGCTACGCGAGGCCGGTATCCCCAGCACCAGCACGCCGGCGTCCACCGAACTCGTCAGCACCAGCAGTCGGACAGTCACCAGTGCCGGCGGTGCAGGGTTCGGGCGGACCACCATCAGCGAGGACCTCGCACCGTCCGTGCTTCTGCAGGACGCCCGGGTACCGGTCGAGTACCGGGATGAACTTGACCGGCTCCGGGCCCATTTGGGCCAGCGGGTCATGGTCCGTGGGGCGCAGCTTGCGGAAGAACAACCGGCCTGGGCGGCCGCGCTCGGGCCGGTGCCGGCGAAGGAGTCCAAGGCCGCCGAATGGCACAGCATTGCGGCCGAGACCGAGGCGTATCGGAACCGGTACAACATCGGCACTCATGAGACGGCGATGATCCCGAAGCAGTACCAGGACGACCCTGTCGCGCAGCGGTTGGTCGAGCGTGCCACGGCCCTGCACAAGCACAGTGCCCTCACACACGTCCCGCCGCGCAGCGCCGCCCAGGTGCAGCAGACAGCCGACGAAGCAGCGATCACCGACCGCATGACCGCGAATCAGGCCGCAGCGCGCAGGGCTATCGAACGCCTCCAGGCCGAACGTGCCGCTGCCAGCGACCCGCTGCCGGCACCGCAGCAGCGCGAAGCGCGCATCGTCGACGCCATACAGTCCACTGACTCTGTGCCGGCCGCTGTGCAGCCCGCGGGGACGCCTGAGGTGCAGCCGCAACGCTCCGCGACGGAAGAGGCCGCGATCGAACGTGCGATCGCACGGCATCGGGCAGTTGCGGAGAAGTCCGCAGGGACGTCGTCCTCCGACACGTCCGGGTCCGACAGTGAAGCAATCGGGCAGTCAACGAGTTCCCAGAAGAAGGAGAGCACCGTGAGTCAGGAAAAGGGTGGCACCGCACAGGATGCAGCGCGGAAGAAAGAAAGGAGTCAGCGGCAAGCCGAGCTGATTCAGAGCAGAAAGGCTACTGCCGCCGAGCGTCAGGCCCGGGAGACGGCATCAGGCAAGAACGATTCAGCTGCCGCGAAGCGTCGAGCTGAGCAGGCAAAAAACAGCGGCCGGTCACTGTGACTAGCCGCTGTTCAGGGCAACCTAGTTAGTCCCAGGACCAGTCGGTAGGAGGCGCTTCACACGCGAGCACCCTCCGGCTGGTCTTCGGCTGGTGCGTGGTGCCGCACTCTCCGAAGGGACCACGCTTGGCGAAAAGTACCGCTGCGTGACTGTCGAAATGATCGACCCACCAGCCTGACATCCCGCCCCCGGCCTGAGCTTCCAACCACTTTTCGTGCAGCGCACGAAACCGGCTGACTGCCTCGGGGTGATTCCACCACTGGGAACACCAGTGCTGGCCGCTGGAGCGGTCCACGGACTCCACTTCTGAGATGAACTCCTCGACCCATGCGACCAGGTCGGCCGGGGTGATGACCTCCGGATCCTGTTCGGTGCTTTCGTCCGACGCCAGATCATCGCTCATGAGGTTTTTCCTGTCTTGATGCGCTCGACCGTAGGGCCAATGCGGGTATTGAGGGTCTTGTCGCGGAACCAGGGGACGGTGCGGACAATGGTGCCGCCTCCGTTGGAGGTCTTCACCCACGCTCGGTTCACGGGTAGCTCGGAGAGCTGGGAGACGGACATAATGTCCCGCCGCTGGGTCTGCACTGACCGGGAGGACCCGTTCTTCGACGTCGAGGAGCTGCGGACCTTCGCGTCGTACTGACCGATGACCTTGGACAGCGAGCCGAGGAACGCGTCGTCGTCGGACCCGCCGCCGTAGACCTTGACCGCGGCCGCGGACCAGAGGGTGTCCCAGCCGGTGCGCTCGAGCATGGCCACGCCCTGGCCTTTCGTCTGGAAGTACGCACTGACGACGATGCCCATGGACCCGAAGAACGAATACCACTCCGGCAGCTGCTTGAGCTTGACCACGTTCCCGACCTCATCCAGGTCAGCAACCAACGGCACAGTCAGGCGCCCACCGGCGCGGCGGGCGGCCTGCTGCGCGGCGGTGAACACCGCGTACACGAGGGTGGACACGAACGCAGCCCCGGAACCGGCGGCGTCCTGTGAGAGCAGGATCAACGTGTCCTTACCGGTGACGAACCGGGCCGGGTCGAACATCGGAACCCCCGGCGTCGGCGTCGACCATGCCACGAGCTCGTCGTGGACGAGGGCCGAGGCCATGCGCTGCGCACTGGCCGCCACGGATCCGCGAGTGTCCTCCGGCTGGTCACCCATGCCCTTCAACGCGGCCGCCGGGCCCGGATGACCGGCGCGCTCGAGCAGACCCGCCGGTTCCAGGAAGTCAGCACCGGACACCCAATGCAGGACGTCCCTCATCGTCCCGTCACTTTTCGCGGCCGCGAGCAGGCACCAGGACAGGAAGTCGCGGCCCTGCGAATCGAACTGTGCATCCCCCCGGCCCGACCCAGCACCGGGAGCGGACGAGGTCTCGAAGATCGAGGCGACTTCGCCGGCGCTGATCGTGTCGGTGACGACCGAGAGTGGGTTGAAGATCATCGCGGGCCGGTGGCTGTCCCGCCAGATCCGCTGCGGGTCGAACAACCACACCGTCCCGGTCTCGGACCGGGCGGCGATCACTTCGGCGACGCCGTCAACCTTGTTGCTGGTCATCAGATACGGGCCGGGCGCTTCGGTGGCATGACGGACAACCTGCGTCGTCGTCTTACCTCTACCCGTCCCCCAGACGTGCGCGGAGCACTCACGCCACCCTTGGATGACTGCCTTCGTGCCAGTGTCCCCGGTGTACCCGATGGTCAGACCCGGACCGATCCCCTCAGCGTCAGGGTGCAGGCGTGCAGCCTCGGTCAACCGGTCTTCCTCCATGGCCGGACGCATCTTCCCGCCAGGACTCATCCGACGCGCGGCGCTACTGGTCCTCGAGGGAGTGCGAGTCCCCCACCAACCCAGCGCCACGATGACCAACAGTGCTTCGACGCCGAGCAACCACGAGGCCGCCGGCGGCCACGGTGTGCCCCTCATCAGGCCAATGCCCAGGGCGATCGGATTCCACGGCAGGGATACCGGCACAGGGGTCAGAACCGCCCCGAGGTGGATCAGGCCAACCGCGAGAGCGATCGCGCCCATGACCCCAAGGACTGTGACAGCCGAACCGTTCTCCTGATCGTTCAACGGTTCACCTTCTCCTGCGCAGCAGCCCATGCCTTGTTCGTGTCGTGGGCGCGGCGCTCCCCGGCAGTGAGGTTCACCCGGAACGGCACACCGGGCTCGTCTCCGGTTTTCAGCATGAACCGGCCCCGCCCGGGCGGAGGCGAGACCTGACCGGTATTCGGGTTCATCGACCCTTCTGCTGACCAGCCGACCAGCAGGGCTTTCTCCCGCTCGGAGACCGGGAATACCGTCTCGATAAGGCTCATCTCGTTCTGAGCGAGCCCGCCGAGGATCTTCACGGAGGAGCGTTCCACGAAGCCGGTGGCGATCTTCGTCAGCTCGTCCGTGGAGAGCAGCAGGTCCTTCATGGAGTGCGTGATCATCAGCTGTCCCAGTCCCTTGGTCCTGTTCAGGCGGGTCAGGGCGTCGATCTGGTGGACCAGCAGCTCGCTGGCTCGCAGCGACTGCCACAACTCGTCCATGATCATCAGGTGATGGCGTTCCTCCATCAGCCCGGCGTCGGCCATGGTCTTCGCAGCCGAGACACCGGCCTGCCCGTAGGACCAGCACACGGTCTGCACTGCGGCGCGGAGCATCAGCTGGGACTCGTCGATCATCGAGATGTCGAAGTCCACCGACTTGTCCATGAGCATTTCTTCGGTCGTCGGCTGGCAGAACACATCTCCGAACGGGCCGTGCTCCCCGAGCGCGTTCAGGCCCGCGAGGAGGTTCTTCACCTGAGGCATATACTCCGTGGAGTCCTCGATGAGCAGCGCCGCCTTGATCTGCGGTGGGCCTGCTTTGATGACGCCGACGACGTCGCCGACCAGCGGCTGCCGTCCCTCGGCTTCGGCCTTTTCTGCTGCCATAGCGATCGCCATGGACAGGACGGTTTGCTCCTGCTTCTTCGCATCCAGGGGCTCCTTGAACACGAGTTCGATGAGCCCGGTGAGCGTCATCAGCCGGCGGCTGTGAATCTCGGCGCGCATCTGCCGCTGCACGGGAGCTTCCAGACCTCCGAGCCTGTTCCAGAGCGGCCCGGCGTCCAACGGGTTGATCGCCCCGACACCGGGGGCCACACGGATGATCTGGCCGTTGGTTTCCTTCACGACGCCGGCGAAGTCGGGTTTGAGGTCCCCGGCCACCAGGATCAGGAACCCCTGATCAATCAGGGCCAACGCCATGCGGACAGCCACTGAGGACTTTCCCCGACCGTTCAGGCCGAGGATGAACCCGGACGGGGAGGAGATGATCCCGCGCAGGAACAGACTGATCGGATCCCCGCACACCACGGACCCGTTCAGGAGGTTCCGGCCGAGGATCGCCCCCACCAGAGGCGAGGACGTGCCGACGCAGAACGGCCACAGACCTGCGGTCTGGTTCGAGGTGGCCGTGAATTCCGGGGGCGGTTCCACCCACGTCACCATCCCGCCGTCGGACACCTTGATGCCCTTGTCGGTGAGCTGCGGGAAGGACGCGGCGGCCGCCGTCGTCGCCGCCACCGATTTGCCGAAGAACCTGTCGCTGACCTTGTCGACCAGCTCATCGAAGACAGACATCTAGAGGGCCTTTCTCACGCTGGCGGAAATGGTGGCGACGTTTTCTGGGATAAGCCCCAGGCCGAGGTTGAACGCGAACGCCGCATCGTCGTTGTAGTCACACCCACGCACCCTCATCTGGATCCCGCTCGAGGCGTTGCGCATGATGGACGCCTCCACCTGAGGCAGCTGCTCCGGGGTGTGGACGGTCGCGGTAATCCCGATCGCGAACCGCACCAGGGCTGCACCTTCGGCCTGCTCCCGCTCAGCTTTGCGCGCCTTCTCGAGCGCGATGATCTGCGAGCTGGTCGGGCGTCGGCCCTTCTGGTTCGTGGCGAACTGCGCGTTGGTCAACGCTTCCTGGACCTGCACCGCTGACTTCTCCGGCGGCTGCGGCCGGTAGAACACGGTGACCCGCTTCTGCACCATGCTCGAATCCGGGCTCAACAGCGCCACCAGCGCGTTTTCCCGGAACGTTCCGGCCGGCGGGCGGAACATCTGCCACGACTTCGACACGAGGCCGGCGTGCTCGTACCGGCCCGGGAACCCGACCGTCCGTGCTGAGGCCGGACCGACCTCATGCCACGTCAATCCTGTGCCGGTGCCGGTCAGACGGGCCCGTTCCACCGCTGCCGCGCCCAGTGGGTTGTACGCCACATAAGTCTGATCCGTCAGGTCCGTGGCCTTCATCAGCGCCACACTGCCCGCACCGGCGGACTCCAGTTCCTCGATGAACCCCTGGAGTAGGGACTTCACGTCGGACACCAGCTCGTCGACGGTGCGCTCCGGCGCCCGGCCCTGGTCACTGGCCTTGCCGCTGAACGTCAGCGACACCCACTGCTCGAGCTTGGGGACATTGTGGTTGAGGTTGTGCACGACGTCGTCCATGACCTGCCGGGCGAAGGATGGAACCTCGTGGTTCCCCGCCTGCTGGCGGGCCACGGCCACCGCGTCCGGGAGACGTTCGCCGGGGTCGGTGGTCGACTGGGTGGTCACCGCGATCTGTTCGACCCGGGCGTTCGATCCGGCGTCACGCTGGAAGGCCGCCCATGACCCGACCAGGCGGTTCACCCGGTCCTGATCGAGCAACCCGAGACCGGAGGAGTTGGTGGAGAGAAACACGGTCCCGGTTTTCAGCCGTGGGTGCCACAGCATCACGCCCTCGTGACCGAAGAGGTCCTGGAAGTTGATCAACTCCGTCGCGGCAAGCAGGCCCGGTGCACGGAATGAACCGTCCGGGATCTGCGACACCGGCCCGGCCTTGTAGGTGGTGGCTCCTGCTTTCTTGCCCTTGGTGTGCAAGCTGCGGGCAATCCACCGCTCCGGCTTGGAACGGCCGTACCGATCTTTGGATCCGAGTACTGCGGCCACGGCCAACGCGAAAACGGCGAGCCCGATCGCCACCCAAATCTGCGACATCATGATCGCGACGAACACTCCCACCGCCCCGATACCCAGGACAGCGGTCGAGGCCATGGTGAACCCCATCAAGCCCGCCGTCTTGTCCTCGGCGATGTTGCCGTACTGCCGGACAACCTGCTGATCAGTGCTCATACGTCATTCCCGCTTTCCACTCCGTGTTCGGCTTCTCGCGCTGCGTCCCGCAACGCGAACTCGACGCGCTGCCGGGCAAACCCCGACCTATCCGCCGTCTTCTCCGCCCCACCAGGGGCTCCATCCCGGTACCCCTGCGCCGCCGGGGATTCACTGCCCGCACCCTGTGGTCCGCCACCGGCGTCACCATCCGGCACGGCAGACCCCGTCGAAGGACTATTTGACCCAGCTGACGGTTCAGCACCCGCTGGACCTCCCCCTGACCCGTTGGGCCCTCCATCACCTGAGCCGGACCCCGGGCCGCCCTCCGTCTGAGCAGGTGCGCCTGAGCTAGCTGTCTGCCGCTCCGCACCTGTCGGTCCGCCTGCGCCACCGCCAGACTCGGCACCAGCACCTCCACCAGCTCCTCCACTGTTGTTGCTGTCCGCTCCGGTCTCCGTGGCCCCCGGTGCGCCGGATCGCTGAGCTTGCTGCTCCGCACCCGTCGGTCCACCAGCAGAACCACCAGCACTTCCGGATCCACCGGTGCCGCCACCAGAACCAGCACCACCATCAGCTCCGGCAGCACCGCTCGAGGCAGCACCGCTCGAGGCAGCACCGCTCGAGGCAGCACCGCCGCTGACTCCGTCGCCACCACCGGGAACAGCACCACCAGGTCCACCACCAGAACCAGTACCTCCGGTCAGGGCAGGTGTGCCGCTCATCCCGTCAGCACTAGCGGCTCCCGCCGTTCCGGCAGTGCCTGCGGTCCCAGCCGCCTCGGTTGCCGCTGCGGTGCCTGCGGTCCCAGCTCCTCCTGCGGTCCCGGCCGCGGCCATGCCCGCCGCCCCGACGCCAGCAGTGACCGCACCGAGTGCCAGTGCTCCACCGAGCATCGCGAGCCCTGACGCGCCCATACCCTGCGGTCCGGCGCTGATCGCCGGAACGAGGACTTTCGCCAGGGCAGGCATCGCAACGGAGGCGCTGAGGATTACGACGAGGCCAGTGATCAGGCTGATCATCGTGTTCCCCAGCTCGTTGTCGGCCGTGCCTTCGATACCTTTGAGCAATGCGAGTCCCGCCCCGTAGAGGATCGCCGCAGCAGGCTTGAACAGCACCACGGCAGCGAGCCATGCCACGGCCTTGTCGAAGGACTTCCGGCCGCGCTCGGTTTGCGAGGCAGCGGCGAAGATCGGTAGGACACCGCACAGGGCGATCGCCATGCCGTAGGAGAAAATGACGATCAGCGCGTTCAGGATTGCCCCCAACAGGGCCAAAGGAACGATGAACAAGATGATGCCGGCGAGTTGCATCGTCATCGTCCCGCTCGCGATAGCGTCCAGCCCCATGGCTTGCCCGAGTCCGTCTTCCTGCGCGGACCCGGAGATGGTTGTGACCAACCACGGTGCGAGCTCATCAGTCGCAGCGAACAGCAGCGCCACCATGGGGACCGCGATCGCCGTCGTCAGAATGGTGCGGACCATTCCCATCACCAGGTTCTCGGCCGAGTTGCGGTCCTGATCACGGGCAATCTTGATCAGCGCGAACGCAGTACCGAGGACACCAGCGACACCGACGAAAAGCACCGTCGACGTCTGAATCCGCTCAGTCGCGGAGCCCTCCCCCATCGAGGGCGCCCCGATCTTCAACCACCACGTTCCGACGAAGTTCAGAATCTCCGTCAGAATCTGGATGACCCACCCTGCGAGAAAAGTAATGAGCTTCTCAATCGCGTCCCCAGCAACTCCTTCAAAGAGATCTCCAACCCAGTTCCCCATCAGCTTTTCGGTCCCCACTCGACGTACGGCTGCCCCTGGTATCGAGCACCTGTGATGAAGTCATTGCCCGAGGCCGGGTCGAGCTTCCAGTCACCGTCTTCCCAGACCAGGTCAACTTGAGCCATTACCGTCTGGTCTAGCCCGCTGTCATCCACTGCCGTGTATACGAGAAGGTAGGAAGCTGCATCGGCGTCGTAGCTGTTCTGGATGTAGCCGATCAAATTCAGCCGGGTAATGGCTGTAGAGTCTTCGCTTTGCTCGATTCCGTCCCGAATGCGCTGCGCCCTCTCCCCCAGCAGGACTCGGTTCGGTCCTTCCGCCACCGCCGCCTCGAGGTCGGGTGCTGCCTCTTCGCTGACCGAGGGGTCGAGTGCGACGGCATAGGTGGCCGCTGCCATCAGTGCGCCGGCTTCGGTGTGTGAGTATCCGACCCGGAGGGTTGAAGGCTGTTTCTGGCAGCCTCCGAACTCCGAGAACGGAACGACGTTGTAGCCGGCGGCTACCCACTCCTCAACTACAGGAGCGGAATCCGCGACGGAGGTGTCGTCATCGCTGAGGTCCGCCTGGCAGTCCCACGCGGTATCAGCCTCCACCACGGCGGGTTCTGTTGTGGTGGAAGATGTGGGCTCCGCCGCACCGGGAGCCTGACTGGTCGGGCTCGTCGGTGCGGCAGAGTCATCAGCGTTGTTATCGAAGAAGAAGGTCCGTATGCCCCAGGCCGCGAGGCCCACCACTACGAGGATCAGAAGCATGACAGCAGCACCGAACCATGCGGGTCGGCCGGTGGGTCGGTCGGTAGTGTCCTGTGTGCTCATCGTCTGTCCTTGTCTTGAGGGAAGTGAAGTAATCAGGGGTCAATCAGGCGGCGGTGACAGCGGTCCAGATCGCCCCGGACGAGCCGATCAGGAGTGCTCCGATCATCGGCCAGAGCGGTGCCTCGACTGACTCCCCGTTGCGGCGTGCTTTACCAGCCTGTACCAGCCCGAAGATGAAGTAGACGAACAGCAACGCGGTGGCGCCCCAGAGGATCCATCCCATGACCGTGGTGAGACCTTCGGTGCCGGGAGGCTGCGTCGGGGTGTACTGCTGCGCCGTGATCGTGCCCTCCGTGGAGGGAGTGAATGCGTTGATGGTGGTGATGGTGTGTGCTGCCAGTGCGCTTCCGAACATGATGGTTTCCTTCTCTCAGTGCCCGGTGTGGGCGATCTTTTCGATTTTCCGGAGCACGCTTTTGAGTCGCGTGCCGGAAGATTGTGGGGTTGCGCCGACTTCACGCCAGGACGCCTCATAAGGGATGGTCATGGCGACCGGGAACATGCGGGCGACACCGCGCGCGAAGTCCAGGGTCGGCTTCGTCAGCCGGTTTTTTGGCCGGTCGTGGACGATAACCAGGCCGACCAGCTCGTAAGCGAGCTGCCCGGAAGCCGATTTACGGGCCAGCTGCTGCGCCGCCTCGAGGGAGGACCCGCTGGTCGAACACACCAGCAAGGCCCGCCCCGCCCACGTCGGGCGCTGGTCGGACTCGTCCACGACGTCGTCCGAGCACATGCCCGCAAGGGTGGTGGTCCCGACTCCACCGGAGGCACCAACCAGCCACAGCGTCGCCGTAGTCACCGTGACTGACGCCGCAGGTTCGGTTTCCTTGACCGGCTCCTCGGCCAGGGTCTGCTGAATGTTCTGCGGACCGCGCAGCGACTCACGGTGCCCCAGGATCGGGTCATCGTCGATCGGGTCCTCTGCCGGTGCTACTTCCGGTTCAGTGATGAACGGGTTCCCTTTGGTCGTCACGCTCACAGCTCCTCCGCGATCAGAGCGGCAGCACGGAGCCAGGCACGTCGGGTCCGCGGGAGCATCGCAGAGAACCGGATACGGCCCTCGACCAGGGACGGGTCATAGGGCACCGTGGCGACAGCTTTCACGAACGGCCGGAAGGAATCAGCCAGCGCGTCCAGTTTTGCCTTGCCATGCGCCGGAGTGCAGCCCAGGACGATCACAACGGCGCGGTCCGCGAGGGACTGCGCGTGCTCGTCCCCGGCCCGTAGTGCGCTGAGAATCCTCGACGCACCCTCGGCTGCGTCATCGACGGACTTCACGGGGATCACGACCTGATCGGTGTGGCTGATCATCGCTTCCCAGTTGTCGCCGCGCTCGGTGTTCCCGGAGTCCTTGACGATCAGCCGGTAATACTTTGCGGCAACGGCGTACAGGCGGTGAACCTCGGCGCCGGTGACCTCATGACGGGCCTTGGCACCGGAACGGTCATCGGAGCGGAGCACGTCGTACTGGTCGGAGGGCTGGTGGTGAACGTAGGACGCAAGGTCTCCCGCCCGGGCACCGGCGGTCATGAAGTAGTCCGTCTGCCCGAGGAGGTCGACCACCGTTGCTTCGTGGCCGGCATCGCAGGTCCGCCACCCCAACGAGCCCAGCGAGTTGTTGTTGTCCCATGCCAGGACACCGGACCCACCCATACGGGCGAACACCGCCGACAGGCAGATGACCGTCGGGGTCTTGCCTGCGCCGCCCTTGGGGTTGAGGATCGTGATCGTCCGGGGCCCCTCCCAGTGTTGAGAGACGGCTTTCTCGTCTTCCCGCTGCGCCAGCTCATCGGCGGACGGAGCGAGTTTCATCCCGAAGTGGTTCAGCAATCCACGCATCCCGAGCTGCGCCGGAGACGCCGTATCGGGTCGGTCCACGAACGACGGCATCGAGGACCGGCGCGTCGGCAGGACTTCTGCAGTCGTGACCTCTTCCTGCTCGGCCGGTGCTGCCACTGGTGCCTGCTTGACGACGTCCGCAGGAGCCTGCGCCGTGTCCGTCTCAGTGTCCGTGTCCGGTTCAAGGACCGCCACCGCTGTCTTCGGTGCAGGTGATTCTGTCACCGGCTTGGTGGGTGCCGGGATTGCTGTGGAAACTCGCCGGGATGCCGGAAGAGGTGCCGCAGGAGCAGGAGCAGGCGCTGGTGTTGGCTCAGTCGGAGCCAGCGACATAGCCGGTGCTGCCTCGGTCGTAAGGGTTTGCTGCTCTTCCGGGGTTGTGGTGGGGGCCTGCTCGATGACGGCTCCATCGGCCTGCACGAGGACTGTCCGAGCCCCGGCCGGGTCTTCGATGTGGAGTTCAACGCTGGTAGTCGCGTCTGCGGCAAGGCCGGTCGCGGTCGTCATCACTGAGCGCCGCGCTTCCATCACCGTGGAGTAATCCGCGTGGGTCTTGTGTCCTTCCACGTCCAGGTCGAGGGCTCCGGTCTGGTCGATCACAGCGGTCATTTTCATCAGGGGTTCTCCTTCGGGGAAACGGCGGAAGTGGAGGCAGGATCAGGGGTATTTGTCGTTGCAGGAGTCGGCGCGATGGTTGAGGTCGGTGAGGCTGCCGGGCGGGGGCCGGTGTCCGCCAGCGCGTACAGGGAGTTCGGTGAGTCTCCGGTGGGTGATCCAGTGGCACGGGTGATGGCCTTTCCGTCCGCCGTGATGAGGTCCGGGACGGACGCCTGCGTGGAGTCGGTGGTGTCCTCGATTTCGCCCTGGGGATTGATGCGCGACTGTTCGCCGTCGGTGTTGACCCAGGCGTACCCGGCCGAGAGCTTGCCCGCGCCGGGTAACCGGTGAGCTTTCATGGTGGAGACGTCGATGAGGACGGACCCGGCCAGCATGAGAGTGTTCTCACGGTCCAGCTGGAGCCCGGAGGCTGAGACGTCCCCGCCCTCAAGAGTCACGAGTCCGGCCTGCGTCACCTCCGTGGCATCCGGGGCTGTCCCGAGGTCGTAAAAACCGATGCTCACTCCGTCGCTTGCCCCGCCGCTTGGCCCGTCACCGTTCTTCCATGCGGCCACCACGCGACCGTCGATGGATCCGAGGACGCTGATCAGTTCCGCACCCTCTGCCGGGGCTGGCAGTGTCGCCGGGGACGGCAGGGCGGCAGAGTCCGTGGTGACCCGCCAGATTCGGCCGGCTTGCAGGTCCGCGGTCACCAGGTCCGCGCCGAGGGCTTCGATCGGTTCGGCGGCCGCGGGGACCACCCGAGACACGGTGCTGCCGTCAGCTGCGACGATCAGAGTCTGCTTGGTCGGAAGGTCCACCCGGGGCGCAGTGCCCCCGTCGAGAACGATCGTCCCGTTCTGCGGAACGTCCACGCGGATCGGATCAGGCCCGTCCCCGAACATGACCAGCTCACGCGCGGTCGACGCCGCGACCCGGGACTGTCCGTCGAGAGTGAACAAGGCCACCTGGCTGATGGTGAACGGGGCGGTACGCGTCCACCGCTCCACCCCCGTCTTCGGATCATGAGCGGTCAGGGTCGAACCGTCCACACTCACCGGGTGACCAGAGGAATCCAGGATCGCCCGGACCGTGGAGGACTGCATTGGCGCAGTCCACGTCGCGTAGGTGTCCCACCCGGCAGGAGCAGGAACCGGGAGCTGCGCCGGGGGCGGCGTGTAGACGGTGGCGGCAGGTGTCACTTCGGGATCCTGCAGAACGTAAACCCCGCACACCCCGACGGTCACGACGAAGACCCCGGCACTGCCCCACATCATCAGCTTCCGGCGGCGTGCCTGCGGACGCCGCACGCCACCCCGGGCGGCGGTCGCTCCGCTCGAGGTACGGCGACGGCCAAGACGTCCACCCGTACGCGCACTGGTCTGTCCGTGAACTGTCCCTTGGCCGCTGGTAAGAGTCGTTGCGGGGTCGGTGGAACGCTCCTCGAGGGTGCCGAACTCGGTGTCGACGATCATCTCGTACACCTCGCCGTCCTCGGTGTGGCCCTGCACCCGGCAGGCTTTCAAGCCCAGCCGACGGCAGGCTTCCGACGCGGCGTCGGCCGCGACGTCGGCCGGGGACGCATCCTCGAGCACCGGGTAGGTCAGGACGTCCCCGTTGGCGTCGGCGACGATTTCGCCCTCACCGATGGTCAGGACGATCACCGGCCACGGGTGCACGGCGTGACTCATCGTTGACCCCCAACCGCTGCGGTCAGGTCCCGGGTCTGGTGCCCGACGACGTCCCACCGGCCGTCCACCTTCTCGAGGTAGAGAGTCACCTGCCGCTGGCCGCTGCCCTCGAGCGGTGTCTCATCCCGTGCAACCCACCGCCAGGTAACGTCGAGGACCCGGATCGCCTTGTCCGGGGAGACGTCCTGAGCGGCGTCACCGATCGCGGGAACAGCTCGCGGAACGCTGTAGGCGCGGTGCTCGGCTGGTTCCAGCCAATCACCGTTGCTCGCGTTCCGTTCCGGTTCGATCTGGTTCGCCGCCCACTCCTCACTCATCAGCGGCTTCGCGCGGACCGTGGCCGCTGTCTCCGTGCGATCCACCGTCGTGTCCCAGGAGTGCAGCATCAGGGCAGCAACTCGGGCCGTCGACTCGACATCGGAACGGTCAGCGTCCTCAGGGGACGCGAAGGTGTCGCCACCCAGGACCTCCTCGGCCGCAGCGGAGGTGGAGGAGCCTTCGGAGATCGTCGTCGGCGCGGAGATAGGCGCGACGTCGTCCTCAGCTGCCGGAGCATCAACGCCGCAGCTGGTCAGGGCGACCATCGAGACCACGAGAGCTGCTGTCCGGTACAGGTGTGCGCGTGAGCGATAGGTCATTGCACCCACGCTCCTTTCTCTTTCAGGATCGGCTCGGGGTCGAGGTTGAAGTTGTTGTAGGGGTAGGCCGCGTCCGGGGATTCAGGACTGTAAATCTCGAAGTGCAGGTGCGTGGCCACGCGTCCGAGTTCGGCTTTGTTGCCCTCGATGCCGACGATGTCACCGCGTTCCAGGACATCGCCCATTTGCACGTCGTAGCTGTTCAGGTGGCAGAAGCTGAACTTGAACGCCGGTTCTCCCTCCTCGATGACCTTGGCAATGACGCAACCGTCAACAGGGAGGAAGCTGGTGACCTGAATCTTGGTCGGGGCGATGACCTGGCCGCCATCGTTGTAGCCGGCGCCCGGGGTCGAGATGTCGACGCCGACGTGTTCCTGCGCCCACGCGGGGACGCCCTGAATTTCTCGGTGCCCGTAGCCGGAGGTGAACACGCCGCCCGGCAAGGGTGTCGTCCACTCGCCGTCGCCGAGGTCCCCGTCCCACGCCACTCCCCCGGCCGGGGCCGCACAGTCGGCGGTGAACTCGTTCTGCCCGGTGTTCAGGATCTTCTCGATGTACTGCTGGGTCTCCGTGAACGGCGGGACGCCCTTCGCGTTCTGCACCGCACCGGGGCCCGCGTTGTAGGCGGCGAGGGTGAGCTTCACCAGAAGATCCGCGTCGTCACCGGCCAACGGCTGCACCTGGTCCTTGAGAGCCGCCATGTAACGGCCGTAGGCGGGAATCGCGTCCTCAGCCGAGTACGGGTCCCCGACCTCCCCGTACATCGCCCACGTACCAGGCATGAACTGGGCCACTCCCTGAGCACCCACAGGGCTCCGAGCGGCCTCGTTCCAGCCTGATTCCTGCTTCAACTGCGCGGCCACCACGCTCACCGGCAGGCCCGCGGTCGTCGCCGCAGCATCGACCAGGTCGCCCCAACCATTCGGGATCGTCGAGGTCGACGCCAGCGTTCCGGTGTCCGTGATCGAACATGTACCAGTACGTTCCTCGGTCTGCGTCAACACGGCCACCGCACCAACCCCAGCGACCGGAAGGCCGGCGAGCAGCAGCCCCACAACAGCAACGACGGCCACCATCGCCCCAGATCCTTTGGTCTCTTCGTCCGCCACCTACGCTCCCCTCATCGTTGTTTTGGCCTGCTGGCACGCAGTGCTCTGACGGACCGATTGAGAGGTTTCGTCCACCGGGTTCACCGGGGCGAGGAGGAAACAAGTTTGAGCGGGGGGTTCCTGCGCAGCGGGCCGGTCAAAGTTTTTCCGGAACGCGCCGGCGCGCAGCGCCCGGTTGACGACACCTCGCGGTCCGTCATGATCCGAAGGACAGCAGACCGAAACAGTGCCCTTACAACCCGAGCGCAGCGAGGACCGCTTGGTTACGGACGTGTCCGTACCCTCGACCGCGTGAATATGCCGGTCATTCGTGGCGACGTGCGAGACCATCCACATCACTGCCTTCCTTGGACCCTTGCGGGCCAGATGCCCCCAACAGGCACGATTCACAATTAGCACGGAGCCCCGACGTCCATATGTTCCTTGGTGTGACTGCAAGCTGAACTACCACCCAAGTCTAACACTTAATGTTAATGTATTATCCGACCGTGACCATCTACGGCAAAATGATTAGGTGCCCCGTGATGCCGATACCACTACCGCCGCGCCCTCTTGGGCGGAGCGCGCAATGAACACGTTCGGCATGAGCAAGATCAGGACCGAAGTGATGCGCTATCTGTCGCAACATCCTTTAGGTGCGACATCGGGGCAGATTGCTCGAGACCTCGGCGCAACTCCGATGACAGTGTTCCGGCATCTCCAGGACCTGGAGCACCAGCAGATTGTCGTTGCGGATGCCGACACGGTTCGCCACGGCCAGCGGGTGATGTATCGACTGGATGTCGAAGCCCGAGACAAGGCCCTGGCTGACTATGCGAAGTATCTGGATGGTGCTTGAGAGTCGTCGGGTGGAACTGATGGCGCTCTTGTCTCATCGTTTCTTCCTTGATCGAGACCGCCCCCCAGCCTCTCAAATCTCAAAATTATATTTACTTCGCTATTTATGTAAACATACTCTCAGGGGATACACCATCCGTCACCGACGTTCCGAGAAGGGGAACAGTGAGCCTCTCGGCACGCGAGTTCGACGCCTGGCTTAATGAGGCGGGCTTACCTGCCGGCTCTGCCGACATCGCCCGACATACCGGCCGACGGCTCTCGACGATCACGACGCAGCGATTCCGTAGCCGGATCACCGAAGACGTCGTCGTGAAACTCAGCCGGTCATTCAACCTCGACCCACTCACCGCCCTTGCGTACTTCGAGCCTTACCAGGGGCTCGACGTCGACCGGCGGCCGCCATCAACGGCCGAGCTGATCAGTCAACTCACGCACAACGACCTGCTGGTGGAACTCCTCAGCAGGAACAAGGCCGACCTCGCCCGGCTCTTGGGAGCCAACTACCTCATCAGCCCCATCCCCCACCCGGACGGCGTCAGGAAGTGGATCGACGCCATCGACCCAGGCAACATCCGATCCGAGATGTCCGCTCGCAGCGGCATCGCTACGACGAACCTTTCGACTCTCATGTCGGAGAACAAGCTGGCCCCCGACCTGGCGATCCTCGCCGCGTCCATCGCCGACGTTTCACCACTCGGCGGCCTCGTCGTCAGCGGTCTTTTAGATCCTGAGGAAGCCGGCTGGCCAGCTCAGGGCCGGGAGAACGCGCTACGGGACCTCGAGGACCTCGCGCTGCTAGACCTCGTGGACCAGCGGCTCAAGAGCCTCCGACGACGGCTCAAGAAGAAGATCGACTCGCAAGACACCGCACAAGCACTCTGGGAGACACTCGGCTAATGGACCTACTCTTCACCTGCATCCTCGTCGTGTCCCTTGGCTTCGCGGCCACACGACTCCCGGGCATAGCCAAGAAGCGGAATCAAGCGATCGCCACCTGCGGGGCTGCCCTGTCTTTCGCTCTCGCACTGATGGTCTCCCCCGTCTACAACTTCTTCGAGGACACGTTCGAGCGCACGAACTTCACTGACCTGTTCGCGAAACTCGCCCTGTTCTTCGCCGTCAACATTCTCGGCAACCAGCTAGCCCGCGGCCTGCGCGACGACCAAGCCTTCTCTCGCATCGGAGGGTTCCAAGGACGACTGGTCTTCATCTTTGCCTTCGTCCTCGAAATGGTGCTTTTCGCCTTCACCACCACCCCGGAACCGTCCCCGGGGCTCGAGCTCTACCAGACGGAACCGGTCGTAATCGCCTATACCGGCGTCGCCGTCGGTTACATCGCCTACGTCTGCAGCTGCCTGATCCCGCCCCTCACGGCACAGTTCCGAGACAGCCAGAGCAAGCTCAGCCGCGCAGCGGCCGGTCTGCTCATCGTCGGGTTCGCACTCGTCATCGTTCGGGCGATCCTCGTCTTCGTTGGTATCCCTTACCCCGGCATCTACGACTTCGCACAGGGCATCAGCCTGCTTTCCACACTCTGCGTCATCGGCGGCCTTGCTGTCGCCTGGCGCACGCTCCGAGTTCATGGGGAACCGCTTGTTCGACAATCAGCGCTACGAGACGAGGACTAGGCATGCAGAGTTTGAAGCGCGACACGCCGACCAGTTACCCGCAGCCAACTAGCGCTAGACGTATGTTGATGAGCATGGAAAAGCCTCCTCGCCGCCCACGCGGTACCCGTGCTGAAACTGTGCAGGTGGCGTACTACATCGCCCCCGAAGCCAAGCGAGTCCTTGTTGAGCTCTCCGACAAACTCGGCGTGAGCGCTGGCGCAGGCTTGGAAAAAATTCTTCTCAATCTCGAACTAGACGAGCGTGGTCTACCCGTCTGGGCTGACCACGACAACATCCAGGAGGTCCTGCCGATGGCACGGGCCAGTTAAACGACGAAGGCCCGCATAACGCGGGCCTTCGTCCAAGTTGATCGAGCTCTTCACCGTGTCACCGCCAAGATCTTCGGTGAGGAGCTCCCACAGGTACCGCTTTCGCTGTGCCTGCCGTGCCTACAACACGTCTCGCGACGTTTCTAATACACGAGAGGATTCTACAACACGTGCTGGAAGCTCCTCCAGTCGTTTCGGGCGCGCCGCGCCGTAACGATTCCTCATACCCCGCACACGCTGCGTGGGCTCTCGCTCCTCTGATCGCCGGGCAGCCGGTTTACCGGCTCGGACGTTGGATCCAGGGGTCCTTCCGGTACCAGCCCTCACGCACACCACTACGCATCACAGGCAGCCTGCCCGAGCGTCCTGCCGCGGTCATGGTGCACGACACCGCGGGCAATGCTCACACACTGTGTCTTGACCTTGATACGTCCGCCGGTGCCCGTGCGGCTGTCGTGGAAGCTCACGCCCACCAACTCCGGAAGGTGCTGGACTCAACCGGTGTGTCCTACGTCGAGGACCGTTCCCCCAGTGGTGGCCGGCACCTGTACGTGCCCCTCCAGCAACCCATTCCTGCCGCGGAAGCCCGCCAGCTCATCGAAGCGCTGCGCTACCTGACACCGAGCATCGACCCGAGCCCGCACCGCAACGTCACCGACGGCTGTATTCGCGTGCCAGGTTCCGCCCACAAGCGCGGCGGCCACCAGATGCTCGTCACGCCCCTCACCGACGCGCACCGCATCCTCACTCATCGAAACCCACCGGCGGCTCTGACCGCGCTGCGTGAGACTCTGGCGCCGGAACTGCACCGCGTGGAGCGCGAACAACAGAACCGGCAGACCCGCGCGGCGGCCGCCACCCTCGCTCTCCGCGCTCCAGCTGCACCCGACGAACCCAATTCTGGCTCTGTAGGCGCCGGCGGCCGCAAGGACTCCGTTCTACGCACTGTGGCCCGTACCGGTATCTATGACACCTCCCGGTACACCAGCGACTCAGAAGCCCGCATGGCCGTCCTGAACCACTTCGCTGCCTGCCACTGGACCATCGACCAGGTACACGCCGGTATGACCACCGGTCAGTTCACCGGCCTCACAGCCCTCTACGGCACCAAGACAGACCGCCTCCTCACACGCGAATGGGCGAACGCCCAAGCATGGACGACCACCAAGGGCACCTCAAAAGCACTCATCCCCAGCACAGGGAAAGACCATGCCCTTAACTGCTACACAAGCCACCCCCAACCCACACCCCCCTACCCCGCACCTTCCAGCAGAGCCAACGACACACCGCCTGCAAGCGCAGCCTCAGTCCACCAACTAGTCAATGACCTCGAAGTGGTTCTGTATGCCGTATTCGATCAACAGTTAGAAGCCCTCGGACGAGTGGCAGTGTCGCTGAAACCACTCATGCGCTCGATCCTCGGTTACGTCCGTACGACCGAAAGCACCATGATCGACGTCGGATGCAGGTCGTTTGCCCTCGCCACAGGAAGCCACTACGCGACGATCGCCCGCCTGCTACGCCTCCTCGAGGAACACTCATCCGGAATCCTGACTCGCGTCGGTCGTGGCCGTGGCCGCAACGCGGACCTCTACGCCGTGCAACTGCCCGAACACTTCGAGCAGCTCGCACGGGCACTACCGTGGCGGAAGGGGAAGATCTACGGCATCCGACCCGTGTTCCGGGTCCTCGGTAATGTCGCAGCCCTGGCCTACGAAGGCATCGAACGGGCTCGCCACTCCCCCACCACCACGGAGTTGGCCAGCACCACCCGAATCAGCCGCAACACCCTCAGCGGCCACCTATCCACCATGGAAAACCTTGGCATGATCCGCCGACACCACGGCGCTTGGCAGATCAACACCACCACCAACCTCCGCCAGCTCGCGGACCGACTCGGAGCCACCGACGACTTTTCCACGCAGCTCACCCGGTACCGCAAGGAACGCGCCGACTGGCACGCCTGGCTCGACCGACACCGCGTCCCCCAGCTGGTCAAACACGAACTGCACGACCCAGAGGTGGACGAGTATTGGCTGCCACCTATTGAGGACGACTACGAGCTGCACCGCACTGTCTGGAACGTAGCCAAACACGCTGCATAACACGCCGCTGGCACTGGCTAAGGGCTGCCCCTGGTAGACCCGTTCCGTGGCGGCATGATGCACTGGGAGTTGTTGCACCAGCGGTTTGAATGCCTTCTCCTGCCGGTGCGGCACGTATCGCGTGCAGGGCACCAGGTCGTCACTGATCAATGGTGTCCTGTACGTGCCGCCCCGATCGTTCCTCACGCGTTCTGCCTTCGCTCACTCTCAGCTGCGGAGTGTGATGGACTGGGATCAGCTGTGCTGGGCACTGAAACCCCCTTGGAACCCGGCAGAGCCCCGTGTGCAGGGCCGCAGGTGCGTAATCCTTGAGTGACGGTCCTGCACACGGATTAGCTAACCCTCCCGGAATCGAGGCGCAGATGGACGACGATCTTCACCGCATCCGTATAGCGGCTGCCAATAAGGAGTCGCTCGAATTTGAACTGGACTCCGCGGCCCTCGACCTCGAAGAAGCCATCACCGCTGCAATGGTCCATGGTCAAGACCTCGACGTTATAGCCGACGCCGCCGAAGTGGCCGTCGAAGACGTCTAGGACGTCTTCAAAAGTGCACAGCGGCCCGTACTGAAGTACTGAGCCAACCGACCGACGGCCCGCCCGCTCATCCGCGGGGCCGGCGGTCCTCCCGCCGAACAGCAAAACGCCAGCACTGTTCACAGTCACTCCGACAAGCATGCAACTCAGTGAACTGTCAGAGACTCATGATTACGTAGATGTGTTGTCCGCTCGGTCTTGAGACCGCCGAACCGACGACCGATGGGGTGCAGGGCGTTACCCCCCAGCGACGCCTTGCACCCCCCCCTCACAACCACCCTCAGGTCAGAACCCGGCCCCTGGTCTCTCAGCGTGCCTCCTGCCGCACCTGTGCACGGCACAAGCTCCCCACGCTCCGCTGCTTGTCCCGCACACACCTGGACAGCAAGAACCTATCTGACCGTCTGCACACCCCCACCTATCTCACCGACACGGGAGAGCTCGCCCCAAGCGAACGGTGAACGTGCACAGCCTCCACCCCTAGGTGGCCGGCACAAGGAAAAATAGCGTGTCCGGTCAGCAGGCCTAGGCTGAGGGCATGAAGATGCCGCGCCTATTCAACTCCCTGATGAACAAGACGCCCCAACGAGAAGCCACCATCTCGCCGGAGGGCACAACTACCTCTGCCTGTCACGTAGGTCCTGTCGATGACGCTGCACCATCCCCGGCAGCCCTGGAAGATTTGGCGAATGCTTGGGACGAGTTGGAGGCAGCGGCAAAAGAATCAGGAGTCCTTAATTTCCATGCTTGTTCCCGTACCGGGGAACGGTGGCAGGACGACCCTGAATCGGTAAGAGTTATTGCCGCCCAGCTGCGGGAGACTTCCGCCTTGTAACCGGTCGAGGGCGACACGCTGGTTGAAAAGGCGAGGTAGCGCCTTCCTGGAAGAGGCTCATTACCTCCCCCGCCTGCGCTACTTCCCAGCTGCGCACTATATCGATCAGGTCCCGAAACGATTCTTGACCGGGATCTCACGCCGTCGGCACTGATCCGGCCGCACCCAAGCCTCACGAGCCCGCGAAAACTCCACCCACTGCGCGTACACCGCATCAGGGGTCCATGCCATTGCGAAGCCCTTCACCGTCTGCTTCCGGCCGTTCGGGTACTCCAGCTTTACCCACAGGGCAGGTGCCTTCTCCGGCTCCGTTGTCGGCTTATCGAGTGGGTCGAGCTGCAGCGGAGGCACATACCGGTCGGCGCTTGGCGGTATGCCATGCCAACCAGGGCGGGGAGCTGAAGTCACCGGCACACCGTAGCGGCCTCCCCCGACAGTCAGGTTCTACGAGTCCCGGTCCGTATGGATCGCGATGAGCTGCTGCCCTTCGGGCACGCGCGAAAGCATCAGATCCTTCGCTTCTTCGTAGGTCGCACCCTCGGCGCTGACCTGGTCTAGCTCGTTCCCTCGGACCACACCTGTGACAATCACCAGTTCAGCTTATGAGCGGGCTGCTCGACGGCAGTGCTAAACAAGGCTTGTAATACTTGTTTTACAAGCCTTGTTTAGCAATACTTGTTTTGTAAGCCTTGCAATACAAGGCTTGTTTGACCGCGAAGGCAGAGGGAGACGATGACTACCAGCTACGTAGTGAGTAACAACAAGGGCGGAGTCGGCAAGACCGCCGTGGTGACACAGCTGGCATTTGGCTTGGCGCGTGCAGGGCAAAAAGTCCTTGTCGTCGACCTCGATCCCCAGGCAAACGCCTCGCGCAGGCTCGGCTGGAGCTTCGACCATGCGAACCCCGTCCCGACTATCTCCGAGGCGATCAAAGCGAACGAGAACGGTGTCGGCGAAGACGCCGTGGTCACTTGCGCAGGAACCCACATGGACGGCTCACCACTTTCCATCGACCTGCTGCCATCCCGCCCCGACCTCGAGAACCGGATCAGCGAAGCCGGAGCCGTCGGAGCACAGCGCCGTTTGGTCCGCGCCCTGACCGGGTGGACCGATGACCGGTATGACTTCATCCTCATCGACACGCCGCCGTCCCTTGGGCACCTGACTCAGCTCGGCCTCGCAGCAGCTGACGGCGTGCTCATCGTCACGGAACCCGAGTTCGATTCCATCGAGGGAGCCGTGCGCGTGCGGGACTTCATCGAAGCCCACGCCATCGACCTCGCTAACCCCTCGCTGTACTTGGCCGGCATCATCGTCTCCCGTCTCCGATCGCAGATCGGGGAACACAAATTCCAGATCGACGGCCTTGAGGAGATTGCGCCCGGCAAAGTCCTCCAGCCAATCATCCCCGAGCGTTCCGTCTATAAGGACGCTTCCGGTGCAGCTGCATCCATCACTGACTACCGCACGGCCGCAGGACGCACCATGACGGAGGTCTACGACCAGCTCACCGCCACCATCCAGAACCTCGCAAAGGAAGCCGCACGATGAGCCCAACGCCCGAACGCAGCCGCCCCGCAGGTCGCAGCCCTCTCAAAGCGAACATCGAGAACATCAACACCGGCGCCCAGGCTGCCCCGCCCGTCCAGGTTGCCCCAGCCCCTGAACCGCAGGCGCCCCCGACTCCACCAGCCGCCGCGTCTGACGAGACGAAGTCCGTCACCGTGAAGCTGTCGGGCAGCGTCATCGGCAAGGCGAAGTCAGCTGTCCTGCAGACCAGCGGCAAGCCCGGAGGGCACCGCAGCTTCGCCGGGCTCGTTCAGGCCGCCGTGGAGCGGGAAGTTCAGCGCCTGGCCGAGGAGTTCAACGACGGCCAGCCCTACGAGTCCCACCAAGGCGAGTTCCGCCGCGGACGCCCCTTTTCCTGATCGAGGCGACAAGGCTTGTTTTGAAAGGCTTGCAATACAAGCCTTTCAAAACAAGCCTTGTTTCTTTGGTTGAGAACTAAGCCATGTTTCTAGGGGAGGCTGTGCACAGCCAGCACCTGCTTAGGGCGAGCTGACCCCTGTCGGTGACGTGGTGGGTGTGTGCAGACGTAAGAGTGGTTCCTGCTGTCCAGGTGTGTGCGGGACAAGCAGCGGAGCGGGGGGGTTTGTGCCGTACATGGGTGGGCAGGAGGCCGCAGCGCGAACCGGCAGCGGGTTTATCCTGCCTATAGGAGCTCCGACTTACGCCGGATGCTCGTCCTCCTCGTCGGGTGCCGGCGTGACCGCGTTCAGCCACACCCAGCCCTCACGCTGGATCTTGATGAGCGGTTCGAGGAACCGGATCTTCACCGCTGTGCGCGTGTACGTGATCGCGTTCGCCTGAACCCGAATGGCCTTCGACGGGTAGCGGACCCATGCGTATACCCGGCGTGGCTCCGGGAAATCGGTGGGCTGGCAATTCTCGACGTCGAGTTCGGCCGCGGTGAGCATGATCAGCTCCTCGCGCATGACGAACTCCTCGATCCGATCGTCCATCAGCCTGGCGTAATGCTCGCCGTACCGTTTGGACCCCATGGGCCGGCCACGTCCTGCTTACCGCCGGCTCAGAACCCGTCGACGCTGGCGACGCGGCGCAGCCGCCAGTCCTGCCACCGCGGATCCGCGCTCATATCGAACTCCAGTACCGGAGACGCCGGTCCGGTCTGTGCCTGGAACCGCCAGAACTTGGTCGTGAGCATGCTGCCTCGACCACCGAGGGGAGTGGTGGCTGGTTCCCACCAGCTGCTCGAGCTGGACCATGACACTGGCTTACCGATAATTTGCCATAAGCAGCCCCGCCAGCGCAGCGCCAGCGGCATCCCCGAGGGCAGGAACCGGATGTCGGCGACCTCATCGAGCACATGCCAAGCCGGTGCGTCGGGCCCCTGCGCGTCCTGCTCGGTAGTCGTGGTGCGTGGTCTGTCGACTGGTTGTGCTGTCATTGTCCGTGCCGTCCTGATCCTCTGTCGTCCCTTGTACAGGCTTTAAAATAGAACACAGGTTCGATTATTTGGGAAGCTGTGCGCGGACTGGTGCAGTGGGGGAGGAACGCCTTGATGCTTAGTCCCAGTATCGGATCGTAGGCTCGTCGGATGGACGAGCTCGCTGCCTTCATCCTTGCCCGCGTCGCGGAGGACCACGACCTCGCCTACCAGGCACTTCACGACCCAGGAGCCGGTGGGATCCTCGGCGCCCACACTAGGAACTGCCATGCGGCCGACGCCGGTCGGTCCGTCGACGTCGCCGGCCACGAGCTGCTGCTTGATCCGCTGGCCTGCCACAACATGAACCAGAGCCCGGAGAAGGTCATCGCGGACTGTGCCGCGAAACAGCGCCTGGTCGCGCATGTGCAGAGCATCGACTGGGACTATGAGCCGGCGGGGGAGCAGGACTACATGCGTACGATCCTCGAGCTGCTGGCCCTGCCCTGGCGTGAGCACACCGACTACTCACGGCAATGGGCCGCGTAAGCCTTGCTAAACAAAGCTTGCAATACAAGCCTTGTTTAGCAAGGCTTGTTCCGGCATGCTCGCACTGTCAGCTGGAACGGGCAGAATGTCGGGCATGTGTGGACGCTTCGTAATCGCTGGCAGAACCGGCATTATTACCGGCGCGATGAGGTGTCATCTGCCGATCCTTCAGCGGACGATCGGACTGAGAGACTGCCGTCATGACGATTGACATCCGAACCATGCTGCACCGTGTAGTAGCCGAGGTATTTGACGAGAAGTATGTCGTCGTAGATGTCACCTCCGAGGACAATCCAGGGCTGCACGGAGTGCATATGTTCTGGCGCCCAAACGAGGGCCGCACAGCGAGGATCAGAGCCAGCTATGAGTGGATGGACGCCTTCATACCCGAACTGAATGTCCAGACGATTCTCTTCGACTATGACGACGTCGAGGAAGAAAAGGAGGTCCAAGTCCGGAAGCTGTGCTTGGTGATGCGCGCCTACCTTCAAGGGGAGGGGCATATTGAGAAGCGGCGGCAGTTGTTTCGGCGGGGTGAGGTGGCAACGCTGAGGATTCAGGTGGACGGTCACGAATGGCGACTTGGGCGTTCCACCTCATCGTCTCCCGGCTGACCGACCAGCCCCTGTCGCGGAGACGAACCCTGTAGCGCAAATGCCAACGATTAGAGTTAGGGCGGCCCTTCGTGCCGTCTAACGTGTTCCTGCGCGGCAGCATTTATCGTGCGAAGCTTCTCACCCAACTCCACGGTCGCAACGACAGCCGTTTCCTCATCACGTTGACGTGCGTAGATGGCTTCCTGGGGCAAGTCGTTCTCACCAGCGACATACCACCGCGCAAAACGTGATCCCGATGGCACTATGAGACGGGCGTGATCATGGTCCACGGGAAGACCCTCCGACGGAGTGTCGAGCCGATCGATCTGGAGTGCAGGTGCGGCGGCGAACGGTGGCGTCCTAGCCGATGGGCGTGGCGGACGCAGGAATAGTCGACGTAAAGTGTCCCGGTCGTCTCGACCAAAGCCCATTTACTCATGGTGCATCAACCATGCTAGTGAGGGAATGGATTTACGGCTACTCGTTGCATCAATGATGCATTAGATGCAACACTGCGGAAGTGAAGGATTCTACGCGGCCCGACTCCTCGATGCGGTTGCTATCGAACGTCGTACCGCTTCATGAGGAAGCGTTCGTGTTCGATGCGATGTTGCAGGGGTGGCGTAACCAGCAGTTGAGCCGTGGTCTGAACCGGCAGGGTATCGACACTCGGATTGGTTTGATTCGACGCTTCACGCTGTTTTGTGAGAGGAGTCCCTGGCAGTGGACTGCAACGGA
The DNA here is from genome assembly GCF_003602275.1 of Arthrobacter cheniae. Classification (GTDB taxonomy): domain Bacteria; phylum Actinomycetota; class Actinomycetes; order Actinomycetales; family Micrococcaceae; genus Arthrobacter_D; species Arthrobacter_D cheniae. The sequence goes on along the minus strand of NZ_QZVT01000010.1, from coordinate 72,803 downwards.
TCTGGAGGATTTCACCGTCCATCTTACGAGCCGCGGAAAGCCTTTGGCCCGGTCCACTGTTAGGAGCTATCACGGGGTGGTTCGTGCGTTCTGCGCATACCTGACTGATGGTCGGTATGAGTGGATGATGGAGTGTGAGGCGAGATTTGGGAGTGCTCCGCAGCAGATTTGCCATGACTGGAACACCACTGTTCACCTACTCGAGTACGAGGGTCGGGCCCAGCGGCGCGCTTTGACCTTCGAGGAACTCGAAGCGTTCTTTTCCTGCGCGGACCAGCGGGTTGACTTGATCGTCGCTACCGGGAAAAAGGGTGGGCTGGCCGCCCTTCGTGATGCTCAGATCTTTAAGACGGTCTACGCTTTCGGCCTGCGCAGGGCAGAAGTGTTGGGGCTTGATACGGCTGACCTTCGTCCGAATCCTGCGGCGCCCCGGTTCGAATCTTTCGGTGCCGTCCAGGTGCGGTGGGGGAAAGGATCTCGGGGGTCCGGTCCGAAAAGGCGCACGGTGTTGACCGTGCCGGAATTCGATTGGGCTATCGAGGGCCTTCAGCAGTGGGTTGAGCAGGGACGCAGCCGCTTCGCGACGACCAAGCCGACCTCCGATGGCCGGGCTTTGTGGCCGACCGAGCGGGGCACACGCGTCTCTGACCGCTACCTCGCGCAGCGGTTCGCGGAGATCCGCGATGAAGCGGGACTCCCACCTGAATTGAGCTTGCACTGCCTGCGCCACACGTACATCACCAATCTCATTGAGTGGGGATACTCAGAGAAGTTCGTTCAAGATCAGGTGGGGCACCTCTATGCTTCCACCACCGCCATCTATACCTCCGTGGGCGATGACTATAAGAACCGCGTCATCGCCCAAGCCCTCTCCCGTATCTATGGAAGCTCCCATGCCACTTCATGACCCCCAGCAGGCGTTCACCTGGCACCTCAGAGAACACATGGCAACAGCGGGGATGTTCAAGACCACTGACCTGGTGGAACCGCTCCGCGAAGCCGGTGTTCACTTGTCGCGGGAGCAGGTCTACCGCCTCGTGACCAGTCCGCCGGTCCGGCTGAACATGGAAGTCCTGGCAGCTCTATGCCAGATCCTGCACTGCACACCAAACGACCTCATTCACGTGCGTTCCGCTCAACGAGGTGTCCGAGAAACCCGCCGGACCGGCACATCGAATAGCGGAGCATCCGTCGGGGAGCTCCGCCCTATCCCGGCGCGACTGCGGCGACCGCCAAGCGAGTAAGCCACCACGTACAGACGACCACACTGACGACATCACCAAATGCTTCCCCGCAACTGTCACCTATGCCAGCGGACCATCACCGCGGCTTACACCCTTCTGGGTGGGCCCATCTGCAACCCTTGCTACTCCACCCTCCGCCGGTGTCCACAACCATGTCCTGTGTGCGGCAGAGTGAAGGTGCTGGCCTTCCACGACAGCAAGGGGGTCATTGTCTGCGCCTCGTGCGCAGGGGTCCCTGCACGCTTCGCCTGCAAAAGGTGCGGGACGGAGGAACAACTCACCGGCTCCCACTGCGGCACATGCCGGCTCACCGAACGCGCCCGGACGCTCCTGTCCCGCCCGGACAAAACCATCCACCCAGGACTTGAAAGTCTCCTGACCCACTTGCTGACCGTGCCCGACAAACGCACTGCAACCCGGTGGCTACGGCACCCCGAAGTCTCCAACACGCTGCAGGCCATGGCGCACGATCTGCAGGACATCAGTCACGACACGCTGGACACGCTCACCCCGGATCCGGTACTTCCGCCGGATCCTCATGAACGCGGGGACATTGCCCGTCATCGACATCGAACTCCACGATTTCACCGTGCACGTCGCGAAAGCACTCAGCACGCTCCCACCCGCGCAAGCACTCATCATCGAGCAGTACTACCGCTGGGAAATACTCCGGGCACTGCACCGCCAAGCAGCACAGCGCCCGCTGCGTCCCAGCGAGTCCTACCGTCGACGTCAAGAGATTGTCGTCGTCCAGAACTTCCTGACACACCTTCATGAGCGCGGGACGACCCTCCAGGACATCACCCAAATCGACCTCGACCGCTACCTAGGACAAGCATCAACAACCGGTAACAGGCTCGGTGGTTTCGTTTCGTGGGCCCGCCGAGTAGGGATTGCTTCGGCGCTTGCTACGCCTAGGAAGGGCGCTTTACGACCGCGAGCAGCAATGAGCGAAGCGCAACGATGGGCTCACGTCGACCGGCTGCTCGGGGACACGACACTCGACACAACAGTGCGGCTGGCAGGACTCTTCATCCTCGTTTTCGCGCAACCCCTCACGACCTGCGCACGACTGAAACTCACTGACGTGACACTCACGCCTAGTGCGACGACCATCAGGTTCGCGGCCGCACCCATCAAACTCCCACCGAGCATCGACCAGATACTGCGGCGCCACCTTGAACAGCCGGCGGTCCGCGCAATCTATCGTCCAGCAGCCGACATGTGGCTCTTCGACGGACTCATGCCGAACACCCACATCACCGAATCAAACCTGGCCAGAATGCTGAAGGACATCGGCATTGCACCACGCGCAGCGAAGGAAGCAGCGGCACGCCAGCTGAGCTCCACAATGCCCGCCCGTATCGTTGTCGACACCATCGGCATCTCACTCAACACCGCCAGCAAATGGGCTCAAGAATCCGGAGCGACATGGCGGCACTACCCTCATCTCAGATAAGGAACTATTGGAACAATGCATCAGCGAACACGTACCTTTCACCGACTACAAGGCCGCTATCCGGGATGCGTTCAGCGTCGACGAGTCCTTCGAGGATGAGCTGAAACCGTCGTGGAACGTGGCCTCGATGCAAGGGATCCCGTTCGTGTCCGAGCAGCTGCGCGAGGACGAGTTGGTGCGTTGCCTTGAGATAGCACGCTGGGGACTCGTTCCCGTCTGGAGTAAGGACCCGAAGGCCGGGGCGAGGATGATCAATGCCCGCAGCGAGACGGTCACGGAAAAGCCGTCGTTTCGCACCGCAGCCGCCAAGAGACGCTCGATAATTCCTGCCAATGGCTACTACGAGTGGCAGAAGAACGAGGACGGGACGAAGACCCCGCACTACCTCCACGCCGAGGACGAGCACCAGCTGCTGGGCTTCGCTGGCCTGTACGAGTTCTGGCCCGACCCGAGCAAGGAGGAGAACGCAGAGGACAAGTGGTTGGTGACCGCGACGATCCTCACTCGGGCTGCGCACGACGCGCTCGGGCACATCCATGACCGGACTCCGGTCATCATCCCGAAGGACTTGCAGGATCAGTGGCTGGATCCGACCATGACCGCCCGGGACGAGGTGCAGCACTTCATCGATACCATCCCCGAACCCAACCTTGTGCCGCGCATTGTCAGCAAAGAGGTCGGATCAGTCCGCAACAACGGTCCGGAACTTATCCGGCCTGCGTGATGGCTTTTGTGTTCGGGGATTGATCCTGAGCCATAAGTGTTGCCAGGTCTGTTAGGAATGTTGCGGGGCTACCCGCGAGGCCAGAGTGCTCTTCACAGATGACTACCTCTTTTGGGGAGAGGGTCTTTGCGATCACTCTCGCTTTTCCGGACTGGTCTGTGTACTTGAGAACCACCAGTGAACCCAACACCATCGCACCATCCGCTTCGTTCTGACTCAGACAGTTGATAAGTCGCTCAACTGACTCGCTTCTCAGTTGGTCAACCTCAGCCTGAAGCTTCTGAACTGTCGCTAGCTCTGCGTAATGCTCAGCTTGGGTTGCTACCTTTTCAAGCTTCTCGACTGCAAGATCCCTACCGCCCTCAACCCACTGCGCCTTCAACCAGGTCCAAACAGAGCCTCGCTCTACCGATTCGATTGTGACGTCTGAGTAGCCCAGCTCACGTATGACATCTTGAGCCGCCTGAACCAACCGCAGAACTGCTACTGGATCTTCAGAGTCCGTGAAGATTACAGCTCGCAGCGGTCGCACTTCGTCTTTAGGTGCACGCCTCTTCACCTGCGGAGCAGTAGTTGTTTTCACCTTCTTGTTTATTGCCCCGGTGACGGGCTTAGTCCTGAGCTCGCGATAACGCCCCGTCTGGGGATCCAGGATGATATGTCGATCGGACCCGACTGTTAGTTCTAAAGAACCGAGCAGGTTAGGGAGATTTCTTGGCGAATACCTTTTTCGCTGACGGTCTAACGTACCGACGACCCGATTGTCCGAAAGCGACAGGAGCAAGTACTCGCGTGGGGTCCGCCCAACTCTCACTCCAACGGCGTCCTCTTCGCTCCAGCGCTCAACAGCCCGTCCTAGCTGCCTGAGTGAAGATTTTGGTACATACGTTGCATCGCTGCGCCTTCGAGGTACCACTACCTCTCCACCGGTTCGAGCAGTACCTACCGAAGCGACTGCTCGCTTCGGTTCTTTGTGTAGTTCTTTCTCTTCACCCATTAGCTGATGGTAGTTGAGGTAATTCGCCTAGGGCGTCAACTTCCAAGGTGTGCAGAAAGGACCGGTTATGCACCGGTGTTTTGATACATGACCGGTTAGGAGGTATCGAAGGGGTGTCCTCCTTCTAGTGGAGGGTAGGCGCTCATTTCGAGCTCGCTCGGGTTGCGCTTTGCCCTTCGGTTTACAGGCTCTGCGGACTACTATCGAGCGAAGCTCTCGACGCGACATGAGGACGGCAGCATATGGACAGCCTCCACCCGGCCCGTGTGGGAGTTCTCGTGGTCTTCATAAGTACAGCGTTGACGCTTTCCTCCTGCACGACTGATTTCACCCCGGGTGAAGAGCCGGCGGGCGCACCGGCTGGAACCTCTGCTGAAACACTTGCTGAGACGCCGGTGGGGACTCCGGCCCCGGGGCCGACGTCCACCGTGATTGCGGTTCCGCCGTCTCCTACGTCGACGAGTTCCGGTGTCCCGTCGAGTACAGCTTCGGTTTTTCCCACTTTGATCCCTGACGATGAGCTGTCCGGTGCCGCATTAAAGACCTTCTCCGGGACGTGGGAGGACGTGGACTACGCGTTCGATTTACCATCGGGTTGGGCTGTTGTGGATGAGCCCTCCGGATCCGCGGGGGTGTACGTCATCAATTCGCAAAGCGTCCGTGTGGCGGACCTAAGCATTCTCGTGGCATGGGGTGCGGAATGTTCGCCTGATAACTGCGTAGACCGTCCTGTGACCTATTTGGGGGATTGGGCAGCTGGGGCACCGTTGTCCAAGTCCGGACCCTTCGTTGTTCGAAGCATCGCCATGGATCTCTCGGCTTTCCCGCGGGACCGGGAGGTGAACGGTTGGCCGGCCAATGTTCGTATGGTGACGTCCATGTCTTCCAACCCGGGGCCACCCTCGTCCACCATGGTGCCCAGGTACATGTATGGGCTGGGCCAGGTTGAGACGGACGTCATAGCCTCAAATGGGGTGACTCGTCGGACCATCCTTTTTATCTCGACCCGAAACTTCAACACGTTACGTGAGGCACAGGACTACGCGGGATCGGACGAGCACCGGAAGGTTCAGGCAATCATCGCGTCCTTCCGCGAGCAGAAGAGCTAGTTGAGCTGCTCGGTGCTTGAACTTTGGTAATCGGATCGGCTCGGTTTATTCGTTCTGGATGACTAGAGCGGTATGTCAGGGTGAGGTCATGAAAAAATTTATTGCCTTTCTTGCTCTTGCTGCTGCTCTTGCCCTGTCTGGTTGTGGGGGAGCGGACGCGCCCACGACTGAGACGGTGGAGTCGGTAACGGAGGATGTGCCTCAGGTTCCGGATCTGGTCGGGGCGTGAAAGCAGAGCAACCCAAACAGTGAGGAAAACTACCAGCAGGCCACGGTCACCGCGGACACCATCACGATCGAGTGGGTCGCCGACGGCGGTGATACGACGTCGATCTACTGGGTCGGAACGTTCGAAGCACCAACGGAGGAAAGCGGATCATTCACGTCCGTGCGGGACAAGGAGGCCACCGACCCTGCTTTGCTGGCATCCACCGAGGACAGCAAGGACTTCATGTTCGAGGGCGAAACCATCTCCTATAAGGTCAGCGCGCTTGGAACGACGACAACGGTCGAACTCGAGAAGAACTAAACGAGCAACGCCCCGATGAACGTCGCTCATCGGGGCGTCCTGGTTCTGACAGTTCAGGCGTCTGTGGTGACGCCAGCCTACTTCTGGGCTTCGTTGTACGCATCGACGATGGACTGGGTGATGCGACCCCTGGAACTCGGGTTGTGCCCGTTGTCTTGCGCCCACTGGCGGATCTTTTGCGTGTCCTCACGCTTTGATCGGTTCATCGAAGCCGACTGCTGCCCGCCGTGACTCTTTCGATCACCACGAGCCCTACGTCCTTTCTCCACGTACTCGGAAAGCGTAGACCGCAGCTTTTCAGCGTTCTCCTTAGTCAAGTCGATCTCGTAGTTGGTGCCGTCCACACCAAAGCGCACCGTTTCCTGCGCTACTTCACCATTGAGGTCATCAACCAAATCAACCTGTACACGCTGTGCCATTGTTCTCCTTAGGATGTATGTCTAGATAGAGCCCCCAAATACACGACTGTATCGCGAATCGGAATCAGCACTGAACTCAGTGCTCACGGAAGGTAAGCGACTAGTTCGTCAGGTTGATACTGGAAACCCTCAGGGGATTCGGGAAAACTGACGCCTATTTTCCTAAGGACTACTCATAGAGTGCGATGGACATGGAAACAGGACGGGCAGTTCAGTTCTCGCGCTACTCGGACAGCAAGTTCCTGGGCTTCATGGAGAACCTCGTCTTTCATATCGTCCCACTTCGCCTCTTTAGAAATGAACACAGTCCAGGCGACAGGTAAAAGTTCCTCTCCCAGGACGATGATGGATGCTCGCATCGATAGGCTCCAGTGCTTCATTGCGCTGAAGTCACGTGTCGGGTAGTTGTCGGCCGTCTGCACGATGTTCAAGGCATGATTCAGTTGCATCTGAAGCTGGGCTTGCTCGCGGAGGAACAATCGGTCGTCCTCCATCGCCCTGGTTGCATCCCGACGGTCGCTTTCAGCTCGCTCATCAGCGGACTGGCGGTCCGCGTACGCCAGCGCCATCGCTGTCTGTCGGTCCTTTTTCCCGTTCGCTAGAGCTACCCACAAGCCGACAACAGTAACGATTGCCAGGAAGATTTGAACAACATTCTCAATAGCAGGATCGGCTAGCATGCCCATTACAATGCTCCTTACTTCATAACCGCATGGTTCGACAGTGGATAGTGGTCAGAAGTGAAGCGATGCTGCTCATGTTTGTCATGACGATCACTGCGCCCCCGCTCCGCGACTCCTAGCAAAGAGTAAGGGGATCTACCGACCTTCACGACGTACGCATTGAGTAACTAACTGCCCCGTGCTGCGAAGAGGGGTCGGGCCCCTTCAATGCCAACGAGTCTTGTTTTCGGACCGGGTTGTTACCGTCGGAGGATGAAAGAGAATACGTGGCCGCGAGATAACTATTCAGGTAGCGGTGGAGGACTGTACACCGGTTCGGGTGGAGGGCTATACACCGGTCCCGAGGGTGGTGCGTATACGGGCAACGGTGGAGGTGCCCATATTGGAGCTGGCGGAGGTGCGCATACCGGCCCGGGCGGTGGACTATATACAGGGCCGGGCGGCGGGCTATCTACAGGCCCTGGAGGGGGCTTATCCACAGGGCCGGGTGGTGGGTTGTACACCGGTCCCGGCGGCGGCCTGTACTCGGGTCCAGGGGGAGGGCTCTATACCGGGAGCAGCACTGAGCCTTACAGAAACAACTGGCCCCCTGCTTCGATTCTGTTTCATCACCTACGCGAGAGCAGGCTCGGTGACTACGTTGACCTCCTTGAGCGTTACGGGTGGAGGTAGGTGGCACATATGGGCGGCTGGAACGCTTGCCCGTAGCGGGCCGTCGTTCCGATGATGTCGGACGGATAGACCACAATGGGTTCCATGCCTGATCTCGCTGTCTCCACCTTCGTCGACACAGCTGAGCTACGTAAAGCACGGGGTGCGTTCTTCACCCCGGAGGCGATCACTCGCTTCATCGCTCAATGGGCTATCCGTAGTTGTGATGACAGGGTAATGGAGCCCTCAACCGGTGATGCCGCGTTCCTGGTTAGTGCTGTTGAACGTCTTCAGAAGCTTGCAGGGCCTGGTGTTCACGCCCCCCAAGTGGATGGGGTAGAGATCCACACAGAAAGCGCCCGTATCGCCCGAGCCCGGGTGGAGGAGGCCGGGGGAGTCGCTGACATCACCGTCAGCGATTTTTTCCAGGTAGCTCCGCGTCCTTTGTACTCGGCTGTGATCGGCAATCCTCCCTACATCCGCTACCAGGATTTCGCGGGGGAGTCCCGCACCCGTTCCCGCGAAGCGGCATTGAAGGTCGGGGTTTCCCTTACCGCGCTGGCGTCGAGCTGGGCTGCTTTCACCATCCATTCCGCGTTGTTCCTACAACCGGGCGGACGGATGGGGTTGGTGCTCCCGGCCGAACTGTTGAGCGTGAACTACGCGGCCGCGGTGAGGCAGTTCTTGTTTGATCATTTCCGCAGCGTGGAGTTGGTGCTCTTCACCGAACAGGTCTTCCCCGATGCTGAAGCCGACGTGGTCCTGCTCCTCGCCGAAGGGTTCGGTGAAGGACCGACTGATCACGCGACGATTCACCAGGCCAAGGACGCAGCAGCCCTGGCGACCATGGGCGATCCGCTGACGTGGACGCCTCAAGATCCTGCTGGCAAATGGACGGGTCTCCTTGTTGCTGCTGACGCGATCGAACCCCTCCAGACCTTACGGACGAGGGGTCACTTCACGGATCTAGAGGTGTGGGGTGACACGACTCTTGGGATGGTGACGGGCAACAACAGCTTCTTCGCACTCTCGCCAGCACGCGTCGCTGAACTAGGGCTGACCCGTAAGGATCTCGTCCGGCTATCGCCGCCAGGCAGCGCCCACCTCCGCGGGCTGGATCTCACGACGTCGAAGATGACGAGTCTGGGTCAACAGGACAAAGCTACCTGGATGTTCCGGCCGTCAACCGAACCGTCACCTGCTGCCCAGGCGTACATCGACACTGGGCACCGGGCAGGCGTCGACCAAGCCTATAAGTGCCGTGTCCGGAAGCCCTGGTATCGGGTGCCGCTGCTACCATCGGCGGATCTTTTCCTTACCTGCATGAACGCTGACACGCCCCGCCTGACGACGAATAGTGCCGGCGCGCACCACTTGAACTCCGTGCACGGTGTCTACCTCGCCGAGGAGCTCAGGGTGCTAGGGCGTGAACTCCTACCCCTTGCGAGCCTGAACTCGGTGACGCTGCTGAACGCGGAAATGGTCGGTAGGTCCTACGGGGGCGGGATCCTCAAACTCGAGCCCCGCGAAGCCGACGTATGGGCGATGCCCTCACCAACCCTCGTGGGGTCCAGAGCCGAGGCGTTGAGAGCTCTCCGGCCTGCGGTGAGGAAGCTGCTGCAGAACGGCAAGCTCGCTGACGCTGTGAAGCTCGTCGACGAGGTCCTGCTCATCGACTCTGACATCATCTCGACCGGAGCGCTCCAGACAGTCCGGCAAGCGCACACCAACATGACTGCCCGCCGGACGACAAGGGGACGTAGTGGCCGCTGAGCCATCGACCAAAGCCAAAGCGTGGGCGATCTTCGACCGCATCGTCGCTGACGCCGCCCCTGACAGTGTTCACACCAACCCCTGGACAAAGAATGATGTTGGAGAGCTCGTTTACGAGCCTGACTTCGACACGTTGGTCCGGCTCCTCGGAGTGCCGCTGTACCTGAAAGCCGAAACCACGACCGGCGTTCCCGCGCTGGCGTTAGATGTGTGGCTGTCCTACGAACTACGCCGCGCCGGTTTCGACCCTGACGCTGCGTGGCCTCGCCCGACAGCACCACGGATCCTCCCGGGACCGATCGTCAGTCTCTTGGATAAAGTCACGGCGAAGGAACGCGAAGCGCTCTGGAAACGCCTGCGCGCTGCAACGCCCCCAGCAGGAGCAGCGGCATCCAGTGCGAACATTCTCGGTAAGAACTACCTCAAACAAGTCGACGTCGTCATGTCGAACTGGGTCGCCGGTCCCGAGCTGCTCATCAGCACGAAACGCATGGATTCGAGCTTCGGTAAGAACGCCGCCAATCGTGTCGAAGAGTCCTACGGCGACGCAAAGAACCTCCGCCTACGCCACCCTCTCGCAGCCCTCGGGTTCGTGTACGGGCTACGGTCGACGATCTTCCAGGAAGCACCCGACAAAGCCGAATGGCTCATAGACTTGCTGCAGAAGCTCGGTCGAGAGGACGACGCCTACCACGCGGTGTCACTCATCATCATCGAATACGGGGACCATCTCGCCATCGATGACAAGACAGACGACCCTGGCGACGGTGAGGACGCCCTAGCAGAAGCCGGCGTCACCACGCCTGTCGGAGAGCAAGGCGAATTCGAGGTAGAGATCGACCAAACTGAGGTAGACGTTGCCCTCGCTGCCTTACCTAGAGTCGTCATCCAGCACGAACGAGTACCTGCCGACTTGCAACCAGGCCACTTCATTGCCGAGATGGTCCGCCGCGTCCTCGACGCCACACCCGTAAACCTCCATAAAGACGCGAGGGTTCGGCGAAGACAAGCCCAGTAGCAACTATTCTTCAGAGCTCCCGATTGACTCTTCTGTAGTCCTTGATCCGATCCAGCTTTCCAATAAGAAGTCCAAAATAGGAGTTAGCGCCCCGCAAGCTTGCGAGGTGAAATCGAAGTTATTTACATCGTGATCAAAATTCGCCAGTTAGTACCACAGAGTAGTACGCAGAATGAGCGACGCCAAAAATACCTCACAATGATTATGAGAGGAATTGGAGATGGAAGCACCAGCGAACTCCGATGATCAAGTAGGTGTACGGTTTCCTGAGCAGGGACAACTGCGTGTAGAGGGGATAACCTTCAATCTGGGCGGAGAGCTTATTGATCCAGGCAGGATAACTGTGCGGACGGAGGTGTGGCCTCACTGGTTGACGATTGCCGGGGAAGAGTTAGCTGCTGCAGGTTCTGCCCGCGAAAGCAACCCGGGGCGCGACAGTAGCCTGGAGTCCGACCTAGCCATCCTTCGCGAATATCGCAAAGCCATGATGAGCATCTGTACAACAGCATTCACATTAGAGGCTTTTACAAATGCTGTAGAGTCGCGCTGCCCTAAATTCGAAACGAGGAACCGTTCACGGCAAGCAAATCTGGGTTATCGCCGACAGTCGGCATCTGCCCGATGCCATCAAGTTTGGACTCATGCCTTTTGTATGTCAAACACAAACAGTGCAGCAACGAAAACGACTTTGAATCAAATATTTGCCTTGAGAAATGAAGCGGTTCACCCTCCTGCTAAGTTTTTTGAGCCAGTGATGCATCAAGCGTTTCGGATGGGGTTCGAACGCAGATTCGCTATTTATACAGTCGAGAATGCCGAAGCTGCATATAAGACGTCCGTGGACGCGCTGATTCACCTTCTTGAACGTCCCAGAGGCGACAATGCCAATTGGTTAGAGTGGTGCGCAATAATGTTGCAGCGGCCGGAGCTTGCTTGACCCTCGTTCCAGTCCTTTTGTCAAAGCAACCGACACATGTTAAAACATTTTTACATACCTCAGTTCGGTGCACCTAGTGACGACGCATCGCTTGTCGAAGATTTGCATCGAGCTAAAGCTTCCTCGTAGAACGCCAGTCGCGTTGATGCTCGCGCCATGTCGCGCTGTTCGAGCAAGAAGGAGAATGCTAGCCACACGCCAAGGAGAACTATCCCGACCCCAATGACGTAAGCGGTCGCCGTGCCCGGTGACCCGTCTTGCTGCTCGAGACTGTTCAGGATGATTGGTGGCACAGTCAGGATGATGCTGACGAAAAGGGCAGTGACGGCCGCGAGGCTTCCCCCAGCAAGATGAGCGGTGCGGGTCCGTAGCAGGCGCAAGTCTTCAAAGCGTCCCGCCTCGTTTAAACTAAGAAAGAGCGCTATGTCTGAGCGTTCGACTGAGGGAAAGCGCTGTGATCGCCGTCCCCGGCGTGTGAAGGAGTGCATCTGTGAAGGTTACAAAACCACACTGACAGATTTACGTGTCAAGGAGCCGATAAGGCTGACCCAATTGTTTTGACGGTCGTGCTGCCCGATCGCTGTCGGAGCCCGAGTCGCTTATGCAGATCTAGCATCCATCGACGACGACATCGACCTGCACCTGGCCACTGCCGGTATCCCACCGCTGCCGCGGGGCTACGCCTGGTTCACTCGCCGGCAAGGGCAGTGCGACACGGATGCGACATTCTGGTTGGTCATCAACTGAGGCATGCAGGAAGCTGCACCAGATGCCGTCGAGCCGCTCGAGCTACGACTCGTCATCGATGGCGTGCTCCCGAGCCCTCTATCCCTGAGGCATGACGGTTGGCCGGCCGCACTGAAGCCACATAAGGCCCTTGCTCGCGATCATGGCATCGCTGGCTCGATCTTCCTACGCTTATTTAGCCAGCACGGCGTATGTGCCACGCCTTACGGATTAACACTCGGCAAGAAGGTGGCTCGAATCTTGCACAAGGAGAGGAGGCCCCTGGCTCAGGAGCAAAAACAATGATTTGTGTGATGCCAAGCAAGTTGGTTGTAACTACGACGCCGTTTGATCGTCTCTGCTAAACGGCTCCGAAGGGTAATACTTTACGAGGATCTGGATCAGTTTCGTGCGACAGATAGCATGCGTTGAACAGGATGTGGGAGCAATGTTCCAACGGCTACCTCATCTACCAGATGGGCAAAGTTCAGCCAAGTCTCTCGGCGAATCGTTTCCGTGGTTGTTCCATGTAGCTTGGCCAGCCCTGCTTCGACATCAAGGATAGAGCCAGGCTGTCTGGGAGACGAAGAGCTGCGGTTTCCGGATGGATGATCTGTCTCGATTAGGATCCGATTCATTGGAATCATTAGTAGATCCGTTGCGTGCTGCATGTTGGCGGCGTTGACAGAGAATCGGCAACCAAGATCGAGGGCTCGTTTCGTCTGTGCTTCCGTGCCTCGCCACCAGTGGAGTACTGCACCCTTGACTCTTATGGCTTCCAAGGCTTCAAGCGTTCGTCCCGTAGCGCCTGAGCTATGGACGGACAAGATTTTTGGGGTTTGCTGAAGATGTGTGAGGATCGACCGGAAAACTCTATCTTGGTCCGCCATCGATACTCTGGATCGACCATCAAGTCCAACCTCACCGATATACGCACTAGAGGATATGAGTTCTGTGAACTTGGACGGATCGTAGGCGCTTTGTGCTTCGGGAATGCCAGGGTGACAACCTACCCCCCAGATGGTGACTCGATCGTTCCGGTCTTTAACGCTCTTATATTCGTCGAGTGTCCTAGTGGCGGCAAAGACGACGGCACCTAGTCGCTCAAGGTCGGTAGCGCCGGTCTTGGGGCTAATATGCGCGTGAAGATCAAGCGGGGGAAGTGATCTGGTCATCCGAGGAGACTCCTGAGTTCTTCGACCCCCCGCTGGCAGAGCGTAAGAGCGTCCATTGCGGCATAATCTTGGGGCAGGGACATGATCATTACGTCATGTGGACGGATGCCGCGACGGACGAAGTCGCGCATGGGTTCCACGATGGACTTCTGCTTGATGAATGCGCTGAACTGGCCGCTAGTGTCATCGACGAGGTAGGTAGTCTTGTCCGCCACTCCTGAGGCAGTAAATGATGACTTTCTTACAAGGCAGCCAAAGCACACCCCGCAAGAGGAGCCTGCTGGCGCGCCGCTGTAGCGCGCATCTGTGTGTGAGCAAGAGTTGGTTGCAGATAGATACGCCGACGCCGCGTCGGCGCCGATCGCATCTGCAACCTGTTGAAACATCTCCCCTTTGGTGAGGCCCTCAAAGGGATTTTCAATTTCCCCGCAACCTCCAACGCTTCGCATCAATTCGCTCAATCCACGAAGGAACCTGGGGTGGGTTGTGTGCGTAGACAGGCTGCCGCGACGATCAGCTCCGAGAGGAGGGTTAAGTGACGCGAGCCCGTTCTCGGGAATCCATAATTTCGAGTTTGCACGTTCAGCTACGGCAAGTCCAAGGGCGAGGAATAACAACGAACGCGATCGACTGGAAGGCTCATCTCTGAATGCAGTCCCATCGAGGCGTTTAGAGCCGCGGTGGAGTCTGAATTGGTGATGAACTTGCCGTACTCCTGGCGCAAATCCTCCAATTGAGGACACGAGTTTCTGCTGAAGAGGAGAGAGTGCGGTTGAGCTGAACTGAGAGACTAAAGCATGGGATTTGCCTTCACCAAGCTCTATCGCTGATATCAGGGCGCCGGCAGCCGAGTCGGCGCCACCACTAAGGAGTACCGTACGGTCGAAATGTTGCTTGTCGAGAGGAAGTACATCCTCCTCAGGCGCTGTGGCTTGCACAAACTGAAAAACCCATCGATCGCCAGACAGGAAGCCCACCAACTGACTGAGTTGCTGCGCGTGTGAGGTCCAGGCGGCGGGATCGTTCACTTCGACGGTGATGTCGAAGTCGCGCACGTTCCAGCTCGATCCGCGGCCTTCGCGGAGCACCGATCTGTCGGCACCGAAAACAGCCAGCGCGATCCGCACTAGATCTACGTTTAGCGGGTTGACAGTGCCGAGCCCGCCCAGATGAGGGTCAACGGATCCAACAAAGGTCGATCGCCCGTCACGTGTCCATAAAAACGTTTCGTCATAGCTGCCGCTTCGCTGAGCTGTGTTGGCAGCAGCTTCAGAGATGGTGAGGAGTATCCGTGTCATGACTGCACTCCGAAAATCGTTCCGATGTCCCGAATGCCAGTTTCAATGGCCCGCGCCATCTCTTGCTCGGTAGCTCCTATAGGGTTCAGAGATGCCTGCGCAGCATACTCAGCAGCGACATCACGAATCTGTCGCTCAACACTAATGCGCTTTTCGTAGCTAACGCCTTTGGCATAGATAGTGGCGGAAACTTCCGTCAGCGCAGTCTCCGCAATGGTTGTCTCAATCGACTTCCGCACAACCTCTTCAGGCGTCGGCGGTTGATCCGCTGGCTGCTCAAGGATCCATGCAACAACGTCAGCCACGATGTAACGTTCCTCGGCGTCAGCAATGGTGCTGTCTGCGGGAGCTCCGAAGGCGGCTTCGATGATTTTGATGCCGATTGCGACGGGATCACCGAGTGCTTGCAGGTCGTCGTAGTTCAGGCCAGCCTCTCGGAGTGCTTCCCGATTGCCGGCAGAGTACGCCATTGCGAGGCGGCCAGCACGCCCGGCCGCTTTCGACACTCGTCCGACGGAGCGTGTTGCACCACCCGAAGATCGGCTTCCGCCTCCTCCGCGACCACCGCTACCACCAGCGCCAGGTCCGTCAGCGCCGCCGCCTCCACGGGAGCGCAGAAGCACACGCAGTGCTGGGCCTAGGTCTATCTGGGGACCCTGTGCGGGAAAGCCGGAAGGCGAAGATTCTCCAGGATTGCTGGGTTCAGGGCTGCCCGGCCCGGTGTCATCAGGTGACCCTGTTGTGCCGGGTCCATCAAGCCAGTCCGCAATGTTGTCGCGCAGGTCAGCAGCGTCTTTGCCACCACTTCCCCCAAATGACCCGCTAGTTCCCATGACTTCCGCTCCACGCCTCCTCAATAATTCCAATTGCCCTCAGTAACTGCGGGTCATTAGTGGCTGCTTTCCATGTCACCAGCACTGGGCGGAAGGACGCTGCGTCCTGGCTTCGAAGTTTGATGATGGTGGCGGTCTCAACTTCGCCAGCGGGCAGACCCTTGAGCGCTGCAACGACGTTTGGCAGGGTAGCGGGCCGCTGCTCTGCCATGCGAAGGAGGCTCTCCACAGTGAATTTCTGGAGGGACGGCTGGTCTCGAGTGCGGCGCCCAAGGTGGCTGACTAGTGCATGGGCGTCAGGATCAGGCAAAGCCATAAGAGCTGCGTCCGTTACACCTGCACGGTCAATTTTGAGACTTGAGGACAGTGCTGCAGCGACATCACGGAGTCGTTCGGGCAGACCAGTATCGATAACCTCGATCTTCGCGAACGACGCCGCAAGGTACAGGTATCCGGATATAGCTGTTGCATCCAGAACTGGGGGGAGTTTCGCCCAGCGTCGTAGTGTGTCCGTGAAAGTATCATCTTGCGATGCCGCTGAAGTCTTCTCTTCTAACTTCCTTACTGAAGGGCGCTTTTCTTTGGCGGGTGGTTCCTTGACAGTATCTGCAGTATCTGCAGTATCTGCAGTATCTGCAGTATCTGCAGTATCTGCAGTATCTGCAGTATCTGCATTCGATTGTCCTCCACCATTGGCGGCAAGTTCAAGGGCTTCAAGCTTGTCTCGTAATTGATTAGAGGCCAACCAATTCAGGACAGTACTGAAGTCATCGGTAAGGATACGCTCCAGCACCATCAGCTTGGCCACCTCGTCCGCTTTCAGCATGAACCCGCGGCGGCTTGAAATAGCTCGTCGAACATTCAGGTCGTTTAGAAATCGCTTGATGCGACGTGGGTTCCCATGGAACTTCTCGTAAAGAATCGGCGTCAGACGAGCAGATGTTATCAGGTGTGCACCAAGTACACCGCCTTCCTGCACTTCAATGTCATCAAGACTTCCGCCGCCAATTCGAAGATCGTTGCATTGGCTAACGAGTTCCTCGTAGGTGGCATTACCAATTCCGTTGTCGCTCTTCGCCAGTAGGAGAAAGAGGTAGGCTTCAGTGTCGAAACGACTTAGGGCTGGCAGGGGAATTGTGGTCTGGACGATTTTGTGCAGATAAAGCTTTGCTGGATCTTCCTCATCTGAGTTCCCAGGGCTGGCGCCGAACTTCTGCTGGATAGCTTCGGCAACACGGTCCTCGTCTGCCGCAATGACGAATGACATTCCTTTGGCGGATAGGAATAGTCGGATGGCTTCAAGTGTATCGACGACAGTGTCCGGTAGGCACCGATCAAGGTCGTCAACGAGCACGACCACTCGAGACAAATGTTCAAGGGCCGGGTCGGCGAGAAGGTCCTCAAAATCTTCTCGGAACGCTGCCATCCCCTTTTCGGTTCCGAGGACCTCCGGGTCATCGCTGACGAGATCGAACACATCATCGACCTTAGGAAGCTGCATCGTTATGGCAGTACGGGTGGCCATCTTCACAGCCTTTGACCAATTGACCTTTTTGACGAGTTTTCTGAAAGCTTCGAGGCCGGCCTTACCGATTGGGTCCTCAGTGTTAAACTCTTCATTTAGTCCTGCAAGTACCTCGGCTATGAGACTCTCTTTGGGGCCAACTGCAGGGTCATAAGCCCACGGCTGGGTTGAGATCACCAACACCTTGCCGTCCGAGGTCGCGGATCGTTCTTCAATTTCGGACTTGACTAGTTCCAGCACGCTGGTTTTGCCACTGCCCCAGGCGCCCGAGAGGCCTACGGCGACAGGATCGAGTGCGTCATCGAATAGGGCATCGGCGATAGTCTCGGCGACAGCGCGGAAGGCCAGTAGATCCTGAATAGCTGGTTCATCTGACAAGAGAGGAAATAAATTGGCCATCAGTTGAAACCTTCGAAACTTAGTCTGAGAGGACGCTTAGAGGAGGCGGCAAGCTTCTCGAGCATGCGCTGCTTCTGACCATTCCCGCCCATTGCTGAAAATCCAGAAGCTAGCGACGGTGCCTTTATGGTCGTTATTGCCGTCGCGTGGGCGCTGCTGTAGTGGTATTCCGTCTTAGCAAGTAGCGAGTCTCTTCCGTCCGCAGGCTCTCGGACTCCCCGAATGGCTTTGATACTCATGATTGAATGTTAACAGGGCTCTCAGAGTTTCCAGTGATGTGTAGTCTTTCGCGCGGGCCTTCCTTCGCCTGGCCTACCACACAGTCCGACTGACGGTGCTGTTGATGTGACGGTGCAAAAACCAGCAGGGTTGCCGTCTCAGCAAAGGATCCTTTGACCGGACGGATTGGAGAGGTCCCGACTGGTCCGGTCGTGCTCAGTATCGGCGCGGACTTATGGGCCGCCGTTTTGTCTCAGCAATGTGTCTTACGTTGCGTATTCTCATCAAAGCGGATATACGCCTTTGATGAGCGCAAGGAGTGCGGGGATGGGAAGTATCGGGTATGCCAGGGTCAGCACTTTGGAGCAGAACGCAGATCTGCAGCATGTGGCGCTTGCTGCAGCGGGATGCAATCGTATTTTCACTGACCACGGGGTGAGCGGAACGACGGCCAGTCGGCCGGAGCTCGACAAGCTTCTCGATCACCTGCGGAAGGGGGACGAGGTTGTTGTGTGGAAGCTGGACCGGCTGGGGCGCAATACCCGCAATCTGCTGGCCCTCATCGATGATCTGGAGCGTAGGGGAGTGCACTTCCGCAGCGTCACGGAAGGCATCAGCACTACTGGACCGATGGGCAGGGCCATGCTTACCGTCATGTCTGCTTTCGCCCAGCTTGAGCGTGACCAGCTTGCGGAGAGGACCAGGGCTGGTATGGCCGCGGCAGCGGAGCATGGGCGGAAAGCCGGCCGGCGGGAAGTGACTACCGACCATGTGAAGGTCAGGCGAGCTAGGGACCTCAAAGCTCAAGGTCTTGCCCCAGCTGACATCGGAAAGATCATCGGCGCCAGCCGGGCAACGGTGTACCGCTACCTCAATCTTGCAAACAGTGAGGTGATCTAACGTGCTCATTGGTCGACACCGAGGCCGATCAAAGTGCGGCGAGCTTCACCACCTGGCGGCGTGGCCCACCATCGTGGTTGGTACGTCCTCATAGGCTTACAAAGTGGAAAAACTTCATAATGCCCTACGGTGGCTGGATCGCTGGGGGAAGAGCGTCATTACGGTGGTCGCAGCGGCACTGGCGTTCGGAGGGGCTTTTTGGGGTTCTCTGGTTGACGACAACGATTCTGTATTGCGCTGGGTACTGTTCGGCGTCGGATTAGTCGGGGCGATTACGGCGGCGCTCGTGCCTATCGTGGAGTCGAGGCAGCTACGGAGCAGAATCAAGGGTCTGGAAACTGATGTGGCGCGGGTGAGGCGTCAAGGTCAACAGGCGGAAGCAGATGCCAAGTTGGAGGGGCGTAGCGAGTTTCTCGTTGCACTGGAAGCGGGCATCCTGCCTCTTTTGGAGAAGCTCGGAACCCTCGTTAGAGCAAGGCGGGCCCCTACGAAGGCTGTTTTAGCTTCCGATTTGAAAGGGTTGGCCTTCTCTGCGTTGAAGGAGGTCATCGATCCCTCGATCCCGCGGCTCCGCGCGAACTACTTCAAGCTGAGGTTTGCTGACCCTGGGGATGAGATGTATCTACAAGAGGCCGGGAGTACGGCCACAGCGCCAAGGCAGCGTTTCGATCTGACGTCAGGCACAGCCGAGTCTGACGCCATCCTTGAGATGCTTGCTCAGAACAAGTTTGTCTTCACTGACGACTGTGTAGAGAACCCACCGGTGGGGTTCGACGGAACACGAGAACGCAGCTACCGGACCTTCATCTCCGCAACAGCAAGCGATGGCGTTGAAGTGGATGGAATGCTCACTGTCGACTCACCCGTGGCAGGAAGCCTTACTGGTGCTGATGCAACACTCGTCCAGCTCGTAGCTACCATCATCGCGATCTCGGAAGCCATCAAGGATGGCAAGAAGGATGACGCAGAAGATTAACCAGTAGCAGTGCGACGTTTTGCCAGTGCGCTGTAGCAGTATGATCTATAGACGACGTGAGGGAGCGTGAGTGATGGAGAAGGTACTAAAAGCATCTTCAGGCCGCGTTGGAGCTATGCAACGGAACCCCCAAGAGTACTTCCGCAAGGCCCGTGAAGAGGCCAGCCAACGGGCAGCAGCCCAGTTGAAAGCAGAGCAGCAGCGAGCAGATCGTAACCGCGGGCAGGGCAGCCGAAGACTAGCAGCCGGCTAAGCGAGAGCTACGACAACCAAAAGCCTCCGCCGTATGGTGGGGGCTTTTGTGTCTCGTAGGGTCGATGAAGTACGCGGTTCAGACTCTCCGGAGGACCAGCCGTCAACGACGTCGAGCTGATCCATCAGATGAAGGATTTACCAAGTCCTCCCGACTCATAAAGCCTCAGCACCAGCTTCACCGTGTCGGTAACGTCGGTGGGGTGTGCAGCCGGGACCTTGGTTCCTGCTGTCTAGCTAGCTGTGTGCGGGACAAGCAGCGAAGCGTGGGGGAGCTTGTGCCGTGCACAGGTGGTCAGGAGGCGTGTTCGCTATGCCGCGCTCAAAGACACAGATGAGACGAGTTTGCGAAACATGGTCCGCCCTATGATTCCGGGGGTACTGATACTCGACCTCGGGACGTCCTAGGAAGCTTCAAATTTCGGAAACACCGGGCACCAGTGGTGATCGAAGTTGACACGACATCGTGCCGTGAACAGAGGTTGCAGTACATAGCTTTTGGACACGAGCGATGAGACACGATGTGCCGTTTCGTGCGCCGCCGCCAAGGATGTCCCGTAGGCGGTCGTTAGCAGGACAACGAGATCGCAGCAGCAAGTCTCTTGCGCTCACTCACAGGCTGGGGCTTCCCGGGGGTTTTATGAAACGGTGGTCCGTAACGGAATGTGCCAGCGGAAGGCTACCCGCAGCCCACAGCCTGGGTAAGGTGCGTATGTTCCCGTTTCACTGCACGACTCCGGGGCTGGTAGACGACTGCACGGGATTGTTTACTCTTACATCAGTCGAAATTCGAGGAGGCCGCATGGCTACTACACCCACCCTGACCGAGCGTTTGGCAGCAGGTCCTGTCATCTGCGCAGAGGGCTTCCTGTTCGAACTGGAGCGCAGGGGATACCTCAGCGCGGGCGAGTTCGTTCCCGAGGTCGCGCTGGAGTACCCGGAAGCTCTGCGCGCACTGCATGTCGACTTCCAACGCGCTGGATCGGACATCGTCGAGGCATTCACCTACAACGGACACCGCGAGAAGATGCGAGTCATCGGCAAAGAGGACCTGCTCGAACCGCTAAATCGATCCGCTCTGCGGATCGCCCGAGAGGTTGCCGATGCCCGTCCCGGGGACCTAATGGCGGGAAACATCTCGAACACCAACATCTGGGATCCGTCCGACACTGGCAGCCAGTCGAAGGTGCGGGCGATGTTCGAGGAGATGGTGGGGTGGGCGGTCGACGAAGGAGCCGACCTCATCGTCGGGGAGACCTTCTATTACGCCGGCGAAGCACTCGCCGCCCTCGAAGAGGCACAGAAGTCCGGGCTCCCGGTCGTCATCACTCTGGCTCCGATGGCCTTCGAGGAGATGGCGGACGGAATCGGCGTGGTGGAGACCGCACAGCGCCTCGAGCAGGCCGGAGCCGATGTGGTGGGCATGAACTGCTTCCGGGGTCCAGAGACGATGATGCCGTGGGTGAGGCAGATCCGTGAGGCGGTCTCGTGCTACGTAGCTGCGCTCCCGGTACCGTATCGGACGACGAACGCCGAGCCGACCTTTTTCAACCTCAGCGATCCGCGCTCACGTGTGGCCTCTCCGCATCAGCGGACGTTCCCGACTGCGCTGGACCCGCTCGCCACCAACCGGTACGAAATCAGGCGTTTCGCCGAAGAGGCTCTCGAACTCGGTGTCCGCTACCTCGGCGTATGCTGCGGGGCCTCTCCGATGCTCGTTCGTGAGGTCGCCGAAGCTGCGGGGCGGGTGACCAAAGCAAGCCGATTCTCCGAGCGAATGGAGAACCACTTTATGTATGGCAGCAACGAGCGTCTCCCCGCGCACATAGTGGAGCTGGGCGACCGCGCCTGAAAAGGGGTGGGCCGCAGGCCGGCACCGAGGTGCAGTTCCCGATCAGCGGCACCCGTACCTCGGCGCCTCCGCCTGCACCAGCGGGGTCGGGTAGCAGATACCAATACGACACCCGGAGTCCGACCCGCATTTCCCCATCAGAGTACGGGGTGGCTGATCACGAGATCGAGATGAGGTTCCACCGCGCGGCCTTCGATACCCGCCCTGAGCCAGAATCGGCCACACCAGCTACCCAGGAAATGCCCGGCCACCGCGGCAGTGATGGCTGCGGGGCCAATGCTGCCGGTTTCTGACATTTGTGGAGTCGACTTCGGAAACTGACACTGGTGTTATTTTCAGTACATATCTGCACAATGAGCCGCGGGTTCTCGGCGTGCAGCCGAGTGTTGAGCACTAATCTTTCCGTACTCCTCTGCACAAATGTCGTTTTCGCTTATTACTCCTCTGCACAATAAGGAGTAGCGGGGTGAACGCGGAAATCTGTACGCCTTGGGAGGTCCGGCATATTGACCATGTCGGAGGGCGCCTGGGATAGCGCGGAGGCAACTTCTGTGATGATCCCGCCCTCGGCAGCGCAGCCGATCGTCGGCGAGGCCGAGGTTAAAGCGGCTGCACCGTCCCACAGATCGCTTCCATTCCTGCGACACGAAAGGGCTTTGCAGGCGAGTACTGAAATTTGTGCAGACGAACTCTGAAAATGACACCCGGGTAGCGATCAGCCGATAGAGGAAGGGGTAAGGGTAGATCGGCGTCAGTGTGCTGGATTACAGAACCTCGACCCGATGCGTGTGTAGGGTGGGCGGCTCATGCGTCATCCACTTCATTCAGGAGACTATCGTGCGGCTACGAACCTTACTCGCCCCAATGAGCATCGCCGTCTTGGCGTTGCTCGCTCCGAGTCCGGCTTTTGCAGACGCGGAAGGCGCCCCCCGCACCAGTTCCAGCGCCAGTGCCCATGAGGTCCATCGCATTAATGGGGCAGCCGTGAGTTCTCTGCCGGATGACCAGCGTAGGCTGTCGGTTGAAGGCAAACTCGGCAGCGACGGTGTGGCCGCCGGACGCCTGTCCTTCACACATCACAGCCCGTCGGGGCTATCCCAATTCACAGCCCGGGTCACATGCCTGGAGTTCAATGACGGCCAGACAGAAGTCAGTGCAACCATCACCAAGGGTGAGACAGCCGCCGGCGTTGTCCTCGACGGCAAGATGGTAGCTTTCACCCTCGACACAGAAGGTGTGCAGAATTTCTCGCTCCCCCAGATCGGTCCCGGAGCAGCTAGCTGTGGGGGTGGCAGGGTCGAAATGGTCCCCGTGACCCAGGCGGGCTTCCACGTCCGCTGATTCGTTCGCGGTGACCTGCGTCGAGTAATGCTTGGGGCTACTGTGGCAGTCGCCGATGAACAGGTTGCCGGGCTCTCGATATCCCCCAATCCAGAGGGACTTCAAGAAAAACAGCTAAACGGTCTGACAAACCCGATAGGAGCACCTGTGGCCTACATTCTTAGCGGCTAGCCCGGAGATGACGTGAATTAGGCGATCCGATGGGCATGGTCGCGGTACCCGCGCGTGGCCTTGGCCCGGGCGCTGGCCTAACGGTATCCACCGCTCCGTGCTCGGTCGCGTACCTGTGCAACCCGGCTGGTGGATGGGGCCCGGCTTTCTGGCGGTGCGACAGGAAGCCGGTGGCGGGGACGGCCGTCGGAGTTCATAGGACACCGGAGACATTGACCGTCGACATAGTCGGAGACCTCGGTGCAATTTGGGGCAAGTGATAGGTTTCCACCGGCCAGCGGCAGTGTGGATGGGCGGTTGTCCATTAGACGAGCCCAATAGAGGAACTGTGCAGCTAGCTACCGGGCAACGGCGGTGGCTGGGGTCGGTTCGCGTTGCCAGGGCGGTGCGCTGAGGAGGAAGACCGTGGCGGCGATCATCACGCCGGCGGCGAAAATGGTGTCCAGATGAGTAGACAGTACAGTGCCGTTGTACATGGTGACGCCGACCGCCAGCAGTGATCCTGCCAAAAGGATAAGCGCGATCCATTGCTGGCGGCGCAATCCCACCAAAACCAGCAGGGCGGGGACTGTGTACCAGATCATGCTCGCCGTTCCCATCGAATTGATCTGACTGATCACACTGCCACTGCCGGGTATCGCGGCGACCACTGGGCGGAAGAACATCGAAGCGCAGTGCAGGATCAGCCCCAGCACACCCACGACCGTCAAGCCAAGATCCAGGGGGGACAACCGTCGTACGACCCGTGCGGCGGGCAAGCCGGGCACCACCAGTCGAAGGACTAGCAAGGCAGCGGCGACTCCAAGGAGGGTCAGGACAAATGATGTGGACATGAACCCACTTTAAAGGGGCACAGCCAGCCGAAGTGTGTCCTAGATTGCAGAACTATCCCCCAGTCAGACCTACCGTCATCGATATCAGCGGTGGAGTACAGCGACGAGGAAGGCAATCCCATGACTGCACAACACAAGCCAGCATCGGCGACGACCGTTTCCCGGGATAGTAGAGCTCCATCGATGTCCGTGCGGGCGATGGCCGGACTTGTCGGGGGACTGGCCGGTGGGGCCGTCTTCGGGATCCTGATGGCGATGATGGGCATGCTGCCCATGATCGCTTCCTTGGTCGGTTTCACATCAGCCGGCGTCGGATTCGCCGTCCACCTGGTCATCTCGATCCTGATTGGACTCGCCCTAACGATCCCCGGGGCTGCCCTGCTGCAGGGAAGCCTGATGAAAAGTGCTTTTGTGGGCGCCCTTTATGGCGCGTTGTGGTGGGTGTTGGGGCCGCTGCTGATTATGCCAGCGATGATGGGGATGCCGCTGTTCACCCTTGACGGGGCCTCCGTCACCTCGTTGATGGGTCATGTGATCTATGGGCTTATTCTGGGACTGGTCGCAGCGATGATCATCCGTCGCCGTCGATGACAGCTGCCGGGTTGAACGCCGCATGCTCTACCACGATCCTGTCCGCGGCAACGAGGCCTTCAAGAGTGTGGGCACCGCACGAACAAGAGGTCGAAATATTGGCTGAAACAGGGGAGCCCTTCAGTTGCCTGAACGCTGTGGAGCTTTTCGCTGACCTGACCACCGA
Organism: Arthrobacter cheniae; assembly: GCF_003602275.1. Classification (GTDB taxonomy): domain Bacteria; phylum Actinomycetota; class Actinomycetes; order Actinomycetales; family Micrococcaceae; genus Arthrobacter_D; species Arthrobacter_D cheniae. The sequence continues at coordinate 48,003 of NZ_QZVT01000010.1, read as the reverse complement.
AGATATAGCCGCGCTTGACCGGACGTCGCCGCCGCGGCTGTTCCATAGCGGGGCACTTGTCTTCAGCCAGGCCCAACCCGTCAGCGCACTGTTTATCCTCAAAGCGGGCAGGATCCGCATTTTCCGGGTAGCCGAAGACGGCAAGGCCCTTACCATCGCGATCCTGGAACCGGGAGCCGTGTTCGGCGAGATGCTCCTGGTGGGGCAGCAGATGTATGACAATTATGCCGAAGCCATCGAAGACTCGACCGTGTGCCAGCTCAGCGCCGCAGACGTCGAGGAACACTTCCTTTCCAACCCCAGGATGGCGGTCAAAATCTCGCGTCTTCTGGGCGAGCAGGTCGCCAGGCTCGAGGAACGCCTGGCGGACATGGCCTTGCGTCCCCTCTCCGCACGCACGGCCGCGACATTGCTTAAACTCACCGAGGCAGCCCCGCGCAGCAGGTTTACACAATCCCAGTCAGTGAAACTGACCCACGAGCAACTCGCGGGACTACTGGGGGCAACACGCGAAGCAACCAGTAAGACCATGTCCGATTTCGCAACCCGCAATCTGATCCGGCAGGGCAGGGGACGCATCATCATCGAAGACCCTGCGGGGCTTCGAAGGACCTCCCGCACTACCTTCTAATCAACCCTGTTACGACTGACCAGCCCTGTTCCGGCAAGACGGGAAACGATCACATTCCGCAGCGATACTCGCTGCCATCTGCCGTTTTTCCGTTAGATCCAACATCAAAAGGGATTCCTATAACCCGCGTTATCATCCATTCGGCCGAAACACCCCACCGCAAGCCGCAATGAACTCAGCAGTCTCGGCCAGAAGCGCGGGAAAGTCCTCACCATTGACGGTTCGATGGCCTACTCACCCAAAGTTCTCCAGCCATAGGTGGCCCTTCAGCCAGGTCATCGGCGACTATGGGACCTTCAATATCCGGACCAGGGAAACCATGGCACTGGTAGTGGACAACGTGGATGATAACCACGCGGCACACCGGCGGACCAATCATGAAGGTGTAACTGAACTGACGATTCGCCGCTGGTAAGGCCACCATCAGCCCTGTCAGCTGGGTGTGTCAGCTGCGTGTGTCTGCTGGACAGCCGCGCGTGGGTCCGCTTTGGTCGCCACCGCCTTCCAGTGCCTTACCGGGAGGGGCTGTGTGTGAGTGGTTTTGGTCGCCGGAACCGCTGTCGGGACGAAGGTTCAACGGATCGCGGCCCGGAGCAGCTTAATGTGCGTGGTTCGTATCGCCGTAACCGCAGCCTGGTCTTGGCCTCGGCCAAGGCGGCGGTCACACTAAATAGAGTCATGATCAAAGTGAGCAGTACGAGTAGCGAAGTCCGTGACGGTGATCATCGCCTCCTCCGCCGTTGCTGCTTCCGTTATAGCCGACCCCGGAGCGGGGGCAGCGGTGGGGCTTCCGCTGATTCCGATGCCGCGGCTTAGCTTGCCGCGCTGGTCGCCTTTGACGTGCTGAGTTCAGCAGCAGACTCGTACGCAGTGGTGCTGGTAAGGACCGCGGCGAGCATCAGAGCAGATACTCCGTAACGTACCTTCATGGTGAGTCTTCCCAGGATGATCAGTTTGCGAACAGTGGCTGGGCTGTCGGGCATGTTGGCTGGTGTAGTTCTGGCGGCGCACGGTGTAGGTTCCATCCGCTGCGGCCAGCAAGACGAATTTTCCACCCAGAGCAAGGAGAGTCAATTCGTTAATTCCCCTGTTCATGGCTCCCGTGTCAGCCAGATTAGCTGTGGGCGTCGGGGCGGACGCTGGCGTCGGGGCCGACCAAGATCATCGCAGGGTACATGGGGTCGATGGTTCCTGCGATGGCTAGTGCTAGTCCGAGGAAGAAGCTTGGTGCCACTGCCAGGATCGTAAGCGAGATGGACCATGCTGTGTAAAGGCGCATGGCCCGGATCCTGTTGGACGAGCAGGTTGGCCACTGCCAGGTGGCTAGTCTGGTTGGGTGATGAGTGTGGCGTAGATGACGTAGTTGTCGTCGAATTCGCCGGTGTCGGGGTCGTATCCGTCGCAGGTGATGAGGCGTAGTTCGGATCCTGTGGTGTTGCCGTACACGGTTTGGGTGGGGAACTCGTTTTTGGGGTATTGCTCGCCGCGGTCAAAGGTGAACGTTGCGGTACTGCCGTCGTCGCGCAGCACTTCGATGGTGTCGCCGGTGGTGAGGTCACGGAGGTCGGCGAAGATGCCGGGTCCGCCGTCGGTGGCGTTGACGTGTCCGAGGAGGACAGCGGGTCCGCGTTCTCCGGGGGTGGGTGACTGGTCGTACCAGCTCGCGGGTGCGCCTGGCCCGTCCGGGGGAACTTCCAGGGATCGGTTGTCCCGCAACCCCGTACTCAGAAGCTCCGATTGGGCGCCAATCGAGGGAATGGAGAAGGACACAGGCGCTGACGCTGGCAGGACTGCCGGCTGTTCCGGTGCGGAAGCTGTTCCCTGCACCGGCACCGGGGCTGGTGTTGGGGCGGTGTTCGCTGCTGGCGGTGTTGCCGCGGTTGAGGGGTCGGCTGCTGATGACTGTGTTGCCGAGGGTGCAGCCGAAGTACCAGTACCAGTGTCATTGCCGGTGTTCGTGTCGGCCGACGTTGAGCAGCCGGTGAGGAGTAACAGAGCGACCGCCGCAGACACCAGGTGGTGTTTGCGGCGGTCGCTGGGTGAGCTGATCATCAAATTTCTTTCCGTGGTCCGATCAGTTCATGCTGCTGATTCCGCCAGGACTGCTGTTTCGTGCTGTTATCCGTTACGGTGCGGATGGGTTGGTGCTGGTTGGTTATGCGTTGTCTGCTACGCGGCGGCGGACCATGTAGGTTCCGCCGGCTGCTGCTGCCAGGACCAGGCCGCCACCGAGGGCGATCATGCCGGTGTTGGATCCGGTTTCCTGGGCGACACCGGTGTCGGCGCCACCGTTAGGCATGGCACCCATCTGGGATGCCACGAGGGGTCCGCACAGTGCGGGCGAGGTGGCGCCGAGAGGGAGCTTGGGATCTAGGTCGCTGGGGGAGTTGAAGGCTTCTTCGGTGCCGGTGGCGGTGGCGGGGTCCAGGCCGTGGACGACGACGACGGCGGTGCCGTCTTCGAGGGCGGCCTTGGTTGCGGCGTCGAGGGTGATTTCACGGTCGATGGTGTAATTTCCGCCCTGGCCGCCGAGCGCGAGGTTCAGGCCCTCAGCGGGGGTGGTTGCACCGGAGGTACTCAGCGTGGTCTGGATTGCACCGTAGGAACCAGAGCCTTCGGTGGTACTGACGATGCCGTCGCCGTTGGCGTCATTAGCGGGGGTCGGGCATTCGCCCTTCGCGCCGCCGTGGATGTGCTGGACGTGGGGGTACGGCGCATCCATGAACGTCTCAGCGAGGCCGGAGACCTGCAGGTTGACCTTTGCCTTGTCGCCGGTGACATCAACGGTGATGCTGCCGGAACCAGTGGTGCCATTGAACTGGCCCAAGGTTGAGGAGTAGGACTCATCTGCTGCTAGGGCCGGCGACGATGCCATGGCCAGGGCGCCAAGGGCGAGGGTCGGTACTGCCAGGAAACGCATTGCCTTGTTCATGAAATTTATATCCTTCACTGTGCGGCGAGAACGAGTCCGGGTCCGGACGCGCACTGACTGTGATTCGGAGCACTACGTTGCGCGGATGGCTCCCCCAGAAAACCAATACCTACCAGAATGTTCCGGTGCGTCGTTGTGCCTTCCTCCTACCGGCTCACCATAAGCACCCCCGGCGCACAATAGAAAGCCTAGTTAGGAGAATGATCAGGGGTAGACGGTGAAAAAGGTTGATTCAGCGCCGCGCGTACGCTTTCCGCGCGCCTGCATGGGGTGTCGACCATGGCTAATCATGAAGCCACAACCGTGATAGGCGCACCGTGACAGGAACACCGGAACCGAGGCCGGGACTTTCAGAACGCTCCAGTGGCGTACTTGACCGAGATGCCGCTGGAGTAATGATGCGGGCGCCGACCGCGTGTCGACAGAGGATCCCGGATTTTTTGTCAGGGTGCTTGTCCAGGAATTTCACAGGTCTAGCCTGTAGGGTCGTGTTATCTTCATGTGCGATGAGGATTGACCCGGTCCGCCGGGTCCGAGCGTCGGCGAACATCCAAGGGCCTCCCTTCCGATGTTCGCCGACGTTTCTTCATTTCCCTTACGGCCGCAGGTGAGGGATTCCTTTCCTACCTCACTAGATACCGCCCTCCTGTCGATCTTTTCCATGGGGGCGGAACAGGTTGTCCTTCTTGCGGGCTCAGCACGGAATGACCAGAACAAGGGCTTTCAGGCTCACCCTTGGTTGTCCGAGTGGCGACCCTTTTGGCGGGTTTCTCCATTGGGGACTTATGTCGGTCAGCCACCAGTCTCTCGCCACAGACGATCAGGTCCAGTTGTGAAGGCCGCCCTCACTGATGCCTAGCTCAGCGGCTACGCGGCGGCCGGGTTTTTCGACCGGACCAGCGACTGCCCGTGCGCGGAATGCCGGTGGGTAAAGTCGTGGCATATCGATCAGCCTCCAGCAGAGGCCCGAAACTCGCACCATTGCGGGATTCAATCCCTGAGGCACGTCAAGGAGTCAGCTAATCCGCGGGCAATCCCTGATCCTTGACTAGATGTCTTCGCCTACGTAGAGGCAAGGTTGATGGCGAGAGCGAGAGCGCCGAGGCCAAGCAGCGCGACGCAAGCGGCAAGAATAAATAACGGCCAAGCACCGAACGGCGTATGCGGCATCGGAACCTCACCACGGTGAAAGGCACGATAGCGCCGTTCGGACGTAACCCACATCAGTGTCGCCCCGATAACCCCCATCAAGCCTGCGCCGGCCCATAGCGGATTGCCGAGGAGCTCTGGGAGCAACCGGAAGGCCACCAGCGAACCCAGTGCCACCGACAGTGCGGTGCGCCTCCAAGCCAGTGCTGTTCGCTCCGATGGCAAACCAACATCGATGAGCTCCGAACCTGCGTTCAAGTTAGGGCTCACGCCAGCACGGTCCCGATGATGACGCACACCCCGGCAGCGCAGATCAGGCCGGTGATGATGAGCCCCGTGATGGAGCTGGGTAGAGAGTGTTCATGGCGCAGCGCCCGCTCGGTACCCCGCCAGCCGAACCATGCCTGAAGTGGGGCTGCAACCCCGGCTGTGAGCAGCAGGAAAGACGCCGCTAACCGGAATCCTGGGTGGAGACCGAGTCCAAAGACTTCAAGGGCCACGCCTCCGGCAATCAGGGCCAGCGCTGTACGAATCCAGGCGAGGAACGTTCGCTCGTTGGCCAGCGTGAATCGGGGGTCGGGGTCTTCGCCAACACTGAAGAGCTTTCGTGGGAATCGCTTATCAGTCATGCAGATGTTTCCCAACAGTTCGGCTCACACTCCAATCCTATGAGCGAGCCACAGGGGTGAGTGACACCACCCAATCTATTGAAGCTGTCCGATGACCAGTTGATCAGGGGAGGCCCAGGACGGTGAGCTGATAGCGGAGCTCACCCTGGCCGAGGTGATTTGCAGCCTGGCGCCGCACTTCGTAACGGAGGTAGGTGGTGGTGAACTGGCGCGGAAGGAGCCTTGTCAGCGCACAGCGGAGAGCCAATTGTTGGCGGTGATACCCCGGAAAGTCTCCTCCCTGGTCGCGGTGGATAGGTGCCGGTGGCTGTGCTTCAACGCCGGCAGACGAATTCCGGGCATGTTATAAGCAGGATTTCTGAGCTGAAGGGTTGAGTCGTCCATGATGGTGGGCAGCCCCTCCGATTGGTGCTCGGCCTCTGGCCGTGGAGGGGGCGTGCCTTACGTCACCGGTGGATTTAGAGCCCGAAGCCACACCATCCAGAGCAGCTGAGAGACCTGCCTTCATGACGCTGCAGCTTCCCCCGGACCCCCTGTCCGAAAGGGTGCTAATGGCAGGACCGATGGAAGGGAACAGCATCATGACACTCGATCGCATCCACACCAGCCACGCGGGTTCCTTGCCCCGCACACCGGAACTCATTGCAGCGAACGCGGCCAGGACATTCTCCAAGGACGGCTTCACCCTGGAACGCGGGCCCGAATTTGACGGGCTTCTCGGGAACCAGTACCTTCCCGGCGGGAAGGCTGATGTCCTGGAACCTGATTTGGTCCTCGGGCAGCCCTTCGAGGGCGTAGTTCAGGGCGTCGACCCGGATCTGCGTGAATCGCTGGTAGTCCTCGATGCTGGGTTCCGGATTGATCTGGTCCCAGTTCTCGGCGATGGACGGGTCGTCGATCTGGACGATCAGCCCTGCGTCGACGATGGCACGGTATTCCTCGCGCAACACATCGGCCCACGCATAGATGAATTCCTCCTCGCTGGCGTAGTAATCGTTGCCGATCCTGCTTGCGGACCCGGGCGAGAGGGCCGTGATGAACCCGGTCGGAATGTTCGCAGTCTCCAGGCCCGCTTTGAGGTTCGCGATGTCGCTGTCCAGCGCGGCCTGCCCGGTATAGGAGATCGGACCCGTCGCAGAGGGGAAGGCCGTAGCGTTCCTGCCGATCTGGATTCCGCTCTCGGGATCCTGGTAGGCGGAGGCGAAGCGGGTCCAGTCACGCCGGTCGGCGAACGAGGTCAATCTGATAGCGCCGGGTTCGCTGCGGACGGGTTCGGCGAGGATCGGGTCGAAATCCGTCAGTTCCAGACCCGCCGTGCGCTGGAAGCTGTAGGTCCACCACGCCCCGTAATCCTCGGCGTTCGACATCGCCTTGCCGTACTCACCGTCACCCGGGATGGTGATTCCCAGGTCCTTCTGACGCTGAACGAGGTCCACCACCGCTGCGGTGTCGTCTAACACGCGACCAACGTCGTCGAGCATCCGGAACTGGTGTCCCAGCGCATCGAGCGCTTCGCACGCCTGGTGGGCCGTGAGAACGTCGTCGCGGGCACGGACTGCGGGTTGGGCGGAAGAATCCACCCGCAGATCGCTGCCGCGAAGCTCGAGACCTTGGGCCGCGGCGCGAGGATCGCGTCGAACAGGCTTTTCGCCCGCTCCGCCACGGTGGTCTGGCCGCCCGTACAGAGCAAGACGGAGGGCAAGGCGAAGGACAAGACAAAGGACAAGTAGGGGAAACACCAACGGGACGACACATCGATGATGTCTCGTCCCGTTGGTTATAAGGAGTGCCGGCTTCAGGTGGCTGCGTCAACCGTAAGTGGCCCCGGCTGTCAGTGGCAGGGGCCGCCGGTCAGCTGGTGAGCACGTTCTCCTGTGCCTGTGCCTGTGTTTGCTGGTAGGCGCTCCAGGCGGTGTAGCTGCCGTCGAGTTCAACGACGTCGTAGCCTGCCCGGCGGAGGGCACTGGCAGCGACGGAATTGCGGAGCCCGCTCTGGCAGTAGCTAACAATGGTTCCGTCGGTGGGGAGTTCGTCGAGGTGCCACATGACCCGGCCGCCGTTGAGCTGGTGCGCTCTAGGAACATGCCCGCTGGTGTGCTCGGTACGGTTCCGGACGTCGAGGATCATCGCCGCGTCGACGTTTACGAGGTCGGCGGGTTGGATGAGGGCGGGCGTGGTGGTGGGGAGCCCGTCGATGCTGGTGACGTACCCGGCGACCCGATCGATGCCGACCCTGACGAGGTGGTCCCAGATCTCCTGTGCCTGGTCTTGTCCGGTGGCGAGCAGGACCAGCGGGTTCTTGTCCGTCTCCGGGTTCACAACCCACGCCCCATAGGTCGCGATCGCGGCGCCTGCGGGGATGTTCAAGGACTTCTCCACGGTCCCGGCGTGGACCTCGTTCGCTGTGCGGGTGTCGATGAACGTCAGCGTGTCTGCGGCGAGACCCCTGACCACCTCGTCCTGCCCGAGTTCGGTCAGGGGCGCACGCTCTCCCATGATGGCGGGGCCGTCGCGGTTCTCGCGCTTCATCCGGCCGAAGTAGGCGTGCGCGTCGGGCTGTCCGTCGAGGAGCTCGTCGATGAAGCCCTGCTCGTCGTTCGCCGCCAGATACGGGCCCCACCAGGAGTAAAGCCGTTCGTAACCCACGGTCGAGGACGGGATCGCACCGAGGGCTTTGCCGCAGGCGCTGCCGGCACCGTGGGCGGGGTGGACCTGAACGTGATCGGGCAGGGTCAGGAACTTCTCCTGCAGGCTCTTGAACAGCTGCTTCGCACCCTCGAAGCGGGTATCAACGCCGCCTGCGGCTTCATCGAGGAGATCCGGGCGGCCGAGGTCACCGGAGAACACGAAGTCACCCGAGAGCAGGTAGCCGGGCTTATCGCTGAACGCGCCGTCGGTAACGAGGAAGGACAGGTGTTCGGGTGTGTGTCCCGGGGTGTGGGCAGCCTGGATGCTGATATTGCCGACGGTGATCGCGTCCCCGTCGAAAAGGCGCGTGGCGTCGAAGGCGTACTGCCAGTCCGGTCCGCCTTCGCCGGAGACGTACATCTCAGCCCCGGTCGCCGCAGCCAGTTCCCGGGTGCCGGAGAGGTAGTCGGCGTGGATGTGGGTTTCGGTGACGGCCACGATTCTCATGTTGTTCTTCGCGGCGAGGTCCTGGTAAACAGCGATGTCACGTCGGCTATCGACTACGACCGCCGTCCCGTTGGCCTGGCAGCCGATCAGGTAACTGGCCTGGGCGAGGTCCTCGTCGTAAATACGCTCAATCAGCATCTGGTGTTCTCCTTCATCGATTCGGGGATCTGACACCCCACAGGAAACTACTTCTAATACCCTAGGGGGTATCTTTTGGTCTCCATCGTAATACCCCATGGGGTATGCATGCAAGGCAGGTGGTGCGACCGCCGACCCGTGCGTGATCCTACAAAAAGAGGGGGTGCGTGCCCGGACCCGGAGCAGGACAAATCCGGGTACGCACCTGGTCGGAAGGAGGCCGGCCTGTGCGGTGGCAGCGCTGGGGAAAGCACTAAGTAGGAACGGACCGGGCACGGGTTTGCGGGCAGTGGGTGGCTCCGTGCTGAGCTAGCGCCGCTTGAAGAGCCGCTGCAGGAAGCTTAGTGACGCTGGTGGTGCTTCATGTCCGGCGCATCGTTGTGCTCGGGGCACCCCGCGGAGCACCTGGTCGACATGCTGTCCACAGCCCGCCCATGTCGTCTTCCCGCACGTCTTACAGATCACAGCACGACACATGATGACTCCTTTGATGGCAACTCGTACACGCGCCTAACCTTATACCCCCGGGGGTATGTTTGTCGACAGGTGCCCCAATGTTCAGTAGGACAGGACAGCCCTTCGGATCATCCCTGACACTGGAGTATGCGAATAGAGATTCTGGCGATCGAGGGTTGTCCGAACACTGCCGACGCGGCGGCTGCCGTCGAGGATGCCCTTCGGGTGGTGGGATGCCCCACCCTCGAGGTAGGTGTGCGGACGCTTTGCGATCCGGCTGACGTTCACGGGACAGGATTCGCCGGATCCCCGACGATGCTCGAGGACGGACGTGATCTCTTTCCTGATGGTGCTCCAGCACAGGCACTTGCCTGCAGGATCTACCAGACTCCCACCGGAGGTAGAGGGGCACCGTCGGCTGAGCAGGTCGCTTCCGCCCTGGAACTGCGGTTGATGGCCACCACGGACGCTGATAGATATCAAGGACACGCACCGGGCCCACAGGCACTGAGCTCACAGGCATTGAGCCCTTTCTTCAAAGGGGTGATTGCGGGGCCATCTTTGAGCATGTCTGAGAATGTCACCGAATCGGCGGGACGATCACGCCGGTGAGTCGGAGGGATTCTGCAATGTCCACTGCTGAAAATGTCGGCTGCTGAAATGGGCGCAGGTCAGGGAGCAGGAGTCAATCGTCGGAGGAACCCGGAGATCAATGTGGCGCGGCGCACGGTGTTGTCCGGGTTCCTCTTCGGCTGCGGAATCGCGGCGTCGATCATTGACCTGTTTGTTTTTCATCTGGGTTTGCAGTGGCACCACTTCTATGACCTGTCTACCACCGAGGTGGCGCTGACTGCTGACGGGTTCTTCCATGCATTCGGGTGGTTCATCACCATCTGGGGTTTGTTCCTGCTGGCTGATGTCCGGCGCTGGAGCGAGGTGGTATGGAAGCGGTGGAGCGGGGCGGTGATCACCGGGATCGGATTCTTCCAGCTCTTCGACGGCGTCATCAATCACAAGGTGCTGCGCATCCACCAGATCCGTTATGGCGTGGAGTTATTGCCCTATGACATCGCCTGGCTGGGCTCGGCGGTCATGCTCCTGCTGATCGGCCTGTTCGTTGTGTGGCGCACTCATGTTCCTCATCAGCGCGCGGGCCAGGAGGGCCCGTAAAGCATCACGACACTGCCGTGTCCGGGTGGGTGTTGTTCGAGGTAGTGGCTGCCCTCACCCTGGTGCACACCCATATTTTCGTGGCCGGCTATTTCTTAACCGCCTCCCTGATTGGGGCCGACCCGAACCGGCACCGCGCCTCGATCGTGGTGCGGTCGGCGGGGCTGGTCGTGTTCATGACCGCTCACTCCGTCCTGATCAGATGGCTCTACGCCCACCCGCCAACCGGGGTCGAGGCCGCCGACGCTGAGACCGGCGCGCAGCTGATGTACTTCGGCGGTAACGTCGTGGACATCACCCTGATCATCCTGCTGCTCGCCGGCTGGCACCGCAGCACCCGCCCGCGCGAGAGCCCGTAGCAGGTGCCCGGACCATCGCCTGAGCACCATCGGAGAACCGGCAAACCGCAAACCGGCTCACCACCCGACTGCTAACCCGACATGTAAACCGATCAACAAACACACAATGAAGAAGAAATTATGACGACCTCACGCTTCCACGGACTTGCTGGAGCGGCCGCTACCGGAGCAGTTGCAGGACTCGCCGGAGCGGCGGTAATGGTGGTGGGCGAGAAGATCGAACAAGCCATAACCCGCCGCCCGAACTCCTACGTGCCCGCCCGTGCCCTGTTGACCTTGCTTGGCCAGCATCCGGGTGAGGACGCGAAACCTCTCGTGTGGAACCACCTGATGCATTACGGCACCGGCGCGGCTCTTGGAGCGCTGCGGGGTGTGTGGGCGGTCACCGGTCTCCGCGGCACCCACGCCAATGCCTGGCACACCGTGATACGCCTCGGATTCGACCAGACCATCGAAAATGCCACTGGCGCCAGCGCCCCGTCAGCCACCTGGCCCACGAGCGAACGAACCGTCGACGTCCTGCACAAAGCGGTGTTCTCGGTAGTGACCGGCATGATCGCGGATCGAGTACTACCCCCGGTACTCGCCTCCACTTCAGGCCGCACCAGCCACTGACCCGTCCCTGCCTGTACCGCAAGTATTACCCGTCCGCCGCGGCACTTCGGCGCTGGACCGCTGATCGGGGTTGAACCTCATCACGGCCACAACGCCGCCGGATCCCTCACTGTTTCCGCGATGAGAGACCCGGCGCACGTTGCCAGCGGTCAGAGGCAACCCACCATAATGACTCGCCCTGCATTCCTTGAGAGATGGAGCATGCGGGAGGGGGGGGGTAGGGAGAATCTAGGGCCGAGGTAGAACCGTCCCTGGGCTTGCCGGGTGACCGAGTGAGCTACCCCGGAGTCGACGATCGTGACGCCTTGCCAGAAACCCCGGGGCAATTTCCGGGCCCGTCGGCTGAGCGCCTGTCAGTCCATGACCAGAACCGCGGGCCGGGTCATGACTAAACCTGAATGATCAAACCGCCCTCCGTCATCGCACCCCGGTGTTCCGGCGCCCGGCGGGTGCGAACTCCCACGTCCGACCGTACGGCGGGATCGCTGTTCTGAGGTCCTCAACACCCGGCCTGGCGCCCCGCTCGGTTCTATCCCTCTGGTGTGGGCTGACGACCGAGCGACCTTCACCACAAATCATGGAATGTTCTGGGTTGAATCCGGCAGGGTTCACACAACTACACGGTGCTGCGGGTAGAACCGGTGAGCTCACAGGCGTCCTGCCGCAGCACCGCTTCATGACGTTGCGAACATCCGGAGCAGACCTTACCGAGTGGTCGAAAGGTGGTGTCATTGTCGCAGCGGACGCCAGCCGATCCGCAGCGAGAAGCGGAGCAAAAGCAACCCCCTGTTAGGTGCACCCGAGGGTGCTGCCATGCCGGTGTCCATCGTGGTGCTCTCGATGAGGAGAAGGTTCAACGAGGTGTCAGTCTCACCCGGCGCGGGTTGAGGGAGCCATCCCTTACCATGGTCGTTTTTCCTCTGGACCTTCGGCGGCCCGTACGCCAGCGCCTCCGATAGACTGCTGGCCATTGCCGGGACCGGTAGGAGCTGTCAACATCACCACTGTCAGCGCTGCGTCGGCGCAGAGCAGTGGAGATAAAGAGAATCTGTATCAATGAAGGCCGGGCCTCGGCCACCGCGTCGTCATCTTCTCGAGATGGGCGTATCGCACATTTGGTAAGCATCGTCGCAGGGGTGATGGGGTGAAGTAGCGTCGGGGCTGAGTACGAAGGGCGTGGTTCTAGTATGTAGGAGCCTTTTTAGAGCATTGGTTGTCGGTGAAAGGTTAGATGAGCGTTCAGGAGCACGTGCCGGTAATTCCCAGTGGTGCCTTTGAGGTCAAGAGGTCCCCGGGCAGCCCGTTGTGGAAAAACGTCAGCGCCGAGTTGTTGCGCGAAATACGCATCGGCACCTTCGATGCACGGTTCCCGGGTGAGCTGGAACTAGCACAGCGTTACGGGGTGAGTAGGGGGACGATTCGGGCGGCATTGAGGCCGTTGCGTGAAGCCGGCCATGTTAGTGCGCACCCGGGAAGAATGCCGAAGGTGGTCGCAGGCAAGAGCACCGCGTACGGCCCGCTCTACAGTCTGTTGGCCTCCATCCGGGAATCAGGAATGACGCACAGCAGTATTGTGCTGGAGCAGAATATTGTTCAGAATTCGACGGTTGCGGCAGCGCTGTCCATGGATGCGACCGCTGAACTTTTCCATCTCGCGCGCATTCGTTTGGCGGACGGAGAACCCATCGGGCTTGATGAGGTGTGGCTCCCTGCAGACACCACCTCCGCGCTGCAAGACTCAGACTTTAGCCAAAACTCGCTGTATGGCGAGCTGGACCGACGCTGCGGCATGGTGCTGGACGGGGGGACGGAGAGCCTCTCGGCCGTAGTGGCAGATAAGGGACAGGCTGGTCTTCTGGCGTGTAGCGCCGGGGCTCCGTTGTTGCTGATAGAGAGGGTTGGCTGCTACCGGGCGCAGTCCTTGGAGTTCAGACGCAGCTACGTGGTGGGTGAACGCGTTGAAATTTCGACCTCCTTTGGATGCAAGGCGTAGCCCGATACGAGCTGAAACCCGAAGCTTCTTGCCACGAGACTAGTATCACGATCCGTCGAAAGGGCTGCGTGGGGTGAAGGTGGAAAGCGCACCTGATTCCGAAGTGGCTATCGGGCTCTGTGGCGGACGCGTGGGACAGCGGTCTTCGGAGGTCGCTCGTTGATGGAATGCCCATCCCAGAAGCCCGACGGATACGACGGCAAGTAAGGGTTGGATCGGCTCAAAATACTGCATCGCACCGGAAGTGCCGAGGGCCAGGAGGACCAGTTTGTTGCACACAGGGCAGCCCACGGCGAAGAAAGTGACGACAGCACCCGCCACCCCGAACCGGCCGTGCGTCCTAGCGGAAGCTGCCCGCATTGGGGCAACATAGGTGGCCAGCACCAGGCCGGTGAGAACGGCGGATACAAGCAGTACCGGAAATGACCACCACGTGGGGGGCACTTCCCGGGAGAAGAACGGGGTGTCAATCAGATCCGTGGGTACCGCCACCAGCAGGTAGGCGCCAACCGTCCCTGTCGCTACGGCCAACCAACGCCGCCCCGGCCACTGCCTCAACGCTGCCGCTAAGGAAATTCTGGGTGTGCTCGTCATCGTCATCGGTTCCCGTCTTTCTCCTGCTGAGGTGTGTGGGTTCCTGGGTCATGGGTAATCGTGGGATCGTCGGCACGGGTACGTTTCTGAGTCTTCAAAAGATAAACGGTGGCGGCAACGATAAGGACGGCCGTCGTCACCAAGGCCACTACGGTGTTCGGAATCTGTGATGTCAGGGAACGAACGGTGGCTTCCAGTTGGAACTGATCGGTGACGGTGAGGATACCGCCAAGGCCTGCCGTGCCGTCGGTGACAAGGAGCATGATCCCGATTCCTATGGAGAGGAGCCCGGAAACCACCATGACCCCGGAATTGCTCCACGAGCCGATGGTTAGGGGTCGGGGCCGAAGCCAGCGACGGCCCGAAATGCCGAGGCGATCCCAGATCAAGGCGAGCAGGAACAACGGCACGGCCATGCCCAGCGCGTAGACGGCTAGCAAAATACCGCCGTACATTGCGTTGCTTCCTGCTGCTGCGATCGTCAGAATTGAGCCCAGGATGGGCCCGGTGCACGCTCCTGCCACGCCGTAGGCCATGCCAAGGATGAAGACCGACATGCCGGTCGAACCACTTCGGGCCTTCGGGCGGATAAACGCCGGCACCCGCAAACCAAGGATCTGCACCACACCGAGCACGATGACCACCGAGGCGGATACTGCAATAAGGACGGGACGGTCGGCGGTGACCAGCGATCCTAGCGTTCCGGCAAAAACGCCCAGTGGGACAAGGGTGCAGAGCAACCCCGCATAAAACAGCACCGTTCGTCCAATCAGGCGGGTTTTCGTCGTGAATGCATAGGCGAAAAAGGCTGGAAGGAGGAGGGCCGAGCAGGGGCTAAGTAACGTCAGGATCCCGCCGATGAAGGCACCGGCGTAACCGATCATCATTACTGGGCTTCGGCTTCGGCTTCGGCTAGCGCCGCATCGATGATTTCCTCGAAGACTTCCAGTGGTTGCGCACCGGTGAGCGGCACATCATTGATGAGGAAGGCTGGGGTTCCTGTCGCCCCCAGGGCAGCGGCTTCCTCTGCGTCGGCTGTCACTGCCTGCTGCAGTTCCTCCGAATTCAGATCAGCCGTAAACCGTTTGATGTCAGGCACACCGACGTTCTCTGCGATCCGAACCAGTTCCTCTGGTGGAAGCGCGATATGACCCCTTTCCGGGGCGTCGGCGAACACTGCTTTATTGAATTCCCAGAACTTGCCTTGTTCCCCGGCTGCTCGTCCTGCGACCGCGGCCTGGAATGATTCCTCCCCAAAGACCGGCAGATCCCGCCACTCAATCCTTACCTGGCCCTCGTCGACGTACTTGTCGACCAAGGGTGGCAGCGTGTCCCGGGAGAAGAGCCCGCAGAACGGGCAACGGTAATCGGCGTACTCAACCAACACCACCGGGGCATCAACGGCCCCCAGTGCTGTCGCGTCACCGTCTATTCGGCGGGATGTATCAAGGTCCACCTTGCTGGGGCCAACGGATTCCCGAACACCGCTCACGGCCGACCCTTCCTGCCCCTGTGGCGCTTGGTCCTCAGTGATGAAGAAACCAATGAACAACACCAATGTTGCTACCGCGAGTGTGGCAAGCACGGTAAGCAGGGTACGGCGACTCGGGCGAGAACCCGTACGTGGCGCTGATGACATGAAAAGCTCCTGAGGTAGCTACCGGTCCACCTTTTCCCCGATGGTGGCGGAGGGCGGTGTGTGTGGAAGGAATACTCCTCGTCGGCCGGCGGGGAGTNGGGGGGGGGGGGGGGGGGGGGGGGGGGGGGGGGGGGGGGGGGGGGGGGGGGGGGGGGGGGGGGGGGGGGGGGGGGCAGGCGCCACCTCGTGATCGACTTCCTACTCATTCACCTCGTCGAGAAGCCCGGGCGCGTCCAGCACCATCTCGGGCTGGTTCCGCCGGCGAGGGGGACTAATTATTAGCCGTTGACCCGGTAGTAGATGGGACCGGAACCGACGTTCACGCTTTCCTCGATCGTTTGGTTCCCGTTCCAGCCGCTGTGGATCGCGCGGCCTCCGCCGAGGTAGACCGCATTATGCGAATACCCCATGCCGCCGTCGGCGTAGTACACGAAATCTCCAGGCTGCGGGTCCGATACCTGCGTGGCGTAGGACATCAACGACTCGGGCGATTCATCACCGACCCCTTGAATCCCTGCCGCCCGCAGGGCGACCTCACCCAGGACGGTGCAGTCCTGGATCGCACCGAGTTGTGCCTTTGCTGATCCCAGGATGGCCTGGTTGATTGAGGTCGAAGCAGTCTCGCTGCCCTGCCCGATAGGGGCGATGGTTGCCGACTGTACGCTTATCCCGCTCTGAACCTGAGCCTGGATTCTGGCTGAGCTGTACTGCTGGGGTTGCTCGGCAGGTGCACCAGCCGAGGAAGCAGTGAGCTTGATGCTGTCACCCGGGTAGATGATGGAGCTGATGGTGAGGTTGTTGGCGGCCAGGAGCGTTTCCAGGTTCACCTGGTTTTGTGCGCTGATCAGCCCCAGGGTGTCCCCGGGCTGCACCGTGTAGACGCTTCCAGCCGCCGACGTGCTGACAGCACCGGAGGGCAGACTGAACGGTGACTCCAGTGCCGCGGTTTCGCTATACGTACCGGATGATGTTGCGCTGGCCTGCGCCGGGGCGGCCATGGACAGCAACAACCCTGAGCCGGCGATAATGACAGTGGCCTGGCGTCCCATCCGAGCTCCCTGGCTCATGGTTTTGCTGGACACCAGTGTGCGGTCGCTTGTATCGGCGCGATGCCGTCCGCGGGTCTTCGACTGTGACATATGTAACCTCTCCCTATACCTGCGAGGTGAGCTGTCGGATTCGGGCAGGAGTCACCCGGCCGGCGGATATAGTGTCCGCGCGGCTTCACCCCAAGGATTCGCATGGAATCCGCAAATTGGGTTCCCCGCCTCTGCCTCGATGATCTGTGGACCCGGTCTCCGGCAGAGTTCGGTAAGAGACCAGGACGCCGCAACCAGATGAGCGGCACGGGGACCAATGTACCCGAAGATCACAGATGTATAAACATTTGCGGAAGGGGAGGCTGTGGGCCGCATGTCCAGAGGCACGTGGATTAGGTGTCTTAGGTATGGATCCCGAGCGCCCTGGGTGCACCCAGCGAAGCCCCACCAGTGGCACCGAGCCTCCTGCGGCGGTTCCTCCAATGGCGCTAGCTCACCACAGCAGCACTCACTAGAGAAAGTTCCAGCCCTGCCACAAGTGGCCGCTACCGCGGCCCTTGCGGTGTTCACCGCAACCGCATCGGCCGCCTTCCGCATCAGCGTACCGAGCTGGGTCCTGTTTGTCGGGCAGCAGGCATTTTGCGGGGGGTTGCAACTGTGTACGTTCCGGCTTGATCCGTGGGGAACAACGCGGTTCCATTGGGAAGCATGGCCATGGGAAGGGTGTACTGGCCCGAGGTCAGGATCGTACCGGAATCAAGATCAATTCTGGCTGCTTGGCCGTCGACCTGGGCGTAGACCATCCCGGCACCGATGGTTGATACCTGGGCCTGGCTGGCAAATTCCTTAGCCCATAAAAGGCCCTTTCCCGGCCGCGCGGCCGTCACTACGTATCCACCCTCTGCGTATTGTGAAGTGAAAAGCACGGTTTGTGAGGCGTCATCTACTGCGGCTATGCCCGATGGAGTTCCATCCACCCTGCCAAGTGGCGCGCCGGTCCTGAGATCGTGGATGACGGACACAGGCGCAACCGCCCCCGCAGGGTCAGCCCATTCCACAATTACGAGACCTCCAGTTGATGGCCCGTAACTGCCTTCATACCGGGCGCTGGCCGCCGGGCTAACGCCAAAGGGGTCGGGGCTTAGTTCCGCGGACGCCCATAGTGTTTCGCCGGAGCGGCTGTCGATAGCGGAGAAGTTGTCCGCGGTGCCCTCCAACGCGGTCCCATGGTGCTCGTAGAGAGCGGGGCCGGCGGATTCGTCAACGACTGCGCCGGATGCGGCATCGAGCAACGTCGCTGGGGTTCGCTCGCTAGTGAGTGCCTTGGGCGTGTTAGCAAAGAGTAATCCGGTACCGGAGGAGGGGCCGGGCACCTCTGTCGGCCCCCAGAGCACGTCTCCGTCTGCCGCGGAGAACGCCGTGGCTACGGTGATGCTCACGCCCTGCCCGTCATTGCGGGTACTGGAGTCCAGGATGACAATCGCGGCTTCGCCTCGAACCTGCGTTGGGGCTGTTCCCACGCAGGTTGGGTTGGTGTCGACTCGCCAGGTAGTGCCGGTGGCGTCGAAGCCATAAAAGCTCAACATTGAGCGGCCGTCCCGGGGAAAGGCAGAACCAATAAACGATCCGCCGACGGCGAAGGGAGTACTGTCGATCCTCACTTCAGAGTTCACGTCGAAGCCTGGAAACAATCCCTCACCGGCAGTCGAGTCAGATGCAGTCATTAGCGGTTCGCCAACATCGACACGCTGGGCACCACTTTGCTCGCCGGCTGGGAGGCATCCTGTTGCGCCAAGCAGGACGGCCAACGAAACGCCGACCACGACGCTTCCTCGGAGTTTATGTTTATACATTTGCAAGGTGACGCTACCACGCATAGTTAAGCTGTCATCAGGCAATAGGTCGGGTTCTCGATCACCAGTGCCCCGTAAAGTCCACGGTCCAATTGCGTCCCTACATGCGAGTCGTACCAGTAGGTTCCCGGATGAGGCAGAAGGAAGGGCAGAATCTCACAGTCGTTGCAACACCGTGGTGTGGTGGGCGGTGTTCAAAAGCGTAGCGAGTTGGTTCGCAGGGGTATCCCGGTCAAGCACGGCTCGGGGTGGGTTGTTGACTTCGGCGGCGACGTGGGTGAGATGTTCTGGGCTGTGCACGTTGAGATTGATCCCTTTCGGGAAGTAATCCCTCAGCAGGTCATTCGTGTTCTCGTTGGATCCTCGTTGCCAGGGCGAGTGCGGGTCGCAGAAGTAGACTGCCATCTCCGTTTTCGCGGTGATATCGGCATGTTAGGTCATCTTTCAACCCTGATCCCAGGTCAGTGACCGCCGTAGTCTCGGGGGCAGGGCGAGCATCGCCGTGGTCATGGTGTCGCGGAGGGACGCGGATCGGTCGCTGGCATTCACGGGCAGGCAAATGAGGAACCGGATCTAACGTTCCACGAGTGTCGCGATCGAAGACCGGTTGTGGCGACCCATGATTAGGTCTCCCTCCCACGCACCCAGTGTGCTGCGATCCTCCGGCGGGAGCGGTCGGTCATCGATCATTAGAACATCGCCAGCGAACCTGGCCCGGCGTCTTGGGACCATCCGCGACGGCTTCCTCGTGATGTGCCGGCGGCGAAGGAACCGGCAGTAGGCCCGCGTCAGAGAGCTGGACTGCCAGTTATAGAGGTCCCAATATATCGTCTCCGGTGCTACCCGTATCCGTTCATCGGTGGGGAACGTCGTTCTTAGGTGCCACGCGATCTGCGCCGGGCTCCACCGTTTCTCGAGGAGCTGCTGGATCTGCTCCCGCAGCTCCGGAGTCAACGCGATCTTCCCTCTCCTCGGTCGGAGGCGACGCTGCCGGGCGAGTTGCTGCGCATGGTACGGCGTATACGCCCCGGAGGGTCGCGCGTTCCGCCGCAGCTCCCTGCTAATCATCGATGGTGAGCGACCCAACAGGGCCGCGATCCGACGAACACCTTCGCCTAACCGACGTAGCTCCGCGATCCGAATCCGGTCATTACCGGACAGATATTTGATTGGCTCGGCTGGCAAGCGGCGACTAATTTCAGCGATCGGTGGGTACTGGCGCACTTGGCCAGTGTGCGAGTTCCGAAGCGTGTACCCGTAACGCCACTTCGTGCCCGTGCGGCGGAAAATCCCCAGAATCTGGCAGATCTCACCATTCCCCAACCCCTGTCGAGCGAGCTCGACGTACCGAGCCCGCTTGGACGTGTTTCCCTGCAAACTAGTTTTCTTCCGAACAAGCTTCCTCGTCGACATAGCAACTCCTGAAAACACTGGTGTTGCAACGACCGTGAGATTCTGCCCCGCCCCGATGGGTCCCGCTTAGGTTGACATAGCCAGACGACGGTGATTTTCCGCGGTCCGTCAGTACCCGGTGGAGGAGAAGGGACTGCAGCGTTGAGAAGTATGGACTAAGCAAGATTCAGGGCCGGGTAAGCCGCGGCAGCAGAGCTGGGTCTTGATGTGGAGCTAATGGCGGACTGGCGCCGGGGTCATTCTGGCTTAGTGAGATCGGTGGATGACGGGTGTCACGCGATGCCCGTCGTGCCGAGGAGCACGCCGACGAGGTAGGTGAACGCCATTGCCAACGCACCTCCCATGACAAGACGCAGCATGGCACGCCGCCGGGAACTTCCGCCGACCTGAGCGCTGATAGCTCCCGTAATCGTCAACGCCACCAGGACCGCGACGAACGTCAGCGGTATGCGTACCTCAGCGGGCAGCAGCAGGATCGCGAGCAAAGGCAGAACCGCGCCGGCGGCGAATGCACCAGCGGAAGCAAAAGCGGCATGCCACGGATTCGCGACTTCGAGTTCGTCGATGTTCAGCTCCGCTGACAGGTGCGCGGCCAAAACATCATGATTGGTCAACTCGACAGCGACCCGCCGGGCCGTCGCGGGGGTCAGCCCTCTCGCCTCGTACAACCCAACAAGCTCCTCGAGCTCTCCGTTAGGGTCATCGCGTAACTCCTGCCGTTCCTTTTCGATCAGTGCTTCCTGGCTGTCCTTTTGGCTGCTGACCGACACGTACTCGCCCAAGGCCATCGACACGGAACCGCCCACGACAGCGGCTGTACCAGCGACCAGGATCGGCGCAAGGGTGTTCGTCACCCCGGCAACCCCAATTACTGTTGCCGCCGTGGACACAATTCCATCGTTCGCACCCAGCACTGCAGCGCGCAACCAATTCAAACGTGCGGCCACACCACTGTCATGAGGCTCAACCGGGTCCAGATCATCAGTCATGGAAGCAGTGAAGCACTTCCTGTCCGGTGCTTTCCATGCAGGATCGGCTCACCTAAACCACCACTACCGCGACACGCGGTTGCTGACCGTGACAAGTTGCAGCTGACCTACACACAATCCGACATTCAAATGCCACAGGCACTCATTCGTTGCCACAGCGCACCCCAGTCGGCGAAGGACATGATCGCTCTTCGGGGTTCGTGGTCATGACCATTTACTCCTTACCGTCAGCATCATCGGAGGCACTTCCCGCCTCACCGACCAGCCCATCACCCACAAAAACACCTCCACACCGCTAATAGGATCGACACGCCCACGCCGACATCAAGAACGCCACCCCGCGAAACCATCTCCTCGGCCACAAAACACTGCGAAAACCAAGCCTTCATTACCCGCTACGCAAGCGCTTTCGACTTCAAACGTCCAAGGGACAAGGAGTTTGCACGGTCTAGGGAATCCTCCTCAAGGGAGGGGTATGCGTGACGGTGCAGAAAACGTTCGCCAGAGGGTCNGGGGGGGGGGGGGGGGGGGGGGGGGGGGGGGGGGGGGGGGGGGGGGGGGGGGGGGGGGGGGGGGGGGGGGGGGGGGGCCGCTCGGCGTGCTGATTCTCCAGGCGCTGGCGTATGACCGCGGGGACGCCAGGGTGTCAGCGGGCGTTGACGGTGCCCATCATGCCCTGGTCCTCGTGATCCAGGATGTGGCAGTGGTAAACGGTTTTCCCCGGGAAGTCATCGAAGGCTATGAGCACTTTCACCCGGCTGCGAGCCGGCACGTTCACGACGTCCTGCCACCTCGGTTCGGTGAGGTCGCGGTCACCGTCCTGAACGATTTGCATGGGCCACACGTGGAGGTGCACGGGGTGGTCCATGGGACTGGAATTAACCAGCGTCCATTCCTCCACTTTCCCAGCTCTCACCGACGTGTCCACCCGCTCAGCGTCAAACTTCCGGTCGTTAATGGTGAAGGCCATCGAGTCGTTTTGTGCGGAGCCTCCACCACCCATCGTTGTTCCGCCCCCACCCATGGCCCCACCCATCCCCATAGCGAAGTCCAGGGTGTGGCGGCCGGCGACGGGTTCGCCGCGCAGGTCGCGCAACGCGGGACCACCCGGCACGGCCTCCTGTGTCGGTGCAGGGTCGCCAGACACCTCAAGTGTCAGCAGCTCAATCGCTCCGTCATTGCCCGAACCGTTGTCTGAACGATTGCCGCTCATGCCGCCCATCATGCCGCCGCGGTTCACGGGTGTCGTGATCAGCGCTGAGGAACCCTCAGTGGTTTCTATGAGGAGTTCAACCCGGTTCCCCGGGGCGATGACCACTTCGGTGGTCTCCTCAGGAACTGGTAGGCGCCCGAGGTCGCGGCTGAACACCCGGAACTGCTGGCCTTCCATCTGCAGACGGAGGTACCGGGAAGGGCAGGCATTGACGATTCGCCACCGTTCGCGTTCACCTGGGGAGGCGGTGATCTGCGGGCGGAGCTGGCCGTTGACCAGCACCATGTCGCCTTCCCTGCCCATCATCTGCTGCATCGAGGTGGCACCGGGGAGATTACCGGAAGTATCGAGGGTCAGATCCGAGACCACCATGACCCGCTCTCTGGCCACCGGGATCGGCTCGGGGTCTTCTACAATAATTGCCCCGTAGAGTCCGGCGGCGACCTGGTCAGCGGCATTGCCGTGGTGGTGGGGGTGGTACCAGTAGGTGCCTGCCGGGTGGTCGGCGGGAAGATCAAAGGCGTAGTCAAAGGACTCTCCGGGTGCGATGCTGACAAACGGGTTGTCGCTATTGCCTTCCGGGGATACGTGCAGCCCGTGCACGTGCAGGTTCGTCGGGTCCTGCAGCTGGTTGCGCATCCGGACCCGGATCGTGTCTCCCGGTGCCACCCGCAGAGTCGGCCCGGGCAGGGACCCATTGAAGGCGTACAGGGACGCGTCCCGTCCGCCGACCCGGATCTGCGTGGGAGCGGCGGTGAGATCCAGTTCGAGTAGGCGGTCGCGGCTGGCCAACACCTGCGGCTGGATCAGGTCACCACCACCACCGCCGGTGTAGCCGGAGTCGCCAGTGGTGGTCCACCACAAGCCGGTCCCACCAAGGGCGGTGGCGCCGGCTCCGGCAGCGCCCAGAGTCAACAGTTGGCGGCGGGTCAGCGGGCTCACAGGCCATCCTCCTCAAGGGTGCGCAATCGTTCGCGGTACTCCTCGGCGCTGAGTTCTCCGCGGGCGTAACGCTCCGCGAGGATTTCCCGCCCCCGGCCAGAACGTGCACGCGTCCCATCACTGTCGTCGGGCCTCTCTGTAGTGGAAGCCCCGCCAGTCGACGACCCTCCGGTGAAGGTCTTCACCAGTACAACCACCAGCACGATCAAGCCCACGATCATCAGCAGCCCGAAGATCCACGTAAAGCCCATGCCGCCTATACCACCCATACCCGCGCCGCCATTCATCATCGGTGTACTCCTCATCTTTTATCATTCGTCGTTCGAGTCAGTGCCTGCATTAGTGCCTGCATTACTGGGATTTCAGGGTGTTATCTAGGTGTCAGCAGTGTTCGTTGTGCTGATTCTTCGGGTTGAAACCCTGGAGGTACACAGCGTTGCCTGTTTTCCTGAAGGGCAGCGCAGAGGGGAGTCAAGGCCGGAGGTAGGACCATCCTTGGCCTTGCCGGGTCACCAGATGGGCTACCCCGGAGTCCACGATCGTGACGCCTTCGAGGAGGTCTGTTGAGCTTAGGCCCTTCGCTGTCATGGTGTTGCGGCACGCACACACCACCAGTCCCCGCGACATCAGATCATCCAATGGACCGGTGAACGCACCGGCGAGGGTGGCCGTGGTCACGGTGATTCCGGGACCGTGGGCGACTAGTTCTGCCTGAAGTCCCTCCTCACCGAGGGCGGTGAAGAGATTGCTGGTGTTTTGAAGCACGGCCTGGATCTTGGCGGGGTCCGCCTCATTGAGATGGATGACAGTGCGGTGCATGCTGGGTCCTTTCCGGAAAGGGTTGCAGGAGGGTTACAAGCGGGCCAAGAGGGGAGAAACCGTTGGACGCTGCAGGACCGGGGTGTGTGCCGGCGTCATGGGTTGATTGGCATGGGCCGGTGTCAGGAGCTGCTGTTAGGAGTTGATGTGATCATTGGCGCGCATCCGGAGGGCGACGACGCCCCCGGACGCGGCGGTCAGGGCGGCGACGACAGCGACGGCGGCCGGGACGCCGAAAGCGTCGGCGACCAGGCCGGAGACGACGGCTCCGACGGCGAACCCGCCGTCGCGCCACAAACGGTAGATTCCTACCGACCGGGCGCGCCAAGCGGGGTGGGCGACGTCACCGATGGCGGCCAGCAGGGTCGGGTACACCATTGCGGTCCCTGCCCCCAGCAGGATCATGGCCAGCAACCAGAGGTTGAAGGTGGAACCGGTCGCAACGATGCCCAAGGCTACCGCCTGGGTGAGCATCCCGGACACGATGAGACCCTTGCGCCCCCATCGATCCGACAGGGCGCCGGTGGCCAGCTGCCCGGCACCCCACACGGCTGGGTACACGGCTGCGAGGATCCCGATCTGGCCCAGGGACAGTCCCGCGGCGGAGAACAGGACGGGGAACAGGCCCCACGCCAGCCCGTCGTTGAGGTTGTTGACCAGTCCGGCCTGGCTTACAGCGGACAAGGACTTGTCCCGGAAACTCGTGAGAGTAAAAACCTCCCGTGTGGACAGATTCCCGAGACCGTGGCGTGTCTGACTTTTGGCTTCCAGGTGCGCGTGGGAGCGGGTTTCGCGCACGAACAGTGCCGATAGTCCCAGGCCGAGGGCGATGTAGGCAGCCCCGAGCAGGAACGGTCCGGGCCGCAGCCCATAGGTGGCCGCGATGTATCCGGTTGCCAAAGCTGTGCCGGCAAGCCCGAGATAACCTGCAGCCTCGTTCAGTCCCATTGCCGCTCCGCGCCGGTCCGGGCCGACCAGGTCCATCTTCATCACCACGGTCGTGGACCAGGTCAGGCCCTGACTAATGCCCAGCACAAGGTTGGCAGCCACAATCCACCCCCAGGAGGGCCCGTAGATCAGCAACACCGGGACCGGCAGGGCAATCAGCCACCCGGCTACCAGCACGGGTTTGCGGCCATAACGATCCGACAGGGTGCCGGCGGCGTAATTAGCGGCGGCTTTGGCGAGCCCGAAGGCCAGGATGTAGGTCAACGAACTGGTGTAAAGGTTCAGATGGAACACATCGGTGGCCAGCAGCGGCAGGACAGTGCGTTCCTGTCCCAGCGTGCCGCCCACCAGGGCATTGACGGCTACGAGGAGGGTGAACTGGGCCAGGTTCTCCCGCAACCCCAGCGCAAGGGTGTGGCCCTGGCGCTTCATATCTGGGGCCGTTCAGGCGTGATGGCGACGGTGATGGAGGGGGAGCGGGGTTCCCTCTGCGGGGATTTGGGCTGGAAGCAGTCACGCGAACACGACTCCCACCCGGCCAAAAGAGATCTGAGAACCGTGGTCGCCATGCCCGTCAGGCTGCGCAATTGCTTCCGGGCGCGGGATTGAGCGGCGTGGGTTTCCATAAGAGGCCTCTTTTGACCGGCAGAATTTGGGATGGGTGGTGCTGCGGCTGGGGGTGGGCAGGAGGATTCCTGTCCACCCCCCGGGCCGAGGGACCGGCCGCGGTGCAGCGACCAGGCGCTCGTGTCAGCTGGCCATGGGCAGGCCGGCGTCTGCGGCCTTGTCGAACATCGCGTCGATGTGCACGGGGTCCTTGCCGGCGCGCTCGAGCAGGCTGGCGGCCACACCGGAGCGGTAGCCGGATCCACAGTGCACCCACAGCCGGCCCTCGGGCACTTCATCCATGCGCGTGATCAGCTCGTGCAGCGGGATGTGGATGGCGCCGTCGATGTGGGAGGCCTCGTACTCCTCGGCCCGGCGCACATCCAGGATCGGCTCCTGGTCCGGGCGGTCGGAGAGCACCCCGGCCCAGCCCACCCGCGGGTAGGACGACACGGGGACCTCAGGGGCGAGTTCGGCAGGGTTTTCTCCCACGGCGGCGTCCGGGGAGTCGATGCCGATCCGGGAGAGGTCCCGGATCGCGTTCTCCACGTCCTCCCGGTCACCGACCAGGGTCAACTGCTTTTCGTAGGGGAAGATCCAGCCCAGGAAAGTGGTGAAGCTTCCCCCGTTGCCGTACTCGAAGCTGATCGTGCCCTTCAGGTGCTCGGAGGAATACGCAACCCGGTTGCGCAGGTCCACCACCCACTCGCCGGCGTCCAGGCGTGCCTTGAGCTCCGCAGGATCCAAAGAGTCGGGGACCGCCAGGTTCGGTTCGGTGGGGCCGGCGGCGTTGGCCGGTCCCATGTGTACGTAGTAGTTCGGGTACGCGGTGAGGTTCGCGATCAGCTCCGAGACGAAGTGCTCCTCGTCGGCGTCGGTAAAGACGTGGTTGGTGGAGAACTGCTCACCCAGGGTCGACTCGCCTGCCCCGGTGGCGGGCCCGGAGGAGCAGAAGGAACCGAAGCCGTGGGTCGGGTACAGGGCCGCCTGCTCCTTGGCTTCCTTGGCCAGGCGCCGGGCCGAGGCCCACTGGTCGTGGGTCAGGCCGACCGTGTGTTCGGACCCGAGCAGGTCGGTACGGCCGACGGAGCCGTAGAGGACACTGCCTCCGGAGAACACGGCCTGCTCTCCGTCGTGCTCGACGACGAAGGAAAGGTGGTGATGGGTGTGCCCCGGGGTGGCTACCGCCTTAACGCTGAGCTCACCGACCTGAACGCTCTGGCCATCGGCAATCGGAGTCCGCTCGAAGGACACGGTATCGGCGGCGTTGACCAGGTAATCGGCCTGGTACTTCTGCGCCAGGACGAGCCCGCCGGTGACGTAGTCGTTGTGGATGTGGGTTTCGGCCACATGGGTGAGCTTCACCCCAGCCTCCTCAAGGAGGGCCTCCACACGATCGATGTCGCGCTGGGCATCGATGACCAGTGCCACCTTTCCGTCGTGGACAAGGTAGCTGCGGTCGCCCAGTTGCGGGGTTTCAATGACGGTAACGTCCATGGTGTTCCTCCTGTGATGGGTGGCGCGTTCAAGACCACCTGGTATGGGATCGGGGGGTGATGAAGCGTGCTGGAAGGGAAGGGAAGGGAAGGGAAGGGAAGGGAAGGCCTGCTGGTGTCCGGGTCAGACTTCGGTGGTGCTGCGCTGTTGTGCTGCCTTAGCGTGCACCGCTGTCATGTCCAGGTCCTTCACTGCCGTAATGAGCTGCTCCAAACCCGCTGCTGGTAGGGCTCCTGGCTGGGAGAAGACCAGCACTCCTTCACGGAAGGCCATCAGGGTGGGGATGGAGCTGATGTTCGCTGCAGCCGAGAGGCGTTGCTCAGCCTCCGTGTCGACCTTGGCGAAGACCACATCCCCGTGTTTTTCGGAGGAGGCCTGGTAGGTAGGAGCGAACATGCGGCAGGGGCCGCACCAGGCCGCCCAGAAGTCCACGAGCACAATGCCGTTTTCTTTGATCGTGGTGTCGAAGTCTGCTTCGGTGATGTCGATGGTGGCCATGGGAGGTCCTTTCTTAGGCTAACCCTTTGTGGGAAACGCTGGCGGGGAACACCGGTAGGGAACGTTGGTGAGTGAACGGGGTCTCGGTAGTGCCGGAGGTGGTATGAAGTGCGGTCAGGCGGTGGAGGCGACCCGCAGAGGGCATCGGGGGACGGTGAACCAGCAGACGGCGGCGGCGGCGGCCAGGGCGACGGCGCCGATGCCGACAGCGATCCCGGCGGTGCCGGGCAGTTCCTGGACGAGGACGAACACGCCCATGACCAGCACGAAGATCCCGAATCCCTTCCGCAGGGCCGCTTCTGGGATGCGCCCGGCCAGCCGGGCGCCGATGACCGAGCCCAGGATCGCGGCAACGGTAACTGCTCCCACTACACCCCAGTTCAGGGACACGGTGGTGAGATAGCCGGCGAGGCCGGCGAACGATTTCATGGCGATGACCACCAGTGATGTGCCCACCGCTACGGGCATAGGCAGTCCGCCCAGCAGGGCCAGAGCCGGGACGACAAGGAAACCGCCTCCAGCACCCACCAGCCCGGTGACCAGACCCACCACGAGGCCCTCGATGATCACCTTGCCGGTCGGCAGCTCACCGTGCTCGACGGCGACCACGTTCTTGCGGCCCCGGATCATGGCAAGAGAAGTGGCCACCATCATCAGGGCGAAGCCGATCATCAACAGGGTTCCAGGTGCGTGGCCGCCGATGAGTCCGCCACCGAAAGCCCCCGCCATACCGGCCGCCCCGAAGATCAGGCCCGTACGCCACCGCACACGCCCATTACGGGCGTGGCTGATTGCGCTGAACGCCGAGGTCACCCCCACCACGAACAAGGACGCGGCGATGGCTTCCTTTGGCTCGAACCCCGCGATGTAGGTGAGGATCGGAACGGTCAGGATCGACCCTCCGCCGCCGAGCAACCCAAGCGAGAGCCCGATTAACACCGAAAACAAAAGAGTCAGTACGAGGGTGAAGGTCATAGTTCGTGTCCTTGTCTTCCCCTCCCACACGGGCGGAGATGGCGGTCCAGGTGCAAAGCGCTGGTCCAGCACGGGACGGGAGGACCTCGCACTACCAGGGTGAGGTGCTACGTGCCGGACCAGCCCCTCGAGTATTGCAGATACCCCACCGGGTATCCAAATACCCGGTGGGGTATCCGTAGGTGTCATGTCGTGCCTGAGGGTGCCGCCCTGTGCTCAAAGCTCAGCGTGGACCACAAACCCCGAGCCAGGAGGGGTGTCGCATACCGGTCCGGACCGGCGTTGTACGCGGCTCCACAATTGGCATCGGTACTTGCCAGGTGGTGAATCGCTTACTAGGTGGCGAGTCGGCCCGGCCGCATTCGAACACAGAAATACGTCAGACTGCGTAGAAAAAACGTGGCGCCATACCCTGGGGGGTATATAATAGTGAAATCTGGTTTCGCTTAGGCTGCGACCCAGGGTCGTCCGGGTCGAGGACGATCCACTACCCAACCAGCTACTTTCACAGCTTGCCTGGTATCCGAAACCTTTCAAGAAGGGAAAATGACATGGTCACACCGGATAAAATCAGCTCAGAAAGCCTTCCGGACACGCCCCTCATGGCGGAGGCGGAGGTATTCTCCGCCGAGTCAGAAGCGCGGATCTGCCGGATGGTCATGGGCCTGAAGGCTCACGGAATCGACCAGCTGATACGGCCGCTCTAAAATCCTCCGCGGGCAACCTGGCGCATCCCGCCACCACAACTCCTGAACGGTGACGGGATGCGCACGTACGGGACGTCCTCCCTGGAGCTTTCACGCGAAGGCTTCGACGGCGGACGTTGGTCCGTAGACGGAGAAAGGCTGGGGCCTTGGAATGAGGCCCCAGCCTTTCTCAACACAGTTCGGCACTATCTCAACACTGTCTCGGCGCTGGTGCGGCACTTGGTCGGTGTCAAGTAGCTGAGCCGGGGTCAGGTGGTGGGCAGGCCAGCTCGCTGCCAGGCCGTCATTCCGCCGCCCATGGTGTCGGCTGCGTAACCTGCGTCAGTGAGGGCATCGGCCACGCGGGCGCTGCGGTTGCCGCTACGGCATACGACGATGACTGGGCGGTCGTGGTCAATCTCGGCCATGCGGGCGTTCAACTCACCCATGGGAATGTGCAGGGCGCCCGGAATCATGCCTTCAGCTACTTCGAAATCTTCACGCACATCCAGGATCTGGTCCTGCGTGCGGCGCTCGTCGGCATCGGTAATGGTGATTTCGGACATCGAGGTTCTCCTTTAGACGGTTAGCGGTTTAGGGGTTAGTTCTCCGGAGCGGCGCAAGCCATTCATTCCTCCCGTAAGGGAGTAGACGTCATAGCCACGGTCAGCCAGCTGCCGCACAGCGACGGCCGATCGCGCTCCAGACTGGCAGACCGCGGCTATGACCGGGCGATCCTTGCGGATTCCGGCACTGCTGGCCTGCAGACGGTTCAGAGGGATGTGCTTCGCAGCTGGAATACGGCCTGTGCGCCATTCCGCAGTACTGCGCACATCGACCACGGTCGCCCCGGAAGCGACCAAAGCCTTGGCCCCAGTTACCCGACACGTGTGTAGGGCTTACTGAGAACGGATCTAAGCCGGCTGGAAGTTCCCACGGGCATGCCTTTCGTTCATGTTGTTGCCCCCGTTACCACCCTCTACGCCCCTTTCATCGGAGAGCAGAGGGTGGTCGCAGGGTCCTGGCAGGCACCGGCTGAACCACATCCAACATTGCCCTGCAATGTTGGAGGATCAGGCTGCTGTGGCCTGCTCGGAGTCTGCGGTGGCGGCAGGAATCTGAAGGATCGCGCTCTCACGGGTAGGTTCAGTGGCGGTTTTGTTCCACGGCATCGCAGACAAGGCCTTACCCATCGCGCAACTGTTGGACACAGCCGAGAACGTAAGCCCTGTCCCGATTATCCCGGCCAGGGCCCGCAGCTTCGGGGAGACGAACCGTCCGCCGGCAAGACCGAGTACCACTGCGGAACCGGCCACCATCCGTACCTGGCGCTCCATGTCCCAGCGGGTGCTACCGCGGACGACGTCTCCGCCGGCATCGGCGAACCCGGGCGCCCCACCGGTCAGTACATGGGCGGTGTCCAGGCCGGCCCCTGCTAGTCGCTGTCGGGCCTGTTCCGCGCGGGCCCCGGACTGGCAGACCAGTACCACGCGCTGTCCCAGCCGTTCTGCGAGTTCAGCGGCGTGCTCGGAGAGCAGAGGCAGCGGAACATTGTAGGAACCCCGCACATGCAGGGACTCGAACTCTGCAGCAGAGCGCACGTCGAGAACCACCAGGTCCTCGTGCTCGGTGATCCACTCGCGCAGGGTCTGCGGTGAAACGGTCGTGATGGTGGGGGAAGCGGAAGTCATAGGGATCCTTTCGAGGAAGCGCCTCAGATGAAGACACATCCAGTATGCCCTATACCCCCGGGGGTAATCAACAAACCCCTAGGGGTATATGATGACTGTAGCGATCGCAACTCATGAGGAGACCCCAGTGCAACTCGAAACCACCGAACTAACCCCCGTACTCAACCGGCTCAAGCGTGCCCAAGGCCAACTAGGCGCAGTGGTGCGCATGCTGGAAGAGGGCCAGGACTGCAAGGACGTCGTCACCCAGCTCTCAGCAGTATCCAAAGCCCTTGACCGGGCAGGATTCGCCATCATCGCCAGCGGCCTGCAGCAGTGCCTGACGAACCCCGACGAAACCCTGAACAAAAAGGACCTCGAAAAGCTGTTCCTCTCCCTGGCCTAAGCAGGACCCGGACCTGACAGGCTGGAATCTCCACGCCGTCGAACACCTATCGAAGGAGCCGAGCATGACCTATACGAACGCCATTACCGTCTCGCTGCCCTACGCGGAGGCCGTAGCACGTACCCGCCAGGCCCTAGCTGATCAGGGATTCGGCATCCTGACCGAGATCGACGTCAAGGCAACCTTCACCACCAAGCTTGGCCCAGAAGCCGGCGAGGCAATCGGTGACTACGTGATTCTCGGGGCCTGCAACCCCAACCTGGCCAGCAAAGCCCTGGCAGCTGAACCCGAACTCGGTGCCCTGCTACCATGCAACGTCGTGGTCCGCAGCACCGACAAGGGAAACACAACCGTTGAGACCATCGACCCGCAAACCATGGTCCAACTCAGTGACAGCCCCCAAGTACGCGAAGTCGCCAACGACGCCGACGAGCGACTACGCGCAGCACTGTCATCCATCAGCGAGGAGAACCCCTCTAAATAAATACTGCGCTCACCCGCGCCAAACACAGCACCCTCCCGTATGGACGCTCCGCCAACTGTGGGGCGTTCATACTGCTAACACGCAGCATTAACCACCAGCACGGAACCCCACGCCCGACATTCTCACCCCGCCATGCACCTCCAAAAACCTGCCATTTACTCGAAATACACAGGGTGCAGGGCGGTTAGCTCAGCAAGGTGTCTCGAAAAGCTTCAGGCTTGTGGGCCAGTGCAGGAGCGGCGGCTGTCCTTCAGTTTTTGAATCAACCGTCAGGCTCTACCTCGAAGAACTCGTGGGTGAGGTCCAGGACCCGGCCAGCAGTTAAGCAGGACAACGCAGCGCCCACTATCAATTAACGGGTAGAACTCAGGGGTTCTGTCGGGGCCCGGGCCGAGCGTGACGGCTCGGTTCGGGCCGTCCTGTTTTATTCGTGGGTGGGTTCGCCGGTGATGCGGTGGTCGGCGTGGTTTATGCCTTCGAGGATGAGGCGGGTGAGGTGTCCGTCGATGATGTTGTAGATGACGTTGCGTGCGTTTTTGCGGGTTGAGACGAGGCCGGAGAGGCGGAGCTTGGCCAGGTGCTGGCTGACCGCGGTGCGATTAGCTCCGGTCGCAGTCACCATGGTGCCGACATCCGCGGGGCCTTGGGTGAGGAGCCACAGGATATGCAGGCGGGTCG
Source organism: Arthrobacter cheniae (assembly GCF_003602275.1). Lineage (GTDB taxonomy): Bacteria > Actinomycetota > Actinomycetes > Actinomycetales > Micrococcaceae > Arthrobacter_D > Arthrobacter_D cheniae. Next base: position 15,846 of record NZ_QZVT01000010.1, on the reverse strand, counting down.
GATCGGAGAGCATCCGGAACGTCGCCGCTCCCGCTTCGAGGCGCTTAGCGTCCGGTTCGACCGGGTGCACGAGACTCGGCCCCGTCGTCCCTGACTGATCAGTCTTGTCCTCGATCACGGCATGGGAGACGGTGGTACGACCGGTCCGCGGATCAGCTGGTGGTTCGCCCATGATGCCCGTCGCCCCCTCGTCGCTCGCTCCATACCGGTACCTCAGGCCGAAGACCGGTGCTCGGACGGTGTGTGCCTTGTCCACGTTACTGCCCGCGTTCAGCGCTGCGCGCTATCTCCGGTGCAGATACAGGTGCTGGTGACAGTGCTGATGACGGTGCAGGGGAGGGTGTGGTTGTCGAGTCGCCGTGCGCATCAGTGTCGGTTGTGGCGGTGTCGGTTGTGGTTTTGGGGCAGCGGGCCAAAGCACCAGGGCTGTGATCGTGCCGATGAGGGCGAGGGCTCCGAGGACGAGAGCTGCGACGCTTTGGCCGGCGGCCGCGCCGACCCACCCGGCGAGGGGGTAGGCGAGGAGGAAGCATGCGTGAGAGAGGGAGAACTGGGCAGTGAACAGGTAGCTGCGGGTGTCATCGGTCGCGACCCGGCGCAGCAGGCGAGAGGACGGGGTGCTGATCATCGAGGTTCCAATACCCAGAACAACCCACAGCCCGAGGAACATCACCCACGAGCTGTCGGTCAGACTCGCCCGGCTTTGCTCGGTGGCGGCGAGGAACGCCGCGGCGAGCAGGCCCACGGTCAGGACCGCGCCACCCGAGAGCATGAACGTGCGATCCGGTGTGCGCTCCAGAGCTCTCGGTGCGATAAACGCAACCAGCATGGACCCTGCCCCGTAGAACGCCAGCGCAATCGCGACGTCGGTATTGGACCCGCCGAACAGGTCCCGGGCGTAGACAACGGTATTCACCAACACCAGGGCCGTGGCGGTCGCGACAACGAGGTTCAACGCCATCAGGCCCCGCAGGGACGGCTCCCGCAGGAAGATCCGACTGCCCAAGGTTGTGCGGTGCAGCAGAGAGCCCTGCTGCTGAACGGCAGGAATCACCGGCAGCCGGGTGGCGAGGACCATCGCCGCGGACACCAGGAACCCGACCATCGTGCCCACGAAGAGGTTGTGGAAACTCATCACCGTCAGCAAGGCCGCGGCGAGCAGCGGGCTGACCAGGGACTCCAGGTCGTAGGCGAGCCGGGACAGGGACAGGGCTTTGGTGTAGTCCTTCTCCTCGGGCAGAACGACAGGGATCAGGGCCTGGAACGCCGGGGTGAACGTCGCGGACGCGGACTGCAGGATGAACACCAGCACGTAGATCTGCCACACCTGATCGATGAACGGCAGGCTCAACGCGATTGCCGCGCGCACCAGGTCCGCGCCGACCAGGACACCTTTTCGGGGCAGGCGCTCGACCAGGGCCGCCATCACGGGGGCCACGAACACGTAGGCGATCATCTTGATCGTCAAAGCCGTGCCAAGAACCGCGCCGGCCTGCCCGCCGGCGAGGTCGAAGGCCAGCAGACCCAGCGCGACCGTGAGCAGGCCAGTCCCCAGCAGGGCAACGACCTGGGCGGTGAAGAGATTGCGGTACGCCGAGCGGCGCAGAACAGAAAGCATGACAAGGGGCCCGTCTCGTGCAGGAACAAGTCCCACCACTATACGTGCACCAATACGCACATACGAACTTAAAGAGTTCGATGGCGTACATCCTCAGACTCTGGAGCGGTTGAAACACCAAAAGGGCCCCGCCGGCGTGACGGCAGGGCCCCTTCGACATGCTGGTAAGTAGCTAGCTTTGAGATCCGCCCCGGGCGCGGCGCCCGAGGAAGAAAGCAATTGCCGCGGCCGCGATGACGGCGGCAACGGCGATACCGATGATGGTGCCTGTGCTGTTGTCGGTGTTCTGGCTCGCGGGAGCTGCGTCGACTTGCCCTGCGTCATCGGCGGCTGCGGAGGATTCCGTGCCCGTCGGGGCAGTCACCTCGTTATTCGTCCCTGTGCTGCTGGCCTCGCCCGTGGAGGAGGCGGAGGGATCAGTTGCTGTGGTGGGACCGGTGGTTGCCGGGGTCACGGCTTCACCGTCGGGAGCGTAGGTGAAGACATAGGAGCCTTCGATGGGATGTCCGTCCGCAGACACGGTCCGCCAGTCCACGGTGTAGGAATCGGCATGTTCGAGCTCGACCCCGGTCGAGATGACCGGGCCGTTGACGGTGACCTCACCCGAGCTCGCCGGGTGCCCGTCTTCGGCGGTGACCTCAATGATCGTTGTCTGCAGGGCGTCACTGCTCTGCGGGACTCCGGTGAGTGTCAGGGATACCTCGCCCGGGTCGGTGGTGATCGTCTCTCCCTCCGCCGGTGACGTCGACACGAGGGAGTCATGGGCCTGCGCGGGAATAGCGGTGATCAGGCCGAAGAGGGACAGGGCCAAGCCGGCGGTCGCTGCGCGGACAGTGAAGGACCGCCCGGTAGTGGTGGTGTTCATAGGATGAAAGCCTTTCATGCGGTGTTAGACGTAGTCGGACCCAGTCCGGTGCCAACACACGGAAGTAAAAAGGGGATGTCGTGAGGCGGGCGCATTCTCCGCTGCACCCTGAACGGCGCTGGAGGTGTTCGTCTCGGGGGCGTGGACGCTGCAACGCGTCGCACGGGCGCGGCATGGGTGGTCCGCGGACACCACCGGCCTGGAAGTACGGTGCAGGATGCGGGCGGGTCAGATCCGACCACAACGGCAGATCAACGGACTGCACCGCCGACGATGCGCGCGAGAACACCGGCAGCAGAGAAGTGATCCAGGCCCGGAGGCGGGACAACGCCGCATCACCCCTGGCCAGCACGATCGATAGCAGGACCACGCCGACAATGTGAGCCAGGACCATGAGAGTCGCCGACGGGTGTTCCAGAACATGCGCGTGATCCTGCGGAAGCTCGCCAACCAGCCCCACACCCACCCCCGCATCAATGCCCACATCAGTGCTCGCATCAGTGCCGGGAAGGGAGGGGGAGCAGGTCACCGCCTCCTGATGTGGCCGGTGGCCGGACGGGTAATCTACCGGGAAGTTCGACGGGTAGCCCGAGGTGGTGGGGGTACATCCACTGAGCGGTGTGAGGGACGTGAAAGCACCATGCAGGCTGATCTGACTCACTGTGGCCAAGGCCAGCAGCTTCGGGAGCGTCAACTGACGATCCGACAGGGCTGTGACGGGAAGAAGCAGGAGCGCGCCGAGAGCGACCACAAGCCACAAGGAGGGCAGCAAGCCGCCGCCCAAAACGTGGGCGCCGGCGGCGAGGGCGAGCATGACCGCAGTAACACCTGCGGCCCGAAGGTAACGCAACGGCGAAGAACCGCTAACGCTCACCCTCCTCACCTTCTGTCGTGAATCTCAAGCCAGCCAGCCCACCAGCTCATCCAACCACCGCCACTGACGGGGGCCAATAGCGGGCAGGCTTCCGTCGGGTCATCTCCGGTCACTGTCTGGCGGTAAGCATCTCTTCCATGGCTTCGATGTCAGCCTGCTGCGCGATGACCTGTTTTTGTGCAAAATCTTTGACCGTGTCATTGGATGCCTCACCAAGGGCGGCTTGGGCCATCATGACCCCGCCGCGATGGTGAGCGATCATCAGGGTAAGAAACAACCTGTCGCCCTCAACACCAGTCAGTGTCCGTAGCCTCGCCAGATCCTCCTCGGATGCCAGTCCCGGCATGCCCGCACCTGCAGCAGCACCTGTAGCAGCACCTGTTGCACTGTCGGTGGTGTCGCTCATCCCCTCATGACCGTCGACCCCATCTCCGTGCCCGGAGTCCGGAGTCATGCTCGGATCCTCATCCGTCTCCATATCCCCGTTCATCCAGGCCATGGGTTCCAGACTGGAGGATTGACCCAGGTCCCAGTTCTCCAGCCACGTGGACATGTGACCTATCTGGGCTTGCTGCGCGGTGGCCATGTCATAAGCGATGGTTTTCACGTCCAGGTCATCCGAGCGATCCCAGGCGATCATCGACATCTCGACGGCCTGCGTGTGATGGACCTGCATGTCCCGCGAGAAGCCTGCATCAGCGCTGGCCTCATCCGGGACCGCGGCCGACACCGTTCTTTGCGCGCCGAACAAGGCAACGCCACCAAGGACGAGGGCCACGACGAGGCCCGCAAGAAGCACCTTGAACCGAGCAGGAGATAGAACCGAGAACATGACACAGCCTAGGAAGAAGACGCGGGGCAACAGGACGGAGTTCAGCGCACACCATCGTATCGGCCGGCGACTCCGACCCCTTTCAACACGACCCCTCCAAACAGAACAACTCCATCCGCCCTTGGCCCGGCGTCCCGTTCCCGCCCGGTCCCTGTCAGCGGATCACTTACAAATGGACGACTCTGGTCTCATCCCACTCACTCCTGGGAATCCATCGCCAGGTGGCACGAGCAGGTGCATCTTCATCCCATGGGCCGGAACCAGAGCAGTACGAAGAGAACGGCGACGACGCACGGCAGGACACACGGTGCTGGCAAAACCACGCCCTGTACCGCTGCGCCTGGCAGGATCGATGGCGAAGATGCGCAACCGGAAGTCGGGACTTGCTCAACCACAGGTGGACGGCTTTGAGCTCCACCCTTCGGGCTCCACCCGCCCCCAGGTGGATGACCCGCGCTATTACTTTTGTGGGTGCACATTGGTTTGCAAGGGGTACTTGTTCCCGTTGCGGAGTTCCCGGTACGGTGGAAAGTGCAACGGGCAGTAGCCCCGCGAAGTTAGCCTGGCAGTCTTCCGGATGGTATGACGAGCCAGGCTCGCGCATTTAAAGCCTGCGCACCTCGCCGATGAGCGGTTCCACTTCAGCCCGCCAGGATCCCCCTTTTTGAAAGCACCACGCAACGGCGTCTCCGACCCACAGCAGCGGCTCCTCTGTGCGGCGCATGTGCCTGTATTCAAGCTCGGTGTTTCCGTGGGCCTTCAATTCCGCGTGGATGATTCTGCGATCGGTTGCTGCAAGGGAATCGTCCTGCTCGAGCACGAAGCGTTCTGCCTCGGCTTCGCAGAGGTCTTGTATGAGGGCTTCCAAACACGCAGGTCGAGCAACCTTGTCGGGCTTCCCATCGACGATGTAGACCACCGTTTTCACGCCGGTCAGGGCAGCGCCCCTGAGGAACGCTTTGCGCACCGCGTCCCTCTCGCTCTTGAAGTGCACGGCGGAACTGCCCTTGTGACGCAGACTCTTGATGGCTGAACGGGTCGCTACGACGTCAGCCGGTGAGATGACGGCCGCGGCGATGTAGTACCGGCCTGCCTTGGACTCATCCACGAACACGTGGGAGCGACGGGGCAGGTAACGCGACACTGCTTCGAGGTGCAGTACGCGAGGGACCTCATGTTGTATTGGCCGAAAATCACCGTATACGGCCACCACGCCGACCTGCTCGGAAGTAGTCGCTTTAAGTGGCCGAAACACTTGGCCGTAACTGTTTTGACCGAAACCTTTTGTAGAACGTTTTCGGCCACTCGCGTACGATCGGGGTATAGCCGGCGACGAACCGGGGGAGGGGTAGGCCATGCCGAACATCATCGGGTACGCCCGGGTTAGCACCCGGGACCAGAATCCGCAGCTGCAACTGGATGCCCTCACTCATGCCGGCGCCGCCCGAATCTTCACCGACACGGCTACGGGGACGAACATCAACCGCCCGCAGCTGAAAGCGGCACTGGAGTACCTGAACCCCGGGGACGTCCTCGTGGTGTGGAAACTCGACCGGTTGGGCCGGTCCGTGCGGGACTGTATCGGGCTTCTCGAGGACTTGCACGAGCGCGGTATCGAGTTCCGGTCCCTGACTCAGGGCTTTGACACCACTACGGCGCAGGGGAAGTTCTTCTACACGGTGATGTCCGCTTTCGCGGAACTCGACGTGGAGTTGCTGCGCGAACGCACCTATGAAGGGCTCGCCGCGGCCCGACGCCAGGGCAGGGTCGGCGGCCGGCCTACCGTCATGACGCCGGAGCGGACAGCTGACGCGGTCCGTAAGTACGACGAAGGTGTGCGTATCTCTCAGATCGCCACGGTGCTCGGTGTCGGCCGCGCCAGTGTCCGCCGTGCCCTCGAGCGTGCACGCGCCGCCGACCCCGATTTCAATGCCGATGCCGACTCCCAGGAGGCCCGGAAAGAGCCCGGCACCAGGACTGGTGCTCAAGCCGACAGGACCAAGGCCAGGGCGGCATCGGCTAGAACGCGGACCCCGACTCGAAAGCAGGCACCACGATGATGCTTATCGCGCTACCCCTCATGTTCCTGTTTGGTGTGCTCCTGCGCAGCGCGTTCACGCACCCGTGGCGGACCCTCGCAACGATCATCAGGTGGTCGTGCTGGTACACGGGTTTCTTCGCCGTCCTGTTCACCGGCTGCGCGGTGTACTTCCAGTATTGGACGATCGCTGCCGGTTCCCTCGTGGTCACCGTTCTGCTGTTCTGGATCGCCCGACGCCTCGGTGTCCTCCACAACCGCGTGCCACGGCCGCGCATGGCCCGATAATAGACAAGGGACCCCTCGAGGCGGACGACGCGCGAGCAGAGGACATCGTCCGCACTCACCTGAGGACGATCTGCGCCGCGACAGGATTGCAGGAGCCGGAGGTCAGGATCATCACCCGCACAGGATCGAAGAAGCAGGAGATAAACGCGCGGTTCAAGGTTCGCCGCGGAACGCCGACCGTCGAGGTTACTCGCCGGGCCGCCCTGGAGCTGCTGATAGACGGGCTGACCTTTCTGATCGGTCACGAGCTGGGCCACTTCCACGGGTATCACGCTTGGAGAGTCATCCACCGATGGACGAGCGCAGGCATCGCACTGGGGCTGCTGATCTTTCTCATCGGGGTGGCGGGCCTGATAGTCGCCAGCTACTTCGGAGAGTCAACCATCGTCCCAAGCGCCTGGACTGGGGCAGGCATGGTGCTGACACTTGCCGCGATCGCGCTTTACTGTGCTTTCAGCCGCCGCGAGGAAACCAGAGCCGACCTCTTCGCCGTGACCTATCAGCAGACCCTCATCGGAGCCGAACAGTTCTTCACAGCCAGAGCAGCTGATCGCGTGGAGAAAAAGCCCTCCACGCGATTCTGGCGAAGAATGAACCTCCTACTCCTCGACCACCCCTACCGCTCTATGAGGCTCGCTTCCATGCGAACCCAGCTCGAGCGCGGACGTACTCCATAGCCACGGCCGCGGTAGGAAAATAAGAGATGACACGGCGACGCCGGGCGGAGGCTGACCGGTTCTGGGAGAAAGTCATCAAGGGTCCGCGCCCGACTGACTGCTGGATCTGGACCGGCGCCGTCGCTGATGACGGCTATGGGCGGTTCTGGGTCAGTCGTGACGGCAGGCAACGCGCGCTGCGACCGCAACGGTTCGCCTACGAAAACCTCACCGGAGAAGCCCTGCACCCAGGCATCGCTCTCATGCACGTCTGCGATGTCCCGCTGTGCGTCCATGCCAGCACCGGGGGAGCATCCCACCTGCTGCCCGGTACCCAGGAGCTGAACATGCTCGACCGGTCCCAAAAGGGCCGGCACGCCAACGCCTCATCCTTCCGGTGGCGCGGCATAGGCCGCTCCCGGTTCCACGCCCAGTCCGTCGCGCTGCGCACAGCCCTCCTCGAGCACGGATGGAACGAAACGATCATCCGGCCACTACTCACCGGCACCGACCCGGAAGCACCCACCCTCTTCTGAGTGTGGTGGCCGGCGGTCGTGGGTAGCCGGCGGTTTTAGTGCTTCCCTGCTCTCCGCCAGGGCTCCGAGCAGGGCAATGGTCCTTCGCTTCGCGCCGGCCTGTCACGGCCCGGCTGCTCCTTCGTCGCATCCGGGCCGGGGTCTTTTTTGCTGCTGTCCTACGGATTATGCGCCCCCGCTCCACAGCGTCAACCGGCTCCGCCGGCATCGGGCACACCGATCCTGTCCGGCGCTCCTTCGTCGCTTATTTCCTCCCAGGATCGGCGCACCCTCGCACCTACGGCGTTGAGCACTGCTCCGTCGGGGACGAGCGAGCGAGCTCGCCAGCAGGCAAAAAACGCCGGGGAAAGGGTCCGCTGCTGGTCACTACAGGGCCTCGACTCCACCACCGCAACGAAGGAGCACCAACCATGAACGAGAACACCACTACCAAGGACACCGCCGAAGCGGTATCCGTACCCGCCCTGCCGGTCGATGACCGGAGCGGGGACGGGTACGACTGGATGGAAATCCTCACCGGTACGGCGTGGGTTGTGCTGCCGAACTGGGGTTCCGAAGGATGGGATGCCGGATCGTGGCCCTACATCATCCTCGCGGTCGCCAAGAGCAAGGACGACGCGGGGGAGCTGTTCGGGTACGGACAGTACGTCGAGGGCGACACTGAAACGCACTGGTTCCGCTCCCAGACCGCTTGCCATGAAGCGATCATCGAATCGGTGTTCTGGTTCTGGAAGTCCGGCCAGTCAGACGGCCCGGAGGACCTGCCCGTGGTGGCGGCCGAGCTTCCCAGCCGCTACCGCAAGCCCTTCTTCGGATGTACAGACGGACGCGACACCGTCGAGTAAGCGACCCGCAACCGCACCCCGCTCCAGCGGGCGGGGTGCGGCCCGACCCGTCACCTCATCCCATTACCTCGAAAGCAGGCAAGCGCTGATGCCCAAAATGCTGCTCTCCATGAACCATGTCAGCACCCAGGCCGACTACGTCCGGGTAGCCGTCGACGAAGACGCAATGCTCGCCTGGCTGCAAGAGAACCCCAAAGAGAACGACTGGATTCAGCCCGTCAGTGACAAGGACGACATATGCGCCGAAGACGTCCGACGCTACTTCGAAGCCCACCCCGAGCTGCGCGATCACCGGCACTTCCACGAGGCCGCCGGGGAAGTGCGCGAGAGCTGGTCCCAACTGGAAATCATCGACCCAACCGACGAAAACCAGACGATGAACTAGTCGATTTGATGCCATAGAAGGGCTGTTTATTCAGATGAATAAACGGTAGAATTAGTACCAGCAGCACAGCAGTCGACTCTCACTAAAACCAATACGTAACCAAGGACTGAGCGCCATGACCATCACCATCTTCGAGAAGCCCAGCGGGTGCTTCGGATGCAAGAAGACCAAGGAACTGTTCGACGCCGCAGGCGTCCAGTTCGTCACCGTGGACATCACCACCAACGACCAGGCGCTGGCCTACGTCACCGACGAGCTCGGCTACAGCCAAGCACCCGTCGTGGTCTACGCGAAGGACGGCAGCGAAGACCACTGGTCCGGCCTGAATCCAACCAAGATCAGCCAGGTTATCGCCCTCGACGGCGCCAAGTAGGCAGCCACCGACAAGGCTTGTAAAACAAGCCTTGCATTACAAGCCTTGTCCGCCAGTCCTAGCACCCACTAGCTACCAGCAGCACCGACATTCAATGACAACACCAGCACCCCATACGAAAGGCAGTTGAGCATCATGGCCGGAGAAACCATCATCACCGTCATCGGGAACCTCACCGCGGATCCCGAACTCCGATTCACCCCCAGCGGGTCAGCGGTCGCGAACTTCACCATCGCGTCCACCCCGCGCACGTTCGACCGGCAGTCCAATGACTGGAAGGACGGCGAAACCCTGTTCCTGCGCTGCAATGTCTGGCGCGAGTCGGCCGAGAACGTCGCCGAGACCCTAACCAAGGGAACCCGCGTCATCGCCCAGGGCCGTTTGAAGTCCCGCAGCTACGACACCAAGGAAGGCGAGAAGCGCACCGTCATGGAACTCGAGGTCGACGAGGTCGGACCGAGCCTGCGCTACGCCTCCGCGAAAGTCACCCGCACCCAGCGCAGCAACAACGGCGCCAGCGGAGGCAACGGGGGAGCTAACGGCGGGGGAGGAGTCCAGGGCGGAGCACAGCCGGGTAACACATGGCAGCAGCAGCCCGCAGAGGATCCGTGGGGAGCCCCCGCAGCAGCTGGAGCTGGTTCTAGTAGTGCCGGTGGATGGGGCAACGGGCCGGAGAGCGAACCGCCGTTCTAGCCCGCAGCTTTGCACAGCATCGCGGGACAATCGTCGGTGGCCGGCCCTACGCTGGCCACCAACGCACCACGCTAATCACAGCGACTGCCCTGTAGGCCGTCTAGTAGGAGAGAGATAGCCCATGACCAACAGTCCCGAGGTGCAAGCGCTCACGAACGAGCATCACTGCGGGCTGAGGTCCTGGGCGAAAGGCACCTACACGACCGAGGCGGCAACCGAGTTGCTGATCCGGGCTCATGAGGGCCGATTCGCCAGGCCGGGGCAGCCCTGGATCGGGATGGGCAGCCGCTGGCCCTATGTCGACTTCGAGGCGATTGAGGAGAACCTTGGAGGGCTTTCCGGTGGCGAACGCCGGTTCCTGCTGCTGGTCGCGTCCCTTGGGGACGGGGGAGCGCTGGTTGACCTCGGAGACGTTATCCCGGGCCTGGACCGTGACGTGTTGGCCCTCGTCCTGGCAGCGATCGCCCATGCTGGCGGAAGCCATGAGCACTCAGGGTTCGAGTTCACCGAAGACGGCACGCCGACGTCCATCGTCCGCCTCGCCCGACTCTACGACTGGCCTAACGGCAACATCATCTAAAGCCGCTGCGCGGCACTCCAGCACGCCGGCGGACAGCACGAAACCTAGGCGGTGCGCTGACACACTGGAAGGATGCCCATGAACTTGCCAACGAGCGAACGCGTCGCGGAATGCGCCGAGTGCGGTCGGACATCCCCACTGACCACTACCGGGAACGGAACACCCAAGCTCTGGGCCTATGTCGCGGATGAGCAGATCACCCTTTGCCCGCTGCACAAGTTCCAGCCGCCGGCAGAGTGGAAAGACCTCATTCAGACTTACAGCAGGGCTGACCTCGAACAGCTGCGCGGTGACACCAAGCCACCGCCGCCGCCAGGAGCCTTCGACGATGAGGAGTAGTAGGTGAGTAAGCGCAAGCCGGCGTCTTTCACGCCGTACTTCACCCAAGATGACGCCGATCAGGTGCGCGCTGCGTTCCTCGCGGCAGGAGCCGCGGAGGGGTACCGGTCTGTGACAGACTTGATTGAGGCAGGTGTGATGCGTGAAGTGAAGCGCCTGCAGCGCAAGCACAACCAGGGCAGGAAGTGGGAACCGGTAGCACCGGGGGCCCTCCGGCCAGGCCGACGGACTCTCGCCGAGGAGAAGAACCGGGCCCAATAGATTTCCTCGTTGCGGGGAAACGCAAGAAGAGCAGTACGGAAGCGGGAGCTGGTAGTTCAGCTCCCGCTTCCACCTTTCAAGGCGTGTTCGTCTTCTCAGCTCGCACGGGTAATTCCGAAGCAATGGCACTCGGCCATGGGTTGCGCGTATTACGCGATGCACCCAGCGATTCTGTTCCACACCCCGGACGGTACAAGGCAGCACCGATAACGAGACCCAGCGGCGTGGGCGGGGGAGTGTGGTGGCCGGCGGTCGTGGGTAGCCGGCGGTTGTAGTGCTTCCCTGCTCTCTGCCAGGGCTCCGAGCAGGGCAATGGTCCTTCGCTTCGCTCCGGCCTGTCACCGGTCAGGCTGCTCCTTCGTCGCATCCGGGCCGGGTCTTTTTTTGCTGCTGTCCTACGGATTGTGCGTCCCCGCTCCACACCGTCAATCGCTGCGCGACGGGGCCGGCCACAAACCTCTACGGCGCTCCTGCGTCGCTTATTTCCTTCGAGGTTTTTGGCAGGCCCTGCCCTTCGGGTTGACAGTGCTCCGTCGGGGACGAGCGAGCGAGTTCGCCAGCAGGCAAAAAACGCCGGGGAAAGGGTCCGCTGCTGGTCACTACAGGGCCTCGACTCCACCACCGCAACGAAGGAGCACCAACCATGAACGAGAACACCCAGCACAACAACAAGCTCACCGTTTCGACGGCGGCTGACCTGCTCGCCTACGTCCCGACCACGCTCGGCTTCCAGCCCCGCGAATCCTTCGTGGTCATGACCATGCGCGGCCAGCAGAACGGCCTGACCCTGCGAAGCAACACCCCGGCCGAAGCGGTCCGCCCAGTCGACTACGCGCAGGCCATGATGCGGCATCTGCTTGCCGACACTGCCGCCGACGGAGCCCTGCTGTTCGTCTACACGAATGATGTGGCCGACGCCGCCCTGTTGGGCGAGAACGAGCACGCCAAGCCCTACATGGAGTACGCGAAAGCCCTTGAGACCGAGATGGAGCGGGCGGGGTGGTCCCTGCGGAACGGGTGGCTGGTCACCGACAAGGGATACACGACGTACTTCTGCGAGGACGGCGGGTGCTGCACACTGAACCCGCTGGACGAGGTCCATGACAGCACGGTGAACGCGGAGATGATCTATCGCGGGTACAGCACGCGATCGAGCGCGGAAGCCACGGCCGTAGATCCGGCGTTCATCGGCTCCGACGACGCGCACGCGACGATCACCGAAGCGACGTATTGGATCAACCGGCTGGGTGCCCCGGATGATCTGGAGTTCGACCACCAGAAGATGCGCGATGCCCGCGCCGAGTGGAACGAAGCGCTGGGGGAGGACATCGACGAGAGGGCCGCGTGCGAACTGGTCTGCTACCTGAACATCAAGTCCATCCGTGAACGGTTGATGGCCGACGCGATCAGCGCGGCCGACGACGAGCCGACTTTTCAGAAGGTGCTGATCGGACAGTACGAGGGACGGCCGGACTGGTCCCGCGTGGAGGCGACGGAGGACCTGCTGGTCAAGATCCTCGCGTACACGCCGATCGAGGACCGGGCCGCGCTGTTCTGCTTCCTTGGGTGGTTGTGCTGGTACCGGGGATCGTCCTCCGTGGCCATCGCCTACTTCACGAAGGCCCTGAACATCGACGGGCAGCACCGGCTGTCCCGCCTGCTCCGCGAGCTGGTCAGCCGCAGCTACGTCCCATTGGCCGCGCAGAACGAGGCCACCGCGTACCCGCAGGGCAACCGTCACTAGCCAGGCACCCGGTCACGGGGCCAGCTAGACCATAGGCCGAGGGCCGGACACCCCCACGGGAGTCCGGCCCTCTTCCCGTTCACCGGAGCGCAGGAGCACCACGGGGAGTGCCGCCAGTTTCGTTGGGTGCGCGGGCGGCGGCCTCCGCCGCCAACTCCCCCGGCCGCCGCCAGACACGCTGACGCGACCACACCCACCAGCCACGAGCTCCACCTACAGGGTTAGTCCGCCAGGCGACCTCCGGGTGCCGGCCGCGCCAGCACGTACAGTGAAATCACTTCACCGAGTAAGGAAGACACACGCATGGGAACCACGGACCACATCGCGCGAACCACCCCGAGCATCACCATGACAACCCCGTTCAGCGAAAGCCTGGCCGTGCACTTCCCGCAGCTGACAGCGCCGACAGTGGAAGAACTGCTCGAGGACCAGGTAACAGCCGGGCCCGTTCACTTCTCGCACGTTGACATCGTGTGGACACCCGAGGCCGACAAGGATCTCCTCGCCTAGACACACCATCGGCTGAGAGCACTTAGCCGGGCACGGAGGGCGGCACGGGCACACCAGCCCTGCCGCCCTTTCTCATACCCCACCAACGCGCCCAGGCCTCCGTGGGCGGCCGGCGGTCGTGGGTAGCCGGCGGTTCTAGTGCTTCCCTGCTCTCCGCCAGGGCTCCGAGCAGGGCAATGGTCCTTCGCTTCGCTGCGGCCTGTCACCGGTCAGGCTGCTCCTTCGTCGCATCCGGGCCGGGGTCTTTTTTGCTGCTGTCCTACGGATTATGCGCCCCCGCTCCACACCGTCAATCGCTGCGCGACGGGGCCGGCCACAAACCTCTACGGCGCTCCTGCGTCGCTTATTTCCTTCGAGGTTTTTGGCAGGCCCTGCCCTTCGGGTTGACAGTGCTCCGTCGGGAACGAGCGAACGAGTTCGCCAGCAGGTAAAAAACGCCGGAGAAAGGGTCCGCTGCTGGTCACTACAGGGCCTCGACTCCACCACCGCAACGAAGGAGCAAAACCGATATGTCCGTTCTGGAACAGATCAATCCCGCCACCCTGACCATCGACGCGAACGTGCGCGCCGAAGCGAACCTCGACAAGGCTTTCCTGTCCTCCATTAAGGAGCACGGAGTCATTCAGCCCGTCGTCGCTCACCGCATCGAGGACGGCACCGTACACGTCCTCTACGGGCAGCGGCGCACCCTCGCCGCCGTGGAGAACAACCTCGACACCATCCCGGTGTACGTGGTCGATTCCCTCAGCGAAGCCGACCGGCTCGCCAAGCAGATTGTGGAGAACGATCAGCGCCGCGAGTTGACGGACAACGACCGGGCCGAAGCCTTCCACCAGCTGTCCCTGCTAGGTGTGTCGGCAACGCAGATTGCCCGGAAGACCGGGGCGAAGAAGGCCACCGTGGACGCGGCCCTGAAAGTCCGCTCCGACGACACCGCGACCGCGTTCCTCGCCGCAGGGATGACGCTGGACATGGCCGCAGTGATCGAGGAATTCGCCGGAGACACCGAAGCAATCGAGAAGCTGGAAACCGCTGCGAAGCAGGCCCCGCAGAGCTTCGACCACACCGCGCAGCGCATCCGGGACGACCGGAAGCGGGAGGCAGCGGTCGCGGCAGGTAAGGCCGAAGCCGAAGCCGCAGGTCTGGCGATCATCGAGAATTCAGCATTCACGCACTACGACTACAAGGGTCCGATTGCTGACATCACCGACCTGCGCACCAAGACCGGGGAGCGGCTGACGGTGGAGGACGCGAACGCCGCCTACGTCCGGTGGACCTACTCAGGACTCGCGACGGCCTACGTCAACACCGATTGGAAGGCAGCAGGGTTCGTGAAGCCGGGCGCACCGCGCGCCGGGAAGATGAACGAGGAGGAGAAAGCCGAACGCCGGACCGTGATCGAGAACAACAAGGCATGGGACGCCGCTGAGGTGGTCCGCATCGAGTTCGTGAAGGGACTGCTCAAAGGCAAGACAACCCCGAAGAACGCGCTGCGGTTCATTGCGCAGGCCATGGCCTCCCACTCCTACACAGTGGCGAAGGGACTGAACGACGAGAGCGACTTCGCCGCCGAACTGCTGACCGGCAAGACGACGGAGACTCGTTTCGGTGGTAGCCGGGAACTGGTGAAGATCGCCAGCCGCCCGACCGCCCGGCATGAAACGAATATCCTCGCCATGGTCCTTGCAGGTTTCGAGAAAGGCACCTACCGCCAGTCATGGCGCGACGGTGGGGCCACCACGAAGTTCTACCTGACCCAGCTCGCTATGTGGGGATACAACCTCAGTGACGTGGAACGCCTGATCACTCACCCCGCCCCCAAGGTCGTACCCGAAGCCGCACCCGAAGAGGCTCCTGCCCCCGAGGTCGCGCCCGAGGACGGAGCGAGTGAAGCAGACACCGAGCAGGCCGACCCCGAGGATGCCGACACCGCCGACGAAGCGGAGGAAGCCGAAGCTTTCGAGGACATCCGCACCATGGAAGAGGAAATGATCGCGGAAGAGTTCGCCGCCGCCGAGTAGCACCGGACATCGGTGGTGCAGGGAGATAGACGGCCCTGCACCACCGGCCCGGGCCACGGGGAAGGATCGGGCGGTCAGCTCACCACAAGTGGGCGGGGCGGTTCGCCGCCGCTGTGGGAACCTCGAGCTGTGGTCGCCGGCGACGAACCGCCGTCCTCGCACTCAAGCTCACAGAGGCTCAGGTGCAGCGCACCAGGTACGCGCGCACCGGCCGCGCTGCACACCGACACGACCAGAGGAAAGGACTACGCAGATGCGTTGCCCACAGAAGAGGGGACCGACACAGTGAACTGCACCCCAAAAGTTGGACTGGCTTAGCAAAGGTTAGGCCGCGAGGGCTTGGGTTCGGTATTGCACCGGGCTCAGGCCCTCGAGCTTTGTTGAGATC